>CAYMAI010000001.1:0-425984 GCA_964388445.1 uncultured Planctomycetia bacterium
GCAACACCTTCTGGTGGGACGGAAGCGACTGGGTAGGAACGAACGGCGGCTGGACAGGAATGTTCGAGGATGGCGGTTGGTACCGAACCAATTTCAAATTCCCGCCTTCGGTAATTCCAGTAGGACAACCGAACAAACTCGTGCGCCCGCGCGCGAGAGTTTCGGATCCGACGGGTCCGTTGCCATTTGCAGGCACAAATTTCCCGCAGATTTTAATCGAGCGGGGAATTATTTGGGAAGAGGGATTTGAAACTGGAGATTTGAGCAACTGGACGGACAGCGGAGGATCGATGGTCGATTTCATCGTTCAAAGCGGCCCGGCAACAGGCGGCCCGACTGGACCTCAAGCAGGCAATTACTATTGCCTAACTTCCCCCAGGCTATATCCGAATTCCAGTTACAGATATAAGACCACCGGTCCTTTCAACATTTCGAACGGCACCAGTTACAAACTCGACTTCTGGACTGGCGGCACTTCCGAAACAAATTACGACGGCCTGATGGTCGGATACAGCTTCAACGGTACTACATGGAACTGGACGGGAAGCAATTTCTTCTGGGGACACGACTTCTTCGGATACACGGGCTACACAAGCGCGAGTCTCGGAGGAGCGACATGGAGCAAGAAAAGCGCTGACCTTGTCGGGCAAGGCAACCAAATTTACATTCGAATCGGATTCTCCGCGGACAGCATTATCAACTACGATGGACCGACTCTCGACTCTATGTCCCTATACGAACCTCCGCCACCGGAACCGCCCATTTGGGAGGAAACTTTCGAAAGTGGAAGTATGAACAACTGGACGGATAACGGCGGTCAGCTGATTTCGTTCATAGTAGTTAGCGGTTCGAAAGTAAATGGACCTTCAAGCGCGCAGGGCGGCACTTACTACTGCACAACTTCGCCTGAGCCATATCCAAATATGAGCGCGAGAAGGATGACAACCGGCCCCATTTCTGTTAGCAACGGCACCCAATACACCCTCGATTTCTTCACCGGTGGCACTTCGGAATCCACTTGGGATGGTTTGATGGTGGGCTACAGCTTCGACGGTAACACGTGGAACTGGATGGGAAGCGAAAACATATACGGCTCCGGCTACTTTGGCCAATGGAACTACGTCGGATTTAACGGTAGTCTTGGCGGCGCAACTTGGAGCAAGAAGGAAGCCACATTTACTGCAAACAGCTCCACTTTGTACATCCGTATAGGTTTTGAATCGGACGGCTCCGTTCAATATTACGGACCGACTCTGGATTCGATGGCAGTAAGACCTGCCGGATAATCCCGGAATTTCTCCGGATATTGCCGATGGTTTAAAGATGGAACCCCGGGGCTTCGGCCCCGGGGTTTTCGTTATAACAAGCTTACATTCTCTTATGATGAATCGTAGAATTATAAAGAAAGCGCCGAAGGGGATTGTAAGCCAATCGGGCATTTGTCCGAAAATTGAACCGGAAACTCCCGGAGAATTTGATATAATCCCGCCGTGTCCCGAAAAGTACGATTTCTGACTATCGCGTCGTCAAGTCGCGGAAATGCCCATGCCATTGATGCGGGCGGTCATCTTTTTCTTGTCGATTGCGGAGTTTCTCCGAAAATACTATCGGCCGGACTGGCAACGCTCGGCAAATCGCTCGAGGATGTTGAAGCGATTCTAATCAGCCATACCCACACCGACCACGTTTCTGGCTTATGGAGTATGCTTAGAAAATCCTCGCCTAAAGTATATGGGCCGAAATCGCTCGAACGAGACGTTCAAAACTTCGGTGGAGACCTTTTTCCGATGAAGGAAGGCGAATTCGCCCTAAACGGCTTTTGCTGTAGCGCGTTCAGGCTATCTCACGATTCCGAGCCCACATACGGCTTCCGGCTGCAAGCTTGCGGCAAGGCAGTATCGATTGCGACCGATTTAGGGGAATGGACGAACGAAGTGCTTGAAAATGTTGAAGAAAGCGACCTCCTGGTTTGGGAAGCCAATCACGACGAGGAATTGCTCTGGGGCGGTAGCTATCCGGCGCATTTGAAGAAACGAATCACCGGGGCGAAAGGTCATCTGTCTAACGTTCAAGCGGCAAGCGGAATCGAGCAGCTTGCGTCGCTACCGGAGCACCTGCTACTTGGCCACCTTAGCAGGGAAAACAATTCGGAGGGCCGCGTAATAGACGTTTTCGAAGGAAGGCATTTGGACAAGCATATGAACGTATCAGTCTTGGATCCTTACGAATGCGGCACCGTTATTGAACTTTAGGTTGGATGGGCATTATTAGAAACAATATATGGAATATGCAGAAATTTGCCTTAACCTCAATAACAATCTTAATTCCTTTGGCAATTTTGGCGTTTTGGACGCTGTTTTCACTTTGCATCTCCAATATTAATGTGGCTTCAGCCTGGCCGAGAGCCACCCAACTTGTCATTTCACTTGCCGTGGCTTCAGTTTATTTGGCATTTCTTTGCCAGCCTATCGCGTGGTTCATAAGGCTTGAGCGCGGAGCGGGCAAATCCTTCGGCAAAACAAGATTAATCGCCATCGCCACTACCGGCTTGATTCAAGTCGCACTTTTTATATACGCGCGCATAAGCGGCGAGGCGGGAGATGCAGTTTCTATTTTATCTTCGGTCAATCTAGCCGTGTTTGCCATTTTCGTTGGAACGGCAATTGCAATCCCGCTTAAACGAGCGCCGGAATTGGTTCCCGTCTGCGTCGTTATGGCGCTAGCAGACCTTTTCAGTGTCGTAGGCGGACCGACAAAGGAAATAGTGAAGGAAGTTTCCAAATATTACGAGCAAGGAATGACGGGCAAAGTGCCTTTCGGAGATTTTCTACTGCTCAAAATAGCTTTTCCCGGACAGGAAGGTCTTTATCCCCTCATAGGAGCAGCGGATATCGTGATGTTGGCATTTTTATGTTCCTCGGCTTTGAAATTTGGAATCGAAGACAACCTTGTGGGTATCGGCCTTGAAAAATGGATTAAGAGCGGTGGTGCTTTCCTATATTTTCCTATCGGGCTCGCCGGCTTATTGCTTGCCCTTATCTTGGCGCAGATTACCGGCGTTCCGATTCCCGCTCTTGTGCTTCTCTCGGCAGTTTTTTTGGGATACGTTCTAATTAGGCATCCGAATGCAAGAAATCTTGCGCAGTCGGACGTAAAAGTTACCTTGATTTTCACTGTGGTATTGCTCGCGCTTCTGGCCTTCAGATATTTTGGCTACTAAGATCCATTTGGTCGAGAGCCATTCATTGGCCACTATTTCTTGAAATTGGCTGCCCGGACAAACTTTTCCTTTTGCAATATTGCATATATTTATGTATCATTGCCTGTTCGGGCCGATTTTTGTTATTTTGGCCCGAATGGCGGGTAGAATATTGTGCTTTTGTGCAATTCTGTACGGGGGCTGTGATGGTCTCGTCTAAGTTCGGTTTCAGTTTGGTTGAGTTGATGGTGGTGATTGTCATAATCTCCATCCTGCTCGCGGTCGCCGTCAAAGGCTTCGTCGGGCAGCAACCTCAGCGCGAATTGATTGCATCTATCGATTCGTTTGCCAACGACTTGAGGTGGGCGCACTCTCAGGCGGCCAAAACGGGCAACAACATTTATCTTGCTTTTGTTTACGATTACGACCCCAACCAGATTATTCCTCCTTTCGATTTTAACTCGCTCGCGCCCGTTGCTCCGGGAACGGAAATTTGGGATAGCGGAATTGCGGTACCTCCCGATAATCCCGGAATCAAGCGCACTTGCAAAGGCTATATCGTGGTGGAGGCGCGTCCCAGATATCATCAAGGTCCGCCGCCGAATCGTGGGGCAGCGAATATTTCGGACTTTTTGTTTTCCGAATGGGGAGCAATCGGAGTTGACGGCGACCAGTTCGCAAAGCCGAAAGGATCCCCCTATACTTACAGAGATTATCTCGGAGACCTTTGGATGGCGCAGTTCGTCGGCGGATATAAAACTCCTCTGGAGCCTATTTATCCGTTGAACGACGAGCTTACCAACGAACTGCTAAGGGGCAGAGGGCTTGCCCGCGATGATTCGAATATCAACAGGGAATCGGTGCCCGAGGTCTTTTATCCTTTTGTACTTTACGGCAATCCCTCAAGCTCGCTCACCTATCAAAGCGCAAGTGGATATGCGGGAACGGGTTTTCAAACTGCGCTGGCCAACATCGTTGACAATCCAAACTCGGCTTACAACTTTTTTACCCGTCAGGATATTCAGGGATGCAAGGTTTTCAACCAAGCTTCCCGTGCGGAAATACTTTTGTACAACGCAGATTACTCCAGCGAATCTGTTGCTGCTGCTGGCTTCGGAACCATTGAGGCGCAAACTTACGACCAGGGTATCGACCATCCGAAAATGAACGATCAGATTGTCGATTACGTAATGATTTACAAGCGTACGCTTCCTGAACACGTATTCTTTATGAATCCTTCGACCTGCAAGTATCAAGTCCGGTGGAACAGCAATACCGGCATCGAAGAGTGGCAAGACTTTCAGTTTTTGCAATTTATAATCGGCATTTCTCCTCAGGGCCGCATGATGCAGCATCAGTGGGGATTTTCGCCGGAATATTTTCCCGTTCCCGACCCCGGCAATCCGCAAAATCCGAATCCGAACGACAGCGAGCTGGTTCATGGCAATTTGCAGCTTCGCTCCGGAATACCCGAGCTTCGCACGGTGTTTTTGATCACGGACGAAGTCGTGGAATTCACGGGACCCAGCGCGATAGTTGCAGATAATGCGGCTGCAAACAGGGAAGGCAACGGCCGCATTTATACATACTGGCCGCTTTCCGGCAAGTATTACATCGAATCGTACACGCCAAACGACAGGCAATTCAGAATTCCCGTCGGCGATCCGAGATTGGACGAAGCCGATTCCCAAAGCGGCTTCGGAAGGTACATACCGCATTACGGCTATCAGCGGGATTATCTGAATCCCTAACCTGCTTCAAGGATGTGCAAGGTTTCACCATGAGTGGAATGATTAGAAAAAGCGGAGGTTTCTCTTTGATGGAGTTGCTGGTTGCAATCACTCTTCTGGTGATTGCGATTCTGCCTCTCGCTTATTTTTACAGCAAAATGCTCGCCAACGTGGAGCAGGCAAGCATCAGGACTCGCGCCGTCGGACTCGCAAACGAGCGCATAGCGGAGCTTCGCCGAATTCCGGCCGGAATGATTCGCGCCAATAACACCCCGAACAAGGCAAATATCATTTCGCCTCCTCGCAACGTCGCTGGGGCGGGTTCGTATTGGGGTCTTGCCGGGCCGCTCGATATGGTAAACAACAATTACTACTACGATGCGGGACCTCCCTATCGAACCTATCAATACTTCTATCCCCTTCCGGTTTTCTTCAACCCGTACGACCCGCGCACGCAAGGCTACGACAACACTCCGGGCGTAAATCATTACGACCTATCGACTCCCGAATTCGAGTACGAACCGGTCGGCTTCACGTCGAATTTGGCCGGTTCGTCAAGCGTGCTTCTAACCGACGCCAGACGAAATCCGGCAATCGATTCTCCTTTCGTGGGCACCGGCGGCTTCCGGCAAGATGTAGCGGGACCGATTTTCGTACCAAGAACCGGCTCTCAAGCTCGTGAAGAACTTTATCAAATTTACGGGCGCCGAACGGTAATTATGGAAGTAGTTCCCGAGCCGATGGACGACGATGGGGACGGGCTTCTTCCCGACGACCCATTCGACGGCGGTGTGACGGTTTATAACCCGTATCCGCCCCAAAAAGGCCCCGCAAACAAATTCGAAGTTCGCAGCAAGGATGGCTCCTTCGGTTATCAGGGATGGGTCACCGTTTTTTGGCTTCCCGCCAATGCTCCGGAAAGGTATTTGCAGCTTGAGGAGTTAAACTACGTTCAGGTGCCGTTCTTTTTCTCGGCGACCAATGTCGGAAGCGCTCTTTCCATAAACGACAGCAGGGTGACGCTGAGCAACAAATTTGTAATCAGCTAGTCTGCTAATTCGGTGGTGTAGAAAATGAAAAGAATCGGATTTACTCTTGTAGAGTTGTTGGTAGTGATGGTTATCATCCTGATTCTCGCGGGAATCGGGCTGAAGCATCTTGCCGGAGCCAAAACCAAAGCGAAAAACACTCAAGTTTCCGCGAACGTACACGACATTCAAGTCGCGCTCGAACAATACGCGATAGACCATAACAGGTTTTATCCCGGTTTGAACTGGGAAATCGACGCAAATGGCGTTGTGACAGGTGTTGCTCCTGCCGTTTTGGGTGGCGTCGAATCTGGTGCCGGCGAAAACGATTTTCAAAGCTGGATTGGCAAAAATCCGCCCGCTTATCTCGCCGATGGAACTCCGAGGGCAAACTATATTGATCTATTGGTCGGCACGTATTTGAAGGACTATCCGGCGAATCCGTTTATTACGGCCACGGCCGGCACGCGCTCGCAAATGACTAATTTAATGTGGTACGTGCCGGATACCGGAAATGGGCAGTTTCAATATCTCGACGAGCAATCGGTAGACTGGAACAGGCTCACGGACAGATCCGGCGGCGATACTATGAAGACATTGTACGATTCCAAAGGACGCGGACATTTCAGTTATCTTCCGCTCGGTCCGGTCAATAACCAAGGTTTGGATTTTTCGCAATCCAATTGGTCAAATCTCTCGGATTCCCAACGCGCTCAGATGTATAAATATTCGAGAAGCTATCTCCTTATCGGATGGGGAGCCAGCAGAATGGACACATCGGTCAGCAAAGGATTTTCCGCAAACTTCTACGACCCGAGCCTCGGCGGATTCGACATAAACAAGGACCTTAAAATTGACGCTTTCGAAGCCAATCTCGCAACATTCCTTCGGCCGGAACAAATTGACAGTTCCGGAAACGCTCCCACAAATTTCGGCCAGCTAGTGGCGGGTAACCTTGTTGACGTGGATGACGCGTTCGCAGGAGCGGTCATCATTCTTACACCATAGGTGATTTTCATGAACTTAAGACATGCCAGAAAATCGGGATTTACGCTTATCGAGTTGCTCGTGGTGATAGTCATTATCGGCTTGCTCGTCTCCATTGGTCTTCCGCAAGTAACAAGGGCGCGTGTAAAAGCAAAGGAAACCCAGTGCATTGCGAATTTCAGGACGATTCACGAGTCCGTTGAAAGGTTCGGCGTCGATCATAACGGCTTTTACCCGTACAGAATTCTTTGGTATCAGAACAATACAATGCCCGCCCCCAATCAAGTAAGCCAAGTTCCGAATTGGATGCCATTGGGACTCGTCGGCGGAGTTAAAGCGGTTGACTCCAACGGTACGCTCGATATGTCGGTCACTCAAACTCGTCAGCCGCGCATCGGCGGCGATCTACCCCGCTACTTCAATTACTATTCGGATCCTCTAATTGCTCTCGGCTATATGCCGGGCGGCGAGTATCCGCAAAACCCGTTCTTGAAACGGCCAGCGGCGGCTATTAATTGGGGCTGGTCGAGCAATCCGAATGACAGATTCGAGCCGGCTCCCAGCGTATTCGTCTCGCCGGGCGATTTCGTTTTTACGTTTTTCCCGCGGTGGGACGGAACGACTTGGCAAGAACCTCAAGGCGTCTTGAGGAATCAAATCGAGCTTTTCCAGATTCAAACTCAGCCGGGGACATTTCTCGGAGGATATTACGGTTTGGACCTGGTGGACAGCTACCAGTTGTGGATATATGGCAACCTGCCGAATACGGGAATGTGGTATTCGGCGTACGAAAACAGCGACGTCGCCGGGCCGCCGAGGCGTGCTGTTCAAATTCGCGACGATTTCAACGGAAACGGACGCAAAGATACTTTCGAAGCGGGGATTCTCTTTTACGCTTCGGGAGGCATCGGCGCCGAAGGCCGCGATCCTTCGACTGGCGGCAAAATCGAATTTTAATGCTCCCTTTAGTGACTGCATAGATTTAAGAGGGTGATGGTATGACTAATTTGAAAGGCTTTACTTTGGTGGAAATGCTTGTGGTTATCGGAATCATCGCGATTCTAATCGCGGTTATGGTTCCGCAGGTTCAAAAGGCAAGAGACAAGGCGAAAGAACAGGCCACGGTTGCTCAAGTTCAATCTCTCGAACTTGCTTTGGAGAATTTTCAAGCTAGCCACAACGGCTTATATCCGGGAAGCGCGGTTGACATTATGGCTCCATTTCCCGAGCATGGCCTTGGAGATCCGGCGTTTGTTACAGGCGGCAGCAACAACCTAGCTCCTCCGAATCTGCCACAACAGGGATCCATCGCAGCTCCCAGATTTTCAAGCGGAGTGCTTGGCGGAACCGTAAACCTAGGCGCGATAAAGAGCGTTAGGGATGTTGGAAGCGCGACCGGACCCGTCAATACGCCACGCTGGTTCGACCGGCTGGTACTGGATGGCTCGATAACGGGTTATCCCCCCAATCAGTTCAAGAAAGGCGCTGGCGCATCTGTACCCATGTACAATATTTTCCGCTATCAGGGACTTGTCATCGATCCCCAGAATTTCGCGAATTCGATATTGAACTTCAGGCCGTACATTCTTGTCGAAAATAACCGTGCGCAATCGCTTCCCGTTTCCAACGATTCGGGCTGGGTAAGGTATCAAGGCGAAAATTCCGGCTCGTATTTCGGCCAGGAATACTACAGGTTCGGCACGAACAAAATGGAAAACGACGATAAGTTTTTCTCGCCCGGAGCGTTCGCGTACGTGCCGATTCTAACCACGACTCCATTTCCCATAAGCGACGATCCCAATACGCCGGGAAACGACGCTTACAAGTGGGGAACTCTGGTGAGCAGCTACATGGTCTTTGCGTACGGCTCCAGGGATAACAGAGAAGATAAATATGCCGAAGAGCGTGCAAAATTCCTCGACGAGGGTTTGCCCGGCTTCGGAAATCGCGGGGTTGATACGCCTTTTGAAGATGCGGTTTACAACCTATTCGACGGAGCGATTTACTACAGCCGTAAGTAATGCGGGGAGTGATTTTTATGCGCAAACCGGAACCAGGTGGAGCAGCGAGGGGTTTCACGCTCCTCGAAATGCTCATTGTTCTTGCGATTTCTTCGATAGTCATAACTGTTTTGGCGACTGTTTTGTCGTCGAGTTTCAGAATGCTGCGTGCCGGCGAAACAAGGTCGCAGCTGCAAGGCATCGCTAGAAACACTCTTGACTATGTTGCGGAAAACGTTGCAACCGCAAATGTAATTCCGCGTTCGGAAGATAGAGATTACAATTTCGTCAACGACGCAGCGCTGGAATCTCAAGGCGGTTTTGGAATTGACGCCCGATACGTTGTCGGCTGGGAACAAAATAATCGTCACTGGTATCCGGCCGGAAGAGAGATTTCGGAAGCGTGGAGTGACCGAATTGTAACAAAGCACAAGGACAACCTTTCGCTCGGTTTATTCGGAGAGATCAGAAGCGTAACCTCCCCAAGTCCGAATTTGGTGGAATTCAACAATCAAAGAGTATCCAGCGTTACAAGCGTATTCAGGCTCGCCATTCCCGCAAGCGGCAATATGATTTACTATCTATCCGATTCTTTCAATAACGGCCAGTACGGCGGGGTGGACGTCAATTTTCCCGAAAGTTACTATGCCCGAAATCGCAAGGAAGATTGCGTACTATTCCATTCGATGCGGATGGAGCTAAAGCCCTATGCACAGGAAGGTGCGTCAAATCCAAATCCCGGTGTTCAGGGCAATCCGAACGTATCTTTCGCAGACTTTTCCGTTCCGGTTTCCTCGAATATAACCAGAATGCAATTCGAGTATTTCCACAAGGTGCCGTTCTGGCTTGAAGATCCTGACAATCCCGGTGAAGCCTTGATGGAAGACACGAATGACAACGGCATACCGGACTCTCCCATACTTGCCGGATGGACGCTGGTACCGATTGACGTCGCCGATAACTCGTACAGTTCGTGGAATTACAACGATATATACAGGGATTTAAGCGTCCCCGCAAGCCAGCGCGTTGCGGATTTTAACGTTTGGAACATTGACGTTTTCTATAACCGGCCCGACCCGGACAACCCGCAAAATGCGCCGCCGGATTTGAGAGGTTGGCTTTCTTCAGGCGATTTCGTCGAATTCAGTTTCGATGTTCGCGACATAATCGGCACCGACAACAGCTATCCTCTTGCAAGACATCCGGGGCTTTACTTCGGAAACGCCGATGGAATTCCCGACGGTGACGGGGTGCCGGACAATCCTGTGCCGATGTGGTGGATGCCTTACCTTGAGGCGATTCGCATAACGGTCATCGCGACTCCTCAAAGCGTCATCGAAGAAAGGCGTCAGGCAAGCGGCCAGAGACGGGATTCAAACGGCAATCCGGTTTACTACAACCTTGACAGCCCGACGCCTTACGCCGATTTCGGACGTACAATACCTTTGGCCAATGCCCGCGACTTGTTTATCGGCGAAGGCAAAGATATCGTCGTTTCGAGAATGGTTTATCCGGAACTTTCGTACAAGCTTACCCCCATAATTTATCCGGACGACCCGCGTCTTCTCCAAATTCGGCGAGCGGACTACAACTACTTTACCGCCGGTTCGGTTACTTCGCCGGAGGGTGTTTCCCCTATTGACGAAGGCGGTCCGATTTCACCGTTCGGAAAGTACTGGGAACTCGACAATTATCTGAATGGACCGTAGTCCATTCGGACATTTTGGAAGGGGCAGTTTTTGCCCCTTTTTTCGTTTTACGGTAGATAATTCGGAGGAGTGGGTATAACAATTCCGTCTGGTCTATCTGAGCCGCGCGCTCGATTGAGAGGTTGCCTTATGAGTGTTGTAAAACGGAAATTGGCAGGATTAACCGGTGAAAATGTGTTTTCACCTGGCAAAAGCGCACGCGAAGGCTATATTCTTCTCGCCGTAATCGTATTTATCTCGCTTCTTTTGCCCCTTACCACGCTTGTTTTGTCCACGGTAGGCCAAGAAACGGTTGCTGCCAACAACCTCGCAGTAGAAACCAAGACCAGAATGGCGGCGGATGCCGCGGTTAATAACGCTGTCAGCGTTTTGATCGAGCGGCAAGTCATGCCGGATTATTTTGTAAGCAGCCTACCCCAGCACACCGGCAGGGCGATTATCATCGACGATAACGGAATTTTAAGATGGAACGCGGGCAGCGCTCCCAATCTCGGTGCCGGTTTGGACGGTATATACGGCACTGACGACGACTACTACATCGGCCCGTACAAAGACCGAAAACTCATCGGGCCGACCAGTTCCGCGGATCCGAACGCTCATTACAGCCCGGACAATCCCAGAAACTATAAGCTCGATTTCAGATACGTAAATTGGCACAAACCGACTTATCTCGCCGAAAACTGGGCGTGGTTCGGCAAAAACAATCCTTTCGCCTATAACCGCGCAAGCGGCAAGCCGGTTTATCTTTTCAACCAATTCGCCGCTATTTACGACGACGGCACGGGTTCGGGTTTAATGTACGCCCAGAATTGGCAAGGATACCATCCCGACGACGGAAGCATTTTCCCGCCGAACAGATGGGTCATGCCAGGCTATTATGCAGGTGCAACGCCTCCCGCGAATACCGACATTACCGGTACACTAGGTAATTTGAACGGCACGGACGACAAAGGTAAACTGGCACAGAGCACCGTGGCTTTGTACAACCCGATTACGAACGATTTCGGGAGTTCGGACGGCCTAAAGGCGGAGGTTTCTGTAACCGACGAGGCAGGCCGACTCAATCTGAATATATTCTGCAAAAAAGTACCAGTATGGGCTCGTGAAAACGAGCTTACCGACTTTGATAGGGACGGAAATCTGACCGACGACTTCAACGAAAACGGAGTGCCGGGCGAACTAATTTGGAAATGGATGGATAATCCGTTATTTCCTGACAGAAACACGGTTATTCCCACTTCGGCCTCCGGAAACGGTACGGATTTCAACGGCAACGGCGTAAACGAAGTCTGGCTTGGGGAAAACCTTCAGCATTATTACGCTTCGGATTGGGTGGATTACGCGGATAAGAGCATCGCCATGCTCACTTCGCTTCCCGGCGTTGACGTCGAACTGGCAAAGAACATCCTTCGCGCTATGAATCCGGACTTATCCACTTTGCCAGCTGCATACACTCCGAATCCATCCGGCGCTACCGTCAATCCTCCCGCAAGCCGCAGAGCAGATGCCCCCAACTTGACGCCTCACTTTTACGCTTTCGACCTCGATTTCGATTTGAGCGGTCAAATTATCGGCGTAAGTTTGGATTACACGACCAACACGGCGGGATGGGACTTGACCAATGACGACGTTCCGCTGCCCCGCCCGCGGCCGTTTACCGATATCAAGCAGCTTCTTGACGTTCGCGGAATGTCAAAGCAGAAATACAGAAGGCTTGTCGATTTTGTTACGGTCTTCAGTTACGATACAAACGTTATCGGCTCCGAACTTTGGGATTCCCAGCCGGCTGGCGGCGACAACGATGCGCTTAACGATATGCGCTACAACATAAACAACGTCGTACGGCCTGCAACGCTCGCATCCTACAGAGCGGAAGCGGATAGAGTTTGGAGTTTCTTCGAAAGCCACTTGTCGGAATCAAGACTCAAGAAATTCACTCTTCCGGTGCTTGACCGGCGCGGTTACACTCGGGATGACCCGGAGTTTCAGGCTTACGGAACAGGCGGCCACACGCCGTATTTCTTGAATCCGGAGCTTTCTCGCGACAGCATTTTATCCATTATTCTTTATAGAAACGGCTATAGGTCCGATGACGCATACAGCTATGACCCGGCGGGAATCGGCCGGCAAGTGAACCCTGGCACGCCATTCGGCAATCTCTTCGGGCTTTTCTTCGGAAACCTTTCAAACAGCTTCATTCCCCTTCCGGAATTTCAGCCAAGTTACGTAGCCGATCCCGATGCCGGACGAAACACAAATGCGGTTATTCCGGGAATTCCAAGGTTCGAAAGCGTCGCCGATTTGCTCGAAGTTCCGCTTTACAAGTTTGATAATCTAGTTGTCAATATGATGGCAGATCCGCCAAGCGCCGCCGTGTGCAACGACGGAGACACGGTCACCGTAAACTATCTTGTAAGTTTCAGCGACGTAATAACTGTCGATGAATTCGATTTATCTACCGGCACGATACTTCCCGTTTATACGGTTCAATTTGACTACAACGGTGACGGCGTAGTCGATTTCGAGCAGGTTATCAATTTGGACGACGGCATTCCGGAAAACGACCTTATAAGCCTTCGTTCCCAGCCGCCGACTGCAGAAAGACCGGCGATTATTGGAACTTTCGATATGCCTCTATATCGCGAGCTTCAATTTCAATATCCCGGAAACCCGGCAACTTGGCGTGCCAACAACTACATCAGCTTCTCGCATACTTTCACGTACAGCGCGGCGGGCGGCGGAAACATTCCCGCCAGAGACAGAACTCGCGCTGGTTCGACTTGGCCCACCAACTCCAACTTTGCGTTCGACGCGAACGGCGACCCGTTCATCACTGCTCGTGTAACTGTCGTGAAAAACATGCCTTCGCCGGACGACGATCCGCCTAGGGCGCTTCGCGCGGACGATGTTGCAAAAGTATATCTTCAGCATAACTGCCTTGCCGTAATTCCGGTCAAGACGAATATCCTTGCGATGCGCACCGGTAACAACACGTATCAGGTTATCAGCCGTACGGCCGGCGGAAATACCGCAAACGGTCCGGTGTACGTTTACGACTGGGACTATGTAGGCTTCCCTGACGACGGAATCGTGGACGGAGTTGTAACTGCCCCGTCCGATTGGTCGAACATCAGAGTAGCGCCGTCCATTAGGCTCGATCCGTGGAGCGCGGGCGCTGGCGGTGGCACGACCGACCCGCTCGGAAACCCGCTGGTTGGACGGCATGTAGTTCGTTTGGCCGTTTGGGACATCTGGGGTGCGGATACTCAAGCCGCACCCGGCGGCTACGGCTGGCCGGCGCCTTGGGACAGAATCAGAGATTTCAAGAATCCGGCCAACCAGAATTTCGGAAACGTGGGCTATCTGCCTTTCAACGGTCCGAATGTTGACGGAATGTTCGATTCTGCCGGTAATCCGCCTCCGCCTTGGCTTTTCCCGCCTTCGGCGCGGCATATGGATTTTGCGGAGGTATATCCACTCGCAACAACTGGCGAGCTTTACACCCAGCTCGCAACCTATCAGCCTTCAATCGGCAGAGGTCAATCGACAGTCATTCGTGCCGGGGCATGGGGCGGCAGGGCGCCATACACGTTCCAAATCACGGTGCGCAGAGTTGCCGCTCCGAATTACACTTACATCTATAATTCGGGAATGCTTGGTTCGAATATTCTCGAAATCGGTACCGACGAGTTAACAAGAACCGACCTTTCATATCCGCTTAGATTTTCGGACACCGAAGGCGTGTACAACGTTACCTTAAGAGTTACAGATTCCACCCAGCCGATTCCGCTGGTTAAAGATTTAACTCCGCCCGCAACAAACGCTCAGCAGATTTATGTAGGCACGGACTCAGTGAACACCTCGCTTCACACAGACATTCCTAATTTGACCGTTAGCGCTAAGCTGATTCCATACGAGCGCGGCAATCCGGCCAACCAGCGCAGGTTCCTCGGCGTTGCCAGCATTAGCGGCGGACGGCCGAACTACCTGTTAAGGTGGGACGTCAAGGACGAAAACGGACTTACAATCAACCAGAATCACCCGACCGGCACGACGCCGATGATATATACATCCGCCGGTCAAACACCCGTATTCACTTTCAATCCGACGCTTTCCTCGAACGGTATTTACTTCGTTTATTGCAGTGTAATCGATTCAACGGGCGTTAACCCGAACACCGTTAACAGCACGCTTGCAACCGACATCGTGCCCATTCTTCTTGCGGAATCGAACGATTTCAGGGTTCTGCCATCGGTTTATGCCAATCCTCCCGGAAATCAGTACGATGGAACTCGGCGCAGCCCGTCTCCACTAGGAGTGCCGGTCGTCGGAGGCGCCCCAAGAATCGGCACTTTCTTCATCAGCGGCGTTAATTCCATATCTCCCCGAACCGCGGCCGCAGGAGAAATTATCGAAATTCGCGGCGTCAACTTCAATGCGAATCCGGCGAATAACACCGTTACTTTCGATAATGGCACATTCGCCATTCCGCTCAGCGTGGTGAACGACCCGCTTCACCCTGCTCCTGGCGGCAATCCCCAGCAGCAGATTATGCGTGTACGTGTTCCCGAAGGAGCGATTAGCGGATTCATATACGTAACCGATACCGTTACGAATGGAAGGAGTCAAACGGCAAGCGTCGAAAATTTCTTCCAGACCAACTGGGCCGTTTCGTTTGACCTTTACGCCACGCACAGGGATACTTATAACGTTAATCCCCTTCTGCCGCAGACTTACATGTATGAAGTCGACTTCCAAGGCGACGGCATTTTCGACTGGTCCATTCAAACCCAGGATACCGAAGTGCTTGCCGAAAACAACCCTGGACTTAGTTATGATTATGCCAGCGACGGAATCGGCAATTACCAGGCAACGGTGCGTGTAACCAACGTAACTACCCAAAAGGTTGGCATTTCTCATCAGCTCATTCAAATGCGCGACCTTACCGACTATGCACTGAACCGCGATCAGCAGACGGAAGCCCTCGGGCTCACGGCCAATATTCTTCCCGATTACAGAACGCGCCAGCCCATTCCGACCGAGGTCCTTAGAATAAACAGCTATGTCGATGGAATCACGAATGCGCTTTCGCTTGGTTATAAGTGGAACATAGACACGAACTCGCGCGTTCATTCGTTCCTCGCAAATCGCATCGCCGGTGGAATTTCCTTCCTATCGAGTTTCCTATCTCCGTTCACTTCCAGCGTAGTCGTCAGAAGCACGTTGGATGCGCGGTATGCCACGCCAAATACCCCCATCGAAGTTACGGTTCGAGTCCAATATCCGTTCGACGTAAACGACAACACCGAACCGCTGCTTACATACGATGTAGGCGACTATATGAGTACGTTTGAATTCGATATGGACGGCGATGGAATTGCGGACATAACAGGTATTCGCGGCGTCGTTGTCGAGCGCGGACCTAATTACAGCGTCGAAGAGGTTAAGTTCGAATACCAGTACACCGTGCCAAATGCCCCTGACGGATATTACGCACCGTATTTTACGGCCACCGTACCTTGGGGACCCGCAATGCCCGGTTTCCAATTGAACACAAACAGAATCTTGCTTCCGCGCATCCGCATTCAGACCTTCCTTTCCACCCTGCTAATCGACGTTAGAAACGAGGTCAACGTGTATTCGTTCGATATCGTCGATCTTCAAAAGCAAATTCCGGCAAATCCAACTCCACCTTGGTCAACGCCTCCTTCGTTCGATGTCGACGGCAATCAGGTCAGTTTCTTCCCCCCAGGACGCGAGTTTTTCGTAATTGAATCCGCTAACAACGACGGCGTATACCATGTTGCTACATCTACATATATGCCTGCCACCAACCGGACAAGAATCGTCGTCGTAGAGCCGATACAAACTGCGGTTATAAGAGGCAGAATTGCATTCACTACTGACAATTCGTTCACTCCGAACATTTATGACGGACTTCAGCACTACATCGGATTGACCGTTATTCATAACAGACTGAAAGACGGCGAAACTTGGCGAATTCAGGGCGCGGATTCCATAACTCTTCCGGTAATTCAACAAGGCGCTAACAACGTCTATGGTTACAACGCGTTCAACCCGTCGTATTCCATAAGCAATTCGCAGGGCGCTTCCGCATACAACATGCTCGGCATCCTCGGCGGCAGTGCGGAGCTCATTTACAAATCTGACATTAACAGCGACGGAAGCCTGGATGTGAACGACCTTCACACAAGGTCCACGCCGCTTCGCAACACACTTGTTCCGAACGTGGTTTCCGGAATCGGTATGGGTACTTCTCCCAACTTCGGCTGGTTCAATAGAATTCTGGGAATTCCGGGATTTCCGGTCGGAGATGTTTCGATTCCTTACGATTCGAACAGGGGAATTTACACTTCCTGGGGCATGACGCTCGAAAACATCGGCGGTCCGATTACTCTGGACAGCAGAAATATTTGGGTAGATTCCCAGGAAATTATGGTTGGAGGACGTAGAACTTCGACCGGCGGCGGCCCGGGAACATTGCCTTTGGCTGCAGATATGTTCATTGACCCGCTTGCCGGTAGCATCTCGCAAACATATATGCTGGAAAGCTACGTTTCAGGCGGCACAAGCCCGTACACTTACGAGTGGCGCGTGTTCTATGAAGACGGCAGCCCGCTAGGCATTCCAATTTCTCTTGCCGACAATCAGGGAATATTTGCGCAAAGCTATTTCACGCCCGGCATCGACGCAGCCGATGAGGAAGCGGCAAGCCTGATTCCGCAAATCGAAGGCGTTTACCGTGTTGAGCTGAGAGTTCTCGATTCGAGCGGCGGCCCGCCCGTAATTGACACCCAGTTCATTCGCGTAATCGCGCTCAGCCTTCAGGCGCAGCTTTTCGTCAATCCGCCGGCTGGCACTACCGGTCAGGATCTCGAATATTGGGTGCATATAGATGGCGGCAAGCCTCCTTACACCGTTAGAATCGACTTTGCGGACGGCGGCGGCATTCCCGGAAATCCGAACATTCAAACTATTTCGGGAATCAACAGCCAATTTGCAATCGTTTCACACAACTATACGCAACCCAGTTTCGACCAGTATCATGTGAAAATCGAAGTACTCGACTCTTCGGTTCCGCAGCAAATTGTCGGCGGGGTGGCCGATGGCAGCGGAAATCCGGAGGTCGCCGACGAAACCCCCAACTACAGCCAATCGATTGCAATCGGAGATAGGATTCCGCTGGCGATTAGCCTGATGGCGTCGCCTCCTAGCGGTTTCGATGCGTTTCCGATTGACGTTCACTACGCGGTCGCTGGAGGCGTAAGCGGCGCATCGCGTTTCGGCGGCGGCAACAATTCTTACATTGTCATGCTGAATTTGCTTGACGAAAACGGCAACGTTGTCGACAGCTGGAACGGGGTCGGAAGAAACACTTTCGGTGCTGACGGATTGCCGGACACCACCGCCCTTCAGGGCAGATCGCCCGGCTTCCCGCCGACTGGTTACAATCCGCCCGGCATTTCTACGGATCCGGATATTGCGGACGCAAACCGTGACAGGCCTGTGCAAATGTTCGTACCGCGAGCCGGTAAGTTCTACCTGCAAGGAATAGTTCTCGACGGCGATTTCCAAATGGCATTCAGTCAAGTGGTAATTTACTCCGAAGGTTACATCGCCCCGGACGTTTACGACGACATCGGTGCTCCTCGTGTCAGGTACACGCTAGAACCTCTCGACGCGACAGATTCGAACAGCCCACTAGTCGAGAAACCGATGCATGCCGTACGAGTGTGGGTGGATCCGCTTTACGATCCGCCGAACTCCACATTCGGCAGCAGTACGGATAACGATACAAGGCTGATGGAGGCGGACCTGCAAATTCTAGGCGAGCTGTTTACCGTCGACCCGAATCCGAACATCTTCTATTCGAGCAATTTCAGCCCTTGGCGTAATCCGCTAGATGCGGCGATGTTCGAGGTCGCGCTCGCAACCGATCCCACGAATCCGAACCAGACTACGGACTTCTACGACACGTTCACTATCGGTCGCGTCAACATAAACACCGCATCCGAAGAAGTGCTTTCCGCAATATTCAGCAACATAATCGCGGAGCGTGGCTATTACTACACCAACAACACCGGCGATCCAGACTTTTGGCGCAACGGCCAACGCGATTACGAAAACGACAGGCTGATTACGCCGCAAGGAGCGCGCTCTCTTGCAAGGGCCGTTGTGGACTACAGGAACAGCTTCTATGATGCAAATCTACCGGAAGTTTCGGGATTTTCAAATTACGAAATCGGTACGAACGGCACGCGCGTAAGCCACCTTCCGGTAATCGGACCATGGGACGGCGCGAATCCGAGGGAATACGCGGTTAGCGACAGGAATGCCCCGCTTCCGAATTACGACGGTACAAATGTCGACAACGTGTACGACAACTATGCGGGCAACTATTACAACCTCGATAACGCCGGTTACAAGTTTTACTCGCCAAGCGATATCGCGGTCGTCCGCGCCCAGCAACCGGGAGAATCCGACAGCGATTACGCGAAATATTTGAATCACGTTTCTGAAAACAACGGCCAGGGATTCGATGCCCGTTATTACTTCACCTACGACGAAGACGCAGGTGAAACGGTTGCCGACGCCAGAAACAAAATTGCGATTATCCGCAACACGGATAGCGAAGGGAACGAACATACTGTATTCAGCTGGATACCGAACCCGCCGTTCCAGTCGATTTACGACCTATATAAAGTTGTGGGCATGGCCGAAAATTTTGCAGGACTAAATCCCGATCCGACAGATTTCGAAATCGATTCTGCGACCGGACGGCCTAACTATTCAACTTCGGCGGCCAACCGCAACGAAAGAGTTTTCAGCGGCCCATCTGTATTTAGATACATCGAAAGATGGGTGCCAACGGAACCTGCGTCGTCCGGAGGCACGAACCATGCATGGAAGGGCCGCTACGAGGTCGTTTCGAACTATATGTCGGATATCGCACCGTACCTAACGGTTAGAAGCTATGTCTTCAGGGTGGAAGGCAAGGGCGTGATACCCACTTCTCAAATCGGCGCAGGCAACGCGTTTCAAACGGGCCGCTTGAGTAGGGACAAGAACGTAATGGCAATCGTCGATACCGGCCCGCTTTACACGAAGCAGGAACGCGGATTGTTCGAAGGCTTGTTCGGCGGTTCGCTCGGAGCCAACGACCGGCTAAGCCATAAAGTTCTTTACTGGCAGGACGTTAAATCGGACGACGTAACCCGCTGATAATTACTTGTGCTAACTGCTATTTACGGGGAGTCCAAGGGCTCCCCGTTTTTTTATTCTTAAATATATATTTTCGCCTGCTTGCTTGACAGCCGGGCATTAATTGACTACAATCGTTGCGACTAAATATGTGGGCGCGGTTTTCCGCGCATCTTTGCACATTTTAGGCGGTATTGAATTACCGAAGTTAAACGTGAAAGCGGATTAGGAGGATTCTACCGTGATTCGCACTGACATTGCGCGGCAAGCCGGTTCTGCACTGGCAACCGTTTTGTTCGTGAGTGTTGTGCTTCTGGCATCGGCCGGAACGCTCTTTGCCGCTGAGATCAACGGTCTCAGCGTGAAAGGGCTGCCTGACCGCGACTTGGTCATTATCGAAATCGACCAAGAGAATGCACAGCCCGACATGGTCGTTCAGAAGCTTTTGCCTACTAGGCTCGAAGCTTCTTTTGTAGGTTTTGCCGCAGGCGAAATCGACACCTCGTCTCTAAAGTCTGGACTTGTCAACAAAGTTCAGGTTATTCGCGCAGACGACCGGATTAACTTGGTAATCCAGCTTGATCATCAGGGGAAGGCAAATCCCGAGATGTTTCGCTGGAGCAATCCGCGTGCCAATCTGTGCGTACTCGAGGTGTTTCATCCGACTTCAGATCGTTCGGGCTTGCAGGATTCGGTCTTCGTAAAAGGCGCCGCCCCGGTTGCGCCTGCCGCTCCTGTTGCGAACGAAAGGCCGGCTCCTTCCGCGCCTTCCGCTTCGCTTATGGCAAGCCCCGTCGAACCTAAGCTCTGGATGCAAGCGGTAGCATTCGACAAAGCGACCGAAACGATTTCGGTTACTCTTACCGATGCGGCGAAACCGACCGTTAAGAAAGGTGTGTTTCCTCCTTCCATTACGGTTCAGTTCCCCGAGACCGCGCTAGGCAATAATGTTCCGACATTCGTTGCCAAATATCACGAGCGCATTTTGCACATCACCACTCGCGAAATCAGCAGGGCTGACGGCTCGCCCGAAATGAGCGAGGTATTGGTTGTCTTCTCGGACGGTCCGGAAGTTAAATACGAAGTTGCGACTTCGGACGATGGAAGAAATGTAACAATCTCATTTTCCAACATCGCCCTCGATAAGCCCGCGACTTCTCCCGAATCGGCCACGGCGGAAGTACCTGCAATACCGGAAGTTACTCCGCCTGCCGCGGCTCCGGTTATCGAGACTCCGGCCGCCCCGGTTGCGGAGCCTGCCCCCGCTATGGACGCTCCGCCCGTTTCGGTTTCAACCGGAGCGGTTACGGGAGCGGAATACGACACTACTACCCGCACCTTGACTGTCAGGACGAATGCAAGCGCCAAAGTAAGCGCACGCAGAGAGACTTTTCCTGCGGGATACACAATTACGGTAAATCTTCCGCCTGCGGATTCGCTTCCTGAATCGGTAGCGAAATTCCTTCCCGGAATGCAGTTCATTAATGCCGGCGAGTTCACCGATGGCGGTAACAATGTCACTCGAATCAGAGTGCAATTCGCGAACGACGTCAACTGGACGCTCGCTTCAACCTCTGATTCTCCCGACGGCACTTCTTTCAGCTTTGTCTTCGGCGAAGCCGGTGTCGAGGCCCCGACGGCGGATATGCCGACGCCCGACGCAGGAGAGGCGCCCGATGTAACTGACCTTTTTGACATTCCCGGCGAAAATATCGTCGCCGAGGACGAATATTTGGTCAAGCCTGCGCAGTCGGAATTCGGCACGCCCTCCGTTGACGAAATTATGGGCACTGCGCCTGCATTCGGCTCGGATAACGAATCCAGGAATACTGACGAATATGACCAGTTTCCTCTTTACGATATCGAGCAGTTTACGCAGCGCGGCGGAGATTTTGTCCTTCCCGAATTCGAAGGCATGTCCGAAAGGCTTTCGGATGTTCTTATCACGCTTCCTACAGGCCTTTCGCTTTATTCCGCACTCGAGCTTATGAGTTTTATGAGCGGAATAAGCATTATCCTCGACCCATATTGGAACCAGCCGCCAACCGGCTCGGGTCCAAATAACCGTCAACCCCTCGATACGCTCGGCCCCGGTCAAGGCTTCGGCGGCGGCGGCGGTTTCCGCGATGCGGGCGACTTCAATCCATTCACCTTCCAGCAGGGACTTGCAGTGCAAGGCCGCTTCGTGGATGTACCATTCGACATAGCCCTTCGCATTCTTCTTGAAAGCAACATATTGAAAATGAAGGTATATCGCGACGAAAGCGACCCGTACGCGAAGCCCATTATTTTCGTAACCAGTCGCGAGCGTCTCGAGCACGAACTCAAGGACGCGAACGAAGTGGAGCTTTATCAACTCCATTACGCCGATCCGAATCAAATTGTCGAGATTCTTCTAACTCTCGACATTCTTCCAAGCGTAAACGTCGGCTACTACACCTATCAGGGTAACGGCGGCTTTGGCGGAGGCCAAGGCGGCGGCTTCGGTGGCGGCGGTGGCGGCTTCGGCGGCGGTTCGGGCGGCGGCGGCTTCGGCGGCGGTTCCGGAGGCGGCGGTCGGCGTTCCGACACATTACCCGGCGCGTTTAACACCGGCGGAATGTATTTCGGCGGCGAGCCAATGCAGGGCGGTACGCCCGGCGGCGGTGGCGGAGCCGGTGGTGGCGGCGGTGCTGGCGGCGGCGGTACTGGCGGCGGCGGCGGCTTTGGCGGCCAAGGCGGCGGTCTCGGAGGAGCTATTCCTCTTCCCACCGCAAAGAGCGGCCTTGTCATCATGCGCGGCACTCGCGAAACGCTCGAGCTTGCGAAAGACATCATCCGCAAAGTTGACAAGCCCCCGAAGCAGGCAAGTCTGAAGGTAACTATTTATACCGTAAGCGAAAGCCCGCAAAAGGTTTATGGACTAGTTAGCGGCTCCGCGAACAGAGACCGCACGTTCTGGGATTACGTCGGCGGCTCGCTCAGCCTGAACATCCCGCCCAAGGGTGGCATCATACCGGCTGACAACTATACGGCAGCCTTCGAAGCCCTGCAAACGGAGCGTAAGGCCAAGGTCATCAATCAGACCGAAATCGCGGTTATCGACGGCCTATTCGCAAGCATCGATTTCACGAAGACCCGTGGTAACTTCAGAACTACGGTAACATTCGACGCAAACGGAAACGCATTCAGAACCGGAACCTTCGACGAAGTAACGGCAACCACATCGCTTCAATTCCTGCCTCAAATCGACGATTACGGCAGAATCACCCTGCAGTTCACTCCCGACGTTACGGTTTTCGACGGCCCGCCGCAAGTAGCCAGCGACGGACAAGGCGGCGACGTAACCTTCCAGCCGACTACTACCACGACGTTGAACACCGTTTTAAGGCTGCAGGATGGCGAAACGGCGCTTATCGGCGGATTGATGATCGAAAGCAACAGTGACGACATCGAGAAAGTGCCGCTTCTTGGCGACCTTCCGTTTATCGGTTCGATTTTCACTCATCACAACAAGAACCGTGAAACGTCGTACATTTTCGTTACGATTACGGCGACGATAATCGACGACAAATAATTCCGGAGATTTTTAGGGAAAACTACGGAACAAATTGCGGAACCTTATGTCAGACGACATGACTGACATGGCAGGAGGTTATCGTTTTGGCTAGTGCAAAGAAAGGTTTTAAGGTGCTGGATATCGGACTGGATCTAACCAGCGACGAGCTCCGCGTGGTCGGCCTTTCCCGAAAGGGAAAGGAGTTCATACTGGAGAAGTTCGCAATCGGACCGATTCCAAGCTCTGTGTTCGCTGCCGGCAAGGTGGCCGAGCCGCGCGAGCTTGCCGCAAGAATCGGCGAAATTTGCGCCGCTAACGGCATAAAGCCCAAAAAAGCGATGATTTCGCTTTCGGGCAAAGCGGCAATAACGAGAATCATCGAACTTCCCCGCATGGGATACGCCCAAACCCGGCAGGCAATCGACCTGCAGATAAATCAGTACGTACCGTTCCCTCCGGGCGACACGATATATCAGTTCAAAGTTCTCGAAAAAAGCTCGGCGAGCAACCCCGCCATACAGGAAGTGCTTCTCGTGGCGACGCGCAGAAGCACGGTGGACAGCCTGATACAAACCTTAAGCTATCTTAAGGTCGAACCTGCGGGAATCAAAATAACCAGCCTCGCCGCCAGCAGTCTCATTCTGCCGCGTCTGGCGGGATTCATGCAAACCGCATGCCTAATCGACGTGCGCGATTCCGTAACCGACCTTTCGTTTTTCATTCACGGCAACTTCAGGTTGTCCCGGCCAATCGAAATAGGGTACAACTCGATTATTGCCAAGGTCTCGCAGGCGCTTGGCGTGAGCAATGCCGAGGCGGAAGACCATCTTAGAAACGAGCCCGTGGACCTCGCGCTTCCTCAAGAAGAAGTGGACGAACATGAAGACAACAGAATGCGCGAAGCGCTGTTGCCGGTTTTCAGCAACTTCATTAACGAACTGATTCGAAGCATCCGCTATTACGAATCGCAAGCGCAGCGCAGCGAGCGCGTGGGTAAGCTTTTCGTTTACGGCAACGTTCAGCTTTTCAAAAACCTCGACAGATATATTGAAAATCAGACGGGCCTCGAAGTAAGCATCCTTTCAGTAAACAGCCTCGTGACTACTCTTCAGGGCGTGTACTCGCACGATTTGCTTCGCGAGCATGCCGAGAAGCTTGTCGTTTCGGCGGGTCTTGCTGCCGATGTAATTTCGAAGAAAAAGCCCGAACTGAACCTTATGCCGCAGACATATTATCTGCGCCAGCAGGCTTGGAACGTGGTCAAAGCGGGCACTATTCTGGTGCTCCTTCTCGCTGTGCTTTTCTGGTATCAAATGGGACAGCTAAACGCCCAAATCGACGAAAGGCAGTCCCGTCTAAGCAACTTGAAGGCCGAGGAAGGCCAGTACAAACCGAATGCCGATCGATTCGTCCAGGTAAAAGGCGAAATCCAGCAAGACATCCCCAAATTCAATCAAGTTTTCAACCTTGTCAAGAGCCAGCCGATTTGGCCTCCGCTTATGCAGGAAGTCGGCGCCGTCACTCCCGACACTGTTTTCCTTAACGAAATCACCTTTAATTCCAGCGACTATTCGCTAAAACTTCACGGAATTGCCTATTCCCGCTGGGATTTGATGCTCTACTGCCTGTCTATCGACCATTCTAACCTGCTCGTTCTCGGCGAAGTTAGCGAGTCGGAAGGCGGCGGCGGTACCGGCGGCGGAACCAGCGGTGGCGGCGGCGGCGGCGGAGCGAGAAGCGGCGGTTCAATCAGTATGGGCGAAGACAAGCCGGGCGGCGGCATCGATTCCGCCGGATACCCCGGGTCGGCGTTTATGGAAGGCAGCCTTGTCCAGGGTTCGCCTTCGGACGAATTCCGCCCGCCAAGATGGACCGGAAGACCGGGACATAACATCGACGACTTCTTCGGCGCACCGCCGCTCGAAAGAGTCATGGTCGCTTGGGAGTTTGAAATTACCGTTATGGTTCAGTCCAAAGGTAAGCAGCAAGATGAGGCAATCAAAGCGCTTACGAATTGGGATGAGGTGATTCAGGATGTCCTCAACACGTAACAAACCGCCCGCGAAAGGGCAGCAACGGCAGCAGCAGGACACCGGGCCGCGTCAGCCAATCTTCACGCCGCTCAACGTTGGAATCTTCTTCGGAATTCTCCTAATCGTTGCCGCCATCGTATACTGGAAGGGCGTCGCTGAGCCGAAAAATCAAGAAATCGCCAATCTCGACGGCCAGATCAGCTCTCAAATTCAGCAAAACGAAACCTACAAACGGCAAGCCGCGAAGCTTAGCGAGGCGCAGGAAATCAAGTCCATAATGAACCAGAAAATCGAAGAAGTCCGTCCTAAGTTTCTTTACGACGACGATTCGATGCGTGTATTTTTCTTTGAAACGTTTCCCGACCTTTTAACTCGTTCGAACATCAACCCTGCGGGTATCAAAGTGGAAACGGAATGGCAGTACACTCTACCTTGGTGGTTCGATTCCCCATTCTGGACTTTTCCCGATTGGTCGATTCCCAGCGAAGGCTGGGACATGTTCACTTGGAAGTACATGGCGCGCAAGGAAGGCGAAGCCAAGCCGGAATCCACAGGCTCCTTTGGCGCACCCGAAGTTTTTATTAAGCCCGTCAAGATTCACCTTGAAGAAGTCAGGTTAACCTACGAACAACTTCAAAGGTTTATCGAAACTCTTCAAAGAAGAAGCAAGGTGCTTGTAACGGTACACTGCTTCAAGAACGACGGCGGCGAAAATCAGGGATTCCTCCGCGTGAGTTCCCTGTATGAAATCGAGCTGACGATATACCAGATGAATCCGGAAAAACCGGCAAGCGGCGATTCCCCTGAAGGTATGCCCGGCAGCGAAACCTGCTAATGGAGATGATTTAGATGCAGGACTTGATGCAAAACAAAAATATGTTGATTGTGCTTGGAATCCTTGTGGCGATTGCCATATATATGGGATTCACAGGTGGTTTTAACCTCGGCGGAGGCGGCGACCTTCCCGGCATGGATACCCAGCAGTATTTGGCCGAATCGGGGCTGCAAGCGACCACTCCGCCACCTGCTGCATCCGCACCCCCGCCGGATGCGGCTCCTCCCAGCGCGGCGCCCGGTGCTCCTCCACCCTCTTCGGCGGGCGAAATCGGAATGGGTGGTGCGCCTCCATCGGCTTCTCCTCCTTCCCAGCCGGCTCCGTCCGCTCCTTCTACGCCCGGACAATCCTCACCCGGCTCGATGAGCATTAACGAAAAGCTGCTTTCTTTCCGCAATCTCGATCCGGACATTATTATCAACGACAAGTACGAAGTTCTCGAGGAATCCGTAACGGAGCCCGAAAAATTCGCTGCCGACATCGGCCGCGTCGATCCGCTCACGGTCGTTAACCAGTTCATTCCGCCGGAGCTTCGTCCGCCGAGACAAGGCGAGACCAACGACGAAAAAGTCCTCGGATTTCTCGAAGAGCTTACCGGCCACGAAATATTGAACCAAATACGCCTCGATATCGTTGAAGTAATCAACGCCGGAAACATGGTTTTCGTTTTGATTCGCTTCGGCCCCGGCGAGCCGACTCCGGTTCCGGTCGGTTCAAGCTACGGTTTCAGATATGGGGGTCTCAATATAACGGTTGTTATCGATTCGGCAACTCGGAATAAGGTGGTTTACCGCCTGATTTTCCAGGGCGAATATTCTTCCGGTTCTCGTACGGTAACGGCCATTTCGCCTTCTTACTAGACTGTCCGGTCTTCCGGCCGCCATTTCACCCGGGCTTTGCCGGGAGATGTTTTGGGGTAATAAGTGCTTAACGACTCGGTATTCGCTTTCCTCGCGACGGTTTGGGGAAGGCTTCAATTGCTCTGGTCGGAGCCGTCCCGGCAGCTCTCGCATTGGGGCTGGGAGCATCAGGCCTACTATTTGCTTTTTCCCGAAATATGCCTCCTCATAGGCATTTTTGCGATTTTGCTCGTCGACTTGTTTTTCGGCAAAAAATCCTACAACATCGTCATATGGATCGCAATCATATCCCTTTTCTCCAATTTCCTGATGACGCTCCACCTAATGTATATGACGAGCCGCTACTTCAGCTACGGTCTCGGCCTTTGGTGGGGCCAGCTTGAAACGATCGATCCATACGCTCTGTTTTTCAAGCAGCTAATGGACTGGGGCGACATTTTTCTTCTTCTCGTCCTTTTCCGCTATCCGCTCCTGAAAAAATTCCGTGCCGAATTTATCGTTCTAATCCTTACGGCAACTATCGCCTTCGACTTGATGGTAGGTTCGAGCGATTTGCTTGCGGTTTACGTAATGACGGAGTTCGGCAGCATTTTGCTTTACATAATGGCCGCGTATTATAAGGACAGCCTCAAAAGCCTCGAGGGCGGCCTAAAGTACTTTCTTACCGGTGCCACTTCCGCCGCTGTAATGCTTTTCGGCCTAAGCTATATTTACGGGCTTGTCGGCAACACGAACATTTACGAAATAAAAGCGCGAATGGACTCCATAAACCATGCGCACCCTCTGTTATTTTTCGCGATGGTCTTGATTATCGTAGGGGTCGGCTACAAAATAGGAGTCGCGCCATTTCATATGTGGTCTCCCGACGCATTCGAAGGAGCGCCAACGCCCGCCGCTGCGTTTGTCAGCGTTTTTCCGAAAATGGCCGGATTCGCAATTTTGATGCGAATATATTTGGTTGCCTTCGCCCCGATCGCCGAGGTTTGGCTTCCGCTTTTCGTAATCATCGCGGTTTTGACGATGTTCGTCGGAAACATAATGGCTCTGACGCAAACGAGCTTCAAACGATTAATGGCATACAGCGGTGTCGCGCAAATGGGCTACGTGCTTATGGGCGTTATTTGCGCGGGTCTCGAAGGTCCGAATTCTTCGACGTCGTCTTGGGGTTTCTGGGCGGCAATGTACTATATTCTGATATATATGTTCATGAATCTCGGGGCCTTTATAATCGGAATGCTAAACGAGGTTTCCGGAGGAACTGATCACCTCGATACGATGAACGGACTGCACCAGCGATCTCCGTTTTTGGCGTTTTTCATGACGATTTGCCTTCTCGCGCTTACTGGCATCCCGCCAACCGCAGGTTTCATCGCGAAATTCCTTGTGTTCCTTAGCCTTGTAAGATTCGTGGGGACATATCCGGTTATTTTCGTTATGCTCATTCTTGCGCTAATCAATACGATAATCGCAGTATTTTATTACGTGGGCATTATCAAGAGAATGTATCTGTTAAAACCGCTGCGAGAAGAGCTTGGCAGACCGTTCACGCCGATTTTCTTCCAGCGGGCGGCCGTTCTCATTCCCTCGCTCGCATGCCTTGTACTCGGCTTTCTTTTTGTAGATGCCCCAATCGAATATGTGCGTGGCGCTTGGTTTATGACTTTCTACACGACCGTAGCCTAACCGGCGTGATAAAATTCGCCCGTGCCCCAAAGGCGGAATAAATCCAGAAGTTTCAAGCAATCTTCCGCCGCTCCGTTAACGGAGATTAAGAGCGCGTTCATTCCTTTGGCTATTCTCGCTTTCGCATTGCTTATCGCGCCTCTTTTCTATGGCACTATAAAAGGTTCCACGATTTCGGATTCCTACGCTTGGCTGTTGCTTCCCCCGCTCGCCGTATTTTTTATCGCCGGACGACCGGGAGTGGCCGTATGTAAACTCGCAACGATTTTTGCGTTATGGCTGTTGTATGTTTCTATCCAGATTCCATTTAGCGAGTACTCCTATCTTTCTTCAATCGAAACGCTGCAGTTTTCCTGCTGGGTGTCTATCTTCGTAATCGCATACATTGCCGCTTCCGCCGGCCTCGCCGTCAAACTTACGAAAATTATCGCGGTCGCAGGATTGTTGCCATCGCTCTGGGGACTTTTTTTGCACCTCGGACACGATCCGGGAGATCCGTTTTACACCGGTTTGTCCGGCACTTTCGGACTTCATAATCCATTCGCCGGTTTTTTATTGATGACGATTCCAATGACGGTTTACGTCTTGTTTGCGGATAGGGAAAAAAAGTTTCTGCGCCTGTTTTGGGTTGCATCCGCGATGATACAAATTGCGGCTTTCGTTTTAACGAGAAGCCGTGCAGCTTGGCTGGTCGCGCTGATTGTCCTGTTGATTTATTTGCTATCTCCGATTTTCAAGTCCGGCATCGGCCGTACGCTTAAGGTGTCGATTGGCATTTTATCGGGCGTAATAGTCGTTTTTGCAATTTTTTCCCTGATTCCGCCAGATTGGATATTCGAAAAGTATCGTTCGAAATTCGAGCTTCTGGATTATTCGATTAAAGGCAGGTACGAATTTTGGCGAGCCGCTCTGCGTATGTTCATCGAAAATCCGCTATTCGGAACCGGAGCAGGCACCTTTCAAACTTCATACACGAGATTTCAGCAGTCGATAGTTTTCTATGCAACTGACCCGCATAGCTATCCATTGCATGTCGCGGCGGGGCAGGGCGCTATTGGATTGGGATTTTTAATTGCGGCAGTTTTATCCGTCTGGCGCAGTTTTAATCTATGGCTGTTGCGCGATTCGTCCGGGCTTGCACGAGCCTCTTCGCTTGCCGCAACGGGAATATTCCTGCATTCAGCCGTCGATTTCGACCTGACCTATGCGCCAAACGCATTTACGCTTGTTTCGATTGTTGCTTTGGCATCGTTTTTCGGCGCCGGTAAGACGAGCGAAGGGGAATCTTCAGAAACAAACACCATCCGAAAAGCAGTTTCTTTTTCAACTTTGCTTTTGATTTCTCTCACTTTCGCTTGGGGATTGTGCACTGTTTACGCAAAGACGCCTTGGGTATATCAAGAGTCCAGGATTAAGGATTGGCGGACGTCAACATTTAGCTTGAATACTCCTTTTCCCTCCATAGCGTTGTACGAGCGAACCTTTGAGGAAATGGTTATTCCCACAGCTGATGGCAATTCTGGGCTTATCGAACATGAATTGCTTTTTGACAGGATAGGCAGATTTACTGAAAGATATCCGAAAGTTGCTTCCGCTTGGCAGTTGCGCGCAACGGCCGCAGCTTACATTTTTGGGAATCATATAGAAGCAGTCGAATTTTCGAGAAGAGCGATCAATCTCGACCCTTACAATTTCCCGGAATATTACTTTTTCCTCGTTAAATCTCTCGAATCCGCCGGAAAAGAAAACGAAGCCTATGAGATTTTGCGTGATTGCCTGACGGATAAAATCCCAATAGTCGAACCGGTCTATCCCGAACACGTGAAACCAACCTGGCAGGCCAAAAACCTGCTGTTCGCCGCGATGTGGAAGAGGCTTGCCGAATACGAATCGAAGTTCGGAAGCGAAATTCTTGCCGTGGAATATGAAGCGCGAGCGGAGATGTTTTATGATTACGTTAACGAGCACGGCGATGGAAGAAGCTAGTGAGAACTGGCGGTTTTCTCGAATGAGAGCTCGCGCCACCTCTGAGGAATATCGTTAAGCGCAAGCACTTCGGTTTTGCCCGCGTGCGCCTTTCTCGTTTCGAGTACGCTCAAAAGCGCTCTCGTGGTGTCCAGCGAAGTAATAACCGGAATATTATGCTCTACCGCGGCACGGCGGATTATTAGTCCGTCAACTTCGGCTTCCCTGTTATCGCTGATCGTGTTGATCACCAATTTGAAAAGCCCGCTTTCAACGTGATCCGCGATATGCGGTCGTCCTTCGTGCAACTTTTTAACTGATTCGGCCGGTACGCCTTCTCTGTTGAAACTCGCCGCCGTCCCTTCGGTTGCATAAACTTTCATTCCAAGCCTGTGCAGCCTTCTGGCGACCGAAAGACCTTCTTGCTTGTCCGCATCGGCGACCGTGATAAGCACACCGAGACCGGCCGGATCTTTCGGAATGCCGATTCCCGCCGCTGCCATCGCTTTGCCGAGCGCGGACGGGAAGTCCTTCGCGACGCCCATAACTTCTCCCGTGCTTTTCATTTCCGGGCCAAGCCCGACGTCCACCTGCTGCATTTTGGAAAAACTGAACACCGGCGCTTTGACCGCAACCAAGTCTTGCGGCGGATAAAGTCCCGGCACAATTCCCGGCAATTCCGCAAGTCTTCCCCCCATAATCGCGTGCATTGCGAGCGGCACCATCGGAATGCCGGTCACTTTGGAGATAAACGGAATCGTCCTGCTGGCACGAGGATTTACTTCCAGAACAAACAGCTTGCCGGCGCTAAGCACGTATTGAATATTGATTAAACCTCGCGCATCTATGCGTCTTGCAATCGAAGTTCCCATTTCTACGATTTTGTCGATAATGCCGGCGCTTATATTTTGCGGAGGATAAACCGCCATTGAATCGCCGCTATGAACGCCCGCTCTTTCGATATGCTCCATTACCCCCGGAATGATAATCGTTTCGCCGTCGCTTACCAGGTCCACTTCGAGTTCAATTCCGGGATGGTATTGATCTATCAACAGCGGATGCCCTCGAAAAGCATGCCGGTTTCTTGTAATGTATTGCCGCATTCCTTCTTCGGAAAAGACGATTTCCATCGCCCTGCCGCCGAGAACGAAGCTCGGACGCACCAATACCGGATATTTCAGGCTGTTTCCGAATTCCGGCGCAGAATCGTAATCGGTTGTCGCAATGCCCTGCGGTCTCGGTATTTCGAGTTCCTCCATTAGCGCGTCGAACAACTTCCGGTTTTCCGTAACTTCGATTCCTTGTGCGGTTGTACCGAGGATTTTCACACCGCGTTCTTTAAGCGGCATCGCAAGGTTTATGGATGTTTGACCGCCGAATTGAACCACCACGCCGAGCGGCTTAATCCGGTTTACCACGTCCATCACGCTTTCCACCGTGAGCGGTTCGAAAAACAGCGAGTCGGACATATCGAAATCGGTTGATACGGTTTCAGGATTATTGTTTATGATTACCGCCTCGTACCCCATTTTGTGTAGCGCGATAAGTCCGTGGGTTATGCAATAGTCGAATTCGATACCTTGACCTATTCGAATCGCCCCGCCGCCAAGTACGATAACTTTTCTGTTTAGTCCGGATTTTCGCAGTCCTGCTTTCAAATCGCCTGTCGGTTCGTACGTTGCATAGTAATAAGGACTGCCGGCTTCGAATTCGGCGGCGCAAGTATCTACTTCCTTATATACGGCTTCTACCGGGATTTCGCTCGCCATCCGCGTTTTGTAAATTTCCTCCTCTGATTTTCCGGTTACATCCGAGATAATCTGGTCGGATATTCCGGCGCGCTTCCAAAGGAACAACTCGTCCCGTGAAGGATTCGGATGCGCCGGCGGTGCTTCGCCGGCATTTGAGCTTGAGTTTCTAAACAATGCAAGCTGGGCTTCACGTGTCTCTTTGCCATACTTCTCCCGCATATCGGCTTCAAGGCCGATTATTTCCTTGAATCTCTTGATGAAATATAAATCGATATGCGTAATCCGGTTCAAATATTCTATATCCCAGCCGCGATAAATTGCCTCGAAAAGAGCGAATATTCTGCCGTCCGTCGGAACATTCAAAAATCCTCGCAAATCGTCGTCGGAAACCGATAGAAAGTGATTCGTTCTAAACGACGATAGCTTTACTTCCAGAGCGGAAAGCGCCTTCAAAAACGCGCCTTCAAACGTGCGATCGATGCTCATAACCTCGCCCGTCGCTTTCATCTGGGTGCCGAGCGTTTTGTCCGCATCCTTGAATTTGTCGAACGGCCAGCGGGGAATCTTGATAACGACATAATCGAGAGCCGGTTCGAAACTCGCCTTCGTCTTGCCTGTTACGGCGTTCGTTATTTCGTCCAAGTTAAGCCCTAGCGCTATTTTTGCCGCCCCTCTCGCAATGGGATAGCCGGTCGCCTTGCTCGCGAGCGCGCTGGAGCGGCTTACTCTCGGATTCACCTCGATTACGTAAAACTTCAGCTCGGTCGGCGAAAGCGCGTATTGTACGTTGCATCCGCCGCAGATTTTGAGCTTTCGGATTATTGCCAGCGATGCCGAGCGAAGCAATTGATATTCTTTGTCCGTAAGCGTCAGGCTCGGGGCGACGACCATCGAGTCTCCGGTATGAACTCCCATCGCGTCGAGGTTTTCCATATTGCATACCGTGATGCAGTTGTCCGCATTGTCGCGCATAACCTCGTATTCGATTTCCTTCCACCCGACCACGCATTCTTCGATGAGTACTTGGCGCACACGGCTGGCGGTAAGGCCGGTCGAGATAAAGTGCCTAAATTCCGCAATGTTATATGCGATTCCGCCGCCGGAGCCGCCCAAAGTATACGCGGGCCGAACTATCAACGGATAGCCCTGTTTTTCGGCAAACGCCATGGCTTCTTCCATCGTTGTAGCGATTGTGCTTGGCGGAATCGGCATCCCGATGGACTTCATCGTTTCCTTGAACTCCAGTCTGTCCTCAGCCATTTTGATGCTCTCGAAGCTCGTTCCAAGCAGTCCGACGCCGTACTTTTGGGGTATGCCTGCCTCCCATAATTCCACCGCCAGATTCAATCCGGTTTGGCCTCCAAGCGTAGGCAAAAGGCCGTCGGGTCTTTCTCGTGCCAATATCGCTTCGATATGCTCCAAATCCATCGGTTCGACGTAAATGCGGTCGGCAATGTCGGTGTCCGTCATTATCGTCGCGGGATTGCTGTTGATAAGTACTACTTCGACGCCTTCTTCGCGAAGGGCGCGGCAGGCCTGACTTCCGGCATAATCGAATTCGGCAGCCTGGCCGATAACGATCGGCCCGCTTCCGATTACCATCACTTTTTTAATCGCGGGGTTGCGCGGCATAATGCGGAATCCTCAAGAGCTTGGGTCTCATACCGGATTATAACACGGCAATTCCGGAATCCCATCTCCGCGCCAGCTAGCCGGAATATTCGCCTGCCATATCTCCAAGCTGCGCCTCTCCGCTTATCAATTTTGCGACGATGTAGTTTTCCGCCGTTTCCACGATTTCAAGCACGCCAACCTGCCTCTCCCTTACTCCCAGTTCCTCGCCCGTAATCTGATTGACTAGCTTAGAAGCCCTCAATAAACGTAGCCGTACGCCCGGCTTGGCCCATTCCGGAACCGCTCCCGAAAGGAAATACTCGCCGCCTTCGATTGCCGCAACTTGAAGCGAGCCTCCTGCGGACGGAAAAGATGCTCCGAACATCCGCTCGAAATTCCGCCCCAAATACCCTTTAAGTTCCGCCGCCTTTTTCTTTTCGCTTGCTTCCAGATGCGCATCGTATATCGTTAAGTATTCGGCGATTTGGCGGTCGCAGTCATCGAATTTGCCGAGCGCAGCCGAAATTGCAATGACGTTCCACAAGATTACCCGCACGCGAGTCTCTTTGTATTCGCCCGGCTTGTACGCCTCCGTCATATTTTCTAGCGCCGATTGGTAATCGCCCGTAAGCGCCAGCCGCCAGCCATCTTCGTAAGTTTTCGCCGCGGCGGTTTTACCCATGAAATCCGCCGGATAACACATAATGTAACTTTCGAAAGTTTCCCGATACGGCGTAACTTTGCGCGCCAGTTTGGTCATTGCCGAGGAAAGCACAATGTCCTCCATCTCGGGCTGCGGATACGTTCGCCCCTTGTTGTCGAAGTTGACGTTCGTCCACCGCTCCTTTACGCCGTCCGCGTAAACCACTTTTCCGGTTTCCACGTCAATGAGCCGCACATCCAAATCGCAAATCGCCCATTGGTCGTGAACCCAGACTTTTTTATAAACAGGCTCTTTTTCGGTGTAATACTTTGTTTCGTATTCTCCCTTTTCCTTGTTCCATACCTTTTTGCTTTTTTGAATTTCTTTGTAATAGTCCACCACGTCGTCTTGCCGGCTCGCCGTTTCCGCCGTGAGCGCGCTCAAATTTCCCAGCGCCAACAAGTCCGCTCCGAGCAGTTTCCCGATTTCTCGAGCGGTTTCCGGCTCTGCGAAACCGCTTTGCTGAAACCTTTGTTCAGTAAGCACTTTGTCGAGCGCATCTCTAGTGACGACAGTCAAAATCCCCTCACGGCTCACTTCGGTAATGAGCTTGTTCATCAAGATGTTTCCAAGTTCCCTTCGCTTGCCCGGCGCCGCAAATGGCAAAATAGCGATTCTTACCTTCGAAGGGTCGTAATATCCCGAAACGGACTGCTGAGACAGCCTGAGCGGCTTCGCCCACTTTTCGGTCGTTATGTCTGCATTCGCAGGCAGCGCCGCGAACAGCAGCAGGCAAAACGCGATCGCGCCGAATAGCGCGCACGAATTCAACAAAGATAGCTTCATCGGTTTCTCCCGCTTGATTATAACCGCCTGCGCCTGCCCTTTATTAAGACGCCGTTGTCGCGCCGCCGTTCGCTTCGAAATCACGGCAATTCGCCTTTTTACTGGCATCGTATCCCGCAATAGCTCGAAACTGGGGTATGATTTAACCGCGAGCGGGGCAGGCGGCCGCGGCATGCCTTCGGGCGTGCTGAGGAAAGTCCGGACACCGCAGGGCGGGAAGCCTGGTAACGCCAGGGCGGAGCGATCCGACGGAATGCGCCACAGAAAAAAACAGCCCGCAATCGCCGGCTTGCCTTCGGGCAATGCGCCTTCGGGCGCGAGTTGGCGGGGTACGCCCCGGCCACGTAACCTGCCGGTGAAATTAGGTTGGTAACCGCGGGCAACGGTGAAACGGTGCGGTAAGAGCGCACCAGCCGTCCGGGTGACCGGCGGCTTGGGCAACCCCTTCCGGTGCAAGGCGAAAAGGGAGCGAAACCCGCAGGGGCGACTCTGCGGAATATGCGGCCCGCAAAGCTCCCGAGTGGCTGCTAGAGGCGCGGCGAAAGTCGCGTCCCAGATAGATGGCCGTCTATAACAGAATCCGGCTTACGCCCCGCTCGCGCTTTTCGCTTGGAGTGAGCCACGCAAGTGGCTCCTTTTCACCGGCACGCAAGTGCCGGAATTATGGCCCAATCCTATTATCTCCCTCGAACTTGCGTCCTTCGGCGCGGGAGGTACTTGCGTTCCTTACTCCGCGCGCGAAAAAGCGCGCCTGGCTGGATTCGAACCAGCGGCCTACAGCTCCGGAGGCTGTCGCTCTATCCCCTGAGCTACAGGCGCACGGACGAAAATTCTAACACAATTCCCCCATCGCGCCCTGTTGAAACAGCGTCCGCGCTGATATAATACCCGCGTGTATTCGCTCTTCCAATATCAGATTTCGGCGAACCGTCGGCGCACAATCGGCCTCATCGCCGTTTTCATCCTTTTCATCACGCTGCTCGGCGCCATTATCGGGCTCGCCATAGGCGGCGACGCCGCCGTATTCGCCTCGCTTTTCGCGTTCGTAATCGCGATTGTAATGGCTATGAACGCGTGGTACAACAGCGACAAAACCGTGCTGCGCATGGTGCGCGCTCGTGAAGTTGACAAAGCCGAGTTTCCATACCTCGTGAACACCGTCGAAGGGCTGTGCCTCGCCGCCGGGCTGCCGCACGTACCGCGCATTTACGTGATGGACGAGGAAGCGCCGAACGCTTTCGCGACGGGCAGGGACGAGAGGCACTCCGCGGTCTGCGTCACGACCGGCCTTTTGTCGCGCATGAACCGCCAGCAACTCGAAGGCGTGCTCGCGCACGAACTTGCGCACATTTATAACCGCGACATCCTGATAATGGGCGTCGCCGCGGCGCTCGTCGGCACGGTCGTGATAATTTGCGAACTCGTTCTTCGCGGCCGAATGTGGCAATTCGGTGGCAGGGGAAGCTCGCGAGGGGGCGGCGGCGGTCAGCTCGCGCTCGTGTACCTTGCGATTATGATTCTCGCGGCGATTCTCGCGCCGATTATGGCGCAGATGATGCAAATGGCGATTAGCCGCAATCGCGAGTATCTTGCCGACGCGACCGCGATAAGGCTCACCCGCAATCCGGAAGGCCTTGCCGGCGCTCTCGAAGAAATCGGCAAATCCATTACTCCGATGCCGCAGGTTTCGAGCGCCGCCTCGCACCTGTTCATAGACGACCCGCTTCGCGCGGCCGACACGCGCAACTGGTTCGAGCGCATGTTCTCCACCCACCCGCCCCTCTGGGACAGAGTGGAACGGATCAGAAGGATGTGAGGGGTAATAAGGAGCAGGAATGTCACCGGAGTCTTATCAAATTGCTTTTTTTCTTGGCGCTGGGGCTTCAGTGCCAGCTGGAATTCCAGCAATGAAGGAATTATCTGCTCTGCTGGTTGAGCAAGATTTTATCAAGGACAATCGATACAATACTTCTAAATTATTCGAATTGATAATGGAGCATCCTAGATGCAAGTCTCGAGGTCATCTTGATTTTGAAGTGTTGTTGGAGCTTGTTCATCAATGCTTAATATACCGCGATATTCCACTTTATTATTTAGGTGCTTTTAATTCCAAATATTTCCCTACAGACCCGGAAGGATTGCTTAAAAGTATATATCGGTTTGTCCGGCAGCAAGTCACTAGTTTAAAAGACTTAAGGTACCTAAACTTTTTGGAGTTTTTTGCTAGAAATCTTCAACATTTGGCTGTTTTTACCACGAATTACGACTTTTGTGTTGAAAGATATGCATCTCATATTATAAATGTGCGATGCATTGAAAAAACAAGTAATTCATCATTTGGGCGCTCTACAAGCCGGAAGACACCGATTATAAACCTATATAAATTACACGGCTCAGCAAATTGGGTATCTAGCGATAGCGGGGACATTGAGGCTATACCTCTTGGAGGTCGTTCTAGTACGAAGCTAATCGATGCCGCTGAAATTGCTGAGATTGATCGAATAATGCTTTTTCCGGCTCAGACAAAGGACATCGGGAAGCCACACTATGCATTTCTTCAAAAGGAGTATGAAAGGCATTTATTGAGCCTGGAGCTCTTGGTAATAGTCGGATATAGTTTTTACGATGATTACATGATTGACATGCTTGAAATGTCTTGCCGCCAAAATGAACAACTATTGCTAATATTAATAGATCCCGCTGCAACATCAATAAGAAACCGAATTAGGGCATTTTCTCTCGATAGATTTGGCCATAATATGATAACAAGGAGAATTATTGCCCTAAACGCTGGCGTTGACTTGCTTAACGACAATAATTATCGTGAACAATGGCTGAATATAAAGAATAATATAATTCATCGTAACTATGAATTTTACGAATCTATACATATGAATGGCGTGGTCGAATATGGAGGAGACCCAATATATGATATCAGAATGGAGTATATTGCCGAGGCAATGAGAATACATAATAATTACTCAGGCATAAAAGGTATATCAATATTAGCTTTTGAAGAAATGTCAAGGGATGTATCCAGCGACCTCATTGAGGAAATTAACGAATGTGATTATGTTGCAAGTGCTTTGCATCATTTAATTAGTAACACATGGATAAGAGGCAGATTTCTTTCGGGAATCGAAACAGCAGCAAAAACAGATATGCAGGTTGGCAGAAATAGAGGGAGGATTGTTTTAGATGAGAGCTATGTAAAAGATAGTTATCGCTCCAATCGAATAATTGGAGAGGGCAAAACAGAATATACAACCAAAATTGGTGAGATGTGCAAGAAAATATCTCACTGTATCAATAAGGAAAAAGCGTTCTGGGCTAAAACTGCAAAGGTATTAAATGCATTTGGTGATTTTTGTCATTATTGCTCTCAAGCCGAGAGGGCTGCCGAAAGAGATTCAAATGGCTCTGGTCAAGTAAATGAAGTATACCTCCGTGATATTGTAAATACGTGGAATGATTTGCAGGTTGCACTCGGGAAAAAGCTGAAACAGGAGTAGTGGCAATAATGGAAGTAGCACGCGCATTTACACCTGACTATCCCCCGGTTCGATTCTGATGCTGTCGTCGTCGAAGTGCTGGGTCGAGAATTCGAAGATTTCGCTGTCTTCGATTCCCGTGAATCGGTGAATCGTGCCGGGCGGCAGGTGGAGAGCGTCACCGGGCTGCATGATTAGCGTTTCCTCGCGGCCGTCCGGGTGGCGCAGTTCCATTTTGAGCCGGCCGCTCTGGACGTAAAACGTTTCGGTCTTCAGCTTGTGATAGTGCAGGCTGCAGCGCTTGCCCGCGCTCAGTACGAGCTTTTTGCCGCAATAAAGCTCGTCGTTATGAATCCAATACTCGCCGCCCCAGCCCTTGGGGACATATTTGATTTCGCCGCTCATAAAAATAACCTCGAAACCGCATGATACCAGAGCCGCCGTAGCGCAGCCATCTTGGCTGCATGCAGGCTGGAAGCCTGCGCTACGATTTAAGCCGCTCTTCGCAAAGCTTGATATGCTCCTCCACCATCGCTTTGTTTTCCGCGGGCACGTCCATTTTCGATACCTTTCGCCACATTTCGAGCGCCTCGCTCCACTTCTCCAGCGCCTCAAGCGCGAACGCCCAATTGCCGTAAAGCGTCACGCTGTCCAGTCCGTTTTTTTCTGCAAGCGTATAGTCCGAAAGCGCGCCTGCGTAATCTTCCAAATAAAATCTCGCCGCCCCGCGCAGATGATGCAAGTCTGCCGCAAACGCGTCTTTGGGCAGCATTGCGCCGTATGACGAAATTGCCAGCGTAAGCGCGTTCTCGGCCTGCGGAAAAAGCCTGTACGATATGCACGCGCTGGCGTATTCGCGCATCGCCCGAGCGTCGCGGCTGCCCAGCGCGAATGCGTTCATACCGTAATACAGCGTGCTCTCGTCCCTCGCATTCGATTCCGCCAGCATAGGCGGGCCAATCGCGGCCGCGGCCGCAAGCTTCGCGGCCGTGCGCGCCATTTTTTCCTTCACGCCCGGATGCCCGCCCGCAATCGCTTGCTCGAAGTACAAATCGAACGCACGCTCGTAAAACATCGCCGCGGCAATCGGAAGACCAAGCTCGCGCAGAACGTCGCCAAGCACCTCGTGCACTTCGGGATTTGCGTAATTATCCGCAAGCGCAGCCTCCCCCGCGGATAGCGCCGCAAGAAAATCACGCGCATCAATATGCGCCCGAGCGTCCCCCAGATAGTCTTGAGCGTATGCGGCCGGATAATGAAATGCGGAAAATCCCGCAATACATATCGCGGTTACGTAAAGCATCCGGATTTTCGAAACCGATTTCATACAAGCATCACCATCCAAGCATATAAAAAGCCGGCGAGCGATTATTGCACGCCCGCCGGCATCTCCATTGCAAGTTGCGCGCCGCTGATTCTGCGTGCCGCGAAATGCAAACCTCGTTAATGCTGCTTTCCGGCGCCGCTTTCGCCGCCGCCCGCTCCCGGTTTCGGCTCGGCCTTTGCCTGCTGGCCGAGTTGCGGCAGTTTTTGCAGCAAAGTGTTCAAATCGAGACCGGTAAGCGATTCCACGACCGGCGGAAGCTGGGAAATCACGTCCGCAACGTCCTTCGTAAGCCTGCTCACGCCCGGCCCGCCTTCGCCGCCGCCGGAAATCATCACGATGCGCTCGGTTTTCGCGAGAGGAGCCGAAATGCTCGACGCGATTTCGGGCAGCTTTTCGATAAGCACCATCAAGACCGCGGCTTCGTTGTACTTCTGCCACGCGTACGCCTTTTTCTCCATCGCCTCGGCTTCCGCTAGACCTTGCTCGCGAATGATGTCCGCTTGGGCGAGACCCTTTGCGCGCACCGCCGAGCCTTCCGCGTCGCCCGCGGCCTTCACGACGTCTGCCTGCGCAAATCCCTGCTGGCGCACGGCATCCGCCTGGCCTTCGGCAACCTTGGTCAACTTATATTGCTCCGCGTTCGCGAGCTGCTCGATGCGATATCTTTCGGCCTCCGCGGGACGGTGGACGATCGCTTCCAGTTCCTTCTGCTTGCGCAGGATTTCCTTTTCTTGCAGTTCGATTCGCTTCGTCTTTTCAACTACTTCGACTTCGACTTCCTGTTCGCGAACTTGCTGCATGGTCTTGTTCTTCTGCAAGTCGTACGCCAGGTCGGCGTCCGCCTTTTGGATGTTCGTGGTTTTAAGGTAGTTCGCGACGTTGATTTCGTAATCGCGCTTCGCTTCGGCGATTCGCGTTTCCGCCTCGAATTTCGCGACGTCCCCTTCCTGCGTCGCCACGGCGGAACGGATGGTTGCGTCTCTCGACGCCTCCGCAATCGCAATGTCGGCATCGCGCTGCGCTTCCGCCTCGCCGATTTGAGCGTCGCGCTTGACCTGCGCCGTGCGGGCCTTTCCGAGAGAATCCAGATAGCCCACGCTGTCACGCACGTCGCGAATCGTAAAGCTTATGATGCCGAGTCCCATATGATTGAGGTCGGTCGCCGCGACTTCGAGAACTTTCTGAGCGAAAGCGTCCCTGTTGCTGTACACCTCTTCCACGGTCAGCGTGCCCATGATCGCGCGCAAGTGGCCTTCCAGCGTTTGCTGGGCAATGCGCTGAATTTCATTCAGCCCTTTCGAGAGAAACTGCTCCGCCGCCGTGCCGACGCTGAAATCGTCTCCCTTGATTTTGACCTGCGCTATGCCGTCAACGATAATCGGCACGCCCATCTTCGTATAGACCTCCGGCGTCCTAACGTCGATGGTCATAATTTCGAGAGTCATTACGTCGACTTTCTCGATGATGGGCCATACGAACGTTCCGCCGCCTTTTACTACGCGGAAGCCCCTGAAAACGTAGTTGCCGTGTGGGTCGCGCACTTTATAGCGGCGTCCGCTGACCACCATCACCTGGTTCGGGCCGACCTTTACGTATCTGCTTGCCCAAATCCAAAGGCAGATCAAAATGAAAACTATTACGCCGATCGCGAGCGTAATCATGCCCTGCGTCAGACTTGAAATCTGCATCGCCATCGGCATGCCCGTAAGCTCAACCAACAGTGCGTTCATTACGTCCTCCTTGCCAAAACCCCGAATAGTACATTTACCGTGACCGTAAACGGTTCCATTTTCCGGGCATTACGCCCGGCGGCTTTCGAACCTGCCGTCCGTGTCTCTTCTATGCGTCCGTGATATCGACACCGCCTTCGATTTCGCCTTCGGCCGGCGTCATGATTTTAAGCGAAAGCGCTCTGTCCAGATCGACGACGCTGAATATCCCGTCTTCGATAGACGCGATGAAAACCTCTTGGCCTTGTTTGTACACCGCGTCGGCGTCCAATGGTTTGGCCGGCGAATTCCTGGTGCCATGCCCCGCGATATACGTGATTTCGCCAAGACTCCTGCCGTCCATCGGCACGGAAACCGTCGCGGCCCTGCCGATAACTTCGCCTTCGCTGTAACCGCTTGACGCGCCGGTGTTTTCGAAAAACTTGTTCAGCGTAAAAATCAATCCCGCCGAAACGAGTATCCCGAATAGCAGCGACATTAAACCGCCGAAAATCGCGGCCGGAACGCCGAGCGTATCGGGAATGTTTACCGAATCCATCACCAGCCCCATCCCGCCGAACCCGGCAAGGAACGCGGCGATTGACATCGGGGAAAACGGGCCGACATGCAGGTCGCTCATGCCGGTCGCATACTCGCCGTGCGAAGCCTGAACGCCGGGTGCGTTTATCGTCGGATCATGAGCGTGGTCGAAATCCGCATCGGCACCGGCTGCGTCGAGGTCTGAAACGTCAAGGTCGGCGCCGCCGCCGCCAATGTCCACGCCGTGCATAACTCCGCCGGCGAGCAGCAGAATGAACTGAACCAGCACGAAGCCGCCGCCCAACACTAGGCAGAACCAATAAACTCCATTCATGAAATCCATAGCAAGCCCCTTTGCCCTCGCCAGTATGTACATCATACCACAAAGCGAAAGCGGCATATTCGGAGTTCGGATACTCCGGTCACATTACGATTATACCCGAATATACTGATTATTGCAAATTATTATAGGATAACCTAGGTTATACTAGAGTTAACTAGCCATAAGCGCAATATTAAATGACATATAAATGTATATATCTTTATAATCACTTCCGCGATTTCTATATTGGTTTCGCGCCATGCGGGTGGCATTCGTCGTAAATTTTTCTAGAATCCTCGATATTGAAATGCGTATAATGAACAATCGTCCGGATGCTTGCGTGCCCCAGAAGTTCCTGAACGGCTCGCAAATCCGCGCCGCCCTGAAGCAGGTGCATCGCGCACGAATGGCGCAAAGTATGCGGGCTGACTTTGCGCATAAGTCCCGCTTTTGCAGCATAGTCCCTAACAAGGCGATATACCTGAATGCGCGAGAGCGGTCCGTTTTTGCCCAGCCACATCTCTCGATATTCGTCGCAACCCTTAAACTGCGGGCGGGCCTTTTCGAAATACTCGCCAATTCGCTTAATCGCCCTGCCGCCGAAAAGAACGGTTCTCGACTTTCCGCCCTTGCCATGAACCACGGCCTGTCCATCCGCCCATCGTCCGTCGGAAATCGTCATTCCGGTAAGCTCGCTAACCCTTATGCCGGTTGAATACAGAAATTCAAGCATCGCCCGGTCGCGAATGCCTTGAGGCGTTTCATTGTCGGGAGCGTTGGTTAATCGTACTACTTCGGCATAAGGCAAGGCTTCGGGAAATGCGGCAACTTGAGGCAGCTTGAAGGTGCGAGGAAGCGGATACTCGGAGATATGCCTTTCGGCCTCGAGCCATCTCAGGAACTTTTTCAATGCGGATAATTTCCGGGCAATCGTAGCCTTCGCCATCCCGTCTTTCGAAAGTTTTTCGCGATACTTCAAGACCGCAATATAGGTTATGTCCTGTGGTTTGACTATTCCCGAGAGCTCGGCGAAAGCTGACAAATCTTGCGAATATGCCACGACCGTATTTCTGCTTGCCCCCTCTTCGAGAAGCAAGCTTTCGATAAAATTGTCGATACAAACTTCGATGTCCGCCACGGGCGAAGTATATCAATGCGAAGAAGATTTTTTACCTTTTAAACCTTCCGGCAAACTCGACTTGCGAAGTGTTGGGAAACAGGTCGATTGCCGCGAGTTCAACTAGGCCGAAGTTCCCGAGCAGACCTTTTGAGTCCCTGACGAATGACGCTCCGTCGCACCCGAACAAAATCAAGTCGCTAACATTGGAGGCGCAAATCTGTTCGACAACAATGCGGCCGAGTCCGCTTCTGGGCGGGTCAAGGAAAAGAGTTCCTCCCTCGAAATCGGGTTTCGTCATAAACCAGCGCGCCGTATCCATTTCGATAACTTGCGCTTTAGCCCCTTTAAGGTTTCGGCGGGCGTCGGCGCAAGCGTCCGCATCGGATTCGACCAACATAATCTTGTTGAATCGTTTTCTTAAAATAAACGAGACGAAACCGCATCCCCCATAAACGTCGAATAAGGTATCGCCCGTCACGTTCCATCTTTCGAAAACCAAAGAAATTGCGCTTATCGCCCAGCCGGGGCAAGCTTGAAAGAAAGTGCCGATTGTTCGGGACATTTCGCCGTCCGCAAACTTGTAATCGATTAAATCCGTTGTTCCAATCCATTTCCCGTTATCGAGTTTGAAGGCCAGCCTTCGCATGCCTGTCGGATGCAAAAACACTGCCTTTGCGGGCAATCCGCAATCCAGTTCCCATCTCGAAAATTTGCCGGAAATGGACTTGTTTGCCAATGCGTCGCGCAAATGCGGAATTGCGCTCGATACCGCCTCGTCGGCCATAAGACAATTTTCCACCTCGACAATTTCGTTTGACTTCCTTTTGGTAAAACCCAGCCTTGCGCCGTCGAAGTGAAGTTGAATTCTCGATCGCCGTGCGTCTAGCGGCGCGGGCAGCCATTCATACTTGATCGCCTCCCCGAATGCCCGCGAAAGCAAATCGTGCACCGTGAGCCTTTTTAGTTCCGAAGCGTACGAGCCCGCACCCCAAAGCGAGCAGCCTCCGCAATTTTCGGCAACCGGACAATCCGGCGCACACCGGCGCTCGTCTGTTTTCAGCCATGAATTTACCGCGCCTTCCGCATGCCGTTTTTTCCAATGTAATTTTGCTGTAACCGTTTCGCCCGGAAAAATCGCAAGATTGCTTCTAAGCAGAATCAGTCGCCCCTCTTTTCCGCGCGCGATTCCCACGCCCCCCCATCCGAGGCGCTCGATTTCTCCAACCCAATCTTGTTTCGATTCGCACATCGCCGTTTATTTTGCCACTTTTGCGATTCCTTTTGTCCTGCGCCGAGTGTTCTAAAAAAATGAGTGATAACATTAAATTCTACGGCTATGCCGGAGGAAAAAATGAATTCGAAGTCGGTTTTTGTCGTTATAGTTTTATTTTGCGCCGGATTCGCATTTGCGCCTTCATTGTCGGCCGGCGAAACGTTGCCGGCTTATTCTGGAGAAGCAATCGTTCCAGGCGAATGGCACGTCCTGGGGCCGTTCCACTCTGGTTCGCGTGAAAGCGGAACCGACCCGCTTTTTTATTTCGATGGCAAGCGGCTACCTATGCCTCCCGACTTCCGCCGCACGTATCCCAGCATTTTCGGCCACGGCGGACGCGTCGGCTGGTCGAAATTTGCTCCGGACGAAAACGGCAATGTAGCGGTCAAATTCGAAAATCCTCCCGAAGCGGATTGGGAAATGCGCGAAGACGAGTGGGGTGCCGCGGGTGTCGGATTTCGCGGTTATGCTTACACCGAAGTGCGATTTCCCTCCCCATGCAGGGCGCTGGTTGCGGCGCAAGGAATAGGAAGTTTTCAAGTTAACGGCAGGGATTATATGGGTGACGCTTACGGCAGCGGCGTCTGGCAAGCTCCTGCAAAATTCGACGCCGGGGTCAATTCGATTCTTGTTGGTTTGTCTGGCTGGGCGGGTTCGCGTTCTTTTACGTTCAAAATATTGCCTTCTCCCGAATCTCCGGCAGGAATCATCGAATCGGATATGCTTTTGCCGGATTTAATGCAAGGCGCGCCGCTAGACTCTCATGCCGGAATCCCTATCGTGAATTACACGGGCGAGTGGCAAAGCGGAATGAAGATTACGATTGGGGGAATCGAGGGAATCGAGCTGACCGCGGCCGATGTTCCGGATGTGCCGCCCTACGGAATTGTAAAGCTGCCGGTTCCGGTAAAAACGGAATCGCGATTTTTCGGCAAGCAATATCGGGAAGAAAAAGTAAGTGTGCCGGTCAGGCTTTTCCGGGAGGATTTTAGTCTCGAAACCGAGGCGAATATTCGCGTCAGAAGCGCCGGCCAAACTTACAGAGTGACCTTTTTGTCCGAAATGGACGGCAGCGTTCAAAAATACAGCGTCCGCCCGCCAGTACCGTTCGACGAGCAAAAACGTTACTCCATGATTCTGTCGCTTCACGGAGCGGGCGTTGATAGCGACGGACAGGTCGAGGCTTACGGCTCATACGACTGGACCTACATCGTCGCGCCGACAAACAGGCGGCCTTACGGTTTCGACTGGCAAGACTGGGGCAGGCTCGACGCGCTCGAAGTGTTGGAACGTTCATTGTTTGACCTGCCGGTTAATCCGGACAAAGTAATTCTCAGCGGCCATTCGATGGGAGGTCACGGAACTTGGCACGTCGGATCGACGCATCCCGATGAATTTGCCGCCATGATCCCCATCGCGGGCTGGTCGAGTTTTCAGCTTTACGTTCCTTTTTTGCTTAGGCAGTCGGAGATTTTTTCTCCCCCGGAAGTAAGCAGAATTTTGGATATGTGCAATGCTCCAGATAGAACGGAGTTGCTGGTCGAAAACCTGTTGAATGTGCCGATACTGGCCGTACATGGCACGATTGACGACAACGTTCCCGCCACTCATCCGCGGCTGCTCGTCGGCACGCTCGAAAAAATGGGATACCGGGCGAAATTGCTCGAACAGCCGGAAGCTGGACACTGGTGGGATTTCAATATCGAAAGGCCCGGCGCGGACGCGGTCGATATGAAAGAGATAATCGACTTCGCTTACGGCAAGGAAAGAAATGCGGCTCCGGCAGAGGTCGCTTTCGTAGGTTATGATTTGGCAAACGAAAACCGCCGGCATTGGGTTACGGTTTTATCCCAAGAACGGCTTTACGGCCGGACGGCTCTATACGGAAAAATCTCGGGAACCGAAATTTCGCTGAACACAAGCAACGTTGCGGCGCTTTTGTTGAATTTGCCTTCCTCGCTTTGGGACGAAACCGCTAAAATCATCGTGGACGGTCAATTTGTTCCCGTTCGCGCAGGTAAAACGGGAGTTTACTTGACGAAAACGGCCGATGGCTGGAATGCCGGCGCTTCGGCTCCCGAATTGCCGCGGAAATTTTCGGAAATAAGCGGACCCATAAAACGCGCATATTTTTCGCCCTTTATTTTAGTGGATGCGACCGATGGGCTAGAACCTGCTGCGCTCGAATGTGCCGTCAACGAAGCGGCGCGCTGGTGGTATCGAGGCAACGGTTTCTGCAAAATTAAGAAATATCAGGACTTAACCGACGATGACAAGCGCAACTTCAATCTCGTTTTTTACTCCACCAATCGGTATTTACCGAAAGAGATAGCGGATAAACTTCCGATTTCAATTGGTTCGAATGCCGTACGAATCGGCGGCAAAGATTTGCAGGGCATAGACCTTTTGACCAAGTTTGTATATCCGAGTCCGTTCAATCCGGAGAAGTTGATACTGATAAACGTTGCAGCTACGGAAAGCGGGCTGAAAACTTGCGAAAAGCTGACAGCGCTTTATTCCGGTTCCGCACTGCCGGACTTTATAATCGGTTCGGAGTCCGGAATCGCGAGATACGGACTTGCCGGTTCGCGAGCGATTGGTTTTTTCGGGGCGAACTGGGAATTCGACGATTCTCTTTCATACATCGCGCCCGAGCGCAAGTGATTATCCGAAATATAACGATAGCGGCATACTTGTGAAAACCCGCCCTAACGGGCGCCAAATTGTGACGCGGCTCACAAAATGATAATATTTTTTCGCCGGTTTTTCCGGCAAAATTCTGCGTCCGCCAAGCTCTTAGAGGCGGTCGCAAGATGCTTTTCCGGTAGATTCAGGTGGAAGAAAACGGATTCAAACGGGCAACTATGCAAGGCGCGCGCATCGGTCTCGCGCTGTTCGTCGTTGCCGGATTGCCTCTTACCGTGTTTTACGGAATCTACGGCGGCGCGCAGTTTTTTTCCGCGTTCAAACTTCCGTTTGAAATCGAATGGCTCAAGATTTTCGGATACGCGATAGGGGCGGTTGTCGGCTTATTTTCGTTCCTCTTTTTGTTCATCGCCCTTTGCGCGTCGATTTCCGGTTTGATATACGTCATCAGAAACAGGCTTTACTAGGAGCGTTAGTTGTTTTTCAGGCTTGCCATAGCTCTCGCTTTCGCGGCAGCGTCGTTTTCGGCGGCGGCGTTTCGTGCGAATGCGGAAGAAAAGCGGCTTGAAAACGGTCTAATCGTCCCATTATCCGTCGACGTTACGCGCGGCTCGAACGGATGCGCTCCATGCCATTCCGACCGAATGCTCTATAAACACACACGAACCGGTAACACCAAATACCTTTGGGTCGATCTCGAAAAATTCGAGTCAAGCGTACATGGCAAATTCGATTGCGCGGTTTGCCATTCGTCCATGGATGGCGGGCATCACGAGCCGGCACGAATTGCAGATGAATATTCGAACCTCGCCAAAAAGCGGACAGGCGACCCTTCCGCGATTCTTGCGTGCTTTAATTGCCATGAAGACGTTTCGAATCATTGGAAGGATACTGTGCACGGCCAAGCGATTTTCAAAGATGGAATTTCGGCCTCCGCCGATTGTGCGGATTGTCACGGATACCACTACATTGTGCCCGTTCACGACAAAACTTCTCCTGTCAGCATCGAAAACCAGCCTTATACCTGCGCATCCTGTCATGACGAAGTGGCAATAGCGGACAGATTCGGACTTGCCCGAAACGTGCTTTCTTCGTATCAAGGCAGTTTCCACGGCAAAAAGCAGGAAATCGGCGGCTTGCAAAGCATTGCCGTTTGCTCAAGTTGCCACGGTGTCCACGATATTTACTCCTCGAAAGATCCTAGAAGCCGGGTGAACGATAGGAACGTATCCGCCACCTGCGCCGAGTGTCACTACGGAGCGGACTACGGTTTCGCCCAAGCTTTTACTCACAATCCCAAACCCGCCGTGTGGCACAAAGTAGTGCTTGCAATAGAACAGATTTATTTGTGGCTGATTTTCATTTCGATGGGCGGCTTTGCCCTCCACATGCTTCTCGACTACGTTCGAGCAAGAATCGGAGGTGGCGGCCATTAGGTTCCTTGGATTTAAAGGTTTCGGAGGCGGCGACCGGCGAACCGGCCTGGAACGCCGGAAGACGAAGCGCGAAACGCGCAGAATTACGCGCGCGGGCGATGTGGAAACGAGGTACCGTGAAGTAGCGGCAATTAAAGCGGGTGCACTTGACCGGCGCGTTCGTCACGCAAAGTTCGACGAAAACGGCCGGTTGGTTTGGTATCAGCGCTGGAATTTTCAGCATCGCATTCAGCACTTTATGCTGATGATCAGCTTCGGCGGATTGGTGTTAACGGGCTTTCCGCTTAAATTCGCGGAATCTCCGGCAAGCAAAATTCTAATGATGATGATGGGCGGCGTCAAAGGCGCAGGACTTCTTCACCGGTTTTGCGGGATGCTGCTAATTATCCTTTCCGTATATCACGTCGTCTGGCTGATAATGGAATATTCCAAAGGCAAGCGCTCGACTGCCATGCTTCCCCGGGCGCGCGACTTCAAAGACGTCGCCGACAATTTCGCATATTTCCTCGGAATAAAGCGAACTCCCAGATTTGCCCGCTATAACTATATCGAAAAGTTCGAATACTTCGCCGTGGCGTGGGGCAATTCGGTAATGATTCTAACCGGTCTCGCTCTTTGGTTTCCCGTTTTCGCACAGCACCATTTGCCCGAATGGGTTTTTCCGCTTAGTCTGATGCTTCACGATTACGAAGCACTGCTCGCCGCCCTCGCGATAATTCTCTGGCACTTATTCAACGTCCATATACATCCAACGGCATATCCGCAAAATCCGGTCTGGCTCACGGGCAAAATGTCGCGCAAATTGATGGCGCATCATCATGGCGAGGAACTTGCGGAAATCGAAGCCGCCTACCGCACGGCGCTGGCGATGGCAAAGACGGAAGTCGATGCCGATAGCGCTATCGAAGCCGCTTCGCGGCCGCCCGAAGGCCCGCATGAGGAAAATTCTCCGGAGGGCGATAGCGATGAATAGCAAATTTGCCCTTCTTTTCGTTCTTCTGTTTTTTATCGCGCAGTTCGCCGCCGTTTCCTGCGACAAAGTTAAGCTTGAAGATCCAGAACGTATTTTCGTAACTCCCGCGCCCGAATTCACGCCGGAAAAAATTGCCGAAAATTTGCGCAAAGCTTCGCCGGCCCCCCAGCTTGAAGCGAGCCATTTAAGCGAAGATATCAATCTCTGTTTGAGTTGTCATCCGAAAGACAAGCTTTTGACGTACGACGCGAACTTGATTTTCAGTCATCAAAAGCATTTCGATGAAGGGGTAGTCTGCCACACTTGCCACCATTCGAGCGGGGCACTGGTTTACACTCCGGTCAAAGAAGACTGCATCGCCTGCCATACGGACAGGGGCGTACCGGCCGCATGTTCCACCTGCCATCAGGACGTGGACATTCTTAAGCCCGAATCTCATATTCAATCAAACTTCGATTTGGCACACGGCAGAATGAATCTCGATTTGAATTCCTGCAGCGAATGCCACGGCACCAAACGATTCTGTATAGATTGTCACGGGGTTCCGATGCCGCATTCAAGCGACTACCTGACGATTCATCCGTCGCAAGTTCAAGGCGAGCCGATGAAATGCAGTATGTGTCATGGAAAACAGCCATGCCAATCCTGCCACGAAAGCAGAGGCGTGAAGTTCTGATTCAACAAATAAGTCAAGAGCAATGCAAAAGCCGAATCTGCCGATTGATTGCTGCCAAAAAAACTCGTGCCTAAACGCGTCGTTTTTGTCCAAACACTGGTTTGATTCTATCCGCAATAGGCCGAAAGTTATTTAAGCACTTCGTCCAACCACTCCTCGCTCTTTTGCAAGAGGGCACTTGCATATTGCAGGTTGTGCATTGCATTGCCTTTTTCGACCAGCTCGAGGTTGTAACGCGCTTCGAACACCAAATTCTCGAACCGTTCTTTGTCCGGCGAACCTGCAGGCAGCGCTTTGACTTTGGCTTCGGCGCGAGGTAGTTTTTCCCTTACCGGCGCCAGCAATCTGGGTACGCGAACCTTCCAATCGTTATACATTTCGCGCCCGCCTTCTTGATGGCAGAGTACGCATGTTTCAACAGTCGCTTCGCTCTTTATTATGTGTCCCGCGGCGTCCGGCCCGAATCCGTGTGCCTCGGAATGGCATCCGATGCAGTCAACCTGCGCTTGGAACATGCGCGCGGGCATCGGAGTGTCTATTCCCTTTCCACCCACGCCCATATAAAGCTGAACCGGCGCGTCGTGAGTGGCGACGTGGCAGAAATTGCAGTTCGTCATCGGCGGCGCTTCCTTTTGCGGCAGATGATGCCTAATCTCGTCGTGGCATTCGAAGCATTCAATCTTTACGTCGGTAACATGCTTGTCGTGCATGAATTGGAAATCTGTAAGATGCTGCGTCCGCTCCTGCTCCGGATGGCACTGCTTGCACCTCATCAGCGAAACTCCGCCTTCGCCTTTGATTACGTCTTGGTGGCATCTTTGGCAATCAACGCCGATCGAAACGTAATAACTGTGAAGATAAGGCTGGCCGTCGATCATTATCGGTTTTTCGGGGGGCTCGTGGCAAAACGTGCAAAACGACTGCTCTCTAAGCTGTGCAGGGCTGACTTGCCCCTTGAAATGACAAGTGAAACATACCGACTCCGTAACGGACATATGATCGCCCTGTACGATTTGACTGTGGCATGACGTGCACTTGAGCAATATTCCGCGCACCGGTTGCCCGATATGAGCGGCATGGTCGAATTTGATTCCCTGTTTGAATTCTATCGGCCCCTCTATAAGTCTCGTTTCGTGGCATCCGGACTGCAAACAGCTTGCATCTTGAATTTGCGCGGACGGATTCGTTCCGTATGTGCCGTTGAGGTAGGTTACAAGTTGAGTGAGCGCTTGAAACTTTCCTTTAATTTTGTTTCGAAATCCGGGTTCGTAATGGCAGTCGACGCAATTGACTCCTTTGTGAGAACTCGTCTGCCAATTGTCGTAATACGGCTGCATTATGTGGCACGAAAGGCAGAAATTCGGCTCATGCGAATACTCGACCGCGCCTATGCCGCTAAGCGCCATAAATGCCACGAATACTCCGGAAACGATTACCCAGCGACGCTTGAACCAAGGAATCTGCTCGCGAGGACCGCCGAACTCAGGATTCATAATTCACCTCGAAATGGACGGAATTAATGATACCTGTTCGTGATATCGTTATCAATCAAACGGCGCTCAAGCGCGTTTTTCACGTGTTCGATTTGGCCGCCCGGAATTCGCGAATTGCCGAATGAAATTCCGGCATAGTTCAAGATAAGCTACGGCAGCGGGTACGGGTTCATGATTTCGAGCCTACCCCAATCGAGACCCCTCGACGCGCTGTGACAGTCTTCGCAAGGCCGCGCTTCGTTTCTTGAAATGCCGTGGCTGAAAGTGTAGAAATAAGTCCGTTTGTCGAAGCCTGCATGCTCGCCGGGAAGGGGAGGCATGCCTCTCGGCTCGGATGTCTTGCCCGATCCGGCCATATATTTCAGGTAAGCTTCACGCCCTTTTCCAATCGCCTCGTTTATATCGCCGTCTATAAGCAGCGAGTCGTGTTTGATCGGAATGAGATTTCCGTTTTCGTCGATGGGGACTGTAACTTCCAGTTTTTTGTACGGATAAAGCATTCCATCGTTTCTCGTGCCGATTGGCGTATACGGGAATTTCACCTTTCTGGCGAACCATTTGAATTCGGGTTTCCAGTCCATTTCCGCCCATGCGATGTGCAAATTGGGATGCTCGTAAGTATGCTTCGGCGAGTATTCCGGCCGGACTTGCTTGGAGTAATCGATTTCGACAACGCCGCCGGTCGAATTTGCGTGACAAGCGGTGCAGGAAACTCTCGCAACCATATTCGTCATTCGGTCCCGCCTGTGCGCGAACCTGTGACAATCGAGACATCCTTCTTCGGATCGAGAGTCGCCGTATGTTAATAGGTCGCTCGATAGTTTTCTTTTGAACTGGTGTCTGGAGGTATAGTGACATTGACTGCAAGTAATTCCAAGGCTTGCATGAACGTCCCGCTCGGGCGTGAATCCGACGCCGCGCTTATAGTTGTAAGACGTAGTCGTGAACATTTGGATTTTTCCGCCTGGCCTTTCGTGGCACCTCATGCAGTATTCGGTTTTCGTATGCGTGATATTGCGAGCGTCCTTCGTGTAAACGTCGAAATTGGCAACGCCGTCTTCCACCGGAACAGCTCTGATTAAAAGCTTTCCTTGGCTAACCACCGGACTTCCGCCTGACATCATCGGATAGAATTTTCGTTCGTATGTGGACGAATGGCATATCAGACAATCTACGTTTTCCTCTTCACCGAAGCTTGGACCGAGTCCCGAAGTTGAGGTATACGGCTCGCGACCGTATCCTACGTGGCATACTCCGCATCCTCCGACAACGTCGATATGAGGAGTCGCCGGGTCGTCGTATAAATCGTAGAGCCAGTTTATCTGCGGCACGGTCGCCCAAGTCGGGCTGGCATGCGCAACCATTCCTGATGTGAAAAACGGAGCTTTTTCCTTTCCTTCGTCGTCGAGGTAAAGATAATCGACGGGCAGCAGAGCCATAAGCCGGTAGTGAGTGGATTGCATCACTTCTTCTATTTTTCCGGGATGGCATTTTTCGCACGTTTGCGCGCCTTCGTAAACCGGAACGAATTGATTATGATTCGGCACGTTTTTCACGTGACATTCCATGCACTCGACAGGACCTGCGGATTGAACAACGTGGCAATCGATGCAAAGACGGTGAACTGCGCCCTTCAAGCCAATCCTTTTGAAATTGTTTTCGCCGAAATCCGATTCGTGGCAAGTTTTACACGGAATCGTGCGGTATCTTGAACGGTCGCCTTGACCGGAGTGGCAAGGCTCGCAACTTGTTCCCGTTTCACGCGCCAATTCTTCGTGCTTGTCGAAATGATGGTGGCAAATCGAACAGTCCTTTACGATGTCGGCATGAAATTCGTGGCGAAACATCACCGGCTCGTATTTATCGTATGGAAATCCGAGTTCCGGATCTCCCATCATAATTATCTGCGGACCGCGGTACTCGCCGATTGAAACACCGTTGGTGGCGGGGTCTGCCGCGGCGGTAAACAGGTTAACCGCAATAAACAGCAAGAGGCCGGATAAAGCCACATTCGAATAGCGCTTTTCTGTTCTTCCGGTTTTCATATGATTCTCCTTGGCAAGGCTTTGTAAGACTATGTTCTTGCCGCCGCCTTGCGCGCTTCTTCCGCGATTTCCCTCGGAAATACGGGAAGATAATTAACCGCGAATCTGTAGCAAAGAATTAGCGTGGAAATAAGTCCAACCGTTACCGCAAGTTCTCCGAACGCCGGCACATAGGATTTGACTTCGAAAGGCGGCGAATACCCGACCATAAAAACATTTGCTCGATTCCATGCTACGCCTATGACAACCATTAGATTGGCGGCAAACAATTGCTCATGACTTTCGCGAACGGATTTGTGGGATAGGAGATACAACGGGACGATGACCCCGATAAGCATTTCGCCTAGAAACGACCACGCCGCTCCGTCGAATTTCAGAATTTCAACCCACGCGCCGCGATATATCAAATCCCCGAGCTTCAGGGAAAGGTAAACTGCCAGAAGAACGGGGGTGATTCTGGCAAGATTCGACAAGATATGCATTTCCGGTTTGAATTTGAACGAGCGCGCCGCCACCATGGACTCGACGACCACCATGGGGAACCCCGTTACGATCGCCGACGTTAAAAACAGCAGCGGCAGTATCGGCGTGTACCAAAGCGGGCTCAGCTTATACGGGGCGATGAGCATCAGCGAACCCAGCGAGGATTGATGGAGACAAGAAAGAACGCATCCGAGAATTATGAACGCCCACATAACCTTGTTGACCGCGCGGTATGCGAACGTGATTCCCCAATCCACGAACTTATTAAACTTCGCCAATAACCCGGGAAGATTGACCCTGCCCATAAACCTTTCGAAAACGATAGGCAAAAATTCGATGTAAAGCACCGTTAAGTAAATAACGACGCACAAACCTACTTCGAAAAGTACGCTGTTTCCTTGCCAGTAATATGGAAAAATCGGATGCCAGATATTGTAATAGCGGCCTAGGTCAACGAGCAACCCGACCGCAACAAACGTATATCCCAGCATCGCGGTTAATAGAGCGGGCCGCGTAATTGCATGATAGCGCTCTCGATGAAACACGTGCGCAAGCGCTGCAGTCGTGAAACCTCCGGCAGCGAGCGCAACGCCTGTCGCGACGTCTATGCCGATCCAAAGTCCCCATGGATTTTGATCATCCAAATTCGTAATTGCGCCGATCCCGAAGAAAAACCGGTAAACGGCCATTCCGAAACCGATTAGAGCAAGGAGAATGAGAACCATAACTCCGCGCGTAAAAAACGGCACTTCGACCGGTATGGACTCCTCGTGAGAATCGGCGGCGGGCTTTTCAATGAAATATTTATCCGTGGCCATTTTCTTTCTCCGATTCGGCTTTCTTCGCCGGGTGGTTGAAAAACATCGCGAACGCGAGCAGCGCATATAAAGTGAGCGGCGGAAGGAAGTATCTGAAAATGTTGTGCTGCATGGTTTCGGTCAGATTCGGGATGGGCTTCTGCTCCAGTTTCAGGAAACCGATTTTTTCGAAATCGACGCCGGCCAAATAAAGCCAAGAAGTGCCGCCAACTTCGTGCTCTCCGTAAATGTGGGTTTTGTATCTGCCGGGGCTTTTTCTGATTCTGATTTTGGCTTCGACCAGCAGGTCTTTGCGCTTTCCGAAAAGCATGGCTTCTCTGGGACAAGCCCTTGCGCATGCGGGCCACTTGCCTTCTTTGGTATATTTCTCGAAGCAAAAATGGCATTTCATTACCATCGGAGTAAGCGAATTGAAATACTCATATGCTGGAATCTGAAACGGGCAGGCGACCATGCAATAGCGGCAACCGATGCACTTTTCGGCGTGATAAAGCACCTGTCCGGTTTTCTCTTTCTCCATCGCGGCGACGATGCAAGCGGACACGCAAGCCGGGTCGTTGCAATGATTGCACTGTATTTTTACGAACACGGGTTCGAGCTTGTTATGCACGTTCGCGGGATTGGGATAAAACCTGTTGACCACGGTATACGCGGAATCCGTAGGGCGCCGGAATCGATCGAGCTCGGTTTGGTCGTTGAACGACTTATCCGGTTTCGGCAGTTCGTTGACTATGTTGCAAGCTTCCTCGCAGCTCCGGCAACCAACGCATTGCGTTGTGTCGAAAAGGCAGCCGTAAACCTCGTCGGGGTTAGCCTTGGCTGTCTTGCCCGAAGCGTGAGCCTTGTCCGGAAGCGCTTGTGCCGCCAGCGTAGTTGCGCCGGCGGCGCCAAGAATTCCGAGGAATTTTCTTCTACCTGTGCCGTCCATATCCCAAATCTCCCATAGCGATGAACGGAGGTTCAGCGCGGTGATATGACATCGAACTCATATTTCATCTTCATGTTACTGAAATAAGCACAATGATTCGAGGGTTGCAATGGTCGTGAAATGATTCCCAATTGCGGTTTGAATCTGCATTCTTTAATAGAGCCTGAGAAATAAATCGCTTTTGCGCAAAAAAAAGCCCCGCCGAAGCGAGGCTAAAAGTCTCTGGCAACTACCTACTCTCCCAGGGGGTCGCCCCCCAAGTACCATCGGCGCAACGAGGCTTAACTTCTGGGTTCGGGATGGGACCAGGTGTGGCCCTCGCGCCATCGATACCAGAGACCGTTAATATACTCCTGAATTTGCACTTTGTCAATACCTGCCGGAAAAATTTCGAGAATGACTTAATGCCGTAAAAATTGTTCCCGATTGCCCCGGTTCCGTTTTACGGAAATGCGATATGGGTAAAACAATACCGGCGGAGGGTGATTTCCGTCCTCCAGTCAGTATTTATAAGGAATGATTGTCATGAAAGATGTCAAGGCGTTTGCCAAACATGTAATCGACATCAAGCTGCCGATTGCGGAGGAGTACGCCACCGTTCTCCGGCTTTTCGTTGCCGGAGTCGGAAACCTCTGGAATATGACGCTTGACGAGATTGAAGATCTCAAGCTGACGGTAAGCGAGGCTTTTCTCGACATCGTCGGCCGCAGCGCCGCCGTGAGCGGCCATATCAGCGTGCGCTGGCGCATCGACGCAAATCGCGCCGTAATCACATTAACGGATCCGTCCAGGAGTTTGCGAAAAGTTACGCAAAGCCCTGTGCTCGCCGTTATTTCTGAAAAAACGGACGGCGTGGAAATCGTCAACGTCGCTGGCGAACAGCGAATCGAATTGGGGTTCAAGCTCGAACGCAAGTTCGATGAATTGGACAAATTCGGCAAGTAATCGGCAAGCAAGAAGTGCAGTTTCCAGGATGCCAAGCGTTGCGGGGCCGCATCGTCGGCCCCGTTTTGCCGTTTATATTGCAATTCGGCCTGCCATAGGCTGTTAAAATATCCTTTTCGTTTAAGGCAGGTTTATGTCGGAAGAGCAGGAAAGCTTAGGCGCAGAGGAATATAGACTTTTCACGGAATACCGCAAATCCCGCTCGCCCGCCTTGGAGGAAGTTCTAATCTCCCGCTTTAAAAAGCTGGTTTTCAGCATTTTAAAAGACTTCAATATCGGTCCGGGGGACATTGAAGACGTTACACAAGTAGGAATGACCGGTCTTCTTCTTGCTATTCGCCGGTTCGATCCGGAAAGCAGAAACAGGTTTTCGACGTTCGCCTGGCCCACAATTCGCGGCGAAATTCAGCGCTATTTTCGCGACAAGCGCTGGGTAATGAAAGTGCCGAGAAAACTTAAAGAAACAAGTCATAAGGTTTTCGCCGCGCAATCGCTTCTAGCCGCCAGACTCGGTCAGGAGCCTACGGCTAAAGAAATCGCCGAAGAAACCGGATTGAGGGAAGACGAAGTGCTCGAGGCGATGGAACTCGGAAGCGCCTACAGCCCGAAGTCCTTTTATGACAACCTGGACGAAGACGAATACGGGCTTTATGCGTCGAGCGCACAAGTTGCGGAAACCGGCGACACGGTTCTCGACGAAAAATCGGTTTTCCTGGAATCTTTGTTTCGGCATTTGAAAAAGGCGGAAGCGGAAGTCCTGCGGCTTCGGTTCATCAAAGGCATGTCGCAAAAGGAAGTTGCCGAAATCCTTGAAACCAGCCAAATGTGCATTTCCCGGATTCAAAGAACCGCGCTTGCAAAACTAAGGGCAATGGCGGACGATTCCGATATCGAATCGCTGTGAAAACGGCGATTGCGCCGGCAAATACGAAATGATTGCCTAATTAGTGCCGAAAAAGCGAACTTTTTGCAAATGGAGGATATCTTTATGTTGTGGGTTTACTACGAGGACTAGATGGCTGAGAAGAAAGACAAAACTCTGGGCGAATTCGGCTACACGAAGCGCATCGTTGTCGCTGTTCTCGTCGTGCTGCTTTTCGTGTTCATTTACTTTATTCGCCACGTCTTCATTTATTTGACGTTCGCGGCTTTGCTTGCGTATATCATAGCCGTTCCCACCGATTTTCTTGCCAAGCGTTTCAGGTTTCCGCGCACCGCGGCGACGCTCGTATCTCTTTTCGCAATGCTTCTACTTATTGCCGGCTTCGGCTTTCTTGTAATGCCGCCGATATTGGAAGAATTCAATCTTCTCATCAAAGGACTTCCCGAAGTACTTACCAGCCTTGAAAACTATATAAACGCTCAAATCCAAGCTTATGGCAAAGGCTCCACGGCTTTTACCGTCCAAAGCTGGCTGGATCAGGTTTTCACCAAGCTTCAGGAAAATCTGCCCGCCGTCGCCGGCACCGCATTGACGACAGGAGTCGGCGTCGTGAACACGGTGTCGAACGCGGCCGTCGGCGCCGTATTCGTGCCGATTATGAGCTATTACTTCGTCAAAGACTCGGCAAAATTCAGGCGCAGCTTCGAACTGATTATCCCTGCGAAAAGCCGGCCCTTGATTTCAAATGCGCTTCAAAAAATCAGCGCTTCATTGGGCGGATACGTGCGGGGCCAGATTTTGCTTTGCTTGATCGTAGGAATCACTAGCACTTTGGGACTGATGATTCTCGACGTGAAATATGCATTCGTTCTCGGCTTGGTCGCCGGCGTTATGGAAGTAATTCCAATGGTCGGTCCGGTTCTCGGTTTGATTCCGGCCGCGATAATCGCCTTCACCACGAGCCCGCTTCTCGCCTTCAAGGTAGTAGTGCTTTATCTGATAATTCAGGCTGCCGAAAACTTTTTCTTGGCTCCCCGCATTCGCGGAAGTTCGATGAATATGCATCCGATAACCGTGATTATCTCTATGATGATCGGCGCCAGAGTTATGGGAGGCGTAGGAATGTTTCTCGCCCTACCGGTCGCCGCGGTAATCAAAACCGTTTACTACATCTACCTTGAAACTCGCGGTCTTGAAAACGGCGAAATCGCAATGGAAGAACTCGCATCGGCAAAAGAATCGGGATAAAGCTTGGTCGCCCGTGAGCTGTCTCGGCTGTTCTACTTTTTGGTAGATTCTCGGTGTATTTTTATTGTTGCAGGCAATTTTCCCAGCCGAGCCAGGGCTACGATGCGTTCCTTCGAAATAGGCGTTATTTTGGTGCCCTTCGAAATCATCAGAATTCCGTCGTTGTCCTTGACGTCGTCCGCGGCAAAATCGTCTTCTTTTAAGTCATAAACGCTAACCGCTATCGTTTGTTCCCAAAAAACCGAATCTCTGACGATAAACGCCCTCGCTCCCGCCTCGAGTTCCGGGTCGAATTTCTTGCCCAGCCCTTTTTTCAGCATGGCGATCATCGAATCGGCGTCTTTCCTAAGTCCCGTTTCCGGGTCGAAAGCGACGTTCGCTATTTCGTCTGCGAGCCGCAAAATACGCGCGCCGATCGGAATCGCCTTGCCGGAAATACCGTGAGGTTTCCCGGTGCCGTCGAAGTTTTCCGCATGATGCTCGACTATTAGCGCCATTGCTTCGTCTCGCAGCATTTCTTTCACCAAAATGGCGCCGTGAATCGGATACTTCCAGTAAATTTCGAGTTGCTGCTCGTTCATTGCAGACGGCGGCGTGTTGATAACCTCGTCGGGAAGCCCGAGAAATCCGATATGATGAAGCAAGCCTGCGAGACGGATTCTTCGCCTCGATTCCTTTTCGATACCGACATAGTCCGCAAGCACCACGCAAATTTCCGCAACCCTTTCCGCGTGACTGCCTTTGAACAGCTTGTTTTGGTCGATTAAACTGCCGATAAGTTCCGCCGTGCTTTCTAGACCGGCCTCCGCCGCGTGTTTCTTGCTTTCCAGTTCATTAACGAGATTGGCGAAATGGTCCTGCATTTTCGCAATGTCGCCCCTAAGCCCTATCTCGGTTTGCTCCATCTGCTTGAAAGCTGTCGCTAGCGCTATGTGGCGCAACACGAACGCGGTAAAAACCTCCGTTTGAAACGGCTTTGCCAAAAACCCGGCGACGCCTTTGTGATATAGCATGGCTTCAAGCTTTGGCATATCGACGTGAGAAACTACGACAATCCATAGATTCGGTTTAAGCGCTTTGGCTTGAGTAATGAAATCCCAACCGTTTATTTTCGGCATTTTCAGGTCGGTGATGACCAAGTCATACTTGTTGGTTCGCACTCTAGACAAAGCCACCTGGCCGTCTTCGGCCTCGTCGCATTTGCAGCCCGCTTGGCCCAAAAGCTTTACTATCATACTGCGAACGACGTTTTCGTCGTCCACGACGAGAACCTTAGGCGGTCCTTGAATGACCCCTGCGCTCATATTTCCATTCCGGCGTTGCCCATTACGGAAAAATCTTCTTCGCTTCCCTTCACAACCTCGATTATACAACAGCGGGTTCGCGGCAAAAAACTTCCGCCAATGGCAAAAACGGAACTTTTCGGCCACAAGGCACAATCAAACAGGTGAAGGGCGGAAGTTGTTACGATTTTCGCTCCACTGTACTTTTAAAGGCGGCAAGTTCGAATCGTGCGAGCCGCCGGCGGAATTGAGATAAAGTGTCGAGGCGCACGGCAGTCCGCCGGCGGGCCGGAGCAGGGGAATGTTGCAAATACCAAGTGAGGTAATACTTGCTTGCATGGAGCGCGACGATCGCGCATGGCGTGAGCTGATCAGGCTCACGAGCGCGCCGCTCCACAACATCGCACGGCGCTATTTGAACAATTCCGATTTGGCTGAAGACGCTTTGCAGGAAGCCTACATCAAAATTTACCGAAATCTCGGCAGCCTACGCGACGCCGGGCGGGCCTACTCCTGGATGTGCTCGATAGTAGTCAACGAATGCAGGCAGATGTACAACAAACACAAAAAGCATATGGGCGCCGATTTGGACGACGTTGAGTTCATGCTCGGCGGCGAAACCGAAGCCAGAACGGAAATGAACGAACGGGAGCTAGGGGAAATCGTCGGCGCGGCTCTCGAAAAAATGCCCCCGAAACTGCGCGAAATCCTTGTGTTACGCGAGTTTCAGGGGTTGGACTATACGGAAATAGCCCGTGCGGCGAAATTGCCGGTCGGCACGGTGCGCAGCAGGCTCGCTCGAGCAAGAGAAAAATGGCTGGAAATCTGCCGGGAAATGTTGGGCGGGCGGGATTTGTCCGAGCTTGCCGGTTTGGAAAGTTAGGGACTGGAGGATAAACATGCGTTGCGGCGAAGCGAAAAATCTAATTAGCGCCTATGTGGACGAGGAACTCGACCTTCAGTCCACAAGGCTCGTCAGCATGCATCTTAAAAGGTGCGGCGATTGCTCGCGCCATTTCGAGCGAGTAAGGAAAATAGGCATCGTGCTTTCCCGCATCGACAAAACAGAAAGAGATCCCGCCATGGAGGCGAGGCTGTTCATAGAACTCAAAGCCGCCGCTGAACGGCCGTCGCTGCCGGAAAGAATCTTGCGTGCATATATGCCGGATTGGCGGATGGTCGCCGCAACGGGAGTATTCGTTTTGGCGTTGTTCATCCATTTTGCCGGAGGCCCGCTCGAGCTTATGAATTCCACTCGCGATATCGCGACAGCGGGTACCGAAACCGTGGTCGAGCAAGCCGAGGAAGCCGGAACTTTCTGGAGCAGAATTCTAAGCCAAGGCAAGGAAAAAGCTGCCTCGATTTCTCAAAGTATTCTCGGAAATCCCGATTCGAGCGGCGCCGCCGAAAACGAAGAAGGGACAAAAAGCGGGGCGCTAACGCCCGCCTATGGTGAAGCGGCATGAAATGTTTCTACCATTTGGAACGGGAAGCGGAAGGCGAATGCCGTGAATGCGGTAAGCCACTTTGCAGGGAATGTCTGTCCGACTCAACCGGCGCCGGTCTTTGCCGGAAGTGCGGCGAAGGCAAAAAGCCGGTATCCGACGCTCTCGGCCCGCTTTGGGGAATCTTATCCATCGTGATTCCGGGGCTGGGCCAGCTCGCTCGCGGAGAATACGTCAAGGCAGTCGCCATCTTCATCGTCGTCGTTTATTCGTTCGGCAACGAGCACGTGCTGCTTGGATTAATAGCATGGGCGGCAGGAGCATGGGACGGTTTTTCGCCCTTGGTCGGCGAAGACGAACTCGGCGTTTCGCGCGGCTCCAAACGATGGGTGGTCGGAGTAGTCCTGATTCTCCTCGGACTGATTTTGCTTCCCGGTACGCACTCGAAAATAGTAAGCATCAACGTAGTAATTCCGGGGGCGATGGTCGTTCTAGGAGCAATGCTTGTCGCGCGCAAGGCCGGAATTCGCCGGGCTAGAACGGGCGGCAACGGCGGAAATTTGGAAGAAGGCGGTTAAAGATATGCGTATCAGAGAAATAGTTTTCATTTTGATTTGGCTTTTCGTAGGGCTTTTCATAAACGGCAGCATTCTTAAAACTCACGGCGACCCGCTTTTCGGCGGCGATTTGAAACCCGAAATAAAAGTCGCCGTGAAAAAAGACAGCGAAATCAAAAAGGAATTGAAAGACGGCATCGTCGAACTCAAAAAAGGGCTGAAGGAAGGCGTCGGCGAGGTCAAGCAAGCCATCAAGGGAGTAAAAGGCGAACTCGAATCCCTTTCGTCCGAACTTTCGAAACTGGATTTTGAAGGCGGCGAATGGCAGAAGGTCAGCGCCTCCAATTTCATACCCGATTTCAAGCTCGTAACGAAGGATTTGGAAAAACTTGCCTCGGATTCCCAGCTTAAAGATTTCCGGATTTCGCGTGAAACCGAAACAAAGAGAATCGCCTCCGCTCCGATCTCCACGGCGAATGTGGATCAAATCGCGATTGCGCTTTGGAACGGCGAAATTACGATTTTAAACAGCCAAACCGGAAGCGTTGAATTCGATTTGACAATGTTTTCCGGAGGCGGCTCGGAATCCGATTTCAACAAGTTTGCCGAAGAATTTACGGTCACTTCGAATACATACGACGAAATTTTATCGCTTTCCGTCGGCGACGCAACCGCTGCGGACAGCGTTTCCCGCAAGTACTACGGCGTCAATGGAACGATTTACATCCCCGAAGGAATGGCCGTTTCCATTGCCGGCGCCTATAACGATTTGCGGATAGAGGACTTTGACGGAAAGCTCGAAATCGAAATTCCGCGAGGAACCCTCTCGTTGTCGGGCGGCAGCGGCGACGCGAGCCTCCGCGTCGGTACCGGCTCGCTTTCGGCAATTAAACGCGAAGGCGATTTGAAAGCCGCGGTAACGACCGGCGATTCCAGAATCGAAAGCATCGACGGCCACGTAACCTTCGCCGGCGGTACGGGAAAGCTCGCCTTCCGGGAAGTACAAGGCTCCTTGAGCGCCGCTGCCAATACGGGCGAAGTGGCGCTTTCCGGAATCGGCGGCGAAGCCCTGATTTCAATCGGAACGGGCAGCGCATCCGCATATCGAATCGAGGGCGATTTGTCGCTGTCGGTAAACAGCGGCTCCGTGACGGCGGAGGATATATCCGGCAATACGAAAATTCAGGCGGGCACGGGCGACGTCGAAGCTGTTAAATTGGGCGGCGCATCTTTCGTTAAAACCAATACCGGAAGCGTACGCATTAAAAACGCTTCCGATTCTATCGCCGTTTTCGTTTCGACAGGCGCGGTGTTCGTTTCGGATGTCGATTCGGAGACATTGGAAGGCGCCACGGTAGAAGTTGGAACAGGCGCAATCGACTTCGCACTGACAGGCTCCTCATCGCACATTCTTTTCGCCAATACGGGCAGCGGGCGCATCAGGATTAACGGGCAATCCGTCGATCGAGGCTCGGGAGTATCCCAAACCTACGGCGACGAGAGCGGCGGGACGAGCATATCGCTTAAGACCAAAACCGGCGAAATATCGATATCGGGTCTCAAGGAGGAATCAAGATGAAATTCAATTGGTTCGGCGTATTACTCATCGTCGTCGGTGTAAGCATACTTGCTGGAATGACTTACGGCCAGAATTGGTTCAATGTTCTTATCAGATTTTGGCCCGTGCTGTTCATCATCAGGGCATTAAACGGCTGGGAGCGCGAAGACCAAACCAAGGCATTTCAAGTAGCTCAAATCGGACTCGGCTCGTTTTTGATTGCGGATAACTTCATTTCTATGCCCGCCTTGGATGGCATCTGGCAATATTGGCCGGCGCTTTTGGTTCTTGCCGGTCTGTACTACATTTTCGGCGAATCCGGAGGACATCGCCAGAAACACATCTTAATTGGCGTGGGCGAATCCGTATCCGCCAAATCCACGTCCGGAGCAGCGTCCAAATTTCACATTGTAAAACCGCTGGAAGAAGGCGCGAGAAAAGCCGATGTCCGTATCGATTTCAACGCGGGGCGGCTTATTTTGGGCGGCGAGACCGGTCAACTTATGGAAGCCGATATAAGCACGTCGTTCGGCGAGCCAGAGATTAAATACGTTCATGGCGAAATTGCAAAGCTGGATATCAGGCAAGGCGATCGTTGCGGCGTCGCGCAATGGGGCGAGCATGACAACACATGGTATCTGAAATTTTCGGACTCGCTGCCCCTCGCTTTCGATATCGAGGCAAATGCTGGCAAAGCTGAACTGGACCTTACATCTTACATTGTCGAAAAAGTCGGCCTCGAGGGAAACGCAGGCAAATTCACCGTACGCATCGGAGAAAAGTCTCCTGAAGTTCGCTTAAACGCCGACGTTAATGCGGGAAAAGTAACGATTTTCGTGCCCGGAAAAGCGGGCGTGACGGCGAGCGGTTCTTCCGCTCTCGGCAGCGTGGATATTGATGGCGCGGGGCTCGTCAAGGAAGGTTCGCAGTGGATATCGCCCGGATTCGACGCGGCACGAGTAAAGATATTTCTTGTTTACTCCGTAAACGTCGGCAAAATCACCCTTAAAAGGTTTTAGGAGAAAAAGATGGAAAAGCGCCTTTTTCGAAGCAAAGACAAGGCTCTCGGTGGAGTATGCGGCGGCTTGGCGGAATTTCTATGCATCGATCCCAGCATCGTACGCGTTCTAACGCTTGTGGCGGCGCTTGCGACCGGTATCGGTTCCTTCGTAATCGTGTACATCGTATGTTGGGCGGTCATTCCCGATTGGGATAAAAACCCGGAACTCATCGGCGGCGATTCAAACGAGGCGAATGGAATATGCGAGTGAAACGGAACTATTCTGCAGGCGGATTCATCGAATGATTGCCGCGAAGGTGTTTTAGGGTGTGAATATGAACAACAAACTATATAGGTCGAGACGCGAAAAGGTGATTGCAGGCGTATGCGGTGGTCTTGCCGCATATTTCAATGCGGACCCGACGCTGGTCCGGCTGATATTCATAGTGCTGGCGCTTCTTGACGGAGTGGGTTTTCTTATCTACTTCCTGATGATGATTATCGTTCCCAAGGAAGGCGCGCGAGTTTTTGCGGATGAGCAGGGCGATTCGAGTCCGACCGGAATACCTTCCGCTTCGTCCGCAAGCGAATTCGTAAAGGAAGCGCGAGACGTATTTGCCAAGGACCGTTCGCAGTGGGTCGGCATAGCCCTTATCGCGATAGGCGCATTCTTTTTTCTCAACCGGTTTCTGCCTCCGATTCGTATCGAATACATGCTTGCTGCGGCGTTAATCGTTCTCGGTTTGTACATAACGGCTAGGAAGGTATAGAAAATGGACAAGAAAAAATTCGCGGGAAGACTTTCGTTCGGCATACTTCTTATCGCGATGGGCGTGACGTTTTTCCTCAACACCGCCGGAGTCGTCGATTGGGGCGTTTGGGCCGAACTTTGGCGATTCTGGCCGGTATTGCTCATAATTGCGGGAATCAACGTCATTTTCGAAAAAAGTCCCGCTTGGCCGGTTGCCTATATTTCTCCGCTATTGGTCATCGCCGTTTTCTGGTTCGTTGTAACCGGTTACATGCAAATGCAGAAAGGCGGTGAAAGTCCGTTTTTCAGCTCTTTGACGAAAAAGTCCGAAGTATCGGAAAAAGTTTTCAAAGTTCAAGGTTATCCACCGGACGAAATCGAGCGCGTGGACTTCACTTATAACGGCGGTGCGGGCAATTTCGATCTGACCGCATTCGAAGATGCCGGCGAAGACGAGGTTGCCCGAATCGAGGCGCGCACTTTCGGACTGACTCCGGAAATCGAAGAACGCCAGTCTAACGGCATATTGAAACTTGAATTGTCCGAAAAGTCGGTCGACAAATTTTCCGGCGCGAAAACGAACAAATATGACGTCAAGTTTTCTCCGGAATATCTGTATTCGATGGAATTCAACTGCGGTGCGGCAGAAGCGAAACTCGATATGTCGAAGCTGCAAGTAAAAACTGCGGAGGTTAATTGCGGCGCCGCATCAGTGAACATCATAGTTCCGAAGTCCGGCGCGGCCCGCTCGTCGCTGGAAGTGAACACAGGCGCATCGAGCGTGAGCATCGGTGTACCCAAAGGTGTCAAAGTCAAAATCGAGCGAAACGGCCTCGGAACGATTAAATCCGACGGCGTAGAGCCAGCGGGCGGCGGCGCTTATGTGAACAAGGATTGGCACGGCTGGGCAGGTTACGAAGTAACCGTAGAAATAAACAGCGCGGTTTGCGACGTCAAAATTTACGCCTACGAAGCGGAATTTTTGCCCGAAAATTCAACGGAACCCGGCGATTCCGAAAATGGCGAAGAAAGCGCGATAGAAGCGGCATAAAGCGCCGACGCCGGGCGTTCGCTCCGAAGTCCGCCACGATGTTTAACAATTGTTGCGCCGAAACCGGGGGATGCGGCGGTATAATGACCATGTGAAGCGCATTCTTACAATCGCTTCCTTTTGTTTTGTTGCGCTGGCCGCCTTCCCTGCGCCGGCCTTCTCGTCGCAAGACATCCCCGCCGGTGCGCGTGTTTTCTACAATCCGTTTCCGGTGGATTATCAGCGAACTCTCATAAAAGTAATCGACGGCCTTATGCCCGGCCAATCCACGATGAAAGATGCGGTAAGCGCGTACGGCGAACCGAAATGCGTCGTCGATCAAACATACTTCTACTGGGAATGGCGAACGCGGCGAGGAACAAAATGGATTGTAATGTCGTTCTTTCCCCCGAAAGGCCGAATGAGGCCTAGCCACAACGTTTGCGGCTTCGACGGTCGCGCCAAGATTAAGTGGATTCGGGCCTACGATTCGCATAGAATGGGCTATGCGACTTTCGTCAGCGACATGGTGAATTTCGTTCCATATCCCTACCAGCTTCGATACCATTCGAAAGACAACAGATATGAAATGCAATTCTACGAGCAGGGATACAGCATGTTTTTCGACGGCGAAAACGAGCAGTTCATTTTCGAAGAATACTTTCCGCACACGGACTTGATATTGAGGGGAGTCTATTACTTGCGGTTTGGCACTGGCAGCCTATTATACGTGGAAAGGGATTATTTGGGCTGGTAAAAGCGATTTATCGGCCGCGGGCGGTTAAATTGCGGTCTATTCCTGTTCTTTTTGCAGAAGGCTTTTCGCCGCCTCGACAGATTCCTTTATCTCGACGTACTTGTTGATTTTCACCATATCGAGCAGCTTGTTAACTTGGCTTTGCGGCGCGGCAAGAACAACGGTGCCGAAATTGGTTTTTACTTCCTTGATCAACAAAACGAGTGTGCCAAGGCCGCTGCTGTCGATAAAAGAAAGCTTTTCCAAGTTCACCACGATTTTGTGGAAGCGGTCGATTTTGAACGCGTCGATTTTGTCCTTGAAAAGCGATATGCGCGAGATTGTCATTTCGCCCATAAGCGAAACGACCAATATGTCCCCGTGCTCCTCGAATACCACCATCGATTTATCCTTCCAATAGGGGGATACCATTATAACCCAAAGCCCACAATTTGCAATAACTCGCGACCATTTTTTGCCACAAGCCGTAAGCCATCACAATTCCTTAGGCTTCCATCTGGTTCCGCCCGCCGTATCTTCGAGAACTACGCCGATTTCGCCTAGCCCGTTCCTGATGCGGTCGGACAACTCGAAATCCTTGTTTCTTCGGGCGTCTTCCCGAAGCCCGATTAAAAAATCCATTACGCCATCGAGTAACTCGCCGCCGCCGCCCGCATCCGGCTCATCCACAGTAAGTCCGAAGACGTCAAGTATATCGGCAAGAATCTCGTACGCTCCAAGCAAATCTTCGGAGTTTTCGCTTATTTCCCAGCCTCGATTATTTGCCTGCTTGATAAACTCGAAAACCGCGGCGAGCGCGGCCGGGCAGTTGACATCGTCGTTCATCGCCGCCGTGAATTTTTCTTCAAGCTCGATTGCAAGGTTGGTAAGCGGCAGCTCCTCGTCCTCGAAAGGCTCGATTTCGGAATTCGCCTTGATGCGCGAAAGCCCGGCAAGCATGAAATTCTTGATGCGCTCGTATGCGGTTTTCGAGCCGTCGAGGCCTTCCTTCGAGAATTTCATTTGGGTTCGATAATGCGTGCCCAAAAACAAAAGCCGAACTTCGTTCGCCGCGTAATCCTGCAAAAGCTCGCGAACCGTTATGAAATTGCCGAGCGATTTCGACATTTTGGTGTCGTCCACCATCAAATGCTCCGGATGCATCCAATAGCCGCACCACCGCTCGTCCGAATCTGCCAAATGAAAGCAAGCCTCGCTTTGGGCGATTTCGTTTTCGTGATGCGGAAACATATTGTCCACCGCGCCGCCGTGAATGTCGATTCGCTCGCCCAAAAAGTGAGTGCTCATCGCGCTGCATTCGATATGCCAGCCCGGCCGCCCCTTGCCCCAAGGCGAATCCCAAACCGGCTCGCCCGGTTTAGCGGCTTTCCACAGAGCGAAATCCGCGGGATGCCGCTTCCTTTCGTCAACGTCCACCCTCGCGCCGGCTTCCAAATCCTCGATGTTGTGGCCGGACAGCTTGCCGTAGCGGGGAAACTTGTGCACGTCGTAATAAACATCGCCGTCCACGACGTAGGCGTAGCCGTCTTCCACCAGCTTTTCGACCATCGAAACCATTTCGGGTACAAAGTCCGTCGCCCGGCAGTGAACCGTATAAGGCTGTATATTCAGCGCCTCGCAGTCTTCGTCGAACGCTTCGATAAACTCGTCCGCAAGGTCTCGAAAGTCTATTCCTCTTTCGTTCGACCGCTGGATAATCCTGTCTTCGATGTCCGTATAGTTTATGACGCTGATAACTTGATAGCCCGAGTACGAAAGATAGCGGCGAAATATGTCCCAGAAAATGTATGTGCGGGCGTGCCCGATGTGCATATAGTCGTAAACCGTAAGCCCGCATGTGTAAATCCGCGCGAGACCGCGCTTCCTCGGCTGGAAGTCTTCCTTCTTGCGAGTGTATGTATTGAATAACTTAAGCCCCATGCCAATCACCGGAACCCGAAGCGGCATTTGGCGCGCCCGCCGCGGCGTGTGCCCTTCAGAGCCGGGGAGTATAGCATAGGATTATTTGCGACCCTGCAACCGGAAGCTCCAAGTTTTTTCAATCATCCAATGGCGAATGCTGTGATAATCTCGATGGGATTTTTGATTGGAGATTAGTATGTCGGATGAAACATTATCGGCTGCGGCATCGTGTTCTTCGCCGGAGTATTCAAGCTACATAGACTGGGCGCGAAAAAACCTCGTCGGCACGAAGTTCAACCTCGGCACCAGCGGTATGCCCCCGCTTTCGCCGGAGGAATTCGGGCTCGACATATCGAATCTTCCCGTCACCGTCGAGGATTATTCGGTGTTCCGGGAGTTCGAGACGCGCGTCTCAGCGCTGTACGGCGCGCGGCCCGCTCAAGTTGTTTCCGCGAACGGCTCCAGCCATGCGAACTTGCTCGTCGCGATGGCGCTGTTGCGCCCCGGCGATGCCGTGATTATCGAATCGCCCGCTTACGAGCCGCTCGTGACGCTTTTCGAATATTTCGGCGCGGAAATCCGCCGGCTGCCTAGACGACCCGAAAACTGCTGGCTGCCCGACGTTCGAGAACTTGAGAAGATGGCGGATTCTCGCGCCAAGCTGCTCGTAATGACGAATCCCCACAATCCGAGCGGCGCGCTTTTCGGCGAAGATTTTTCCGCGAAGCTTGCCGAGGTTATGTCTCGCTACGGCGGCTTCGTTCTTATTGACGAAATCTATCTCGACTTTTTCGGCGACGCCGCGCCGCGCCCCGCCGGTAGCTTTCTCGAAAACGCGATTTCGACGTCTTCCCTCACCAAAGTGTACGGCCTCGGCACCATACGCGCGGGCTGGGCGATGGCGTCCGAGCCAATCGCCGAAAAAATCAGGCGGGCGATAGACTACTCCGTCGGCAATTCCAGCTTCCCCTCGTTTCTCGTTGCGAATCTCGTGCTCGATAATTTCGATCGGTTCAAGGCGCACTCGATGCGACGCCACGACGAAAACCGGGCGATATTCAAAGCTTGGCTCGCCGGGGAAGCGCGCCTCGAATGTCACCTGCCGGAAGCGGGCGTAATCGTTTTTTCGAAAATTGCGCCGTGCGGCTCTGCGAAGTCAAGCCGCAAATCCATAGAAAACGAAGACGCGGGCGGAAGTTTTCATTCCAGCGGCGCGCCGTCGCTTCAGCTTTTCCGCGTGCTTAGGGAGAAATACGAAACGGCGATAGTGCCGGGCGTTTTTTTCGACGGGATGGGGGATTACTTCCGGCTCTGCTTCGCCCCCCCGCGCGAAAAGCTTGAACGCGCGCTGGCGAATTTATCCGCGGGGCTAGCCAATTTGGGTAATTGATTCATCCAGTCTTAATTCTGTAAGCTTGCAGCAATTTAATATTTGTTAAATCTTGTAAATATCCGGCCAAAGGTTGCTTTTTCTTTGGGGGGGGGTACACTTAGACCGAATGGGGGTTGGATTTTGCTTTCAGATTCAGATATAGAGCGGATTTCGGATGCTGTCATCAGACGTTTGCAGGAGATCATCCTTGTGAACGACTTGGCGGATGTACTTTTGTGAAAGCCTCCAAAATTTTTGAGGTGAATTATGGCATTTAAAGCTTTTATAGCATTACTTTTGGCGGGAATATTGTTGTCGAACATACCTCCAGCTGCCGCACAGGACTTTCCGCCATTTGCAGGTCAAGGGTTGGAAGAATGGATTACACACCGCCAGCAAATCTGGGACACAAACACGCGGTGGCTGCCATGGTGGACAACGGACAGGGATACTGCTACGAAGTGCGAATGGACTATTGAAGGCAAAAAGCCGCAATACGTTCGGGGAGATAGAAACGGCTCCTTACTTTCGGTGCATTTGACTTGGCAGCATCGTCCGGTCGATTTTCAAGTTTTGAGTCAAAGGGTTTTGTCCGATACTCCAATCTCCTTCTTGCACATTGATGAAAATACCGCAGCCCTTGCCTATCGCAATACAGGTGCGGAGCATTACAAGTACGTTTTCGGGTTTGCTCCGGATAATTTACTGTATCGAGGGTCTGGGCATAATGCGGACTACGTCCACTTGGTTGTCGATATCCCAAGCGGTAAACTGATTAGGGAAGTTGGCTGCAATTCACTCAATATCGGCCAATCGTACTCGGTGAATCAGTCAATCGTCGTAATCGATTACACTTGGGTGGATAAAGGCAGCTATCCGGTAGGAGCGCTCGTTACCATATTTAATCCGAGATCCGAACGGCGAAACGATAAGGACGCACTGGTTTTGTATCTCACTCAAATGCAATACCAGTTCGAAATGGTCGGCAAGCAATGGCTGATTCAAAACATCAAGCAGACAGTATCCAATTTTGAGTCAACAAATGAATGGCCTGAGGAACTGGACTTGGCGTGGGAGCAGATGACCAACGCGCAATACGCAGAAACGCTTCGACTTCGCTATTCGGAATTGTCAGCGGAAATATCGGATGAGTATCTCGCCGAGAGGTTTCATAAAATTTTCGGAGATGGCGTTAAGTACGTTCCTGTGCCGTTTATAGTCTCAAAAAATGGAGAAGTAAGGACTATCACTTTCAAGTATTTGGATTAGTTTATTATCGGAGCTATCTGCCGATTAGGTGAGTTTTGGATTATAGTCGGCAACTGCCGGATTATTCACCCTCAACACGGCTCGGGATTGTATTGTGTCAGCGTCAAGCCCGTTTTTGCGTCGAGCAAATAATACATGCGATAGATGCTTTCGGGCGACGATTGGCGGGAGTAAGTTACGTCGAGAATCAAGCAGCGCCCGCCGAGCAAAACCGCGTTGGCATTTTGCGCTTCCACGTGATCGTTTCTACCTTTCATAAAGGGTCTGGAAGCTTGTGTCGTTAGCAAAAATTTTTCGCCGTCGAGTTCCACGACCAGCGCAACTGCATCCGGGTCGAAATACGGCTCGACCGGCTTGGAATGTTTCAACGCCTCGGTGGCTTCCGCAGGGCTTGGATACGGTCCGTCATACGCTCCGCGCATCGGCCCAAAAATGGCGGTCAAAGCGTAAATAGCCAAATTATTGGGGACTAAAATCATTGGTTCGTAGCCCCACGGCTCGCAGCCGAGCGTTGTCCACTGCGCTCGGGTTTGTCGGTCGATGCTTCTACCTATCATCAAGCCGATGCCAATCATTTTTCCCGTTCCCGTCACATAACCGAATACGCCCATATTCCAGCAGAAAACGGGCACGAGGAAGAAAGGCGAAAGTAAAAGAATATAAACTGCGCCGGGCTTTTTTTTAAAAATCAACCAAATCATAAATGGAATGAAAAATATCCAAAGCAATCCGGTGTACGGCACGAATAAGACGATCAGCCAAATCAGCACCGCCCACCAAAATGCAAACCCAAAAGCCGCACGGTTCATATCCCCCGCTCCCGCGCCGCTATCGGTTTCCGGCGCAGCTTCGGACTCCAGGACTTCAGGTTTCGGTTCATCCGTCATAAAATGCTCCCGAATGGCAGTTGGTTAGACCGGGGCGCGCTGGTTAGGTTGCACCGGCCAAGCCTTTAGCGCATCATAAAGTCGATAAATTCTATCCGCAAAATGTTAATTGCGCTACTATTCCGCGGATCAGATATGCCCGATTTTGGCGGTATTTTCGGAATCGGCGCGGCGTATCCGCTCCTCGCCGCGCTCGTCTCCGCCGCGCTGTCGCTCGCGGGCCATCGGCTCGGCGTGCTCACGCGGGGCGGCGCGATCGCGGCGTTCGCGACCGGGTTCGGCGTACTTTATTTCGAGCCGCGGCTTTTCCCGGCGCTGTTCGCGATGGTCGCGCTCGGCGAGATTTCGACGCGCATCCGTGTCCGGAAGGACTTGCGGCGGGCGGCGGTTGCCGCGCCCGAATCGGCGCTTTCGAATGAAACTAACGCCAGTTCAATCGAATCGCTGAGCGCCCATAGCAATGACGCCAAAGCGCACAGCCTAAATACGAGAAAACTCCACAAGCCGCGCGGCGCGGGCAGCGTGTTCGGGAACGGCGGCGTCGCGCTTGCGCTCGCGATTATGGCGGGACTTTCGCGCTTTGCCGCATTTGGAAATTCTCCTGTGAATGAGTTTGGCATTTGTCCCTCGAATTCGGCCTACTTCCTGCTGTTCGCGGCTGCTGCGGGCGCGCTTGCGGCTGCTGCTGCGGACACGGTGTCGGGCGAAATCGGTCGCGCATTCCGGGCGAAAGCGGTGCTGATAACCACCTTCAAACCCGTCGAAATCGGTTCGAACGGCGGCGTCAGCCTCGATGGCACTCTGTCTGGCATCGCTGGCTCGGCCGTCATCGCGCTTATAGCTGCGATTTTCGCAAATTTCGGGCCGGATTTCGCCGCAAATACGCCGCAATTCGCGATTATTGTCACGATTTCGGGCGCACTCGGCAGCGTTTTCGACAGCGTTCTCGGTGCAACGGTCGAGGGGAGGCCTTTTTGCATCGGCGGCCGGGCATTATCGCTCGGAAACGACGGCGTAAACTTCCTCTGTACGCTTGCCGGCGCGATTTCGGCGGCAGTTATAATCCGGTTTACGCTGTAACGCGCTCAAAAATCCTCCCGGTCAAGTATTAAATTGAAATCGGATAAAAAGTCAGGTTTAATCTTTGTGACGAATAGGACAGGTGCATTGGGAGTTCGTCCGGCGGCGGTTGTTTCTTGACATTAAATACCCCCGCCCGTAATATCAACCGGTCATCGGGAGAGCGCTCCCGATTTTCATAGATTGGCCCCGGAGGCAGGCATGCCTTATCAGGACTACAATTGGGTAGCCCTCTTTACGCTTGCGGGAGTGGCTTTCACCGGCGTGGCGTTGCTCGTCGCCTGGATTATCAGGCCGAGCCGCGTATCGCTGTCCAAGCTCACAACGTACGAATGCGGCGAGGAGCCGCAATATCAGGCATGGGTTAAGTTCAACCCACGGTTCTACATTATCGCAATCATTTTCCTCGTGTTCGACGTGGACGTCGTGTTCATGTTTCCGTGGGCGAGCGCATTTAAAATCCTCGTTTTCGGCATCCCCAACTACTTCGAGCCAATCGGCCTGCCGGCGTTCGGCGAAATGATGGTGTTTTTGGTCGTGCTTTTGATGGCATGGCTGTTCGCTTGGAAGAAAGGTGCATTCGAATGGGTTTGATTGACGGCGTCAAAGCCGCGGAAAATAGCGTTTTGATTACATCCGTTGATGCCGTCCTCAACTGGGGACGGTCGAATTCGGTCTGGCCGCTCACGATGGGCCTCGCCTGCTGCGCAATCGAAATGATTTGCACAAGCGCCGCTAGGTACGACATTTCCCGGTTCGGCAGCGAAGTTTTCCGGCCCTCGCCTCGCCAGGCTGATTTGATGATTGTCGCGGGAACGGTCACGTACAAAATGGCGCTTCGGGTGAAAAAGCTTTACGAGCAAATGCCCGACCCGAAGTACGTGATGGCGATGGGCAGTTGCGCGATTTCCGGCGGAATACATGGAGACAGCTATTCCGTTCTTCGCGGCATAGACAAAATTATCCCCGTGGACGTGTACGTTCCCGGTTGCCCTCCGCGCCCCGAGGCGCTCTTGGACGGTCTCATATTCGTTCAAAAGAAAATGCGCAGGGAAAGCATCCGGAAGGACAGCGAAGAATTCTATTTCGTGGGCAAGTAGGAGAATCAAGGACGGGTATTTAGTTGAACGAACTCGCGCTTAATAAGATTGCGGAAATTATGCCCGCCGGTGCGGAGTTTAACGCGGATACGCTCACCTTGTCGCTTTCCGCCGATTTCGACCCGGAATTCTTCAGGTCGCTACGCGACGATGCCGCAATCGGCCTTTCATATTTGCGCAATCTCACGGCTTACGAACGCTACGACGAACCCGGAGTGACGGTTGTTTATCACCTAACCAACCTCGACAAAAACTTTACGATTACCGTGCTTGTTCCCCTTGCCGAAAATTCGCTTGTCATTCCTTCGATAACACACATTTTCAGCGCGGCCGATTGGCAGGAGCGGGAGGCGTTCGATATGTTCGGCGTGCTCTTCGACGGCCATCCCGACCTGCGCCGGATATTGATGGAAGACACCTGCGACTTTTATCCTCTGCGCAAATCTTATATGCTCGACCGCGCTATGAACATACGCGACCTAAAAGAGCGCGAAGAAGCGATGCTTGCCCAGATAATGGGCGTACCGGACAAAAAGGCAAAAGCCGCGGCCGCTCGCGCCGCTCGTGAAAAGGCCGCGGCGGCGAAAGATGGCGCGGAAAGTTCCGAAGGAGGCGAAGCGTAATGGAATTCGACAGGCTCGAAATCCTTCGCGGCAGAACCGATACGCTTCCCACGGAAGAACTGACCATCAACTTCGGCCCTCAACATCCCTCGACCCACGGCGTTTTAAGGCTTGAAGTAAGGGCCGACGGAGAAGTAATAACGAAAATCACGCCGTACCTCGGCTATTTGCATCGCGGAGTCGAGAAAAACCTCGAATCTAAGGAATACTTGCAGGGAATACCGCTTCTGGACAGGTGCGACTACCTTGCGAGCATGTTCAACAGCTACATAATGACCGCCTGCGCCGAGGAAATGGCGGAAATCGAAGCGCCAAGGCGAGCGGAGTGGATTCGCGTTATTGCGATGGAACTCAACCGCATTTCAAGCCACCTTTTATGGTGGGGAACCTTTCTTCTCGACCTTGGAGCAACTTCGCCGCTCTTTTATGCCTTTCGCGACCGCGAAGCCATTCAGGATATGCTCGAACTGATAAGCGGCGCCAGGCTGCTTTTCAACTACATCAGACCGGGCGGCGTGCGTGCGGACGTTACGCCGGAATTCATGAAAAATCTTGCCGATTTCGTCACAAGGTTTCCGCCTTACATCGACGAATACGAAGAGCTTGTCACCGGTAATGCGATTTTCGTCGAGCGCGTTACGAACGTGGGAACGATTTCGAAAGAGCGGGCAATTAACTGGGCGCTTTCGGGTCCGATGCTTCGCGGCAGCGGAGTGAATTGGGACATCAGAATCGACGAGCCTTACAGTGCGTATCCGGAATTTCAATTCGACCGCGCTGTCGAATATGAATGCGACGTAATGGCGCGCTACAAAGTGCGTATGATGGAAATGCGCCAGAGCAACCGCATCCTTCAGCAAGCGGTCGAAGGGCTGCCGGAAGGGCCGTACACGGCGAAAGTGCCGGTTAGCGTAAAGTGTAAACAGGGAATGACGTACAGGAGAATCGAAAGTCCGCGCGGCGAACTCGGCGGATATATGGTCGTCGAAGCCGACGGCGCGAAAAAACCTTGGAGGTTTCATTTGCGCGCGCCTTCATTCGTAAATTTGGCGGCTATCGAGGAAATGAGCTTGGGATATATGATTGCCGATATGATCGCAATTCTCGGCAGCGTAGATATCGTTTTGGGGGACGTTGACCGATGAAAGAAATCTACGGCGGCGCTCCCGATAACGGCATACTCGACGCATTGACGAAATGGATCTTCGATCTATTTCAGAACGCGTTGTTTAATAGATACTTCGCAAAGTTCTTAAGTGAGATAGATCCACACCTGCCGCAGGCCATTCGAGAAACTCAGGCAAAAGAACTTGCAGAAGCGGCTGTTGAAGCCTCTAGCGCTTCTAGTTGGGCTTGGGCAGGGGGGTTAACCCAGTTTATCGCCTTTCTCGTCGTGGCGATATTCATCGTCTTAACGGTGCTTTTCGTTGTGCTGTTCGAGCGGCGCATCATCGGCTTTTTCCAACTCCGGCTCGGTCCGAATCGCGTCGGTCCTCAAGGACTTTTCCAGACTGTGGCCGATGCGCTGAAGCTGCTGCAAAAAGAAGACATAATGCCGCTCGCAGTCGAGCCGGTGGTTTACAACGTTGCTCCGTTCGTCGTGTTCGTGCCCAGCCTCGTCGCGTTCGTCGTTATACCGCTCGGCGCGGGCTACATCGGCGGCCAGCATCGCGTGTTCATCGTTCAAGACTTGAACATCGGCATAATGTATCTGCTCGCCGTGTCCAGCGTCGCGTTAATCGGATTTCTTATGGCTGGCTGGGGCAGCAACAACAAGTACGCGCTGATAAGCGCTATGCGCAACGCCGCCCAAATAATCAGCTACGAAGTGCCGATGGTCATCGCGATTCTCGGCGTCGTACTCGTCGCCGCTTCGACTTCGATGGTCGACATCGTTCACAGCCAAACACTTATATGGAACGTTGTACCGCAATTCGTCGGTTTCCTGATTTATATGATTTCGGGCATCGCCGAAACAAACCGCGCGCCGTTCGACCTTCCGGAAGCGGAAAGCGAACTCGTCGCCGGTTTCCATACCGAATACACGGGCATGAAATTCGCCCTGTTTTTCCTCGCGGAATATACGAACGTTTTCATTATCTGCGCGATTATGACGACGATATTCTTGGGCGGATGGAAGGGGCCGATGTTTCTTGGGACCGGCGGCCTTTGGTTCACGAGCATTTTCTGGTTTCTGCTTAAAACTTATTCGCTCGTGTTTCTGTTCGTCTGGATTAGGGCGACTCTTCCGCGATTTCGCGTCGACCAGCTTATGGGCTTCGCGTGGAAGTTTTTGATTCCCGTTTCGGTCGTTCATGTTCTTGTGGTTTCGCTCGGCGTCGCCTTCCACCATCCTTGGTACGTCGGCGGAGTGGGCGACATCCGGCAGCTTTTGACGCATGGCGATTTCGACTTCGGCAAGCCTAGTCCGGTGCTTCTCATAGGCGAAAAACTGCCGGAGACCGTGAACATTATTTCCGCCAACGGAGCGATTCATTTTGGCTGGATTCGAGACCTCTATTACGCGATGACGCCGGAAATGAAAACGTTTTTCTGGGGCTACAACCTCTTTGTAGTCTTTTTCGTGGCGCTGCTCGTTTTTACGGCCGTCAAAGTAATAAACGGTTCAAAGCCGTCGAGGGCGCTCGAAGCAAAATGGACATCGGGTTCGGGAGGTGAAGCTAAAGCCAATGCTTGAGGACCACGATCACAACTCCGAATATGAAATGCCGGAACACCACGAGCGTCATAAGGTCTCGCTCGGCAGAGAAATTCTCGACAGATTCGACCCGACTTCTTCGCACGAGGACGTTTTGCCGTCCACGCGCGGCATGATTATCGCGGTTTCGATACTTGTCGCTTTTTTCTGGATTCTTTATGCCGGAATGGCCGTCTTTTACTTCAACGTGCTCGACGAAGGAAAGAAAAACGCGGGCCTTCTCGTTCTTACGCTTCCGCCGATAATTTTCCTGGCGGTTTTCTACCTCGCCGTTAGCTGGTATCTTGCCGGCGAGTTTGCAAAGTGGAATTCGTGGGGCAGGGCGAATCCGCTATTTGCCAAGCTCTATTGGGTAACGGCGTTTGTCTTTTTGGGTATCGTATTTTTCGATCCGGCTAACAAACTTCACGACATGATGAGCAATCTTCCCCTCATCGGTAACATCAATTCCGGCGCGCTTGCGCTCCGAATGGTAATCGCGCTTCTCGCCGTTTCGCTTCTTTGGGATAATTTGGTTTACGCGATCGAAAGAAGCTGGTATTGGGTTTCCCGCTGGCACAACCAAATCACATCGATATTCCTCGGAATGAAGATAACCGGCGTGCATTTCGCCAGAACGAAAATCACCGAGCAATATCCCGAAGAGCGCGTCGACATTTCGCCGATATTCAGGGGCCGTCACTTTCTGGCTTTCGACGAGCACGGCGAGCATCTATGCATTTCCTGCAAGGCCTGCGAGAAAATCTGCCCCGACCGGCTGATTGCCATCGAATCGGTTCGAAATCCCGAAACTCGCAAACTTGTTTTGACCGGTTTCATTCTCGACAATTCAAGATGCAGTTTCTGCGGACTATGCGAGGACGTTTGCCCGACCGGCGCCATCCGCCATTCATCCGAATACGCTTATTCCAGTCCCACGCGCGACGGGCTCGTGCTGGATATCCTCGGCGACTACATTGAAAAAACGAAATCCCTTCGGGGCGAAAGCGGGGAGGAGAAGTGAGTCAGGGCGATTGGATTACGCTTTACTTTTATCTTTTTTCCGCGCTAATGATTTTCGGTGCCGTCGGCGTCGTCGCGCTTAGGAATATTTTCCACAGCGCGCTCGCAATGACCGTCAGCCTTTTCGCGGTAGCTGGCCTTTTCGTGCTGCTTAACGCGGAGTTTTTGGCAGCCGTGCAAGTCATCATTTACGTCGGCGCCATTATGGTTCTCATCATATTCGCCATACTCGTTTCCACTAGAATAATGCGGCGGAACATAGTTCAAACCAACGCCTACGTCGTCCCTGCGGCTATCGCCTCCCTGGCCTTTTTCGCCGTAACGGTATGGGTGCTTTCCGTCACCATTTTCGTAGAGCAGGGGCAGGTTCCGAATTACCCGCTCTGGTTCGCGAACGTCCAGCAAAAGATGGATAATACGACCATCGTCGGCTGGTCGCTCGCCGCAACCTACGTGCTTCCATTCATCGTTATCTCGATACTTCTTTTAATGGCGCTCATCGGAGCGGTTGTATTGGCTCAGAAATCGGAGGACGACAAGTTTTGATTGCCGAAGGCGGAGCATATTATCTGGGCAATTGGTTCAACGCTGCGGCCTATTCGCTTGCGGGCAACATTATGCTTTCGCTCGTTGTCCTCGTTTCGCTTGCGATTTGGCAGTTCGCATTCTTAAGAATAATTTCGGCATTTCTCGACGCTCGCACGAAAAAACTCGGCGCGCAGGCCGCGTCATACGCCGCGATAATCCTCTACGGGCTATGGGCGCTTTCGCTGTTTGCAGGCATAGCTCTTCTGGCTTCGATTTGGACGTGGCTTGCTCCCGCGGCCGCAATTATTTGGAACGTTAGCATTCACCACTATCTGTTTATGGCGGCTCTGCTTTTCGCCATAGGATTTTTCGGCGTCATCGTCAGGCGCAATGCAATCAGCATACTTATGTGCCTCGAGCTTATGCTAAACGCCGTCAATCTGAATTTTGTTGCTTTCAATCAAGTTTGGGGGCTGCATATTACGCGCGCGGCGTTCACTTCGAATGAAGACGTGCTAAGCCCGGTCGGGCAGATTTTTACAGTTTTCGTAATCATTATCGCGGCGGCCGAAGCGGCGGTCGGGCTAGCGATAATTCTCGCGTTATACCGCCGCCGTGAAAGCGTCATGGTCGAGGACGCCGACGTGTTAAGGTGGTAGAAGGAGAGGCGAATTGGACTACTTCATAGAACGTGCGATTTTTATACCGATTCTTCCATTCATCGGGTTCGTCCTCATCACCTTTTTCTCCCGCCGGCTTAAAGACAAATGGAGCGGCAATCTATCCGCAGCTCTAACCGGAATCGCCGCATTTCTCGGCTTGATGGTCTTTATCGGCATGCTGGGCAAGCCTGCCGGATACGTGTACGAAGACAAATTCGAGCTTTTCGACCTATCGCCGAAAATTGAATCCAGCCAACATTCCGGCGTTTCGCCGTCGCACCAAGTAAAATCCGCCGTACTCGCCGAAGAAAGCCACGGCAGCGCACATGGCGAAGGTCACCCTTCTGAATCGATAAGTTTAAGTGCCAATTTCGACAAACCTCTAACGGTTCTGACCTATGGAGTGCGCATAGACAAGATGGCGGCAATGATGCTGCTGATGGTTTCGCTCGCGTGCTTCATGATTCACCTTTACAGCGTCGGATATATGCGCGGCGACAAGCACTTTCCGCGATTTCACGCTTTCATATGCCTGTTTTCCACGGCAATGCTGGGCCTTGTTGTAACCAGTTCGCTTCTTTTCATGTACTTTTTCTGGGAAATAATGGGGCTTTGTTCCTACCTGTTAATCGGCTTCTGGTACACGAAGAAAAGCGTAATGGACGCGTGTAAAAAGGCGTTCATAACCACCCGTATCGGCGACGTCGGTTTCTTTCTCGGCATTGTAATGACGTTTATGCTGGTAGGCAGTTTCGATTTTACCGAAATCTGGCACGCGTTTCCTATCGGCGCGAGCGCGTCGGGCATGCCGCTATCCCCTTGGATTACCGCCGCGGGGCTGTGCTTGTTTATGGGTACGATAGGCAAGAGCGCGCAATTCCCGCTGCAGGTTTGGCTGCCGGACGCGATGGAGGGCCCGACGCCCGTCAGCGCAATGATACATGCCGCGACTATGGTCAGCGCCGGCGTATATATGCTCGGCCGAGTGTTTCCGGTCGTTCAGGCGAGCGACACCACGCTATTGATTGTCGCCGCGGTCGGCGGGTTTACGGCGCTCATCGCCGCGCTTCTCGGCACCGTCATGAACGACATCAAAAAGGTGCTTGCATATTCCACCATCAGCCAGCTTGGGTATATGGTTCTTGGCCTTGGCGCTGCCGGTTGGGTTGGCGCGATGTTCCACCTTATTACGCACGCGTTTTTCAAGGCCTGCCTTTTCCTCGGAAGCGGTTCTGTCATTGTCGGCTGTCACCACCAGCAGGATATGCGCTATATGGGCGCGCTTAAAAAGTACATGCCCATAACATATGCCACTTTCGCCATGGCGACGGCGGCATTGATTGCGCTCCCATTCACTTCCGGCTGGTTCAGCAAGGACGAAATCCTCGTCAGCGTTTTCCACCGTGCGTCCGCCGGATATCCGGTTTACTACCTGCTTTTCGCTTTCGGCGTTATCGCGGCGTTTTTGACGGCGTTCTACATGACGCGCCTATTCGCGATGACTTTCCTCGGCGATAAATATCGGGGCGACGAGGCTCCTCACGACGAACATCACGACGAGCACCATGCTCCGAAAGGCGCTCTGCCCAAAGAAAGCCCGCTCAACATGACCATTCCGCTGATGGTTCTCGGCACACTCGGTTTGCTTTGGGGTCTAACCGGAATTCCGAAAATAAATCCTTGGTATCAGCTATTCGTCCAGGACGGCTTGTTCGCCCATCCCCACGCACCGGAATTCGATTTCTTCGTGCTAATTCTCTCTACGGTTGCCGGTCTTGCCGGTCTCGCGGTGGGATGGATGATTTTCGTGAACAAGTCGAAGGCGTTTGCCGGCATCGGCGCCAATTTCCAGTGGCTCAAGACGATGCTCGAAAACAAGTACTACATGGATCATTTCTACACCGGAATGCTTTCGCCGCTTTTCGTCCGCAGCGTCGAAGACACCAAACTTTCGCTCGCTCGCATTTTCCACCTCTTCGACCAGTATGTAATCGACTTTCTCGTGAATGCCGTTGCGGCGCTAACGCGGTTTTTCGCCATATTGTCGGGCTGGTTCGACAGGACTATCGTTGACGGCCTCGTCAACGCCGCCGGCTACATGTGGCTCATAATCAACTGGGTTATTCGCAGGGTTCAAAGCGGATACATCCAAACCTACTTGTTCGTCATCGTCGTTTCGCTCGCCCTCGGGCTTACGCTGGGCATTTTCGTTTTCGAGGATGAATTCAAATACTGGTTCACCAACATCCCCAAGTATTAGTCATGGAGTATAGGATATGGATAGTGTGATTGTGTCAAACGAAGGGTTCATAGCGGCCCTCACTCTGTTCTTCCAGAATCCGCTCAATCAGGCGATTTTCCTGCCGCTTTTCGGCGCAATCGCTATTTTGTTCTTTCCGAAGGACAATCCGAAACTGATTAAAGGGTTCTCGCTCGCTATCGGCATAGTCACATTTCTTCTTACCGTCCTCATTCTCCCGCGTTTTTCGCCCGCGCTTTCCGAAGGCGTTTTCAACTTCCAATTCAAGGTCGAGTGGATTCCGATGCTCCGCGTTCACTATTTCATAGGCGTGGACGGCCTGTCGCTTCCGCTCTTTATTTTGACCAGCTTCGTATGCCTAATGGCGCTTGTCGGCAGCTTCTCGATTAAGTTCCGCGAGAAGGAATATTTCGTTTTATTCCTTATTCTCGAATTCGCCATGCTCGGCGTATTCTGCGCTCTCGACTATTTCCTCTTCTACATTTTCTGGGAAATAATGCTCGTCCCGATGTACTTCCTGATCGCCATTTGGGGCGGTCCCAGAAAGGAATACGCCGCAATCAAGTTCTTCCTGTACACGCTATTCGGAAGCGTGTTCATGCTTGTCTGCATTATCGCGATGTATTGGTATGCGGGCACGGGCACGTGGGATATGACCGAAATCGCTCTAAGTCCTGGCCTGTTCATGGTCGGCGAGCTTCCGAGAACGCTTTTGTTTATCGGCCTTCTTCTCGGCTTTGCGATTAAGGTTCCAATGTTTCCGTTCCATACGTGGCTTCCCGACGCACACGTCGAAGCGCCAACCGCAATCAGCGTCATTCTTGCCGGCGTTCTTTTGAAAATGGGTACATACGGCTTCCTCAGAATCGCATATCCGACGTTTCCGGATATCGCAAGAAGCCTCGGGCCGTTCATTGCCGTTCTTTCGATAATCGCCATAATATACGGCGCGCTTGTCGCAATGGCACAGGCGGACCTGAAAAAGCTGATTGCATACAGCTCGGTTTCGCATATGGGGTATATGACGCTCGGAATTGCGGTAATGAATCCCGACGGAATTAACGGCGCAATTATGCAAATGTGCGCGCACGGGCTGAGTACGGGCGCTCTCTTCCTTCTTGTCGGCGTAATTTACGACAGGGCTCATACACGACAAATCGCCGACCTTGGCGGCCTGTACAATCAAATGCCGCAATATACCGGAATGATGAGCATCGCCGCGTTTGCGTCCCTCGGTCTTCCGGGCCTCGTCGGTTTCTGGGGCGAATTCCTGATACTCAAAGGAGCGTTCCAGGCGCCTGAAGAGTTTTGGGCAAGTCTCGCCGTTCCGCTATTCGGAAACGGGCTTGTTTTCTTCCGGTGGATGGCAGTAATCGCGGCAATCGGGATGATACTGACGGCAGGCTATCTGCTATGGATGATAGAGCGAGTCTTCCTTGGTAAAGCGAAGGAAAAATGGAATTCGCTTAAGGACATGACCGTACGGGAATGGTGGAGTCTAGCTCCGATGGCAGTTCTCATGATTGCGCTTGGGGTCTATCCCAAGCCGCTGATGGACATGTTCGCAACGTTTTCATCGTACATGTCGATTTACCTGCTCGGCGCCTAACCGAAACGCGCGCATTATCGCCGATTTTGCGCCGCGGCTTGCCCGACGAACGCCTGCGGAAAGGTTCCGTTTTACTTGGCTAAAAGACTTCGCAGGTTTGCATCGAGACGTTGATTAAATTGCCGGACGTGTCTCTTGCATAAATGTAAACATAATACAGGCCGTTCGTGCCGCGCCCGTCGTCCAAAAGCACCTGCCCCTTAACCGTATTTCCTTCCTGCGATATCGCGAATGTATAGTAAGTTTGAATGCTGGACAGCCTTTTTCTACCCTCCGCCGCCTGCTCCAAATATCCTGCGATAGGCTGCGGCGTCGAATACGGCGCAAGATGATTATTCAAGTAATCCGCGGTGACCGGCCTCGGCGCGGCTTCCACGCCGACCGCCGCATAAGCAAACGTCAGCCCCGTGTCCAGCCTGCCCGTTACGTTTACAGCCGGCGGAAACGAATTCGAACGTCTAAGCCTTTGCGGTATGGATTGAAATTCGCCGCGGTCGATAACGAATAGCTGAACGGCGGTTATCACGGTTATGTTGCCGTGTTTTTCGAGCGCAACGCCGAAACCGAAATGCGTCGCTTCGGGAGTCATAATCGCCTTATAGTGTCCCGGACTTAAAAGCCACCGGCGCTGCACGTCGCGAATCATTAGCTGGGTAATCGCCGCATCGAAGTTTTCGACCTCCCAATAGCTTACGTTCTCGATAACGATTTTTGTGCCGCCGGCTTCGTTATATCTCTGAGGCGCCTTTTTGCCTTCCAAATTGTAATGTCCGAGATACCTGTTTCGCGCCATGTCTTCCGCGTGATATTGGGCAACGTTGTTTGCAAGTTTGTCGATTTTAAGCTTCGCGGCGAGACCTTCTCTTTCCTTTCTGTCGCTGTTGACAAGTTCCAGCATTAGCGCCCGAGCATCTTCAAGACCGATTGCGTCTTTGGTCGTGCCGTATTGAGCTTCCAGCTTTTCCTGCGTTAGTTTCGATGCGTTCCACTGACGCGATTCCGCTTGGGAATACGCCGCGCCGGATTGAAATGCAAAAAGCGCGAGGAAAGCCGCAGTAAATACGAACCGGATTAACATTTACAATAACCTCTTATCGAATATACATCCAAGCGTTTGCGAAAAGGTCGGCGGCAAACGCATAGGCGATTTGCCCCATCCAAGGCCCGAAATAAATCAAGGCGAACGCCACCGCGAGAATTTTCGGAATAAACGTCAGAGTCGCTTCCTGTATGCTTGTTACGGCCTGCAGGATGCTGACCGCGAACCCGACGGCAAGCGTCAAAATTAAAATCGGCAGGCTAATTTGAAGCGCCGTCATGACGGCACGCTGCCCGGCACCGAGATACAAGTCGCTCATCTCCAACCTCTCGTTCGTATTGGCGGCGATTGAGGCGGCTCGATATTATACCTTGCGCGGCCGGATTTTGCGCGCGCGCGGGCGTAGCGCACCTTCATCCTACATTGAAACTGCGCGCCAAGCTGGCGAAAATCAAATGCCAGCCGTCGGCCATAATAAACAGAAGCAGTTTGAACGGAAGCGAAATCAGCACGGGCGGAAGCATCAGCATACCCATGCTCATAAGCACGCTCGAAACCACGAGATCTATGACGAGGAATGGTATGAAAATAATGAATCCTATTTGAAATGCCGTTTTAAGCTCGCTGATCATAAACGCTGGAATGACGACATAGGTTGGAATGTCGTCGATTGAACGGACGTTTTCGAGCTTTGCCATCTGCGCGAAAAGCGCCAGGTCTCGTTTTCTGGTTTGAGCGAGCATGAATTTCCGAAGCGGCGCTTCGGCCTTTTGAATCGCTTCCGCGAATTCTATTTCGCCCTTCAAATAAGGTTGAACGGCCTGCTGATTGACTTGATAATTGACCGGCGCCATCACGAAAAGCGTAAGAAACAAGGCAAGTCCGATAAGGACTTGATTCGGCGGGGCGTGTTGTGTTCCTAAGGCGCTTCTGAGAAGCGACAAAACGACGATTATCCGCGTGAACGGCGTAATCATAATCAATAGGGAAGGAGCGAGTGTGATAAGCGTAAGAAGAATCAATATTTGCAGTAATCCGACGACGTCGCCCGGTCCTTCCGCCGTTCCAACCTGAAGGTTTACGGACGGCAGCCCCTGCGCGAAAAGCGGCGTCGCATAGCCGGCAAGAAATAAACCCGCCAATATCGCCAGCGAAAATTTATGCCGTTTTAAGATTCCAGCCGAAAAAGTTTTAAAACGGGATTTTTTATTGATCGGAGTCATCGCCTGCTCCTTTCATTTTTCTGCGCATCTCGCTCAGCTTTTCTTCGAACAATCCCGTTACGCTTTCCTCTTCCAATCCTTCCGCTTCGGCTGCACCCGTCATGCCTTCATCGCCGCCAAGCTCGGTTGCCGGAAATCTGTCGAGCGCAGTAATTCCGGCGGAGGAAACACCTAGCAAAATCATCCGGTTTCCCGCTTTTAAAAGCACCGCCTGTTTGCCTGCGCCGAGAGAAATCGTCTCGATTATTTTAAGCTGGCGTCCCGCAGTAAAAACCGTGCCGGATTTTGTGAACCTCTTCGCCGCCCATACGGCAACGAACAAAAGCCCGAGTACGAACAAAGCGCCAGCCGTAGCTCTCCAAGGGCTGAATGTTTCTATCTTCGTATCGGGCAAATCTGGCGGCAAATAATCGTCCTGAAACACCCGCTCATCGCCAGTAGCTGGCAGCACATCAGTTTCTGCAGATTCCGCCGCGGATTCCTCATCCGGCGCGGCCGTTTCGGAGTCGGTTGAAGGCTCCTCCTCCTGAGCGAATGCCAAACTGGAGAGAATTGTTGACAACTGTTGAGGATTGTTGAAAATTTGCGGTGTTTGCGCGCTTAATGAAAGCGTCATGGCAAAAGAAATACACGCCGTAATTAAAAAGCGACGCACAGAACGCTCCCGCAATAGGATGACGGCGAATTATATCATATAGCGTGCAACCGAGGTCAATACAAACTTGAATTCTAGTCGGGCTGGCTCATCGTAAGCTGTTGAAGCCGTTCTTCGGGCGTTAGTATGGAGGAAATCCGGACACCGAAATTTTCATCGATAACGACAACTTCGCCTTTGGCGAAATACTTGCCGTTTATAAGTAAATCCACGGGCTCTCCGGCGAGCTTATCAAGCGTAATTAAAGAACCTTGCCCGTACTCCAGCACTTGTTTTATGGGCACTCGCGCCCTGCCTAGCAAAACCGTCAAGCTGAGCGGAACATCCAGTAAGACATCGATGTTCCTCGGCGAATGTGTTACCTTTCGGTCCGGCAATTCCGAAAACTGCGCCGGCCTATAAGTAACTTCCGGTTCCGGCATTGTGAGATCGCGCAGCGGGTCGAAATCGTCGCCCCCGACGCCTGCGCCGCCGAATTCGGATTCGGCCTGGCTCTGCGAATATGCGCCCGCCACCGCCGCTCCGATAATTATTCTAATGTTCCATCGTTCTTCACTATCCACGGAAAAATTCGCGGTAGTGAAGATTAAATCTCCGGAAATCGCCGAAGCTATGGCGGACGAGTGCCCGGTTTCGTACGGCGACACCGGAGTAACCTGCGTGTCTTCGTTTCCGGTAAAACCGATTCCGACGCGGCCAAGGATTTGCCCCACTATTTCGCCGGTCGCGGTAAGCCGCATTTCCCCGATCGGTTTATCCAAGTCTTCGTCCATCGGCTGACCCGTTATCACGTTTGCGATTTTTTTGACTACCGGGGATTCGAGCGCCAAAAAAGCCGGCCGGCTTTCGTCCATCGGTATCGTCGTGCCGAACACCACATCCGAAGATGAAAGCAGCGCGTCTAGTTCCGAGCTTTTCGCAGGTACAATATCCATCCCTTCGAACGCGCACCTTACGCCGATAATCGCGGATATAATCGACGCGACGCCGTCCAGTGTTTTCGACATTACGGGTTTAAGCGCCTGAATTTTTTCGCCAATTCCGCCGCCCATGCCTGTCTGATTTTGAAAATCGCTAGACGCGCACATCTTTTAGTTTCTCCTCAGGATTAACGATTATCCTCGATACGAGCGCTGCGGCCGCTCCGTTACTTAGCCCCGGCGTTGCGGAAAATTTCACTCTGTCCCCGACAAGCACATCCAATTCGTCCGCAATTTTCGACTCCAGCCTGATTATGTCACCCTTGTCGAGTTCGAGAATATCTCCGAAATTGAGTTGCGCCCGCCCCAAAATAACTTCGATGTTGACTCTGGTTTCGCGAAGCGCGCCGAGAAGCAGCGCCCGGCTTTCTTCCGTCGCGCCGCGTCCTGACGCAAACAGGAATTGCTGAGTCAGGTGGGCAAGAACCGGTTCGAGTACGACGTACGGATAGCAAATGTTAATCACGCCGGTCAAATCGCCGATTTTGGCTTCCAGCGATAGCAGAAGCACCATATCGCTGGGCGGAACGATTTGTACGAACATCGGGTTGCTTTCCACCGAAACCATTTCGGGATAGAACTCGGTCATGCTAATCCAGGCTTCTTTGAGAAAAACCAGCGCTTCTTCCACGAGAGTGGTTACGATTCGCTTTTCAATGTCGGTAAGCTCGCGCATCCGCTGATTTGCGCTTCCATGTCCGCCGAGTAGCCGGTCGATCATGGGAAACGCGATTGCCGGCGAAAACTCGATTATCGCCCGCCCTTCGAGGGGAGGCAGTCCGAATATGCAAATAACCGATGGGTCGGGCATGGATAACAGGAATTCCTGATAGGTAAGCTGGTCCACGCTCACGACGCTCATACTGACAAGGTTGCGAAGCATTCCCGAAAGCGAACTCGCCCAAAGCCTGCCGAAAGTTTCGTGAAGCATTTGCAAAGTGCGCAGCTGCTCTTTGCTGAATTTATCCGGCCGCTTGAAGTCGTAAAGCCGTGCCGATGAATCGCCTTCCGAGCGGGAGTCCGTTTGAGTCAAGTCGCCGGCGTCGAGAGCGTTTAGCAGCGAATCGATTTCGTCTTGAGAAAGTATATCCGTCAATGCCGCTCCTCCGGTCCCGCCGCATCCGGCTCAATTCCGTCTAACACGCCGACGGTGTGTATCCGCCTGCGGAATTCGACGATCCGCTCGACGATTTCCTTGACCGTTTCCTTCGCGACTATGGTTTTGCCGTTTGTGAGCCGAATTATCGTATCCGGCGCGGCTTCGACCGATTCGATGAGGTCGCTGTTAAGCACCATAGCGTTGCCGCCAAGTTTCGTGATTTCGATCACGGCAGGATTATAGCAACTTGCCGCCCGGCTTCCATCGTTGCCCGAAATTTGTTAAAAGCCGCCGCAGGTTGCCCCGCGGCGGCTTCACTTAAAACTACCGCTTCAGATTTACGATTTCGGTCAGAATTTCGTCCTGCGCCGTAAAGACCCTGCTATTCGCCTGCAGACCGCGCTGGGCGACTATCAAGCTCGTAAATTCGAGCGCCAAATCCACGTTCGATTGTTCGAGATAACCGCCGAAAACGCTGCCCGCTCCGCCTGTATTCGGCCGCAATAGCACTACTTGGCCGCTGTTCGAAGTTTCTCTAAACGTCGTGTCGCCCACTCGCGAAAGTCCTTCCGGGTTCGTAAATGTTGCGACCGCCAGCATTGCTATGGGCCTGCGCTGGCCGTTCGAGTAAAAGCCGGTTATCACGCCGTTTTGGTCCGTTTCGAAATCCGTGAGCACGCCCATCGCATATCCATCCTGGAATCTCGCGGCAGCAGTCGTTTCGCTTGTGAACTGAGTGACGCCGGAAATCGGATTACCCCTTCCGTCGAATATCAGTTGAATGCTTGTCGGCTCCGCTCCTTCCGCGTCGAACTGTATGGGATTGATGGGATTCGGCACTGTAATTAATCCGGTTTGTCCGAATTCGATTCTTCCGAGGTTGCCCGTGAGAACGATGTGCGGTTCCTTCGGCAAAATCGCTTCCCAATCCCATACGTTTTCGTTCACGTGAGTAAGCTTGAACGTCAGCTCGTGCGGGTTGCCAAGCGAATCGTAAACGATTCGGCTGGTCGTATGAATAGCCGCGGTGTTCGTGTTCAAAAACGCTCGACCGGCGGAAAGGTCGTCCACCGACAGAATGACACCCGGAATGAGCGGAAAACTCGCGGTAATGCCTTCGATTTGCTGCTGTATGCTGGACAGCTCGCTCGAAACTCCGGCGGGAGAGGTATCTTCCACGAACCGGATGAGCGAAGGCGCGCCGCTCTTCGGCTGAAAGACGTCTTCGATTTTCGCGTTTATACCGTTGTTGATAGAAATGCCGTTCAGCGGATCTCCATCGCCGTCGGGTATCGAAGAAAAACCGAGCCTGTCGAAAAGCGTAGGCAAGTTCGGGTTCGCCAGATGGAAAACGTTGTTTTCGCCCTTCAGCTTGTGTGTAATCGTAAGCGTGCCGTTTGCATTCGCGGTTGCCGTGACGTCTATCGACGGCGTGGCGTTGATAATTTCGGCTATGCGAGCCGCATTGCCCGCAGACGTTCCGGTGTCGCTGAACGAAATACCCGTGCCTGTACCATCGAGGAAAACGGTAATTCCGTTGATTTCGAATGTGCCCGTCGTTTGCGGTGCGTTCGCCCCGACGCCTACCGAAGTAGTCGTGGTCACTGATGCAGCTTTGCTTTCCGTCACGCTGATTTGGTGAGTGCCGACCAGAAATTCCCCCGGGTCTGTCGGAGCGGAATAAGTCACGGTTCCCGCCGCAAATCCCGAATACGCCGCCGACGTGTCGCCGTCGATTGTAAATTGGCTTCCAGAAAATACCGACTGCACGACTATGTATCCTTCGTTGTTGATGTTCCTTACGGTCGCCTGCACTACGGTATTCACCGTCGGATCGGCGTTTATCCGGTCCGCGATTTCTTGAGCAAGGTCGAGCGAAGTCGTTCCCGTCATACCCGCGAGGCTAATCGAATTTCCTTCGATTACGATGTCTCCCACGCCCGCATACGAGGTCGCGTCGACGGCCGCGCCTGCCACCGCGATTGCAAACGGCCTTGCCGCGCCGCTTGCCGTGGTTATGCCGGTCGAGCCGAAGCTAAGCGTGGCTTGGTCAACGCTGCCGTATCTGTCGCTTGCCGCGTTCAAATTGCTCGCGAAGGTCATTTCGCGCGTGGCTCTCGCCTGCAGTTTTTGGCCGAAGTTTATGACGATGTCGCCGATGCCGCTGTTAGGGCTGATGTTAAGCCCGTCCGGCGTTACTTCGTTGAAACCCTGCACGCGAAATCCGTTGTTCGCCACGAGCGCGCCGGATGCATCGACTCCGAAATCGCCGGCACGCGAAAAGAGCAGGGTGTTGCCGCTCGAAAGGACGAAAAATCCCTGACCGTTTATCGCAAAGTCCGTCGAGCGATTCGTGTTCTCGAGCGTGCTTTGCCCGACGATGCTGTGGATTGCGGCGATAGATGCGCCTAGTCCTTTCTGCACGGGGTTAGTACCGCCGAGTGCGCCTTGCGGTGCGGACGCGCCGCGCAGAGTTTGCGCAAGAAGTTCGGCGAATATGACCGTGCTTGCCTTATATCCCGCGGTGTTGATATTCGCGATGTTAGAAGCGATAAGGTCCATCTTGATTTGCTGATTGCGAAGACCGCCCGCCGCCGTGAAAAATGCGCTTGTCATACCGTAAACCCTCCTCTGGTTTTGTATGAAAATACTTCAAACAACGGAAGGCGGATGCTTCGGTCGTTCCGCATCCTTGCGTCCTGCAAACTGCCGGTCCTGCATTTTCCTTCCGGTTCAATCGAATCTCCTAGCCGAAAACTGCACTGTCTATGTTCGTAACCACGCGCTCATCGAGACCGTCCCTTTCGAAGGCGGTTACGACCGTTCGGGTTGGCACATTGACGATAAGAGCAAATTCATCCATCAAAATCAAGCTGTCGCGCCCGCCTTTTTTTTGCGCCAAATCGACGGCGTTCGCAAGCCTTTCGCCGCGCTCTTGGCTAATCTCGATTCCGCGGCTAACGAGCCTGCGCTGTGCGTGCGCGCTGAATTTCACTTCCTTTTTTTCCGATAGGGCATCGGACAAATATTCCGCAAATACCCTTTTGCCGAATTGCGATTCGGTTCCGTTAGGACGTCCTTCGCTCCGGTCAACCGGACGGCTAGGTCCTACGGGCGGAACAAGTGGCGAAATTTTGTCGACCATTGGGCTAACTCCTTATGCCGCCTGTCCGGTTTCTCCGCCGGGCGCGGTCTCGCCGCCACCCGCCGGTTCATCGGTTCTGACGCTGGTTACTTGATTGAGCAGCAAAAGCCTGTCCCCAATGTGAAGCGTGACAACGCCGTCGATCACCTCGATCCAATCCACCTTGCCGGTTATGACTTGCGCGTTGGCATCGACCCCTTCGACCCATCTGCCCATCAGGTTGTTTGCTTGAATCAAATCTTGATTGGCCATGAATTGCTGAAAAGTTGTGTTGAGCTCGATCATTTGCTGGACGCTGTTCAGCTGGGCAAGTTGAGACAACAGACCGGTCGAATCCATCGGCTTCAAGGGATCCTGCTGCTTCATTTGCTCTATCATAAGCTTGAGGAACATGTCCTTTTCGCTGACTTCTTTCGGCCCGTTAGCGAATTTCGGCCCTTCCGCGCCCGTGAAATAAGTGGTTCCGTCCGGCTTCTCAACCGAGTTACCTGTGCTTTGACTAATACTTCTGATTAAATCCATATTCGTCTCCATCAAATGTAAACCGCCCCCCGAACGCCGCCGAATGGATTGGCGTCAAATGCGGGCTTGGTTGAAATCGATCCGATATCTTCGTCGGAATTCTTGAAATTTCGATTGCCGTAACCGGCAAACTCCCGCGGTTCTCCGCCGCCCGTTCCGATTTCCACGTTTAATTGCGCATCCCCGAATCCCTGGGATTCAAGAGCGGCACGCAATGCGGACAACTGATGCTCTATGGCGTCGCGAGAAATCGCGTTTGCAACGATAAGCGTAACCGATAATGAAGAACCCGCGATTTCGATTCGCGAAGTAATGGGGCCGAGATGCGGCGGATCGGTTTCCATCACGACTAGCCTGCCGGTTTGCCCGAAAGCCTTCATATCGACTATTTGTTCCATTACTATTCGCGGAATATCGCCAAGCTTGACGCTGGCAAGCTGCGAAGCCGCTTTGGCGTTCGGCGTCGGGGCTAGCCGCACATCTGCGGCCTGCATGGAACTGGCGTCGCCCGGCTCGTCGATTGCAAGAATTTGCGGTGTCAAAGTCGCGAGCGGACGATTTGTTTTCGAGGATTCACTGCCAATTGAGGCGAGAAACGCGGAGGTACTGCCGGAATTTGCGGGACGTGCCGACTGGTTTTCAGCCGTTAAGGGGAGGTCCCGAATTGGCGCCCCCTCGTCATTGATCGTTCCCGGCATTAACTGCAGCATTGGGCTCTTTTGCGTTTGCGTGCTTGTGGGCTGCATTGAAGACTGGCTCGCGTTTGCCGGATTCCCTACTTCGATATTTACGGTTTGATTAGGCGGGAGCGCGTGTTTAAGCTGGTTACGCGCATCTCCCGGAAAAACTAATTCCGGTGGAGGTAACACAAATTTTAAAACAGAAAGATTGGCAGCGGTGTTCAATGCCGCATTTCGAGTTTGGATATCCGAGTTAACGAAACCCGTGGCGCCCTGCTTCTGTATCGTGCCATTGGCGGCGGTATTCGCGTCGAGCGCTGCTTCCAAAATTTCTGCCGGAATAGCCAGTGATGAGCCGGCCTGAAGAATCGAAATTGTTAATTTTCCGCCGATACTTCCAGCGCGCGTTTCAAGCGAAACGGAAAAAGTATGCTCGCTTGCGTCGTTCGTCCCAAGGTAACTAACCGACAACAGCCCTTTGCCAAGTCCGGTTTCGACGGGAATTAAAAGCGGTTTCGCTTCGCTCGACGCCGATACTAGTCTGCCAAGAAAAGAATTAATCTTTTCAATGTTCAGGTTGCGTTCGATCGCGGAAGGCGATGAATCCAATGAACCGGCATTGAGAGCGCGCGCGAATAGTTCGCGAAGAGCAGCCACCAGTTCTTCTTCAAGTCCAAGCCCCGAAAAAGAGCCCGGTAATGAGCCGCTTTTAATCTCGGATGTTTCCTCCTTGGCGGACAGGCCGAATCTCAGCCTTGTGCCGTCCGCCGCGGTCCAGTCCCATCCACTATTTTCGATTCCGCGATTGTTGCCGCCTGTGTGCAAGCCGCGAATAACTGCATCCGCGAGAGCGAGTGCAAATTCTTCCGGGTTTCCTGCGCCGCCGCCGCCGATATATCCCGGTGCGCCGCTCGGCGGAGAGACGGCAATCGCTTGAATAAACTGGTCCATTTCATCACCTCCTTTGCGTAAAGTAATTCTCGAAAGGCAGGGATTCTTTTTTCAAATGGAGCGGGTGCAAAATGCGCGGGCGTGCGGACGGCCATCGCGTCCCTGCGATTAATCTCAATCCGATTATCCAGTCGCGTCCCTGCGACCGCGTTCATAACTTACCCCGATGCGTCGTAACGCAATTAACTTATCGGCAGTCCGTCGCCGGCACTTGAGCCGGCGCTTTTTACACCTTCAGCCGGACATTATTCTTCCGGTTCGGTTGCGGCTTGCGGCTCGGCGTCGGAGATCAAGTCTCCAAGCAAAGATTGGGCGGATGTTGCATCCAGCTTTTCAAGCATCCTCGCCAGTTTCCAGTCGCTCGCCGCGCCTCTGATAAAAGCCTGCCCTTCCGCGCCGATTGCGGAATATATTTGCGAAAGCGCCTTCGAATTCGTCAATTCGACGGTATTTACAGCCTTTGCCCGTGCAATTTCTGAATCCTCGATAGCCGCGCCGGCAACAGCCGAATACCCACCCGCGATACCGGCAGATATTTGGTCTTCAAACTGCGATAGCGCCGAAAGCGAAGTCGTGTTGAAGTAAACAGCTGTTTGAGCGCGGCGCCTTTCTTCTTCTGCGGTTTTGCCTTTAAGCGTAAATTCGTACCCGGCAAGTCCCAAGAACGCCGCCGTGCTGATTACGAGAAAAAGCACAAGTTGAAGCCTAGTTGGGAAAACTTCGATAACTCCGTTTGTCGTGCCTTTTTGCTGCATTTTGGCTTCCCGCATTTACCGGCTTACGCCCCGCCCGCCGCGGCGGTTACTTTCATTCCTTGCCGTTCGATTTCGTCCCGCAGTTCGTCGCGTGCGTTTTCGAACAGCGGCAAAAGTTGCGCGCCCGTCGTCGCGCATGTCGCGAAGAGGACCCCGAACGCGTCGTTCATCTGCAAAAGCGCAGGCTTATCGACTTTGCCTTCTTCGAGGACAATCTCCTTTAGCCGGGAGAAATACTTATATAGACCCGCCTGATTGAGCATTTCCAGAAACGGTTTCGCTTCGACAAGGCCGTCGATTTCCTTTCTGAGCTTTACCATTTTGTTATATACGTCGCGCACGTCCTGGGCGTATGGGTCCTCGGTCTCGACCAATTCGCCGAGCTTTTTGGAATACTCATACCCTTTGCTCGACGCTTTGAGGAGCCGCCTGAACTCGCCGATGAGATCGTCCATTTCGCTTGCCAAATACGGCAGCCTGAATCCGTTTCCTTGCGAATGCGCTTCCGCAAGCATGCCTGCGATGTCGAATTCGCCCTTAAGGTTTTCGTCGATAGCTTCGCGGAATGTGGCGATTTCGACGTTTTCGCTTTTCAAAATTCCGCCCTCTGTCGCGTTTACAATCTTTCTGCCATGCGGCTCGGCGAATCGTCTCAAAAGAAACTCGCAGTAAGCGAACATCTGACGGTTTGTAAACACTTCGTTGCCGTAAATATCCGTTCTCGAAATTACTTTCTGGTTTTTCTTGACGAAATCCTCGACCGACATATCCTTGCCGTCGTCGTCTTCGAAATACGTGCCCTTGACGTATGTTCTGCCCCAGCTGAACGCCAAGTCTTGCCCGATGAAGATAATCGGGTCGCACCCCATTTGAAGCACGATGTCGTATGCAATCGTCGCAACGCTGCCCCAAACGTTAACGTGCCCGACGTCGATGCGCGAATCGAACCAAGCGAAAAACCGCGTGCCGAACGAGCAGAAAAATCTGCCGCCCGCCCATTCGCTTACTGTTTTCGGCGGCGCCTGCGGGTCGCATATTAAAATCGTCTCCGGCAGCCGCACGCCTTTGAGGTGTTTATAGTTCGCCTCTTGAGGGTCGCCGGTCGCCACTATGTGAGGCGTGATTCCCATTTTCATCAGCGGTTTTACCGCCGTGTCCACCGCGCAGATTACTCCGCGGTTTCGGATTTCTTTAAGCAGATGCGCGTTCTTGCTCAGGCTCGGCCCCGCGCTGACCACGATTCCGGGAACGCCGGCGAATTTGCCGCGCAGATTGTTGAACACGGGGTCTTTGACAAGATACTTGAAATTGATCAGCGAATTCTGCGTATAAGCCTGTCCCATCGCCATCATCGTTTGAAAGTTGCCCGCAACTTGCAGCAGCTGCGCGCGAAGCTTGATCATATATTCGTTCATCACCGGCTTCAGCGGCGTATCCGAATAGTATTCCCATTCGATTACATGCAGCCCTTTGAACTTCATAAGGTCGAACAGGCGGCCGATTGAATCCCCGGCATGCTCCACGTTACCCGACGCCACGATGGTAAGCTTCTGATGGCTGAGCACGACCGATTGGTCTCGCGCCGACATTGCGAGGTAAAAAACCTCCTCGCTTGCTTCCGCGATAACCAGAGTCGAATCCGGAGGCAAATGAAGCATCAATTCGTCAACGTGATATCCCATGCCGAATCCGATAACCGCATAGAAATTCCGCTCGCCGAATTCGGGCCGGTGTTTTTCGATTATCTGCGCCGCTTCGCGAACCGGCTCGTACCGGCTCGACAGCGCAATCGGCTTTCCGGTGTCGCCAACCAGCTCGATAACCGGCGCGCCGGATTTCGCGGATGTCAGCCGGGCGGTCCATCCTTTGGGCAATGATACGGAACTGCCGGTCGAGTGACGCGCCGAAAGCCGCGCCGCAAGGTCCGGGTTGACGGTTTCGAGCATTTTCAGGTTTTTTTCGAAATATTCGCTCATATTGTTCAATTCAAGCTGAAATGAAGCCGGGCGAAATGAGGCATCAAGCGGTCGCCTGCATTTCGGTCATTCGCTTAAGCAAGGTTTTAACTTCGGCTTCCCAGGTTTCAAGCCTCGGCGCCAGTTCGTACTCCAAAATATCCGCAACCGCAGCGTGGTCGCCGTATTGTTGTGCCTGAGCCAGAGCTACCACCTGTTCACGCACGGATTCGATAATTTCGAAACTCGCAAGGTTGCCGTGCCCGTTTGCGCCGTTCAAAAGAAAATCGTCTCCTCCCGCAATGAATACGCGGTCGATAGCCGTAAGCAACTCGATATACCAACCAAGGTATGGCGCAACGTCGCCGATTAGTCCGTATCCACGCTCGAAATTGCCCGTCCGGATTTCACCCGCGCCGTCGAGCACGTCAAGTTTGATGCTTGGAACGAGTTCGCAGGCGGTTTTGAGTCCTTCCGCGGCAATATCCACTATTCGCCGTGTATAAAATTCCACGATTTCGAGCTTTTCAAGCGGCTCGGCGCCGATTTCCCTTTCGTGATCTTCCGTCACGTCTTCGCCGTCCACGACAACGCGATAAATGACTTCCGATGACGGAATCGAATGCAGGGAAAGATGCACGATCAAGTCGCCGTACGTCTTTACAGAATCGAAATCGAGCGAAAGCTCGGAAAAATTGAGCATTACCTTGGCCATGCGTCCTCCGAAAGCCGACAATTTTATCGGCAGCTTGAGACCGCGGCTTGACATCGTCAGCACATCCAATAAGGCCGAGCTTACGGAAAGTGCCGCGTTAACATTATTCTTGAAATGATTATTAGGAGTATCGGATATGCGACTCCAAGGACTATCAGTACGGCGAAGGTGCGCCTAAGAAGCGCTTGAACCGGATGCCCGTCCTTGTACCAACCGGAATAAACCGAGAACATCGCAGCCGAAAATTGCGCGGTCACCGCAAGAATCGCTATCAATCCCAGAGGTATTGCGATTACCGCTCCTGACACGCACATAAAGGCGGAAAACAGGGTCAAGAAAATGGAAAACCAAAATACCGAAAAATAACGAAACAAAAGCGCGCTTTGCAAGGCGGTCATTTTGTCCGCAATTTCCGCATCGCGGCTTTCTCGCTGAGCTTCGACGAGCGCCGTCTTGTCCATCCTTTCTTCGGCGTCGGCGGCCTTTACTTGCGCGACTTCGGCGGCCTTGCGCGCAATCTCTCCCTCCGCTCCTATTTTCTCCGCGGCCGCAATCAGCCATCTCGTGGCAGCGTACCAGCCCGCGGCAGTAAACACGAGAAACGCAAGCGGAATGAATCTGTCTGCAATGCCTTCCACGCTCCGATTCTATCATCAGGCCACATTCAATGTGCCGTGCGAATACAAATTCGCCCGCGCCCTATACGGCTGTTGAAGCGGGATGCGTGATACAATTCGCCGCTGTGACTGGCGGCTACGGCACTTGGGACTACATCTGGCTTGGTCTCGTATTCCTCAGCGCGATTATCCTCCATGAAATCGCGCACGGCTTCGTCGCGCTTAAGTTCGGCGACGACACGGCGAAGCGCGCGGGCAGGCTAACGCTCAATCCGATTCCGCACATGGATTTCCTCGGCACGATTTTCCTGATTATCGTCCTTACGACGGGGTTCGGCATCGGTTGGGCGAAGCCCGTTCCGGTCAATCCGCGCAGGTTCAGAAAACTTAGACCCGGACTTTTTTGGGTCGCCGCCGCGGGACCGCTCACGAACGTAGCTCTCGCCATTTTCAGCCTGCTTCTCGCGGTGCTGTACGTCAAGCGCATTATCGCGTTTCCCGGCATTGATACGCTTATCCAAAGCATGTTCTTTTTAAATTTGCTTCTCGCCACGTTCAACATGGTGCCTATCCCGCCGCTCGACGGAAGCCGCATAGTGTCGAGCTTTCTATCGTTCAAGGCGATGGCCGCGTACAACAGCGTCGAAAGGTACGGCATCTTTATAATCGTCGCGCTTTTGCTCATTCCGATTCCGTTTATTGGCCAGCCTCCGCTCAGAATCGTCCTTGGTTATATGGTTGGGAAATACGCCGCAATTTTCGAAAACTTTATTAGTTGGGTGGCGGCATGACGCTGGAACTTACGCTTGGCGACATCGAATTTACCGGCCCGCTAGACCTGCTTTTGAAACTCGTTCGCCGAAACGAAATGGACATCGCGCGCATAAACGTCAGCCTTATATGCGACCAATTCGTATCATACGTCGAAGAGCATAAACTAACCGAACTCGATGAAGGTTACAGTTTTCTCGTTCTCGCCGCGACCCTGCTGGAAATTAAAAGCCGAATGCTGCTTCCGAAATCCAAAACGGGCGATGAAGAAATCGAAGACGATGACGCGGCGATGAGCGCGGAAGACATGACTCGCGAACTTGCGATGCGCCTGAGCGTGTACGAAAGTTTCCAGAACATAGCGAAAGAATTCGAATCGCGGCTTGCAGATATGAGCCGTTATCTTCCGGGCGGGATGCGCCGCGACTTCGAAAGTACGCTGGTTTTAAGCATGAAAGACCTCTCGCTTTACGACATCATGAACACTTTTCAAAAAGTGCTCGCGGAGCGAAAGGAATCCGGCTTCGAAATAGAGGCTACGGCGCGCCCGATAGAAGAAGTAATCGAAGAGCTACTTGCCGACAACCTACTTGCAAGCTCCGGCAGGCTGCTGTCCGAAATACTCGCGGGCCAACCGGGCGTTCTCGACCTAATCGTTACGTTTCTCGCAGTGCTCGAACTCATTGCAAACGGCAGTCTCGATTTCAAACCCGTAGACGGCGACGTGCTAATCGTAAGCGCGTGATTGCGATTGGCAATCAAAGAACATATTTGCTGATCAAACCTGGTTTATCCATTATATAACCGCGATCTTGCGAATTTAATAATCCGCGGGAAATTTTCGGGAATTCACTTATTGTGCTTAACAATTACCAATTTTCGCGGTAGCCTCTATAGCGAGGTGGGATTATGTCTTTTGCAAAGTTCAGTTTTTTAATTGCATTTACTTTTGCCGCGTTGGCGGTTATCGCGGTGGCGCCTCTGGCCGAAAAGCAAGAGCAGGATGATGATGCCGTTAAGAAGCCCCGCTGGACATACGATGAAATTGTAGGGGACCCGGAGTTTCTGGGATATAGAAAAACTTGGCAGGTTACGATACTTTTGGCTTATTTCGGTGATAAGGGAACGATTCCCGATTATAAGCGATTGTATCCCTTTGATATGCTGAGCGCAACTTGGATTACAACCAAATATTATGCATTCCCGAACAATATTGACGACGAACATAACGCCTGCCTTTTGCTAAATTGCGTGTTGAGTCCAAGTTTTGTCGCAGCCTTGCGCGATGATTCAGAAATTCAAATCTTTTTACCACAAGTATGTCGATATTATGTACCACTTCTTGGAGCCCAAAGAGATGACGGGCCAAACATTTGGATAAACTATATGAACGAACGGATTCAGAGAAAACCAAAGAAGGAAGGCTACTACATACCCGACGTATCACTCGGCGTGATTGGGATTTTAAGCGATAAAGCTCCAGAAAAGTGTGGTTTCACCACCAGTACAGGTTTTGCAATAAATTCCGAGCATTTTACTTTCGATTGGATTATTAATCGGGAGTAAACAACTTATGTAAGAATCCATGTTTGCATCCTTTCGCAGTCACAACTTAATTAAGGTTTCTACCGTCCCGCGACGCCGGCTTCCGCATACTTTTCCGCGCCTGCAAGGTCAACGGGGATGATGCGGCTTACGCCCTTCGGCCTTCCCACGACTCCTATTAAACCGTCCGCAAGCTCCATCGTTCGCTTGTTGTGCGTCACCAGAATGAACTGCGTGTGAGCGGCGATTGCGTTTACGAGTTTGCCGAGCCGCAGGATATTCGCGTCGTCAAGCGCCGCGTCCGCCTCGTCCATAATGCAGAAAGCGCTTTCGCCTATCGAATGAGCGGCCAAGAACAGCGCGAGGAAAACCAGGCTTCGTTCGCCGCCGGACAGCGACCTAAGCGGCTGCGTCCGCTCGCCGGGCAGCGTGACCATCACTTCAACCCCGCTCGCGAGCACGTCGTCCGGCTCCGTGAACTTTATAGCCACCGCGCCGCCGCCGAACAGGAACTTGAAATATTCCTGAAACCTTTCCGTTATTCGTCCGGTGCGCGACGTATATCGCTTCAGCGTGTCGCGGTCGAGCTTGGCGAGAAGTTCGGTAAGCTGCGCAAGCGCGGCCTGCATATCCGCGTGCTGCAAAAGGAAAAACCTCAAACGGCTCGATTCCTCTTCCCACTGCCCCGGCGCTTTCAGGTTTACTTCGCCGAGCGCTCGAATGGACTCCTCGGCTTCCCCCACCTTTTCGCGCAGGCGCAATCGTCCCATCTTTTCAAGGCTTTCAATCGACAGCGGCGGCGCGGGAGGCTTCGGCAGAGCGCCGGCTTCCCATCTCGAAATCACGTTTTCGGGCGCCTCGGCAAGTTCCAGTTGCTCCGGATTTTCATCGCCTTCGCCGTCCGGCGTGTTATCGGCCCGGCTATTCGCTTCCGCGCCTTCGGTAATCGAGCGCAGTTCCGCGTTCATCGCTTCCAGTTCGGAATAGGATGCGGATGCGAATCCATCTTCCGATTCGCCGTTTTCGCCGCCGTCTCCGGCCAGCGCCGAACCATCCATTTCGACCTTGATTCCCTGCGATTCCGCCCATGCGCCGAAAAGTAAAATCGCTTCCGAAAACAGCGCTTCGGTTTCCGGCGAAATCAATTCCTGGCCGCCATCTTCCGCTTGCCGTTTTTTTGGTTCGTCAACCGCGCCGTGCCAGTTCACCCACAAGTCGTAATAGCGATAAAGCAGCCGTCCCCTCGAAACCTCGAATTTCGAAAGGTCGCGATTCAGTCTTTCAAGTTCGCCGCTTTCGTTTCTGACCTTCGTTTTAGCTTTTTCAAGTTCCGCTTTCGCCGCGTCCGCATCGCTCCTGGCTCCTTCGAGCTTCGACTTGAAATCCGCAATTTCGTTTTCTCCGGGGACGCGCCGGACAACTTCGGTTTCGAGCATCTTTCCAGCTTCGGTACTGCGGCTTCTAACTTCGGCTAGGTCGCTTGCTATTCCACTAAGCTGCCTTTCCGCTTCCGAAACACGCGATGATGCCTCCGATATTTGCGCCTCGAGATGGCTCAATCCGAGTTGAGTAACGCGCTTTTCCTCGTTTGTCTTTGCCAGTATTTCTCTTGCCTCGCGCAGCGCCAGTTCGGCCTTTTCGTAAGCTTTCGAGGCTTTCCCGCTTGCGCCGGAGGCTTTCTCGATAGCGGCTCTTTTTTCCCGCACTTCCGATTCGCGCTTTTCGATTAATGCGCCAAGCTCGGCCTTTTCGGCGGCGGTGTTTTCAAGTTCCAGCTTTATCGCGCATACCGAAAGCTCAAGTTCTTCGGTCCTGTTTTTCAGCGACGAAAACCTTTCATCGATAACCGCAAGTTCCTTAAGGTGGCGAGACTTTTGCTCGATCCGTGCGTCGAGATCGGCCTGAGCGGCCTGCACAGATTCATTGGCGCGCTTAACTTGCGCCTCCGCCGCGGCCCAATCGACGCCTAGCCTGTTGGCATCCTTCGCCAGCTCGTCGATTTGGCTTCTGCGGGACAAAACCCGGCTTCCCGCGCTTGGCGCACCGCCGATAGCTTGCCCCCGGCCGATCATTACCGAACCGTCGCGCAAAACCGCCCACGAAAGTTGCGGAGTTTTCAAAAGCAGCTTCTCCGCATCCTCGATTGTCCGGCAAACCGCCACCTCGCCGATTTCGGCAAACATCCTCGCCAGTCGGCCGTTTCCGCCGCTTACAAGTTCGAAAAACCTTGCCGCATTTTCAGGCCACCAATCGGGCCGCTCCGGAACGCTTGCGCCTTGCGCGACTTCTACGAGGCGCGCCTTTCCTATGCCGCTTTTGTGAAAATCCGCAAGCGCCTTGATGCCCGCCGCGACGTCTCCCACTTCGACTGCGTCCTCGAATTGCGAAAGCACCAAATAGACCGCTCCCGATAATTCTTGCGGAAAATCGAGGCCTTTCCAAAGGTCGCTAACGCCGCGAACTTTTTCTTTCAACTTCGCGTCCGTAAGAAATGCTCGCTTTCCGGGCGCAAATCCCTCGGCTTCTTCTTCGAGAGCGCGCAGACTTTTCAGCCGCGCATCGACCGCCGCAAGCGTATCGCGCACTTCGTCACGGACTTCGCTCGCCCTCGAAAACGAGGCGCGGCATTGCTCAAGATTTTCCACGGCTTTCGCTGCTTCCGCATCGGCCGACCTGACCCTTTCCATTTCTGCGACGCGCTCGAATTCGAGCGACGCCGCCCTGCCGCGTAATTCGCCCGCGGCCGTCTCGTCTCGCGCGAGTTCTCGTGAAAGCCGCTCTCCGGCCGCATTAACGCGCTCCATCGACGAACGTGCAAGCCCGAGCCTGTTTTCAGTTTCCAAAAGCGCGCGCTCGAAATCGAGCAATTCTTCGGTAGTGCGCTGATTTTCAATCCTCGCGGCCTCGGCCGCTTTCTCCGCCGTTTCCAGCGTCTTTTCCGCCGCAGCAAGCGCCTTTTCTATTTCGATACGTTTTGCCGAAAGAATTTCGACTTCTTTTTCAAGAGAGTCTAAATGGCTGCTTCCGCTAACGATCGACTTTTCGGTTTCCTCTTTTCTTATGGCGAGCCCGGCTTCCTTGTCGGCGAGCATTTCAAGCTCCACTTCTAGTGCGCCGATTCTCGCCGTGGAATTGTCGTAAGATTTCTGCACCCGCCCTAGCGATTCAAGAAGCCGTTCGACTTCGCTCCGCGCGTCGTTATACTTGGCTTCCAGAGTTTCCTCAAGCTCTTCCGCGCTCTCGGCCGCTTTGTCGAAATCCTCGATTTTCGCCCTTATCTCGCGGATTACTTCGTAATGCTGCCCGATTTGGTGGAAACACTCCGAAAGCTCTCTCCGCAGAGATTCCCTTTTAAGCGCCTTCAACTCGGCGTCGAGCCGCGAAAATTCGATTGCGTCCTCGCGTTCTCTTGCCAGGATTTCAACACGCCTTCTGGTTGCGGATATCAAATCCGAAACGCGTTCGAGGTTGTTTCTCGTTTCGCCAAGCTTGTCTTCCGTGCGGCGTTTCTTGTCTATCAGCAGGCCGATGCCGCACGCGCTCACCAGCCACTGGCGCATTTCCTGAGGATTCGCCAGTATTTTTTTCTCCACTTCGCCCTGCGTAATCGCTATTGTGCTTCCCCTGCCGAGTCCGAGCAATCCGAAAAACTCGTCCACGTCGCGAAGCCGCGCCTGTTCGCCGTTTAAGTAATACTCGCTTACGCCGTCGCGATAAAGCCTGCGTTCCAGAGTGACGAATCCGTCGATTTTCGGCTTTCCGTTTCCGCCGCTCGCGCCGTTTCCGCCGACGGAGATTCCGGGGATTTCCGGGCGGTTTTTGAAAGACAGCGATTCCTGAAAGGCCGGGGCGAACGTAAGCTTGACGCCGGTGTAATTGAGTCTTTTCAAGTCGCCCGCGCCGCCGAAAATCAGGCTGTCCATTTTGGAAGTGCGAAGCCGGATAGGCGACTGCTCGCCGAATGCGAACAGAATCGAGTCGAGTATGTTCGACTTTCCGCTCCCGTTCGGGCCTACGATGGCCGTCACGGGACGCTCCAAATCCACCGCCTCGGTCTGGGCGAAGGACTTGAAGCCCGTAAGCTCTACCCTGATAAGTCTAAGCACTACCTGCCAAACCCTAAAAAGCGCGTCGATAACGGCCCGAAAGCCGCCCCAGGAGTTTCGAGACCCGTCGCCACCTCCCCGAAGGCTCCGGCTCCAACCCAAGCGAAACACTATTATATCAGAATTCGCGACATGCAACCAAAATCGTTTGTCCGAAACTAGCAGATTTAACAAGTTAGAAGCACTCAGCGGAAAATTCTTCCTCGAATATACACATGATTTCAACCGGTTTTCCACAATGCCCTTTTTTTTGTTGATAACTTGTTGGAAAACCGATTTTCAGCCGGAATAACTTCAGGATTAATGCGGATATCCTGTTTGAATTTGATTGCATTTGTTGATACTTTGTTTGGCCGTTTGCCGAATGGCAGGCGCTGCCAGCCGCCGCTTCCGAATTTGCCGGGCGGCTAATCAGACATGATAAAATCGGTTTCCATTTTGAAAAAGTGGAGGTTGGTATGTTCAGCTCTAAAACCGGTTTTCGCTTTTTCTTTGCAGCCATTTGCGTTGCGTTTATCGGTGCGGCATTGATATTAACAGGATGCCCGAAGCTTGGCGGCTCCGGAACAACTGCGGGCGATGGCGAAAGCGCCGCGGACGCGCCGGCCGGCGGCGATGGTCAAACGGGCGGCTCAGTCTCGTCCGGCGGAACCGGCTCATCGGGCGGCGAAACGCCCGGAGGAGAAACCGTGGACAAAGGTATCAGCGATATGTTTCCCGATGAAACCGCGCCCGAGGAACCCGGCGCCTATTCCGGCGGCAAGTGGAAACCGCTTAAGCTAACGTCGTCCGCTTTTCAAGACAAGGGAGCGATTTCGCCAAGGTACTCCCGAAAGGGCAACAACTTGAGCCCGCCGCTCAAAATAGACGGTGTGCCGGATCACGCCAAAAGCCTTGTAATCATCATGGACGATCCGGATGCGCCTGGCGGATTGTGGACGCACTGGGTTCTTTTCAACATCCCCCCGGCAACGGCCGCAATTGGCGAAAACGAAGCGGTTGCCGGCGCAAGGCACGGCCTTAACAGCTGGGGGCAGGACAAATACGACGGCCCGCAACCTCCGAGCGGCACGCACCGCTACCAATTCAAGCTATACGCGCTCGACAACACACTCGGCCTCGATGCGGGAGCGACGCGCTCGCAGGTCGAACAAGCGATGACGGGCCACGTAATCGCCACCGCCGTTCTCTCCGGCACTTTCGGCGCCGGATAGAGATTTCCGTGCATTTCGTTTGCGTGCTACAAACGCCAACTGCATAGTTTGCAGCCAAGTGCACAGAAGAAAGGCGACTCACGGCTATTCTTCCACCGCAGAAATTGTGCGGCGCGGCCCGGTGCGCGCGAACAGCCCAACCATTAGCCACGGAACGAACGCACTGAATATGAAGGCAAAAGCCAACAGCCTGTTTTCCGGATACACGCCGTCGTAAAAGAAATGATGAAATGCCACAAATGGCGGACTTATGCCTATCGAGTTAGGCGAGTTTATATAATTAGATGCATATACGAGCGATATGAAAGGCCCGATAGTGGCGAAAACCGCAAGAAGCGCAATGATGCCGTACAAAGTCCAGTCCAAAGAAGACCGAGTTCCAAGAAGCCACCACATTGAAAGCAGGCTTATGACTGCAAGGAAAGGAATCGGAACTGCGAGCCAACCGATACCGGCGCCATCGTCGATTGCGGGCATTGTCCACCAGCGCTCGATTTCCGCAGATGAAACCAGCTTTTTGTTTTTCTTGAACCATTCAGAGGAGTAATTTCTTCTTCCTTCAAAAGCTGCACCCGGAAGCGGCTGTTGCTCGACAACGGAAATTTCGAATACCCCGCCGTTTTTCAAGTTTTCAAAAACAAGTTTGTTCTTTACTGCTATTTGAGGAGCACCTTGGTAAAGAAAAGCAAGAATCATTAAAAGAAAAGCGCAAATCGCCCAAAGACGTTTTCGGGAGACAATTAGCAAAATGGCTGAAACTAAGATGATTACTGCGGACAATACAATCCCGCCAAAATACTTTCCAATCGGCCATTCCGTTAACAATACCCCTTCGCCGCGAAAAGTATAACTAATGGGTACCAAGTAATAGCCGCAAATTACGAGTAGTGTGTGAATCACCTTCAGCTGTATTATTTTCGCCAACATCACGCCTAAGCCTTTTCTGTACGCCTCGACTAGAGTGATCGCGAATTGCGTAAAAAATCCGGCACGTGCAAAGGCAGATAAAAACCATGCCAGTGCAGTTTGGTTAACCAAAAGTTCTTCAAGCGCGTGCCTTTCAGTCTCGAATTTCCAATAACCCGTCCAGTCGCGCATCCCCGCGATCCAATCTGAAAGGATCACTAGAATTAACCACGCGAAAAGCCATACAAGCGAGCGTATTTCGCTTTTACCGGGCTTGCTCCATAGTGTGTTTACGACCTGATCTCTTACAAATGGCGCCGCGAGTTTTCGAAGAACCGTGTGCGAGTCCAACCTTGCGCGTATTTCGTTGGCGAAATTGGATTCGGACTTTGATGCGCACCCAACATGATCTTCGATTTCGAGTTCGATTTCGCGTTTTAGCTTGTCCGAAAGCGGCAAGTCGAGCGTGATTTCCCTGTCGTTCATCCCGTCTTCTCCGTACTGAGATTCAACACCTGCATTGCGGCGCTCGTCCATTTTTTGAATGCGGCCGCTTCGCGCGCCAAAGTTTTTTTCCCCTTCGGAGTTATTTTGTACATCTTGCGCGGCCGTCCGTTTTCGCCTTCCGCCCATCTCGAACTTACCGCACCGGCGTTTTCGAGCGAGTGAAGGATGGGATAAAGCGTCTCAACGCGCACGGTTAAGTCCTCGCCGCTTTTCGCGCGTATCGCCTCGGCTATACCCCAGCCGTAGTTTTCGCCGAGAGCGAGTTCCGATAGCACCAGCACCCGCAGAGCACCGCTTCTCAAATCGTCGGTTTTGCCCATATCAAACACAACCTTATATATAGGTAATCTATATATACCATGCAATGTGCCGCTTGTCAAGCGCTTTTCGGAAAAAAATACGCGGCTACACCTTTTCCAATTCCGCCAGCTTTTTTACGGCCGTGTCGTACGCCCAATCGCCGGGCTTCGAAAGTTCCATTCCTTTCATGAACGCGTGTTTTGCGTTTTCGGCGTCTCCGGATTTCAGGCGGCAAAGGCCTAGCGCGGTCCAAGCGTTCGCGTACCCGGGGTTGATTTCCACCGTGCGTTCGTATGCCGCCGCTCCTTTCGAATATTCTTCCAGCCCGTTATAAATTCTGCCGAGCGTGTAATGCGCTTCGTCGTATGCGGGCGCAAGTTCCACGCCGCGCAGCGCGTGCGGCAAAGCGGCATCTTTTTCGCCGCTTTCGTGCAACGCGTTTGCGAGTCCGATATGCGCGTAGAGATAATCGGGGTCTATTGCCAGCGCCTTGCGGTAGTCGGAAAGCGCGCCTGCCATATCGCCCTTTTTCTTGCGGGCCAGAGCAAGGTTCACGTAAGTCAGCGGGTGGTTTGGCCTGATTTCAAGAGCGCGAGTTAGCCACGCGATAGCGCCGTCGAAGTCGCCGGTCGAGACATGCACATTGCCGATGTTGACGTGCGCCGGAGCGCTATCCGGCTCCTTTTCGAGCGCGGACATCAATACATCCAGTGCGCCGCCGTAGTCGCCCGATGCTATTAGCAGCTCGCCCAAACTTATGTAATCGCCTATGAAATCGGGATCGATTTCGATTGCCTTGCGATAGTGATATGCGCCCCTTTCGAGGTTTTCGCCGCCAAGCTCGCGCATAATCGCTCCCATATAACTGTGCGCGTACGGATTAAGCGGTTCGATAGAAATAATTTTCGCGCACATCGCTTCGGCTTCTTGCAGGATTTCACGCGGCAGAAATCTTTTCACAGCGCCGTTTTCGTCCAGCAGCAAATCCGCGATGCGTCCCTCCATTGCGAGCGTGTCGATTGTTTTTCCGATATCGCCTTCGCTGATTGCCGCGATTGCGGTTTCGTCCGCGCCTCCGAGCGCTTGCACTAGCCCCAAAGCGAGCTCGCTGATGAGCGACGCCGTCGAATCCGTTTTGGCGAAAGATTCGCAGCTGCCTTCGGTCAGCGCCGTCGAGCAATCGACCAAGTACGCGAAAGCCATCAGTTCGTTTCCCGCAATCGTATAGGTTCCGTATGCAATATGCGTCGCGCCCGCGATTTTCCCCAGTTCGGCGGCGGTTTCGGCGTCCGCGAATCCTGTCATTCCGAATCTCTGTTCGGCCATCGCCTGCCGGCGCGCCTCAACGCTCGTTACCTTTATGCTGGAAATCTTGGACAGCTTGACGGAAATCGAATTGGCGATGCCTATGCCGACGCCGTTCCACTTCGGGTCGCCGGTCTCGTTCGCGAAATCGCCGACGAAAATCACCTTTTCGGCGGCTAACGCGCCTGAATCGAAGATTAACAACAACGACAATAATGCGGCAGCAACCGAATAAAAAAGTCTTCGAATATAAATTACCGGTCTAGCCATGGCTTCACCCGCCAGCGTAAAGCCAAATTATACCGGATAGGTGCTAAATATCGCTCTTACGCGTGCGCGCCGGCAAGCTGCCTTGCCTGAAAATCCTGCTGAAGCGGCTCGACGATTTTGCCGAGTTCCTCGCCGGATAGAATTTGGGGAAGATTGTGCAGCGTCAATCCGATTCGATGGTCGGTGACGCGGCTTTGCGGAAAGTTGTACGTACGGATTTTTTCGCTGCGCTCTCCGGTTCCGACTTGCTCCTTTCTGTCCGCCGCCCTCTCTTTCGCAAGCCTGTCCTGCTCCGCCTGAAAAATATGGCTGCGCAAAATTTTCAACGCTTTTTCTTTGTTCTGAAGCTGGCTTCGCTCGTCCTGACAGGCGACGACGACGCCGGTTGGAAGATGCGTAATTCTAATCGCGCTCGAAGTTTTGTTCACGTGCTGTCCGCCAGCTCCGCTCGACCGGTACACGTCGATTTTCAAGTCCTTGTCGTTAAGCTCGACGTCGACGTCCTCCGCCGCCGGAAGTACCGCCACCGTTACCGTGCTCGTGTGAATTCTCCCGCTCGATTCCGTCGCGGGCACGCGCTGAACCCGATGCACACCGCTTTCGAATCTCAAATAGCGATAGACGTTTCTGCCGGTAATTTCACAGGTGACTTCTTTGATTCCGCCGAGCCCGATATCGTTCATGTCCAGCACGGAAAACCGCCAGCCCATCAGCTCGGAATAACGTTGATACATCCGCATCAAATCCGCCGCGAACAGCGAAGCCTCGTCCCCCCCCGCGCCGGCGCGAATTTCGAGAATGACGTCCTTCTTGTCGTTCGGATCGCTCGGCGTAAGGAGCATTTTGATTTCCGCTTCCAGCTTGCTCATTTCTTCGCGGTGCGATTCCGCGTCGTCGCTTAGCATTTGCCTCAGTTCTTCGTCGTCCGCGCTTTGAAGTTCCAAAGCGCTGCTTTCCGCCTGGGCTTTGTGTTTAAGGTACTTGCGGTAAGGAATCAGGATTTCTTCGAGTTCGCTGAATTCCTTGCTTTTCTTGATGTAATTTTCGCGGTCGTTCAAGACAGCGGGGTCCGCCAGTTCGGTTTCGAGCTGCTGGAATCGCGCCTCGATTTCTTCAAGCTTACTCCACATCGCTTTTCGCTCCCGCCGGCCTCGCCGCCGCGGCGGCAACCATCGGCGACGGCTCCTCTTCGATTTCGGAATCTGCCGGAATGTCCTTCTTTTCGCCCATCCATTTAACTTCGGTTTCGAACCCTATTTTCGAAATATCCATTTCCTCTTCGTATTCACGGACGCGCATCAGGCTCGCAAGACCGACTTCCAACTGGCCGCGGTCGGGTCTACGCGTTGTTAGCCGCTGAAACGCCATACCGAAAGTCAAAAACAAATCCACGAGTTTGATATGACGGAATTTGTAAGCATGCTTGATGATTTCGTAACTGACGCCCGAAAGAATCGGGATAACCGCGATTCGAGTTAGCAGCCTGACCCAAAGCGGCGGCCACGACATTCCCGGAAAAAACGCGGCCACGATGGCGGCATCGATTATGCTTACGATAATTATCATCAAAACGACCATAATCACGATAAAACTCGTGCCGCATCGAGGGTGAAGAGTGTCGAAAGTTTGAATGTAATCGAGCGATTGATTGCGCTGGTCGGCTTCGTGAGCGTTGATTACGGTGTGCTCCGCGCCGTGATATTCGAAAACGCGTTTTATTTCGGCAAGCCGCGAAATCGCGAGAATGTATAAGACGAAAATCGAAAGCCTGATTGCTCCTTCGATTATATTTTTTAGCATCAGTTCGCCCACGCCGCCTTCCGCGCTGCTAAGCGCGCCGAGCAAATTGAAATGCGCAAGCCCCTCGACCACCCAAGTCGGCGCGGCTTTGAAAATGAACAAGGCGAATGCCAAAGACAGCCCGATTAAAAGATATTCGCCGATTTTGTTTTTCTTGTGAACCGGCGCCTCGTGAAGGTGCGTAATCGCGTACCGCTCGCTGGATAGGTTCAGCGCCCACATGCCCAACCCCATCATGTCCCAGAGCATAAAGAATCCGCGCACGAACGGCATTTCGGTAAGCCTTCTCGAAAATCGCGATTTCAGCGGCTTGTCGTAAACCTCGATTCCGCCCGCGCCTGTTCGAAGCGCGACAGCTGCGAACCGCTTTCCCTTCATCATCACGCCTTCGATGACCGCTTGACCGCCGTAAGGGATAGGCTCGGCGGGGCAGGATTGCGAAGTTCCGTTGCCATTTTCGCTCGCGCCAAGCGATGCCCGCAAGGCAAAATCGAGCAAGTTTTTCAGTTTTGCAAAAAACATGATGAGTGATAATACCCCAGCCTTTCGAATATGCGCTATCTTCTAGCTAGTGCCGTTTTCCGGCATGGCGTTCGCAAACGCGCGCGCGCATGCTGCGCGGAAGCCGGAAAAATCGATGACTGCGTTGCTATTTTTTCGTCTGCGCGGCTCTCGCGGCGCGGCGTTCGAATTTTTCAACGCGCCCCGTCGTGTCGAGAATCGTCCGCTTGCCCGTGAAGAACGGATGGCAAGCGCTGCAGAGGTCGAGCCTCATTTCCTTGCGCGTGGATTGCAGTTTATAGACCGCGCCGCATGCGCATTTGACTTCGATTTCCTGAAATACCGGATGTATATCTTTCTTCATAAATACCACCGTGCCCGCAAGAGGCAAGCGGGTATTATACCCCGCGTTTTGCCGAATGCAACCTTTCCGCATACTCGAAATCGATTTCGTTGTCCACGTCGAATGCGAGCAGAGGGCTGGATTCCATGACGGCGAACGTCTTCGCGCCGGTAATTGCCGTTAGCCGCATTTCGGCTTCTTTAACCTGCAAAGTTCCGGCAAGAAACTTGAATATAAAAGCCGGGCCTAGCATGCCCGCTAGCTTTGCCGGGTTTTTCCTTGCGTTATGAGCGTCTTGGAACAGCCCGATGTTTGTCATTATCGCCGCCGTACGCGCGAAAATTACGCTGCCTAGCGTTAGGTTTCCCTCCTTCAGCCGGTTGAACCTGTTTTTCGCGCCAGGAAATTCCTGTAGGAAATCCTCTTTCGAAACCGCCGGAAGCGCAAGTCCTGCGCCTGCCGGAACTTTCGCCAGAAACCCGCATATCGATTCCGCTGTTATAAACGGCAAATCGGGCGAAACTACCAAAATTTTTTCGGCCGCTTGGGCGCCCGGCGGCGCTTCGATTCCGGCAATAATGTTGTCGAGTAAAGTCTTTCCTTCCTTCGAGTGAAATACCGGGATTTTCGGCCCAATCTCTGCGTTTATCCGCTCAACTTCGACAGCGACCTCGGCCGGCCCGACGGCAACCAAATCCGTCATTTCGAAAATGGAATCGCTATCCGCAACCGGCGGCAAATCGCGAATTCCAAGCGACGCCGTAACCGCCCGTTCGAGCAAGCTTTTTCCGCCGCATTTCAAAAGCGCCTTGACGCCGCCCGGCGATATTCCCCGCATACTATTTTTCAGCCTGCCGCCGCATGTAAGCACGATTCTGATTCCGTCGCGTTTTACCATTTGGTTTTTCCGGTCATCGCATTACTTTTCGAATCAGCAGTTTTACCGTCCACAAGTACCACAAGTACGACAAGACCGCGAGCACAGCCAAGCTGCAAGCCATACCCGTCCTCGCGGTGAACCACGACATCGGTTCTTCCGCCAGCATAAAAGCGTAAATGAGCGGCCCGAGAAAATTGGAGCAAATCGTTACGTGAGCCGTCAGCTCCGAAAACGATCCGCCCGGAATTTGCCCGAGCGCCCTTGTCATTTCGACGAGCACGAGAATCACAACCGGCGCGACCGAGTGAAAAATCGAATATCCGAATACCGCAAAAAATCTGGCGACCGCGCTGCGTGGAATCAAACCGATAAACGCCGCGGCGAAAATCAGGTAAAGCTGAATCGCGATCATGGCTATCGCGATACCCGCCAATTCGAGCGCGCTTTTCCCGCTCGAACCGTAATAGCTGCTTCGCGAAATGTATTCGTAAATAACGGTGAAAGACGCCGAGTAAACGAGCATCGCCGGTATATATCTAAAAATCCTCGACGCCAAAAGCTGGCCGACGATCCGGCGAGGCGATATGCCGGCAACCAGCCAGTCCTGGACGTGCATCGCGTCGGCCGCCGTTGATACCGCCATCGCTCCCACCGCGAGCGCGTTAACCAGCGCGCAAAACGGAATTGCTATGACCAAAATGGCGGATGCAATTTGCAGAAAATCGTCCAAGGAATGTACAGGCGCAGTTAAATAAACGATAACGTACGCCACTAGATATATCGAAATGGCTGCGGCGATTATTCCCTTTGCCGTTGACAGCCGTTTGAAAATGGCCAAAAAGCGCGCCGCCACTCTTCTGTCCGCGATTACGTTTTCAAGGCCGAAAACCGGAATTCGCTCGTATGAATCCCGCATAAAATGTCTTCTCGCGCTTTCCGCCACGAGTTTATGTTATCACGCGGCACATCGAGGTTTATCTACAGCCTTCAACATGCGACCTGGTATTGTTGATAACTCTTGACTTTTAGGTAGCTTATCGAATAAAATTCAATTTCGAATCGCCGCCGCCAAGCATAGTCCGCCGCCAAATTCACTCTGCCCCGACGGGCGGGGAGTTGATATGAGATTCAGGCCGAAAAGAAAGAAGCGACCGGTGATTATCTACGTGCTTCTTCTGCTTGTTGCGTCAGGCGTCGCAGTTCGCCACACGATTTTTTCCGAGGGCGCGCTGCCCCAAGAACGTTTCGTTAAAAACAGCGAACTAACCTATTCTCAAGGCCCTCTCGCGCCATCTTCAGGCGGTAACACGTTATCGGCGGAATCCGAATCCGAAGGCGGCCCGCCGTCGATTATTCCGCGCGAAAACGAAAATTTCCCGCATGCCGATCCCGCTCATCAAACTCCCCCCGAAAAGGCGCAGCCCGCGCAATTCAAAGACGCCGGCTATTTCGCTGGCGGAAAAGCCGACGACGGCATCGCGATTACCGGCATAAGATTCGGCAAGGACAAGGACATTCGCAGGGTAGTCATCGACTTCGGCGCGATGGACCAGGGCGGCAAAATCGTTCCTGCGGAAGTTCACCCGAAATACAAGGTCGAATACCGCTCCTGTCCGTACAGATTTACGCTAACTTTTCCCGGCGTTAAATACAGCGATGCCGCGAAGGTCCAGAAGAAAAACGGGCTGCCGTTCAGTCTTGTAACGGACAAAGCGGGAAAAATTGCCCAGCTCGAATTCTTCGCAACCAACCCCGCGCTTTTCAAGGTCATCGAAGTGGACGACCCGGCCAGACTCGCGATAGACATCAAGTACAAATACGACGTCGAAGTTCCGCGTATTCACGTCGTTCAAGTCGTAGGCGTTTCGAGCGTTGAAAAAGCTTTCGAGCTTGTCGATACCGGCAGGTTTCCCGAATCCTTCAAGCCGCAGATAGTTGTTATCGGGGAAAAGTTTTTCATCGAGGGCATTTACGACACTTTCGAAAAAGCCGTACAGGTGAACTCCGAACTAGAAGCCGGCGGTTATTCGACCATAATCAGCGAGCGCAAGGGAAACGCATTTCCGGTTGACGGCTGATGGAATCGGTCATCGCCAAGTATTTCGGATTTTTCTTGATGGCCGTTTCGCTTGCGGGACTTTTCATTTTATTTCGAAGATTTGGAGTAAAATATGGTTCCGGCCGGCGCAGGAGCTCTTCGCATTCCGAACGAACGGCATCCGAAATTCTTCGGGCCGGGACGCATAGACTTCCGGAAAGCGCTAGGCGCATTCCCGCGGACGGCAGGCGGCTATCCGGAAGCGATTCGGAATTTCTGAGCGAGCTTTCAAAGAAACAGACCGCTGCGCTTAAAAGAAAGCGGTCATAGGCGATATATGGACGGCGAAACCAATAATGCGCAATTAGGCGGCTCCAAGACGAGGGGGCGCCGCAAAACGCACTTCAAAAGAAAATCCTCATTCGCCACGATTATGGAGTCTTTGCTCAACGTAATCCTAATCGTCTTGTTTCTGATCGTAATCGCGCTCATCGCAGGCGCGGCGTTCGCAACCAATTACATGATAGGCGTTTTGCAGGACATCAGTGTTACGGACTATTCCGAGCCGCAAAACCGCATAAAGGAATATCAGGCATATTTCGAGAGATTGGCGACGCACGGATACGGCGTGGTCGAAAGCGAGCCGTTCATTCGCGAAGGCGAGAAATATTATCTTTGGACGGTCACTCCCCCCAAGTCGAGCGAACAGCTCGTGTACAGATGGAGACTCAGTCTAGAAGACAACAAGGTAGTTCCTTTGACGAGCGCGGCGATTAAGCTCGACCAGGAGCTGGGCTTCGCAACCGGCATTGCGTTCGAATAAGGGCATATTCGCCCTTTAAACCGATTGCTTCGTTAATACAAGCTTAAATTCCCAATCGCATCAATGCTATAATCCCTGCGCGAGCCATCGCAAGGAGCATGTCCATGGGATACGCGCTGATAATCGTCGTCGTAGTACTGGTGCTGTTTATCCTGATGTTCATCGGGATTTACAACGGCCTCGTCCGCAAGCGTCAGGACGTTAAAGCAAGCTGGGCGCAAATCGACGTCCAGCTTAAAAAGCGCTACGACCTCATCCCGAACCTCGTGGAAACGGTCAAAGGCTACGCCGCGCACGAGCGGGAGGCGTTCGAAAAAGTGACGCAGGCTCGAACGATGGCGATGGGCGCGCAGGGCGTGGCGGACCAGGCGAAAGCGGAAAATTTCCTTTCATCGACGCTAAAAAGCCTGTTCGCCGTAAGCGAAGCCTATCCCGATTTGAAAGCCAACCAAAATTTCCTGATGCTTCAGGAAGAGCTTTCGGGAATCGAATCCAAAATCGCCTATGCCCGTCAGCACTACAACGACGTCGTTATGGTGTACGAAACGGGCCGCATGCAGTTTCCCGCCAGCATTGTCGCGGGCATCGCGGGATTCGGACCGGAGGAATATTTCGAAATCGAAATCGCCGAAGAGCGCGAAGTCCCCAAGGTCAGCTTCACGAAGTAGCGGCGTGAAAAGGCCCGGAGGAAAAAATGCCGCATAAATCGGGCCGCAGAAGGGCAAGCGGAATATACGGCTTTCTTTGGAGCGCCGCCGTCATAGCGTTCCTTGTTGCCGCGTGGCTGGTTAGCCAAAGAAACGCGCCCGATTTCGACGAAGGCGAGTTGACGGCACAGGCTCAACTTAAAAAAAGCTTCGAAGAAGAAAAATTCGACCCGGAAAATCCGCCGGACTTCGTCGTCGAAAAAGCGGAAATAGTCTTGAGCGAAGCGGACGGCAGCCTTAAGTTAAGATTCAAAACCGACCGGATTATCGGCGAAGATGCGACGGTCGGTGTAAAAGAAATAGAAGCGGTGTTCGCCCTCGAATCCGGCGAATCTCTCGTGTTCACCGCAACCGACAGCCTATATAGGATTCAAGGCAAGCTCGCCACGGTGGACGGCGAAGTGTCCGGGGAAATTCCGGAACGCGGCCAAAAGTTCACCGCAAAACGACTATCGTGGAGCGAAGATTCCGCGGTTATAACCGCATTTAACGTAAGCATGAGCGACCCTCAATTCGAGGCGAGCGGAAAAACTATGCGCATCGAGTTAAGCACCGGCGTAATCGAAATCGAAGACGGCGTCAGGATGGATATCTGATGCCTTATGAACTGCAGCAGTATTTTTACTCGAGTCAAAAAGAAATCGCGGTTTCCATTGCGGTTTTCGTCATCGGATGCCTGCTGTTTTTTAAATGGATACGCGGGGTTTTAAATCCCGGAGTATTGCCCGCATTTAAGCATTTTTTTTTCGGTGTTTTGTTCGGTCTAGTATCGCCTGCGATTGCGCTTATGTTGGCGTGGGCGTGCGGGGATGCAAGGCCCAGCATCGATTCGGCTTCATACTTGCAATCGCCGGTTCTCAACCTCGATTGGGGCTGGCTCGCCTTGCTGCTGATAACCGCCGCTGTGCACGAGGAAATATTGATGCGGGGGATTTTTCTTGTCGTGCCTTTCGGCGCGGCAACCGCGATTATCGAATTTGCTTCGAGAAAATTTCGCGGGCGCCCGCCCGGCTTTTTTTGCACGGCGCGCAACTCAGCATTCGTTATTTTGCTTTGCTTTCAAGCGGCATATTTCGGTTACGCTCATATCAACAATCCCGCAATCACGCCGCTTTCGATTGTTAACATCGGCATCGCCGGATTAATGTTCGGTCTAATGGTTTACTTTTCGGGCAGCTTTTATACGGCTGTCGGCGCGCATTTCGCTTGGAACTACTCATACGTCATTTTCGATCTGCCGGTTTCGGGATATAGGTTTTCGCCCTTTTCCCGCTTGATTCCGTTCGAACTTAAAGACGGCGGCATTATCGGCGGCGGAAGTTTCGGCCTCGAAGGCGGACTCGCCATGACGTTCGTTTTAATCGCCGCGACCATTGCGATTCCATTTGCGGCCTCGCGCCGCAAAAAACTTTTCGAATACATAAACCACGGTTCAATCCAGAAATCCGGTTAGTTTGCGCAAAGCTGCATCAGCCAAATTAATTGACAAAAAATGTATTTTCTTTAGTTTTGTGGTAAAATTGAATTCGGGAGAGACCAAGGCAATAGCCGGACATAAACGGCTTTTGAAGGTATTCGTCCGAATCAAGGCCGAAAGGAGGTCGAAAATGAATGTCCGACAGACCGTTTCTTAAAATCGGAAGATTGATCAGAAACTTGCGGCTAAGCGCGGGGCTTGCCCAGCATGAATTGGCCGATGAGGCCGGAATCAACAACAGCTATCTTTCGCGAATCGAAAACGGCGAAAGAAGGCCCAGTCCCAAAATAATGAAAAGGCTGTCCGAAATTTTGCCGGCCTCTTACGAGGAACTTGTAATCACGAGCGGACTTCTCAGCGAGGAATTCGCTATCGTACCCAAAGAAGAATCTAAACCCCGGTTTTACAGAACCGCGGAGGAATTGGCGCCCGCCGTTTCGAAGATGAAGCGCCGGCGATTTCCCGCGAGGGATGAAAGCGAACGCATTATCGGCAGAGTGAAGCGCAGGCCGACGCCGGTTTTCGACAAAATTCCGGCCGGATTTTTCGACGATGCGAACGTCGTTCAGGAATACGACAGCATCGAGCAAATCGTACTCAGCGAAGACGAGCTTGGCTACGATCCCCGTGCTTTCGCGCTACGCGTAAAAGGCGACTCGATGATCGACGCAGGAATTTTCGAAGACGACATAGTTATTGTAAGTCCGGGCACCGAAGTAAGAAACGGCGATATCGCGGCCGTGGGCTACAGAAACGTCGAAATTACGCTGAAGAAGTATTACCGGGAAGACGCGGTCATAGTCCTCCAGCCGTGCAATTCACGCTATCCGCCAATTACTTTCACTCATCCGGAAGAGATAAACTTACTGGGCAAAGTAATTCTTGTAAGGCGCAAGCTGTCCTGACCCGGGCGCAATAATCGAGACATATTGCGGTTCGATTACCGGCCGTACACCCATTCGGCTACGAACAAATTCGTTTCGCCCACTATGAGGCTGTTGCGATTGCTCGCGAACACTAGGTGTTTGCCGTCGGGACTGAACATCGGAAAGCCGTCGAAATCGTCGAAAAACGTTACCTGCTCCGGCTCGCCGCCTTCGGATGGAATTACGAACAAATCAAAGTTCCGCCCGCGAGGGTTGTGCCGGTTGCTTGAATAAATCAAATAGCTGTTGTCGGGATAAAGATTCGGGCCGAATGAAGCTCCGCCGTCGAAAGTTAGCTGCCGCTTTCCTGTGCCGTCGCGGTTCATTATCCAAAGGTCCAAGTTGCCGGGCCTTACAAGTCCACGAGAGAGAAGGTCTAAATAATCCGCTTTTTCTTCTTCCGATTTGACTGGCTGCCTTCTCCAAACGATAAGCGACCCGTCGTATCCTGGGAAACTGCCGCCGTCGTATCCCAGCTCTTGCGTTAGCCTAGTAACTTCTTTGGTGGAAACATCCATCGCGTAAAGGTCGAGGTCGCCGTCGCGCATCGAAGTGAATACAATCCGGTCGCCGTGAGACCAATCCACGCCTTCGATTTCCGCGTCATATCCGGGGCTGTCGGTAAGCCGTTCAAGGATTTCCCCGGTCTCTGAATCGGCGATATACAGCTCGTATTCCGGATGTATCGGCCATACGTAGCCTTTCGAATAATCCGGCGGCGGCGGCGGCGAATGCATGTCCGCGTGCGTGCTCGCGAAAACTATCCTGCGATTATCGCCAAGAAAAAACGAACAGGTGCAAACTCCGGTTCCCGTATCGATTTTACGCACTCCGCCCGTCATCACGTCCATAATGTAAATCCGGTCCGCATAGTCGCCTTCGCGTTTGCTTTGAAACGAAAGCTTCTTGCCGTCCGGAGACCAATAAGCTTCGGCGTTTTCGCCGCCGAAAGTTATCTGGCGGATATTTCGGATGAAGCGCTCTTCGCCCGGAAACATCGGAGGTCCGGGATAAAGATGCGGCTGCTGAAATCCATTTTCCGCAAGTTCCATTTCTTCCGCCGATAATTCCACTCCCGCAGTTCCGATCGTTCCCGACACGGCGTGTTTAATCTCGCTTGCCGCGCCGTCCTGCGCGGGCTGATGTGCGAGCAGCGGCGCTGTTAATGAAACGGCCGCCACAAATGCGGTCAAAACGGCATAAGTGAATACGGCGATGCTTGGTTTTTTCATGACTTCTTTCATACCTTCCATAGCGAAAATCGAATATATCATTCCCGGCTTGTGCCGAAAATTTCCGCTCGTGAACGGCCTTTTACATATACTTTGCCGTTTTCCAGCTTCACGCGCCCTTCCGCAAACCACTGAACGGCTTGCGGATAAAGCTGCCGTTCTTCCGCCTGCACCCTTGCCGCGAGCGTCTCCGGCGTGTCGTCATCGAGCACAGCGACCGCCCGCTGCGCGATTATCGGGCCGTGGTCATATTCGTCGTCGGCGAAATGCACGGTGCAACCCGTAATCTGTACGCCGCGCTCGATAACCGCTTCATGCACTCGATGGCCGTAAAACCCTTGACCGCCGAACATCGGCAATAAAGCGGGATGAATGTTGATCATTTTGCCCTTGTATTTTTCGCACGCCAAATACTTGCTCATAAAACCTGCGAAGCAAATCAAATCGACTTCGAATTCGCCGAGCGCATCGTCGATCAGCGCGCTGAACTTGACGATGTCCGGATTTTCCTTACGGCTCACTATTCGAACCGGAATCCCCGCGGCTTCCGCAATTTCTATGCCGCGCACGCCTTTTCTTGTCGAAACGGCAACCTCGATGCTCGCGTCGAGCGTTCCGTCTTCGATTCGGCGTATAAAGTTTTCAAGCGTGCTTCCGCCGCCGCTGAATAGGACGGCGATTTTTATTGGACTCACCTTATGCGCTGGCACGGCTGAAGTTTATGTGTGCGCCCGCGATTAGTCAATCTAAACAGGATAATAAAATTGAGTTCGGCATCGAATAAAGCTCTGGCTACTTTAAAAATCGCCCTAATACGTATAAAAGTGCTAATATAAAGCCGATTTCTTTTCGGAGGTTTTTCATGAGGGGTAGATGTACGCTTGGTTTGCTGTTCGCGATTTTGCTATTTTCGGGTTTCGCCGGTGCCGCGTCCGCACAGGACGAAGGCGGAATGCGCTTCGGTTTCGAGGGCGCTTTCATGAGCCAAGACAATTGGCGCGGCGTGAACTGGACGGACGGTTTCGTGTTCCAGCCGAACTTTTGGCTGACGAACGGCATGTTCACGTTCGACGTTTGGGGCAACATGGACCTGTCTGACAAAAACAACGCTGCCGGCGAGTTCTCTCGCGTAAACTACACGCTTTCCATAAGTCCCCAAACGGACATGGTTCATTTCAACGTCGGCGCGACGCACTATACATTTCCGTCGATTGCCGGCGCGGACACGACCGAAATTTTCGCGGGCGCCAAATTCGTTTCGCTTCCATTCGATCCTTCGATAACGGTATTTTTCGACGTCGACGCGGCGGAAGGCGCATACATCAGCCTCGGCGCTGGCGGCACGCTTTTCGGCAATAACGACATCACCGGTCTCGACTGGGCGCTTAACCTCGGACTAGCCACGGACGGATACAACGACCTTTACTACAACACCGACGATTTTGCATTTAACGACTTGTCGCTGGAAGTTTCGCGCAAGTTTTCGATGAACCGCTGGTACATCAAGCCTGCTGCGGGTTTCTCAACCCTGCTAGACAGCGACATTCGCGACAGCACTTCGAACGAAGACAACTTCTGGGTCGGAGTTTTCTTCGGTTTCGCGCCGCCGTCGGACTAGGCGAGTAAGCAAACCGTTATATCGAAGCGATATTTTCAGCGGCTAGCCGCGCGGCAAAACGCTTCTGAGACGCGCGATTTTCGCCGCGAGTTCCGCGGGGCCGATTCGCCACTTTTCCGGAACGAGCGACTTGCTCGTCGATTCCGCAACACCCAGCAATGTCTGATACTCGACTTCCTCCGGATACTCCGGGCTCGTAAAGTCGTCTATCGCGCTTTTTAGATGGGCGGCGGAAATAACGTCGCTTTTGGAAGCTCGGGCTCGCGAATACGCCCGAAACATCACGCTTTCAAGGTCGCTTCCGCCTATCGTTAATTTGCTCGCGTCGACCGCCTGCGAAAGCTTACTGAAATCGAACTTGAAATTGTGTTTGCGCGTGAAGGCGGCGAACAACTCCTCGTAATGCTCCTGCGTTTCGGGCGGAAACAGCGGAATGTGTTTTTCCGCGCGCCCTTGACGCTTCAGGTCTATCGAGAGTTTGTCCGGCCGGTTCGTGATAAGAACCCAAACCACTTTGCCCCGATTTTGCGGATCGCCCATAAAGCTGATAAGCCGCGAAAACACCCTCCCCGAAAGTCCGCTGTCGCCGTCGCTCGAACCGCGGTCGCCCAGTGCTGCGTCTGCCTCGTCAACAATTACGATTACCGGCGCAAGCGCGGAAAGCACGGTTAACAGCCTTTCCAGATTCGCTTCGGTCGCGCCTACCCATTTATCGCGAAAATTTCTTAGTTCGACGCAAGGCACGCCCGCCTCGCCCGCGAAACACCTGATTAAAAACGACTTTCCGCATCCGCTCGGCCCGCATATCAAATAACCCGACGGCACGGCGCGCGCCTCGCCGGCCTGCAGCAAGGCAGCGTCCGACTTCAGTTCCGCCACCGCCAAATCGTGAACGGCCACGAGGTCGAGCTTTTGTCGCGAGCCGCCTGCGAATTCAAGCATGCCGGTGCAATCCCTTTCGATAATTTTCCGCTTTCTTTCGAGCAAATGTCCGCGCCATCCCGTTGCGTGCGGCGAGTCCGATTTATGGGGAACGCCACCGTCCATTTCGGCAAGCACGTGTCTGATTTGCGTAAGGTTCAGCCCTGCGCTGGCGGATGATAAGGCGCTTATATCTTCGATTAGCTCTTTCGAATTCGCCGTTCCTTGCGCGGCATACCACTCGATATATTCGCGGCGCGCCATCTCCTCCGGAATAGGTATCTTTATTTCCGCCGTGTACTGACTTTCGACAATCCTTGAACTTACCGCCGCGATATCTTCGGCGATGAGCACCAGCGTTATATCGTCGTCCACCACTTCCGGGCTTGACGCCAACCTTTCGAGCGCGATTTCGGCCGCTCTGTCCGCTTGGGACAGGTTCGTAATTTCCGCGCGCGGAAATATCATTTCGGCATAGTCGAAAATAACCGCGATGCGCCTTGCGTCCGGGTCGGTATTCGCTTTAGCCGCTCGAATGAAACGAGACAAAAACCTTAAAACTCCATGCGGGTCGCCCGGCATATTGCCGAGGAAATTCGTGCCCGTAACCGCCGCAATCGCCCTAAGTATTCTGTCGAACTGCTCGCTTCCGGACTGGTCTGCCAGCGTAAGCCCGTGCGAAAGGTCGTATTTGATAACGAATTTGCGAGTGCCGAAGAGCACTTTGGCAAGATAGTCTCCAAGCGGCATATAATCGGCGCCTGCCGAAGACGAGAAGCCGCCGCGGTTCCGGCTTTTTACGCGAACGTAGTCGCGCACGTTGCCGTAAAGAATAAACGTCGATTGGGTGCGGCTAAAATAATGACCGGCGATTTCTTCCGCCCAGCCGGGCAACACCGTATTCGTAGAAACAGAAAATGGCATTCCGTCCTCCGCCCGCTATTTTATCGCAAAAAAAATCGGGCGCCCGTATGCCGGACGCCCGCTTTTCCTATTCGTCAAAGCAAAGACGCGAATCCGCTGACCGGAATCGAGGGATTGCTGTCGGGCAATCCTTGCTTGAGGCTCTCGATTCTGTACCAGTATGTTACGCCCGGAATAACGTCCGTATCCTCGAATTGAGTTTCGAGGCCGAGTATTGCCTTTTGCACGTAAGGTCCCACCGGCGTGTCCGCTCGAATTATTTTATATCCGTCCGGCGTCGTGCCGATATCCGGATGACTCCAGCTAAGCGATATTTTGTCCGGAAACTCGCCCTGCGACGCCGAAACGTTAACGGGCGGCGCAAGAAGAATTTGAACGCCGACCACGATTCGCAATACCGCTTCGTCGGAAAGCCCGCCGTCGTCCGTTACGGTCAACGTGGCGAAAAAGACTCCGGGAATATCGAACAAGCGATTCGCGGACGGCAAAGCCGATTCGAAGTCCGTAGTGCCGTCGCCGTCGAAATCCCAAGCATAATTCACTATCACGCCGTCGCCGTCGAAGCTGCCGCTCGCGTCGAACGTTATTTCGAGCGGCGCGCGACCTTCGGTGGCGGACGCGATAAATTCGGCGGTCGGCGGCAAATTTCCGAGAGCGTCCGCGACCGTTATCCTTATTTTGTCCACGGATTTCGCGCCAAGATTGTCATGAACGGTTAGCGTCGCGTTGTAGGCTCCCGGCGCGTTGTACACGAAGTTTGCGATACCGCTTTCGTAACTTCTGAAATCCGGTTTGCCGTTTCCGTCGAAGTCCCAATCCCATGCCTTTATCGTGCCGTCGGGGTCGTAACTTGCCGAGCCGTCGAACGAGACGGAAAGCGGAAACATTCCGGAAGTAACATCGGCATTTGCCACTGCGACCGGCAGCTCCGTCGCCGAAATAAGTGCGTTCTTGAAAAACTTGTTGCCCTCATTGTCAACAACCAAAAGCGTCGCGGTGTAAAGCCCGGAATTCGTGTATGTATATTGCGCGGCGCCGTATGTGGACGTGTAGTCCTTGAACGGTCCGCCTTGGAAGAACCGCCAGAAATAACCCGTGATAAACCCGTCCGGATCTATACAGTCGGGCGCCTCGAAGTTCACGGTTAGCGGCGGCGGCCCGGCAACTGGGAACACCGCGATTTCCGCGGTCGGAATCGTGTCGAGCATCGAGCCATGAATCCAAACTTCCTCGTTCGAACGCGAGCTGATGCCGCTGTCGGCAATCGTGCGTGCGAAGAAATACAGCAGTTTCTCGCTTGCATCGGGCGTGTAATTGAACGAAGTCACGTTTTCCGGAAGTCCCGGATCTGGAGTGATCCGAACCACGTTTCCGCCGCCGAGGTCGGTCGTCGCGAACAGCGCATATCCTAGAACGTTGTATTTCTCCGTATCGGGCACACTCGACCACTCCAAATCGATAGATGTATCCGTCGTCGTCGGCATTATCCTCAGGAATGGCGGCGGGACGTCAACAGGTGGCCACTGCACTTCGGCCGAGAACGGACTTTCGGCACCATCGACAACGACCGTTGCCTTGATAAACGCCTTCATTCCTTCGGCAAGCGAAGCGATGCCGTCCCAATCGAATGTAGTCGCCGACAGACCCTCCGCGATTAGCATCGGGCGCGTTTCGCTGCGCCTTATGCAAGCGTAAAGGTTGTATGTCGCTTCGGGAACGGGCGACGGTTCCCAATTCATCGTTACTTCGCCGCCGCCGGACGGAGAAATCGAAAGCCCCGTCGGAGCCGGCGGAATAAGCGGTGCGACAACGACGGGCAGCGCCCTCTGATGAATGACGACTTCGCTGCCGTTCACGATTCCGGTTACCGAAACCATCGGGAAATATCTGCCGTTCGAATCGAACGTATGCGTGGCGGAAATTTCGCGCTCGCCCGTGTCGATTGTTTCGCGCGTGCGGTCTCCCCAGTCGATGCGGTACGAGCTAACGCTGTCCGCTCCGATGACTCCGGCAAACAACTCGACTTCTTCGCCCGCCTGAATCCTGAACGGCGAATCGTATCGGACATGTACGTTGAATCGCATTTTCCGCGGTTCGTCAGGCGGATTATCTTCGCCCGGAAGTCTGGGATCGATTACGTAATGAAAATCGCCCATCGCCCAACCGTCGCCTTCGCTGTTGATCATCGACGGGCGCCGAAGCGACGATGGCCCCGACGTCGACGAGTCGGTAATAGCGAAATTGACCGGCGCCATTTCCGAAGTCTCGCCCATATCGGCGGAAACCGTCGGTTGTCCGGGATTCAGCTCGTTTTCGATATATTCGAACGTGCCGTCGCCGGACCAAACTTTGAAAACGTCATACCCCGCCGGGCCGCTCGACATATAGTTTTGAGCGATCGGCGTAATGTCTGCGATTCCGATTTCGTCGTCGCGGTCGCTTGCAAGGTTGAGATACCAATCTACTTCGTCGTTTATGCCGTCCCCGAAAAGATTCAAATAGTTCAGTGCAATCGGAGTAATGTCGGGAATTCCCACTTCGCCGTTTCCGTCCAAATCCCCCTGAATAATCACCTGCCACTGCATTTGATTTTCGCCCGCCATACCCGGCAAAACGAACATATCGGCAATCATTATTCCGATGTCGTCGTCCCTGTCAGCGGAGGGTTCGCGATTACTCGATTTCCTGAACGGCGAGTCTTCGAACCTGACATAAATCGTACCCGCTTCGGCCGGTTGATTGCGGGTGAAAGACGCAAGACCGATGCCGACGTGACCGGGAACCGAATCGACTGCAAGCGAAATATATTCGCCGCCCTGTCTGAACGCCCCGCCGAATTCCACGCCCGCCGGCGAAATGACGGCGGGATCGTAACCGACGTAAATGTACACGTCCGGAAGCGGCGAAGGTGAAGTTATTCTTACGCCGTCGCCTTCCTTCACAACGGACAGCGCCGCCGTCTCGCCCGCCAAAAGGCCGTAATGCTTGTCAAGCTGCGCGACCGAAATTCTCCTGCCGAAAACGGTTGCGGTTTTTGCGGTTCCTTGGTCCGCCCACATTTCCAAGTTTGCCGAAAGCTTTTCGGCGCTTTTCGGCAAGCCGTATTCGCCCGAATATTCGGCGCCTTGCGGATTTTGCCCCGCCGTACCGAACTGACCGGTTCCGTTCGTGCCGCAAGAAATCAGGGCAAAAGCAAGCGCCAGAGCGGCGAAAATCGAAATCGTGTATGCAAAAGCGCTTTTCCGCAGAAATAAGGCAAGAAATATAAATAATTGCATTACTACTCCTCCGCAGGCACTGAAAACCGGCTGGGACACATTAATATACCCTCAAATGGTATGAATTGCTCGATTATTTTCTTCCTCAATCTACTGACAGGCTCCTCCTGCGAAGAATTCCGGCATGGAAAGACCGTTCTTGCGGCAGTTCCGATACTGGTTTATAATCGCGGCGTGGGCTATAAAACGCTTTACAGGAAGTATCGCAGCCAAACCTTCTCCGAAGTAATAGGCCAGGAACACGTCATTCGCGTGCTTCGCGGAGCGCTCGTTCGCGGCAGAATCGCCCACGCATATCTTTTCAGCGGGCCTCGCGGCACGGGGAAAACCAGCATCGCCAGGATTTTCGCCAAGGCCCTGAATTGCTCCGAATCGAAAGCCGGCGAACCCTGCGGGAAATGCCATGTTTGCACGTCCATAGCCGAGGGCAGGTCGCCCGACGTAATCGAAATGGACGCGGCAAGCAACAGAGGCGTCGAACACATCGAAGAATTGCGGCGCGGCGTTCAATTCGTTCCGCAGGAGCTCAAATACAAGGTTTATATCATCGACGAAGTCCATATGATTTCGACTCACGGTTTCAACGCGCTGCTTAAGACTTTGGAAGAACCTCCCGCGCACGCCATTTTCGTTCTCGCTACGACCGAGCCGCACAAATTGCCGATTACAATTCTCTCCCGCTGCCTTCGGTTCGAGTTCCACCGGATTCCGTTCAGGAAGCTCGCCGGCCACTTATCCAGCCTTGCGGAGATGGAAAACCACAAAATTCGCGACGACGCCGCGATTTTGCTCGCGGAGCTTTCGGAAGGAAGCGCTAGAGATGCAATTAGTTTGCTCGACCAACTCATAATCGCGGGCGAAGACGAGATTACGCCTTCGCTCGTGAGGGAGCTTTTCGGCCTTACGCATCCCGCAGCCATTACAGACCTCGTGCGCAGTCTGCTTTCCGGAAATTTGGAAAAACTCCTTCAAAGTTTTCACGACTTCATTACCGAAGGTCGCGACCCGGAGCATTTCCTAAAGCTGCTTTACGGCAAGCTTCGCGACGGCTATCTTCGAACGGGCGAAGATGACGAACTGCTTCTGATGCTTGAAGAAACACCTCGAAGCAAACTTCTTCGCGCCATCGAAAGCGTGTGGGAGTCGCTTGTTTTGCTGTCTCGCTCCAATCATCCGGTCAATCTCATCGAACTGACGCTGTTCAAACTCGCCGGAGTTTTCGCTACCGGCTCGCATCGCTTGGACGTGGAGGACGATTCGGATTTTGATGCCGAAATCGCCCCCGCTTCAGAGCCGCCCGAAATCGCGAAAAAATCTTCCGATTCTATCGCCGAACCAGCGGCGACCGGCGGTGCATCCGAAACCGCGCCTGAAACCGAAGACGCACCGGCGGAGCAAAGCTCCGATTCGAAAGGCGATGCGTTCAATCCGAAAAGCTTTATAAATCGCTTCAAACAAACTCGAACCAACCCCTTCGCCGAAGGCGGCGAAGAACCTCAAACTCCGCCCGCCGCGGAAAAACCGGAAAAAAAAACGGTTGATAACGCAGGAGTAATTGACGAGCCATCCGCCGGTTTCGAATCCTCTCAGCAAGAATATTCCGAATCGGAGGCCGCGTCCCCTGAATGGGGCGGCATAGAGAATGTCCCGCAGGATTTTCCGCCCACGTTTTACGATGCGGAGATTTCAACCGCGGATGTCGAGCCGCGAACTTCTTCCGGTTCCAAAAAAGCGGCGGCGAAAAGGCCGGTGCTGAAGCGGAAATTGCCCGGCGGTATCGAGGAGTTTCCCGAAGCCAAGTGGAGCGATGTTCTAAAAAGGCTCGAGGATAACTACCTCACGACCTATTGCCTTGTCCGCGAGGAATCGGGCGTTATTCCGGTAATTCTCAAGCCCGGAATTTTATACTTGGCGTTTCCGGCGGACTCTCTTTACCTTCGAAGTTTCGCAAAAGAGGGCAGACACATTCGCGCTATCGAAGCTTCGGTCGAAGAGACGATGGAATCGAAGTGGCAGATTGTCTTCGACCCCAGCGAGGCGCCGGATCCCGGCGTATCTGACGAAGATTATGCGGAGCTTCGCGCCGCCCAATTGGAAATGTTGTTCGGGGCGAACGACAAAGACTCCGGTGCGAACAATGCCGGCGGCGAATAGTCTATAATTTGTCCGTGATACGTTTCATTTCAATTTCATACGCGGCGAAAGGGATAGCGGCATTTTGTTTATGCTCGTTAATCGCTATGTTTTCGCTTGCGGGAATTTCGTTTGCCGAAAGCGAACCTGCGCAATCCGCTCAAACCGAAATCGAACAAAAAGAATTCTCGCCCGATTTCGAGGAGTACGACTTCAACCTTAAATCGCTCGACGGAAAAACCCGAATCCAACTATCGGACGTAGTGAAGAACAACTATGTTGTCGTGTTTTTCTGGAGCGCACATTGCCCGGTTTGCGACTTTGCGCTGCCGTACATATCAATCTATCACTCGATACTTCTCGAAAGAAAAGTCAAAGACGTACAGCTTATTACAATCGCGCTGGACGCTCGGGCCGAAGACCCGCTGAAGCGCGCGATAAAGGACGAACTCGGTTTCGAAATTCTCCACGATCCGATGGCAAGGGACACGAAAGAAGCTTACGAACTCGGCAAGCGAGGTATTCCCGCCTGCTACGTTTTCAACAAGCAAGGCTACATAATCGCCGCCATTTTCGGCTTCGACAAAAAGTTCACGAATACCGTTCAAGAAGCCATTAACATGGACCGCCAGTCGCAAAGCGGACACGGCTCGGTACCCACGGTGAGGGGAGAAACGTAACTTTTACTTTCCGTACGCACGCTTGTATATTCCCGACAGCAAGCTCTTTATCACCGTAGCCGTCAAATTGTTCGCCTCCGTCGCGCGCCTGAAGCTGTACGGCAAGCTGTCTTCTCCGTATGGAGTGTAAATCGCCAAGTTTATCCCCCGCGAAATCAGCTCCTTTTGAAATTCCGGTCTTACGCCGCGCAACATCTGCACCTGGAAAAACGCATGCGGCCGTTCGTCGTTTTCCCTAATTCCCTGATTTACATAAACGTCGTCGTGCGATGCCACCGCCACCCACACGTCCTCTGGCGATTCGAAAATCAATTCGTGAATCAGCGCTCCGAAATTTTCGTTGATGTCCGGCTTTTTCGTGAATGCCACGGCTTCCGGCTCTTTATAAATGCCCTTGCAGATTCTGATTTTCGCCGGATGAACGTAATCGCCCCGGTCGAGCGCAACCAGCGCCTTCAAGTCCGCCATCGTGCGCTTCAGATTCGCCTGTACGACGATTCCCGCGTTGCCGTACTCCTTCAGCCATTCGCGATATATTTCAAGCGTAAAGTCCGTATATCCGGTGTGCTCCATATCGATCCAAACGAAAATTCCGAGTCTTTCGGCTTCCGCAACGATGCGCGTCATATTTTCACGCGCGGTTTCAGCTCCGCGATTTGCAAGGTCGAAACCCATTTGACTCGGTTTGATGCTTACCGTCGCTTTTACGCCCGCCTTTGCGATTTCGCCAGTTGCGCGCAAATATTCGGAAACCGTTTTTTCGACTTTCCATTCTTGAGTGTAATGCTCGCCAAGATAGTTTATGATGGACTCGCCGCGCGAATGCCTTGCGGTCAGCTTCTCGGTTTCGCGAATCGCGTCCGCGATATGCTCGCCCGCAACCCAAATTTTGAACGCCGGCAGAAACACCTTGTTCAGCACCGGAATGACGCGCTGATAAATGCGCGCCGACGCTCCCGGTCCGCTGGATTGTTTGGCGCCGCTGCCCGTCTCCGCAGTGCTCATGAACGTTTCACCCTCGCCGCGGATTATATCACCGGCGCAATATATTCCATCCTCTCTTTTCCTTGATAGGAAGCGAACAACTCGGGTTCCATGCGCGATTTCGAATGATACACTTGACTTTGACATGAACGATTGGAATTCTGAGATGCAACTCGCCCTCGGCGAAGCGCGCGCGGCCGGCGAGCGCGGAGAAGTGCCGGTCGGTTGCGCAATCGTCGGCCCGGACGGGCGTCCGTTGTCGAGCGCAGGAAACCGCACGCGCGAGCTTTGCGACGCCAGCGCGCACGCCGAAATACTCGCGTTAAGAAAAGCGGAAAAGATTGCGGGCGATTTCAGGCTCGATCATCTTGATGGCGCGACATGCGTGGTTACGATAGAACCATGTCTTATGTGTCTCGGCGCGCTGCTTATCGCGAGAATTAAAACAATAGTGTTCGGGATTCGCGACGAAAAATTCGGAGGACTATATGGAAAGTTTTCGCTCGCGAATCATCCGGCGTTTCGCGATTATGTTGTCGTCGAAGGGGTAAATGCGGACGAATGCGGTAAGCTATTAAAAAATTTTTTCGAAAAACTTCGCGCGAAATAATTGGATGATTTATCGCAATCGATTTTCGAGGCACTGTTTTTTTCCAGTATTCATGCGGGTTTATAAGCGCGCGCTGAAATCGCGCGAAAATCGCGACGCGCGCGCGCATTAAGAATTTCCAGTAGCGATGCCGATTTCGCGTTTTTTTTCTTGACAAATTTCGCGCGCATCGTTAATCTGTTATTACCTTTTTACTGTTTTTTGAGGAGATGGTTTAAATGCCAAAGTCGCCTGCTAAGTCAGCTGCAGCTCCCAAGGCTGCCGCCCCGAAGAAGGCTGCCGCAAAGCCGGCCGCGAAGCCTGCCGCCAAGGCAGCTCCGGCCAAGAAGACGGCCGCCGCGAAGACGACCGTAAAGGCTGCTCCCAAGAAAGCCGCAACCGCTGCAAAGCCCGCCGCGAAAACTGCGGCTAAGCCCGCGGCGAAAGCGGCTGCAAAGCCCGCTGCGAAGAAAGTGGTCGCCAAGGCCGCTCCTGCGAAGAAAGCGGCTCCCGCGAAGAAAGCTGCTGCCAAGCCCGCGGCTAAGCCCGCGGTGAAAGCGGCTGCAAAGCCCGCTGCGAAGAAAGTAGTCGCCAAGGCTGCTCCGGCGAAGAAAGCGGCTCCCGCGAAGAAAGCTGCTGCCAAGCCCGCGGCGAAACCCGCGGCGAAAGCTCCCGCAAAGAAGAAGTAGCGGCCCAAGTTTGAAATTGAGATTATAGGGCGGGTTCCACGCAAGGGAATCCGCCCTTGTTGCTTTAAATTCATTTGAGTTTTCCACTTATCAACAAAGTTATTGTTAATGCTACTTTTCGATTCTCCGCTAACACACTATTTTTCGCCCTTGTGTTACCATACGCTCCGTCATTGCGGAGGATCGAATGTACGAACTCGAGTTGGAGAAGTTTTTTTCCGTTGAAATGGACGAAGCCGAAGGCGTCGTAACGCTCGTCATAGACAAAAACGGAGACAAGTACAACACGTTCGGCCCAAGTCTTGTCGGCAATCTCAAAGTTTTGCTTGAACATTATTACGAAAACGAAGCCATACGCGCACTCATACTTACGGCGAACGGTACAAAAGTTTTCTCTACCGGGGCGGACATAACCGGACAGTTTCCGTTGCTCGACTCGCACGGCGCTCGCCACTTCAGCCACGTCGGCCAAAGGGTTTTTCAAATGCTCGAACGCGCGCCGTTCATTACCTGCGCGGCGATAAACGGCTTCGCGCTTGGCGGGGGTCTCGAAATCGCTCTCGCCTGCGATTTTCGAACCGCGTCGAGCCGCGCCCGCATCGGACTTCCCGAAATCAACTTGGGGTTGATGCCCGGATGGGGCGGCACCCAGCGTTTGCCTAGAATCGTCGGCAAGTCCAAGGCGCTCGAGATGATTTTGTCCGGCGAACCGATTTCCGCCAAGGAAGCGCTTGACATCGGCGTAATATCCGCGGTGTTCGAGCCGGACGAACTATTAAGCGGCACAAAAAAATTCCTTACCCAGTTTACAAAGAAAAGCAAAACCGCCGTCGCGGCTGCAAAGCGCGCGGTAACAATGGGGCTTCGGCTCAGCATAGACGACGGGCTAGATATGGAAAGCGAGCTCTTCGGCCTTCTTTGGTCTTGCCCGGACAGAGAAGAAGGCGTTCAAGCTTTTATCGAAAAACGCAAACCCAATTTTTCGAAATAGAAAATGCCCACGTATTACATTTACGGAAAAGACGACTTGCTTATACGCGACGAAGTCGTTCAAAGACTCGGAACTAAGGTCTATACGCGACATTACGGCGAGGAGTTAAGTCTATCCGCCGTGATAGAGCTTCTAACGTCATCGGACCTTTTTTCAATCGAGGAAGCGCATTGGATTGACGGAATAAAGGAACTCAAGGTAACAAAAGGCAAAGAAAGCGAAGCTTTCGGCGATGCCATAAGTAGCTGCCTTCCGAACAAGTTCGTTGCGTTCACCCAGAATTTAAGCGACTTCAAGGACTATCGCGCGGCGCGCGACTACGAATCGCGCAATCCTCTCCACAACGTTTTAAAGAATTCTGCGAGCGAATTTTACGACCTCAAAGAAAAAACTTACCCCGACAAAGTAATCGAATGGGCGATCGAGCGCGCAAAAAAATACGGACTCATAATCGGTAAAAGAGAAGCTTCGGAAATTGCGGAAGCCAGCGCAAGCTTGCCGCAACTCATCGATGGAGAGCTTTTGAAACTCGCCATTTTGAAAACGAGCGACAAACCACAGAAAATCGAAGGAAGAATTCTGAAGGACAACCTCACCGAAGTTCCGTCGGAAAAAATATTCGCATACATCGACTCGTTGTTCGAACGAAAAAGCCGGGCGATTTACCTTCTCGAACAATTATTCGAGTACGGCGCCGAAGGCCCGGCGGTCCTTGCCGCGATTTTCAGGCGCTTCGACCTTATTTTACGGGCGATCGAAGAAGGCGACTCCCGCCTCGACGAAGTAAAACGAATGCCTTACGACGCCAGGGCCAGATTCAAAACCCAAGTACGTTCTTGGGATCGTGAAAGGATTTCACGTGCTTGCGAACTTATTGCGGAAACCGACTTTGGGTTGAAAACCAGCCGTGCGCCGCATTATGATTTGCTTGCCGCCCTCACGGCGGAGGTGATGGAGCTGTGACCGGAATTTCGCACAGAAAAATACGCGAGCGCGAAGAATGGCGCACGCTTCTTCACATTATCTTATCCACAAACCACCCGGGCTAACCTCGGCGTTTTGCGGCTGCAGTTGTCATTCGTAAAACGCCTAATGGAGGTTTGAAATGTATCTGAGCATGAAAAACGAACTCACTCCGGACGAAAGGGAAACCCTTATTTCGGAAACGTTAGAAAACTACCGGGAATATCTAAATCCCGGCTTCATCGGCACGAAGAAAAGCGCGGGCGCGAAAGAAGTGGAGTGGCGCGCGGAAGGCGCGCTTATGTACGACGTCCACGGCAAGGAGTTCATCGACTGTCTTGCCGGCTACGGCGTTTTTGTCCTCGGCCACCGCCCGAAGCCCGTTTTGGACGCCGTTCTGCACGTATTCGAAAGAATGGGTCTTTACTCGCAGGAGCTTATGAACCCGCTTCAGGGCGAGCTTGCGAAAAAGCTCGCGGAAATCACGCCGGGAAAGCTCAAGTACACCTATTTCCACCTCGGCGGCGGCGAAAGCAACGACGCCGCGATTAAAATGGCGCGCGCATATCACCGTGCAGTGTACAAGGACGACCGCACGATTCACGTGACGTTCCGCAACGCGTTCCACGGCAAAACCTTCGGCGCGCTCGCCGCGACGAACCGCCCGATTCTCAAACACAGGTTTCATCCCATGGTGCCCGGCATCGGAGAGCCCGGAACGGTCGCGGAATACGGCAACCTCGACAGCCTCGCCCACATCCTCGAACACGTCGGCTGGAAAACCGCGAGCGTAATCGTCGAGGCGGTTCAGGGCGAGGGCGGCATCGTCGTCCCGCCGGACGATTTCCTTCCCGGCGTGCGCGCTCTCTGCGACAGGTACGGAATTCTCCTGCACATAGACGAAGTGCAAAGCGGCTTCTGCCGCTCAGGAAAAATGTTCTGTACCCAGCATTACGGCGTCGCCCCCGACATTATGACAATGGCGAAAGCGATGAGCGGCGGCGTGTTCCCGATAAGCGCGGCAATCGTCACTCCGGAAGTGATTCAAGGCATCGTCGAAAACCCGTGGTATCTGACGAATACGTTCGCGGGCAGCGCGCCGGGATGCGCGGCGGCGCTCGCCGCCATCGAAATGATGGAAAGTGAAAATATCGCCGACCAAAGCCGCGACAAGGGCGAGTATTTCAAATCCGGACTTACGCAAATCGCCGCGGAGTTTCCGCACGTCATTCGCGAAGTGCGCGGCAAAGGCCTGTGGATAGGCGTCGAGTTCAACTGCGCGGACTTCGGCGGAAAGGTTTCGAGCGGGCTTTTCGAGCGCGACGTCCTATCCGCACACACCATCAACAACCCGCGGGTAATGCGCCTCCAGCCGCCGGCGGTAATTTCGATGGAACAACTCGACACCGTCCTCGACAGATTCCGTGACACGGTGAAGCACGTCGAAAACGGCTTGTGAAACGGCGGCGCCGGTTAAGTGCGGTCAATGCCGCAAAACCTTGCGGATGTTGCACGCGCGTCCAAATGGTGGTATCAAATTGGGCGTGAACAAACCATCACAAACCGGCGAAAGCGGCTCGTTCGACCCTTCGAAGGCGGACGAGATTCTGCTGCGTTTCGCGGAACGCGAGCGCAAAGTGCGCCGCAGATACGCACGCGCGGGCTATGCGATGCTAGCGCTGTATGTCGCGCTCGCCGTCGCCCTCGGCTTGATGGTTTTCGTCTTTCACCCCGAAGGCCACCACTCCTCGCTTAAAAAGGAGCTCGGCACGCTTTTTCATTACATTCAAGTCGCCGGCATCGGATTCGCCATCTCTCTCGCAGCCGTCTTTCTGGGCATCCGGCGCGGGAAAAACATCTACAAGCGGTTTTTACGCGACCTCGGCTCCATCGACACCGCGCCGTTCCTCGAAGCGATGAAACATTTCGGGATTACGAAATTCGAGTCGCTACCCGTCCACTTTCGCGACGTAAAAAAGCTCGGCGGCGTGAAGCAATTCCTTGCGTACGTGTCGAAGCGCGTCGACCAGAAAATAGACACGAAAGCGCTTTTGTTCTGGCGTCGCGGCATCCTCTCCACGTTTGAAATCAATCTCCTGATGCTGCTCAGCGCGGCGATTATCCTCACCGGGTTCGTTTTTCTCGTCCGCGACGCGGAGTTCGGCTCGAAGTATTTCATGATCTACATTTTCTGCGTCAGCCTTCTCTTCTACATCTGGTATCCCACGATGTGCTTCGTCAGCCGCTATAAGGAAGAGATATTCGAGGCCGTGCGCTCCGCCGCGGGCCCGTCCGGCGATTCGCGCGATTAACCCGGCGGCATATTTTCGATTCCGTTTATCTTTCACTTTACCGGGCAACCCCGTTTTCCATATAGGCTTATGCTAGGATACGCGCGGGGAGGGGTAGCAATTTCCGCCGGTTTTCGGCGAGGAGTGAGGACTTATGACGCACGGAGTTTTTAGAGTACCTAAGCCGGTCAACGAGCCGATAAAGGGGTTCGCGCCCGGCAGCCCGGAGCGCGCATCGCTGAAAGCGCGGCTAAATTCGATGTGGAGCGAAGAAGTCGAAGTGCCGCTCTTCATCGGCGGCGAAGAAATCCGCACCGGCAACCTCGGCGACATTCGCGCGCCGCACGACCACGCCCATATCCTCGGCAAGTTCCACAAGGCGGGCGCAGCGGAAGTAGAAGCCGCAATCGACGCCGCGCGCGAAGCGTGGGCGGAGTGGAGCGAGCTTCCGTGGAGCTCAAGGCTGAGCGTTTTCCTGAAAATGGCGGAACTGCTCGCCGGCCCCTGGCGCGACACGCTTAACGCCGCAACGATGCTCGGCCAAAGCAAAAACGTATATCAGGCGGAAATAGACTCCGCCTGCGAACTCATCGACTTTTGGCGGTTCAATCCGCATTACGCGCAGGCGATTTACGAAGAACAGCCGCCATACAGCCCGCTCGGCACATGGAATCGCGTCGAACAGCGCCCGCTCGAAGGCTTTGTCTTCGCAATCACCCCGTTCAACTTTACGTCCATCGCCGGAAATCTTCCCACGAGCCCCGCAATGATGGGCAACACGGTTTTGTGGAAACCGGCGTCCAGTTCGATTTTGAGCGGCTATTACTTGATGAAACTGTTTTTGGAGGCGGGCCTTCCCCCCGGCGTAATCAACTTCGTCCCCGGCAGCGGCGCAACGGTCGGCGACCCCGTGCTCGCCAGCGGCGAGCTAGCGGGCATCCACTTCACGGGCAGCACGCCTACGTTTCAGAAAATGTGGAAAACCATCGGGAATAACATAGAAAACTACGCTAGCTATCCTCGCATCGTCGGCGAGACCGGCGGCAAAGATTTCGTTTTCGCGCACGCGTCCGCGGACGTAACCGCGCTCGCGGTCGCGCTCGTTCGCGGCGCGTTCGAATATCAAGGCCAAAAATGCAGCGCCGCAAGCCGCGCGTATATTCCCGAAAGCATCTGGCCGAAAGTAAAGGGCGAAATGCTGGGAATGCTCGAAGAAGTGAAAATGGGGCCGGTCACGGACTTTTCGAACTTCATGAACGCCGTAATCGACAAAGGCGCGTTCGAAACCATCAAGGAATACATCGAATTTACAAAAGCCTCGCCGGATGCGGAAATCATTTTCGGCGGCGGCTGCGACGATTCGACCGGCTATTACATCGAGCCGACCGTCATCCTCGCGAAATCGCCCGACTTCCGCACCATGTGCGAAGAAATCTTCGGGCCGGTTCTGACGATTCACGTCTATGCCGATGCGGACTACGAAGACGCGCTCCGGCTTTGCGACACCACTTCGCCGTATGCGCTTACGGGCGCGGTGTTCGCGCAAGACCGCTACGCCGTCGAAGTGGCATATCAGGCGCTGCGCCACGCCGCCGGCAACTTCTACATTAACGACAAGCCGACCGGCGCGGTTGTCGGCCAACAGCCGTTCGGCGGCGCAAGGGCGTCCGGCACGAACGACAAGGCGGGCAGCTATATCAACCTCTTGAAGTGGGTATCGCCGCGCACGATAAAGGAAAACTTCGTCCCGCCGAAAGATTTCAAATATCCGTTCATGATGGAACCGTAAGCCGCCCTCCCGCAGGAAAAAAGCCGCATAGCCACGGTTGCAATTGCGAATTTGCCATTCCATGCGGCGCGGCCGTTCTTGGCTTCGCAAGCGGACGAACTCGGTGCTATAATCCTCGCGTGTCCACGCGTCCGCACACGATGCAAAGGATCGAATTCGATCCGCATACGATTTACCGGGGCGATTGCCTCGAAATCCTGCCGCATTTTCCCGACGAATGTATCGATCTGATTTACATCGACCCGCCGTTCAACAGCAACCGCAACTACGAGGTTTTTTGGGGCGACACAGCCGAAAAACGGGCGTTCGAGGACAGATACGGCGATGCGCAGGCTTATATCGCATACATGCGCCCTCGCGTTGCCGAGCTATTTCGCGTCCTCAAAAAAACAGGCAGCTTTTATTACCATTGCGACTGGCATGCAAGCCATTACATAAAAGTGATGCTAGACGAAATCTTCGGCGCGAATTTTTTCAGAACGGAAATTGTTTGGAAGCGCGCAAATGCAAAGGGGCTTGCATTTACGCGCATGGCAAACAACCACGACGTAATTTTCTATTACACGAGAGAAAACGAATTCACTTGGAATCCGCAATACTCCGAGTTGTCTGTGAAATACATTGAAGATTTTTATAAATATGTTGAACCTGAAACTGGGCGCAAATACAGACTAAGCGATATAACAAATCCAAACCGAGACAGACCAAATTTAACTTACGAATTCCGAGGTGTTACGCGCGTTTGGCGATGGACCAAAGAAAAAATGGAGCAACTTGACCGCGAAGGGCGCATTTACCAAAGCAAACCAGGCGCAGTGCCATCCTACAAGCGATATCTGGATGAATCAAAAGGTACGCCTGTAGATAGCGTTTGGAATGACATTCCGCCAATCAGTTCGCAATCCGCGGAACGCCTTGGCTATCCCACTCAAAAGCCCGTTGCGCTCCTTGAACGAATCGTAAAGGCAAGCTCTAACGAGGGCGACGTCGTTCTCGACGCGTTTTGCGGCTGTGGAACGACTCTTGTCGCTTGCGAAAACTTGAACCGCAAATGGCTCGGCATTGACGTTTCGCCAACCGCATGCCGCGTTATGGGCGAGCGCATCGAGACGCTAGGAAGGCGCGAGCTTCCGGTTACGGGAATTCCGAAGGGCGCGCCGAAAAATGCGAAATATTTCAAATATTCGAATTTGCCTATGACGATTCCGCAGCTAAAGGAAATACCGCCGTTCGAGTTCGAAAATTGGGCTGTGCTTGCCACCGGCCAGTTTTTCAATCTTTACGCCCAGCCGAACCGCAGCAAAGTCGCCGACCTCGGAATTGACGGGCGGCTTTATCTGCCCGTGAACGTGGCTAAACACAAAAGCCGCGACAGCGAGCATACGCCGCTGTTCGAAGGCGCGGAAGGCGAAAAATACGTACCGATACAGGTCAAACAGCGCGATAAGGTTGGCAGGCCGGACATAGACAAGTTCGCGCACGCGATGGAGCGCGACGGCAGGACGACGGGCGTTTTCGTGGCGTTCGGATATTCGAGGGACGCGTATTCGGAGATTTCAAGGCTCGGAAGACAGGAAGAACACCGCCGCAAAATCATCCCGCTGACCGTCGAGCGCCTAATCGCCTCCGACTTCGCGGAGGAACTTGAAATGTGGATGGGAGGGTGATATTTAATGCTCAAGGAATTCAAAATTACTCTATATGACTTTTTCGGATACCTAATTCCCGGATTTGTATTGCTTTTCGCAATTTCGCTTAGGTTTTATGATTTAACCAATTATACTGAATTGTATGGGGCATTAGACTGCGCGTTGAAGTATTGGCCAATTTCTGTCTTACTTGCTTATTTGCTAGGACATTTTTCACATACTGTTTCCAGCTTCATTATCGAATATCTACCTACGTCGTATGATATTGTATTTGAGAAAATAAATAGCGGAACAGCATATGCACCGCAAGACAAGCAAGTAGATTTTGGCGGATGGATTAAAAATAGTTTGATTAGTAGAATCAAACACATTGTTGGAGGTCATACTCCATACGAAATAAATCAAGACACGCTATTCTACTTTGCCGATGAGCATATGCTGCAATTCGGAAATGCAGAAGAAAGGGAAATATACCAGTACCGGGAGGGATTTTATAGGTCTTGCATTTGCGCAAGTGCTCTTTTATCTCTGTCTGCCTTTGCAGAGATTATGCCTCCTGTTTTGGCAATTATCCTTTGCGGTCTAATCCCAATATTGTTATTTTGCTTATTACTCTTTTTCCAGATAAAGGAAGAAAAGGAGGTAGAAAAAAAAGGAAAAATACTAGAAAAGGAACGGGAGAGAAGCAATAAATCCAAGGTAGTCCTTTTCGGGATAATATCCGTCTGGCTGATTACAATGGTATTGTTAGAATTAGTATCACAAAAGCAATATATTTATCCGCTTTCATTGGCAATTGTTAGCGCGGCTTTTGCTTATTTCTCTTGGACCCGATATCTTGCATTTAGGGTTTATCGTGTAAAACGTGCCGCGGTTAGCATGCTTTTGCGAGCGGGTAAGGAAAAAAACAGATACAGCAGCTGCAAATATATGCAAGGGAAATGCGCCACGAAACAAATACCCAAGGGTTGGTAATAGGTTTAATCCGATTCAATCTTAAAAAACGAGCTGGGGATAAACCGGTCACTACATTTTTAATTGTAAATCTGGGTACACTTAGTTACAAGCGGTACCGCGAGACTTACAAATATAAGTGGATGCTGGCGCGCGCACTTCAGGCACTTAGCTCAATCCTGACAGCTTGGGGCGAATATTCCGTTTTCCACAAAAAAAATACGGTGCGTTACAGCTACGCATAGCGCTTAGTATGCGCACTTAAAAGATACAATATAAAAGACAGCTAATATATACGCGATAATCAGACTTCTGCTTTTTATTCCCATCTATTCTCTTCTAACCGCCTCCATTCCAAAAACAATATGCACGCGCGCGAAAATCGCCGCGCGTCGCGGCGGGTGGGGGCACCCATTTTTCGGCTAAAAATAAAGCTTTTGTGCACGAAAAAATGAGGCGTGACCGCGCCCCGGAAAGAGAAATATCTGAATTTGGATTCCTTAAATATGGAGTGCGGACTTTCCAGTCCGCCTGCTTGATGATTGCGAGGTTAGAAAACCCCGCCTCCACAACGGTTTTTCCTCTCCGTGTCTCTGTGCCCTCGTGGTTCTTTTCTTTCCTCTCCGTGTCTCTGTGCCTCCGTGGTTCTTTTCCTCGTCATCCGCATTGCGCTTATAATCCCCCCGTGCGTCCATCGGAATTTCACGCGCAGATTATGCGGCGGCTCGCGTTCATTCGGGACGTCGAGTTTCCGCGCTTCGAGGCAGACCGGATAATCGAGCACGTTTTCGGCGTGCGCATCGGCGAATTTTGGGCCGCACCTGCCGTGTCCGAGCCTTCGGGCTTCGAAACCGAAATCGAGCGGATAGTCGGCGGCCGCTCTCAAGGCGTCCCGCTCGCTTACGTTCTCGGTTACGTCTATTTCTGCGGCATACGCATTTGCGTCGCGCCCGGCGTGCTTATCCCTCGGCAGGAAACAGAGGGTCTTGCGCTCCTCGCTTGCGAACTTCTGCGTGATGCCGCAAAAGGCGAAGCCCGACGCGAAAACCCGAATGACGTTTTGCTTGATAGAAGCGGAAAAGCGGGCGGCGAGCTTAAAATTCTCGATTTCGGCACGGGCAGCGGCTGCCTCGCCGTGTATCTTGCGCTTGAATTTCCATTTTCGATTATCTGGGCAACCGACATTTCGCCGCGCGCAATCAAAATCGCCGGCGAAAACGTTCGCCGCTACGGCCTCGGAATGCGCGTCGTGCCCGTGCGCCGCGACGGATTGGAAGATTTCAACATCGCTGGCGGGCTCGACCTTATAATCAGCAATCCGCCGTACATCGCGCACGACGACGGGCGAATCGACACAAGCGTACGGCTTTACGAGCCCGCGGAAGCGCTGCTCGCGCCGGACGAAGGGCTCTACTTCTACCGGCATCTCGCAAGATGGGGCAGGCCGCTGCTGAAGGCGGGAGGCGCGATTGCGGTGGAAACCGGCGACGGTCAAGCCGGCGAAGTGGCGGCGATTTTCAGGGCGGCGCGTGCGATTCGCGTCGAAACCCGCAACGATTTGAGCGGCAAAGGCAGATACGTATTTGCGGTTTTCGATTGAATAAACGGACGATTCCGGCAGAGGCGTCAACTAAAGAATAATGAGCGAAAATTCATATAAAGGCAAAAAAATTGCGGTTGCCGATTCGATGCGGCCGGGCGATGCCGCATTCGACGTTTTGCCCGCGGTTAAATCGGGCGGCGTTTTGGTTTGCACGACCGACACGGTTTGCGGGCTTGCCACGCGCTCGCTCGCCGGAGTAGCGAAAATTTTCGAGATGAAAAACCGGCCGCCGGACGCGCGTATCGCGATTTTGCTTTCGCCCGGCCATCCGATTGCCGAATGGATAGTAAAGGACGTCCCGCTGAGTGATTGGATGCGAGAGCTTTTGCCCGGCCCGCTCACGGTTGTTTTGCCCGCCGCGCTCGTTCGGGAAAAACTGCCTTCCGACGTTCTCGAACTCGGCTACGACACGTACGGATTTCGCGTGCCGTATTACCCGCCGCTTTGGCCGGTCTTGCACGAAATGGGCGGAATGCTCTTCGCCACCAGCGCGAACCTGCACGGCGAAATCTCGCCTTCGCGCATCGCCGACGTATCACCCGAAATCCTGAGAGACGCGGACGCGATTTTGGACGGCGGGAATTGCCCTCTCGGACTTGCCAGCGTGGTGGCGATTTGGAACGGCGAGAGTTTCAAAATCTCCCGCCCGGCGGCGCGAGTTCCCAGATTCGATGTCGCGTGGACACCGTACGCCCCCACCGGCGAGAAAGGCGAAAATACGCTGCCGTACTGGACGGAGCCTCCGCTCGCCAGCCTGCGTGGGGTTTCGAGAATAATATACAAATGCCCGCCGGATATGCCGCCGGCGAGGCGCGATATGCTCACTGCGCTTTCGGCGTGGAGCGGCGCGCTCCGCGATGCGAATATCGTCTAGCCGCAGGGCAGTCCGCAATGCACGCACTTTTCATTGCAATTCGGCGTGGTTTTTCCGCGCAAAGATTTCGACGCCTCGCCCGCCATAAATTTTCGCGTCACGAAATGGTTGATATGACCCCAAGGCAGCGGCGCGCTTTTATCCCATTCTTCGTAAAGCGATTTTTCGCAATCTATGCCTTCCGCGCGGCAAAATTCGAACCACGGCTCGATATCCATAAATCCCTCCACCAATGTTGGCGGCAAAATTCCTGCCTTATGTGCACGAAAAAGCGCACCTGACATTCTGCGGTCTCCGCGCGACAATAGCGCTTCGAGCGCCGATGCTCCCGCGTCGTGCCAGTTGAACCTGACGCTCTTGATCGCCGACAGCATTTTTCGCAGCGCGATTTGCTTTTGGACCGTTTCTTCCGGTCGCTCCATCGCCTGCCACTGAAACGGCGTCACGGGTTTCGGCACGAGAACGCTTTGCGACACGTGAAATCTGGGCGGTTTTTTCGAACGCGCACCGGCATAGCCGGCCATTTTTCGTACGAGGGTGCCGATTGCTTCGACGTCTTCCATCGTTTCGCCGGCGAATCCGCACATGAAATAAAGCTTGAATTTGTGCCATCCCGCTGCTAGCGCGGCGTCGAGCGTGGCGAAAATATCGTCTTCGGTAATGCCTTTGTTAATCGCGTCGCGAAGCCGCTGGCTGCCGGCCTCGATTGCGAACGTTATCGATGTTTCTCTGCCGCCCCGCATGCCCGTGGCGATTTCCCTGCTCATCGCGTCCATCCGAAGCGACGGAAGTTGCAATGCGATTCCAAATTCGCCCAGCTCTGATTGCAGTTGCCTTACGAGCGTTCCGATTTCGGGATGGTCCAGACTGGACAGCGATAACAGCGTGGCTTCCCGATAGCCCGTGACAGCGGCTATTCGCCTGGCCGCGCCGATAATTTTATCCACGCTTCTTGGACGAGCGGGCCGGTTTGTGAATCCCGCCTGACAAAACCGGCAGCCCTGCGGACAGCCGCGCATTATTTCTATCCAAATTCTCGCCCCCGAAGCGGAAAAATGCGGAACGGGAAAGTTTACTGGAACGGGACATTCGTCCAAGTTTTCCGCATATACGCGATTAACGGTTTCGGGAATCGTGCGCCCGTCAGGCAAATTCGCCGCTGTCGAAATCCCCGCGAACTTGCCGTTTTTATATCCCGGCTCGTACAGGGACGGGACGTACACACCCGGAATTTCCGCAAGCGCCGTCAGCCTTTCGATGCGCCGCCATCCGCGCGTTTTCCCGACGCAGTCGAGCATCGGAATCAAAAGCTCCTCGGCGTCCCCAATGCCGAACGCATCGACGAAGTCCGCCACAGGTTCCGGATTCGCTGTGCACCCGCCGCCGGCGAGAACGAGAGCGCCATCGTCATGCCTGTCGCGCGCGAAAACCGGCACGCCGCCCGCGTCGAGCATCCTTATAAACTGGGGATATGAAAGTTCATAGGTGAAACTGAATAAAAGCGCATCGAACGAATAAAGAGGACGCCGGGTTTCAAGCGACCAAAGCGGCGTTCCGGTTTCCTTTAGCACGCGATACATGTCGTCCGCGGGCGCATAGCACCTTTCGGCTAGCCAATCGTCGCGCCCGTTGACAAGTTCGTACAAAATCGCCGAGCCGAGATAGCTCATTCCGATTTCGTAAAGGTCCGGGAAGCAAACGCAAGTTTTGAGTATTGCGGTATCCCAATTTTTCGTCGATGAAAGGATTTCGCCGCCCGCGTATCTTGCCGGTTTTTGCACTCGTGAAACCGCCCGCACGAAATTAAACGGGCTTATGGAATCGGCCTTCACAAGCGATAAATTGACTTTGTTCATTCTTCGCGATAGTAACATAACCGGCTTCGGAAAAGGACCACATTGACCGCTCTCGAAATTATCGGAATCGCATTCGCGCTTGCGATGGACGCGACCGCGGTCGCCATCGCCGCAAGCGTCGCGCTCGGACGGCTGCGCATCGGGCCGGTCTTCCGGCTGTCTTTTCACTTCGGTCTTTTTCAGGCGCTAATGCCCATAGCCGGATGGTATTTCGGCCGCGCATTTCATTCGATAATCGCGGGCATCGACCACTGGATTGCGTTCGCGCTTCTCGCGTTTATCGGCGCGAAGATGATACGCGAATATTTCGACGGCGCGAGTAAAAGAGCTGAAAAATGCGACCCGACGCGCGGCGCAAGCCTCGTCGCTCTTTCCGTGGCGACCAGCATCGACGCGCTTGCCGTGGGCATCGGACTCGCCTTTTTGGACGTGGATATTTGGATTCCGGCGGCGATTATCGGCCTCATCACCGCCGCGCTGACTTTTGCGGGGATGATTCTCGGCGTCCGGCTTGGAAACAGAATCGGCAAACGGATGATACTCGCGGGCGGAATCGTCCTTTTAATTATCGGGCTGAAAATTGTTTTCGACCACACTTTCTAGCGCGGCTTCCTCTACCCCTTGCAGAGCAGGACGCAGTTCCACGTTTTCGCCCAGCACTTGCGGGGCGAGCGCGCCAAGCGAAACTAGCACTTTCGTCAAATCGTCGAAAGAACAATTCGTCAGAAAAACGCTGTCCGCCGGAATAAGATAGTTGAATCCGCTCATCGGCACCGGTGTGCTCGGAAAATACACCATAAAATACGGAACGCCGCCCAGATAAATCGGTTCGGACGCGGGAAGCATACCGAAAACGAGCGTATTCGCGAATCTGACGAGCACTATCTTCGAACTGCGCGCCGGGTCGTCTTTGTCCTTTCCGGGCGACTTGCCGAAAATGCCGACAACCTGTTCCACGGAGTTGTAAATGCTGTTGATAACGGGAAACCGGTTCATCGTTCCCTTTATCCAGCCGCTTACTTTGTCCGCGGTCCTTCGGTGGACATACGACCCTAGCAAAGCGATTACGAGAATAATCAGCGCGTACGACAGTGCGAGCGCAATGGCCGGCGGCAGGTTGAACATCTCGGCGATGCTTGTAAGAACGCGGCCGAGCGCAGAGTCCTTTCCGAAAATGCTGACCAGCTTTCCGTAAATCCAGCCCAGCAGCGCGAACGTGATTACGAGCGGCAGAATCGTGATAAGGCCGCTTATGAAATAGGTCGCAAAAGTTTTTATGCCGTGCTTCATTTTCCACCCGCAAAACATTCTTTGAAAGCGCCGATTATACACGCGATGAGAGTTATCCATCGCCGGAGTTTGTGCGCCGTTCGCGCAATAGTTTGCGCGTTACCTTTTAAATATTGTGTAACTTGCCTGCCGGGGGGTATATAGACACTCCGATGCATAAACTGCTCAACCGGCTGATAAACCTATTCGAGCCCGTAACGGCGGAACTCGACGCGGGCGAGCGCGTCGTGCAAATCGCCAACGCCCGCGGCGCGGCGCGCTACTTTTTAATATCGCATCTCCTCGAACGCTCGAAAGTCTCGCCCTTGTTGGTGATATGCGAAAACTCCATGCAGGCCGAGCGCGCCTGCGCGCACGCGATTTCCGCTTACCGGATGATAACCGGCAAAGTCGAAAAGGACGAGCAATTTCTGGTCTTTCCGGACAGCGAGCCCAAAAGCGTTTTCGATTCGACCCCGCGGGATTCCGAAATCGAAGCCATGCGCCGCGGCGCTCTCGATTCGCTATTGTGGAAGCGCGCCGGCGCTGTGTTCGCTCCAGTGCAGGCAGTCTTTAGAAGGCTGCCCAATCCCGACGCTCTCAGGTTCGACAGGCTCACTCTTTCGGTCGGCAAGAAAGGCGGCGCAGTTTCCAGCATGCAAGTTGCGGAACTTTCGGAGCTATTGACCGATTACGGCTATTCCCGCGAAAGTCTCGTGTTCGAGCCGGGAAGCTACAGCGTGCGCGGCGGACTCGTGGACGTTTATCCGGCAGGCGCGCAGGCGCCCGTCAGGCTCGATTTTTTCGGCGCATCCCTCGAGGAAATCAGCCTTTTCAATCCGGAAACGCAAAGAAGTTTCGAGAAAATATCCGAAGTGACGATTCTGCCCGTCAAGCCTTCGATCAGCGGCGGAAAGAAAGCGGCGGAAAAAGTCGAAGCGCGTTTGGATGAATATATAAAGGAGTACGGCTCGAAGCTTCCCGGCTCGACCGCCTCTCTCGCCGAAATCGTACGCGAAGACATCGGCCGGATTAAAGACAGCCTCGATTTCCAGCGTTCGGAGCTTTATTCGTCGATTTACTCCGATTCGTTCTCGGTAATCGATTATCTGCCCGAAGGCGCGGCGGTTTTTTTGCACGACGAAGGGCTACTCAAAACCGAAGTTTTGTCGTTCGAAAAATTCTGGCGTAGCCGATTCGAGGAATGGCGCGGCGGCGCCCTTACGATAGCCGACTTCGGCGATTACTATACGATTCCCAAGCTAAGCGTCCTATATCCGATAATCGAAGAGCCGGCCTTTCAAAACCGGAATCTTCGCGCGCTCGCTTCGTCCACATTCGACGTTTTGTACGCGGGCTTTCAGGCGGTAGATTTGAACCTGTCAACGCCGAGTTCGTCGAAGTTTCGTCTCGGAACGCTCGTTCCGACGCTGAAAGACATGCGAATGGCCGCGGGCGAGGTTTGGATAGCGAGCCAATTCGCGGAAAGGCTGCGTGAGCGCATTGCCGAGGAAGGCGCCGTATGCGGCGCGCTCGAAAAGGCGATTATCCCCGGTGGCTTTTCGTTCCCCGGCGCGGGACATCTGATTACCGACGCCGAAATACTCGGAGAAATCGAAGAAACCGTCGTCCGCAAATCGCGCAAATTCGAAAAGACCGGCGTCAAATCGCTGCACGAAATTAAAATCGGCGACTTCGTCGTTCACGTGGATTACGGCATCGGAAGGTTCGTCGCGCTAAAAGACCAGGAAGTCGGCGGCGTAAAACGAAGCTACGTAGAAATCGAATACGACGGCAAGGACAAACTCTACGTACCCGTGGACCAGCTAGGCAGATTGCGCAGGTACAGGTACGACGGCTCCCCGCCGAACCTCGACAAGCTCGGGCGCAAGAATTGGACGAAAAATCGCGCGAAAATCCGCCGCGATTCGATCCGGCTTGCGCTCCAGCTCTACCGGCTATACCGCGAGCGTTCGAAGATTAAAGGCGTAAGCCACGGCGAGCAGGACGGATGGATGGACGAGTTTTCTTCGTCCTTCCCGTACGAACTTACTCCCGACCAGGCGGAAGCTTGGGAATCCGTGCGCAAAGATATGGAAGCAAGCCGCCCGATGGACAGGCTGATTTGCGGCGACGTCGGGTTCGGCAAAACCGAAGTTGCGATGCGCGCCGCGTTTCTCGCGTGCGAAAACGAAAAGCAAGTAATGGTCCTTTGTCCGACCACGATTCTCGCCGACCAGCATTTTCACACCTTCAGGCGCAGGTTCGCGGCGTTTCCGTTCCGCGTCGAAATGCTTTCCAGATTCTTGAGCGACAAGGAGCAGGAAGAAATCGTCGAGCGGTTCAACAGGGGCAAGGTGGACGTGATTGTCGGCACGCACCGTTTGCTCTCGAAAGACATCACGCCGCCTAAGCTCGGGCTTTTGATAATCGACGAGGAACAGCGCTTCGGCGTAAAGCAAAAAGAAAAATTCAAATTGCGGTTTCCCGGCGTGGATTCGCTGATGCTGACCGCGACGCCGATACCGCGCACGATGCACATGGCGATGTCCGGGATGATGGACTTATCGATTATCGAAACGCCGCCCGTGGATAGAAAACCGGTGCGCACGTACGTCGGCGAATACAGCGAATCGCTTTTGCGGGACGCGATTATGCGTGAAATGGGGCGGGGCGGCCAAGTATATTTTCTGCACAACCGCATCGCGGACATCGACCGTTTCAAAGAAGAAATCGAAACGATAGTGCCCGAAGCCAAAATCACCGTCGCCCACGGCAAAATGAAAGAGGAAGCTCTCGAAGAAATAATGAACGCGTTTTCGATGGGCGCGTTCCACGTGCTGCTTGCGACAACGATTATCGAAAACGGTCTCGACATTCCGAACGTGAACACGCTTATCGTAGAGCGCGCCGAAATGCTGGGTCTCGCGCAAATGCACCAGCTTCGCGGAAGAGTAGGGCGAAGCCGGGTGCAGGCGTATGCGTATTTCTTCCACCACCCGGAGCGTTCGCTTACGGCGGACGCGCAAGGCAGGCTGCAAGCCATATACAACTACGCATATTTCGGCGCGGGATACGAAATCGCGCAAAGCGACTTAAGGCTGCGCGGCGCGGGAAACATTTTCGGAAGCGAGCAAAGCGGCATGGCGGCGGCTGTCGGTTACGACTATTTCTTCGAGCTTCTCGAAACTTCCTTCGATGCTGTCAAAGCCGAAATCGAAGCGCGAGGAGGCGAAGACGGTTTCGACGAAAAGGACCTGCTCGCGGCGCTGGAGCGGGAAGAAGCCGGATGCTTCGTGGACATCCCCGTGCCGGCGTTCATTCCGCCCGCATACGTGGAAGATTCGGTCGTCAGACTCGATGTGCTGAGGCGAATCGCCCGGCTTGAGCTTGCCGAAATTGACGATTTCCGCGCGGAAATCGTGGACAGGTTCGGCGAGCCGCCGCTCGAAGTGGAAAACCTGCTTCGCGTCATCGGCATAAAAACGCGGTGCGAAGCCGCTGGGATTTCGGCGGTGGAATATCGGCGCGCAACGGATTCGTTCCGTTTCAAATTCAGGACTGCAAGACCGGCGTGGACGAACAAAGTAACCCTTCTCGATGGCCGCGCCGCTCCGGCGGGAAACGACGCGCTCGACCTCAAAATGAAGCTCGACGAAAACGCCGCGGAAAACTTGCAGACCTTCTCCGCCCGGCTGCATGGGCTAATCGAATAGAGCAGTTTTTTTCTTTTCGGATTTTGGCGCCTTCTCGATTCGCCTTTCACCGAATCCGATTCCGGTTCGATTGCGCGCTTTCGCCGCCGGAAAACCCAGTATTGATGGGAGCTTTTGAAAAGCATGTCGTTGGCAGGTTACTCCGAAATCGAATTCACTCATTACCTTGTCCGGCCAACCGGTATCCTCGTTTTCGGGGTACAGCTTAGGGGGTTTGCAAAAAGCTTGCCATCGGGTTTATAATTGGCACCCTTGAAAACGGCAGAAGTTGGATGTTGTGTCGGCCATGCGATTCTGGTACAATCCTCTCTGCCGCTGGGGTGTCAGGTGGTTAAGCGGTACTCCACTTTTCGGAGGGGTGCAAGCTTAGGTAGGAAGTAAAATCGGCCGCAGGCCTTCAGGCGGTTGATTTTGCCAATACGCATGGCTATAATTGCCGCACTTGGCGTAATGTATTGTCATTCGGATTTCCATTTGCTTAAGGAGGAAATGTTGTGAGAAGGAATCTTGTTTTGTTTGCGATCATGTGGGCACTGGTCCTGCTCCTAATCGCGTCTTGCGCCACGAAGAATGGCCGCGTTTTCTTCGGCGGCGGTTGGCTAGGTCCATCCGTGACCGAAGTTGCGTTCAATCCGGCGACGGGTCCCTATTATTCGGGCGCATCCGTCACCTTCAGCGTAACGGCCACGGCGACCAATACTACGCCCGGCACGCTTACCTACAGCTGGAGCGTCGATAGCGTCGGAACGGTTACGGCTGGCGCCGGAACCAATTCCATCACGGTCACTCTTGGAGCCGACGGCTCGAAGTCGGGATCGGTTACGGTTAGAGAAACACTTGGCGACGGCACGTTCATGGAAGCTTCGAAGAATTTCACGATTCTTATCGAGGTAGTTCCCAATTTTGCGCCGGTCATCGCTTCTCTCAGCTATGCCGCTCCCACGATTACCGCAACCTATTCCGATGCCGATGGCGACGACCTTACTGTCACCTGGGCGACGGATATGGGAACGGTAACGCCGGTTGCAAGCGACAACACCACGGCGACGGCTACCTTCACCCAGCCGGCCGGCGAGGGAACCGCAACGGTTACCTTCACGGTCAGCGACGGTATTGGGGAAGATAGCGACACGATCGAAATCGTCTTCACGTTCGATCCGTGGGAAGGCGCTGCCGAAGACAGCGTGTTCCTTATCGCTCCCGCGACGGCAACCGCCGGCACTCCGTACGATGTGACCATTTATGCGTGGCCCGCGGCCGCGAAGCCCCTCGGCAACCTGAACTCGGTCCGCCTGCTCGCCACCCAGAGCGCGGCGACCGCGAACAGCATTACCCGCGGCGGATTCTTCGACGGATTCGACGGCACGTTCTTCCCGCCGCTTCTCATCCAGCAGCCGACCTTCATGGACATCGGCATCAACTTCGGCGGCGGCACGACCACGAGCACCACTCGCGGCGTTCTCGCGGTTGTAACCTTCACCAGCTCGTCGGCGGGCAACGCGCCCTTCGACATCATGGGCAACGATGGTGCGCAGGATCGCACGTTCTACAGCGATCTCAGCGGCAACAACTACACCTTCAACACCATCGGTAAGGATTACGGCAGCGGCTCTGTCACAAGCGAGCGCGTTGTGGCGGTCAGCTAGTTTTGGAAATATCGGGGGGGCGGGCGCGTCCCGCTCCCCCATACGACCCCTTTTTCGGAAGGACAAGGGGTTGCAGCCGAAACTGTTTTGTTTACGCGGATTCGGCCTTTGGCCGGAGAGCGACCAAATTATTAAGGGAGAGGATTGAGCATGAATCGCAGATTTCCGCTTTTTGAAGTCCTGCTCGTGGCAATTCTTCTCGTCACGCTTGTAGCCTGCGGCGGAGGCAAAAAAAGCTTCACCACATCGGGCGCTCTGCTCGACGGAGCTTCCTCGCAGGACAAGATTACGAGGGGCACTTTCAGCCTTGTTCCCAAGGGTGACCTTAGTACGGAATCATTTTCCCTATCCGTTGAGGAACTTGGCAATGGCGAAGTCAGGATAAGTGTTGACGCTGTGGGGGCGAAGAATATCCCCTACGCGCTTTTCGAGCTACTTTACGATTCCACGCGGTACAGCCCGGGCGAAATCGAGTTCTCCGAATTTTTCGGAACCGAAGACGTCCTAACCGCCGGAATCACCACCAAAGCGGGCAACGTCGGTCTCGGCGTAGTTCCCGCTCATTACGATCGCAAGCCCGGCGTCACCGGCTCCGGCAACATCGTGACGGTCACGTTCAAGAACGAGCCGTTCCGCGTTGTCTCGGTCGGCAACGACAACTTCGTGTCCCGTGAAACTCCGGTCGTCACCGGCACGGGCAACGACGTGGGCGAAATCAACTTCCAGGGCGCAACTTGGCGCGAAGTGCTCGTCGGCGACGGCGACCTTAGCGGCGAAGTCGGCATTCCCGACATCACCCCGATAGCGCTAAACTATCTTTCGACGGATGCCGGAAGCGCATTCGCCGATTACGACGGCGACGGCGAAGTCGGAATTCCCGACATTACTCCGATCGCACTGAACTATCTTTCGACAATAACTGGTTATAACGTCTATAGGGACACCTCTTCGACGTTCAACGCCGGCACTGCTACTCTGGACGGGACTTCCAACCACGCGGACGTAGCCGGCAATCCGGTTGATGCCGGCGGATTTTTAGTCCACGATTACTCGTTCGGCACTCTTCCCGCACCGGGCGAGACCTTCTTCTACTTCGTCGTTCCTTTCGACGGTGATGGAGAGGCGCTCAATTGTGTGAGCTCCGGTCTCGAAGTAAGCGGCGAAGGAAACATTCCTCCGGACCGCTTCAACTCGTTCATGATTAACGTGGCGGGCGACGGAGGCTTCGACGAAGACTTCGTTTCCGAAGGCGCGGGCCAAGTAGCCACGTTCATCGCCAACGGCGAATACACCTTCACCATCACTGGCGCCACCATCGAGAAGTGGAACGAAACCACTCAAGGTTACGATCCTCCGATGAACGTCGGCCCCGCGGATCCGGATTGGAATACCGCTTGGGAAGGCGGCTCGCTGATGTGGCAGAAGGTCGGCGGCGTTACCGGCGACTTTGCGTTCAGTTCCGCAACCGGTTCCGGCACGGTCGGCACCTGCGGCCCGAACGACCCATACAACTTCGAAGTTCGCGCAACCCTTAACTCGAAGGTTTGTTCGATCGACGTATCCGTCGAACTCGACCCGAACGCCGCGGAATTCGTGGCGGTCACGCCCGACAAGGTGGAAATTCCCGACCTCGCCTCCAGCGCATTCCAGCTGTTCTGCAACCTCAACGATGCGGGCGGCACCGGTGCGCCGGAGTTCAGGATAATCGAAACGACATCGGGCAACACGATTAACATTGCTTTTAACGCGACCGCAACCTCGCCGGCACAGCTTACGACCGGCCAGTTCTACTATGCGGACGTTCCCAGCCCGCTTCACGGCACCGAGCACAGCATCTTCTTCAAGGGCGTCGCCCAGGAAGGAACATACAGGATGCAAACCAAGAACAGGCTTGGCCGTTGGAGCAGCATCAATCAGCCTCCTCTCGGCGGCACCACGCCCACCAACCTTACGATTCAAATTCTCGGTGCGCAGCCTCCTGGAGCGAATCTCCGCATCTTCCCGATAATGACCGGACCGAACCTGTCCCGCATCGTAATCACCCCGTCGAATCCGAGAGTCCAGCTTTATCCGGCAGTTTATAAAGACGGCGGTCCGCCTCCGGCTTTCGATGGCAAATATCGCAAGTACATCCGCTCGGCGGGCGACGAGTTTGCGCCCTTCAGGGTAAGCCCCTCCGATCCTCCCAACATGCACGATACTCCGTGGGGACGTGTTTACACTACGGATCCGTTTAACCCGGCGCTCATCACCCCGCAGAACCCGCTCGGATTCGACGCCAGCGTTCCCTACATCGCTTCTTCGGCAATTCCCGAAAACACGATTGGCGGCGGTCCCGGCGCTCCGGTCAACGACTGGAACGTCAAGGAATGGAACAGGCTCATCCTCGACGTCAAGGACAACACGATATTCCCGCCCGACACCGACTATTTCGTTGCCGTCTTCCAGCTTCCGGCTGATTGGGGCAACAAGATTGCAATCGGCAAGGGCGCGTTCCGCAAGCAGGCGATTAACCCGCCGCTCGACGACGTTCCTTCTGTTCAGGCTTTCAACGAAATTCACGCCGCATGGTCCGGCGGAACCGAATGGCCTCGTGTCAGGTTCCCCGATGCAAACGGCGTTTTGATCGACCTCAACAATCCGGAACTCGTTGACCCGGGTCTGTTCATCATCGCATCGCCTCTCCGTCCGGATGCGTTCTTCAACCCGAATCCTGCGAATCCTTACGACTCGCAGCGCAACGATTCGGTCAGGTTCACGAGAGATGCAAACGGCGATAACTTCGTTGCCCGCGTGGTTACGAACGAACAGCCGTTCTCCGACGTGTTCCTTAGCATTCCGAAGAACTCGTACTATCCGACGGTCGAAGAACCCACCTCGAATCCTCCGGGCTACACGCCTCCGACGCTTCCGGGCATCGGCGATCCTGAAGTCCTTTGGGACGACAACGATCCGGGCTGGGTGGTTCTTCCGTTCACCGAATTCAACGTCGGCTTCGTTTTCGGCATCAACCCGCAGGCCTACATAAGCATGGGCACGTGGAATGCTGCCGGAACCGGCGCGGACAGATGGATGGACGGCCTTCCCAACCCGAGGCCGCTCACCGTCATCGTTCCCGGCGGATAATCCACCGGCTTGAATTTGCATTCGCAAAATGTCCCCCCGGGAAACCGGGGGGATTTTTTTTGAATGCGTCCGTCCATCGCTTTCGCAAATAAACGCGGCGCATCGCGTGTAATAAACCATGCGCGCCTTCGCCGGCGCGCCGGTATGTTGCCTTGAAGGAGGTGGCGGACATTTACAGCAAGTTCATCCCTTGGTTTTTGCTCCCGATTATCGCCGTTGTCGCGATTGCTTCTTCGGGATGCGGAAAGCGCGGATCGGTTTCAAGCGGTTTCGGCTTGGCGGCCGCGAAACCCGCATCCGCAGGATTGAGTGAAGACGGATTCGTTCTTGTTCCCGCAGGCGGTCTAGGCGAGGAATCATTTTATATTTCCATCGAAAGCGCCGGGGAAAGCGAAAAGTCCGTATCGATATTCTATCGCGGCGGCGCGGGCATTCCGTATGCGCTTTTCGACCTTTACTACGACGCATTCGCGTTTTCGCCGTCAGCCGTCGAGTTCGGCGCGCTTTTCGGCCCGGACGCGATAACCGCAGGCATTACAACGAAACCCGGCATTGTCGGTCTCGCCGCGGTGCCGAAGGCGTACGCCGGCAAGCCGCCGGTGAAAAGCGCGGGGCTAATCGCAACCGTCCGATTTTCAATCGGCGCATATAAATCGGCATCGGCCAATATGCCGCCCGGCGCGGTTTTTGCGGAGCGCGAGCGCCCGGTCTTGACGGGTACGGGCGGGGGCGAAGGCGATACGAAATTCGCGGGGCTTTCTTGGCGCGAAGTGCTGGTCGGCGACGGCGACCTCAGCGGCGACGTCGGCATTGCGGACGTCACGCCGATAGCTCTGCATTACGGCTCGGCGCTTCCGGTCCACGAATTCGCGGATTACGACGCAAGCGGAGAAGTAGGAATTTCCGACGTAACCGCGGTGGCGCTGAACTATCTCAATTCGATAAAGGGCTACAAGATTTTCCGCGGCGATTCGCCCGAGCTCGATTTCGAGACGGCGATTCTCGACGGCGTTTCCACGCGCGAAAGCGCGATGAATTCCGGCCTGTTTGATGACGGCGGATTTCGCGTCCACGAATATTCGTTCCTTACCCCTATGGAAGACGGCGAGCCTTACTATTTCTTCGCGGTGCCGTACGGCGGGGATCCGGAGGAGGACGGCGTAAACGCAGCGAGCCATCCGTTATTTGTAACCGGCGGCGGAGCGCTGGCGGGCGACAGAATCGCGGGCTTTTCGGTACGCGTTACGGGCGACGGCGGTTTTAATAAGGCTTTTGCCGGTTCGATTCCGCAAGGCGAAACCGGAATTGCCGAGTTCATCGCGAACGGCAGCTATAAATTCGATTTAACCCGCGTCGAAGTTGAAAAGTGGAACGCCGAAGCCGCCGCGCACGAGCCTGCGGTCTCCGTCGCGCCCTCAAGCGATGACTGGAATCCTGGTTGGGAAAGTGCGATCACGTGGCAGCGAATCGGCGCGTCTTCCGCGGAGTTCGCTTTCGGCTCCGCGTCGGGCAGCGGCGTAATCGGAATATGCGGCCCCGACGACCCGTTCGAGTTTCACGTTCGCGCCACTCTCGCGGGCGTCGTTTGCGAAATTGCGGTTAGCGTCGCGTCCGACCCGAATGCGCCGGAAATGGTGTCCGTCCACCCATCCTCAATCGAAATCATCGACGTCGCGAATACGACCGTCCAGTTGTTCTGTAACTTGAACGACTCCGGCGGAACGATGCCCAGAGAGATGCGGCTTGTCGCGCAGGACGGAGGCGATGACCAAGTTCTCTCGCTCGTCCCTTCGATTTCCAATCCCGACCATCTTTCGCCGGGCCAGTTCTACGCCGGCGTTCCGGCGCTACCGCTTCCCGGCATTCAGCACGCCGTTTATTTCAAGCCGTTCGCTCAGGCGGGCGATTTTCGAATCCGCCTGAAAAACTCGAAGGGCAGGGCGAGCAACATCGCGTCGCCCGAGCCAGACGGAATTACTTTCGGCGTCCTTCCGATATCCGTCGCGGAAATCAATTTGCGCGTCCATCCCGTCTATATGGGCGATAAGCTTGCGCGGCTCCACATCACGCCGGACAATCCGAAAGTGCAGCTTTACCCGATGGAAATGAACTTCGCGGAAACCTCGCGATATAGAAGATACGCCCGGCAGATCGGCCTCGAATTCGTTCCGTATCGGCGCAGCGAAAACTCGCCGCCGGAGCGCCACGACGCGCCGTGGGCGCGCGTCTATTCGCAAAACCCGTTCAAACCGGGTTTGATAGATCCCGAAGCGAACCCGCTCGGCTTCGATTTAGGTGTTCCGTTCATCGCGTCCACGGCGCTGCCGGAGACCGGCGGCCAAGTTGCGCATATATCCGACTGGGGAATTCGCGATTTCACGCGGCTGATGCTCGACGTCGAAAGCGACGCGATTTTCCCGCCGAACAATCCCGGAAATCCGTCCGACAAATATTTCGTCGCGGTTTTTCAAACGCCGGCCGACTGGAACTTGAAAATACCCGTCGGCAAAGCCGAGTTTCGAAAAGTCCCGCCTGCGCAAACGGCGACGGAGCCGCCGCAAATCCACGGGCTTGCGAACGCGCTTAGCGCATGGTCGGGCGGCCAGGAGTGGCCTCGCGTCCGTTATCCCACGTCGAACGGCGTCTTTTTCGATATGCCGGAAGCGATGGTAATCGACGGCACTTTGCTCATCATCGCGTCGCCGCTTTCGCCCGACGCATTTCATAATTTCTCGCCCACCGTCCCCTTCGACGCTCATCGCGGAAACTCCATAAAGTTTTATCGCGATTCTTCCGGCGCGGAGTTCCTTATGCGTGTCGTTCCGAACGAGCAGCCGTTTTCGGAGGCGAGAATCAGCGTCGCGCGCAATTCGCACTTTCCGACCGCGGCGGTTCCCACGCTCAATCCCGGCGGATACGTCCCGCCCGAGCAGCCGCCTTTCGGCGACCCCGGCGTTTTTTGGGACGACGCCGACGCGGGCTGGATGATTTTCCCTTTGACCGAATTCGCGATTCACGACGTCTTCACCGGCGACGGCTTTTTGTCGCGCGCATACATCGCCCTCGGCGCGTGGGACGCTTCCGCGAGCGGCGCGGACAGGTGGATTGACGGCGATGTTTTCTACGCTCCGATTACCGTACAAATGGAGCACGGCCATTAAGCGAGCGGAATCATTTAATAGTTGCTCACGCTAACTGCTGGCTCGAAATTCGCATCCCGCCGACGCGCTTGATATTTGCCGGAATTGCATTCATAATGCTTGTTGCCGCCAATCGCCGCCAGCGATTACCGCAATTTGCGGGAGCGAAGCTGCTTGGAACAAATTCGGCTAAAGGAATTCATCGATTTGTCCGCCCTCCGTGCCGGCATTGAAAACGGCCGGTGGAAGTTCGAGGGCGATAATGGCGACGCGCGAGTCGTGGCAAGCCTGCGCATCGAATTCACCGAATCGCTTTTCCTCGTGCTCTTCGTTTGGGCGTTCGAAAAAGCGATCGACCTCGAATGTACCGAGGGCTACGACGTGTCGAGTATTTTCCATGTGACTTTCAAGAAAAAAACGCCTCTAAAAGCCATTAAGAAAGTAGCAGCCGACCTCGTTGTCAGCCTCATCGAAACCGGCGAAGTGAAGCCGGTGGAATGTAAAGAATTCACGATTCGCACGACGGCATATTGACCCGCGAAAGCAAATAGAAATACCGCAGAGACACCGAGAGCAGCAAGGAAGAAGAAAAAGCAAGAACAGACCACAGAGGCACCGAGACACAGAGAATGTTTGACTACGTTTCATTAAAATGTATTTTCCAAGTTCAATCGAGCTAATTTCGGAGCAAATCAATGGAGCAAGATGCTTTGACCGGCATAATAATCGCCAAGGCAATCGAAGTGCATCGAATTCTCGGTCCAGGTCTGCTTGAATCCGTGTATGAGGAATGCTTGCAACTTGATCTTATGAAAGTCGGAAAAAACTGCGAAAGGCAGGTTGTTTTGCCGGTTTCATACAAGGGTAGGGAGCTTAATTGCGGATTCAGGATTGACTTGCTCGTAGAGAAATCCGTGATAGTCGAGCTAAAATCCTGCGAAAAAATCTTGCCTATTCACGAAGCGCAATTGCTCACATATATGAAGTTAAGCGGAATCTCAAAGGGGCTGATTCTCAATTTCAACGTTCCAGCGTTAAGAAACGGCATAAAACGAATGGTGCTATAGGAATTAGGCGCTTGTTCCATCCGTGGCTTTTGTGAATTTGAAGATTTAGTAAAAGTAAAAGGAAGCTCTCTGTGCCTCTGCGCCTCTGTGGTTCTTTTCTTCTCGCACTCTTCTGATACGCACGCCGTGCGCCGTTGTAATCGTCACCGTGCCTCCGCGGTTCTTTTTGGCCCCGCCTTTTCGCTGCGCCCCTGTGCCTCTGTGGTACTTTTCGGCCCCGCCTTCTCTCGCGCCTCTGCGGTTCTTATTTTTCTTCGTGCTATGATTTCCGCGGTTATCCGGAGGCGGTTTATGACCAGACTTCTCGACAAAGTCGCGCTCGTGACGGGTGCGAGCAAAGGAATCGGTTTTGAAACGGCGAAAATTTTCGCCGAAGAAGACGCGAAAGTCGTGATGATGGCGCGCGGCGCCGACGACCTCGAGGCTTCCGCCGACACCATTCGTGCAATCGGCGGCCGCGTCGCAACGGTGATTGGCGACGTCGGCGTGCTGGCGGATTGCGAGCGCGCGCTCGCCGCGGCGAAAACCGAATTCGGCGGGCTCGACATTCTCGTCAACAACGCGGGCATCGGCTATTTCACCGAAGTCGAAAATATGACCGACGAGGGATTCGACGCCGTAATAAAAACCAACCTCTACGGCGTGTTCTATATGTGCCGCGGCGCGGTGCCGGCGATGGAAGAGCGCGGCGGCGGATACATAATCAACATTTCGTCGCTCGCGGGCCAAAACACGTTCGCACGCGGCGGCGCCTACTGCGCCTCGAAGCACGCGCTCAACGGCTTTTCCGAGTGCCTGATGCTCGAGGTGCGCCAGCGCGGCATCGCCGTAAGTTACGTTTGCCCCGGCAGCGTTTCGACGCAGTTCGGCCATTCCAAACCCGCGGACGACGACTCGTGGCGCCAATCCCCGCGCGACGTCGCGCAGGTAGTTCTGGATTTGATTATCGGCACGAGTTCGCGCACGCTCGTCAGCAAAGTGGAAATGCGCCCGATGAAACCGAAATCGTGAATTTACATTGCGCCAGTCCCGTTTTGGAATCCTTAGCCCGCGTTCCTTCGGATGGCCGCGCAACCGGCACCCCAAAAATTATCGAAAATCGGAATCCTGCGTGCGCGCAAAAATAGGATAAAATCAATCGCTCACTTTGGAGGGCTGAAATGAGCGGGAAACTTTTTCGCGTATTCGTTTACGCGCTCGCCGCGCTGCTGGTTGCGCCTTCGAATCATCGGCGTGCGCGCGCCGCAGGTTTCGCAAGCTACGGTAATGGGTAGAATTATCCGGGACACGAGGAGAATCGAAATGGGAAAACTGGGAGTTCATAAACCGCTAGTCGCGCTCGCGACAGCCGCGATGCTGTGCGCGCTTACCTTTTCCTCATGCGGCGGAAGCGATTACTATCGTCTGCCGGATCCCGTTAAGCTGGAAAGGCCGGTGCCCGCAATTGCAACAATATCCTTTGCGCCGTCTGCGGGAGTATTGCCGGAGAAATACCGCTACGTTATCTCCGCAATCGGTAGTTTAAAGGCGGATGGAACGATTTATCCGCCAAATCATTCGGCGTATATCTATGGATACTATAGATTCGAACTGCAATCTGGCGTTCTAAGCTCGTGGGGCGATGTGCAGATAAACTACCTGAATTACGATAGGGTTATGGAGCACGTTCACCTTGAAAGAGTGAGAGACGGCGTGATCGTCGATGTTGTTCTCTTAACCCCGAATTCCACATGCCTCCTGACAACGAAAGACGTTTTGCTTCGTTCGACGTTAACGGTTCGAGTTGAAGATTTCGGCGGCAATCCAAACCCCGGTACCACAGTGTTAATTGGCACAAATCCAATGAGTACATCCAAAGTGCTTTCCGAACAGCTTCAAATGGTCAATACGGATTTCAGATATGCGCTGCTTTGGAAGAATCAAAAGCCGATATCCGGCGTCTTGTATAAATATTACGCGGAAGTATGGGACTGGAAAGCATATCGCACGGGCGAAGACGGCACGATTACAATGGTCAACGAACTGCCGGTTGCGAAAATTATTCTGGCTATTGACAACGGCTTTGTGTGTTCCGTCTTCGAGTATCCAAGGTACGGCAATCAAGAATTGTTATGGGAAGTACCCGTCAATAATGACCTTGGAGAAATAACAATTCAGAAAAAGCCGATAGAATTGTGCGATGTGGACTTTTACTTTCTAGATGAAAGCGGTAAGCCATTGCCGACCTCAAGCGCTATCGCATTCTTTGATGGTGAACGGGGAAATCCCTATTTGAGTATTGATCCGCTTGAACCTATTTTGAGTTATTACCCGAATCCCACCTGGATATATACAGAGCTCGGAGAGATTGAAGTCACGAATCAGTCGAGAGAGCGAAAATGGACGAAAATCGAGGGATTGTCATATGCATTTCCAAGCGGGTCTTATTCCCCCGGGATTATGAGAAAGTCCATTGAATATATGCCTGAAATAATGACTAAGGCCGGAGTTACACCCATGTTGGATGATGCAACAAGCGCATTCGGAGCTGACGATTGGAGTTGCAATGTGCAGCCGCAAAAAGATTCTATGATATATATGGATAAGGATGGAAGGCTCAAATTCAAGCTGACGCTTCCAGCCGGAAAGCACATAATTCACGCAGTATTAACCGAAGTTAGAGAATCGAAGAACGAGCCGCGCTGGTAACAGTACGAAGCCTACGGCATCGTAGACATTAAGCCGGGAAGAGCGGACATTAAATTCATAATGCCCTCCGAAGAATACTCACCGTACGGCTGGATATAGAATATATGCATACGGATGCCGCGAATATGTAATAAATAATGCAGCGCTGGTAAATTCAGTCCGCCGATTTATGCGGACGCGGCGTGGCGTTTTTCCGCGATGTGAAGCCTTGTCATCTGCACGCTCGCGATCGCGAAAAACAGCGCGGATAAATAAAACGACGCGGCGATGTCGATGTATTTCATGGAAAGATAGCCGAGAAGCGGCCCGAACGTTCCGCGAACCCCGACAAGCGTCACATGCGCGCCCATATATCTGCTCACTTCCGATTTTCCGGCGAAGTATATACTCGACAAATTCCAGGCGAGATTTACGCCAACCATTCCAATTCCGAACGCGATAAAGCCCATATATACTCCCGGAAGCGACTTTATCGTAACTATAAGAAGCGGATAAAGAGCGAGTATCGCGAATATAATTGCGCAGAATTTTATCGGATTCATTCTATCCATCATTTTGCCGAGCGCGTACGAAAAAAGGATTGTACATAGCCCCGCGGTAATCGTACGCGACATGCTTATTTCATCGTATCTAAGCTGCAATACTTCGTCGAACCATTTGGGAATCGCCGGGAAAACCGTCATAAATCCGAAGCCGTATATCATGAACGCGCCTTCGAACTTCGCGTAAAGCGGATTCGCTTTGAAAAGCTCGATGGTTTCTTTAACGGGCGCGACCGTAATTCTGTGAAGGTTCAATAGAAAATGCGCATACTTGTAATGTTCCACGATTCCCGGCACTTCCGGCAGCGGGCAGGCTTCTCCCTCTTCTATTTTGCGGTGCCTTATGCGTATGCTCCGCAAAATCATCACGCTGAAAAACCCCACCACGCCGGCCGCCGCGAACGCCCACCGGAACGTATCCTCGCTCATCTCCAAAAGCTTGCCCGCGAAAAACGCCATCGGCAGACTCGCCACGGTCGCCGTCGCCGCGACCGTCCCGAATATTTGGCCGCGCAGGCTCGCGGGATAGTTATTTTGAAAAATATTGTTCGCCGTGGGTATCAGAAGCGTGTTGAACAGGCTCGAAATTCCGAAAACGGCAAGATACATCGCCGGCGTATGGCAAAAGAGCATCGAAACCAGAATGAGCCTGCCGAAAACGCCCGCGATTAAAAAATACGGGGCTTTGTTGCGCCCTTGAATATAACTCGCCCAGTGCATCGAAAACAGCGTCGTGACCGGTCCGAGCATCGTAAAAATCGTAATCTCGAAGTCCGACGCGGACAGCGCGCGCTTAAGCACCATATCCGCGAAAGCGAAAACGAACCCGCCCATCAAAAACGCGTCGATGACTGCGGACAATAGGTGCAGCCTGAACGTATATCGCGCGATAAGGGGCAGCCTGCGCATATTGAACAGCAGGCTTCCGGCTATTTTCTTTTCCAGATACGTAAGCAACCGGCGATATGATACTCCCGCAGCCGCCGTTTATTTCAGTCTTGCGAGCTTGATGGAGATTAGTTTTTCAATTTCAAAATCGCCCGCGCCGGCTTCTCGCGGTGTCGATTACTCCACGACCACGCTCTTCGCCAGATTGCGCGGCTGGTCTATGTCGCATCCTCGGCGCAGCGCCGTGTAATAGGCGAAAAGCTGCAGCGGCGCAGTCGTTAGCATCGGGCTGAAAATCTCGTCCACTTCGGGTATCTCGAAAATGAACGGCGTGAATCTGCGGAATTCTTCCGGCCTGTTCGTAACCACCAGCACGTCGCCGTCGCGCGCCATAATTTCTTCCATATTCGCTTTCACTTTGTCGAACGTCGCGCTCGCCGGCGCGACGACCACGGTCGGAAAATCGGCATCGATAAGCGCAATCGGCCCGTGTTTCATTTCGCCGGCGGGATATCCTTCGGCGTGTATATAGCTGATTTCCTTAAGTTTCAGCGCGCCCTCGAGCGCCACCGGATAATTCACGCCGCGCCCGATGAAAAGGAAATTCGGCCGCTTGTGGAAAAGCTTCGCCCACCTTTTAAGCTCGTCCGTGTTTTCCAGAACCTCGGCGAGCTTTCTCGGCAGCGCCCTTAACTCGCGCAGGTAATCCTGAAAAGTCGCGGCGGCAAGTTCGCCGCGCATTTCGGCGAGCTTTATCGCGAGAAGGTACATCGTCGCAAGCTGGCTCGTGAACGCTTTCGTGGATGCCACGCTGATTTCCGGCCCTGCCTGCGTATAGAGATTAAGCCGGCAATGCCGCGTAATTCCGCTTCCGACAACGTTGCAAATCGACATCGTGGGCCGCTCCTGTGCCTCGACCATTTTAATCGCGGCAAGCGTGTCCGCGGTTTCGCCCGACTGCGAAATCGCCATCGTCACCGTGTTTTCGTCCAGCATCGGATTGCGATATCTGAATTCGCTGGCGTAATCCACGCTGACCCTCAGCCTCGCTATCGATTCGATAATGAATTTGCCGACCAGCGCGGCGTGCCAACTCGTTCCGCACGCGACGATATTGATATGGCTGATATTCGGCGTGAAAAACTCTTCCACTTCCGGCATGCTAAGGTGGCTTTCGCCCACCCTGAACCGCCCGCGCAATACGTCCACGAGAATGTTCGGCTGCTGGTGGATTTCCTTAAGCATATAGTGCGGATATCCGCCTTTTTGCGCGGCCTCCACGTCCCAAGTGATATGCTCGGTTTTCTTCGCCAGCGCTTCGCCCGTTGCGATGTCGAAATACTCCGCGCCGTCCATTTTGACGACCGCCATTTCGCCGTCGTTAAGGTAAATCACGTCTTTGGTGTGCTGAAGAAACGCCGTCACGTCGCTCGCCACGAAGTTTTCGCCTTTGCCGAGTCCCACGCACAGCGGCGTTTGATTTCTCGCGCCGACAATCGTGCTCGGATCGTCTTTCGAAAGAACCGCGATTGCAAAGCTACCCTCAAGGTCGTTGCAGGCTTTTCTCACCGCCTCGGGAAACTCGCTTCCCTCCGAGTAATAATGCCCGATAAGCTGGCAGATTACTTCGGTATCAGTCTCGCTCGAAAACTCGATGCCCTCTGCCTTCAGCCGGTCCTTTATCGTCTGATAGTTTTCGATTATCCCGTTGTGGACAAGGCAGAACTTGCCGGAATAGTCTTTGTGCGGATGCGCGTTGTTCACGCTCGGAGCGCCGTGGGTAGCCCAGCGAGTGTGCGCGATGCCCGAAAATCCGTGCACCGGCTCTCCTGAGAGTATCGCTTCGAGGTCGGCGATTTTTCCCTGACTGCGCTTGATTTCGATTTCCCCGCCGTTGAGCGCGGCGATTCCCGCGGAGTCGTATCCGCGATATTCGAGCATCTTGAGCCCGTGAATCAAAGGCTCGACGACGTCTCTGGTTGAAACGAGTCCCACAATTCCGCACATGGCGCTCCTCCGGAGATGACTCAATATTTTACTATAGAAACCTTTTAAGACCCGCTGCTGATGGAAGATGTTCGGCAGTTCGGCAGCGCAATATTTTTCTTGCGTTTTTTATGAAACCTTTTCGCGCCACGGCGCATCATGCATTCGTCAGTTCACCGGAGGTTTGCGATGGATGCAGATATTCTTATTCCGCTCGGCGTGTTTGCAATGGTCGTCTTGATCGTGTGGATCAGGGAAACGACTGCCGCGAATCTGCGCACGAAAATGCTCGAGACTTTCGAAAAGTCTATCGAAAAGGGCGTCGATGCCGGCCAGCTTCAACAGTTCAGCCTTCCCGCTGAGCAGCCGAATCCGTACGGCAACCTAAAAGCCGGCATAATTCTGATTTTCGCCGGACTCGCCCTTTTCCCGCTGATGGCGCTTGCATACTCGATGGAAGGCGCGGACGCGCTGCCCGCGTTGGCCGTGCCGCTTCTCCCGATTATTCTCGGCATCGGCTTCCTCGTCGTCCATAAAATCACGTTCGGCAAAAACGGAAAAAAGAGCGATAATTGAGGACGGCAATGCTGACTGGCGAAATTGCGGCGGGCGCGCTTGAAAACCCGGCGGCGGCGGGCGAGGCTCTTCTCGCCCGCAAAGCCGCGTCCGGTGACGCGCGCGCCCTCGGCGAGCTTTTGAATTCGCTCAAAGGCGTCGTAATTTCCGCTCTGATATCTTCCGGACTTCCGGCTGGCGAACTGGAAGACGGGGCGCAAAATGTCGCGCTTAAAATATCGAAAACCATCGGCCAGTGGCGCGGCGACGGGAAAATTTCCTCGTGGGCATACGCCGTTGCTCGCTCCGCCGGGCGCGAAATGCTGAGAAAGCGGCGGGAAGTTTCCATCGAACCGGAAATTGCCGCGGCGATGCGGGACAAAGCCGGCCAGGGCGCCGGGCTCGAATCGCGGCATTATAAAACCGAGTTAAAAGATTACCTCCGCAGGGCCGTTTCGCAGCTTCCGCCGGAACAGGCCGAAGCGGTATCGCTGTTTTATTTTGCGGGAATGAAGGGCGAGGAAATCGCCGGAATAACGGGCGCGCCGCTAAGCACCGTTAAAACAAGGCTCGCACGCGCAAGGGCGGCGCTTTTCGCTCGCGCGGCTGCCGAAGGATGGATGCCTGAATGAACGAACGTGAATTTGCCGAAAGGCTCGACAGCTTCCTAGCCGGAAAAAACGGCGATATGTGGCTTATGTTTCTCGAAGGCGATACCGGCGCCGATTCGCTTGTTTCCGCTCTCGAAAAATCCGGCGCTCCCGCTGCCGAAATCGAATTCGCGCGCTCCGTTTCGAAAGCCGACGCTTCGATTTCCGCCGCCGCAATCGAAATCTCCCGCAGCGTGAGCTTAGAGCTGCCGCCGCAGCAAATCGCGCCTTTAACCGCGCGCGAAATCGCCGAATCGATAATCGGCAAAAAGAGGCGCGGTTTTACGCTCGACGAAAACACTCTTATGGGTCTTCTCTGCGGAATTATGTGCGTTTCGCTCATTGCTCTCGGCGGTTTCTTCCATAGCACGGCGTTTTCATATTCCGCCACGGCTTGCGCCGCCGTGTACGCCGGCCTCGTATATTTCAAACGTCAAGCCGCTGCCGGAATTCTCCGCCAATTGTGATTGTTTTACTTCATTAATGCGAACAACCGGGCGCAGCCCTGCAAGATGGAACGAAGGCTATGTATAATCAGGCGTGCTTTACCTCACCCGCCACGGCCAGACCGATTGGAATTTGATGCGCCGCTATCAAGGCGCAACCGACATCCCGCTTAACGAGACCGGCGTCGAGCAGGCGCGCCGCGTAGCGGCCGGGCTTTCCGGCGTGCAATTCGCCCGCGTCGTTTCATCGCCGCGCTCGCGCGCGATTACGACGGCGTCGATTATCAGCGGTCTCCCCCCCGAAAAAATCGAAATCGCCGACGCGCTGCGCGAAGGCTCGCTGGGCGAGTGGGAGGCGAAACTCGAAGCCGACATCGTTGCCGAAATCGGGGACGAATACGATCGATGGCGCGGCCACGCGGGGCTAATCGCGCCACCGGGAGGCGAGTCTCTTTTTCACGTAATGGCGCGGCTATATCCATTCGTCGAAGAATGGCTGGAATACTCGCTCGAAAGCGACATGCTCGCGGTCGGCCACCAGGGCGGAAACGCCGCGGTGATTATGCTCGCGCTCGGCGTGTGCAGCCGCGACGCCGCCGTGAAATACCGCCAGCGAAACGGACAGGTGGACGTCATCGACGCGCGTTTGCGCAAAATAGTCGAAACCAAATTCTTCGATTAATCGCTAAATAAGCGCGAAAACTTTCCGCGCTATTTTCCGCGGTTTTCGGACTTGGCCGGGGACAAAACTTATTTGGTTTCGAGAATGAACCGGCGAAGGTCGTCGCCAAGGTCGACCTTGTTCAGCTTTTTCGCGTCGCCGAACGATACTTCGATGTAAGGCACGTCGCCGTCGAACAGGTCGGCGGATACGACTTTGGCATACGCCTCCACCAGCTTGCCGCGGTCCATCCAATTGCGCACTTTTTCGAAGTAAACGATGTCGCCCTTGCTGTATGCGTCGCGCTTTGCGTCGGAGTAATAAATTTTATACCCTTCGGCGGTCTCGCGCGGCCGCTTGGCCGCCTCGGTCTTGGCGGGCGTCTTTTTCGCGACGCGCTTTTTGACGGCGGACGCGGAATCTACTTCAGGTTCGATTGGTTCAATAGGTTTCTTGGCCATTCGGTCAGATATCCTCCCGAAACAAGTACATTATCAAAAATTTTGCCGACAGTCAATATGCGCGCGCAATGTCCCGCAAAATTGCGCCAATCCAGGCCGGCTCCGGTTAGCGCGGATTTAGCGGGATTATTCGCCCTTAAACTCGCGAATCTTTTTGATTACCTGTTCCGAATGCTCTTCCGGGCGCACGTTCGGCCAGATATGTGCAACTTTGCCTTCCGGCGAAATCAAATACGTCGAGCGTTTAATGCCGAAATATATCTTTCCGTAATTCTTTTTCTCGCCCCACGCGCCGTACGCGTCCGCAACTTTATGCTCCGGGTCGGCGAGGAGCGTGAAATTGAGGTCATACTTCGCGGCGAAGTTCGCATGGCTTTCCGAGCCGTCAGGACTTACGCCGATTATTTCCGCGCCGAGGTCTTCGAGCCCCGCTTTCGAATCGCGAAATCCGCACGCCTCGACCGTGCAACCGGGCGTGTCGTCCTTCGGATAAAAATAAAGCACCACCCACTTACCCGCGAAATCCGCGAGCGAAACCTTCGTGCCGGCGCCGCTGGCAAGCGTGAACGCCGGCGCCATATCGCCAATCGAAACTGCCATTTCAATCTCCTTATTCCGCAATCACCTTGTGTACGAGCAAAATCGTCACTCCCCGGCCTTCCGCGCCCAGCGGCGGCGGAACGTCCGTAAGTTTCGACGCGAGCATAGTGACCGCCGCGGATATCGCCGCTCCCTCCGGCGCGACGATTTCCTCCCGCGAAATCGCCACCACGCCGTCGCCCGCCCTCACTGCGAAAAACCTGCCCGCTTCTCCGAAATCGAGTGCCGAGGGGTGTTTTTTGTGAATTGTAAGGCCGGTTACGAACGCGCCGGACGGTTTGAACCTGCCGCCGTTTTCGAGCGATGCGACGTCGATTCTCGAAAGCGCGCTCGCGTCCGCGATTTCGGCCGCTTCCGCCTGCTCAATCTCCGCGGAGAGCTCCGAGAGCCCGGCTTCGAGTGCGCCGCCCGCCGATCTGAACACCGCGAACGCCGCGCCGGCGATAAGCGCCGCCAACAGCGCGAACGCAGCAATGCCTCTTGCGATCTTTGCCCGCACGCGGAAAGTATAACACCGCGCATGAATTGCGGGTTTAAGTTTCATATTGAAAATCGTGCTATTCTTTGGGCGCGCAAGCAGTCGCGCTGCGCTAGGGCAAGCGAATGACGCGAAGGGAAGAGGTTTTGCCGATTGTGGGAAAGGGCGATCCTTGGCCGATTCGCCGCGGCCTTATCGCCAACCCCGTGCTCGTAAAAGATATTCGGTTGTTTGCACGGCATTATCGAAGCATTAGTTTTCCAAGCAAGTTCATATATTTCCTTTTTGTTCTTTTGACATTTTTGCTTCTTTATGGCTTAGGTAGCGGCAAGCTATGGCACTTTTATCAAAGCGCTGGCATTGTAAACACCTTTTTGGGAATGTATGTAATTGATTTTTTGTTTCAAATGCCGGCGCTATCCTTTCTTCCCGTAGCATTAAGCCTTTGGATAGTTACTATGCCGCTGCATTGGATGTTCTACGGCGTCGACGGCGCGCAAGACCGCTTTGCATTTTTGCGTTCAAGCGCATTGCATTCTCTTGATATTACATATGGCAAACTTCCCAATACATTTCCTGCAATTATTGTGCTATTGATTACCAGTATTTCTTACATTCAAGGCGGCTGTTATAATATTCATTGGCCAGGAGTTCGGTATGGTCAACTGCATAATGCGCCGCAATATGGGGCTCCTAATATTATACCAACCGTACAGGAAATCATTATACTTTTTGTTGTATGTAGTGTTTGTGCTACGCTTGCTTATTTCATATCCGCTTTTTTGGTAACGCTTGGTTCGAACGATTTCGTGAGATATGGTTTACTGATTGTATTTTGGTTTTTAAACGTTGGAATGTCAGTCATAGTATTCGGGCCTGATTTGCTTTTTAATTGGGAAATAAACATATTATCTGCAATAACTCAATCTACTATGCCCTTAAGCGTACTTGAATTCACTCGGTACTATTGCATTGATGATGCTACCATAAGACGAATGCTTAAAGAAGATTCGAATGGATTTCCATTGCAATTATCTTTTTTGGCGGTAGTATTGACTATTCAGTTTATGCTAATTGCAATCGCTATTTACGGGGTTAACTGGAACGTGAAGCGAAGGCTTGCGGGCTGGCCGGGTCCGAAAGATCTGGCGAAAGCCGCGAAGGCCGAGGAAAAGCGAGCGCAGTCAATATGAAATCGCATAGATTTAAAAACTTTTACCTCATCGCCGGTCTTATCGCTATTCTTGCGGATTCCTCGTCGAAACAAATTTCAAGCGGCAGCGGCTGGTCTCTTCCTGTAATCGCGGCATCGGTTTCAATCGCTTCCAATCCGCCGGAATCGAGCAGGCTCGAAATCCGCTCCGCCGTACGCGCGCCCGCGAGCGCCGCGTCCGGCCTGCTTTTCTCGATTTCCGTCTGAACCTGTTTTTTCGTCGGTTCGCCGAGGAAAACAAGCGCCTCGCGGCCATGTATCGCAACCGAAATAACGATGCGCTCCGGCTTGTCTTTATCGAGCGTTTTCCATCCTGCCGCCAGCCCGTCCCCCGTAAAAATCACTTGTCCCGACTGGTCCGAAGTCGAAGCGGATTCCGCGCCGGCCGCGCCTTCGTCGCCTCCCGCCGCGCCGCCAATCGCGGCAGTTCCCCTTCCGGCACCCCGGCTGTCAAGCCCGGCGGTCGCGAGATTGAGCCATCTCGGTTTCATCGCCCTAAGGACGGACAGCCCTTCCTCGCCTGCGTCGCCGAAAACGGTAATGGACGCCGGCGCGTCTTTGCCGTAATGCCGCATCGCGGCCTGCAGTTTGCGGGCGAGATTACGCTTTGTCGCTACTTGCCCCGCCGCCTGCACTATCGCGAACGTGTTTCCGCTGGCGTCCTCGCCGAACATCGCAAGCCCTGTCGCTGTCGCTAGCACGACAACCCTCGGCCGCGCCGGCTCGCCGGCCGTCGCGGACAGCGTCAAAACCGCTCCAAGCGTCGCGATTAGGGCGCAAGGAACAAACATTCTTCCCGATTTGAAAAGCGTCCGCCGCCAGCGCCAAGTTTCGCCCAGAAGGAGCAGCATCGCATAAAAAATGGCGATTTCGCGCCACTCCGGCGTTGCGATTTTCATATCGCTGTACGGCAGGTTGCCGAATATTTTGCCCGTGATTATCAGCGCCTTCAGCCCGATGAACAATACGTAGCTGAGCGCGCGGTTCAAAATTTCGACGCCGAACAAGCCGATTAGGTTATAAAAAATCCCCAGCACCAACAGCAAGGACGAAAGAGGAATCGCGATAAGGTTCGCGAAAAGCCCCCACGCCGAAATCTGGTTGAAATGCACGACCAGCACCGGCGAAACGAATAGCTGCGCGCCGCCGGTCGTGATAAGTGTCGCGGCGATGGTTTTCGCCGCCGCCGTGCCCGCCCGCTTGACGTATCCGCCGAAAAGCCCGTACACGTAAATCAGCCCGAAGCACGCGCTGAAACTAAGCTGCAAGCTCGCGCCGAAAAGCTGGCCCGGCTGAAAAGCGAGGATGATCAGCGTGGCGCGCATAAGCTCGGTAAGTCCGTCGGGTTCGCGGTCGAGCAGCTTCGCGGCAAGCACGATTATGCCCATAATCAGCGCGCGCACCACGCTCGTTTCGAACCCCGTCATCGTGCAATAGAACATCACCGCGCCGACGACGATGGCGCCCGAAGCGAACCGGCGAAAAATGCCCTGCCGGGTAAAATCGTCGCGCGCGGGCGCGAGAAACCCGATGAGCAGAAAAACTATCAGCGAAACTTGCGTGCCGCTGACCACGAGAATATGCGTCAGGCCTGCGCGCCGGAAATCCTCTTCCACCTGCGGATCGAGTGCGGTCGTTTTGTCGCCGTAAACAAGGCTGATAAGTATCTCCCGCTCCGGCGACGGCTGATAATGCGCCAGCGCGTCGAACAGCGTTTTCCTCGCGTCGATATGCGCCTGCAAAATCCACGGACGCCCGCCGCGCCGCTTCACCCACGATTCGCCGAACGCGAACGCTTCCACCTTCGTGCCGCGGTCGAAAAGATATTGGCTGTAATCGAATTCGCCGGGATTGACCGGACTCGTTCCAACCTTTGCGGACGCGATGAACGAAATCCGGTCTCCCCAAGTCAAATCTCGCTCTTCGCCCGCCTTCCAGAAAAGCATCATTTTGCCGAGCGGTTTTCCCGTGCGAATGCCTTCCGCGGAGTCCACTTCGACCATCGCCCGCACGTATTCGCCGCCGAGACGCGGAAACCCCTTTACTCTGCCCGTGAAGCGCATCGTTCCAGGCGATTTTTCCACGATGGAAATCAGCGGCGGCGCTGCGGCGAGTGATCGCTCCGCCCACAATCTTCCCGCGCCGAGCGCGAAAACGGCGACCGAAAGAAACGCGGCCGCGAAGTGTCTTTCCGCGTGTAACAGCTTCATGCATCCGAACAGCGCGGCAAGAGCGACGAGTGCAAGCAAATAGTGCGAAACCGGCGGCTGCAAGATTCCGTTCGCGTAAACGATGCCGGCCATGAAAGCGGCGGCGAGCATCGCGTAAGTGCGCCTGAGCAGAAACGAAAACAATGCTTCTCCCCGCGTAGTTTATCGTGCGGCGCGTCTAGTAAAACAACAGGTGATTGCCGAACCAGGCGAATATTATCCGGTCGAGTCCGTTCGCGCCGTTCATCAGGTTTGCGCCGTGGAGCGAGCCGGGATACATTTTCAGCTTTGGCTGCGACGCGTGTTTTTTGACCGCTTCGTACAGCGTTTCCGCGTCGCGCCCAGCCGGCTGGTCGCTCTCGCTCGCCACGATCATTATCGCCCGCGTGCCGTAATGCTCGGCGGCGAACATCGAGTCAATGCCCCGATAATTCAGGCCCGGCGACAAGAGCACCACCGTGCGCACTCTCGGATCGGTTATCGAATAGTTGATGGCCAGGTTCGCGCCTATGCTTGCGCCGACTATGGCTATTCTGTCCTCGTTCGCCTCGCGGCGCGAAGTAATCCATGCCGCCGCGGCTTTGACGTCCCGGTACATCGATGCGATGTCTGCGTCCGCAAGCTCTTGCCACCTGCGGGTGCCGCCCGGAAATGACAGGCTCTCGCCATGCCCGCGCAAGTCGATGGCGAGCGCGGCATAGCCTTCCGATGTGCATTCTTTGGCGAACGCCGCCCAGTCGGCGCGCGTTCCGCCGAGCGCGTGCAGAAGTATGACGACCGGCACTTTCTCCATCCGCAGTTTGGACGGGCGATAGAACGTGCCGGCAATCGTCACGCCGTCGTCGGTCTTGAAGCTGACCTGCTCGGCGGTAAATCCGTTTTGTCCCGCGCCGTCTTGCGCGCCATGCGCGGCTGCGGGAATAATCGCAAGCGCGAAAATAAAAATCGACAGTAACAAAGCCTTGGCGGCGAACATTTTTACCCTCAAAAAGCCTCGGACTCCGGCTATCCGCCGCCGGTGAAGCTCGCAATTTCGATTTCGTCGCCGTCTTTTATTTCGGTTTCGCTCCAGCTTTCCGGAAAAACGACGGCGCCGTTAAGTTCCACGACGACAAGCCTGGGCTGAATGCCCTCGATTTCGAAAAGTTTCGTTAGCGAAACGCCGTCCGGCACTTCTCGATCCTTACCGTTGATTTTCACGCTTGCCATCGGGAAAATGATACCACGCAAGCATTACGCCTGTCTGCGCGGAATGTGTCTTTCCGCGCTGTCCATGATTATCGTGACCGGGCCGTCGCATGTCATTTCGATGTCCATATGCGCTCCGAACACGCCGGTTACCGCCTTCACGCCCAGTTTTCTAAGCTCTTCGGCGAGAAAAATAATCAGCGGCTCCGCGATTTCTGGAGAAGCGGCGCCGTTAAAGCTTGGCCGGTTGCCCTTTCTCGTGTTGGCGAACAGCGTGAACTGGCTGACAATCATTATTTCGCCGTCCGCCGAAGAAACGTCGAGATTCATTTTGCCCGCCGAATCCTCGAATATCCTAAGTTTTGCCAGCTTGCCCGCAAGGTATGCCGCGTCCTCGGGGCCGTCCCCTTCCACCGCGCCAGCAAGCACGACCAGCCCCTTCGCGATTTTCGAGTAAGGCTCGCCGTCCGCCGACAGCGCCGCACGGCTTACGCGCTGAATTACGGCTCTCATTTCGCGCCATCCTTGACCGGTCCGCTTTCGGCGTCTCTCGGCGCAGGCTTGCCCGCCGAATGTTCGGCTGGCCGCAAATCCGTCGCGGCGTCCGGATGTTCCGCATATTCCGGTCTGAGCTGCCGCTCGACGCGCCTTGCGATTATCACGTCGGGAATGCTTTTCACTTCGTCCAGCGCTTTCGCAAGCTCGTCCGTATTCGCCACTTCAATCAGCATCTGAAGTTTTACTGCTTTGTCGAGTTCCGCGGACGTCGAAAACGCCGTCTGAAAATGTCCGCCCACAAGGTTGATTTGGCTGCTTGCAAGTATGCCGAGGACTTCGTACATCAAGCCCGCCCGGTTAAGGCTGATGATTTCCACGGCCGCCGGATAATGCATATCCTCGCCTCCAGCTTCCCAAGTCAACCCTTCCACGGCGATGCCGGCGGGCGCTAGATCTAGGGACGGGCAGTCGGAACGGTGAACGATTATCGTGCGCTTTTCGCGGTCGAAATATCCGCTTATGTCGTCGCCGGGAATTGGACGGCAGCATCCGGAGAGCTCAGTTTTCTGCCTCGTCCTCTTGCCGCGCGTGTCGAGAACCTTTAGCTCAATTCCGCTGGCAACAAGCGAGCCCTCGATGGGAAATTCGCCCAGAGCGGTTTCGGATTCCATTTTCAGCGCGCGCTCCATCTGAACTTGTTTCAAATGGTGCAATACCTCGGTCGTCGTAAGGTCTCCAAGCGCGATCCGATCGTATATATCGTGAATCGAGCCCACTTTGAGAAGCCGCAAAATTGATACCAATTTTTCCGCCGCGAGTAGGTTCAGCGGATAAAGCCCCCTGCGCTGAATCTGGCGATGAAGCAAATCCCGCCCGATTTCGATGCGCTTTTTCTTCGGCTGAGCGCGAAACCATTTGCGGATTTTCAAAAGCGTGCGCGGGCTTTTCACCCATTCCAGCCATTCCGGATCCGGCGCCGGATTTCCCGTTTCCCGCTTGATAACTTCGATTACGTCGCCGTTTTCAAGCCGTTGATACAGCGGCGCCCTGTGGCCGTTTATTTTCGCCCCGCCGGTTGCGTGCCCAAGTTCCGTGTGAATCGCGTACGCGAAATCGATTGGCGTCGAGCCTTTCGGCAGCGAAACTACTTCCCCCTTCGGAGTAAGCGTGAGCACGACGTCCTTGAGCAGCGCCGCCTGCGCGCGTGCGATGAATTCCTGGCTGTCGTAATGCTCGTCTTCGAGCATTTTTATTATCTCCACCCACTCTTCGTCTTCGCGATAGTCGTAATCGGACGGATTTTCCTTGTACATCCAATGGCTGGCGATTCCATATTGCGCCCGGCGGTGCATTTCGACGTTTCGGATTTGTATTTCCACGAACCTTCCGCGCGGCCCGACCACGGTGGTGTGAAGCGTTTGATATCCGTTCGTTTTCGGGCTCGCAATGAAATCCCTGAAGCGGTGCATAATCGGCGGATATTTAAGATGCACTTCGCCGAGAACCTGATAGCAAACCCGTGCGGGGCCGTCCACGACGACGCGCATCGCGAGCAGGTCGTAAAGCTCGTCCAGCCTCACTTCCTTATCGTTCATTTTGTTGTAAATGCTGGCAAGGTGCTTTTTGCGGCTGTGTATTTCGGCAATCGGAATCGCCGCCTGCCAGAACGCGTTTTCAAGTTCCTCCTGCATTGCGCGCAGGATTTCCTCCGCTTCCGCCATCGGCGCCTTTATGCGCTCTTCGAGGTCCCTGCATTCCTTGGGATTGAGGTAATAAAAACACCAATCCTCCATCTCCCGATAGACAGAGCTCAGCCCCAGCCTTCTTGCGAGCGGGATGAAGAAATCCTGCGTTTCCTTGCACTTTCTCGTAATTTTCTTTTTCGGCAGGCCCTCCTGCGTGCGCAGGTTGTGCAGCCTGTCCGCGAGCTTGATTACGATTACGCGCGGATCTTTCGCCATCGCGATAAAGAGCTTTCGAAGCGTTTCTTCCTGCTTTTTCGTTTCCTTGCGGTTCCACAGCCGGACGAAAAAGTTGGCATCGCTGATTTTGGTAAGCGAATCGACCATCGACCTCACGTTTTTCCCGAACACTCGCTCGATGTCTTTAAGCGTAAAGGTCGTGTCTTCTTCGACGTCGTGCAGCAGAGCGGTGACGAGCGAATCTTCGTCCATATTCAGCTGCGCGCAAATCTCCATCACTTCGACCGGATGCAGTATGTACGGCTCGCCGAGGTCGCGATATTTGCCGTAGTGCGCCCTAAGCGCATAGTCGTATGCGTCCGCAACGCGCTTCGCGTTTATCGCGGGATTGACCGCAACCGCTCTTTCGAGCACGCGCTCGAACAAGAACTGCGCTTCGGGCACAGTTACGGTTTGCACAAGGTCTCTCGCCGCTTCCATCGGGATAAATACTACCAGATTCGATTTCTTTTTTGCTGCCGGGCTTACCGGGCGTTAACCGGAGAACGCATGCCGAATGCGCGCTCCATCGCGCGGTAAAAATGCGTCCCCAAAAAATCCTTCGGGCTGACCGGCTCGACGAGTATCGAAAGCCAGCCAAGCTTGTTCGCGGGCCAAATGTCCGTTACGCACTGGTCGCCCACCATCGCAATTTGATAATGCTTACACCCGAAGCGCTCCCGGCACCGCTCGAAGCTGGACAAAAACGGCTTTTTTCCGGGGATAACCGGAATTCCGGTCTGCTCGGTAATCGCCGCCAGTTTGCGCGCCGTTCCGTTCGAAAGATGCGCAAGCTCGAATCCCGCCGATTTCAGCGACGATATCCACGCCATAATCTCTTCCGGAACGGTTCTTAGTTCCCATTGCGAAATTGTGTTATCGACGTCGATTACGACCGCGATAATCCCGTTTTCGGAAAAAACATCCGGCGAAATTTCGACGGGCGACGTGAACGCCAGCGCGGGTCTGAAACCTCCGGCGGGGCGCAGGACTTTCGCGCTAGACATTTTCAATCTCCCTGCCGGAAAAACCGCTCGCGCTTAAGTAGGATTCCAAAATTTCCGCCGCCGCCCTCGCGTCGATATTCTCTTTCCCCTTCTTCGCGCTTCTTCCCGACTCCCTGTCCGCGCTTTGCATTTTTCTTGTCGTATATCTTTCGTCAACGAAACGGACGGCGAGCGAAAGCTCCCTGCCGACTTCCTCCGCGATTTTTCTAACCTTCAAACTCGCTGGCGAATCTTCGCCGCCTTGCGCAAGCGGCAATCCCGCCACAATCAAGGCAAAAACCGTTTCGCCTTCGATTCTTCCTTCTTTCATCGCGAAATCGACAAGCCTTTTAATTTCCGCGGCGATTTCCGGCGCAGTACGCGCAACCGCCGTGCCCAGCGGCGCGGCAAACGAAGTGCCGGGTATGGAAACCGCCACTCCCGTTCTCGCCTCGCCAATGTCGAGTCCGATTATTCTGGATTTATTCATAAAGCCGGTTCGATTATAAACCACGCCGCCCCCTCTCCACTCGCCCGCCTGCGCTATAATGCCTGCCCCATGACGATATTTTCAAGGCTCACCGACCGTCTCGGCGAGACGTTTAAAAAGTGGAGCGGCGCGGGACGCTTGTCCGCGGCGCAAATCGAAGAAGGTCTGCGCGAAATCCGCATCGCGCTAATCGAGGCCGACGTCAATCTGAACGTCGCGACCCAGTTCCTCGACCGCGTACGCGAAAAAGCGACGGGCACCCACATTCTGTCCAGCCTCGACCCGGCGCAAATGCTCGTGAAAGTCGTGCGGGACGAACTTGTCGAATTGCTCGGCGGAAAGGACGCGCCTCCCCCCGACGAACTCAAATCCGCCTTCAGCCCGATACTTCTTCTCGGTCTGCAGGGAAGCGGAAAGACTACGTCCGCCGCCAAACTGGCGCTGCATTTCAAACGCAAAGGCGTAAAAACCATGCTCGCCGCGCTCGACATGAGCCGTCCGGCGGCAATCGATCAACTCGAAATACTCGGCGGCGAAATCGATGTGCCCGTTTTCACGGCGCGCGAAATGACGCCTTTCAATGCGGCGAAAGCGGCTCTCGAAACCGCCCGCAAAGACGGCTATCGAGTCCTAATTATGGACAGCGCGGGCCGCCTGCATATAGACGAAGAATTGATGCGCGAAGTGCGCGAAATCAAAGACGCGACGAAACCGGTCGAGACCTATCTCGTCGTGGACGCGATGACCGGACAGGAAGCCGTGAACGTCGCGAAAACATTCGACGAGCGCGTTGGCGTGACCGGCCTAATCGTCACGAAATTCGACGGCGATGCGCGCGCCGGCGCGGCGCTAAGCGTCAAGAGCGTCACCGGCCGCCCGATAAAATTCGTCGGCGTCGGCGAAAAGGTTGACGCGCTCGAAACCTTCGTGCCAGACCGTATGGCGGGGCGCATCCTCGGAATGGGCGACGTTTTGTCGTTAATCGAAAAAGCGGAGCGGGAACTAGACGAAGACGAAGCCGAGCGAATGAGCGAAAGCTTCACGAAAGGCAAGTTCGACGTCGGCGACTTTCTCGCCGCGCTCGCCCAAATGCAAAAACTCGGCCCGATAAAGCAAGTGCTTTCGATGCTTCCCGGCGTAAAACTCACCGACGAAATGGTGGACACCGGCGAAGAAAAACTGAAGTCGGTAAGGGCAATCGCGCAAAGCATGACGAAAAAAGAAAGGCGGAATCCCGCGATTTTGGACGCGGGAAGAAAGCGCAGAATCGCGGCGGGAAGCGGAACGAAAGTGGAAGACGTCAATGGATTTTTGCAGCAGTTCGAACAGATGCAGCAGATGATGAAAATGTTCGGCGGCGGCGGGCGGGGGCTGCTTGGCGCCACGCGCGGGGGCACTTCGCGCCCGGTCAGCGGCCCGCTCGGAACGATGCCGATTATGCCGGGCGATTTGGGCGGGCTTTCCGCGGGCATCGGCGTAAGTAAAGGCGGCGGCAAAACCAAAGAAGAAAAAGCGAAACTCAAAGCCGCGAAAAAAACCAAACAAAAACAAATTAAACAACAGAAGAAACGGAAGAAGTAGCTTATTTAGTTTGTAGTTGGAAGGTGGAGGGTTCGTGCTCTATTTTGAAACGCCCGCGCGTCTTGCTATTACATCGAGAACGTTTTCGCTTTCGTGCGTTACCGTCATTACCTTCCCGTTTTTCTTCATTCTGAGTGTGATTTCATAGCCCGCATTGCCGTCGAACAATTTCAAATCGAATACCGCGTCTTTGGTTTCGTATCGCGTTTTATTCACAACATTTCCGAAAACCGACGCGACCAGTCTTGCCTTTTCGAGAGTTTCAAAGTCCGCATATTTCTTGTACTTCTTATGGTACGCCCACTCTGCAGTTTGCAATGATCCAAGTTCGGTGACAGCAAAAGCTCCTTCCCTGCCGCCCAATCCGAGCGACATTATTTCAAATTGACGTCTTTCATAAAAATTGTAAACTACAAATAAGATTATAGGAATCAGTATCCAGATTAACCACTTATAGTTTGTCGTGTTTTTGGAGGAGATTTTGGCAGCTGTTTCAGAACGGTCAATGGTGGCGCGCTCATACTGCGACGTTATTTTCACTCCGCAGTTTCTGCAGACGCGCTCGGTCGCGGCGTTTTCCTTGCCGCAAACGGGGCAAAAAACGTTATCGTTCTCCAACGCGACATCCCCTTAAAAAAGGTCTCCCGCTACTCCGCCTTTTGGAATCCGAACACGCCCACTTTGCGCTCGACGACCGAATCTTCCGGCTCGTCGTACTGGTCTCCGGGGACGCACGTCGGGTATGGGAACTTGACGAAAATCGGCTGGATGAACTTCGCGTGCTTCAAGAGAAACGTTCCTCTGGGAATCGTCGTCAGCCGGTTTCTGACTTCCTCTGTCAGCCACGCATACTCGACAGTCATAAGCTCCGCCGGCCCCGTGCGGCCGTAAATAATCGTCGAGCTGTTGTCCACGACCTGCCTGTCGATCTGGCTCATGAACTGCTCGACGCCGAAAAGCGATACGCCGAGCGAACGGCCTCGTGCCGCGATTTCGATTAGCGACTGCTTGATAGGCGCCCTCGCGTTCGGGTCGCGCGGCGCGAATTTGTTTAACTCGTCGATGAAGAAAATCGCGGTGTCGAAGTCTTTCTTCTCGTTTTTGTCCACGAGAATGTTATAGACCTTTTTGAGAATCTTGTTGAACACCATCATTTGGCCGCGGTCGTTCATGGACTGTATGTCTATGACGAAAATGCTTCCGTTGCGCAGGTCGTTTAGCGGAATGTCCACCGGGTCGATGCCGCCCGTGCATATAAGTCCTTCGTAAAGTCCGGCCAGCGAGTCGAGGTTTTTGAGGGTCTTGTAAAAGACTTCCTTGATATGGCCGCGCCAGTGCGTCACGCGCTGGTTTGCCACCGAGCGGCGCTCCTCGTGAAGCCACGCCATAAGCTCGTCGTAAGTGCGCAGCGGCTGGCGCTCGATTTGCTCCACGATGTCCACCCAGCAGGCTTCAACCGGCTCGTCCCAAACTTCCGGGTCGAACAAGTCGGGGATGTCCGCGACGATTTGGCCGAGTTCCCATATGAAATATTCGACCTTGCCGTCTCGCCTGAAGCTTTTCGTGTGGCCTTCGTAGCGCTTGTCGTAGGGAGCGAACACGCGCACGTTCTCGAACGGCTTAAGCTCTACGCCGAGTTCGTCGTACATTCGCAAGCATTTCTTAATGTACGGGTCGTCCGCGTGGCTGCCGTCGTAAATCGGATTCGCTTTGTCCAGGTAAAGCATGTCCTTTCCCTTGACGTTGAAGAACACCGCGCTAATCCGCCGCTGCTCGCTTTTAATCATTTTGTCGAGAATGCTCTTCAAAAGGAATTCGACGAGCGAGGTTTTGGTCGCGAGACCCGAAATACCGCTCATATTCATATGCGAACCTTCGGGGCCGAGGAGGAAAGTGTCGTCGAGAAATATCGGAATGAAACTTCCGTCCCCGTTTTCCATGACGCCGATCGGCACGCCGCGTCCCTCGCCCACGTAGTCGGCCATTCCGAGTCCCCAGCCGACTCCCTCCGGAGTGGAGAAAAACACCTGGCCGCGGGCGAGCGGCTTAACCTTGTCTTCGGTGTTGCGGATGACGAGCACCTTGGCGATGTTCATTTCCGCGATGTCGCTCGGCGGCTCGATGAGCGGATTGCCGAAGTCGTGGCTGATATAGTCCGTAAGATAATTGTCGATGTCCATAATCGCGCGAAGTTCGACCACGGTGCCGATTGTCACCTGGCCGTTGTCCGTGACGCACGCGACGATGTTGCCGAGCTCGACGCTCTCCACGCCTTCGCCAAGCCAAAAGTGAAACTCCGCGGCCGTATTCGGGCTTTGCTTCGTGGACATCGCCTTGCCGATTGGGCCGAAGTCGAAGTTCACGAATTGCGGAAATTTACACCGCTCCTTCCAGTTATTTTTCTCAGCCATAAAATCCTCCTGCGAAAGCGCTCATTTAAGTCCGGTCGAAGAACGACCGTATGGTTTCGTGCGTCGGTACTATGCCGTCAAGGTACGTCCGGCAAAGTTTAATCGGAAAAATAAGTTTGTCCCAGCCTTCCGCCGGGAAAGTCGCGGGCTGGCGCTCCTGAAGCAGCATATAAGTCATCCATTCGGCCTTCGCTCTCGCTTCGCCGTCTGTGTCCGCGATAATCACGGGTTTGATGAGCCCGAATTCCGGGCCGTGCCTAGCGTGCTCGCGGAGTTTGATGAACCACATATACTTTTTCGTCGCGCCATCGTCGGCGTCGAGCGTCTGCCTGCAAATCGCCGTGCGCTGGAAACTGCCAAGTTCGAGGTGCTTCAGGTTTGCTTCTTTGGAACCGATGAAAGGCATGTAAACCTGCTTGCTCCAGCCGATTATTCGCGGGTCGAGCCTTTCGTTCGGGTCTTCCAAATGTGTGCCGTTGTGAATCATAAACTCGCCCGCGCCGGCGCCGGAAGTTGCCTTCCATTTGCCGATAAGCTCCAGCTTCATTTCGTTCATCTGATGAAACGCGACTTGAATGGACTGAACGCGAATCTGCGTATAGTCCGGCTGGTCGATTTCCGTATCCACAATTTTGATGCCCGGCACGCTGTCCGGCAGCTTCACGCCTTCGTTCAAAAATGCAAACGGCAACATGACGAGATGCCTAAGTTGCGGCTCGCCCCAAACCTTGAAATTGCGATTGCGTCTTTCGAGGATAAGGCTCATCACGATGCTGTAGTGGACGGGAACCTGAAGCCCAATCGGCGTAATGAAATGGCCGATTAGCTGGGTACGCTGGTGAGTGTCGAGGAAATAAGCTATTTCGCCTGGCACGCCGCCGTCGGGCTCGGACGTATAAAACTTGCCGTGGTCGCGTTCCGGCTCCACGTTTTCGATGCGGTACGAGCGTTGGTTGTCGCGAAGCCTGTACACTTCCTCTTCGAGGTGCGGAATCGGCGAAGTGTGACCGCCGAGCATGGAAAGAACTTCCATTACGTATTGAAGCGTGTTTTTTTCCGCGACGGCCTGGTTGGCGCTCATTTGCGGTCTCCTACTTTACGATGAATTCCACGTGCGAAAAGCGGCGGGAGATAACTTCGCGCTGAATTTCTCCGAGCGAAGCCCGGTATTCCTTGCCTTCGAAGTTAAGCACGAAATCGATTTCCTCGCGCGGGTTCTTGCCGTCCGCGTCGATTTGCGTAGCCGCCTTCGTGATTACGCCTTCGACCTCGCGACGGTCGAACTGCACGGGTATCGAGCCATCGATTCCCTTGCCGAAAATGTTGCCGGGCAAAACGCCCTCCCGGCGCAACCGCCGCGACTCCGGACTGCCGGTGTCCGTGCGCGGTGCGGCGTTAAGCACTATCGTCTCCATTCGAAAAACCTCCAAAGTGAACCGAGATTTTAGCACACCCGCGCCGGGATTCAAGCCATTAGTCGCAATCGGCAGAATGTCTTGTTCGGTTCAAGCCATTTCTCAAGTAATCCGGCCTGCCCGCACATTTCGAAATGTCTAGGGCATTCGAGTCAATTTCAGGCCAACGCTCATATCGAGTAGGGAATTCCTTCTATTTATAGGTGCCGGCCAAAAATAGCTCCAATTGATCGAGGGCGTGGACGCTTGCGGCGTCGCCGCTTTGGCCACCGGGAATTACCGAAAAATAGCCGCTTTCCAAATCGCCTGGCACTGCAATAAGCCTCATTGCCGGCGCGCTTTGGACAATCAACAGACCGGATTCGGACAAAACTGATACGCCAGGCCACGGAGAATCCTGCGCCCCTCCGGTTCCACTGTATCCTTCTTTGCCGTTTGCCGGGTTGCCAGTTACGGACGTATGATCCAGCATGTTTAGCGCTCCCCAGAGCCAGTTTTCTGGCGTGCCAATCGTCTTTTCAAGGTGTGCGGCGCTTTCCTCCAATGCCCAATAGAGAATGTCGGCGGCGGTTTCCAATTCGCCGGTTTTCGGATCGTCCCACAGATCCCCAAGCCGCCTTCCAAAGTCGAACCCCTTGCTCCACGAACGGTCGGACATTGTCGGCCAGCCGCGCGGCTTTAGAATTCTGTCGATAGTTTTCCTGAGCATTAAAAACACGACGCAAGGCCCAACGCTGTCTAGGTCGCACCTGCCGTCCCAACTTTGAAGCGCATAGTATGCGGCGGAAAGACCGCTTTCGGGAGGGCCAAATTCGAATTGCGCGGACGCGAGTGTCTCCACGGCAAAATCCCGAAATCCCTTTCCCAATCTGGAATAAGTATCGGCTTGAATCCTGCCGGCGTCCGAAGGTGAAATTTTTCTGCCGTTCGCTGTCATTTCCTGCAAAAGCTCTTCTATTCTAAGTGCCCGATGGCCAAATGCGCGAAAGCCGCCAAGTAGCCGCTCGGCATCGGTTTTTTCTAAGCCGTAAATGCTTAACTCGAAACCATCCGGATAAACTTGGTTGTTCGCGCTAACGATGTAACCGCACGAAGGGTTGAAAGTTCCGGGCAATTCCGCTGCCGTCACGAATCTTTTCCAAGGCAAATCCGCCGTTTCACCGTCGGCTGTCTTTCCTCCATCATAGGAACGGACAGGGAATTTGCCGGAAGGGAAATAGGCAATATTGCCGCTCGAATCGGCGCAAACAAAATTGATCGCGGTCGAAACATCGGTTACCGCTTTTTGTATGTCGAAAACTGATTTGGCTTTGCCGACCGCAATATATGCAGTGCCTTCTTTGTCCGGGAAAAGTCCTACCCAACTTTGGACGATAACGCTTTTGCCTTCATAGAAAAAGACAGGCCCCGCTTCCGTTCGCCTAATTGTCTCAGTTTCACGCTTGATACCGCCGGAGTCTAGAATCTCGTAAACCACTTCTTCAATTTCGAATGTTTTCCAACCATCACGTGTCAGGTACTCGCCTGGTCCATCCTTCAATTCACGAACTTTGTAACGGATCGCATCCGCCATGTCTCCCAAGAGCGCCGTATTCCCCCAAACGCAATGCTCGTTTGCGCCGATGACTATGACCGGCAATCCGGCGAGCGTCATTCCACGCGCTTTCCAGTCTCCCACTGAATAACGAAGTTCGTACATCGTGGACGGAAACTTGGCGTCAAGGTGCGGGTCGCTTGCGAGAATGGGCTTTCCGGACTCGGTCAATGCGCCGGAAATCACGAAGCAATTGCTGCCCCGCACAAACGACTCGTTTTCCGATGGAAGCAGTTTTGCAGTTTGAGGCAATGTAGATTTCGCGATGGCAAAATCGGGCAGGTCTTCCTGCTTGATTTGGGAAACAACGCTTTCGTTAAAAACGCCTCCGATCAAATCGAGAAGAGCCGGTTTAATTAGCTTTTTTTGGTTTTCGAAATTTACCGTCCAGTCCGCATCTGTTGTTAACATCCGCTTCATTACTAGGCCGCAAATAAGCGAGTCTTCAGGAGTCCACGGGCGGGGTACGCCGTTCGCCTGAAACGCGGCAGGCAGGCTTTCCATATTTTCGATGCAAAAGTTAATTCCATCTACATTAGCTTGAATTAACGCATATTCCTCTTGCGTATATAACTTCAAGCTTTCGCCCGCCACCCGTTCCAAAGCGTATTTTCTGAACATTTTGTCGCTTTGCAGATATTCCTTTCCAGCGAAGGCGGCAAGCTCGCCCCGGCCCATTCTGCGCACGGACTCGATCTGCACCAGCCGGTGATAGGCGTGCATATATCCCGCCCCGAAAAAGGCGGCTTCCATCGAATCCGCGCTAATCGACGGAACTCCGTATCGGTCGAGTACGATTCGCAATTCCGGATACGGCACACCTCTCGGCAGCACCAAGTTCTCCGCCGCTGAAGCATTTATCAAAAGCGCCGCCACGAAAAGCGGCAACACCAATGTCAAGGTTGTAGCTTTCATGATGCCGGATTTTAGCTAATCGCCCGTAATCAAGTCAATAAGCCCTAGAATGAACTTAGTGCTCGCTGAAAACATATACGATTATTTGGGTATAATGTAATGGCGCAAGCCGAAATCTTCCATGGGGGAAGGTATTATGAGTTTGAAACTATCGAAATCGGGCGGTTTTTCCGTCCAATTTGCGGTTATCGTTCTTTTTTTCGCCGCAATCGCGGCGGTTTCCTGCGGTAAATCGCCCGCAGCAGGCTTGAAATCCACATCCATCCTCGGCCCCGGCGCCGGCTTCGTGCAGTCCGATTTTAAATCCGGCCCGGAGGCGCTCGGATTCGTTATCGAGGAATTCGCCGAAAGCTATCCTGATCCGTCGCAATCCGGCAGACTTGTCCTAAGCTTTCTCGGAAAGGACGAGAAGGGCAATCTGCAGGTCGCCATCGACGCGGTGGATGCGGTAAATTACAAATGCGCGCTGCTCCACCTTCATTACGACAATACTAAATTTTCCCCCGCTTCGGTTCACCAGGGCGGCTTTTTGCCCGGAGCCATTTTTCTCGGCGTAACGTCGCTTCCGGACTTTGTGCCGGTGGGCGCGGTGCTGCCGAACCCGCAGGAACGCGATGGCGTTTCGGGCACGGGCCGCATCGCCGTCGTTACGTTCGAAGAAAAGCCGTTCACGATGCCCAGAAACGCAAGCGCGGCGCCGATGAACGTTGAAAACCGCATTAACTTCGTGAGCGTTCTCGACGACGCCGTTAATAAGCGCGTCACGATTATTTTCACCGAAAAGAACGCGGGCGACTACGATTTGAGCACGGACGTCGCAGTCGCAGACGTCACGCCGGTCGCCATCCGCTATCTGCAGATTCCAACGACGATGGACCCGGCCATAGACCCGGTCGCGGTCGTGGACGGCGACTCGAGCGGCGAAGTGGGGATTTCCGACGTCACTCCGATCGCGCTCAATTATCTTAACGAAGTTTCCGCGTACGCGGTCAAATGGGGATATTTCGACGAGTCCGGCGGAAGCAACGTCATCGTCGGCGACCTTCCCAACCTGACCGATGCTGGCGCGCCTTATTCCATCAGCCGCGATTATTCCGGCGACGGCCTTCGCCCGCGCTATACCTACACCTTCGACTACGGCGCCAGCGCGGAGTTCGGCGGCGATAACGCCGAAAACCTGCGGTTTTGGATTCGCCCATACGGCGGCGGCGAATACGGCATCGAAGGCGGCCCGTTTTCCACTCAGGGCGGGCCGAGCGGCGACACGGCTCCCCCCGTTTGGCAGACAGGCTTCGGCATTATCAGTTCCGCCTACAACAACGACAACACGGAAATAAACATCACTTTCGGTGTCGCGACCGACGCGGACACGCCGCCCGTAAAATACGCCGCCTACTGGCAAACCGGAACCGAGCTTTACTATCCCGGCGCGCGCGCTGACAACAGGTTCGTCATTCTCGACGTAACCGGCCAAACCGAATCTCCGCTCACCGCCACGCTAACCGCGGCCGACGGGCTTCCGATTGGCGAAGTGATTTCCATCGGCGTTCACGCTCGCGACAGCGCGTTTCCCTTCAACGAAACGGCGGCGCTTTCGCCGCATCCGTTTAATCCCGGCGGCCTCGACTGGATTGTGACGAGTCCCGGCGGCGGCGGCGATGACACCGCCCCGGTCTGGCAAACCACCCAAGGAATAAGCGAGGCGAAGCCGGGCAACACTACCGTCACCGTCGGCTGGGGCAACGCGTTCCATCCCGAAGGCGCGGTCACCTATGAAATATACTGGCTCGAAGGAGACTATAAAAGCGGCGCCACCGGCGACCCGCCTTCGTTCTTCGCCACGGCGAATCACGAAACCGCCACCGGAAGCTTCCAGCACACGATAACCGGGCTGACGAACGGCACCGAATATTCGTTCGGCGTGCGCGTACGCTCGCCGCGCGGCACTTTCGACACGAATACCAAAGTTCTGACGGCAACCCCGATGGACAGCGTGTTTCCGTTTGCCGTGCCTACGGATGGCAAGAAATACCCCGGCGTGACTTCAACCGATAGCGACATCGCTCTGACTCCCATTGACAATGCTCCGGTAATCGTCTATTCGGAAGGTTACGCTCTTAACTTGAGTGTTTGTTATTTCGACGGGCTTGACTGGATACACGAGACGATTGCTTCCGGAGCATACTTCGACCATCCGAGTATCGAAATTACAGGCAACGTCATTTTAGTTAGCGCTTTCAATCGCGCTACGAAGGCAATCGAGCTTTATTCCGGCGATACTCTAGCGCAAGATTGGCAGAAAACCACCGTTGACACAATCAGCAGAGATACCAGTCCGATTCACGAATGCCTTGCGAGCAATATGGAATACGACCCGGACAGCGATACTCTGGGCATCGTTTACCACGCCGGCCTCGACGCAAACCGCGGAGTACTGAAATACGCGTTTCGCGTTGCCGATGGGCCATGGACGACCGAAATTATTCAAAACTCGCCCGGAACGACCAACACTCCGGGTGCGTGCTTCGTGTTCACGCCGGACGGCAAACCGAGCGTAGCCTATACGTACGGCTTTTTCAACTGGTGGCAGCAGCAGTGGGACACTCTCGCTCACTACGCCATAAGGGAAAACGAGGAATGGGTAATCGAGAAAATACCCGGCGACTGGCTCGCCACTCAACCGATTTTCCTCACTTACAATACCGGTACTGATCAGCCATTCATCGCCATCGGCAGAGACCGCTGGTACGAAGTCTATCCGGGCTACAGCATCCCAATTATCGACGGCGTATCGGCGTGGAAGGACGCTTTCGGCAATTGGCAAAGCGACGTCGTCGAGCAAGGCGAAGCGTTTTTCTCCGTTACTCCGCCCTCCATCTATGTCAAATTTGCCGGCGTGGACCCCGCCATCGGTTTTTCAAAAGCCGGGCAGGGCTTCATTTTTTGTACAACTATCGAGATACAGGATTTGGAAGATAATCCACCGCTGTACAGCCAGTTGACAAAATTCACTTTCAATGGATCGACCCGGTCGGACTTCGAGCGGCTCGACCCCGCAAGGCAAGGTTGCAGCGCTCTGAATATGGCGATTGACGTCACGGAACCTAGAATCGTCTATCAGGAAGTAGGCATTCTGTTTCAAGAAGATGTGGAAATTCTGAACGACTTTCCCGCGGGCGACCTCGTCTATTGGCAGTTCTAAATCGCCGCGCGGCTTTTCCCGTGCGGCATTAGCATTCGAAACAAACGCGCCGTACCTTGTGAAAGGGCCGGCGCGCTTGCGCGATTGGGCGTGGCGGGATATAATTCCCCGACTTTGCAGCCGGAGCGTTCAATGAATCGTGGTTTGACTCGCGCCTCCCGTGCGGGAGCGCGCCTCGCGCTATACATCGGCTCGCTCGCAGCGGGCGCCGGACTTGCGGACAAAAGCCGCGGGCTCAGCCGCGGTCGCGCGGCGATGAAAGCGCTCGGATACCTTTTCCCGTCCGGCGCACAAGTCGGCGGCGGCGAGCGCATCCTTCGCCGCTCCGCGTTTATGCGCAAAATCGTACAAATCCCCCTTAGCGTGCCCTGCCGCAAGGCCGCTCGCATCGCCGCGCCGCTCGTTTCCGGCGCGCATAAAATCGCGGTCAAGGTCTAGCGGAGAAAATCGTGCCGAAGCCATCCTCAATCATCGCCCTTGCAGACGGGCTGGTTCTATCCGGCCGGGCAATCGGCGGCGGCGGCACCATCGGCGGCGAGCTCGTCTTCAACACGAGCATGACGGGCTATCAGGAAATCCTCACCGACCCCAGCTACGCCGGCGAAATAATCACGTTCACGTTTCCGCTTATCGGCAATTACGGCTGGACGGAAAACGACCACCAGTCGCGTAAAATCTGGGCGAACGGCCTCGTCGTCAGCACGCTTCACGACGGCATAGACAACTGGATGGCGAAAAAAACGCTCGCCGCGCGCCTCGTCGAAGATAACGTACTCGGCATCGAAGGCGTCGACACGCGAGTAATCACGAAACGGCTTCGCACCGCCGGCGCGATGAACTGCGTCATTACAACCGAGCTTTCGGAGTCCGAAGCCGTGAAGGCCGCGCAGGATTGGCCCGACCTTGCCGAACAAGACCTCGTCGGCGCGGTCACTTGCGAAAAGCCCTACGATTGGGAAACCCCTGCCGAGCCGCGATTTAAAGTCGCGGCGTTCGACTGCGGAATCAAATTCGGCATTCTTCGCGCGATGGCGGAGCGCGGAATCGCCGCCCGCGTGTTTCCGGCAACGGCTTCGGCGGCGGATGTTGTCGAATGGAATCCGGACGGCGTGTTTTTGAGCAACGGCCCCGGCGATCCGCAGGCATGCATCCACTATCTCAAAGACACGATTCTCGAACTTTCGGCGAAATATCCGGTGATGGGGATTTGCCTCGGCCACCAGCTTGTTGGATTAAGCTGCGGGCTTGAAACCTACAAATTGAAATTCGGCCATCGCGGAGCGAACCATCCCGTAAAGGATTTGAAGTCGGGCAGGGTGCATATAACTTCTCAGAACCACGGCTATGCCGTCCGCGAACCCGGCGAAAAAAGCCCGATCGAGCTAAGCCACGTGAACGTGAACGACGGCAGCGTGGAAGGTTTCCGCCACAAGGAACTGCCGGTTTTCACGGTGCAATATCACCCGGAAGGCTCGCCCGGCCCGCGTGATAACCTCTATCTTTTCGACGAATTCGTTCAGTTGATGGACAAATCGTAAAACTGAAATTTGGAATACTCCGCCACTTATTATGCGCGTCCTACGTCTCCCGAAAAGAGGTAAGGAATGGGTTTATCTCATTCTGTTTGTACAATTCCGGTGGATGTAAACACCTCCGCCGCCGTCCGTTAAACTCGCCGCTATTTCGTAATACACAAACCCCAGGCGCTGCCGTGCAAAATAATCCGGCGCAAACTAGATAACATTGAGCCGAAAAAAAAGAGCCCCCCGAAGGGGGCTCCGTTTGGAATGTCAAATAGATTCTTGCGATTACGCTGCCGTAAACTGAATCTCTCCGGTTTCGTCGAGGTCGAAACTGCCTACGTTAGGCACGTCGAGTGTGCAATCGTAAGTCTGATCGCCGTTCGTGAACGTAAGATCGACTCCGTCCCTGCCGTCGAAATCCGTAATGGTGTTGCCGGTAAAGCGGCTGTCAAGAAAACCGTCGGTCGCAAGAGTGTCAAGGTCGCCATACTCGCCCTGCTTCGCATAGTAAGCGGCCTGAGCACTTCTGACCGTGGAAAGCACGCCTTCGGCGTAGCTCTTCATCGCCGCATTGCGCGTCGAAATAAGCGTGGGCACCGCGATTGCCGCGATTATGCCGATGATCGCAACGACGATCATAAGCTCGATAAGCGTAAAACCTTTTGAAGTCCTCATTCTAAAAGTTACCTCCGAGAAAATTTGCCAACAGGCAGGGTAATTATAACCGCGTATTTCGAATTGTCAATACTTAATTCGAAATCCCGAAATTTTTTTTGTGCCGAGCCGCTCCGCATGAATAAAGGACAAAACGAGCCACTGCGCAAAAATGTAAAAATTGTAACTTTTGTATTATGTCATATCGCGCAGAACTTCTATCATCTTGAAAAGCGGCAATAAGAGGGCTATTACGATGCCTCCGACCATAACGCCCATGATCGAAATCATAAGCGGTTCGAGAAGGCTTGTCAGCGCCTTTACCATCGCCTCGACTTCCGCGTCGTAAAAGTCGGCAATTTTGTTTAGCATGTCGTCTAGCGAGCCGGACTCCTCGCCGACCGCGATCATGTTTGTCACCATCGGCGGGAATACGCCGCTTGCTTCGAGCGGCTGGGCGATGGTTGCGCCTTCTTTGATGCTTCCGCGAACTTTTTGAATTGCCTTTTCAATAATCACGTTACCGGCTACTTCCTCGACTATATGCAGCGCGCCGATAATGGGAACTCCGCTTGCAAGGAGGGTTCCAAGAGTACGCGTAAATCTCGCTACGCCGATTTTCTTGTTTAGTTGGCCGAAAACCGGAAACCTCAATCTGATTTTGTCGAATGCGAGCCTGCCTTGGGGTGTCGATTCGATTGCTCGCTTTGCTGCGGGAATCGCAAGAACGATTGCTAAATAGACAAACCAGAAACTGCGCATCGAATTCGATATAGCCATCAAAACTCTCGTCGGCGTCGGAAGCGCGCTGCCGAGACCTTCGAACATCCTGGCGAAAACCGGTATAACGTTAACCATCAGAAATGATACGACCAAAATCATTACGACCATGATCGCCTGCGGATATTTCATAGATGCTGCGATTTGATCTCTTAACGACACTTCCTTTTCCAAGTGAACGGCAAGCCTGTTCAGCGTGGTGTCGAGCGAGCCCGATTCTTCGCCGGATTTCACCATGGCGATGTACAAGCGCGAAAAAATCTTCGGATGCTGCGCCAGCGCCGTCGAAAGCGGTGAGCCGGCGGAAACTTCGTCGCGAATTTTAGAAATTGCGTCCTTGAAAATAACGTTAGAGGTTTGGCTTTCGAGCACGCGCAAACAGCGAATCATGGTAAGTCCGGCGTTTATCATCGCGGCGAACTGCTTCGAAAAAATAGCAGCTTCCCTAAGCCCGACTTTGCCCGTGAGCTTCGCGATTATATCCGGGCCTTCTTTCGATGCCGCCGCGCCGCCTTCGGAAATTCTTACAATCAGATATCCGCCTTCGCGCAACTTTTGAACGACCTGGTTTTGGTCGTTCGCTTCCATATTTCCGGATACGCTTTTACCTGCGCTGTCCCTTACAACGTACGAAAACCGCGCCATAATGCACCCCGCATTTTAAGACAACTGATTATATCACGCGAATGTTGATAAGTGTGTATATCCGGCAAATTTCATTCCGTCAATCCCGCCGGATTCGGCGCGTCCGGCGCCGGTCGGCGCAGGGACTTCAGAGGCGCGGAATAACTGCCGATAAATCCGGCGGTGAACGGTCTCGAACTTGCGGCGCTTCAAACGGCAGGGCTTGCGCGGCCCGCGGCCGGCGGCGCGCGCGCTTTCGAAGGCACGGAGATGCACGCGCTCGAAAAAAAAGCGATGGACGCGGCGCGCGATTTCGAGGCGCTGTTCCTTAGGATTCTATTGTCCGAAATGCGCTCGACCGTGGTCAAAAGCGGACTTTTCGGAAAAGGGCTGGCGACTGACATTTACGAAGATATGCTTTTTTCCCAAATCGCCGACACGCTTGCGGCGGCGAAACCGGGCACGGGAGTGAAAGAAACGATTTATAACGCTATAATAAGCGCCGAATCTGTCAAGTACCGGCCGGATTCTGCCGATAATTCAGGTGTGCCGCAATCGCCGTATGGCGTAATTGCGGAATCGGCGGAGTTGACCGGAGCGGCAGGTTGATTTTATGAGAATACCCGGCATAGAAAGGCTGTTCAGCATCGTGAACGCCAAGTTCAGGAAGGCGGACGGCGATGCGCGCGCAAGCGCGCCGCGCAGCCAGTCGCCCGACAGGGTCGAAATCAGCGGCGAGGGCCAGCGCGCTCTCGCGGCGAAACTTGCCACTTCATCTCCCGCCGACCGCGCGAAGCAGGTTGCCGAAATCAAGGCTGCCTACAAGCGCGGCGAGCTTAAAACTGACGAAAACGCCATAGCGCGGGAGATTGAAAAGCATGGATATTTCGACGACGTTGCCGGCGGTTAACGAACAGCTATCCCGCCTCGAACAGATTTTACGGGAGCAGCTGGGGCTTGCCGAACGCCTGAAGGGCATACTCACGGACAAACGCGGCCTTTTGATTTCGTCTCGGCTCGACCTTCTCCCCCCAGTTTTGCAGTCCGAAGAAGCGACCGTCCTTGAACTCGAAAGCCGGGAGTCCGCCCGCATCGCGCTTCTCGCACACATCGCCGCGAAAACCGGCATCGACCGGGAGGCGCGGCTTAGCGAAATCATCGAAATCCTGAACATACCAGCGCGGCATCCGCTGCGCAGCCTGGCGGATAAACTTAAGCGCATAGTCGCCGAGCTGAGGGAAATGAACGGCGTGAACGCGACGCTGACTCAAAACCTAGTGGACTACACGAGCATGGTTTTGCGGCTCATCGCGTATACGTCGGACAAGTCAAGCTACGATGCGGGCGGCGACTTGCACAACGAGGGCATCCGCAGAAACCTTCTCGACAGGCGCGCATAACTGGGGAACGAAAGCACATGATCAGAGGAACATATTTGGGTCTCGAAGCGGCAAGACGCGGGCTTATGGCCGCGCAATCCGCGCTGGACACAGTCAGCCACAACGTGGCGAACGCCAACACGCCCGGTTTCAGCCGCCAGCGCGTCGTGCTTAAAGCCACCGAAGCCTTGCCCGTGCCGGGAATAATGATGGGCACGCAGGCTGGACAAGTCGGCACAGGCGTGCGCGTGGAAAGCATCGAGCGGATACGCAGCCAGTTTCTCGACCAGATTTTCCGTGCGGAGAGCGGTTATCAGGGCGAACTCGACACTGTGCAAACGGGACTGGAAAATATCGAGATGCTTTTCAACGAGCCGGGCGAGCGCGGGTTTTCGAACATACTCGATTCGTTCTTCAAGGCGTGGGAGCTATTGTCCAACGACCCGGAGGGAACGAGCGCGCGGGCGAACCTGCGCGAAGTAAGCCAAACGCTGATTACGTCGATAAAAGACATCGACAACGGTTTCGAGAGCGAAATTAGACGCATTAACGACCAAATCGGCATCAAAGTAGGCGAAGTGAACGCGCTGACGCGTCAAATCGCCGGTCTGAACAAGGAAATCGTCAACATCGAAGGCAGCCCCAGCCGCAACGCGAACGACTTGCGCGACCAGCGCGACCTTCTCGTCAGCCAGCTTTCGAAACTCATCAACATCAACGTGCACGAAGACCAGTTCGGCGCGTATTCGGTGAACGTCGCGGGACATCCGATTGTGCAGGGCATTTTCACGACCGACCTGCAAATCCGCACTATAGAATCGCAAAGCGGCATTTCGTACGAAATCGGGCTTGCGAACAAACTGCCGCTCGACCTGCAAAGCGGCGAGCTTTTCGGCCTCGTCCAACTTCGGGACAAGTACATTTTGGAAGTGCGCCACAAGTTCAACATCGCCGTAAGTTCCGTCGTCAACCGCGTGAACTCGCTTCACCGCGAGGGCTACGGGCTGGACGGCGCGACGAACCGCTCGTTTTTCATGGACTTCGTCACCCGCCAGATTTCCGGGCTGAATTCGCTTCCCTCGCTGACCGGCCTCGATACGAAGCTGTTCGATTTGGGAATTTCGAGCGGCGACTTTTTCATCGGCGACAAGCGGATAAAAATCACGGACGAAGACGTGCTGCCGGATTCCACGATTACCGTGCGCGATATTTTGCGGCGCGTGTTCGACGCGACGGGCGGGCGCGTGCAGGGCGTCGAGGGCGATAACTCCACCGTGATTCTGGAGCTTCACAACCCGGCGGATATGGAAGCGGGCGGCAGTGCAAGCGCGTTCGAAAGCCGCATCAACGCCAAGGCCGGAACCACGAATTTCCTTCAGCTGTTGGGTCTCGTGCCGGAAAACGAAACATCGGTGCCGCAAGACCCGCCATACGTGAACATCGCCAAGGCGCTGAGGCTGAATCCGCTGATATTGAACGACCTCGGCACGATCGCGGCGGCGCGTGCGGGCGACGACGGAGGCTTCAGCGGGCCGGGCGACAACCGGCTGGCGCTGGATATGGCGGACCTCAAGAACTTCGCCAGCTTCGTCGAGGGCGACACGATTTTCGGCTATTACAGAAGCACGGTGATTTCGCTCGGCGTTCAGCTTCAGGAAACCTCGCGGGCGGCGAACATACAAAACCTGGTTATCGAACAAATCGAAATGCGTATCGAATCCGTATCCGGCGTGAATCTGGATGAAGAGGCGATAAACATGATTCGCTATCAGCGCTCGGTGGAAGCCAGTTCCAGAATGATTTCCGCTCTCGACAGCGTGCTCGACAGGATAATAAATAACATGGGGCTCGTGGGGAGGTAACCGGGCGTGAGGATTTCGAGCGGCACGATGATCAACAACTTCCTGCGGCGGCTGTCCGAGCTCGACACGCGCCTAGTGAAACTCCAAAATCAAGTTTCGACGGGCAACCTGTTCAACCGGCCGGGCGAAAATCCCGCCGGCTCCGCCCAGGTAATGAGCATCGGCATCCTCATCGAACATCTCGTGCAATATCGCGAAAACATGTACGACGGGAAAAGCCGGCTCGATTTCATGGACGAAAATTTGGGCGCGGTTGGCGATTACATGCACCGGGCGAGAGAGCTTGCCGTGCAAGGCGCGAACACCCACCTTTCGGACTCCGACCGCCGGGCAATTGCGCTCGAACTCGACCAGATTATCCGCGGAGTCGGCAACCTCGCCAACGCCGACCACAATTCGAAATATCTTTACGCCGGATATCAAACCCTTCGCCAGCCTTTCGAACTTATGTTCGGCCAGTCGAACGCGTACGTGGGAGACGTGTCGTATCGCGGCGACGCAGGCGTGATTGCACGCAACATCGGTAACGCCAGCGACATAGACGTGAATTTCACGGGCAAAGAAGTGTTTATGGGCCAAACGCAGGAATTCCTCGGCCGCGCGGTTACGGGCAAGGCGCTTGGATATTCCGGCTTTTTCCGCATCAACGGCAAGACCGTGAACGTTTTTCAGACGGATACGCTGCTGGACGTGCGAAACAAAATTAACGGCACGAAAGACATCGGCGTAATAGCGCGCATCGAGCCGAATTTCAAACTGCGGCTCGAATCGCTTACGGCTGCGGGCGACATACGCCTCGAAGACACGGGCGGGAGAATTCTCGAAAACCTTGGACTCATCGAACGCGGCGCGTACAACATAGCGGAAACGCCGCCCGCGCTTCCGCTGATCGATTCTCTCGGCGCAATCAAAACCGGCACGGCGCTTGCGGATTTCCCCTCGCCGCCCGGACCCGGCGTAACGATTGACGAAACGAACAACCGGCTCGTTTTGAGGCTCGGCCCCTCGGCGAACGACGGCGATACCGTGCGCGTGGCGATATCGCTTACGCAGGGGAATTACGCGACGATGGGCGAATTAGTGGATATGCTGCAAACGCGCATCGACGCGGGACTCGGACCGGGCAAGGTTATCGTTCGCGAAAACGCCGGCGCGATAGAGCTCGAAACCGGAGCGAACGGCTCCGGCGTACTCGCCCAAGACTTCGTAATCGGCGGCCAGGATCCGCAGGGATTGCCCGACACCGCAAGCGTGCTGCTCGGACTCACGGCGGCGGGCGGGCCGGAAACCGCGGACAGCGGCGGCACGGACGGAAACGATAAGTTCTCGATCGACCTCGGCATTACCGCGCATCCCGGCGGCCTCGACCTCGACCCGGTGACGATAGATATCGACGCCGCCTCGTCGCTCACGGTTTCGGACCTCGCGGACAGCATCAACACCGGAATCCGCAAAAGCAGGCTGAACGGACTCGTCGAGGCGTCGGTTCATAACGGCAGGCTGATGCTGGAAACTACGCTCAAAGGAAAGGAAGTGCTCGGCGCCGACTTGCAGTTCGCCGACGTTACGCCGGGCACGCTCGCCGCGCTCGGAATTGTGAATTCGCCCACTTCCGCAAGAGTAATAGGAACCGCGGGATTTCCGCCGGGCATTACGATTACCGCGGGCGTGGACGACAGCTTCAACATCGACCTCGGCCCTGCAGCGAGCGGCGATTGGAGCGACCCGCCGCCGCAAACGCTGACGCTCACCGCCGGCGCATACCTTACGGCGTCCGCGCTCGCCTCGGAAATAAACACCGCGATTCTCGCGAACCCAGTTTTAAACGGAAACGTCGAGGCGATAACTTTCAGCATCGCCGGCGTGGAATTCGTCGAACTACGCACGCTAGCGGCGGGAAGCGGCGTGGACATTTCAGACCTTTCTCTTACGGACGCTCTGCCCGGCACGCTCGCGAATCTCGGCCTAGCCGGCCCGACAATCCCCGGCGGCGGCAGCACGGACGGCACGGGCGAAAAAATCGAAGCCGAAAACCTGTTCGCCAGCCTCATCCGATTGCGCGACGACATGCTAGGCGTGGCGCAGAAATCGTCGAAGCTGACGGAAATGATGAACGCCGAGACGAACGAATGGCTGGGACTTCTTCCAAACGACCGCATTGAAATCACGGCGGGCGGAAATACGCTTACTGTTTCCGTACGCGACTACACGACGCTCGGCGACCTTGCGAAAGAGCTTGGAAAATTCCTCGGCATCGGCGTGGACGTGTACGTTACCGGCGACGGCAGAATTTTCCTGGAAAATATTTCAAACCAGCCGATAGCCGGATTTTCGATAAAGGCATACAGCCCGCAAGGCGCGGATCGAGCGGTTTTCAACAAAGCTTTCGAGCGTTTCACCGGCACCGTTCTTCCGCAGTCAACGATTTATTCGAGCTTTTTAAAAGACGAATCGCGGTTCGAAAGCATTTCGCTTTTAAGGCTAGGCGAAGTCGAGGACGCCCGGCTTCATGTAATCGACTACCGTTCGCGCACGGGCAGCGCCGTAAGGCGGCTCGAATTCGGCGTGGAACAAAGCGAGGCGTTCGAAGTTCAGCTTTACGACCGCAAACTGCAGGTGCAGGGCGCGGATATGGCCGAAGTGATAACCAGATTTCAGGCGGAGGAGAACATCCTTAGAGCGGTTCTTTCGATGGGCTCGCGGGTCATTCCGGCGACGCTCTTCGACTTCTTGAGGTAACCATGGAACTTGGCGCGGCAGAAACCGGTACGGGCAAAATGCGGATATCGATTCGCACGGCGCCCGCGCGTATGGACATTCAAAACGGCCGCACGAGACTCGAAATCGATTCGTCGAAGCCGCGCGAAGAGCTTGGCTATCGCGGCTGGCATTCCGGAATCGCCGCCCTGCAAAGCTTTTCATACTCGCGCTCCTCGAAGGGCATCGAAAGGCGCGTCCGTGGCGGAATCGAGCTTTCGAGAATCGAAAACAGAGGAAATCCGATTGCGGAGCAGGCGCGGCGAAGGCTATCGGAATATTGGAGCGACCATTCAGTCGAAATGGCGTTTTTGCCCGAGTCTCCGCCGCAGGTTCGCGTGGAATTCACGCCCGCGGAAATTTCAATCGAGCCCGCGCGTCTCGAAGTCGAGTTTGTGCCCGTAACCGGGCTGAACATAATCGTATAGGAGAAATCATGCAGGTAAGCACGGAAAGATTCGGACCGGTAGAGATAAATCCGGAGGAGATATACGACTTTCCGCTCGGCATAATCGGCTTCCCGGAATACCATAAGTACGGCATACATCGCGACCCAAAGCTTGCGCCGTTCATGTGGCTGCAATCGCTGGAGGAGCCGCGGCTATGCTTTTTCGTCGTCGAGCCGTTTTCGCTTTTCCCCGACTATGAAATCGAAGTGAAACTCGACGGCGTTCTTCGCCGGGACATCGGAGACCCGGAAAATCTTATCGTTTTGAATATCTGCACAATCGCGGCCGACTTTCGCGACAGCACCGCGAATTTGCTCGCCCCGCTAATCGTCAACAAAGTGCGCCAAGTCGGCTATCAAGTGGTGATGGAAGAAAGCGCATACACGACGCGCCACCGGCTGTTTTCGCCAGCGCCGGACGCGCCGGCGGAAGCGAGGGAGGCCGGGGACGTCGAAAAGGCGAACGCGGGCTAGCGCGCGAAAGGCCGTTTCGCTTGCATGCGCGCCATCGCGCGGGTAAAATAAACCCGCCGCCCAAGCCCGCCGACCGCGGGCTAGAGTGAATCCGGCTGCCGGCGCAGGAGGCGCAGTGCTAGTAATCACAAGGCGTGTGGGCGAACGGATCAGAATCGGCCCGTCCGTGATATTGACCGCGCAAGGAAGCGGTTCGGGCGCGGCTTTGCTTGAAATTATCACGCCGCTTTCGATTACGCTTCTGCCCGAAGGAATGAAACTGCAAAAAGAATCCGCGGCGCCTGACACGGCCGGCGGCACGCGGCGTCCGGAAGCTGATATGGAAGCGCCGGGATTCGTTCACGGCGAAACGCGGCCGCCGGTCGCGCTGATGCGAGCCGTGGACGAAAGCCTGCGAATCGGGGCGGAAATCGAAGTGATGGTCGTGTCCGCGAAAAACGACGTCGTTAAACTGGGGATCAAAGCGCCGCGCCACGTTCAGGTTTTGCGCGAAGAAGTGTTCGCGCGCATCGCCGAGGAAACCGCCGCCGCCGCCGCCGCGAAAGGCGCACCGGAAATCCCCGACGACCTCCGCAGGCTGATGAAACCGAAGGAGGACGAGAAATAGGAAGATAATCGAATGAAAAGAATCGGGAGAATCAAGGGAATGAGGAAAATCAAGGGTTTCAAATTCATCGCGCTGGGTTTTACGGTGTTCGCGGGAGCGCTTGCTGCATTTGGTTGGTACAAGGCTGTATCAGGCCTTCCAAATGTTATTCCCATGCCTAACAATCGCGCTGCATTTTTGCAGTCATCTTTCGACCAGACGAAGATCTATGTCGGAGGATTGCATGTTTTCGACACTGCGACTAATAAAATAGTTGTGTCTGAAAATTACAACAATCCCGGCTGGCATCGAACATCCCGACTTGGCAACTTTATATGGGTCGAGGATCAAGGCGGCACGGTATTGCGGAAACTGAATGGCTCTACGCTTCAAGTTTTGCAAACCATTTCCATATCCCCGCCGCTTCAAAGTCCAATGGGCAATTGGAGTATAGACTGGAACGAGCAGTTTTTATATGTGATAACCGGTGAATTCGCAGAAGTTCCCGCACACAAATTCAGTTTATTAAACGGCCAATTGCTTGCGACTTCGCCAGAGCCGTTGTTCAATCGGCCTTTTAGCATTCCAGGAACGCAATATTTGTGGCTTATTGAAGGTCAACGAAGGGACCCGAACCCTTACAATTACAACTTTCCTCCGAATACTCCTGATCCGATGATTATGCAAGCTTATAGGAAAGGCGTAGCACTCCAGGCGATCGATCCTTTAACCCTCGAAAAGATTGATGGCGTATTTTTCGGAATGAACAACGAGGCATATGGTGCATATGCTGAAACGCCTGCAACCGTTTATCCATCGCCCGACGGTCAACGTGTTTACATTGTCGGTACTCGCGACATCGGTCCGCCTCCCGATCAATACGGCATTGAACCGCATCCTGACTGGCATAAATACAGCGGAGTAACATGCGTATCTACATCAACCGAAGAAGTAATATGGAAGCTGAATCGCGACGACGGATTTCAAGGCGTGAATGGAAGCGCGGCGATGGACTTGAGTGGAAGATTGCTTGTTGTTGTCGCCGGCTACAAGGAACACGATTTTGAGAGCGTTGAAGGCTTTGAGAATTCCGGCAACGCGCATTTTATAAACACTCTCACCAAGCAGTTCGTCACGCTGCAAGTGGGTACCGAAGAAGACAGCGACGTCGTAGTATGCACGCCGAAGCGGACGGTGTATTTTTCTCTCCCATCCCAGAACGCGCTCCTCGAATATCCGATCCCGCCAGGGTTTCTGCCTTAGCAGCTGCACGCTCCCGTCCCAGCAATCCCTCGTCCGGTTCCCGATGCCGTAGGGGCGGCGCGGGCGCGCGAAACTGGGCGCTCCGGGAGTGCGGCATGAATGAGTCTATTTAAAGCTACTTTTTCCTAACCGTTTTCGCGCGAACTTCCGCTGCCATTTTGTCCGACAGCGCGTCAATCGTCATTTTGCCCAAATCGCCGTCGAAATAGCCGTTTATCGAATACTCGCCGGATTCGATTTCCTTGTCGCCGACGACGATGATGTACGGAATTTTCATCATTTTGTGCGTGCGGATTTTCTTGCCCAGTTTTTCGTCGCTCTCGTCGAGCTCCACTCTGAACCCGGCCGCGGATAGCTTCGCCGCAAGGCCCGCCGCGTGCTCGCGGTGCGCCTCGCCGATTGGCAGAACCGCCGCCTGCACGGGCGCAATCCACAGCGGAAATGCGCCGCCGAATTCCTCTATCATCAGCCCGAAAAACCGCTCGAAGCTGCCGAGAATCGCCCGGTGCACCATGACCGGCCTGTGCTTCGCGCCGTCCTCGCCGACGTAAGTTAGGTCGAACCTTTCGGGCAGGTTGAAGTCCACCTGCACGGTCGAGCCCTGCCACTCGCGGCCGAGCGAGTCGCGCACGATCATATCGACTTTCGGGCCGTAAAACGCGCCGTCTTTTTCCTTTACGTCGTAAGGTATGCCGATGTCGTCGAGTACGTCTCGCAGCCCTTCGGTCGCCATCTCCCAGACCGCCGGGTCGCCGATAGCCTTTTCCGGCATCGTTTTGAGGCTGACCGAGTATTCGAAGCCGAACGTGTCGTAGACGTCGAAACAGAACTCCAAAACTTTGCGGCTTTCCGCGCGAAACTGCTCCGGCGTGCAGAAAATGTGCGCGTCGTCCTGTGTGAATCCGCGCACGCGTAGTAGCCCGTGCAAAACGCCGCCGCGCTCGTAGCGATAGACGGTGCCGAACTCGAACATGCGTATCGGAAGCTCGCGATAGCTGCGCAGCGTGCTGCCGTAAACCAGAAGGTGCATCGGGCAGTTCATCGGCTTCAGGCCGTAGCTGCCGAAGTCGCTCGCCTCGCGCCGCCCTTCTTTCTTGGCAGCTTCGAGCCGCTCGGTTTCGTCGAGCGAGGTCACCATGAACATGTTTTCGCGATAGTTCGACATATGGCCGCTTGTTTCCCACGCCTCGGTGCGCATGATGTGGGGTGTTTGCAGAGGCACGTAGCCGCGCTTTTCGTGCTCGTCCCACATGTAATCGCGCAGGATTTCCAGCATTGCGGCGCCCTTCGGATGATATACGGGAAGGCCGGGGCCGAGTTCCGGATATATGTTGAATAGGCCGATTTCGCGGCCGACTTTTCTGTGGTCGCGCCGCTCGGCTTCTTCGAGTTTTTTTAAGTGCTCCTTCAGTTCCGCTTGCGTATCGAAGCAGGTTCCGTATATTCGGGTGAGCATTTTGTTTCGCTCGTCGCCGCGCCAATACGCTCCGCTGACAGCGAGCAGCTTGAAGTGTTTAAGTTCGCCCGTTGTTTCGACGTGCGGGCCGGCGCAAAGGTCGATAAATTCGCCGGAGCGGTAGAAGCTGATTTTCTCGCCGTCGGGAATAGCGTCGAGAAGCTCGAATTTATATTCGCCCCAGTCCTTGATTAGGGCGCGCGCTTCGTCGCGTGCGGCTTCGGAATATTCGAACTTCGCGGGCGCGGCCGCGATTTGGCGCATCTCGTCCTCTATGCGCGACAGGTCCTCTTCCGTTATCGTGCCGGCGACGTCGAAGTCGTAGTAGAAGCCTTCCTCGATTGCGGGGCCGATGGCGAGCTTCGTGCCGGGCCATAGCCGCATGACGGCCTCGGCCATCAAATGCGAGCAAGAGTGGCGCAGCCTGTGAAGCCGCTCGGCACGCTCGTCGTGCGACGGGTCTTTCCTAATCACCGGACACATGATGAAAATCCTCGAAAATGAAAATTGAAACGGCATTATACCCCTACGGCGGCGGAAAATCTCCCGATTAAAGAATGAAGAGCTTCGCCAGCCAAAACAAGACTTGGCACCGCGTCGGTAGTTATTTCTCTTCACGGTTTTTTTGGTAACCGCCGGAATAGCGATTCCGAAAAGACAGCAAGCCGTTTCGCGCGTCTGAAATTCGCTCGCATTTCGATATGGCTTTGAATTATTATTGATTCTTAAATGATTCCATTTACTTAGCGGTAGAGTTTATCCCCGCAATTTATCGAAAACCGGATCGGGATAAATCTGTTCCTTACTTCGCCTCCTATTTTGGAGGCGGGGTTTTCCAACCCCGCTAAATCCGCGTGACCTAAATTCCTGCGCGCATTTTTTTAATTGACTACAAAATCCTGACGACGCCGAACGGCGGCGTACCCGTGAATCGCACCATTTCGCGCTCGTCTGCCGGCCCCATATCGGCGTTCGCTCCCACGCTTAAAAGCCGCCAGGCGAATCCCGCGAGGCTCGTATCGGGGTCGGGCTCGATCGTTATGTAAAACAGCCACGCCGGATTTCTGAAATCGTACTCCGTACCCAGAAAATCGCGCCCCGGCGCGTTATACGGCGCGCCTTGCCCCGCGTGCGGCCCCTGTCCGTCCATCGCGGGCGCCGCCGGATTTTTGAATCTGCCCAAACTTTCGAGCACGTTGTCGGTCTGGTGAAACGCCCAAGCTTGGTACGCCCAGCCCGGCACTTCGGTCAAATCCGGCAGGTTCAGGCTAGACACCGGCTCGGTTTCGCCTTCGGGAACCGTCACGAACCACACGCCTTGATAAAACGGATTTCCGGCAACAACCGTAATCCAGTCGTTTCCGCCCGCAAGCGTGGGATGCGGAAAGTACACCGGCGTTTCATTCGGCGGATTCGCGCTATCGCGCGCATGCACGGCGAGCGACAGGTTTTCGCCAATCGCGGAAATGTCGTCGGCGGTCAGCGTAATCGAAAATGGCGCATCTTCCTGGCCGCTTACGCCCAGCGTTATCACGCGCCCCTGCTCTTGCGCCAGCGCATAATTCAGCTCGTTTCCCTGCTGCCAGTAAAGCACGTAAGAAACGGGCGGCGTCAGCGCGTCCACGGCCTCGCCGAATCTGATGTCGATTTCCGTGCCCAAAATGTTGTAGGCGCCGGAGATAATCCCGCGGCCTTCCGTCCACGTGGGAGGCATGTAATCGCCCGGCCCCACGGTCAACCAGTCGCGCCCGTTCGAATGAGTCAAGTTTTGCGCAAGCGGCTCGGTTTCGTTCGGCGGGTCGGCGGAGTCTCGCGCCAGCACCGAAATCGAAATCGGGCCGTCAATGTCCGGGATGTCAGCCGCCGTTATCGTCGCGGAATACGGCGCATCTTCTTGCCCGGAAATGTCGAGAGCAATCGCTCTGCCGTTTTCGCGCGCGTCCGCGAAATCGATTGAAAATCCTTCCTGCCAGTACGCGACGTACGAAACCGGCGGCGTATCTTCGTCTTCCGCAGCGCCGAAAGTTATGTCAATCGTGCTCGCGCCTTCGTTAAAAACCGCGGTTAGAATTCCCGCCTGGCTGGCGAGCGTCCACGCCGGCGGCGTTTCTTCCCCATCCTGCGACGCTCTTCGTTGCGGCAGGGGAATATTCGCGGCCGGGTTTCGCTTTACCGGCGCGGCCGACGCCTGCGCGGGCGGCCTGTTCGTGGGAATCGCCAGCATTATTTTTCCCGCCGGGGCTTGAAAAACGTTCGGCAGCCCGCCGAAAACATTCTCGGTGTCGAAAGTCATGTTCGCCCTGCCGCGCACGTTCACGCCGCCCGCGAGCAAAATGCTGCCGCTCATCACGCCGTCGTCCGGACCGACCGGTTCCACAGTGAGATACACGGTTTCGATGTCGCTTTTCTCGATTTCTTCGGGCAGTTCGAACTGAATTTGCGTGTTCGTAAGCGTTCCTATTGACGTGAATCCCGGCGGCAAGTTTCCCGGCTCGTGGTCGTGATATTCCGGAGGCCAAAGAACGGAATCGACCACGACGAATCTGAGCACCGAAAAACGCTCGGACTCGGTTTCCACCCAAAATTGAAACACGCCGCCGTCATTGGCGAGCGTGGGCAGGCTGAAATTCTGAAGCTGAAAGACCGTAAACTCGTCGCCGCTTTCGAACAGCGGCCGTATTAACCCGCCGCCGCAGGACGCCGCGAGCGCGGCAAAAAGCGCCATCGCCGCCACGAAAGCGATGAAAGCGCCTTTGCGTTTCTTCGGGATTCGCCCGGAAATCATCCTGCGTCCCGCCTGAATTCGATCATCCGCCACAACCTTATTCTACCATCGGCGGGACGCAGGTAAACGGCGATATGTTCGGCAAGTTTATAATCGGCGCGCATGAGCGAACCGCTTTACAAATCGCTTTTGGAATCTGGTTGGCGCGAAAAGCTTGAACAACTGCGCGAATTGTTCAGCCCGTGTATGTTCTGCCCGCGTCTATGCGGCGCGATGCGCGCCGATGACGAGCCTGGCGAATGCGGCAGCGGTCTTCACGCGTCGGCTGGCAGCCACAACCTGCACTTCGGCGAAGAACCGCCGGTTTCCGGAACGCGCGGCAGCGGCACGGTGTTTTTCAGCGGCTGCAATCTGCACTGCCTTTTCTGCCAGAACTATCCGCTAAGCCAAATGCGGCACGGCGAGGCCGTAACCGCGGAAAAACTCGCCGGAATGTATCTCGAACTTCAGCGTCGCGGCGCGCACAACTTGAATCTCGTAACGCCGAGCCACGTTAACCTGCAGTGGTTCGAGGCGCTGTTCATTGCGGCGCAAAACGGATTTTCGCTTCCCGTCGTTTATAACTGCGGCGGATACGACAGGGTAGAAGTTCTGCGGATTTTCGAAGGCGTAATCGACGTTTATATGCCGGACGCGAAATATCGCGACGCCAAGCTTGCCGCCGAATTGAGCGATGCGAAGGACTATCCCAAAGTGAACCAGGCGGCGCTTATCGAAATGCACCGCCAAGCCGGCCCGCTCGTGACCGACGCCGCCGGAATCGCAGTAAGGGGAATGCTCGTGCGGCATTTGATGCTCCCCGGCAAGCTCGAAAACACTCTCGCCGTTCTCGATGATATCGCCGCGATAAGCCCGGACATTCCCGTAAGCCTGATGACGCAATATTTCCCCGCATACAAAGCGCCGGATACACCGGGGATGAACGAGCGCGTGACAAAGGCGGAATATCGCGCGGCGGAAAAACGCTGCCGCGAACTCGGCCTGATTAACGGCTATTTCCAGAGGCTGTGATGTTAGATTAGCGGTGATAATGGGGTAAGCTCTCACCTGACTTTCATCTGCAGGTGTATAATTTGGCTTTACATGGAACTATGACAGGAGAAAAAGTGAAAGACGATTTTTCATTGGTGCCTATAGAGAGAATCGAGAGCATGATCGAGACTTTTCGCGGTCAGAAGGTGATGCTGGATTACAACTTGGCCGAGTTGTACGTGGTTGAAACGCGCACGCTGATTCAGGCCGTAAAGCGAAACATCAGTCGATTCCCCGAAGATTTTGCTTTTCAGCTAACGACGAAGAGTTTAAAAACTTGAGATCACAAAATGAGATCTCAAGATGGGGTGGAAGAAGATATCCGCCATACGCGTTTACCGAGCAAGGCGTTGCGATGCTGTCGAGCGTTCTCCGAAGTGAGCGTGCAGTATCCGTGAACATCGCTATAATGCGTACTTTTGTTAGACTGCGCGGAATCGTCTTTATGCAAAAAGAACTTTCCAATAAATTGGACGCGCTTGAAATAAAGTATGACTCGCAATTTATAATCGTTTTCGACGCAATCCGGAAGTTAATGCAACCGTCATCATCCAGCCAAGGAAAAATCGGATTTAAAAAAACGAAAAAGAAGGAAGAATAGCAAACTATAAATTACACTTAGATGCTGTTCGTGTGTCCCGATGACACAATTAAAACTTCTGCTTGGATTTCGATTCCAAGTGTCCAGCTTAATGGGTGCTGTTCAAGTCCAGTATACATCATTCGCATATCTAAGAATAAAGAAACTCGCGAGCAAACTTAGTTTAGCGGCCACCAAATTTTACCCGCGCTCTTCATACATACGCCTGTAATATTTCAAGTATTCGCCGCTTTTGATTTCGCGCCACCATTTTTCGTTCGACTTGTACCATTCCACGGTGGCGGCAAGCCCTTCCTCCAGCGAAACCGACGGTTTGAATCTAAGCTCCCGCTCGATTTTCGACGTGTCGAGCGCATACCTGAAGTCGTGGCCCGGCCTGTCCTTCACGCGCTCTATCATTTCTTCGCCCATTCCCATAAGTTCGAGAATCGCCGCCGTAATCCGCAGATTCGTGACCGGTTCGCCTTCCCCCGGCCCGATGTTATACACCTCGCCCGGCCGTCCCTTTTCGAGCGCGGCGATAAGCGCGCGGCAATGGTCGTCGACGAAAATCCAGTCCCGCACGTTTTGACCGTCGCCGTACAGCGGCACTTTTTTTCCCTCGATAAGGTTCGTTACGAACAGCGGAATCAGCTTTTCGGGAAACTGATAAGGCCCGTAATTGTTCCCGCTTCGCGTAATCACGACCGGCGTTCCGAGCGAAACGAATGCCGCCATCGCCAGATGATCCGCGCCTGCCTTCGACGCGGAATACGGATTGCGCGGCGCGAGCGGACTGTCCTCGGTGAACGGCAGTGCGGAAACGTCCGCCAGCGCGCCGTACACTTCGTCCGTCGAAACGTGAACCATTTTTCCTAAGCCGAAGTGGCGTACGCATTCGATTACGTTTTGCGTACCCAGAACGTTGGTGCGCACGAACGCTCCTGCGTCTTCTAGCGAGCGGTCGACGTGGCTTTCCGCGGCGAAATGCACGACGGCATCCGGTTTGAACAGCTCGAATGCCCGCTTTAAATCGTCCCTTTCCGCAACGTCGCCTTTAATGAACGAATATGCAGGATTTTTCTCAACGCCTGATAGATTCGCAAGGTTGCCCGCATAGGTCAGCGCGTCGAAGTTCGCTATTTCATATTCGCCGCCGCTCAGCGCGAGCCGAATAAAATTGCTTCCGATGAATCCCGCGCCGCCTGTGACGAGTAGGCGCATCTATCCGCCCCCGCCGTCCGCTTCGCCTGGCGCGTAATCGGTTACCAGGCCGTAAAGGTAGAACAAATAATAAAGCCGGGTCAGGTTTTTGTTCAAAAGCTTGATTAAATCCGGGTCGGCGCTCTGTTCCTTTTGCGCGATTAAAAGAATCGTTTCGAGTTCCCTTAAAACTTCGTCGGCGTTTTTCGGAATTTCTTCCTGCGAAAGTCTCGGCAGCATCGCCGGGTCGAACTGCGGGCCGCCTTCGCCCGGCACGAGGAACGGCTTGTTGCGTTTAAGCTCCAGCGCGATCGTCACGCCGGTCGCGTCCGGAATCGTCCAGCGCAGCCGCCCGGGCTCGACCGATGTCGGCTCCGGCGTGTTCCCGGCAAGCCCGACATAGCTTAAACGGCTCGGCAGGTTTATCGTGATGTCCGCCGAAATCGCGCCGCCTTCGTAAATGTACATCGGCGTCCTGAAGAACACGACGCTCGGGTCGTCTTTGTCCTCGATGAGATAGCTGCGCGTAGCAAAGTTCATCGAAAACTTGTGGTCCTTCACCCTCACCGGAATGCGGCCCAGCTCGCGCGTGGCGCTCATATAAAGATACGTGCCGGTTTCCTGCGCAAGCCCGCTCCACGAATCGATGACGGTCACGATGCCGAAATCGTCCACCGAAAAGACCGACACGGCCTTTACCGGCGCGCTTTGCGTGGCGCCGTCCGTACTTCCGCCGCCGGCCGCGCCGGAATCCTGCGCGAATGCAACCGGCAGCGCCGGCGCGAACGCGCACGACGCAATCAACAGTGCACAAAGAAACAACTTAGTCCGCGCCATACCGGGCCTCACTATTCAAAATCCCATGATAGCACGACGGAATTTTGCGCTCCGCGTTTGCAAATCGGCAAGCGGACAAGATATGCGAAATCAATCGCAGGACTGCAATTCGTTGCAGTGGCAAAGTATTCGGAATAAAATCGCGTTGTGATGCTTAAATGACCCTTATCGTCGAAGCGATCGGCAAGCGGGAGCTTGCGCGATTCGGAATCGCCGTGCCGATGGGCAGCGCCGCGTCGTCGCCGGAAGAAGCTGGCGAAATCGCGCGCGCAATTCTCGAAACCGGTACTGCCGCACGCACCCGGCTCGATTACAACGAAAGCTCGCACAAACAAAATCAAAGCGTACGTCTTGAGAACGACACCGACAATGCCCCGGCGGTTCGAAAAATCGTCGTGAAGGCGCAGGTTCGCACGACCGGGCGCGCCGGAAAAGGCCTTGTGAAATTCTGCGACTCGCCGGAAAGCGCGTCGGCCGCGGCGGCGGAAATGCTTGCCGAAAATGTCGCGGGATTTCCCGTCGAGCAGGTTCTGATCGAGGAGTTCGTCGAAATCGAGCGCGAGTTTTTCGCTGCGATAATCACGGATACTGCCGCGGGGAAACCGCTGGCGATTTTCGCATCCCGCGGCGGAAGCGGCATCGAAGAAATCGCAAGCGAATATCCCGGCTCGATAGCGAAAAAACATATCGGCATTACGGACGGACTTCGCCCTTTCGAGGCGCGCGGCCTTGCGAAATCCGCAGGTCTTTCCGGCGCGGAAATGACGAAGGCCGGCGAGTTTTTGGAGAAGCTCTACGCCGCATATCGCGCACTCGACGCCCGCTCGCTGGAAGTCAATCCCGTCGCGCTAACGGCGGACGGGCGGTTAATCGCGGCGGACTGTCATCTCGTGGTGGACGATTACGCTGCTCTTCGCCAGCCGCAGCTAGGCATCGAAATCGCACGCGAACTGGGCCATCCGCCGACCGCGCTCGAACGCGCCGCGTACGCGTGCGAAAAGGGCGACTATCGCGGCACCTTTTATTTTATACAGCTCGAAACCGGCTTTTCGAAGGGACAGAGCTACCTCGGCTTTCACGGCTCCGGCGGCGGCGGCAGCATGATGAGCATGGACGCTCTCGCAGGGCTGGGGTTTAAACCGGCGAACTTTTGCGACACGAGCGGCAATCCGCCCGCGTCGAAGGTTTATCGCGCCGCGAAAATAATCCTTTCGCAGCCGGGAATTGACGGATATTTTTTAAGCGGTTCCGGCGTCGCATCACAGGAGCAATATCACGGCGCGCGCGGGCTGATAAAAGCGTTTCGCGAAACTCCGCTTGCGATTCCGGCGGTAATCAGGCTCGGCGGCAACAAAGAGGAACTCGCAATCGAATATCTGAATCGCTTTTGCGCGGATTTGCCCGTTCCCGTCGAAGCGTACGGCAAGGACGACAAGGTAACGTTTTGCGCGGAGCGTATGAAAGCTCTCATCGATAATTTTTCTCCGCCGTCCGCCGCCGCGCTCGCATCGGTTACGCCGCTGCATAACGAGGATATTCCCGAAAAACCCTACGAGTTCAAAACGCTGACCGGCAGGATAACCTTCGACCATTCGAAATGCGCGCTGTGCGAGTCGAAAGCATGCATCGACGCCTGCAAACCCGGAATTCTGTCGCTCGAAAACGGCGCACCAGCCCTGAACATATCCGCGGCGGATGCGGCGAAAGGAAAATGCACCGAGTGTCTCGCGTGCGAAGCCGAATGTTTTTACACCGGAAAACGCGCCGTTAAAATAGATTTGCCGGTGCCGGGATTCTAATATGACGATACTCATAAAACCCGAAATGAAAGTAATCGTGCAAGGGATAACCGGCCGCGAAGGGAGGGCGCGCGCCGCGTTGATGCGCGGCTATGGCATAAACGTGACGGGCGGCGTAACGCCGGGGCGCGGCGGCGAAACCGTGGACGGCGTGCCTGTGTGGGACTCGGTCGCGGAAGCCGTGGACGCGTCCGGCTGCGTGGACGCGAGCGTGCTTTTCATCCCCGCTCCTCTCGTGAAAGACGCGGCAATCGAGGCCTTCGCGGCGGGCGTGACTCTTGCGATAATCGTGCCCGACCGCGTGCCAATTCACGACGTGATGGAAATAAAAGCCGCCGCGGAAAAATGCGGTGCGGAGTTTCTGGGTCCGAACACGCTCGGCACGCTTTCGCCGGATGTGGGCGTTCTCGGAATGATGGGCGGGAGCGCGGAAAGCGCGCGCAAGTTTTTCAGGCGCGGCCCGGCCGGCGTCGCGTCGCGCAGCGGCGGAATTACCTCGAGCATCGCGTATTACCTGGGGAAGGCTGGGATTGGTTGCAGCAGCATCGTTCACGTTGGCGGCGATCCGATCGTCGGGCTGCCGCACCCGGCGGTACTTCGCAAATTCGAGGCGGACGAAGACACGAAACTCGTCGTGATGTTCGGCGAAATCGGCGGCACGCAAGAAGAAGAATGCGCGGAAATGATTATGCGCGGCGAATTCACGAAACCGCTTGTAGCGTACATCGGCGGCAAGGGCGCGCGCGAAGGCACGCGGTTCAGCCATGCGGGCGCGATTATCGAAGCCGGCCGCGGAACTCACGATGGGAAAGTCGCGGCGCTTCGCGAAGCCGGCGCGATTATCGCGGAAACATACGACGCGATTCCGGAAACCGCGGCGGAAGTGATGAAGAGATTGGGTTAGAAATCAGAAAAAGGAATTGTATAATAATCAGCATTACACTTCTTATATTGTTGCCAAGAATTACAGCGATTATCGTGATTATTAAGCCCGATTTTAGTGGGTGGTTATCAAACGAGTAATGCCGCAGTTACTCGCTTTTCAATGTGCATAAAAACATTCTATTACGTAGAAGGCTTAAACTCAACTTTGGTCCGATGATACAAACTCTTCGCCTCTGTTTCCAATCCACTACTCATACCTGAGGGCTTCGATGGGGCGCAGGTTCGCAGCGCGGACGGCAGGGAAAATGCCGAATATGAGAGCGATAACGACCGAAATTCCCGCTGCGAGGATTATGAATTCCGGCTGAAGAACGGGAATCGGAAATTGATATTCCTCGGGCAAATTGGTCAAGCTTTTCGTTATTCCGACGCCGAGTATTATGCCGAAACCCGCGCCGATCAGGCATATTATCAGCGATTCGACCAGGAATTGCAGAAGTATCGTTCCCTTGCGCGCGCCGAGCGCCTTACGCAGGCCTATTTCGCGCGTGCGTTCCGTGACGCTTACTATCATTATGTTCATAATCCCGATGCCGCCGATAAGAAGCGCAATCGCCGCGACAATCATCAGGAATATTCTAATCGCTTTCGCCGCCGCTTCGCTTTCCTGCTGGCGCTCGCCGCTGTTCCAAATGCCGATATATTCGGTCTCTTCGCCGAGCGGAAGATTGAGCCTGCGGCCCAATATATCCGCCACTTCCTGCTCCGCCGCCGTCGTATCCTGCACGTTCCACGTCGTAAGCGTGAAACTTCTAATGTTGTCGTCGCCGATAATGCTGCGCTGCACCGTCGTAATCGGTACGAAAACGTCTTCGTCCGGATTCCACCTGGACGAAAACGCTCCCTTTTCCTGCAAAACTCCGACGACTTCGAACGCCTTGCCTTCGATTAAAACCGCTTCGCCGATGGGCGATTTCGTGCCGAACAAATTTTCCCAGGCCTTATAGCCGAGAACCACGACCCGCGCTTCGGCGGCGACGTCTTCGTACGTGATGATCCGGCCTTCTTCGATCGTCCGGTTGTCGATTTCGAAAGCCTCGGGTGCAACTCCGTTGATGGACGTTTGAAGCGCATTGCTCAAATATTTGACGCGGCCGTTCGTTCCGGCTTCGGGAGAAATGCTTTTTATCGATTTCGCGTTTTCCCGAAGAAATTCGATGTCGTGCATTTTGAAACGAACGTTTCGCTGCTGGCTTTGAGCGGTGCTCCTGAAACCCATCCGCCCCCTGCCGCCGCCGGGCCAAACCGAGACGCGGTTCGTGCCGAAATATTCGAAGACCTTCATCATTTCCTGCTTCTGGCCTTCGCCGATCGACATCAGCGCGATTACGCAGCTTATTCCGATGATTATGCCGAGGACGCTAAGACCGGTGCGAAGAACGTTCGCGCTGAGCGCGCGGAACGCCATTTTTATCGTAATGAGCATACGCGCCGTTACCTCCTCAGCGGCGGCTTTTCTTCGCGCGGCACGCGCACGATTATGTCGCCTTCCGAAAGGCCCTCTTCGACCACGATGTTCACGCCGTCCGTGAAACCAACCTTAATTGGTTTCGCAGTATAACCGGTCTGGCTGTCGTCCTTCACGTTCACTTCCGGCGGCTTTGCCCGGAAATTGACATAGGTTACGGGAATAATCAGCGCTTCGGGCACGTCGCGAATGATAATCTGGGCGTCCGCAGTCATGCCTACCCTGATTTCCACCGGCTCGCTACCGGTCGCGCCGGCGTTTCGCCCGCGGCTTAACCCGCTTCCGCCGTTCGGTCCTCGGCCGCCGGATCCGCCGGAACTTCCTCCGCCCGGATTGCTCGCGGCGCCTAAACTTCCCCCGCCGGAATTTTCCGGTTTTTCGGACGAAGATTCCGCAGCGCCCGTTTCTTTTTGTTCAGCTTGCGGCGCGGGTTTTGCGTCCGGATTCTGGCGCGTCACGAAACCGCCGCCCGTTATTTCGACGTCCACCTTGAACGTAGTAACTCCGGAAGAAGCCGCCGCCATTGGATAAATCTTTACGAGCTTGCCGATGAACGTCCTTCCCGGATAGCTGTTGACCGATATTTCGGCGGGCATTCCGATTTTCAGTCTTCCGACGTCGGTTTCGTCCACGAACCCGCGAAGATAAATGCTGGACATATCGCCGATGACCGCGAGCACCGTGCCCGACGCCGCGCCGCGAGTGGCGCTTGTAATCGTGTCGCCGATTTCGACTTCCTGAGTCAGCACTACGCCGGTTATGGGCGCGATGATTTCGGTTTCGCGAAGCTCTTCCATCGCGTTTTTAAGGTCGGCTTCCGCAAGCGTTACCTGAGCTTGCGCAACCTCGATTTGCTCTTTCGTGCCGCCAGCATCGGACTCTTGCAGCCTATCTTCCGCAAGCTTCAGCCTAAGCCTTGCCCGCTCCAATGCCGCGTCGGCGTCGTCCAGTTCCTGAGGCGTGGCGAAATCCCGCTCGTAAAGCTCTTTGATTCTGTTATAGCGTTCGACGGCGTCCTGCACGTCGATTTTCGCCTGCTCCACGGCGTTTTGAAGGTCGATGCGCTGCGCCGGCGTTTGGTTGCGCCTGGTCAGCTCAAGCTGGGCGCGCGAGCTTTTCACTCTCGCCTGCGCTTGGGTAATGCTTTGCTGAATAAGACTCTTGTCCAGCCTGAACATCAAATCGCCGGCGGTTACGACGTCGCCTTCCTCGAAACCGCGAAATTCGAGTATGCCCGACGCTTTGCTCTTTATTTCGACGGTTGTCATAGCTTCGATGTTGCCGTCGCAAATGACGGCCTCGCGAATTTTCCCCATTTCAACCGTGTGTTCTTCGGGTTCGGGCTGGTCCTTTTTCGGGCCGCAAGACGCAAGCGCGAAAAGCGCCGCTCCCGAAAGAGCGAAAGAGATAAAATTACGAATAAAGTTAGTCATCTATCCTACCGAAATACCAAAGCCGGGCTTTAGGTTATCGCAAAACTCCCCGCAAGCGCGTAATGCCACGGGTTAGCGCGCGACGCCGCATCGGTTAGACGGCGAAAAACCGGAAAGGTTTGACTTGCGGCGGCGTTTTGCATAATTTGACATGCTTTCAAGCAAAATGCCGAAGGGGGGACTCGAACCCCCACGAGGTTGCCCCCACCAGGTCCTGAACCTGGCGCGTCTGCCATTCCGCCACTTCGGCCCGGCGGCATTTTACCAGCATAACGGCGCGCGTGCAACGAATTTTCAGCTTGGTCCGATATTGCCGGTTTCAAATTTACGCGCCGCCGCCCAGCTTGCTCGCGGCCGCGACTTGTTGGTTCAAAAAGTGCTGTTGAAGCCATTGAGATTGGGCTTGATACTGCGTCAGAGCGGTTTCCATTGCGGAAAACTCCCTGCGAAGCCGGGCTTCGTATCGTGCAACCGATTCTTCGCCTCGCGAAATCGCCTTGTTCAAATCCGTAATCTGCCTGTCGAAAAGGCCGCCGCTTCTCGTCCGTTCGAATAAAATGCCGCCCACTCTCGACGTCTGGTCGATGTAGTTTCTCGTCCGCACTGCAAGCCCGCCGGCCGCCTGCGGGTCTTCGCCGAAAAACGCCCCGCTTTGCAGTCCGAACAGCGAAAAAAGCGAGCCTGTCCCTTCCGACAAATCTTGAACCGTAATTTGCGCCCGGCTGCCGTTTGTCAGCGTGCGGCTGATGACGAGGTTGTACGCGTCGCTGAACGTTACGGAAAGCGTGTTCACGCCGCCCGCCGAAAGCTGGTTTCTAATTTGCGTGCCAATCTGGCTCATCGAATAATAGCCGGGATTGAAAGCGACTTCGGCCGTGTTTTCCCCATCGCCGACGGTGAAACGCAAGGTGCCGGTCACGTTTACCCCTGCGTTCAGGCTGGCCGTGCCGGATGCCGTTGCGGTGCTCGACACCGCCGCGGAAAACATTTCGAATACGGCCTGCGGATTTGAATTGAGAGCTTGTTGCAGTTTCGAGTTGAGTTTTAAAAGCGTGCGTATTTCGTCCTTGTCCGTGGAATTCGTAATCAGCCTGCCCCTGCTTTCGACGACCGCCGCCGCTTCCCCGCCGCCGGAGGTGACTATGCCGATTGATGCGAGCGAATTCAAGGCGCCGCCGGTTGCAAGAATTCCGGTCATGTTGCTTCGCATCCGGCTGACCGTTGAGCCAATAGTCCTGTCCCCCGCTATGTAATCGCGCTTCAACAGCAAAATCCGTTCTTGGTTGTACGCGTCGATATCCGCCAGCGACATAGTATCCATTTGTTCGCGGGTGAGCGGCTCGGTTCTTCGCTTTTCGTCCTGCGTGAGCGGGAGGGGGTTAAGCGACTCCATCGTTTTGTTCCACTCGGCGATGAATTCGACAAGCGCGTCTTCCGCAGGTTGAAGGTCGGATTCGACCGTTATCGTGAGCGCCCCCTGCGTGGTCGAAAGAAATTTCAAATCGAGGCCGCCGATGACGTTTCCCGGATTATTAACTGGCCGCGTATAACTAACGCCGTCAACGGTAAATTTTGCGTCGAGCCGTTCGCTTCCGATTTCGGTTTCGATATTCGTGTTCGTAGTCAGTTTCATCGACTGCAAGAAATTCGACGTGTCGTTCACGCCGCCGATTTTAATTCGAGACGCAGTCGTATTTTCCGTCAGATTTTGAACGAGCGTGAAAGTATCGGTGGATTCTGAAAAGCTGGCCGTTACGCCCGCCGCGCTCCGGTTGATTTTGTCGATGACGTCGCGCAACGTGTCTTTGGCGGTATCCACGAAAATCGCCACGCCGTTTATCGTGAAAGTGCCCGTCGTCGGCGTGACGTCCATAAGGGCGTTGACGAGCGGCACGTTCGCGACCGCCGTTCCCTTGTCGCGGCCCGAGAGGAACGCACCGCCAGACTGTGCCCTAAGGCCGGTGGCAGTAAGGAAGTTGCTCGTGTCGTTGCCGTCGCCGGCAGTTATCGTCTGCGGACCGAAGTCCTTATTGCGAATCGTGAATCTGTCGCTCGCCGCGTCGTACTCCATCACGACTCCGGCCGTGGATGAATTTACCTGCGCCATTAAATCTTGAACCGTCGTGGCGCTTGTCGAGCCAATTGAAAACGAGATGCCGTTTATAGTAAAAGTCCCCGCCGTCACGGCTGTCGCGAATCCCGCGGCGTTTAGATTCGCGGTCACGTTCAGCGGAGGCGTGCCCGTGGAAGCCGGCGAGGAAACGTTTTTGGCGCCGAGAATCCTGCTTTGAAGCGCGGGATTCGTGTTGAGTTCATGACTTCGGCTCGCTTTGATTACGGCGACGCCCGCATTGAACTGGTGAAGCGGGCCGGCGTTAATCGCTATTCCGCCGATAAGCGTCGTAATCGCGGCGCCGTCAGTGCCGAAAAGCGCTTTTCTGATTTGCGCGCCGGTCGTTTCGTCGAAATATCTGTCCACAACGGAATATTCGTTCGAGTTCGCGGTCGCGGCGAAGCTGTTTATATCGTCCGCCGCGGAAGTATCAAGCGAAAGTGAGCCGCCGAAAAGAACATCCGTAATGCCGCCAAGATTCGACGCAGCGGTAATGTCCCGCCCGCCGGTATTCGATTGAATTACTAGTTTGCCTGCCGAGTCGAGCCTTGCGGTTACATCGGGAAGGCGGTAATTGATTATGTCGATTAAACCCTGAATCGTCGTTTTGCCGTCGAGACCGGTTACATTCACGGCATCGCGTACGCCCGCTCCGTCGGGATCTATCAACAGCGTAAAATCGGTGACTCCTAGATTTTCGAGCGTGTCTTCTGGCGAGAGCGCGGCGGTTGAAATAATCCTGCCGGGAAGTCCGCGCGTAAACGAAAGTTCGTGCAATCCCGCGCCGCGAAGCTGAAGCGGTCCGGTCGAACCGTACCCCATCCCTCCGCCGTCCGTGTAGCTTACGCCCGAGCCGAAGTCCAGAGTGGAACCCGAAAAATCGGCGTCGTTGAATGAAATGCTCGTAGATGCGTCAAACGACAGAGTGCCGCTGCCGGACGACTGGCGGACGATAATTTCTCCCGAAAAACCGAACGAAACCGACGCCGTTCCGGCGAAAGCGGAGACCAGAAACTGGCCGAATCTCTGAAGCGTATCGGTCGAATCGCCCGCGAAAGTGAACGTCGAATTGACCGCATTTCCGTTCCCGTCCGTTCCGGTGACGGTAATCGTGTCGCCTGCGGTTATATTCGACGCCTGTACGAGATTGTTGAACTGCGAAGCCGGCCCTGCGGCAACCCGCTCGCTGCCGCTGCCGACGTTCAGGTGGGTTATTCCCACCGTGTTTCCCGCGCCGAGAAATGCCGTTTGAGAGACGATTTGGCCGCCCAGCCCGCTTTGAGCGGAGCCCGCCCTGGCGAGCTGCTCCACGGATACGAGGTATGTTCCCGGCGCTGCGGAAGTGTTCGCCGTGGCCGTGATTTTCGAAGTGTCGCTCGAAATCGCCCGTTTGGAAAGAAACGTGCTTTCGAGTCTCAGCTTGTTGAGCGCGGTGCTGAGCGATGCGAGCCGGCTGTTCACTTCCAGCGAGGTCGTGCGCTGAAAAACCAGCTTGTCCCGGCGGTTAATGATGATATCTACTTTGCGGTGTTCGATATTGACGAGGTTGTCTATCAGCGAATCCCACTGTATGCCGCTGTTCAAGCCCGCGAAGAAGACGTTGGGAGTAAGTCCCATCAGAAAGTCACCGCCTGTTCCACAATGAATTTATCGGCAGTTTATGGCAGTCATTAAGCCGATTTGTTTTGAAATTGGGCACGCTAAAAAAATGCCCGCCCTTTCGGGCGGGCGATTGAACGTTTACTATGCACGGCGTATTTCTACACCACGCGGTCGAATTGCTTCCCCACCTGATCTCTGATGTAGAGAAGTATCTCCGTGATGTCCCAAGGCGGGATCTCACGAATCACCTTGCCGGTTTCGTTGTTGCGTACCGTGACTTTGTACCAACCGGTGATGTTGTCAAACCGGATGTCCATGCCGATTGCGAAAAGGTTCGTGGACATGTTCAGCTTATTCAGCACTTTGGCCACAAGTTCCTTGGGCAAAGGCTTTATCAGTTCTTCCGGAGCGGCGGGTTTCGCCGTCGCCTTTCCGGTTTGCAGCGTCACTTTGTCGGGAGGCGTCCCGGTCCTGGCGGCAGGCTGCGGAGAGGTCTGTCCGGTTTGGACAGGCGTTCCAAGGCGGGGAAGTGGTTGCGCGGCAGGCGTTTGCGCGCCCGCGGACGCAAGGATGGTTCCAATTCCACTTGTCCCAGCCATTTATCAGCAACCTCCTGTCAAGCAGTATTTTCCGCCTGAAATTTCCGCGAAAAAATCGCGGCTAAGACGTAAAAACTACCGAAGTAGCTGCAGAACTGCCTGCGGAAGCTGATTGGCCTGGGCCAGGGCGGCGATTGCCGCCTGCAGCAGGATTTGATTCCTGGTGCTGGCGAGCGTTTCGGACGCCACGTCCACGTCGCGAATGCGGCTTTCGGAACTTATCAGGTTCTCGGCGGCGACGTCCAGGTTGCGGATCGTGCTTTCGAGACGGTTCTGAATCGCGCCCAAACGGCCGCGCTCCGAACTTACCCTCGCGATCGCCTGATCGGTGATCGTGATGGCTTCCTGCGCAAGATCTTCGGTCACGACGAGAAGTCCCTTCACGCCGAGCGCTTCGGAACTGAGGTCGCCGATGAACGAACGGATGCGCTGACCCTGATTGCTTCCGATTTGCAGGATGAAGTCCCGCGGCGCCACGTGCAAGAACAGCTGCTTCGCAACCGAGCTTACGGAAACTACCGGGCGCTCCGTGGCGAGGAAGTACGGGCTGTTCGAAGTGGTCGCGTTGACGTTGCCGATCGGGGGATCCGGGTCGAGCTTGATGCCGCCCGCGGTGTCGAGCAGAATGTCGAGTCCTGGTAGAAGTCCCGATATCTTGCCCGTGTTGCTCCGCTGAGTGGCGATAAGCGCTCCGGTTTCCACGTTGCGTGCCGTGACCGAATAGACCGGCGCGGCAGCGCCTTGAATCTCGATAAGGCTCATCGCGTTCAGGAAGCTTTCGTCGCCGCTGAATACTAGCTGGAGACCCGGAATCGGAGTAGTAATCGAAATCGTTCCCTTCGCGAGTCCGACCGTATTCACGTGAACCAGGTCGGGCGGCTGGAAGAAGTCGATTGTGGATTCCGCATTCAGATCTGTCGAGCTGTTCGGATTCGCGATCGCGAGGCTGATTTTGCCTGCAAGGTCTTCAAGCGTGTCGTTCGAAGAAACGTTGACGGTCGCGCCGCCCTGTCCCTTGATGTACACCGTGAATTGCAGGCTCGAGCGGCCGTTGAAAACGCCGAAGTCCTGGAAGCGGTTGATGCTCGCGAGAGTGTTCTGCTGGTCCGCGGTAAGCACGTTGTTCGTGCTCACGTTGAACGTCGCGGTTTCGCCCGCGGTCAGGAAGCGGTTGAAGGCGATTTCGATTCCCTGAAGGTCGGCAATCGCCGAGCCTCCGAAGTTGACGGTCGCGCCGATGCTGAACACGTTGGCGCCGCCGGCTCCGGAAATCCGGTTGCCGCTTATCGCCGCTGCGATAGCCGCCGTGCGTGATCCGCCCGCAGCGAAAATGTTCGAGTACGCTTGGTTGTCGAAGCGGTACAGCGCGAACGTGCGGTTCGAAATCGCGGACATGTAAATCGTGCCGTTGTAACTCGGCGCGCTCACCTGCCTGACGTTTTGCCCAGCCTGGAAGTCGTTTCCGCCGGTGTTGTACGAAGTCGCAATTGCGTCGCTCTGTCCCACGACTCCCAAACGGCTGAAGGTCAAGTTGTCCACCTGTCCCACGTTGCCGGTGTAAGTCATTACGTCGAGCCTGCCGTAGAAGCCGCCCGCGGTGGTGTTGCCGATCGAATACAGCATGCCGCCGCCGTTTATGAGGCTCGTAATCGTGCCCGAAGTCGTCGTCACGCGATACTGCGCGGCGCTGAAGAACAGGTTCGAAACCGCGATGCTTCCGCTGCCCGAAAGCGAAGCGAGAGTCACCCAGAATTCGCTGCCCGTCGCGTCGGTGTCGTTGAACGCGATGCCGACGAACGCCGCGGCGGTCGAGTTGAAGTACGCGCCGCCGAAGCTTATTTCGCCGTCCGTGTTGACCGCGAAGCTTACCGTTGCCGCGCCGACCGTGCTCACGACGAGGCTCATCAGTCCGTTCGCGATGTCGTCGAGCGTCATCGTCACGGTAAGCGTCATCTGCGCGGTAAGCGTCGAACCGGCGTTGTCGGTATAAGTAAGCGTAATCGCGTCGCCGTTCGTCAAACCGTTGGCGTTAATGAGCGTCGAGATTGACGAAGTGCCGCTCGCCGAGTAAAGCGAAACGAGCGAAAACGTCATCGAGCCGTTCGCCGCAGCGACGCTGCCTTTGGCGTCCGCGAACGCCTGAACCACGTCGAGGCCCGACGCTCCGTAAGAGCCGCCGGAAGGAATCTGGAAGCTGACGCTCACGAGGTCGCGCGTACCCACGTTGTCGAACCTAATGTCGAACGTGCCCGTGGTGGTCGCGTTTCCTATCGTGCGCACCTGTCCGCCGCTCAGGTTGAACGTCGCGGAGCCGCCGAGATTCTGAATGGTGCCGGTGATGCTGCTGAAGAACTGGTTCGAGCGGCCGTTCGCGAAACTGATGAGAAACGCGCTGCCGCTGCCGTCCACGTCGTTGAACGTCATCATTTGATAACCCGAAGCGACGAAATTGCCGCCCAGGCTGATGACGCCGTTCGCGACAGCCGCGTTTACCGCGCCGCCGGAAGCGGTGCTGGCCGCAGCAGCAAGCTGCGTGGCGAAAGTGGAAAGCGTCCAGTTGGCGTCCAGAGTTAGGGTAGCCGTGCGAATCGTGCCCGAAAGGTCCGTAAAGCTGAAGACCACCGTATCCACGTTCGTCGTGATTTCGTACGATTGCAGAAGCTGGCTCAGCGTGCGGTTCGTACCCACGCCGTTGCCCGCATCCACGAGGTCGCTGACCGTGAGCGTCGCGGTGCCGTTGGCCACTGCGAGCGCGCCGGCCGCGTTGGGAGTCGGGCTGATTTGGAAGACGCCGGTGTTGCCATAGCTCTGGCCGCCCACGGGAGTGAACGTCGCGTCGAGCGTGATGGTGTCGAGGTAATTGACTTTGCCGACAGCGTCCATTCCCTGAATCGTGGCGAAAACGTCGGTCTTCTGGACTTGAAGCCTGCCCGCGTCCACCGTGTTCAGCTGAATCGTGAAGTTGCCGCCCTTGCCGACGTTGCCCACGACCGCGGCGCGAAGCTGGGTCGGGTCGTCGGTGGAAATCAGCGCGCCGAGCGTGCCGTCGAGCAGCTTCTTCGCGTTGAATTCCGTCGAGGAGGCGATTCTGTCGATTTCGTCGATGAGCTGGTCCACTTCGGCCTGAATGCCGATGCGGTCGTTCGCGGTCAGCGCGCCGTTGGCGGACTGCACCGCCAGCTCGCGAATGCGCTGAAGGATGCTCGACGTTTCGTTTAGCGCTCCTTCGGCGGTTTGGATGAGCGAAATGCCGTCCAGCGCGTTCTGGCTCGCGCGGTTGAGACCGCGGATTTGAGCGCGGAGGTTTTCGCTGATGGAGAGACCGGCCGCGTCGTCCGCGGCGCGATTGATGCGGAGTCCGCTCGACAGTCTTTCGAGGGACTTGGCGATTGAACTGCCGACCGTCCTCAAGTGGCGGTTGGCGTTCATCGCGATGATGTTCTGATTGATTCTCAGAATCGACATTAGATTATCCTCCTTGATAATCTTGATTTACATCAAAAAGCGTTTAAATGTGCGTGAACGTTTGCGACAAACATCGTCGGGGATTGATCACCGTAATGCCGTTACACCACCTCCTTGTGATGCAGTTCATGAAACACCGCCTGAAATTTGCGCTGGAAAGATTTCCGGCGCGACTAGAATTTACCCCGCGACTAAGGTTTTGTCAAGGGTTTTGCAATATTTTTTTTTCGCGCCGCCATCCGGACGCTGGCGGCGGATACGATAATCGCTTTTGCATCCTGCTATGATTAGTTTCCATGTCCGGCGATATAGGCGAAAAATCGGGCGCTCCGCTTTGGTCGCCGTCTCCCGAAAAAGCGGGGCGGACGAACATGGCGGATTTTACGGTCTTCGTGCGCGACGGCGCGCGATACGGCGCGGCCGGCGCCCTGGACTTCTACGGTCTCAGGAAATTTTCGCTCGAAAACCCGGCGGGATTTTGGACCGCCATTTGGGATTACTTCGAAATCGTCTCGTCACATCCGTGCGATTCCGCCGTGACAGGCATCGGCAAAATGCATCCGCCCGGACCGGACGGCCCTCGTTGGTTCGAAGGCGCGCGGCTCAACTTTGCCGAAAACCTTCTTCGGTATCGGGACAATTCGCCCGCGATAATTTCGTGGAACGAGGGCGGGCTTCGCGAAATAGTGACGTTTAACGAGCTTTACCGCAGCGTGGCCGTGCTGTCGGCCGCGATGCGTGCCGCCGGCGTCGGCGTGGGCGACAGGGTAGCAGGGCTTTTACCTAATATTCCCGAAGCCGTCATCGCCATGCTCGCCGCGGCAAGCATAGGCGCGATTTGGTCGAGCACTTCGCCCGAATTCGGCTCGCAGGCGATTATCGACAGGTTCGGCCAAATAAAGCCGAAGCTGATGTTCGCATCGCAGTCGTACGTGTTCGCGGGAAAAAGCTATAACACCGGACTCAAAATCGCCGAAGTAGCGCAAGCGATTCCCGAAATCGAAAACGTAATTCTCGTTCCGAATCTCAAAGGCTGGTCGAACATCGGAATGGGAGAGATTCCGAGGTCGAAGCCGCTGAAGGATTTCATCGCGGGTTTCGAACGCGCCCCGAAAGTGGAGTTTGCCCAGCTCGAATTCGGCCATCCGCTTTATATCCTCTACTCGTCCGGCACTACCGGCGCGCCGAAGTGCATCGTGCACGGCGCGGGCGGCACGCTTTTGCAGCACCTTAAGGAGCTTGCGCTACACACCGACGTCTGGCGCGGCGACAGAGTTTTTTACTACACCACTTGCGGCTGGATGATGTGGAACTGGCTGGTATCGGCTCTCGCGCTCGGCGCGACTATCGTGCTTTTCGACGGCTCGCCGTTTCATCCGAGTAAGGACGTTCTCTGGCTGATGACGGAAAACGAGCGGATTACCCACTTCGGCACGAGCGCGAAATACATCGCCATGTGCGAAAAAGAAGGTTTGAAGCCCGCCGAGGTTTTCGATTTGCCTAACCTTAGGGCGATTCTTTCTACGGGCAGCCCGCTCGCGCCGTCGAGTTTCGATTACGTATATTCCGCGATTAAAAGCGACGTTTGTTTATCCTCGATTTCCGGCGGTACGGATATCATTTCCTGCTTCGCCCTCGGTGCGCCAACCGAGCCGGTTTATCGCGGCGAGCTTCAAACGACCGGCCTCGGAATGAAGGTGGAAGTTTGGGACGAGTCGGGAAAACCCGTGACTGGCAAGCCGGGCGAGCTTGTCTGCACGATGCCGTTCCCGTCGATGCCCGTCAGCTTTTGGAACGACCCGGGCGGCGAAAAGTATCGCGCGGCATACTTCGAGCATTTTCCCGGCGTCTGGCGGCATGGCGATTGGGCGGAGTTGACGGAGCGCGGAGGAATGATTATTTACGGGCGAAGCGACACCACGCTGAACCCCGGCGGCGTGCGCATCGGCACGGCGGAAATCTACCGGCAGGTGGAAACGATACCGGAGGTATTGGAATGCGTAGCTGCCGGACAGGAGCGCGACGGCGACGTAAGGATAGTCCTGTTCGTAAGGTTGCGCGACGGCTTTGCGCTGACGGACGGACTGAAAGAGCAAATACGCATGCGGATAAAGGAAAACGCGTCGCCGCATCACGTGCCGAAAATTATCGCCGAAGTCGCGGACCTTCCGCGAACGATGAACGGCAAGATAAGCGAAATCGCGGTGCGCGAAGCGATTCACGGACGCGATGTAAAGAACTTGGACGCGCTTGCCAATCCCGAAGCGATTGAGCTATACAGAAACCTTTCGGAGCTTGAGCTTCCGTAACGAACGAAATCGGAGAAAAAAATGAGCGAACTTTTCAGCGGCTTGACAATTCGCGGAGTTACTTTCCGCAACAGAATCGCGGTAAGCCCGATGTGCATGTATTCCGCGCCCGGCGGCGTGCCGCAAGGGTGGCACATGGCGCATCTCGGCTCGCGGGCCGTCGGCGGCGCGGGTCTCGTATTCACCGAAGCTACGGCGGTCGAGCCGATGGGAAGCATCAGTCCCGCCGACGCCGGAATCTGGAACGACAAGCAAGCCGCGGAGTGGGCGAAAATCGCGAAATTCATCGAGTCGCAGGGCGCCGTTCCCGGCATTCAGCTTGCGCACGCGGGCAGAAAAGCCAGCCGCACTCCGCCGTTCGCCGGCGGCAAAGCGATAGCGGTTAAAGACGGCGGGTGGATACCGATTGCGCCGAGCGCCGTCCCGTACGACAAAGGCTGGGCGAAGCCGCGAGCGCTGGAAATCGAAGACCTCGAAGTGCTGAAACGCGAATGGGTAAGCGCGGCGCGGCGTGCGGTAAAAGCGGGATTCGGCGTAATCGAACTTCATTACGCGCACGGATATTTGATGCACACGTTTCTTTCGCCGCTGTCGAACCGCCGCAAAGATAAATACGGCGGCAGTCTCGAAAACCGGATGCGCTTTCCGCTTGAAGTCGCGGCGGCTGTCCGCGCGGCGATTCCGGAAACCATGCCGCTGTTCGTGCGCATATCCGCCACCGATTGGATTGACGGCGGTTGGGATTTGAACCAGTCCATAAAATTCGCAATTGCGGTGAAAGCCGTCGGTGTTGACCTAATTGACTGCTCGTCGGGCGGCGCCGCGCCGCAGCAGGTCATCGCGCCCGCGACCGGCGGCCCGAAGGAGGGCTATCAAGTCCCGTTCGCCGCCGCAATTCGCAAAAAAGCCGGAATAATGACAGGCGCGGTCGGGCTTATCACGCGCCCGAAACACGCCGAATCGCTGATAAAGACGGGAAAGTGCGATATTGTTCTGCTGGCGCGGGAAATGCTGCGGGAGCCGTACTGGCCGCTAAAGGCCGCGAATGCGCTCGGCGCGGCGCCATACGTTCCGGAGCAATACCAGCGCGCGCATCCGCGGCGAAAGTGAGGCGATTAATGGCAAACATACAGGGTAGTATCTTACGCGGATGCGACCAATTCGCGAATTCGCATGTTTTATCCCTTTCGTTTTGGAGTGTGAAGTGTCCGAAAATCCGCTTGAGCTGAAGAAAATCCACCACATAGAGTTCTACGTGGGGAACGCAAAGCAGGCCGCGTACTTTTACCGCAAGGCCTTCGGGTTCTCGCAAATCGCGTACGCCGGGCTTGAAACCGGCAGCCGCGAGAAAACGAGCTACGTTCTCGAATCGCACCGCATCCGGTTCGTTTTCACCACGCCGCTGACGGAAGACGGCGCGATTGCGGAGCATTTAAGAAAGCACGGCGACGGCGTGCGAGACGTGGCGTTCCAGGTGGACGACGCGGACGCGGCGTTCGAAGAAGCCGTCAGGCGCGGCGCACGGCCCTGCGACGAGCCGCACGACCATACGGACGATTTCGGCACTGTTCGCCACTCGGCAATCTGGACGTACGGCGACACCGTCCACAGCTTTTTCAGCCACAAGGACTATACCGGGCCGTTCCTGCCGGGATTCGCGGCGAGAAACGAGCCGGGAGACGACTGCGGGCTTTTGCTCGTCGATCATGTCGTCGGCAACGTCGAGCTTGGCAAAATGAACGAGTGGGCGAAGTGGTACGAGGAAGTGCTGGGATTCAGCCGTTACATCACGTTCGACGACAAGGACATCTCGACGGAATATTCGGCGCTTATGAGCGTCGTAATGTCCGACGACAACAGAGTCATCAAATTTCCGATAAACGAGCCGGCGGAGGGCAAAAAGAAAAGCCAGATACAGGAATATCTGGACTTTTACGGCGGCCCCGGCGTCCAGCACATCGCGATGCTGGTCAAGGACATCACGGCAACCGTGTCGAAACTCAAGGACAACGGAGTCGAGTTTTTGCGCGTGCCCGACACGTATTACGACGAAATCCCGGAGCGAGTCGGCGAAATAGACGAGGACATCGAAGAGCTTAAAAACCTGGGCGTGCTCGTGGATCGCGACGAAAACGGCTATTTGCTCCAGCTTTTCTCGAAACCAGTGCAGGACAGACCGACGCTGTTTTTCGAGGTTATCGAGCGCAAGGGAAGTCGCGGGTTCGGCAAGGGCAATTTCAAGGCGCTGTTCGAGTCTATCGAGCGCGAGCAGGCGCTGCGGGGGAATCTTTAATTGAGGCTTTGCAACTTCATCCCGCGCGACGAGCATCCGGTTTTTCCGCGCGTTCTCGCCAGCGGAATGCTCCGCGTCTATTCGGGCGTTCTAATCGGCGAAAAGATTCACGCGGTTTCCGAAATCGCCGGCCTTAAAACTTCGCTGCCGCTTTGCGCGACCGATTATCTGTTCGCTCTCAAAATAGCGGATTCGAGAAAGGACTCGTTCGCCGCAATCGAGCGCGGCGAGCAGCACGATTTTCATCCGCTCACGCTTGACGAAATCGAGCTTTATCCTCCCGTGATGAATCCCGGCAGTTTTCGCGACTTTTACGCATTCGAAGAGCACGTGCGAAACGCCAGTGCGCTGCGCGGCCGAAACGTGCCGGAAGAATGGTACGAATTCCCCGTGTTTTACTTCAGCAACGCCAAAACGATGAAGCCCTCCGGCGCGGCTATCAAATTTCCGCAAGGCGGCGCTCGGCTCGACTTCGAAATCGAAATGGCGGCGGTAATCGGCAAGCAGGTAATGAACGCATCGCCGGATGAAGCCGAAGCCGCAATCGGCGGATATACGATTTTGAACGACTGGTCGCTTCGGGACGTGCAGAGGCGTGAGATGGCCGCAGGGCTCGGCCCGGCGAAAGGCAAGGATTTCGCTTCGTCGCTCGGCCCGTTTCTCGTCACGCCGGACGAGCTTGCGGACAGCCGGGCGGGCAAAGGCTTCGACCTATCCGGCCGCGTGCGAGTGAACGGCGAGGAAATAACGAGCGGCAATTTCAAAACGATAAGCTATTCGTTCGGCGAAATGATTTCCCGCGCCAGCCTGAACTGCGAGCTTTATCCCGGCGACGTAATCGGCAGCGGCACGATGGGGCGCGGCTGCCTTCTCGAAATCGGCGATGAAACGCTCGGCAGATGGCTTGTGCCCGGCGACAAGGTCGAGCTTGAAATCGAGCGGCTCGGCACGCTCGAAAATACCGTTGTAGAATAATCCGGCGCGCCTTCGCCGCCGCAAGGAGGAAACGAAATGCCTGTATATCATTCGCTAGGGGAAGTACCCCATAAACGCCACACGCAATTCAAACAGCCGGGCGGCTCGCTATATAAAGAACATTTGATGGGAAACCTTGGGTTTTCCGGAATCGCGTCGCTTCTATATCACGTGCACGAGCCCACGCGAATGCTGGCATCGCGCACGGTTTTTGAACTCAAGTGGCCCGCCGCCGCGGACAAGGCGCTGCGCCCGCGCCACTTTTTCTGCGGTCGCGTCGCGGAGGCGGAAAGCCCGGTGCTGGGGCGTACGCCGTTTTTATTCAACAACGACGTGGCGATGAGCATCGTGCATCCGGAGAAAACCGACGATTTCTATTACCGCAACGCGCAAGGCGACGAGCTCGTTTACGTCGCGCAAGGCGAGGGTACGCTCGAAAGCTTGTTCGGCGAGCTTGAGTATCGCAAGGGCGATTACATAATTATCCCGCGCGGCATCATCCACCGGTTCAGGCTGGGCGATTCGCCGCACCGGTTCATGGTGCTCGAATCCGAAGGCTACATCCGCACTCCGAAGCGCTATCGCAACGCGCACGGCCAGCTCATGGAACACTCGCCGTTTTGCGAGCGCGACATACGAAAGCCGTCCGCGCTGCCGCTGCACGAGGAAAAAGGCGAATTCAGCGTATATACCAAGCGTGAAAATTCTATAACCGAAGTCGTGCTCGACCATCACCCGCTGGACGTGGCCGGCTGGGACGGTTATTACTATCCCTGGGCGCTGAACATCGAAGACTTCGAGCCGATCGTCGGCCGCGTCCACCAGCCGCCGCCCGTGCACCAGACTTTCGAAAGCGACGGCTTCGTCGTGTGCTCGTTCGTGCCGCGGCTGTACGACTTTCATCCGCAGGCGGTCCCCGTGCCGTACAACCACTCGAACGCGATGAGCGACGAAGTGATTTATTACGCAAAGGACAAGTTCATGAGCCGCCGCGGCGTCGAGTTCGGCTCGGTCACGCTGCACCCGGACGGCGTCCCGCACGGCCCGCACCCCGGCACCGTCGAGGCCGCGCTGGGCGCGAAGGAAACCACGGAACTCGCGGTAATGTTCGACACGTTCCGCCCGCTTAAAATCGCCGCAGCCGCCGAGGAATACGAAGACAAGGAATATTACAAAAGCTGGGTGGAGTAGCATTTTTCAAACGGCGATTTTGTATTCCTTCCGCCAACTTAATCCGGCGTGAACCGCGGACTTATGGCTTGCAGCGCCTACGGCAGAAAGCCCGGCGGGATCGGATATTGAGTAGGGAGTTTTAGGACGCGACGCCGGATAAAGTCGGGTTTTTGTCATTGCAGTTCTCTCCACCACTTATCGACCGGATTTTGAAGCGCAGGCTCGACGAAGTTCTCTTCGATATAGTCGATTACCTCCCAAAACGGCTCGGATTCGGGCGTTCGCGTGTTATAGCCGATGTTGCTTTCTCCCGAGCACAAAATGCCGATAATCGCATGATCATGACTTCTATCGAGATTTCCGCCGAGCATTGGCTGCATTTCGCAAACCTCGTTTTCGATTATCAATTCAATGAGTTCTGTATATTGCACAATTGATATAGGCACTTCATACTTCGCGCCTTCCCTATCCTTAAGTCCGAAATATATGTACCATTCGCCGTTTTCATCCGGATATGTTGGAAGGCCAAATATGCCTAAATATTTAAACTGCTCGTCATCGAAAAGCCGGTCATAAGATATGGTGATTTTTATAATATCGCGGCTGTATTTAAACATGTCATGCAGCTCTTGCAGTTGTACGGTGGTAACCGGTGTCATAGGAGCATAGGAGGTTAATTTAGGTTCCGCATTATTGCCGCATTCAAAGGGTATCGACATCCATATCAGAAACACGCATATTACACTATACATTTTCGGTTTACCTCCTCTCCGATGTAATGCAATTGCCCGTTAAGCGTTCCAGTAGTTTAGTGCAGTTATTCATGCGCTTGCGCTCCCACTTTCGGAACTTATATTCAGCGGCTCCCACGGCCATTTGTCGGTGAGCATTTTGTAATACGCGGCTACGAAGGAGATACTACCTATTCGTTTGCCTAAAAGCACTCCGCCTGCCATAATAGCGAGGTAAAATATTACCATCTGACCGGCAATGTCTCCCGTGCCATATTTATCGCCGGTTAGCAGACTGAATCCGGAAACGCCAATAAAAATGTAAATGTAGGCATGAAAGCAGATTGCCAAAGTCTTTGCCCAGTTTTTGTCGCGGTTCCATACCAAATCTAATATTTGAATGGGATCCGAAGGCCATTCAATATTTCCATTCTTTTCCAAAGCGGCATAGCCTCCGATATGCGGGCCGATGGCGAGCGCTGCTGGCTGTCCGGCATACGACCATATTCTGTTCAATAAAGGCATACTTTTATTGGGCGTATTGAGAATTCGGGATAAAACTTTGCCGTAAAGCGAGTCGTCATCCGTAGCGGATATTCCATGTTCAAGCGTAAACCACAAATCGTATTTGAATATCAATCCGTAGGAGATTTGCGATAACTTGCGGACTGCCGCTCTCTCGAAAACATGCCATAAGGCCAAAATCGGAAGAAATGCCGCAAACCAGCTGTACTCAAGCGCTGCTCCGGAAGACGGATTCATTCGGGCATTAAATAGAAATAGCGCGAAAAGCGCGACGCCAATTGGATAGGCATAAAAGTAGAAAGTCCTTATATATCTTATCCATGACATTCGAAAGGCTTCTGCAAAGCGCCCCCGCTGTCCGTTTTTACTTTTCATGATTGCTCCCCCTCCTTGCCGGCCGATTCACCCGCCGGCTCCAACGGCCATTTGTCGGTTAGCATGATGAAATAAACAGCGATATCCCTCACCTGCCCCTCCTCTTCGCGTCTTCGGCACTCAATCGGCGCACGTTTTCACGTTCGACTTCGGAGAGCCGCCTTTCGTCGTCTTCGGGTATGCGATAGGTTTCGTCCGGCGTATAGCCGTCGCGCTCGAAAATCCACCAGTAGAACGGATGGTCCTCGGCGAACGGGCGGCCGTTTCTCGCCAGAATCTCCCACACGCCCGCCTTCAAGAGTCCAAGCGGCGCCGCGGAGATTTCGCCGTCGGTCAATAGCCTAGTCGAGCTTTCGGGAAAAATCCCGTCCTCCATCCAGTAGAATATTTCCTCCCACGCGCAAAGGTCGAGAATCGGCGTGTCGGACGCGGACGGCTCCCAGTTATGCCTTACGCCGCGCAACGTGCGCCCGTCCACGCGCTCCATCCACGGCGTCGTCAGTATCAAGTTCTTATAGAATTCCAGATTTTCCGGCTCGCGCTCGTAATCCGACAACGGCCAATCGTCCGTGGGGTCTCCGATTATCCACTCGCAGTCGAGCTCCGGGTCTAGCGTAGCGGTAATCACGATTTCGTCAATTACGCCTTTCCAGCTTCGGCCCGTCAAAAGCGTGTAGGCGAAGTAAGTGATAAGGTGCGGGGCGAACCCGATGCCGCCGCCGCGCGCGGCGCGATATGTGTGGCGCACTATTTTTTCCTCGCCGCCCTCGAAAACGAGCCGGAAGCTTTTCCATACGACGGATAGGTCGCCTTCCGCCCGGTAGTGCATCTGCGCGAACTCAGGGCCGAGGTTATACGGAAATTCGCCCTCCACCGGCTTTCCGTCCCAATAATCGGACATCATTTTTTGCACTTTTTCGCTGTCGTAATGTACGGTTTGAAACCTGTCCTGCCACTCAATCGGCTCGCCGTTCACTTCGGCGGTGAAGTTCTCGATCCACCCCGCATAGCCGGCCCAAACCGTCAACAGGTCGAGCTCGATTTCTTCTTCGTTCATACCCTCGGCCTTCAGCTCGGCATACATCGCGTCGTGCAGCGTCTTTCGCTCGTCCGGAAAGCCTGCCCAAACCGCCACTTTGCCCGGCGCATCGTTTTTAAGGTAAAACGTCACGTCGACGTAGGCATAGCCGTCTTTCGAGAAATAAATATTCAGCTCTTCCCGCACGAGACGGACGTTTTTATCCTCGCCGATAATCGGCGCGATTGCTTGGCCTCGCACGCTCGCCACGCCGTCGTTCGCGAATAAAGGCGCTGGCGCGGAGAAAATCGAAATCGCCGCAACCGCCGCCGTCAGGGCAACCGGCATCGCCGCCTCCGATAGCCGGTTTTTTCCCGCGAGTTTATCCGCACGGTTTCCCGCCTTCATCTTAGCCGCCGCCAAAGCAGTTTTCATAACCGTCTCCTTTCCCCGATATGCGCAACCGCGCATGGCGATTATTGCACAATCCGCGGTTTGATGGGGGACTTTATCTAGCCGGCGGTTTTCTTCGAGTACGCGACGAATGACCGGGTTTTTGCCTGACCGGTTTTTTCGGCTGCCTTTCGGCCTTGCGACGGCCGTGGTCGAATCGCGGCGTCGCCGGCCTTGAATCGCGCTGTTTTTCCCCGCCCGCGGCATCGGAATTCTTCGCTTGTTCATTCCCCGGCTCGATGGGTTGTGCCAGGTTTTCAATGGCCGATGTCGCGTCCTTTGGCTGTCTTGAGTTCCGGCCGCGGTCGCGCGACTGGGATAATAGGCCGGCGAGCTCCACGGGTTCGCTTTCTTTTCCGAAATGCGTTTTGAATTCGTCCCAGGGGATTTCCAGTTCCCTTGCCGCCTCCGGACTCCAAAGCCTTATCGTGCGCGTGAAAACGTCCCAATCGGAGAGCTTGAATTCGTGGCCGCGATAGACGAGGCGCCCGCCCTGTTTCGGCAGAGCGTCGGCGAATTCGGCGTAATTGACATGCTCGAACAGGTAGCAGCAGCGCGCTTTGCCGCAGCATCCGGCCATTTTTACGGGATTGTAAGACAGCTTTTGGTCCTTGCAGACTCGCGTCGGCACTTTCACGCCGAAAATGCCGGACATTTTCCGGCAGCATACTTCGAGCCCGCATATACCGCAGGCAGGAAATCGCTTGAACTGGTCTTCCAGATTAAGCTGGTAAAGCTCCACGCGGCATTGGAATTCGCGAGTGAGCCGCTTAACGAGTTCGCGAAAATCGACGCGGCCTTCCGCAGTGTAATAAAAGGTGACTTTAGAACGGTCGAGCGAGCGGTCTATCCCTGCCAGCCGCATTTCGAGACCGATTTCTTCCGCATGCCTTCTGAAGGCGTTCGCGTCGTCCGGCGTCGGCGCGGAGGTTTCGATAAGTTCGAGGTCTTCGGCAGAAGCCAAGCGCAGCGCGCTTTCGGTGACTTCCTGGCCGGTGTCCGGTTCCGGACCGATTACTTCGCCGAAATCGATGCCGTACGTGCGACCGAGAACGACCGTCGCCCCCGGCACGCATTCGAGCCGGTCGGGACAGTAGAAAACGAACTCCCGTTTAAGCAGGCCAACGCCTACCCGGAGCAGCTTGCGCTGTCCATTTCCCATCCTTTACAAGCCCGAAACCCGGCGGCGGTTAATGCCCGCAGCCTGTTCGCGCATTCGAAACAACCTACTTCGAAACCGCCGCCGCCGCTTCCGCTTTGAAATCGGCGAAATCCAGCGCCGCCAGCTTTTGATAGTAGGAGAAGTGGCGCTTTACTTCGAGGTCCGCCTGATCGAGAATGGCCTGACCCTCCTCCGGGTTTTCACGAAGTATCCGGCGGAAGCGATTTTCCATCAAAGCGTAGTCCTTAAACGCCATCTTGGGCTCTTTGAAGTCCAGTTGAAGCGGATTCTTGCCCTCGTCTATCAGCCGCGGGTCATAGCGGTACATAGGCCAATAGCCGGATTCTACCGCCATTTTTCCGTGAAGAGTGCCGTCTTTCAGGTCGAGGCCGTGCTCCATGCATGCTGCGTAAGCGATTACGAGCGAAGTACCGGGAAAGTTCTCCGCTTCCGCGATTGCTTTGACCGTCTGGTTGGGGCGCGCACCGTATGAGCAGCTTGCGACGTATGCGGTCATATAAGTCATGGCGAGAAGCCCAAGGTCTTTCTTCGCAACCTTCTTCCCGCTCGACGCGAATTTCGCGACCGCCGCCATCGGCGTCGCCTTCGAACGCTGACCGCCGGTGTTGGAATAGACTTCGGTGTCGAGCACGAGCAAGTTGACGTCTTCGCCGGACGCAAGCACGTGGTCGAGACCGCCGTAGCCGATATCGTATGCCCAGCCGTCGCCGCCGACAATCCAAATGGATTTCTTCACGAAGTACGGCAGCATATGGGCCAATTCCTCTAGGTCTCGATTGGGTTTGCCGTTTTGCTTTTCGAGAATAACTGCGATTTCTTCTATCAAATCTTGATTGGCGGATATCGCCGACGGGTCTTTGTACTGGTCTGCTATTGGCCGGATTTTGGAGAGCAGGTCCTTGACGTTTCCAGGCGCGGCGCCGTCCGAAAGCAGCCTTTCCTTAAGTCTGAACGCTCTGTCCTGAAGCTGGTTCACGGCGAGCCGGATACCCATTCCGAATTCCGCGTTGTCCTCGAAGAGCGAGCTCGACCAGGCCGGGCCGTGCCCTCTGTCGTTCGTGCAATACGGCGAAGTCGGCGCCGTGCCGCCGAAAATGCTGGAACAGCCGGTAGCGTTCGCCTGAATCATCCGGTCGCCGAACAGCTGAGTTACGAGCTTGATATACGGGGTTTCGCCGCAGCCCGCGCACGCGCCGCTGAACTCGAACAATGGGCGGCGGAACATAACGCCCTTGACGTTGCTTTTGATGTACTTTTCGTCGGTTTCCGGAAGCGCGAGGAAAATGTCCAGTGTTTTTTGAAGATCTTCCTGTATTTCGCTTTTCGGAACCATCATCAGCGCGCGCCTGCCGGTTTCCTGGCCGTCTATTTTTTCTATCGCGGGGCATACTTCCACGCAAGCGATGCAGCCCGTGCAGTCGTCGGGAAAAACCTGAATGCGATAGCGGTCGTCTTCCTCCGCGAACTTATCGATGAACTTTATAGTTTGAAAAGTGTTCGGGTCGGCTTCGATTTGTGATTCCTTGTTCACCTTAGCGCGTATCGCCGCGTGCGGGCAGACGAAAACGCAAAGATTGCACTGGGTGCAGAGGTCGGGATGCCATTCGGGAAGGTGGGTCGCAATCGAGCGCTTTTCGTACTGCGTAGTGCCGGTCGGGAACGCGCCGTCCACGGAAAGCTGAGAGACGGTTACGACGTCGCCTTCCTGGCGCATAATCGGGACGATGACGTCGCTGTAAAACTCTTCCATTTCGCGTTTCATTCTGAACGACGGCATAAACGGCTTGCCGGATTTCGTTATTTCGGCGGGAACCGGCACTTCGTGAACTTCGTCGAGACCGCGCCTGAACGCCGAGACGTTTTGCTTTACTACTTTCTCGCCTTTGGATTCGAACGATTTCTTTATCGCGCCTTCGATTGCGTTGACGTAAACTTCCTCCGGCAGGACGCCGGACACTTTGAAGAACGCCGCCTGCATCGTGGTGTTGATTCTGCCCGGAAGTCCGAGTTCCTGAGCGATGTCGTACGCGTTTATCGTATAAACTTTGAGTTTCTTTTCGAGGATGATTTTCTGTTCATGTTCCGGCAGATTGTCGAAAAGCTCTTCGGGTTTGTAGAAGCTGTTGAAGAGCACGATGCCGCCTTCTTTGATTCCCTTGAGCGTGTCTATTCTTCCCCAAAACGCCTCGCTGTGGACGGCAACGAAATTCGGCTGTGTTACGAGATAAGTGCTCAGTATCGGCTTGTCGCTGAAACGAAGGTGGCTGCAGGTTACGCCGCCGGCTTTTTTCGAGTCGTACACGAAAAACGCTTGTACGAATTTGTCGGTGTTGTCCCCTACGACCTTAACATTGTTCTTGCTTGCGCCGACCGTGCCGTCGCTTCCGAGACCGAAGAATTTCGCCCTGAATGTGGATGAATCTTCGGTGTCCAGTTCTTCGGGCACCTTTACGGAAAGGTGCGTCACGTCGTCTTCGATGCCGACCGTAAAACCGTGGAACGGGTTTTGTCCGCGCGCATGCTCGAACACGCCGTTGACCATCGAGGGAGTGAATTCCTTGCTCGAAAGCCCGTAGCGTCCGCCGATAATAAGCGGGCGCCCGTTCAGTTTGCCGCCTGTAACCGCTTGGTCGACCGCGTTCACGACGTCGAGATAGAGCGGCTCTCCCGCCGCGCCCGGCTCTTTCGTGCGGTCGAGAACGGCTATTTGTTTGACGGACGCAGGGAGTTTTTCGACGAAGTGCGGAACGGAAAATGGACGGTATAAGCGAACCTTGATTAGCCCGTACTTCGTGCCTCGATTCGCATTGAGCCACATCACGGCTTCTTCCGCCGCCTCCGCGCCGCTGCCCATTATTACAATGACGGTCTCCGCGTCCGGCGCGCCGAAATAGTCGAACAGGTTATAGCGTCTGCCGGTCAGCTCGAAAAGCCTGTCGTACGCTTCCTGCATTATTTCCGGGCACTTCGTGTAATACGGGTTAACGGTTTCGCGAGCCTGAAAATAAATGTCCGGATTTTGAGCGGTGCCGCGCATCGTCGGGTTTTCGGGGCGAAGCGCACGGTCGCGAACGGCGAGCACATCCTCGTCGTCGATCATCTTGCGCATTACTTCGAACGAAATTTCGTCTATTTTCTGAACTTCATGGCTCGTCCTGAACCCGTCGAAAAAGTGAAGGAACGGGATGCGGCTTTTTAGCGTGATGCGCTGGGCGGCGAGCGCGTTGTCCATAACTTCCTGCGGACTGCCGCTGGCGAGAAGCCCGTAGCCGGTCATCCGGCAGGCGTACACGTCCTGGTGGTCGCCGAAAATAGACAGCGCCTGCGCGCTAATCGCCCTCGCGGATATATGAAAAACCGTTGGCGCAAGCTCGCCCGCGATTTTGTACATGTTCGGTATCATAAGAAGCAGTCCCTGACTCGCCGTGTATGTAGTGGCGAGAGAGCCGCCGGTCAGCGCGCCGTGAATCGCGCCGGCCGCGCCTGCTTCGCTTTGCATTTCGACGACGTTCGGAACCTGACCCCAAATATTCTTTTTGCCTTTCGCCGAAAACTCGTCCGCGATTTCTCCCATGACCGAGCTCGGCGTAATAGGGTAAATGGCGATTACTTCGTTGGTCGCGTGCGAGATGTACGCGGCGGCCTGGTTGCCGTCGATAGTAACCTTTTCAGCTGAATGTCCGTTCATACAGAACCCTCCGAGAATACGGATGCGGGGCGCGCGAGCAAATTCGGAGCGGTATTCGCCGCAGCTTCGGGGAAACCGGTGGATGCCGAAAATCGCCCTTAAACACGCCAAGTTGCGGCGGATATTGCCGATGTGCGCCTTCCGCAAACCTTCGAAATTATATCCCCGACGCTATCGGGCGGCTAAGAAACAATGCTCGCGATTCGATATGCAAGTGAAACGGTTCACGATAATTCACATGCTCTCGCCTCCGGCGCTTGAACGCCGCCAATAATCCGGTTCGCCGCATTTCCAATAATGCGTGCAAATAATGCGGGAAAATGCGACGAAAAGCGATTGGCAATTCGCGAGCGCGGTAAAATGTCTTGTGACCGAATCTAGAAAATCCGGCGGCGGCGCGTGCCCGCCCGGCACTGCGGATGGAATGTCTTGCGGCTGTTGCGGCGGCGACACGCCCGGACCCGCGCGTGCGGGAGCGAGACCGGCCCCCGGCGCTTGGCTTACGCGCGAGTACGGCGCGATTTTCGGGCTGGTTTTTCTATCCGCCGCATTCGCCGTTCACGCTTTCGAGCACGGATTTCTGGCCGCGCTCACGTCTCACGGCGGCGATTTGGAAACCGGAATTCCGCCGGCGGCGATAGCGCTGTTCGTATTGTCCATCGCTTTTTCATACTGGTACGTAGCTCCGAAGGCGCTCGTTTCCATCCGGCGGCTGCGGCCCGACATGAATTTGCTGATGACTGTCGCGGTAATCGGCGCATGCATCCTCGGCGACTGGTTCGAAGGCGCCACCGTTGCGTGGTTGTTCGCGCTCGCGCTGCTTCTCGAAAAATGGAGCGTGGGACGCGCCCGGCGCGCCATCGAGGCGCTTCTCGACCTCGCCCCGCCCACCGCACGGTATATCGGTCCCGGCGAAATCGGCGTGATTGAAAAACCGGTGGCTGAAGTGCCTCCCGGCGCCACCGTCATAGTTAAGCCGGGCGAAAGGATACCGCTCGACGGCGTCGTGACGAAAGGCGAAACCAGCGTAAATCAATCGCCGATTACCGGCGAATCCGAGCCTGTGTTCAAAACGGGCGGCGACGAAGTTTTCGCCGGCACGATTAACAATGAAGGCGCGTTCGAATTCCGCGCGACCAAAAACGCGGGCGAAACCGTGTTGGCGCGTATCATCAAAATGGTGGAAGAAGCCCAGGGCAGACGCGCCGAAACCGAAAAGTGGATAGAAAAATTCGCCCGCTATTACACGCCCGCGGTATTCGGATTCGCTGCGGCGGTTGCCGTTATTCCGCCGCTTTTCACCGGCGGATTCGCAGATTGGTTTTATCGCGCGCTCGTCATTCTCGTAATCGCTTGCCCGTGCGCGCTCGTGATTTCCACGCCGGTTTCGATAGTGGCAGGGCTTGCAACCGCGGCGCGGCGCGGCGTACTGATAAAAGGCGGGGTGTTTCTCGAACTGCCCGCGAAAATAAAGGTAATCGCGTTCGACAAAACCGGCACGCTGACGAAAGGCGAGCCGCAGGTCGTAGAAATTATTCCGCTGAACAACCACTCCGATGCGGAACTTCTGGAACGGAGCGCGGCGCTCGAAGCGCTTAGCGAGCATCCGTTCGGCAGGGCGATTGTTGAACGCGCTTATGCGGACGGCGTGACGTTTTCGCCCGCGGACGGCCTCACCGCCTTTCCCGGACGCGGCGCCGAAGGCGAAGTGAAAGGCAAGCGGTATTGGATTGGCAGCCATCGGCTCATGCACGAACGTGGTTTCGAAATGCCGGCGGTGTGCGACCGGGCGAACGAACTCGAAAGCGAAGGCAAAAGCGTAGTGGCGGTGGGCACGGACGGCCACGTGTGCGGAATCATCGGCATTTCCGACGCGCCGCGGGAAGGCGCTCGGGAGTCGCTTGCAGCGCTGAAAAAAGCCGGCGTCGAAAGGCTCATTATGCTTACGGGCGACAACGGCCGCGCGGCAGGCGCGATAGCGGCGAAAATCGGCATAGACGAAGTTCACGCGTCGCTATTGCCCGAAGGAAAAATGCAGTACGTTGCGGGCCTCGCCGTAGCGGGGAACGTAGCGATGGTGGGGGACGGCGTGAACGACGCGCCGGCGCTGGCGGCGGCGAACCTCGGAATCGCGATGGGCGCGGCGGGGACGGACGCGGCAATCGAAACCGCGGACGTCGCTTTGATGAGCGACGATTTGTCCAAACTCGCCTGGCTAATCACCCACTCGAAGCGCACGCTGGGAATCATCAAGCAGAACGTGGTTTTCGCGCTGGGCGTTAAGGCGGCGTTTTTGTTGCTCGCCATTTTCGGAATATCGACGCTTTGGATGGCGATACTCGCAGATATGGGGGCGTCTCTAATCGTAATCGGCAACGGCCTCCGGCTGCTTTCTCCGGGCGGCGATTCCTCCGGGCGAAAAATCTAGCCGCCGCGAACCATCCGGCGCGCCTTCCGTCTTGCGATATACTTTACCCATCATTTTTCCGGAGGTGCGGCGTGAGCAGGGTGGATACGAAAGTAGTCGAAATAATGCGAAGGCTGGGCGACAGCCTTAGCGAGCGCGTTGACTTTATCAAAGAAAAACGCGCTTTGATCGACGAACTTAAATCGAAACTGAAAGTGTATGAAGATTTTTTGTTGCGCGCGGGGCCGGCGCGCGACGTTTTGTTCGATCTTTCGGACAAGTTCGGCGTGCAGCTTGGAGTATTGACGGACGGCGAAGCGGAAGAGGCGAAGCTGACGATTTCTCGGCTCGAAACGGAAATCGCCGAGCTCGAAGCCGACCGAGGCAACCTTCAGAAATATCAGGAAGTATTGCATAATCAGTTTCCGGAGCTAATGCTGCTCGTCAGGGCGGAAACGTCCGGCAACGGCAAGCCGCTGCAGGACGCGGATTATTTTGCGAGATTCAATTTGGACCATTACAAATCGATGATAGCCAACCATTACGACGAGGACTATACGCTCATCGTGGACGGATACAACGTCATTGGCGCGATACGCCGGTACGACTACCGGTCGGCGGGCTGCCCGCTTGGCGAATGTCGCGACAAACTGGTGAAAGACCTCGATTTTCTCGCGTCCCAAATTTCGGGCAAAGTGATGGTTGTGTTCGACACCGTTCACAATTATTCCGAAAAAGTCGTGTACGGCGTACAGGTGGTTTTTCCCGAAAACCGGACGACGTCGAAACAAAGCGGCGACAATCATATTGTCGAAAGAACGAAGGAACTGACCGGGGCGGGAGAGTCCGTCTTCGTCGTGACGAACGACAACGACCTCGGAGAAAGAATTCGTGCGCTCGGCGCGAAGCCGCTTAAACTTGGCGACGTTTTCAAGTATTAGATTAATATGTCCGCCGGCAAATGCGCGGCTGCGGAGAGAAAATGGATTTAAAAAAGGAAACGCTCGAAGACCTCGAATACGTGGTGTTCGACACCGAGACCACCGGAATTCATACGATTAGCGCGTGGCCCGTCGAAATCGCGGGCGTGCGGATGTGCGGCACGTTTTTGACCGACCGGTGCTATTCGTCGCTTTGCAGGCCGGATGTAATCGTCACGCCCGAAGTGACCGCTATTCACGGCATCTCCGACGACGACGTGCGCGACGCGCCTTCGCCGATGGAAGCGATAGACGGATTTTTCGAATGGGCGGGCGCGCCCGCGGTTTTCGTGGCGCACAACGCGCAATTCGATTTGGGGATTCTCGCGACGGCCTACAGGCGAGCGCAAAGAAAACCGCCCGCGGGACTCATTGTCCTCGACACGCTTGTTATCGCGCAAAAACTGCTTTCGGCGCCGTCGCATTCGCTCGACACGCTGACGCGCATAATCGGCGAAGCGCGCAATTTCGAAGTTCCGCTGATGGGCGGCAGCGAACCCGATTGCATAGGCGAAAAAGCGGTAATGCACGAACTAGGCAATTCGCACCGGGCGCTGCCCGATTCGCTGCGCACGGCGATTCTGTGGCGGTTTCTCGCGACCACTTACGGCGAGGACAAAACCATCGCGGACATGGAAACAGATCTCGGAACGCGCGTGACGGCGGATTTTCCTCAGCAGATAATCAACTTGCCGCGCGGCGAAGCCGGGTTCGAAGCGCCTCGCAACCTGTGGATGATCGAGGACGCGATAGAAAACGACCGGGACGTGATGATCGAGTACGGCGGCGGTGAATCCGGCCCGCATGCGCGAAAAATCCGGCCGGTTTCGATGTACGGACAGGGCGGGAAGTTTTACATCGAGGGATTTTGCTATATCGCTGGCTTCGTCAAAACGTTTAGATTGGATAAAATCATGAAAGTGTGGGAAGGATAACGGGCCTAAGTGCAGTCTTTCGCGCTGCGAATATTGCAGGCCGTCGGCAAGGCCTCGCGGCTGAAGGCAGCTTACTTGGGAGTAATCCACCTTGGGAGTAAGCCACGGAAGTGGCTTCTTGATAAAATGCACGGAAGTGCATTTGATAAAAAAACCGATCTAAAATCCACTTCCGGTACCGCCTTCCGTCAAAGTCCCTCCCGGCGCATTTGCCCGACGCGCTATTCGCCGCACTTCCGTGCGGCGCATAAAGAATTTACTTCCGTAAATTACTCCCAAGCGCGACCGCGGCCGCTGCCGCTGCGCGCGATGAGATACGTATCGCCGGTCGTGGTTTCGGCGCGCTCATAGCCGTATGTGTTCGATGGCAGGCCGCCGGGGGAATAATCGCAATCGTATTGTTCGAGCGTGCTAAAGCGGGCCGTCGTCGTCCTTCAATACGTGCTGCGTGACACGGCCTATCGCGTCGTAATCGTACTCGGATGTGTACCCGTTCGAGTAAGTGGCGAGCGTGACGCCTCCGGTTTCGTTATATTCGTACGCGGTTACCCTGTCCGCTCCGCCGGCGTCGTACGTAAGCGATTTCAGCCTGCCCGCGGGGCCGCATTCGTAATCGGCATTGGTCGAAGTGTGATCCGTCACTATCATCGCGCGATGCTTGCGTCCCGCAAAGCAATGCGAAAGCGTGATTCATCTCGCGGTAATCCATAAATCACGGATTTTCCCTTTACGGAAGCCCGCTTGTATTTATGACATTTACAAATATTTCGTTCTTACTATCTTTTCTTTCTATGAAAGCCGCAACATACAACATTTCTCCGTCAAATGCATAGGTTAGATAGCTTTGATTATGAATCCAGTCATTTAGATGTTTTCCTAATAATAGGGACCATGGTAAAACCTTTGCTTCTTTCAGATTCGTGTCAATTACAACTACATGGCGAATAAAACATAGTAACAGGATGCTATCATTGAGAGCGTAGGCCTCAGATAAGCCGCCGACCACACCATCTGTCGGGTACTTACTACCGTAATAATATTCTCGATAATTTGTAACCGGATCATTCGGCCAAAGTATATCATATTCTTGTAGTATTATTTCAAATGTATTGCTCACACTTACAGAGCCATCGGTAAAGTCATAGACAAATACCACAATTGGCTTAATCGCGTCCCAAGTAAGGCTTGTAAATGATATTTGAAGAGAAGATTTTAAAGGCCATACCGATATTCGCGGCTTACGGCTGTGACTTACTCTCGTGTCCATCTTAGGGATATCTTGATGAACCTCATATAAAATATGTTCTTTACTATTTAAATCCACATAGCTTAGAAAAGGCGGGCCATGCACGCGCCCATAAAACACTGAGCTTTGACATCCGACAACGTCCGAAATGGATTCATAATCCTCAATGAATAACTTCGATTCTAGAGAGTGAAATATATTTATGCTGTCGATGACATCTGATAGCAAGCCACTATTGTAGTCATAATAGAAGAACATATCATTAGCACGAATTGAACCTCGGACGGACCTTCCCGGCGATACATTTACAGGAAGAACTAAATTATGATTCGATTGCCAACCAATCAAATTAGTGTGCTGTTGCTTGGATGGAATAAAAAAACTGTATAACCAGTACTCATAATTAGCACTCGTTCTGTCTTTAGCAAACGGTACGTAGAGTACTATTCCATTGGAATTATGACTATATTCCACCGGAAAGCGAATTGCGCTTATAATATCTAGGTCAGATTCATTTGGATGTTCAAGAATATAGCTGTTTTGTGGCTGAGATGTAGCAATGGGTGTTTCCACACGAGCACTTATCAATGAATTTACTGCTAAAAAGATTAAAATAGGAAACAATATAAATGGAATCATTTTCTTCATTAACTTGTAGCACTAACCTTCATGTCTAACGTATAATGAATACTTTGGCAATGAGACTTTAGGATGAACGCGGCAGTGGCGAAGAGAAGCGAAAAGATGCGGATGACAGCCAAGGATCCGGCTGAACAATTGGCGCATGGTCGGTTTTCGGTGCTGGAGCTTACGGAGCGGCTCGCCAAGATCACAAAAACGCGCAGGCGCGGCGGGACGCATGTGGACTTCGGTGGCATTAGACGCCGGTTGGAATTAGGCGGCGAGACGCCGCCAGTCCTTTCTGTAATATAAATTATGGGAGATCCTTCCGAAAATGGGACGCCGCCAGTCCTTTTGTTAACGTGATGTTGCAAGTCCTGGCGAGAGGTAGGCAGCGGGTTTACCCCGCTGCATAATTCCGAATACGGATGGGGATAAACCCCATCCCTACCTCGCGAAAAAAACCGCGTTCTTCTCGGTGTCTCCGTGCCTCGGTGGTTTTTCTTTTGCGGACGAGCGCGACAGTCCGCTACATCGGATATTTTAGGAATTGGATTTTTCAGGCTGGAAGCCTGCGCTACTGACATTTTTGGAGGTGGATTTTGCAGGCTGGAAGCCTGCGCTACGCTTGCCGGCGTCGCTATGGTTGCGCCGTGTGCTGCGCAAAGAGAAGCCCCAGATTTTGAAATCCGCTTAGGCATGTTTTCTCCGCCGGGGAAATATTACCATAGTAATTGGGGAATTGCTCCGAATCACATAATAAAAGGACAAACATGAAGACCAAATGCTACGCTGATTTCGGCTGAGGCTATTCCTCCACAAAGCTGTCGCGATTTGCTTCCCAGGAATCCTTTATCGCTTCTTCGATCGTTATCCATCCGTCACCGTTTTCGTCCGGGAATAGAGCTCGCGTCGAATCGGACACTTTTCCCGCGAAAATTTCATGCGGTTCTTTATTGTCCGGCGCCTCGCTGGCGCGTGCTTGCCAACCTGAATGCTTGCGAGCCGCCTCTTCGAAGACTTTCTTCTTGCGCGGCCAAAAAACGATTACCGCGTACGCCGCGCCGCCCCAGACGAACGCAAATTCGTAATTCAGCAAATCCACGTACGCCGCCTTCGAAAAGTCGAACGTCCCCAGCGACGAAAAAAACGCGGCGGTGCAGGCGATGGGCCAAACCGAGAACAACAGCGGGCGCGTAATGTATCTGCCCCAGGGGATAATCGTCGCGATTATTCCCGCCGGAATTCCGGCCGCGAAAACGACCGCGTAAAGCGTGCGCGCGGGCAAAAGGAAATGGCTCGCCCATCCGGCGAGTCCGTATGCGAGCGAAAGCGTCGCGAGCGTAAAGTAGAGCCACCTAAGCATCGGAGGCTATGAATATACACCAGCGCGGTTTGTTCGAACGAAGCGGCGGGCTATCCGATTTCGTAAACCAGAATGTTTCCGAAAAACCGGTCGTTGATCATAAGCCGGTTGCGGAGTTCCGGATAGAGCCCGTTTCCGAGGTAATACATCGTGCCGTCCTCGAAACTTAGCGCACGGTCCCATTCGCCCACGAGCATTCCGTTGCCGGTGTACAGCCGGATGGTGTCGGCGAGAACATAGACTTGATTATAGTTGTCGGTAGCGACGAACTGAGGATAGCGAACATCGGTCCAGATTTTCTCTACCTTGCCGCGCCTGTCGACGGTCACGATGCGGTCGTTGCCGCTGTCGGCGATTACGAGGCTGCCCATCCGGGTCAGCGCGATGCTCGACGGCTTGAGATAGCGGCCGGCGATGCTGCCTTGTCCGCCGAACCAGCGCGTTTCGAGCATCGTGTCGATGCGGAAAACGCGAACGGTGGCCGTGTGGCGTTCGAGAACGAAAAGCTCGAAATCCTCGAACAAGACCATACCGACCGGCTCGGCAAGCCCTGCCGCAAGCGTGCCGCGATATTCGCCCGAGTTCGAAAAGACCTGCACGTCGCCGCGCTTTTTGTCCGCGACGAAAATGCGGCCGCGGGCGTCCGAAATAATCGCGCTCGGCGCCATGAACATCCCCGGCCCAGTGCCTTCGCCGCCGAACTCGGCCATAAGCGTGCCCTCGGCGTCGATAATGCATACTTTGTGCGTACCGCTGTCCGCGTAAATTAGGCTGCCGTCCGCAGCAAAGCTGAAAATCTGCGGGTCGTCGAAATAGGCGCGAGTGTACTCCCGGTTCACCAGCACTTTGCGAAGAGTAAGGTCGCCGCCGCTTTCGAGCTTGGAGTCGAGCGTTCTTGCGGGTCCGATTTTTTCCACCGGATAGCCGAGCCCGGATTCCGTTAAGTAATCGTCGAAGGCGAGCGATTGATGGCGCGTGGCGCCTTCGAGACTTTCTGTCACCGGCTTGACCTGTCCGCCGTCGAGCAGCATCAATAGCTCGGCAAGCGCTTTATCTATGCCGGACATGTCAATGCACTTGGGATTGGGTTTTTCGTCTTGCGCCGCTGCGGGCGCGAAAACTTCGCCGCTTCCGGGAATCGCGGATCCCGTTATCAGCGGCAACGATGCGATGACTGAAGCCGCCAGCCCGAGAAATATAAACAAACCACGATATGCACGCATATCAAATGCCTCCGGGAAGGAGTTTGCGGCGGCGAACAATGCCGATAGGCGAACAAAGAAGCTTCGCAATCGACTGCCAACAGCTTATCAACAATCCGCAAGCCTGTCAAGCATAATGTGCGCGAAAAGCCGCCCGGAAGGTAAAATCCGCCTTGAAAAACGTGCGATTCGGCACACTTTTTCGCTTTGTTAAGGTGCGCAAACTCAAAACAAGCGATTGGAAAAGCGGTTTTCGGACTGCCGCTTGAGATATCTATTAATTTCGCGTTAAAAGCGGCAAAAAACGCGCAAAATATCCACACTTTCAACAGCCTTTTCAACATGGATTGTCGATAACGCCGAACTGAGCCTACCGATTCCATCCGAATTCGGTAAGCCGTGTAGCCGCGGATTTCCATCATCCGGGCGGTTTAATCTCACGGTATTTGGAGTATAATATCGGCGTGAGCGGCGGCTTTTCAATAGGCGTATTGGGCGTACAAGGCGATTACGCCAAACATATCGAGGCTTTTCGGGCGGTGTCCGGCGTAAGTCCGCGGCTCGTTAGATTCGCGCGTGAAATCGCTTTGCTCGACGGACTGATTATTCCCGGCGGCGAAAGCACGACGCTGACCATCCTTTTCGACAGATGGGGCTTCCGCGAGGCCATTTCGGAGTTTATCCAATCCGGAGGGCGCGTTTGGGGGACATGCGCCGGAGCGATAATGCTGGGGAAAAAAGTGATTGACGGCGACGAAAACGTGGACGTCGTTCCGCTTGGAGCGATTGACGTCGCGGTGGACAGAAACGCTTATGGCCGGCAGGTGGAAAGTTTCGAGGCGGACGTTTCGCTCGAACTCGTGCCGGGCGTTTTCGAACGGTTCAACGGCGTTTTCATTCGCGCCCCGCGGTTTAGGCAAATCGGAGCGAACGTCCGGATTATGGGAAGACTGGGCGGCGAGCCCGTCATGATCGAACAAGGAAGTGTGCTAATCTCGTCTTTCCATCCGGAGCTTACCGGCGACGCGCGCATTCATTCGTATTTCGCCGGGACGCTTCGCGATGTCAAGGAGGAAGCGGTATGAAACTTGGAAATTTTTACGGCGCGCTTTTGTGCGCGGCGATGATCGCGGTGTTTTTTGCAGCCGGTGTAAGCGGCAAGCCGCTGTATCCGCCCGGCCACGAGCCGAAAACTGACGGCGCGAAGCCCGCGGGCGATGCGGGTGCCGAAACTGACGTTTCGAAACTCGTCCCGTACAAACGCGTGGGAGTGATGCAATTCGACGAACTCGGCAAGCGCAAGGCGGGGGCGGACAGATTTCACTCGATTCTCCTCGGCAGACTAAAAAACGCGCAGTCCGAAACCGAGTTTATTTCCATCGAAGTCAAACTGGACAAGGACACGCCTCTGATGGGCGAAACCGCCAGGCAGCTTGGCGAGCGGTACAAAATCGACGCGATACTTACCGGCGCGTTTACGATTGCGATTCAGGGCGGCATATATCCGACGCGGGCTAACAGCGTGCCGGTGGGCAAAATCGGCATCGACTGCAGGATTATCGAGACCGAAAGCGGATGGAGCAGGGGCAAGGCCGGCGTCGCGTGGGAAAAGAACAAGATTTATCCCCAGACGATTCGTACCCAGAAAGACCTTGAAGGCAAGCTGATGCGCGACGGCATCGACGACCTGATTGCGGAGCTCGGCAAGGGCGGCTACTTGCGCTTTGCGCCGATTTATACCGCACAAATCGAAGAGCAGGAATTCAAGGAATACGCCGAATCGATATGCTCGACCATTCGAAGCGCGCTCGCGGCATATTACGCGCAAAACGGTTACTACGGCGATTTTTCGGCTTTGCACGAAAAGAAATTCGTGGACGACAGATTCGCGCAGGGCGGCGTGGAAATCGAGGACTTCGAAGGGCGTAAAGCGGTTGTGGTTAAAATATCGGTCGGTCCGGGCGGGCAGAGCTTTACGTTCGAGATTTTCGGCCCCGGGGCCGGAACTTGGAAAGTCGACCAAAGCGGGGAAATTTTGCACGATTCGGAGTAAAAGGCGCGGCGGACTTGATCGGCGCGGCCGTCGGGGAGGAAAAAAGTGTTTTGCGCAAAGTGCGGCGGAAGTATCGTTGAAACGGACAAGTTTTGTCCGAAATGCGGCGCGCCGCAGTCCGCGGCTCAAATTCCGCCGGACGGCTTTACACGCAAACAAGGAATACCCGGATGGGCTTGGGCGATAATCATTACAGCCGCGGTGCTTTTCCTATTGGTGCCCGCAATCGGAATTATCGCCGCCATCGCGGTGCCCACGATGATTTCGACTCGCGTGGCCGCCTTGCATGCATACGGCGAAGGCGTCGCTTCGACCGTTAGAAGCGCGGAGGCTGCTTACTTTGCGGCGCACGGGGAATACGGCGACTTCGCGGCTTTGGAGCAAAAGGGGTTCGTGGACGACAGGTTTGCGGCTCATCCTTTCGAAATTCGCGATTTCGACGGCAAGTCCGGCGTAGTTGTGAAAATCGAGCTTTCCGCGGACAAGAAGAAATACGAATTCACGGTTCGGGTCGACGAAACAGGATATTTCAGGGCGACGGAAGAAGGCAATATCGAGCGGGTGGAAAAATGACGGCTTCGAGCAACGATGCCGGAAAGGAAGGTGAGCGATGTATTGCGTGAAATGCGGTTACGAAATGGGCGAGGATGCAAAATTCTGCCCGAAATGCGGTGCGTCCGCTGAAGCGGGTGGAGCCGCGCAAGGCGGCTTTGACGCGCCGCCGCCGCGGCAGGATTACTCCGGGCGGACAGCGGATTCGTGGGAGCGGGTTTCATACCAGCCTGCGCCGAAAAAGCGCGGGCTGCCCGTGTGGGGCTGGGTGCTGATCGGTTGCGGAGGACTAATTGTTCTATCGTTTGCCGCGATTATGATTTTCGCCGTGCAAGCCACAAAAATCATGACCGAGAAATTCGGGAGCATCGAGGAACTTGGCGCCGCAGCGGAAGTATCGCAGGTACAGTCGGCGCTTTCGATATACAACTCCAAAAACAATAATTACGGCGATTTCATCGCGCTTCGAGACGGCGGCGATTTGAGCGCGCTCACCATCAAGTCGATTACCGCAACGGAACTTGAACTCGATTTGACTCAACTCGCGCTCGAAATTACTGACGGTGGCGCGGGATACAAGCTGACCGCCAAGTCCAAAGACGGTAAAGCCGAGTGGGAACTGGACGAAACGAGCAAAAACCTGATGGAAGACGCGATGTCGGGCTGGCTTGGCGGCATGTCGCCATAGCGGGTTTATCGAGCGCGTATTTAGACACCAATATTCCGGAGGATTGCTAGATGAAAGAATGTCCGAAATGCGGCAGGAAAGCGGCTGTCAATTTCGACAGGTGTATATATTGCGGCGCCAAGTTCGAAAACGGAGAGGTTGTTAGAATGAATCTTTTTCCGGAAAGTCCAAAAAAGGAACCGAAAAAACATTATTATCAAGAACGCCGCAAGCTGAGCAAGCGAGCGGCTTTTTCGATTGCCGCGCTCGGTTCGGTCGTGGTTTTATTGATAATCATTCTTTTGATCGACTTGAACGGGGGATTCGATTTTTTGAAGAAACCTAAAAATCTGTCGGAAACGGACCAAATGTACTATGAGCTTTCGCAAATACAGGCAGCAATGGTGAGGGCAAGGCTCGACTTGACGGCATATCCGAATATGACTGTACTAATAGAATCGCTGTATTTGCGCGGCGTTGACGTCGTTACATACACGTCTTCAACCATAGTCACGGAAGCCGCAAGATACCAAATGCTCGGAATCGGAGGAGCGGACGTTTATTCGATTTATGCTGAAACAAACAGCGGAAGCGTCAGCCTGACGATAGATCAAAACAGCCCCGACGCAAAGTCGCGCATGACAGCCGGCGCATTATAACGAACGTTGCTGATATAATCCGCGCTCTTACGGAGGTTCGAACTTGCACCCCTGGATTTTCGTCGCGTTTGGTCGCGAAATTCGCTATTACGGTCTCGGCTACGCCGTCACGCTGCTCGTCGGCGCGAATATCGCCGCGCATCTCCTGCGAAAGCGCGGCCTGAACGGCGACCGGCTTTGGGACGGGCTTATCGTTTTCATGCCGCTCGCTTTCATCGGCGCGCGGCTTGCCTACGTCCTGACAAACTTGAACGACTATATCGGCCAGGGCTGGGAGTGGATTCGAATCGACCACGGCGGATTGTCTTTCCACGGCGGCATTGTCGGCGCGCTTATCGGCATGGCGCTGTTCTATCGCAAGGGAAACCCGACGATGCTGCAAGTGATGGACGCCAGCGCAATTCCTGTTGCAATCGGCATCGCGCTCGTGCGCATCGGCAATTTCATGAACGGCGACATCACCGGCTATCGCTGGGACGGTCCGTGGGCGATGAATTTTCCTTACGACGAACTGCACGTCAACGTCTATCACGGCCCCGGCGATTATACGCTGGACGGCTCGATAATCCTCAGGCATCCGACCGAAATCTACGGCTTTCTCGTCGGCGTGATTCTGATTTTCCTGATGATTCACTTTTGGAGAACGAACAAGTTCGACGGCTACGCATCGCACATGTTTATCCTTTGGTACAGCGTCGTGCGAAGCGTAATAGAAGAGCCGTTCCGCGACGTGCCGCATTACCTTGTCGATTTCAAAATCGAATCTATCGGATTGGGCGGAATCACGATGACGCAGTGGGTCAGCGCGCTTCTCGTGATTTATTGCATAATCGCGATGCGGTTTTTAAAAGCCAAATCGGAGCGCGAAAAAACCGGCGCGGCGGAAAATGCCGAAGCGAAGGCGCGGGCGCACAAAAAATCGGACGCGTCAAACAAACGCCGCAGGAAGTAGTTTTTTGAGCGCGAGCGGCTGTGGAAGTCGCCAAGCGCATCGAAAAAAATAAAGGGCGAAATAGTTTAGACGCCTCGGCGGAATGTTAGATGGACTTGAAAACGGGGCGATAGGGCTAAAAAGCTTCGGCGGCTTTCGCCAGTTTTTCGCTTACCGCTCTTGCAAGATACTTCACGGCGTCGCCGCGCAATATTTTCCCCTGCGCGTGTATGAGCGGTTTCCACGACTGCCGCTCTTCGGGCGTGAGCATCAGCCATTTGCGCTCGCCCAGTTCTTTCGAAAGCCACCGGTTGAGCGTGGGCGGGCGCTCGACGAATCTGGCGATTTCCGAAAACGACTCGTCCATGACTGCGACTACCGGTATTTTCGCCTTTCCGCCTGTCAGGTTCGCGTCGCGAAGCTCCGGAAAACCGTCGCGCCAGAAAATGCGCACGTCGATGGAAGGCTTGATTGAAAGAAACTTCAGAATCGGCGGGACGAAATTTGCGGAATCTTCGCACCAGTTTTCGGTGATGATTCCCGCTTTAAGCCCGTCCGGCCAGTCAGGCAGAGCGAGGAGCGATTCGCCGTCCAGTTCAAACGTGGCATAATCGCGCTCGAAACGGCCGCAAAGCGCGCACGCCCCCGCCGCAAGCTCGGCGGCGAATTCTTCGGGCGTAAGCCCGTCATTCCAGTATTTTTCGAACGCGCCCGCGCCCGGCGCGGTTAGATTTCCGTTCACGATTGCCACCCGCCGCGCGCCAAAGGACATTGCACGTGATTTTGCGCGGCTCTTAAAGCATACCGCCGAAGTGCGATTTGCGCCCGCCCGCCGCGATTGATACGCCTGTCACGAAATTTGGTGCGCGCTGTCAATCGCCATAGCGCCAAGCCCGTCGTAAGCGTGTTTGACGGTTATCCCAAGCATCCCCACGGCGTGCTGCGTCAGGCGGTTCTCGTAGTCGTATTGAAGCGTAGAAACCAGCGGGAACTGGCCGTTCCAAGTTTCGGTCGTTTGCGTGATGTTGCCGTTCGCGTCGTTCGTAACCGCCGCGGCGTAATTGTTCAGGTTCGTATTCTCGCTGATAGCCGTCAAATGCCCCATGGCGCCCACCGTATACCCGAAGTTTCGCGGATTTTGCAGGTTGCCCGATATTTCGAGCGCCGTCCGGTTGCCCGCGCTGTCGTACGTGTGGTCGAACTGATACCGCAGATTCGAGCCGCTGTCCGTCATTTTCTCCTGCTTGATGCGGTTTAGCCGGTCGAATGCGATGAGATACGTATCGCCCGTCGTGGTTTCGGCGCGCTCGTAGCCGTATGTATTCGATGGCAGGCCGCCGGGGGAATAGTCGTAATCGTACTGCTTGAATTCAGATAATTGCCGATTCACAACCTAGTCCTTCGTGTCCTTCGCAGCCACACGCACCTTCGCACTTCTCTTCGCCATTTCCTCGCTCATCTTAACTCTCCCTTACTAAAGTATCCATTATACGTTAGAAAAGAAGATTAGTGGTACAATTAGACAATAAGCCTAGTGGTACATTTTTATCCATTAGGACCCCAACCACCCCCTGATCTTTCAAGCAATCTGTTCTTGTTAAATACTAATGCGCTTGAATGAACAAAACCACCCTGATATTGCATAGCTATGATTCAGCTGACTAATCCTATTAAGATTTACAACACAGTAGGAGCGCTTACTTGTCGCTATATTTTCTAGTATATCAAGCTCAATTATGCCTTGCTTAAGGCCGAATACTTCTAGGCAATTATCCTTCAATAAACCATTTGTATAAAAATCTCCTATAAATTGTCCCTCATAATTTATGCCAGCCATTCCTAGCTTATGCAAAAATATGCTATAGTCATTATACTCCATTGCAATGAACTTGCTTGGAGCAGAACCTATATAATATACTCTTGCCTTAACATCGTTTATATCTATATACGGCCACATATAGTAGGCAGTATTGTTTATTCCAGAACTAATGTAGCCCTCAAGCCATACTATTGATTCTAGCTCTTCTACTAATATGCGATTATTTTCATTATACCTTCTATTTCCTAAATGCTTAAAGGCAGTCTCTAGTGAGGTTTCTGCAGATGCCAAATATGGTTGACAAATTGGTATATTAAGGTTATATAGAGATGACTTAACGTTTTCGGCATTGTAAGATAGAATTGAAGAATGCATAAAGCCAATAAAGTATGAAATGGCTATTACTGCCACAACAACGATTTTGGCCTTTCCTGTAATCATCGGGCTACCTGCATTGGCAAAAACAAGCCGTCACAACGTTAAATGCCAATTCGTAATTGCCCTTATAACTGGGAGGGTCGGATTTAATTTTATGCCGGTAATCGCATAAATGTAGTATTTCGTGTACTAATGAATCCAAAAAATTGCAGCCAGCATTTGAATACGCTCCCAAAGGACCGTCCCAGGTGGTTTTGCATATTAGCACATGTGGTTCATATGGACCAGCAGTTCCAGTTTTGCAGTTACTGCCGTACCACCGCCTGCTACATGCCAAAGACAATGGTTTCGTTCTACGGCTAACATTGCAGTTTTGGCATACTTTAGTCACAGCGCCGACACAGCAAGAATTGCCTGAGATTTCACACCGAATAGGTATGGAGCCTAGCTTCTGAAGACAAGCACGAAATAATAAAACATCCTCATTACCAGAAGTCGACGCGCAAGTTAAAAGCAACTCCATGGCATCGCGAATTGCTGCGGCTTGTTTTGGGGTGCAAGATGGGTCAATTGGATAGGTTGGTGGATCCCATGCACCCATGATTCTTCCGCCTAGGCCAACAGGTACTAGTCGATGATCGCCACAGCAAGGAAACGCTCCGCCTCCCCCGCCGCTTCCTCCGGGCCCCGTTCCACCGCCGCCGAAGCCCACGGATGTGCAATACTCGTTGCAGCAAGCCCATCCCGTGCTTGGGTCGTCCCACGGGCAATAGTAGCCGTAGCAGGCGGCAATCGAGCGCTGATAGGCGCAAAACTCGGCAATGTACGCCATATCGGTGCGTTCTTTTAGGCGTTTGCAATGGTCGTCTGCGAATACGAACGGCACATAAGGGCAAAAGCCGACGTTGCCGAGAAGGATGCAGCCCGGCGCGAAATATGGATCGGACTTCGATTTGGCGGTTTCGCACGAGCAGCAACATTTGTCCGCCGGGTCGCCGTCGCAGCTGGCACAGCAGTTGCAGCCCTCCATCCCGTGGCAATAACCCGGTGCACACGGCGGAGGCGGTGGCGGCTGAGTCGGATCTTCGTTTTTACCGGGGCAGCAAAGGTTGTTTATGCTGTTGCCGTAGCCGAGCGTCGGTGTGACGGATGCCTGCGGGCGAAGATTGCCGATTTGAAACATTCCATGGGGGAAGAAATCGCCGTATCCTCTTCCGCCCGGATTAAGGTCCCTGCCCAGCATCCAGCTTTTGACGCGCGCACCTTCGTACATCAGGTTCGCACCGTTCGCAAGGCAGGATTTGCGCAAGTGGAACTTGCGCCGTGGAGTGCGGCGGTCTTGCCGCCGCCCTGTTTCCGCAGGCTTGCCTGCGGGAGACGCCGGAGCAAGCTTAGGCATTGACGGCGAGAGCAAGCTCACGCACTCCAGGGAAACGCTTCGCGTTTCACGAGGACGAGCGCGACTCGTCCCTACATCGGATTTTTCCTGAAATGGATTTTGCAGGCTGGAAGCCTGCGCTACTGACATTTTTGGAAATGCATGTTGCAGGCTGGAAGCCTGCGCTACGCTTGCCGGCGCCGCTGGGGTTGCGCCGCGTGCTAGGGAAATTCAGCCACAGTTCCAGAATCAGCCCCAGATTTTGAAATCCGATTAGGCATGTTTTCTCCGCCGGGGATATTTTACCATGAAAATGCGGGAATTGAATTGGTTATGAAAAATAGTCGTCGGGAACGGCGTGCTTCGGAAGAAATGCCGGACGTGCTCTAGCGAAAAACGCGGTACTTGCGTACCGCTAAGAAAGGCGCCACTTGCGTGGCGCACTCCATGCCGCAGGCATGGCCTACGGTAGAAGAGCGAAGCCTAAGGCCTCCGCACTCCACACCGCCTCCGCATATGGTGAGGAGAGTGAGAATAATTGGTTTATCGCGGAGTTTGTTACGGCGAGCTGTACACGCCTTCGCCGGCGCGATACATAATCGCTTCCGCCACGTGCTGCACTTTGATGTCTGGCACGCCGTCGAGGTCGGCAATCGTGCGCGCCACGCGCTTGATGCGGTGAAACGCCCGTGCGGACAGCCCAAGTTTTTCGACGCCGCGTATCAAGAGCGATTTTCCGGCGTCGTCCAGCCGGCAAAGCTCGTCCGTCATTTTCTGAGTCATTTGGGCGTTGCAATAAACGCTCGAAGACAGCTGACCGGATGGACGGGCGAGACCGGCCGCTTTGGCGCCGCGTCCCCGGGATTTTGCCGCGCCGGGTTCCGGCGGAGCATCGGCTCCCGCGGATTCGGCGCGCGCCTTCGCGCTCGCCTCGGCGTACCGGGCGAATCTTTCGGCCTGAATTTTCCGGGCTGCTTCGACGCGCCGCCGGATGTTCACGGAGGGTTCGCCTTCGGGCTCGTCGCTCGCAAGCTTGTCCGTCGTCAGCCTGTTCACGCTTACGCTGATGTCGATGCGGTCGATTACCGGACCGGAAAGCCCTTTCCAATATTTGTGTATGTCGCCTATGCGGCAGGTACATTCCTTGAGCGGGTCGCCGTAATAGCCGCAAGGGCAGGGGTTCAGCGCGCCGACGAGCATGAACCGGCAGGGGAACGTTAGCGACAGCTGGGCGCGGCTTATCGTAACTTCGCCGTCTTCGAGCGGCTGGCGCAGGTTTTCGAGCGCCGAGCGGGGAAATTCGAGCATTTCGTCGAGAAAAAGTATGCCGAGATGCGCGAGGCTGATTTCGCCTGGCCGCGGAATCGTGCCTCCGCCGATAAGCCCCGGCAGGCTGACGCTGTGGTGGGGATTGCGGAAAGGCCGCTCGGTGACGACCGCGCTTGAGCGCTGCAAAAGCCCGGCCACGCTGTAAATGCGCGTAATGTCGAGCGCCTCGTCCGCGCGCAGCGATGGGAGAATGCTCGGAATCCGCTTCGCCAGCATCGTTTTGCCGCCGCCGGGAGGCCCGGCCATAATAAGGTTGTGTCCTCCGGCCGCGGCGACTTCGATGGCGCGCTTCGCCTGCTCTTGTCCGCGCACTTCCGCGAAGTCGATTTCGCTGCTATAACTTACGAGCAACTCGGAGACGTCCACGGGTGGATGCGGCGCGATTTCGATGTTGCCGCGCGCCCAGGCGATGAGTTCGGCTAGATGCGAAAAACCGCGGACTTCGATGCCCGAGACGACCGCCGCCTCCTGCGCGTTGTCCGCCGGCACGATGACGCCTTTCATCCCGATTTCGCGCGCCAGCATAGCGGACGGCAAAATGCCCGTCACCGGACGAATTCCGCCGTCGAGGCCGAGTTCGCCGAGGATAAGGTAACCTTTCAGTTTTTCCGGCGGCGCTTGACCGTTGCCGATGGCGAGGCCGAGAGCGATTGCGAGGTCGAAATGCGAACCTTGTTTCGGCAGGTCGGCGGGCGCGAGGTTCACGGTCATATGCTGATCGGGGAATTCGAGGTCGCTATTGATGAGCGCGCTTCGAACGCGTTCAACGCTTTCTTTGAGCGCCTTGTCGGGCAGCCCGACGATGTTGAAGGCGAATTGCCCGCTGGTAAGGTCGCATTCGACAAGGACGGGTTCGGCGGAAAGTCCGATAATGCCCACGGTTTCGAGCGTCGCTAGCACGGGCGCATTATAACAAGACTATGCTGATTTTATGCCTGCGGCGCGGAATTGCGAAGGGGAAAATCCGGCAGCGAATGTGGAGGAAATGCCGGCGCGAAATCTTTTTTGGATTTTTTGCCGTAAGGGCTTGACAACAGGGGAAAGGCGGGGTACACTTAAATCGGTCGAGGTTTGCGGCGTTTGGCGCGCAAACCTTTTTTAGCATTTATTCCAAAATCTTCAAGGAGGTGGACGGCATGAAAAGAGGTTTTACCCTCATTGAGCTTCTTGTCGTCATCGTGATTATCGGCATCCTCGCCGCAATCGCCCTGCCCAACTACATCAGGGTGAAGGACAAGGCCAAGGAAGCCGAGGTGAAGAGTAATCTTCACAACATTCAGCTCTCTATCGAGAGGTTTGCGGTTGACACGGAAGGCGTGTATCCCCAGTATCTTATCGGCGGCGACATCCGCTATGCTCGGGATCAGCAATCCGGCAACAACGTCGCTGCGTTAAGCGGAATCACCGAAATCACCAACAGATTCGCTCTTTCGGACCCGCTCCTTCGCAGAGGCTACATCGACAGCTATCCCAAGAATCCGTTTGCCCGCAACGGCGCGGCCATTCACAAGTTCCAGCAGGACATCAACGACCCGCTGCGTAACGATGCGAACGGCCCGGTGCGCGGCAACCGTTTCGGCGGCAGCTGCACCATTATGGGTAACGTGTCGGCAGACCACAGGTTCCCGAGATTCGTCGTGAGCCAGCCTGGAACGACACCGGATCCCAATGCGCAGTCGATGGCGGACTTCGACGGCTACAGGTTCTACGACCTCTGGTACGGAAACCGTCCGAAGCTTTATCTTCCGGGCGAGTTCTTCTACAAGAGCAACGGTCCCATCGTAGTCGCGACCACCCAGTCGGTGGACACTTCCCGTCCGGTTCAGCCGGTTGAAATCGACCAGTACATAATGGGCGGTTTCGGCAGCATCCGTTCGAAGGGAAGCGACATTATCGGTAGGGAGCCCAATATCTCCGCATACGCCATATCGAAGACCGGCGAGAATACGCTTTATGCGTTCAATCCTCCCGCGGGCCGTCCGAGCGTGGGCCCGATGCAGGGCGATCCCGGCGATCCGGGCGGCGGAGGCGGCGGCCAGAGCGGCGTCGAGGTTTCGATTCCCAGCTGGACCCGTTGGGCGCGTGTTGCGGACAGCAACAACGCATTCGGCGGAAGCCCCTACAGCGCTGCCACGAACATCGGTCTCGAGCAGCTCAGCTACGGTAACCCGAACGGCGTTCGCGACGCGATTATCCTCGTCCTCAACGCAGGCGAGAACGCGAAAGAAAACCGTTAATCGGTTTTAGCTTGATGCAAATCGCCCGGGCGAAAGCCCGGGCGTTTTTTTTTTGAGCGATTTCGCCCCGCCGTCCTGTTATAATCGGCGTGCCTTATTCTTCGGACGGTCAAGCGTGCCTGAGCTAAGAAAAGACCCTGTGCTTTCAAGATGGGTGATTATTTCGACCGAGCGCGGAAATCGCCCGCAATTTTATGTGGACGAAGTGGCGCGGCAAAGCGACCCGGCGGAGTGTCCGTTTTGCCCGGGCAACGAAGCTTTGACCCCGCCGGAGCTTTATTCTGCGAATTCCGGCGGCGGCAAAAACGGCTGGAGCATCAGAGTCGTGCCGAACAAATTCCCCGTTCTTCGAATCGAGGGCTCGCTGGAACGCCGCGGCATAGGCATGTACGACATGATGAACGGCATCGGCGCACACGAGGTCGTAATCGAATCCGCCGAACATTCGCTTCCGCCTTCCCGCCAATCCGCAGATAACCTGGCGGCGGTTTTTACCGCGTTCCGCCAGCGCACGCTCGATTTGTACCGCGACGAGCGTTTCGAATACATAATGATATTCAAAAACCAAGGGATGCGCGCCGGTGCGAGCCAAGACCATCCTCACAGCCAACTGGTCGCGCTGCCTATCGTGCCGAAGCGCGTGCTCGAAGAACTCGAAGGCTCGGTCGGCCATTGGCGCGAAAAAAAGCGTTGCATTTTCACGGACATAATCGGACAAGAAGAGTCGAGTAAAGAGCGGATGGTTTATTCGAACGACCTGATTTCGGTTTTTTGTCCATACGCAAGCCTAGTGCCTTTCGAATCGTGGATTCTCCCCAAAAAACAGCAGCCGGCGTTCAGGAAATGCACGGATGCCGACATTGCGGCGCTTGCGGACGCGATGAGCGTTTTGCTGAAGAAATATTCCAAAGCTCTTGGCGAAAACTTCGATTACAACTATATCCTTCACACGATTCCGAGCGACGCGTGGTGCCGGGAAAATATGCCGCTGGCAAACAGCGCTTACAGCTGGCACATCGAGTTTTATCCCAAGCTTTCGAAAAGCGCTGGTTTCGAATGGGGAACGGAGTTTTACATTAATCACACGTTGCCCGAAGACGCGGCGAAAGCTCTGCGCGACGCGGAAGTCTAGCCGCCGGATACCGAAGCCGAATTCATTTCCGAGCGTACTTCAGCGTCGAGCGCGAGAATTTCGTCAATCGTATGCGGCCTGCCGCGATATCGGCCGAATGATTCGGCCGCGCTTTCGAGACCGGATAGTATGTCCGTGAATCCGATTTTTCCCGATAAAAATCTGTCAACCAGTATTTCGTTCGTCGCGTTCATTGAAACGGCGAAAGTCCAGTCTTCCTTTATCGCGCGGCGGCCCAGCCTGAGCGGCGTGAATACATCCTCGTCGGGAACATGAAACTCGAGTTTTGCCAAAAGCGCCGGGTTAAGCTTCGACTTGATTACGGGCACGTCCGGATACGAAAGACAATACCGTATGGGATACTTCATATCCGGCGGCGCGAAGTGGGCGATTATCGTGCCGTCCGCCATTTCCACCATTCCGTGAACGACCGACTGCGGATGAATGAAAATTGAAATCGCGCTTTCGTCTATACCGAAAAGGTGGTGCGCTTCGATTATTTCCAGCGCCTTGTTGAACATCGTCGCGCTGTTGACCGTGATTCGCTTGCCCATCGTCCAAACGGGATGATTGAGCGTTTCTTCGAGAGTTACTTTCGAAAGCTCTTCGCGGCTCGCCTTTCTGAAAGGCCCGCCAGTTGCGGCGAGGATTATCCCGCGAACTTCGCCCGGCTTTTTCCCCGCCAAACAACGGAAAACCGAATTATGCTCGCTGTCGATCGGGAGCAGTTTAACGCCGTGTTTCGCCGCAAGGTCCATTACGAGCTTGCCGCCCGCCGCAAGCGATTCCTTGTTAGCGAACGCGATGTCGTGGCCCGCTTCGATTGCCGCAGCCAGTGGCCTTAGCCCAGCGGAGCCGAAAATCGCGAAAACGGCCAAATCGAAATCGGACATAGACGCGAGTTCGCAAAGCCCGTCCATACCGGTTAGTAGCCGCGTGCCAGCGGGCAGCCGCGATTGGATGACAGGCGCCGATTCCTCGCCGTCCGCGATGCATATCGTATGCGCGCCTGTTTCGTGCGCTTGACGAACGAGCAATTCCGCGTTTTTATGCGCGCTTAGCGCGACGACTTCGATGCCGCCTTTCATTTCCGCGGCTACTTCGAGCGTCTGGCGCCCGATGCTGCCCGTCGAACCGAATACCGCAATCCGCTTCCGCACGCAGGGATTATACATTTTTAGTACAAACTTAACTAAAGTCTAGTAATTATTGCCAAATTGTGCTAACGTCCGCCAATCGCCGCGGGATTTCGAATTTCGGTTTTTCGCTACCGGAATCGGCTCGAAAAGCGGCGGTGCGGGTATCATCATGCGCCCGGAAGCCCGGCATGTGTCCGGCGTTCCGGCGGGAAAGGCATATGTCGGATTTCATCGAAATACGCGGCGCTTCGGTGCACAACCTGAAGCATATTGACGTCAGCATTCCGCGCGGAAAGTTCGTCGTTTTTACGGGCGTGTCGGGCAGCGGCAAAAGCTCGCTGGCGTTCGACACGATTTACGCCGAAGGCCAGCGAAGATATTTGGAATCGCTGTCCAGTTACGCGAGGCAGTTTCTCGGCCAGTTCGACAAACCGGAGGTGGAAAGCATTTCCGGGCTGTCGCCGTCCATCGCCATCGAGCAAAAATCGGCGAGCCACAATCCGCGAAGCACGGTCGGCACCGTGACCGAAATCTACGATTATCTTCGCGTTCTATACGCGCGCATCGGCGTGCAGTATTGCTATAAATGCGGCGATAAGGTCAGCGCGCAAAGCATAGATCAGATGGTGGAGTCGGTCGCAAAACTGCCGCAGGGAACGAAGCTATACATTCTCGCGCCGGCGGTTTCGGGGCGAAAAGGGGAATACGTAGAGCTTTTCGAAGAAGCGCGCCGGGACGGGTTCGCGCGAGTGCGAATCAATGGCCAGATTTATTCGCTTCACGAAGAAATCAAGCTGGCGAAAACGAAAAAGCATGACATCGAAATCGTCGTGGACAGGCTGCAGATAGAGCCGGACTTAGAGGGCAGGCTGGCGGAAAGCATTGAAACAGCGCTCAGGCGCGGCGACGGCCAGTTCATCCTTCATAGGCTGGATACGGAGGAAGACGTCAGGTTCAGCGAGCAGCGAGCGTGCATTCCCTGCGGGATAAGCTATCCGGAGCTATCGCCGCAAGCGTTCAGCTTCAACAGCCCGTACGGAATGTGTACTGACTGCGACGGTCTAGGGATGATGCTCAAGGTTGACGAAAGTCTGTTAGTGCCGGACGATTCGATGTCCATCGAGCGCGGCGCGATAAAGCTTTGGGGAGACACCGGCGTTTTCAGTCCCGGCTGGAAAAAATTTCTTTCGGCGTTTCTCGAAGCTCACGGCGGAAGCATACTCACGCCGTGGAAGCACTTGCCCGAAAAGGCGAAACAGGGGGTTATGCGCGGCGGCTCGTTCAAGTGGCGCGGCTCAAGCAGGCGTTTCGAAGGATTCGCGAATCAGGTGGAACGGCTCGCGAAGCAGACGCAATCGGAAGGCATGCGCACTTACTATATGAATTTCATGTCGAAAAAACCGTGTCCGGCGTGCGGCGGGCGGAAGCTGCGGCCGGAATCGCTTTCGGTCAAGGCCGGCGGCGATTCGATTGACGCCGTCGTGGGGCGTGACATTTCATCCGCCGCGAAATTTTTCAGGAACATCAAACTCACTCAGCGCGAGAGGGAAATCGCCAGCGACCTGCTTAAGGAAATCGTTCAAAGGCTGAGCTTTCTAGAAAACGTCGGGCTTCATTACCTTACTCTCGACCGGAGCGCGCCGACGCTGTCGGGCGGCGAAAGCCAGCGGATAAGACTCGCGAGCCAGATCGGAAGCGGGCTCGTCGGAGTTTTATACATTCTCGACGAGCCGTCCATCGGCCTTCATCAGCGCGACAACAGAAAGCTCATCGATTCGCTTGTCGGGCTGCGCGACCTCGGCAACACGGTTATCGTGGTCGAACACGACGAAGAAACGATGCGGTGCGCGGACGTGATTTTCGATTTCGGGCCGGGCGCTGGCGTTCATGGCGGGCGCATCGTGGCGGAGGGCGACGCGAAAAAGCTTTCGAAAATCAAGCACTCGCTGACCGGAATGTATCTTTCCGGCAAGCTCGAAATAGCCGTGCCCGAATCGAGGCGCAAACCGAACGGCAAGATAATCGAAATTGCCGGAGCGCGGGCGAACAATCTTAAAAGCGTGAACGTAAAAATTCCGCTGGGCGTTTTCGTGGCCGTCACCGGCGTGTCGGGGAGCGGGAAAAGCTCGCTGATAAACGAAACCCTTTACAACGCGACCGCGTCGCTCGTGGGCGGACGGCCGCGGCCGACGGGGCAGTTCGACAAAATTACCGGCATCGGCGACAACATAGACAAAGTGATTCAAATCAGCCAGCAGCCGATCGGCCGCACGCCACGAAGCAATCCGGTGACATACACGAAAGTTTTCGACGAAATCCGCAAGCTTTTCGCCGAACTGCCGGAGAGCAAAATGCGAGGCTATCTGCCGGGACGGTTCAGTTTCAACGTGAAAGGCGGGCGCTGCGAGGCGTGCCAGGGCGACGGCGTTAAGAAAATCGAAATGCACTTTTTGTCTGACGTGTACGTCACGTGCGACGTGTGCAAAGGGATGAGATTCACGCGCGAGACGCTGGCGGTGAAATATAAGGGCAAGAACATTTCGGACGTGCTGAACATGACGGTGGAAGAAGCGCTGGCGCATTTCGAAAACATTCCGCCGATTCATCGCGGGCTTGCGGTGCTGCACGAAGTCGGCCTCGATTACATTCAGCTGGGCCAAAGCGCGCCTACGCTGAGCGGGGGGGAGAGCCAGCGGGTGAAGCTTGCGCGCGAGCTTGCGAAACGGGCGACCGGCCGGACGCTGTATCTTCTCGACGAGCCGACGACGGGGCTCCACTTCGAGGACACGAAAAAACTGCTCGGCGTTTTGGCGCGGCTCGTGGACGCGGGAAACACGATCGTCGTCATCGAGCACAACCTCGACGTCATCAAATGCGCGGACTGGATAATCGACCTCGGGCCGGAGGGCGGCGGAGCGGGGGGCAAGGTGGTGGCCGCGGGCACGCCGGAGGAAGTGGCGGCCTGCGCCGAAAGCTTCACGGGCAAATACCTGCGCCCGGTGCTTGAAGGCCACGGGAAAAAACTGCGCAAACCGAAGAAAAACTCGGACGCGGTAATGCGCGCCGGCGCGATGAACGGGGGGTAGACGGGGGGGGCGAAAAATGCATGGATTGCCTTTCGCCCTTTACGTATTCATTGTAATGTGATAATAATAATGCTCGTCGAGTTTCTCTCGGCCAAAGCCATGAGGACAGAAGATAGTCACATTGCAGCGGAGTTGGAAAGGGCAAGGAAGCGATTGCTTGACCTTAGCTTGCGCAACAGGCTTCTTAATTTCAGGCCAACCAAGCGCACAACAATAGAGGTCGTGCACGAGGTGCCTGACGTGGTCTTTCAGCAATTGGTCATTGACCAGACTCAAATGTATTTCAAACATGTGTCGAAGCTTCCCGAAACAGCAGATGGAGAAGCAAAGGTTGCGAAAGATGAGATAGACTTTAGTGAAGAGACACAAAATGATAAGTGGCTTCAGACTGACCTTACTCGAGCCGCCTTGGAGCCCCGTCTTCTTCAAATCAAGCTGAAATCCGACACTGTATTTGAAGAGCAAGGTTATACCGTACTTTATTTAGCGCTTGGCTTCCTCGAGTGGAAAGATAAACAGGATAGTGATCTCTTGCATCGTGCTCCTTTAGTGTTAATTCCCACGATGCTAACAAGAAAATCAGTTGGAAGCGCATTTCGCCTCAAATGGACAGAGGAGGATCTTACGACCAACGTTTCATTGCAAGCAAAGCTTGACGATTTTGGGGTTAAGCTACCGGAATTCGTTCTCCCCGATGACCCGCAGGGGACCCCTTCGTCCTATTTCAAAAAAGTAAAGCGAGCTATCAGCAAACAAGTAGGATGGAATATCAGTAACGACATTTATTTGGGATTTTTCAGTTTCAACAAATTCGTAATGTGGCGTGATTTGACTCCACAAGATAAGACTAAAGAAAAAAACATCGTTCGTTATCCTTTATTAAGGAGCTTATTTGAAGGTGATATAAATCAAGGTGCTGGGGACGCGCTAAGCTCAACTGACTTTTCCGAAGACGAGCAGAAAGTGGCAATGCTGCCTGTCAAAAACCAATACCATGTGATGGATGCAGACGCATCGCAGGTGGCGGTTATCGAGGCGGTTAAAGCGGGCAAGAATTTGGTTGTCGAGGGGCCGCCTGGAACGGGCAAATCCCAAACGATTACAAATGTCATTGCCGAATTGCTTGCGCTGGGACGCAAGGTTCTATTCGTTAGCGAGAAAATGGCTGCTCTCGAAGTCGTGAAATCTCGCCTGGATTTATGTGGTCTTGGGGACGCATGCCTTGAACTTCACAGCCGCTACTCCAACAAGCGCCTTGTCCTTGAAGAATTAAAGCGGACAATTGAAATTCGGCCGCCGGCCCCGGTATTGTCAGAACAGAAATTCGATGAACGGGAACGACTTGCACAAGAGCTTAATAGTTATGCTGAAGTACTTAGATCAGAAGTTGGAGAATCCAAAAGAACTCCTTTCTCGCTTTTCGGACAATACGTCAGGGCACGTCATTTGATAGAGGAAAGAGGGCATAAGCTCCACTATTTTAATATATCCGGTGTGGAACGAATTTCGGAGTCCGAATACGAGAGGGTAAAGCGCGGATTGAATGACCTTTCAGAGATTATCCCGGCATTGCGGCCAATCGCCAGTAATCCATGGAGGCATTGCCATACTAGTGGTAGGTTTTTTGACATCGACAGAGATGAAGTCAATAATTTAATCCTTGATTCTAAAGAAGCAATAGATGCGATTAACAGTGCGGCGCTAGCTCTCGATGCGATAGCTGGAACCGGAACTCCAAGCACAGTAGAGCAGTCTATTTATTCTATCAACGCAGCTTCCTTCATGGCGGAAGCTCCCGCCATGGTTGAGGCGAAGCTGTTAATGGATGACCGCTGGAACAAAGTTTCACCCTCTGCTGCAAAGCTCATTTCGCGCTTGGAATTTCTTCAAGATCGAGTTTCAATGCTAGAAGGACGTTGGTCAATTCCATTTTCGATTCAAGCAGTGCATCGTTTTGCCTCCGAATTAAAGGATCAGATCAGCTTGCTTAAAGGACTTCGAAATAGCTTAGTTGCATTATCGGAGCAAGCCGGATGCTTCCATCCAAGCTCTCTACAAGAAGCAAAATACTGTGTCGATGCCGCTCTGACGGTCGCAAACGGACTTCCAGCGGAAAGCGATGTGCTACTCAATGCCGAGTGGAACCAAGAAAACCCGACTGCCACCTTGCTAATAGAAGCGATAGAGCTATTGCAGTCTGAAAAAACAGAGCTTGAACTACTATTCAAGCAAGAGGCTTTTATATGTCCGATAGAGGACTTACGCAGAGAATTTGAACTACAAAGTCAAAGTGCGCTTTTTTTCATTAGGCCAAAGTTCTGGATATTGAGAAAGCAAGCATTGTCGTTGCATAAATCGCGAGCAACCATTCCTCAGCTTTTGCGCAACCTAAATCGCTTAGCACAGTATATGTCAAGCCAAGAGCTTGTTATTAACAATGAGGAAAATGCACGCTCTCTCTTCGGATTACATTGGCAAGGACAATCAAGTAATGTAAGGATGCTTCGATCTTTTTCAAAGTGGATAGTTCAATTCCGGCAGTCTGTGATGAAAGGCTACTTAACCGAAAGAGCGATTTCAGTAGCATCGGATGGGCCTGATAAAGAACATCTTAAAAGGGACATTGATGAAAGCAGCAAACTACTTAGGCAAGTCAGCAGCTCATTGGCAGCTGTTTGCGGCAAGCTCGACGTCGATAATCTTGGACTGGCGGATGGGCATCTTGAGAACAAGGCCTTTTTAGAGCTTGAATCCGCTTTAGAAACATGGATTCGGAACCTCGCCATGTTAGAGCAATGGATTGCCTGGAGGCAGCAGAAAGGGTTTGGCGAAATCACTAAGTTGCGCACGCAAATGGCTGGTCTTAATGCCGAAGCCCGCTCCTTTGTTGCAGACTACGAAGTAGCGCGATGTTGTATTGAAGAAAGAGATTTTTTGCAGGAAAAAGCCGAAGAAGCACGTTATTATTTTGGCCGACTATGGCTCTGTGAGTCTACTTCTGTAAATATCCTCAGAGCCTTTTCGGATTGGGCAACTGAATTTAGAAAATATGTTTCAATTGGGACCTTGACCTTGCGCTCTGCGGCTATTGTGGAATCTGGCATTAATCCTAATGCAATTAGTGACGCCAGCAAAAATATGGGCGCAAGCATTGACAGAGCGGCTCGGATCCTCAATACACTTGAACAGCGCATCGGTTTTACACCGGAGTTAGGCTTTGGCAAGCCTTGGAACGAGACGGAATATGACGTAATTAAGGGGCAGTTGCAGGACTGGATAGACAATCTTCATTTGCTTGCACAGTGGGCGCAATTCGTACAGTATAGGAATAGTCTAAATAATTCATCTGCAAATGAGGTCATTGATCTGCTTGAACGAGATAAAATCGATCCTGCCGATGCGGTTTTACTTTTTGAGTTAAATTTCGCGGCGTCATTGCTCCGTATGGCGTTCAACGATCATCCCGCTCTTGACAAGTTTATTGCAGAAGTCCATGAAAGAAGAATAGTAGACTTTGCGGCGATTGATAAGGAACTGCAACGTCTCAATCAGCAACGGCTTGCCCGCTTAATATATGAGGCTCGTCCACAACCATTTTTGGCTGGTAGCGTTCCTCAATCAGAATTAGGAATCCTTCAAGGAGAATTGAACAAAAAAAAACGCCATTTGTCCATACGAAGGCTATTGTCGTTTGCCGGCCGATTAATTCAGCAGCTTAAACCATGCTTCTTAATGAGCCCGCTGTCAATTGCTCAATTTTTGGAGATGCAAACTATAGAATTCGATACTGTGATATTTGACGAGGCAAGCCAAGTCGGACCTGAGGACGCTTTAGGAGCGCTGCTGAGAGCTAAACAGCTTATTGTCATGGGTGACACAAAGCAGCTGCCCCCAACAAGCTTTTTTGACAAAATTGATAGCGAGGATGAAGCGGATGACGAGAACTTTCCTGACGCATCGATAAAAGATATTGAAAGCATTTTGCAGCAGTGCGTGATGCGCTTTCCGCAAAAGATGCTTCGCTGGCATTACCGCAGTCGACATGAATCGCTTATAGAAGTCAGCAATCGAACGTTGTATGGCAATAAGCTACTAATATATCCTTCCGTTGCAGCCAGTCTTCCCGGAGTGGGTCTCGAACATATCGAAAGCAAAGGAAGCGTGTATGACCGTGGCAAATCTGCGAAAAATCGTGAAGAAGCGAAAATGGTAGTTGATGCAGCAATTGAGCACTATCGGAAGAATCCCGAGAAAAGCCTTGGCATTGGGACATTTAGTATCCAGCAGCAGGAAGCCATTCTTGATGAGATTGAGCGCGTTTTACGTATAAATTCCGAATTGCAGGATTATTTCTACAGCAAAAGCCGGGAAAAGTGCTTTGTGAAAAACCTAGAAACAATACAAGGCGATGAAAGAGATGTTATATTCATCAGCGTAGGATACGGCAAGGACAGTAACGGACGTTTAACTTCGAATTTCGGTCCGATTAACAGGGAAGGTGGTGAGCGTCGGCTTAATGTTCTTATGACTCGCGCACGCGAGCGCTGTGTCATATTCTCCAACTTCCGCGCCGAAGATCTTCCGATTGACAACAATGCTTCACGCGGGGTTAAAATACTAAAGCAGTTTCTGGAATTCGCGCGAAGTAGGAGGCATTTCACTCCTACTGAGATGAGTGCGGACACCGAATCTCCATTTGAAGATTCAGTAAAGAGCTTCCTAGAGGCTTGTGGGCATGAAGTACGCACACAAGTGGGTTGCGCCGAGTTCAGAATTGACTTGGCAGTTGTTAATCCGGAGTATCCGGGATGCTACTTGCTTGCAGTCGAATGTGATGGCAGGAAGTACCATACAACTTCAGTAGCTAGAGATCGGGATCGGCTAAGGCAGCAAGTACTTGAAGAAATGGGTTGGCGTGGAAGGATTCACCGAATATGGAGCACTGACTGGTTTCACAATTATCCGGTTGCAAGCAAAAGGTTACTCGAAGCCATTGACAAAGCACGTACATTACCGTTGAATTTGGGAGTTGCAACTAAAAACGAAGGCCAATTATTAAATAATAATTATGATCCGGTGATTCGTATCGAAAAGGAGCCAGCACTAATAGATAACTATGAGGCTGCTGAGTATTTACAATGCACAGCGATAAAAGCCCGTATATCTCCAAATCTATATGACAGCGTCCAGTCTGAATTAGCAATAGCAGTTGCTGATGTTGTGGAAGTAGAAAGTCCCGTCCACTTTGAGGAAATTGTAACTAGATTACGGACAATCGCGGAATTAGGTAAGGCAGGTTCGCGAATTCGCTCAGCAATCAAGTTTGCCGCGGCACTTGCTGAACGGAAAGAGATGGTAAGGCGCAAAGGCAGCTTTTTCTGGAGAATAGTGAATGATCGGCCAGCAATGGTGCGTCGCCGACCTAAAGAGATGCTAAAAGCGGAGAGAATTGCCGAAGAGGAGATAAGTGCTGCTTTCGAGCGGGTTTTAGAAATTCACTTTGCAACTCCAGAAGAGCAACTCATTAAGGAGGCCGCTCGATTGCTCGGATTCCAAGCGATTCGAGAGGCAACTTCAAAGCGATTTCAGCAAGTGCTTAAATCGGAGATTAAAAAGGGCGTTTTTAGGATAAACGGACAGCAGATGGTCGAGATAGTTTCCTTTTAGCCCCCCTCTTCCGGCCAGCCGAATTCGGCTTCGATCCACTCGCCGCGGTCGGCCTGGCCGCGGCACATCCAGAGTTTGCGGTGAACGGGCGACATAATCAGGCAGGCGTTCGTGCTCGAACCGGTGTCGTCGTCGTAGCGGTTGATGCAGTAATCGCCCTCGCGGTCGGAATAAATCCGGTGTACGTCTTTTAGCGACATTCCAGGTTTTCCACTCTGCCCGGTTTCACTCGGCGCCCCGCTTTCGCCCGGTGCCTCGATTTCGCCCGGCGCTCCATTTTCGCCCGGTGACGCGATTTTCTCGCCATCGCCATTATATTTTGCCGCGCCACCGGTTTTATCCGAGCCGCCGCTAATCGAATCGTCATCGCCTCTATCAAATTCCCCGCCTATTCGCTTCGCCGCGGCGTTAAGCAGCGCGGTCATCCGCTCGAACCTCGGCACGCTCGAAGGCGGATGCGTGCGCTCGAATTTTTGCATATCCGGCTCGATGTAATGGTTCGTGTGTACGAACACGCCGCGGTCTATGAACTGAAAAGAATGGGCGCGAGCGCTCGTTTCTATCGTTACCGCGTTTCCCCCGCCGTCCGCGATTAAGTAATGATGCCCGCCGAGCCTCGGCGCCTTCGTCACGCATTCGATCGCAGCGTCGAGCGTTTTCTGGCGCAGAACTTTGGAAAGGATGTCCAGATAGCAAACGCCGGGCCGCCCGTCTCCGGGATTGAGGTCGTTCGTTAGGCAGGAAATGCCGCATTCGTTCATGCCAATCATCGGCTGCGCGCCGGCGACCGTAATCGTCCAAACTTCCGGCGCGTTTTTCGGCTTGCGGTGCTGCGCCACCACGCGCTCCATGTCTTCCGTGCCGAGGTCCCAAGTCTGACCGAGAAGCGGCACGCCGTCCGCGCATACGTTGGCCGCCGCGAAAAACGCGCTGCAGCCTTCGAGTTCGGGTTTTTTCCCGCTTCTTTTATCGCCTGCGCCGAAACTAAACCGCATATAATCTCGCAAATCGGTGTATGCGTTTATAAGCCAGACCTGCTCGATTGTCATCATGCAAACCGCGGCGAGAGCGGATAGTTCTTCATAGCCTTCGGGGCTGTACGATTCCACGTAAGGCAGACATTCGGCGGCTGCGGCGAGCGCATCGTCTTCGGAAACTTCCACGCCGTCTTCCGCCGCGTATTCGATCAGTTTCGCCAGCCGGGATTCGTAAATTTCGAGCACGCGTACGGGGTTTATCGAACCGAACGCCCGCCCCATTTCGAAAGGCGTGCCGGAAAGCACAATCACGGGCAAAACAAGTTTTTTGTTGCCGCTGATTTCGTCCGTCATATTTTATTCCGAAACATTATTCGATTGTTCAAGCGCCCAGTCGAGAACTTCTTTGGCAATGTCCGCCGAATACACTTTGTCGAAACCTTCGAATCCCGGCGACAGGTTGACTTCCAGCACGACCGGACCGCTACCCGTTTCGATGATGTCCACGCCCGCAAAATGCGTTCCGAGCGCGGCGCTCGCTTTTACGGCCAGCTCTTCAAGCTCAGGCGAAAGTTCATATTTATATAGCATTCCGCCGCGATGAAAGTTCGAACGAAAATCGTCCTCGCCCGCAACGCGTTTAACCGCGCCAAGAACTCGCCCGCCGAGAACGAGCACGCGTAAATCAAGCTCTCTCGCCGCCGGATAATATCTTTGCAAAAGCCCGTCGTATTGAATCAGATTCAGGCTCTCAATAACGCTAACCGCGGTGTCGCGGCTTTCCGCCCAAATCACGCCCAGCCCCTGCGCGCCGCGAGCGAACTTGAGCACGACGGGCGGCCCGCCAAGCTCTTCCACCGCTGCGTTCAAATCTTGGCCGGATCTCACCAGCCGCGTTTCCGGAACCGGTACGCCGGAATTTTCCAATGTTTGCAGCGCGGCGAACTTGTGCCGGTAGTCCGCCGTGGGTTTCGCCGGGTTGATGCAAAGCGCGCCTCCGCGCTCCATTTCCGCAAGCACTTGCACGGCGTATTCCCCGGCAAGGCTCGAAAGCCGGTTTATCGCAACGCCCGGCGAGAGAGGCGAGCCGGCGAATTCGAGCCGGGAATTTTTTCTTCCAAGGTGGACGCTTATCAAAAACGGGTCGATTACGCGGCAATCCACGCCGGCGCGGCCGCAGGCGCGCTCGAAGCGCTGTACCGTGTACAGGTATGGATTGCGCGTGAGAATGACGGCGCCGTTCGTGTGCATACCTCCATCAGGAAAATCCGCGCCGGGCGTTTGGTCCGCCGCCTGTTCGGCCGCGGCTTAATACCGGGCGATTAGGCGTTTTCCGATGCTCCGTCGCCGTCTTCCGAGCTTTTCTTTTGGATTTTATCCTTCGCTACTTTGACGCCTTCGTCAACCGCGGCCTTGACTTTTTCCACCTTTTCTTTGGTGAAGTCGCGGCTCGTCGAATATGCTATTTCGAGGGCGTCGCGTGCATGGGAATAGGCTTCGTTGAGCTTGGTTACGCTATCGCGGTACGCATCGGAAACGCCTTCGCGAGCCTTTCCGTAAAACTCGACGCTACGTTCCGATATGTCCGAGCGCAACTCTCTTCCGCTTTTGGGCGCGAACAGAAGGCCGAGAATGCTGCCTACCAGCATTCCGAATCCGAAGCCCGCAACCATCATTCCGAAATTCTTCTGAAAGTCATCGTGATTTTCCGACATGCCAATTCCTCCTTACCTTTCCATTACCCCTTACTACATACTACCTAACGTCTGAGCGATCTGATACCGGCTTCGAGGCCGGCCCTGAGAGCGCCGACGAGATTTACGGCGTCTTCGACCTTGTCCTTGGTTTGAATGATGCCGTCGGTCACGGTATCTCTGGTATGCCGTGCCTTCGACAACAAATCCTCAAGGTCTTCGGCCGCTTTTTTCGCTTGAAAAAGCGTCTCCTGCGCGCCGGAAAGAAGCTCCCGCACCTTTTCGGGCGGAAGTTCGGTATCGGCGCGCCGTAAAAGCGCCCTCGCTTCCGACAGCGCGGACAGCGCTTCGTCGGCCAAAGCCGGCGCTTTTTCCGCAACCTGTCCCGCCGCTTCGAGTCCGGGCTGGATTTGCCGTATCGCGCTACGCCCTTCCTCGATTGTTTCCGAGGCGGTTTGGATGAGCCTGCGCTCTTCCGCACTCGCCAGCAAGCGGTCCACCTTTTCCAGCACGGCCTTCGCCTGAAGCATTCTCGGAACGGCGTTTTTGACGAAAACTGCCAAAAAAGCCACGAAAACCGCGAGAATCAAAGCGACAAGTACCGTCAAAACGATAAGAATGGTTTCCGCCACGAAGCGATTATATCATGTTTTAGAAACAACCGGTTTGCTAAAATCGGCGGCCGGTTTCCACGGTAACTACTTTTGAGCGAAACTTCGGACTAAGAATGCAAATTGCAAAAAACAACGGCGAATACGAATGCGCTTTCGAGCCCGGCCCTGCCGGATTCGAAGCGCTGATGCGGCGCGCACAAAGGGCGTACGCCGAAAGAGACATCGAAACGTATATGGCTGCGTGGAGGCCGTACTACAAGAGCTTTCAGGTTACGGGCAGTTTCGAGGAAGATTTGGCAGGGCTTCGGGCGAAACTCGAAAGGGAGTTTTCGCGGTACAGCCTTTCGCGAATGGACTTCGAAGTTAAAAAACTCGATGTGATGGGCAATATCGGCGCTGCGGTGCTGACATACAATTCCGAGCTTGACGGCGGCGGCGTCAAAGTGTCGGACGAGAGGACAAACCTGATTTTGGGGGAATTCGACGGGGAAAGATGGTGGCTCGTTTCCAAAATCGTGATTCGCTGCAACACGAAATCCATCCCCGTTTGAAGCAGTAACGGAAATTCGTTATGGACTTAATCGACAGGCGCGTTTAGCCGTCTTAAGTTACGCTACGCGATAGGCAATAAATTTCCTCAATTCCTTGACTAAATAACTCCTCCGCGATATACATTACATACTTGAACATCTGCGCCGGTTTCGTTTCGCCCCGGTGTCTTTGCACAGCTCCGGCCGTAGCTTTATGGCGCGATGGAGGATAGGATGAGGGAAAAACTCGCAATTTTGGTGGCCGTTGCGGCAATGTCCGCCCTGATGCTGCTTTCCGCGTGCTCGGGCTCGACGACCACGAACCGTCCCGGCGCGCCAGGCACGCCCGGCGGAATAGACGTGCCGCCCGATTCCGGCGACAAAACCGCTCCGGTAATTACGGGCGGGATTTACGCTTCCGTGGATGTCGCGGAAACGGGCGAAGCCATTGCCCTTTCCGTTACGGCGTCCGACGACGTCGGCGGCGCGCTTACGTTTTCGTGGAGCGACGGCGGCGCGGGCGGAATTTTCGAAGGCTCCGGCGCGGAAGTTACATATAAGCATTCAATTTCCGGCAATTACACAATCAAAGTGGTTGTGAGCGACGCGGCCGGAAACAAAGCCGAAACTTCGATCAAAATCACGATTACGCCTCCCGGTGGATTCACGGCGCCGGTTCCGATAAGCCTTCACGGCACATCGTCGGGCATGCAATGGTGGTATGAAAGGCCGGACGGTTTCGGCGCGCTTACGGGCATTCCCTATAACGATACCGGCTGCAACACTTGTCACGTATACGCGGTTCCGGGTTTGGGAACGGCGAACGGCTGCGACTCGTGCCACGGCCAACCTACGCCGGCGAGCGATCCGCAGACTTGTCTGCGCTGTCACGCTAGGCAGGGGCTGGAATTCACCGCGCTCGGTTTTTCGGATGTCCACCGCGACGCGGGAATGGCGTGCATGGACTGTCACACGCTCGCCGAAGTTCACGGGGACGGCAGTTCTTATGAGTCGATGCACAGTCCAGGCCAATTCAAGCGCGACTGCGAAAGCTGCCACCGCACGATTCCGATGGAAGTCGCGGAGCATCAAATTCACAATGAAGCCATACACTGCACCGCTTGCCACGACCAAACCGTCGTAACCTGCTACAACTGCCATTTCGATTCGCTGATTAACGACGGCGAAAAGAAACCGTACAGACCGTTCGCGAACTTTGTTATTCTCGCCAACGATTCGGTTGACGGCAAAATCAAGCCGGCTACATATCAATCCGTCGTATTCGAAGACAAAACGTTCGCCGCGTTCGGCCCTTATCACGGACACACTGTGACGGCGGAGGCGAGAACATGTGCCGATTGTCACAACAACGCATTTGCGAAGGAGTTTCAGCAGTCGGGCAAAATCGTGCTGACTGAATGGGACGAAGCGTCTTCCGAAGTCAAGCACGCCGAGGGAGTGATTCCGTTCGTGAATCCTTCCGATTTCGAAATGCAGTTCGTAACGTTCGACAAAGCGTCGAACAACTGGTCGCCATCGACGAAGGCGATGAGCGGCAGCCAGTTCGAGTTCATCACGCCGCTTACGCCGCGCCAAATCGGCGCGCTCGCCGCAAACATAACCCAAAGCCCGTTCGACACTCTGCCGATAAGTTTGCACGGCACTTCGCAGGGAATGCAGTGGTGGTACGAGCGTCCCGACGGCTTCGGCTCGCTTACGGGAATTCCGTACAACGACACCGGATGCAATACATGCCACGTTTATGCGACGCCGGGGCTGGGAACTGCGAACGGATGCGATTCCTGCCACGCGCAATCGACGCCCGTGGACGACCCGCAGACGTGCTTGCGCTGTCATGCCCGGCAAGGACTCGAAATCGGCGCGCTTGCGCTTGGCGACGTACACCGCGACGCGGGTATGAACTGCGTGGATTGCCACGGTTTCGACCAGCTTCACGGTGACGGCAACTCGTACTCGTCGATGCACGAAGAAGGCGCGTCGAAAACCGAGTGTATGGATTGCCATAGCGCCGCAGGACCCGGTCCGGCGGCCCCGAACACTTCGCCGCACACGATTCATAACAATCTAGTTCATTGCAGCTCGTGCCACGTGGAAACGGAAGTCACTTGCTACAACTGCCACTTCGAATCGCTAATCGACAGCCACGAAAAGAAGCAGTATCAGGCGTTCAGCGGGTTCATGTTCCTGGCCGAAGATTCCAACAGCGGACTCGTCAAACCGGCGACGTATCAGGCGGTAACTTATCAGGACAAAACGTTCGTCGCGTTCGGCCCGTATCACGGACATTCCGTGATGAAAGCCGGGCGTGGATGCGCGGATTGCCACGGCGCTACGTTCCAAGGGAATTCCGCGGTCCAACAGCTCAAGGACACGGGGAAAATAGCGGTAACGCGTTGGGATCCCGATGCGAACGGCGGGCAAGGCGCGGTAGTTCACATTCAGGGTATCGTGCCGTTCCTGCCGGACAAATTCGAGTTCCAGTTCATGGACTTTAACCCTGGTAGCGGCGCGTGGTCGCCGATGACGACGGAATTGGACAAGCTTCAATACGAATTCATAACGCCTCTTTCGCCGTCGCAGATGAGCAAAATCGGTTACACGGAATAGTCGGCGCGATGTAATTCAAATCGGATTCGGCAGACGCCGATTTCAAATTCAGGCCGTGCGGCGGCTTTTGAAATGAGTTTCGCCGAGGTTCTCGGCGGGAAGTTTTGCGGCGGCGACCAGCCATGCGGATTGGGCAACCATTCCAAGCATCGCCAGCGCGACACCCGACGTCAAAAGGTACATGACGATAATTTGATACTTTACGGCGTCTATCGGATTGACGCCGGCGATTATCTGGCCGCTCATCATACCGGGCAGGGCGACGATTCCGATAATCGCGAGTTCGTTCAGTCTGGGTAACAACGCGGCACGCGCGGCGTCCCGCACCATCGGGAAAATCGCATGCCGAACCGGCGCTCCGACGCTTAAATAGCCTTCGAATTCCGGCACTCTCGATTTCAGCTCGGCGCGCAGCCTGTCGAGATAAAGCACAAGCCCGTTCATCGAATTCGACAGAACCATTCCTGCAAGCGGAATCGAATATTGCGGTTTGTACCAAGGTTCGATTTCGAGAATAAGCGTCAGAAGCGGAATCATAGTGAAAAGCAGGCTTACCAGCAGGCTTAAGAAAATGCGGGTTTTCAGACCTTTTTGCCGCCATTTTTGATGCGAGCCTGCCGTATAGGCTGCAATAGTTACCATAACGAGCACTATCAAACCGAGTTTCGCCGGACTTCCCGGCCCGAATGCCCAGTTCAGGATGTATCCGACGGCAGCGAGTTGAACGAAGCACCTGACGGAATTAGCGAACAGGTCTTTCGCGAGGCCGAGCTTTAGCCATAAAATCGCGCCTAACACGGCGGCGAGCATCAGCCCGCAGGCTGCGACGTGCCACCACGAGACTTCGGCGAACGTGCTCGAATCCACGCTGCGATTATCGCGCCGGGATTATGTTATATAATTAAAGGCGCGCAAGTTCGCGCAAAATTTCAGTTTTGGAGATTTATGACTCTGGAAAAAATGGAAGGCGCCGCGCCGGAGGAAAAAGTCAAGCCGGAGCCGGATTCCATCGAAGAAGTGCTTAGGCTGATGGTGGAGGCGGCGAGGGACAAGCTGGCGGAAGATGTGAAAGTGCTGGACGTAACCGGGGTTCTCGATTACGTCGATTACATCCTTGTGGCGCAGGGGCAAACCGCCATACAAAACCGCGCAATCGCCGACAGAATCATAGAATCGCTCAAGGAGTATGATATAATTATTTCCAGTCTTCAGGGCTACCGCAATGCGGACTGGATTCTGATAGACTACGACAACGTCGTCGTGCACGTTTTGTTGCCCGATGCGCGGGAGTTCTATCAGCTCGAAGAACTCCTCAGCGAAGGCGTGGAGATGACGTTCGATTGAAAACCGGGCCTGTGGCGCAGTTGGGAGCGCGTCTCCTTGGCGTGGAGAAGGTCAGGGGTTCGAATCCCCTCAGGTCCATTTGTTCGATTCAAGTCCGGGCGGAACAAACGCCCGTTTCGTCAGTCGCTAAATTGTTGTCCGCGCCCTCCGTTAGGGTATCGGGAGGTTAGTAATGGCCGTACGTATTGTGATTCTTTTTGCGGTGCTGGTGGCAGTCTTTTCCGCTGCGATGCCTGCGATGTCGCAGGACATCACGCAGGCAAAACTGCTCCAGTTCTCGCAGCAGTTGGATCAAAAAGACCGCTATATGTACAGAATGAGCCTTTTGGGCTCGGTCGTGCGTCCGTGGAGCGAGCCCGACAGGCTTTTGGTTCCCGAGTTCGGTGTGAACGCCGTTTGGGAAGACAGGGTTACGTCCGTTACGGAAGGAATGAACAGACATAGAATTACGTTCCACCGCTACGACGTATTCACGATGAACTTTTCGTTCGGCGTAAATCCCGGCGAAGGAACGCGGCCCGGCGGCGGCGGCGGAGGCGGCAATCCTCCCCCGACGATGGGCGGCTCTCTTCCCCCGTCGATTTCCGGCGGAGAGGGCCTGCCTCCGTTTCGGAATCTCAACGAGGTTTCGGACGTTCTAACCATGCCCGGCTCGATAGGATTCGCTCAGGCGGGAAGCATCAAACCGCAGCTTCCGAGCGGCGGCGGGGCTTACCAAGGCGGAGGCGGCGGGGAGTTCGTCGGACCGAAGCAGGCGGGCGACGGCCAAGCCGGAGATACAAAGACGAATTTCAATATTTCCCAAATTCTTGGCGATAACATCGACTATGTAACGCTGAAAAGCGGCCAGGTAATAGACGTCCGCGGTCTCGAACTCATAGGCGATTTCAGCGACGCGCAGGTCAACGACGAGGAAATCGTAATCGACGCGCGGAACATTTTCGAATGGACGCATATGCTCGTTCTTCCGCCGTATCCGGTGTATATCGAGGACTTTTGGTACGCCGAAATCCCGCTTTACGTTCCGGGGCTGCCGAATCAAGTACCCGTCAAAATGTACTATCAGGTTATGGATTTCAGGCGTGTGCTGACGCGCCGCGTGGCCGTCATCGATATGGCGGGCCTCGTCGATTTCGAGCAATATTGGGAGCGCGAAGACGAGGAAAACCATACTTGGCACAAGAAATATCGCGCATTCGGTCATATGGGAATAAGCGCGAGATATATGTTCGATATCGACAAGAAGGAAATTTTCGCAATCGCACGGCCGATAATGCTCGTACCGCGTTACCTTTTCAAATCGAACAATCCGTTCTTGCCGGGCGATTCGTCGGACGCAAGCGTGGGATTGGGGCTGTTCCAATCGTGGGGCATTAACAACTTCGGCCTTGCGGTGACGACGAGAATGAGGCATTTTACGAAGCTCGAAGACAGGCGGACGCTTAGAACGTCGGCGGGGATCGAGCCCGAATACACGCGCAAGTTCATTGACATTACATACTTCGCCCAGATGGAAGCGGAGTAACCAGCCGCCGAATCGAATTGGAGTGGCCGTCGTGCAGCGTTTGAGCCTTCCGGCAATTGGCCGCGCGCATATCCAAGCATCGCTTCGCGCCTGCGCGTCTTGCGCCGCGGTGTTCGTTAGCGCCGATCCAGCGTCCGCCGGCCGGCTTAAAGTAGCCGAAACGATGACGCCGCTCGCTTGGTGGCTTTTGCTTATTCCGGCGATATTCTTCGCCCTGTCGGTCGTAATTTTCGTTAAATATCGCGGATGGAGGGGATTCGTTTTTCTGCGTGACGCCGGCGACAATCCCGGTTCTCCGTTCGTCGAACGCGAGTTCATTTTGTCCCAGTACGATTCGTACAAGGAATACCGGGTCAAAATGGAGGAAATCATCCGGCTTCGCGGCCATGTGGACGCAAGCGAGAGGCGGCACGACAATATCCTGCGCGACCTCATCGCCACCCGCCAGTTCGACGTTGCCCGCGAGTATTTGTCCGCGATGATTGCGCACTGCAAGGACGTCGAGGACGTAGACGCGGAAATAACATATATGACGTATCTCGACAAAGTGAAGGAATTCGAGCAAGAAGCCGCCGATTCCGGCGTTTTTGAAGACGATTAGCCCATATGAGCCTTACCGAAAATAGTTATTCCGAAATTTGCGCGCGAGTCGAGCGGGCGATTCCGCAAGAACTTTTTGCACATTCGCTCAGGGTCGCGGACTCCGCCGCGGATTTGCTGACGCGTTTCGGTCTTGATGGAGCGGATTTAGCGAGATTCGCGGGCATTTTGCACGACATCGCCAAGCCGATGGATTTCGGCATATTGTTGAGCAGAGCGGAATATTTTGGTATTCTTGTCAACCCCGCCGAACAAAAAAACCCTTGGCTGCTTCATGCGAAGGTCGGCGCCGAAATCGCTCGCGAAGAATTCGGCGTGACTTGCGAGGAAGTCATCGAGGCGATCAGGTGGCATACGGTCGGTTGTGCCGGGATGGGCGACGTGGCGCTCGCGGTATATCTTGCCGACATTATCGAACCGGGCAGGTCGTACGGCGGCGTGGAACGCGTGCGGGCGGCTGCCGGGATTTCGCTTCGGGAAGGCTGCATCGAAGCCGTTAAGGCGACGACCGCGTACGTAATGAGTAAGAACTGGCCGGTTGACGTTTCAACCATCGAGTTTTACAACTGGCTTTTGGAGAAATAAGGATTGGCGGAAGTTAACCGGGAAACTGGCGGCGAAGGAATGACGCCCGACCTTGATTGGGTGCCGGTATCCGACGCGATCAAAACCGGAAAAAAGCAAAACTACAGGCACCGCCTGGAATTCTGGCGCAAGCGCAGGCGCAGAAAGCTGACGATGATTTTTACGGCTTACAGCGTCCTGTTTTTCGTCATGTTTTTCGCCAGCATGATTTTCTTTGCGGGAATGGGGCTATCGCCGGAACAGCATAAAAGCCTCGTCAATTATTTCGCTATGCACATGTCGCTCGCGAGCGCGAAGGAGCCGCCGCTGCCGTCGCAATTCGACGACAAGGGCGAGCTGTTCCTGATGCTCGTCGGGCTGGATAAAGAGCCGCCGCACAGAAGCGACACGGTATTGGCGGCGCATGTGGATTTGGTTACGTACGAAACACGGATGGTAAGTATTCCGCGGGATTTATATTGCGAAGTGCTGTCGAAAAAAGGGCGGCCTTACAAAGACAAGCTTGCGCACGCATACGTCTACGGCGGAATCGACGACGTGAAATATGCGGTCGAAAAACTTCTCGAAATAAACGTCGATTACTATTTGGTTACGAAAATCGGCGGGATGGAAAAGCTGATAGACGAGCTTGGCGGCGTATGGATTGACGTCGAAAAGGACATGCGATACCGCGACCGGGCGCAGGATCTCAACATCAACATCAAGAAAGGCTGGCAGGTGCTGGATGGCAAAAACGCGGTGGATTACAGCCGCTTTCGCAAGGACGCGGAGGGCGATAACGGGCGGATGCGCAGGCAGCAGGATTTGATTAAAGCGATACTTATCGAAATGCGCAAGCCAGGCAACCTCTTAAAAATAAACAGGATATTGCAGCTCGCCCACGAGTGCGTCGAAACCGACATCGCAATCGGCCAGTTTTTGGCGCTTAAGGAAGTTGCGCCGGATTTCACGCCCGAAAAAATCAGGTCCATGACGCTGTTCACGGATTCGATGATGATAGACGGAATCAGTTATCAATATGTAAAAAGCGAAGATTTGGCCGAGGCGAGGGAGTTTTTGCTCGACTTAACTCCTGAAATGCCGGAGTCCGAAGAAGGCTCGCCGGAGAATGGCGAGGAGATCGGCGAAGACGCCGGAGCGTCCGGTTTTTGATTGACTTCGGACTGGCCAATTATTTTCGAATTGCGCCCGATTCCCGGCAGTTCTTGCAGAATCCCGATATTCTTAAAAGGTGGCTTGTCGGCTCGAATTCGAGTTCACGGCAGATTTCGTCCTGAAGCCGCTCGATTTCCGGGCTGACGAATTCTATGGTATTTCCGCATGAAATGCAGACCAGATGCTCGTGATGGGCGGTCTCCGATATGAGTTCGAAAACGGACGCCCGGCTTTCGAGCTGCAGCTTTCTTAGTATTCCAAATTCCACGAATAACTCAAGCGTGCGATAAACCGTTGCGCGTGCGGAATCGGGAACGCCTTCTCCGCCGCGCGCGATTTCGTAAAGCAAGTCAGTGACACCAAAGTGTGCGGGCGACAGCCTGCGTGCTGCGTCGAGAATTGCACGACGCTGACGCGTCATTCTGAGCCCCTTCGAATTGAGGCTTTCCCGAAGTCTCCCTGTTAAGTCGCCTATACCCAAATCGGCCTCCGACGCCGGTTTGAATCGCGCCAAAAAAAATTGCCGCTTCGAATTGAAACACTCAATCAAAAAACTAGTCTATAATATACCCGGCCGCCGCTTTTTTTCGAATTCCGCGACGGTTTCGGGATTCGGGGTGGAATTATGGGCAAACTTAAAATTTTGGCGGTAATCATCGGCTTATTCGCCGCCTTCTCCTCGATGGCGCTTGCCGGCGCGGGCGACGCGCCTGCTCCGGAGAAAAGCGATGCGGTCGTGCAGTTTTTGCCGGAAGTTTTTCCGGAATCCGAAACGAAAACAATCGATTTTTCGGTTAGCATAAGTCCCGAAATGCTTCCCGCCGACGGCAAGACGGCCGCGCTCGTCCGCGCAAAAGTGACGGATAAATCCGGTGCGCCGCTTCAGAAGCGGGAAATCGCGTTTTACTTGGAGTCCGGTTACGGCAGGCTAACGCCGCATTCGCCATTGACCGACCAGTCCGGATACGCCGAGGCCGAATACGTTGCCGGACACGTGGCGGCAACCGCGGTGGTTCGAATCACTGATCAGGCGACGGGCGAATTTACGCGAATCGAAATTCCGACGTCGATTTCCGCGTCCATTTCTCTCGAACTCGTTTCTCCGGCGCGCTTCATTTCGAGTTTCATAAAGCGCCAGACTGCGACCCAGCTTTACACGATGGAAATAGACGTGTTTCCGGACAAACTGGTGGCTGACGGATTTTCGACGAGCAGAATTACGGTAACGCTTTTCACGCTCGACGGGATGCCCGCTGGCGGCATTCCGCTATTGATGCGCAAGGTGAGCGGCGGGGGCGAACTTCTAATCGAAAAAACAACGACCGATGCAAGCGGCAATCTCGAATTCTTTTACAAATCGGGCGACCAGCCGGGTACTACGATAATCGAAGTAATGGAGCCCGTGACCGGACTTGCAAAGATATTGGAGATACCCGTTCTCGAAGCCGGCCCGGCGAAAATAAAGCTGTTTTTCTCCGACAAGGAAGGCAAGCTATACGAAGAAGCGGCGAAACTGCCCGCGGACGGGGTGGCTACGATTACCGTCATCGCGCAGGTATTGAATCTTGTCGAAATGCCGGTTCCAGACGTCTCGGTCCAGTTCAGCCTGTCGGAAGAACTCGGCGTGCTTGAGACGGCTGTCGCGAAAGCGGATGCCGAAGGAAAAGTGTACGCCACATTCAAGGCCGGCACTCAAACCGGAATGGAAACAATTACGGCGTTTCTCGTTAGCAAGCCCGCCGAATCTATCTTTGCTCATTAACCGCGACGGGGCTGCGGGCCGGAATTCCGTTTCAAGCAGGGCAAAGCCGAATATCCGCGGCCGGCTTGCGTCTATAATAACCGGGTCATGAACACAAATTCTGCGGCGATTCGGTTTTTCATTCCGCTGGCTATGACGGCGGCATTCGTTTTGGCATCCTGCAACCCGAAAGGCGGCGGCGAAAACGCGGGTTCGGACGCGAAGCCCGCTTCCGGACTGAATCCGGTGGTTGAAGAGACCTATAAAGCCGCGCTGGATTTGATGAAAAAGGATTTCGCACGGGACTTTTTCTGGCGTTCGCCCTCGACGATTTCCTCGGAAGCGCTGCGAAAATGTCAAACAAAGTCGTCCATTTCGCTTCGGGCAAGTTACGAAGGATTTATCGAATGGGTACAGAAAACGGACGACCCGCTTGGAATCGATATCGCATCGCTTTCGATGCCGCCGTTCGAGCTTTTCGAGCCCAAAAGCGGGGACGAGCTATCGAAAGCCAAGCTGTTTTACAGCAACGGCAGGGACGGCGAACTCAAGAAGATTTTCTGGCCGGCAGAATCGGGAGAAGCAGGCGTGCCGCTCAAGGGCGAAAAAAACCTCGACGGCTGGGCGGTATATATTCTCTCCAAAACCAGATTCACGTCGTTGGCGGAAGACCTGGCGGAAATCGCGGCGCTCGCTTCGGAGCCGGACAAATTGGAACCCGGAGTTCGATATGCGGTGGTTTTGAAAAACGCCATCGAGCTTGCTCGCAAAGGGGCGGCGCTCGAAGAACTCGACGACGAAATCGGGCTAGTCTCGGAAAGCGACCAAGAGTCCGTATCGCTTTTGTGCCAAGTGCTCAGATTCGGCGGAAGGCGAGACGAGGCGGACAACCTTATGGCCGGATATCTTAGAAGTTTCAAGGAAGACGCGCCCGTCTGGTCTTCGCGTGCCGCGGTATATATAGAGATGGGTCAGCCCGCGAAGGCGCGGGAATACATCACGAAGGCTATCGAAAACAACGGACGGTTGGGCGAAGCCTGGGTTCTTCTCGCAACGACTTACAGCTTCGAAGGCAGATTCGACGAGGCGGTGGATTACTTCGAGCAGTCGGCGGACATCGACCCGTTCCAGCCGCTGCTTTATCCGCCTTGGGCGAATTTATTGCTGGATTCGGGCAGAGTCAACGAAGCCCGAGACAGGCTGGACAGGGCGATTGAATATTTTCCGACTTTCGCCGAAGTACGCGCGGTCAGCGGCCGGGTGTACGCCAAGACAGGAGATTTGGAAAACGCGATTTCGGAATTTGCCGAAGCCGCGAGACTCGCGCCGTCCATTCCTTATTCGTATCTTGAAATGGCCAAGATTTTCGTGGTACTCGGCAAAGAAAACGAAGCCGGCGAAAACTTCGAGAAAGCTGCGGCGCTGGGCGTGTCCAAATCGCAAATCGAAGCCGATTGGGGCAGAGCGCTTCTCGCGCTGGAAAGGTATGAAGACGCCGTTCCCCATTTGGAACGCGCCACGGCGGAAATCGACAAAGATGCCGGGCTTCATAAAGACCTGGCGAAATCGTACAAAATGCTCGAACGGTTCGAAATGGCGGCTAAGGCTTACGAAAAGGCGGCGGCGATTAACACTTACGACGGCGAATCGGCGGTGGAAAGCGCTTTGTGCTATGCGAAAATAGGCAATTTCGACAAAAGCCTTGCGATGCTGGACAAAGCCGTTTTCGCGCAATGGATAGATACCGAATACATCGTCAGAAATTTCCCGCCGGAAATCCAAGAGCGGAAGGAATTCGAAAATATTCTGTCGAATATGAATCCGCAGTTCGGAAACTGACGGCGGTCTATCGCGCCCGTACAACAAAATTCATCCGGTAGCCGCAGTTTCCGCAAAGCGGCAGCGGGGCGATTATTTTCGTAGTGTAACCGCTGCGCCGCACTGCGAGGGCGGCACATTTCGGGCAAAACGTATCGCCGCCGAAGCCCTTTACATTTCCGGCGTATACGTTTTTTAGCCCGTTTATTCGAGCTATTTCCAGCGCGCGTTCAATAGTCGCGATTGGCGTCGGCGGCGCGTCGAAGCCTGCCGCCGGAAAATATCTTGTCAAATGCCAAGGCGTTTCTGTTCCGCAGTTTTCGCTAATGAACGCCGCCATTTTGGCGAGGTCTTCAGGCGAATCGTTTATGCCGGGGACGAGGTTAGTTACGATTTCCAAGTGCGCCTTGGATTGTGCGGCTTGTTTGATTGCTCCAAGAATCGTCTCGGGATTGTTTACGCCGGCGAGTGTGCGCGCCGGCCGCCGGCCCATGAATTTAAGGTCCACTCTGTAAGCGTCCGTGAGATCGAGCAAATCGGCCAGCGGCGCGTTATGAATATAGCCGTTCGTTATTACACACGTATATAAGCCGGCACGCTTGGCGACCCGAAAAGTATCGAGAACGAATTCGATCCAAATGGTCGGCTCGTTGTACGTGAAAGACACTCCGCCGCATTTTTTCGACTTTGCCATTAGTACGATATCCGGCGGGCCGAGCTTCCTCAGCTCGCGCAAAGCGTCGGATTTGAAATCCGCGAATGAAATATCGCAGTTTTGGCAGTGGTCGCAGCGCATGTTGCAACCCAGTGTGCCGAGGCTCAGCGTTGCCGTGCCGGGATGAAAATGATAAAGCGGTTTTTTTTCTATCGGGTCGATCGCGACCGCGGAAGCGAGCCCGTAATTTAGAGCGTAAAGACTTCCGCCCTTGTTCTGCCGGACTCCGCAAACGCCGAAGCCGGCATCGGGTATAGTACAATCTCGCGGGCAAAGCAGGCACCGTACGTCCGTTTCGCCCGACTTTCGCCAGTATTTCGCGGCACGCACCCGTTCATTATAATCCAGCGCGCGCAAACGAGTTTGTAAGGACGCCAGTATGGAGAATTCTCCGAAGGTTATCGGCATCGGTCATTGCACGGTGGACGTGATTTGCCCGTTGGATAGCTTTCCCGAAATCGATACGAAAACGGAAATCACCGGACTTGCCGTTCAAGGCGGCGGCCCGAGCGCGAACGCGATGTGCGCGGCCGCAAAGCTCGGGCTTCGGGCCGCGCTCGTGTCGAGACTCGGCGTGGACATTTTCGGCAGGTTCGCGCGCGCCGACCTTTTAAAGCGCGATGTCGAGTGTACGCATCTATTTATGGACGAAGACGCGCGCTCGCCGCTGTCAGTCGTTTTAACCGAAAGCGCAGGCGGAACGAGAACCATAGTCGTGTTCAAAGGCGAAAACTGCACGGTGGACCCGCTTTGGCTGTCCGATGGCTGGATTATGACGGGCGACGTTTTGCACATAGACGGCCATCAGCTTCCGGCAAGCATGTTCGCCGCTCAAAAGTTCAAAGAAACCGGCAAAACCGTCGTGTTCGACGCGGGAAGCTGGCGTACGGGCAGCGAAGAACTGCTCTCGCTGTCGGATGTAGTAATCGCCAGCAAAATTTTCGCGTCCCGGCTGTCGGAAAACACGGAAACGGCTGCGCGCAAACTTTTGGAATACGGTCCGAAAACGGCGGTTGTGACGCTCGGCGCGGAAGGCGCTGCGGGAGTTTGCGGCGAAGTATTAGTTCACGTACCCGGTTTCGAAATAGCGGTTAGCGATACGACAGGCGCGGGCGATGTTTTTCACGGCGCTTTCATTTACGCTCATCTTGCCGGAATGAATTTGAAGGACAGTCTTTCTTTTTCGAATGCTGCCGCGGCAATCAAGTGTGCGCATATGGGCGGGAGGGGCGGCTTGCCCGGCGCGGCGGAAGTTAGAACGTTTTTGGCGGATAGAAAGGTTGCGGGCGAATTCGGCCTCGAACCGATAGCCAAAGGCGCGGCGCAAGCTTAGTTATTTTACGGCCGATTTTCACATCGGGATTTATTTCGGCGAAGCCGGCGCGGCGGTGTTACACTTTCCGCGGATGGACATTTCGTTTTCAAGTCACAGCGCCGCCGCTCAGAGGAAAAAGCGCGGCGCGGCGGCGATGAGCATCGCCGTTACGGGCACGCTGACCGTGCTTAAGCTTGTCGTCGGAGTTTTGACGAGCAGCCTCGCGGTAATTTCCGAAGCGCTTCACAGCTTGCTCGACGTCATCGCGGCCTCGATTGCCTATTTCTCCATTAAAAAGAGCGGGCAGCCCGCGGACGACGTTCATCATTACGGCCATGCCAAGTTCGAACCGTTCGGCGCGTTTCTCGAAGGGCTGCTTATTTTCGTTCCGTACATGTTCGTCCTGTACTATGCGATTAAAACGCTGACGACCGCGGAAGTCCGGGAGGAGTATCTCGGATGGGCGATAATTCTGATGGCGGTTTCGATAGTCGCGAACTTCGCCGCGGCGCACAGGCTTGACAAGGTGGCGAAAGAAACGCATTCCATCGCGCTTCGCGGCGATTCTCTTCACCTGTTCAGCGACGGAATAACGAGCGCGGCGATTCTTTTGGCGCTGGTTTTGATAAAAGTCACCGGACTACACATTCTCGACCCGATATTCGCCATCGCCGTTTCGGTTTACATTATTTACGTTAGTTTTATCCTGCTTCGCCGCTCAAGCGCGCAGCTTCTCGACGCGGCGCCGAAGGAGGAGGCCGAAATTCTGACCCGAATTCGCGAAATGCTTCGCGATTTTCCCGAAGACATCGTCGGCGTTCACGATTTCAGAATTCGCGGCCACAAGCCGTCGTATTTTCTCGACTTTCATCTTGTAGCTTGCCGCCACCTGACGCTTCAACAAGGGCACGATTTATGCGACAAGCTGGAGGAATCCATCAGAAAAGAATATCCCGGATGCGACATTACCATCCACCTCGAACCCTGCGGGGTGGACGGCTGTCCGGACGCTCACGTAATCAGGGGCGCGTGCGTTTTGCGCGAAGAGGGGGGCCATAAGCATGGGGATTAAACCTTTGGGACGCCAGCAAAAGTTCACGGCGTCGGACGAATCCATCGAATACACGCTCGGAGGAAGAAAAGTCCAGATTGAAAATCTCGTCGCAGGAGTTAATCCGGTCATCGAGGCGTACAAACTGGGAATGGTCAAGCGGTTGTTCATTCGAACGGGCGAGATTAGGCAAGACGTGCTTGATGTTGCCGAAAGAGTATCCAAAGTCGTGGAATTGAACAAGGACGAATTCGACCGAAACCTCGACTTCGGCGGCCATCAGCAATGCTTGGCGGAAATTTTCCCGCTTCCGCATCCAGGTATCGAGGAAGCAGTGCAAGCGCCCGGATTGGCGCTCGTTGTCCTGCTCGATGGAGTGACCGACCCGCGCAACGCGGGAGCGGTAGTTCGCACTGCGGCGGCCGCAGGGGCGACCGCGGTGATATTGCCACAGCACAATAGCGCCCAGCCGGGACCGGTTTTTTACAAAGCCAGCGCGGGAATGGCGTTTCGCGTTCCGCTATGCCGAAGGCTCAATTTGAGCCAGGCGATAGATACCCTCGCGAGAATGGACTTTTGGAGCGTGGCTGCATCGTCGTGCGGACCGCCGGATGGTAGGCAGCCGGCAGTGCCATTTTGGGAATTCAAGTTTCCCGAAAGGTGCGCGCTGGTTCTCGGAAGCGAGGGCAAGGGCATAAGGGATAAGCTCGAAGGCAAATGCGACTTCAGAATTTTCGTGCCGATGGCCGAGGATGTCGATTCGCTCAACGTTTCGGTCGCGGCGGGGATTATTATGTACGCTTGGCGATTTCAAGCTCTCGGCGGCGTTTTCGGGCTGCCGCCAAATTATCCAAATTCGAGGCCGCAATCCACGCCAAGACGATAAGTATTATGTAGTACGCTTTTTCCGCCGAGGATAGCTCGGCGATTTGGCCGAGAAGTCCCGCCGCGGTTTCGTAGGGATTGAAGTTTCGCCAGAACGCGTTTCCCGATGTAGGCGTGCCGTATGCGCCGAGCGTGCAAATCGCGATGAAGAATCCGGCGCAAACGGGGGTTGCAAGCGTGCGCTTTGCGGGAGAAACTGTGACGTGAAGCAATTTTACGACGGCGGCGCCGGCGACGAACGAAATCGTCCATGCTATGAGAAGCGTTACAAGGTCTATTACGGGTGAAAGGTTTAGTGCGCCGATTGCCGCCACGAATGTGAAAAACGGCAGAAAAGCCGAAAACTGCACGTTTTCTAGGCTCATTCCGTCTGTTGGCGTGCCGTTTTTTCCGTAATAGCCCATTTGGGATTCGGTTTTTGAGTGCAAGTACGAAGTTGCCAGCGCCAACCCGAAACCCGTCAGAACGAGCCCGGGCATCGGGAAAAATGCCGTGGATTCGCTCGGATGCCGGGCGCCGAAAATCATATCCTCGCCGACGAGCGCGTAAACTCCCACGACAGCCGCCATCGCCGACGCCGACGCAACGGGCAGCGCTGAAAATACTGCCGAATTGGCTATGCGCCGCGGGGTGAATTGAGCGATAAGGCAAACGGCGCCGATTGCCATGGACGTGAACACGTATGAGAAAAGACAGGTGAACAGCGACACGATTACGGCAAATGCAAGCTTGATTTCGGGCGGGAGCGTTATATCAACGGAAAACAAAGCGGATTCGGGGTTTCCGAGGGTTAATATCCCGCCCATACTGAACGAAAGCAGGAATCTTGTCGGTATGCTTCCGAACCCCAAATCGAGCGGCGAGACGAACCCGGTGAAAGCAGCGATCGGAATAAGCATCCAAACGGCGCGCGATATCCGCGTGCCGGCGCCCTCCAGAAATCCCGCCGAAATAAGCGAGGCAATCCCGCCGAGAGAGGCTATGGCGATGTAAAGGAAAAGGAACTTGATGAAAAAATACGGCATCATTCCTTCCCCGAAATAACCGGCGGGAACCGCCGTAACGAAACGTAGTCCGGACGGAAGAAGCACCGGAAAGATTAGCGATGTCGCCGTGGCGAAGTATTGGGCGGACCCGACGAGCGGCGATACCTGGTCGAATTTGCGGTGCATTGCCAGCGACAATTTCAATCCGGCGTCCACGGCGATGAACAAAATGATTGTCAGAAATGCGCCGTCCCAGCCCATCGCCGGCGGCAGCGAGATACCGGGCTGCACGCTGCCGGTGTAAAGGGCGAAATCTACTGAGGCTGCGCCGAATGCGCAAATCAGGCCGGCAATCGCATGCCATTTGAGCAGCTTGAACGCCGTTTGAGTTTCTCTCGGAATCGCCCGCAAAAACGAAACTACGGCGTCCACAACCGGAATTCTGTCAGCCAACTCCGAGGTCGTGGACGGCGGAGCGGGCAGCCTCCTTGCACCGGCGCTATTCGGCTGACTTACATTGTTTCCGTGCCTTCTCGACTGCGGCGGCGGCAGCTTCGGGCGTCCGTGAGGTGATTTACCGGATGTCATCGCCTGACCAGCCCCGTTTGCTCGATAACAGTTACGGACTCGAACGCGCCGGCCGGTTCTCTTATCGCGGCGAGCAGCCATGGCGCGTCCAAAGGAAAAATGTCGAAAAGCGTGCCGGATTCCGCATACGGCGCGAGCACCTGCGAATCTTGCGCCGGAGGCCGCGGCTCGTAATATAAGCTGTCCGATTGCGTCAATGACTTCGCAAGCGGACCGGCCCTTCGTACGTATGACGCAAAAAGCAATGCGTCGATACGGGCGCCAATGTCTTCGTCGCGGGAAATCTCGCGAATTTTCGCGGCGGCGGGTGGCGGAGGAATAGCGATGTTTACCGTATGACCGGCAGGCACTTCGCCGAGATTTACGGCGAATCCGCCAAGCCCGATAATCGCTTCGGTCAAAGGAGCGCGCCCTCGATTTTCGAGCGCTAAGTTCCAGCCGCCCGATTCGTCTTGGCGCGCCGCGAGAACTGTCGGATAAGGATTTCTGTGAATTTGCCTGCCGAAACGCCGCTCGGTTTTAAGATAGCTTCCGCTCGCCCCGTGCCGCGGCGCTCCTTCGTCGAAGGATTCGAATCTGGCCGCGCCAGCGGGTTCGCCGCCCCGGACGCCGGTGTTGACCCTGTAAACCGCTTGAACTTCGGTCACGACTCTTAGAGCGTCGTCCTGCCGAATATGTTTCAGCGAAAATTCCGCGCCCGGCGGATTCCACGAAGTCAGCGCGAACGAAAACAGAATAACCACGTATGCAATCCCGAAGGCGGCGGCTGCGCGCCGGATGGCCGCATAAAGAGCGGACATAAGCCCGGCAAGACAGACAACCGCGAAAATTCGAAAAATATCCCGTTTTCTAGTGGATATTTTCTGGGCGTTTACGGCATTCCGCATCGGTTCTGCGAACCATGCCTCTTCGAGCGAGCGCTGTCCCTGATCGAGCGCCGATCGCAGTTCGGGCCGAGAAAACAGAGTCTTCGCATAAAAATATTTGCCGGTGAATCCCGTAGCCGCGGCTTTGAGTTTCGCCAGCGCTTCGTTTTGAGCCGCGGTTTTGTATGCTGCAGGATGAACGGGCGGGGTCAACTCGAAAAAAGTCGTCGTGGTAAACCGTCTTTCTACGCCCGCGACGTTGCCGATGCCCGCCGGAATATAATCCAGTTTTGCGACAAGCGAAGCCGCCTCCGACGCGAAATATTCCGTCGCGTCGCGCAGCGTTCCCTGCGGATTGAAAATCACGCCGCTTCGAGCTTCCGTTTCGCGCGGCTTTTCGGAGCAAATGTAAAGCGGAATTCCGCGCGTTGCAGCCGCAAGAATTTCGAGCCTCGATGCGCCGGGCATTTCGCGCCAGGACCATCCCGAAACGGCCACTCCCGCATAGTCTCTTAGAATTCCGCCGTCGGAGAATGCTGGCGAATCGTCCTGTACCCGGATAATGAACCTAATCCCGGCGGCATCGAAAACGCGAGACGGCACCGCGCCTTCTTCGCGCGTAAAACCGATTGCGAGTAGCGGAATAGCTTGTGCCGCGACGCCGGCCGCGGTCCGGGGTTCGCGGCGCGCCGCTTCGAGGGATTCCTCTTCCTGCACGGGCGCGAGATCGTCTTGAGCCGTCGCGGGAATGCCGCCGGCGAAGAAACCTGCGGCGGCTATTATCAATACAGCTTTGGTTAAAAACCGGGCCACATTGCGATTTTACACTTTCGCGGCATTAAAAGCTTGAAAACGCAGGAATGCCGCGTCTAATTCAGGCGCAAGCGGCAAACCGCCGGGCCGCCGCGGCTCAGTTGGGTATAATTTTGCGACTTTTATTATCCGGTGGTGTATGAAGATTCACTCTGTTTCATTGTTATTGCTCGGCGCGCTCGCTGCGCTGCAAATGACCGGATGTAACCCTGCGTCGAAAGACGGAGGAAAATCGATATCGAGCCTTCCCGATGCGGTGGTGCTGGAAAGTGCGTTTGACTGGGATTCGGTGGACCGCGAAAAGCCGGTAACGGTACTGCACAAATGGACGTCATCCGCGGACGATGTGCCGCGAATTGCTGCAAGCGACGCAAGCGGCACTCGCGTCGCGTTCGTGGATAAATCGAAAAAAATAGCGGATTCCTATGCCGTATGGGTCGTGCAATCGCCCGGCACGGATGCCGTCGAAGTTCTGGGGTTGAAACACCGTCCCGAAAAGCTATATATGGCCGACACGGGCAACGCAGTTTTCGCGGTCGCTAGCGACGCCGGATACCTATACTCGCTTTCGGAGGGCAAAGTCGCAGTACGAATCGACTATGACAAATGCAGCGCGGCGGCGGGGCTTTCGCCTGACGGAAAATACGTCACGGCTTGGGGCGGAAGCGGCGGCAAGGTTTATCATTTCAGCACCGCGTTCAACTATTTTTCCGAAAACGAATATTGGGGAATGACAGACCCTTCGAACCCTGAGGATGTGTACTGCGCGAACCCGGTTTCTATTTTTCCCAGCTACGGCATTACCCAGTTTATCCTTCAAACCGGTACGGCCGCCGAACCGGAATGTACCTTGATTTCGCTGAACACTAGCCAGCATACTTATGGTTATCGAGCCAACCTCGAAGCGTATTTCACGCGCGGAATTCGCAGCAAAGACGGCCGGTTTTACCGTTGTCTCGGCGGTCCCAAAGAGAATTATGGCGGAAGAACGGAAAGCGGCGAAATTCCGTTTACCCACCTAGCTTCGATCAACCTTCAAACTTTGAGTTTCGATATGGAGCCTATCGGAATGATATTCGCCAAAAAGCCGCTCGCAATCAATCGGGCGGGTTCGGAAGTAGCCGCGCATTCCGAAGACGGCGGGATAGACATTTACCAATTAAAATCGGGAAAGATAGTCCGTAAGGTGCCGAAATCCGAGCTAGGCGAATACGAAATCGTGGCGTTCGCGGGCGATTTGCTAGGTTTGCTCGTGAAAACCGACGCCGAACTTAAATGGTTCAATTTGAGAAAATTCGACGTAAAGGCCGATTAGCGTCGGTTTATGCTTGAAATGCTATATAATTACGTGCCGCCAAAAAAAATCCGTAAGGAGCGTTTGCTTGTTTGCGGTTAAGACCAAAGCTTTAAAAGGTACGCGAATCGTCGTTAGAGGCGCGATGACGCTCAACGGCGTATTGAAGCTTCCCGCGCTCGCCCATTCCAATATCGGCCCCGACACGAGCGAAATCGTAGTGGATTTGTGCTATTGCGAGGTGCTTTCGACCGGCGTAGTGAACGCGATTTCCCAGCTTCGCAGCGCAGTGGACGGGCTCGGCATTACCGTTTCGGTCGCCAACCTTTCGCAGATGAACAAGATGATTTACGACAAAATGAATTTGGCCGATTGGCTTCCCATTGTCGAACTCGAAAGCGAAACGAATTAAAAAGGAATCCGGCGCAATCGGCGCTTAAAGGTCCGGGTCGAGCGGATAAGTTATCGCATACGGCGCTTCGGCCGGCTCTCCTTCGGCAAAGCCGAGTTTAATCGTGTCCATCTTGCGCATGCAATAGCCTTCGTCGCTGCAGAAAAACGCCACGACGTCAAGCTCGATTTCGCCGGCGCTTCCGGTTTCGACGCCATCCACCTTGAATTCGAAGATTTCCGGCACTTCATCGGGCTTCGCGTATGCGAGCTCCGCAGGTGTGACGGCAATTCCTTCCGGAGCGGACACTCGAAGTTCGAGAGGCGTTTCTTCGTTGTAATGGCAGCCCTCGGCGAATTCGAATTTAAGCGTGAATTTGCCTTCGGTCCCCGCGGCGAATTTGACCGGTTCGCCTTCGGCAACGCCGGCGATTTTCCATAGAATCGGCTCCGGCTCTCCGCTCTCCGGCTCCGGCGAATCCGGCAATTCCGGCGGCGCGTCTGTGGACGGCGCGCCTTCCGCGGAGGGCATGGACGAAACTTCGGGATTTTCGGCATCTCCGCCGCTTTCGGGGCACGCGACGAGCATCGCCGCTCCTAAAATTGCGAGAACAGTCAACACGGCAATTCTGTAAATCATGAAATCCTCCTAGCGCAGTTTGGCGATGTCTTTTCTGTATTGCGCGCCTTTGAATTTGATGTTTCCCACCCCGTCGTACGCCAACTTACGGGCAGCGGACAAAGTGGATGCGCGAGCCGTTACGGATAGAACGCGACCGCCGGCGGCGTAAAGCGGCTGCACGCCCTTTGTTTTGTGTTCCTTGAGCGCATCGCCCACCGAAACGCCCGAGAAGAACACGCTTACGGGCGGAAGCCTGAACGGATGCAGCAACAGCTCGGTCGCTTCTTCGTCCTCGGCGGGCATGAACCGCTCGTTCAATGCCGGTATTTTTTCCAGGCCCGAAATCGGCTGCGGTTCGGAATTTCCATCGGGATAATTTTCGGACGCCATTACAACCGTGCAAGTGTGGTCGCCGGTAAACGCCGCCCTCACTCTCACGAGCCGTCTGTCGGTGCATACTTTCAACATTTTGGCGAGATCGGTTCTGAGAAGCGGCATCAGCGCCTGGCATTCCGGGTCGCCCATACGTACGTTGAATTCGAGAACCTTCAGCCCTTCTTCGGTAAGCATACAGCCGAAATAAATAAAGCCGCAGTAATCGAGTTCCTCCGCCTTCGTGCCCTCGACGAATCTCGCAAGAATTTCCGTTTCGAATTCTTCGATAACCGCGGGTGTCGCGAAAGGACTAGGTGCGATGCACCCCATTCCGCCCGTATTCGGCCCCTTGTTCCCGTCAAGCTGACGCTTGTAATCCGTCGCCGGCGGAAATGCCACGAAAGTTTCTCCGTCGAAAAGACCGATAAAACTGATTTCCTTTCCTTCCAGTCCTTTTTCCACGACTATTTTCTTTCCGGCTTTGCCGAAAACGCTTTTTGTAAGCATATTCGATACGGCGGACTTAAGCTGGCGCTTGTCGTTGCAAACTATCACGCCTTTCCCTGCGCACAGCCCGTCCGCTTTCACGACCACGGGATAGCCGAGCGTCGCGCCGTATTCGATGGCTTTTTCGGCTTCCTTGTCCGTGAACGCCCTGAAGGCGGCAGTAGGTATTTCGAACTTGGACATGAACTTTTTGGCGAAAATCTTGCTGCCTTCAAGTTTTGCCGCTTTTTTGCCCGGGCCGACCGTGGCTATGCCTTTGCCTGTTAGAAAATCCGCAAGACCTTCTACCAGAGGCGCTTCGGGGCCGACGAGCACGAGTTCGATGTCTTCGCGCTTTGCAAGCGCGCCGATTGCTTCGAAATCGTCCCACGGCGCATTTACGATTCTGTATCTCGAACTGTATTTGCCTTCGATAATCTGCCGGAAGCCGCTTTCGAGGTGCGGGTCGTAAACGCCCAAGTTCGTCGCCGATAAATAAACGGCTTCCACTTGCTTCGATAGAAGCAATGCATTGGCGAAGGCGCATTCCCTGCCGCCGCCGCCCACGATTAGAACCTTCATTCGTTACCTCCGCGCCCCGGCCTGCGCTGTTTTACGCCCGTTTTGAAATCGCCCCAATCTCCGTTTTCGAATTTGCAGTAATCCTTCAAAAACAGGAGCGGGCAATCTCCGGTAGGGCCGTTGCGGTTCTTTGCGATTGTACAATAAATCTTGGACGTCTTCGACTGCTCGCGTGCGTTGCGCATTCTTTCCGCATATTCCGGCGTGTTTACCGCCATGCCTGCGGTGTCGCCCAACGTAGCATGGTACGACAGAAACATTACGACATCCGCGTCCTGCTCGATTGAACCGCTTTCACGAAGGTCGGACAAAACCGGCTTGTGCTCCTTGCGCTGCTCCACCTGCCTCGAAAGCTGGCTGCACGCAAGAATCGGCACCCTTAGTTCCAAAGCGAGCGTTTTTAATCCGCGGCTTATCGAGCTTACTTCCTGCACCCGGTTTTCCTGCCTTCCGTCAGATTGCATCAGCTGAAGGTAGTCCACCACGATTAGCGAGATTCCGCCATGAAGGCTCATCACGCGTCTCGCCGTGGCCGCAATTTGGCGGACGGTCAACGTGCTCGAATCGTTCATCAGAATCTTTAGTTCGTTCAGTTTTGTAAATGACGAGCTTAACGCATGCCAGTCCCGTTCTGCGATTTCCGCGGTTTCGATTTGCTGAACGGGCACTTTCGATTCGGCGCTGAGCATTCGAAGCGCAAGCATTTCGCTCGGCATCTCCAAACTGAAAATCAGGACTGGCAGCTTGTTCTCGTCCGAAGTGGCTACCTGCACCGCGGTGTTGAGCGCGAGCGAGCTTTTTCCGACGCTCGGCCTTGCAGCAAGAATGTTAAGGCTGCCCGGATGAAATCCTCCGAGCAGTTTGTCGATGTCAACGAAGTGCGTGCGCACGCCGGCAAAATATTCGACGTCGGGATTTTCCGTGCGGAACGCGTGAACGTCGCTCATCTTGTCCCACATTTTCACCATTACGTCGCCGAGTACGTCGTAGTCGGTTTTTTTGCCGAATCTGGTAACTTCGAGGATTTTCCGCTCCGCGGCTTCGAGAACTCGTTCCGGCGGCATTTCCTGTGAAAACGCGTCTCCGATAACCTGAGTACAGGTTGAAATCAGCCTGCGGAGAGCGGCCTTCTCGGCGATTAGCCCGGCGTGATGCTCGACGTGCGCCGCCGACGGCACGGCGTTCACCATCGCCGTCACATATCCGGCACCGCCGGCTTTTTCGAGCTTTTCCGTGCGCCTTAGCTCGTCGAGTACGGCGGGAAAATCGCACGGCACGCCGCGCGCGGTAAGCGCAAAGCAGGCTTCATAAACCAGCCGGTGCTGTTCGAGGTAGAAAGACTCCGCGACAAGCAAGTCGCCCGTCGCCTGAAACTTGTCCGGCGCAAGCATTATCGCGCCGAGCACAAGCTGTTCAAGTTCCACCGAATGCGGCGGAACACGCGTCATATCCCGGACTTCAAAATCGCGAACGTGAGACATATATACTCCTACGCATACAATTGTATTGCGTAATCATCGCAAAAGCAAATATCCGGACGGTTGCCGGGGCTTTGTTTTACTCCCCAATTCTTGCGTATGCAATGCGTAAAAGAGTGACTTCAAATAAACTTCGGCCTTTTCAAACCGCTTTAAGATTTCCCCAGAATTAACTAACACGAACTTAACAAATCCGGTTGAAAACCCTTGCAGGCAAAACAATCCGCGAAAAACGCCGCCAAAGCGCGCAAAAACGATTGAATCGGTGTAATGGAAAACGTCAAGCGGAAGCGCCGCGTCTCTCGATCGATAGCTGCTATACCCGGTCTTCGTAATCCGCCGCCATCGCTTCGATTGAAGCTTCGCTATCGCCGGAATCGCCGGTTTCGTCCGAAGTTTCGGCGGTTTCGTTCGATGTAGAGGGGGCAGATTTCGCGGCCGCAAGCTCGGCTTCGCGTTCCTCGTCGCTTTTTACAACAACGTTTATCGAGCCTTTGATATCGCGGGATGCGCGAAGCTCGACTTCGAATTCGCCAAGATGCTTGATAGGCTGGGCCAAGCGCACGAACTTGCGGTCGAGATTGACGCCGAGCGAACTTGCAATCGCGTCGCTGATCGTTGCGTTCGTGACCGCGCCGAACAGCCTGCTTTCGTTTCCGGCGCGCGCGTAAATCGAAATCGTCTTGCCGGATAGCGATTCGATAATCGCTTTTTCTTCCTTAAGGCGGCTGAGACGTCTTGCTTCGCCGGCCTTGCGGATTTGTTCGATGCGGTTGACGATGTCTTTCGTTGCGACGCCCGCGAGTTTGTTCGGAATGAGGAAGTTGCGGGCATAGCCGCCTTTGACGTCCACAACGTCGCCGGCTTCGCCGAGATTATCCACGTCGTCGAGTAGTACTACTTTCATAATCAATCCTCCGGGCACGGACGCGCCGGTTTATTTGTGCACGTACGGAAGAAGCGCCATAAATCTCGCCCGCCTGATTTCGCGTGCAAGCTTGCGCTGATACTTTGCGGAAACGCCGGTCCTGCGCCGGGGAAGAATCTTACCCCTGTCGCTGATAAACCTTTTGAGAAGCATTACCGCTTTATAGTCGATTGGCAGATCCGGTTCAAGCTTGAACGGGCAGGACTTTCTGCTTCTAACTTTGCTTTTTACGCCTTGAGACCTTGAAACTCTCATGATTTATTCCTTTGTCCTTGCTCCGGTGCGCGCCTTGCGGCGGGCGGCCTTTTCTGATTTTTCGGTGTAGTCCACAATCATGTGGCGCAGGATTTTCTCGTGATACTTAAACATATATTCGAGCTCGGCAACGATATCGCGAGGGGCGCTGAACCGGAAGATAATGTACAGCCCTTCCGTGAATTTGCCTATGGGATACGCAAGATAGCGTTTCGCCCACCTGTCCGTGCGGTGAAGCCGCCCGTCGTATTGCGCGACGAACTCCTCGACCTTCGCGCAGGTCTCCGCCAGCGTTTCTTCGGGCGTGTTAGGCTCGAAGATAACCATCGCCTCATATTCTTTATACTTGATTTCCACCGAATACCACCGAGAAAAAAATGCGAACGAGCATACTACCAGATGAAACGCGGATATGCAATATCCGCGCGGGTATTTCTGCCGATTTTTCGCGCAGCCGCCGGGGAGAATTCCGTTTGCCGCGACTTCGCCCGGATTATGCCGATACCGGCTTTTTCGCGCAAACCGCTTTGTAATATTCGATAGCCTTGGATAGCCCGGCTTCGATGCCGAATTTTGGCTCGTAGCCGATAAGGCGCGCGGCTTTTTCAATCGAAGCGTAGCTGTCTTTTACGTCGCCTTCCCTCGGCGGCGCAAAGCGGGGTTCGATTTCCGGCCTGCCCAGCAGCGAGCGAAGTTTTTCGAAAATTGCGATTACGCTCGTTCTGCCGCCGGCGCCGACGTTCAGAAAATGTCCGGCGCAATCCGGCGGCGCCTGACAGGCCAACAAGTTCGCCTGCACGCAATCGTCGATGTAAGTGAAGTCTCTTGTCTGGCTGCCGTCGCCGTGAACCGGCGGCTGTTCTCCTGCCAACAGGTGACTGCAAAAAACCGGAATAACCGCGCCGTATTGGCTGTTAGGGTCTTGATTCGGGCCGTAAATGTTGAAATATCTAAGGCTTACCGTTTCAAGCCCGTAACATGTGAAAAACGCACGGCAGTAATTTTCCGCAGCGAGTTTGGAGACTGCGTATGGCGACATGGGGTTCGGCATCATTTCTTCGTGTTTGGGCAGCGTGGGAGTGTTGCCATACGCGCTCGACGACGCGGCGAGAACGAACCGCTTGACTCCGGCATCCCTTGCCGCGACAAGCATGTTCAGCGAGCCGAACGTGTTTACGAAGTCGGATTGAATGGGGTCTTTCACGCTGCGCGGCACGGACGGCAGGGCAGCCTGATGGAGGACGTACTCCGCGCCGTCGCAGGCGAGCCGGCACATTTCCGGGTCGGTAATCGTTCCTTCGATAAGATCGAAACCATCAATGCCATCGAGGTTTTCGCGGCGCCCGGTGGAAAAATCGTCGAGAACGCGGACGCGCTCGCCCAGTTCAGTCAGCTTACGCACGAGGTTGCTTCCGATGAAGCCCGCTCCGCCTGTCACCAAATACAAACTCATTTTACGCTCCAAGCCGGCAGCCGATGGAACCGGACGCCGGGGCGAATGAGTATAGCGCAGTTGTTAAGAAGTGCAAACCGCACGTAGAAAGCGAGGTCTCCGGTATAATGCGCGCCTTGATTCAGATTTACAAACTGCGTTCAGGTTCGAAAATCAGTCCTATTCGAGCGGCGGTGGCGGCGTGAGCGAAGCGCGCGGGCTTGGACGCGACGCGTTCATTTACGCCCTGACCAGCATTTTGAACGCGGCCGCCGGTTTCGGCTCGATGTACATTTTCTCCCGGCTGCTGTCCCCGTCGGAATACGGATATTACTTCGCGGTGCTGGCCGGGGTCGAGATTACGGCGCAGCTATCGACGGCTTGGGTGAACCTAACGACGATCCGGCTATACGCAAGCTTCGGCGCCGGCGAAAGAAGATTTTTCCTCGGTCGCGTCGTCGCTTCATACGCAATTTCATTCGCTATTTTGCTTTTTATCGCGCTTATCTTAAGCGCGCTTACCGGAGTTATCGGCTGGCATTCCGCATCGCCTTGGCTTATTTTCGCGCTCGTAATCGTCATTTCCGCGTACAGCTTTCTTCAGGCGCTTCAGCGCACCCAGCGCAAGGCCGTGGACTGGATGGCGACTGCGCTGATAATGACGTGGGGCAGACTTTTACTCGGATGGTGGTTTCTAACCCACGTTTCCGCCAGCGGTATGGCGCTTTTGGCCGTTCATTCGGGTGCGCACTTGCTTGCGGTTGCGTTCGCGGCGGTTCGCGTCAAGGAGCCGATAAAAATTCTCCGGTCTCATTTCAGATGGGCGGAAATCAAGCCCATTTTGAGCTATGGCGGGCCGGTGGCGCTCGTGGCGTCGGGCGGCTGGCTGATGCGCTCCGCAAGCAAGCTCATAATGACGGCGATTGCGGGAACCGCGGCGGTCGGCATATTCGAAGTGTCGTTCAGGCTTTGCGAGACGCTGATTCAAATTCCGCTCCTTCCGTTCAATCAGGCGTCCGAGCCGGTGACTTTCAGGCTATACGAGCACGAAGGGGCAAACAGCGCCAGAGAATATTTGTCGAAGTACTTTACTCTGATTTTGTATCTCGGAACCGGCATAACGCTTGCGCTGGTGCTTTTGCGAAACGAAGTCGTCGGCACGCTTCTTGCGCCGGAATATGCGACGGCGGCCAGCCTTATCCCTATGCTCGGCCCTACGGTCGCGCTTGTCGCGCTTCATCCCACGCTTTCGCGCAGCTTTCAGTTTCCGAAAAAACCGGCGATGCTGTCGGTTTATACGCTCGGTGCGGGCGGCATAAACGTGGCGCTGAACTTTTTCCTCATTCCTAGATACGCCGAATACGGCGCGGCGGCGGCCGCGATTTTCACCTACTCGATTTATGTTTTCAGCACTTATCTGGGCGGCCAAAAGCTGTTTCAGTGGCGGCCCGCGCTTTCAAACCTGCTGATTCTGCCTATCCCCGTGGCGGCTTTGCTGCTTGCGAACTCGGTCTTGCCCGCTCCGCATGGATTCGCGGTAACGCTGGTTTACGGAATCGGTTACTTCGTTTTTTATCTCGCCGTCACATTCGTATGCTGGCGGCTCGGCGGAAAGCCGCAGCGGCAACAGCTTTCGTTCTTGCGCCAGATTTTCGCAAGCAGAACCGCTCCGGCCGGGCAATAATCGGATTATCGAGGCTATGCCTTTTTGGCCGAAACCAGCCTGAAGTAAAGATCGTCCCATTTTTTCGCCGCGGATTCGACGGAAAACTCGGACGACGCCCGGCGATAACCTTCCGCGGCAAGTTTTTCGCGAAGAGCGGAACTCGAAATAAGTTTCAGCAAACCTTCCGCCCATGCCTGCGGCGTGTTTTCCACCAACAGCGCATCCCGTCCGTCGCTTGCAAGTTCGGTTACGCCGGACACTTTGCTGGCGATAACAGCTGCGCCCGCAATCCAAGCTTCGAGAATCACGTTCGAAATGCCTTCGTTGTCCGACGGCAGCGCGAGTATGGAAGCGTAGGCTAAATGGCCGGAAATGTCCGGAATATCTCCCGTGCATTCGGCGTTATCGATTCCCCTGGATTTTAGCTTTTCTATGAACGATCGATTTTCGGTTCCCCTGCCGATGAACACAGCCGGAATTCTCGATTCTTCGGGGAGCAAGGCAAGCGCGTCGATTAAAAGGTCGTGGCGCTTGGGCGGCTCGACACGCGCCGCGCACATCAATGTCTTTTTTTCGGCGACTTCGCGCTCGACAACCCGCTTTCCGTTGATAATCACGGAAGTTTTATCTGCCTTTAAACCGAGCGAAGGCGCGATAAGTTTTTTTCCGTCGTGGCTGTTGAAGACGACGTGGCCGGCTTTTCGGAAGTGAAATCCGTCCGCCACGCGCTTGATGCCGAGCGGGCCTTTCGCCATTCCGGAGCCATGCAGAGACGCGACGAACGGAACGGAATTTACACCTGACATCGAAACCGCCCAGACGGACGGCCATAACATCGCGTGAACGCAGTCGTAGCCGGGGATAATCTCCTTTAGTTCTTTCGCCGCGGCGGCAAGCCCGGCATTCGAACACGGCTTTTCGAGGCTTATTCGGTTAATCCCATCCGGTAATTTCAAAACGTGGATTTCAGCGGGCCCGTACAACGTTGCGACGTCGATTCGGGAGCGGTATTTGTCCGAATTGGCGGAAAACTCGGACAGGATTTCCATGCATTGTTTTTCCGTGCCGCCGGTGGCGAGCGTCGGAAGAATGCGCAGAACTTTGATTTTGTCCGTCATAGAACTGGCGCCGATGCGGGTTTATTTTCGGCGGTCTTTTTCCATACATAATCGCCTGCACGCGCGCCGGCGATGAGCATCACGATTGTAATGAGCGTATTTCCCGTTTCGAGATTGCCGAAAATCAGGAGCGTCGCGACGAAAAGCGTAAGATCGGGTTCGAGTTTGGCCTCGCGAATGTTGCGGAAGGCGAAAAACAAAAACGCGAGATATCCGCCGAGAAGCAAAAGCCCGCCGCGAAACAAAAGGTCCAGAAACAGGTTGTCGCTGGCGACGAACAAAAACTCGCTCCAGACGGCTTCTCCGCGCGAAGCCGAAACTTCAGGCTCGGCGAAATCCGCGCCGATAAGCCAGCCGTTTCTTGCGTCAATCGTATCTATTACTCGAATCCAATTGCCTACGCGCCCGTACGTTGATGTTTGAAACAGCGTTTCGGTGTCGAGCAGGTTCAGATTGACGTTTTGCTGAAGCGAATAAACGATTGCGCCAAGCGTGAACACCAGAGCCAGTATTACCGAAATTGCGGCATAACGGACTGCGGCGGATGTTTTCTGCGCCCCGCCTTCCCGCCACCACCTGTAAAGAAGTACGGCGCAAATCAGCAGCGCGGTTAACATTGCGGTTCTCGAAAAGCTGCCGACAATCATCAGGAATGAAAGCACGGCAAGAATCGCCGACCAAACACGAAAACGGACGCTGTTTTTTTCGCTCAATGACGCGTGCAGCAAGAATGACCATGCGAGCACGAAAAACGTCCGGAAATATACGCGATGGACGAGCAGACCGGTCGGCATCATGGCGGCCGCCTGCCTGTACGTGCCTTTGAACAGGCTTTTAACGCCCGGAATCGCGTTGTCGTACAAAAGAATAAGAGTGATGTAACTTTCGAGGAAAAAGACCCAAGTGACGATTACGGTGACGATGTTCACGACCGCGGTAACGGCGATGGCGATTATCGTTCGCCTGACGTTTATGCCGCAAACGTACCCCGCCGCGAAAAGAATGAGCGGATAAAGGATGTTTCTGATTTTCAAAAACCCGCTAAGCGTCGGCGCGGTAAGCAAGATGACTGCGCAGCATAGAAAAAAGCTCGCCAGAAACCAGCGGATGTCCGGATTTTTAAGACGGCCGCGCCAATCGGCGTCGAACATCAACCTAATCGCGCCGAGAACGGCAAGCGCGGAAAGGCAGCCGCCGGTAAAGAGAATGGGCGGAAACTGCAACCCGAGTAGCGTCGGCGCGTAAAGATAGCCGAAAACGCGAAGCGCGAAATCGTGGAAGTGAAAGACGATGAGCGAAATCATCATGACGTCGCGTGCCGTCTCCCACGTTTTTACCCACCTAAGTTTTTCCGCGGCCGCGCCTGCCCCGCCTCTACCAAAGGGAATTCGAGCGCTTCCGGCAAAAATCGACACGACGGAAGAATATCACAGTGAATTGCGGCCTTCTAACGGAAATTTGACCGTTTGTACTACTATATCCGCGCCTATCGGCGAACTGGTATGCCCGGACTTCCACTCAAAACACTCGTTTTCGTGCCCTCGGTCGATCAGACTGGCGAAATCGGCGCGGGCGGCGCCGAGCGTATGGCGCGCAACCTTTGCCTCGCGTTCGACAGGTCGAAAATTATTCCGTCGCTGCTGACTTTGAAAGACCCCGGCGCCGTCGGCGATGAGCTTCGTTCTGCGGGAGTCCAAACCTACCTGCTTAAGAAAAAAGGGAAAATCGACTGGGATTTTTGGAAAGCGTTTCGCCGTCTAATCGAAAACGGTGGTTTCGACGCAGTGCTTTCGATGCTTCAAGGCGCAAACTTTCACAATCTCGTCGTCACGCCGCGCACGCGCAAAGCCGCCTGCATTATCAGAATCGCCAGAGTCAACGTGCCTTGGAAAATCGCCGCAATAGAGGGGCCGCTGTCGAAAAGGGCTGACCTTCTCGTTGTCAACGCCGCCGAAACCGCGCGAAAGATATCCGGCAAATACTGTATTCCGAAAAGCCGCGTTGCGGTAATCCCAAACGGCTGTGACGAAGAGCGTTTCAAACACGTTTCCCCGGAATTGCGGCCTGAATACCGCAAAAAGCTGGGGCTTCCGGAAGCCGGATTTCTGCTTTATTCCGCCAGCAGAATACATACCGACAAAGGGCTCGATATTTTCGCGGAAGCGCTTGCGTCGCTGCCGCCGGAAGTAAGGCAAGAGATAATTTGGGTAAATACGGGCTCTGTTCAAAGCGAAGAGCTCAAGGCGAAGATTTTGAAAATCGCCGGCAATTCCGGAGTTTCGGCTTCGCTTTTGCCGCCGGTGCCGAGCACGGAGGAATTCATCGCCGCGTGCGACGCGGTCGTGATACCGAGCAGGACTGAGGCGTTTCCGAACGTTCTTATCGAAGCCGGTTGCATCGGGCGGCGGGTTATTGCGACCATTACCGGCGAAGTGCCGAAAGTCGCTGGAGAAATAGGCGGCGTGTCGCTATGCGAAGCGAATGCACGGTCGCTTGCGGATTCCGCCGGCAAGCTTTACGACAGCCGGAATACGTTCGATACCGCGGAATCCAAAAAAATCAGCGCGAATACTATCGGCAGGTACGGTATCAAAGCTGTCGCCGATATTTATGCGAAATCAATCGAAACGGCTTGCGCGAAAAAATCGGAGAGCGGTCACAACTTTTGACATAAATCTATTGTTTGTACGCTTTGCGCCGGATAGATTTATTGCGGTTTGAGACCCCTCAAAACGCTTTTTATTATCGGAACGCTCGATCCTGCGCCATCGGATTCGCGAGGAACCGCTGGCGGCGCGGAGCGGATGACGCGCGAGCTTTGCTTGAACATAGACCGTAATCGCATCTCGCCGGTGGTTCTTACGCAGTTTCATCCGGGCGAAGTCGCCGCCGAGCTTAAATCCGCCGGAATCCCATGGCACGTTCGCCGGAAAAAAACGAAAATCCCCTTTCTTTACTGGGATTTCTTGCGCCGTTTTATTTTGCGGGAAAAAATCGACGCCGTCATCAGCATGAACCAGGGGCCGAACCTGCACAACGTTATCGTCACGCCGACGATTCCCGGCGTCGGATGCGTCATGCGCGTGGCGGGAGTCAACCTTCCGAGCCGCATTTACAACACGGAGGGGCGGCAAAGCAGGCGTGCGAATATATTGATTTTTCCTTCCGAATACAGCGCCGAATCGAACGGCGGAAAGTATTCGATACCTGCAGAGCGAATCAGGGTCATCCCCAACGGCTGCAATACCGACAGGTTCAAATACGTGCCGTACTCCGAAAGGCACGCGGTGCGCCATAAAATAGGTCTGCCGAAAGATGCGTTCATTTTATACACGCCGAGCCGCGTACATTATAAAAAAGGGCAGGACATTATGGCGGAAGCGATGGCGAAAATCCCCGGCGCGCTGAAGGACAAAAATGTAATCTGGATAAATTCCGGGCTCGTTCAAGACGCCGAAGTGGCGAACCGGGCCGAAGTGTTTGCGAGCAGCATTCCCGACCATATAAAAATGCTGCCGCCCGTCGCAAATTCAGCGGAATATATAGCCGCTTCGGATGCGGTCGCCATCCCGAGCAGGGACGAATCGTTTTCGCTTGTCGCGCTGGAATCCGCGGCGTGCGGGCGCATTTTCGCCGGAACCGAGTGCGGAGCGATTCCGGCTGTTGCCGAGGGAACGGGCTCCATCGTTGTGCGGAAAAACTGCGCGAAATCGCTGGCGGAAGGATTGCTCAAGCTTTTATCGTTGCCACCCGATGCTCTGAAATCCGCCGGACATCGAGCGGCCAAGTTCATAAGGGAAAAATATTCGATAAATGCATGCGCCGCAAAATACGCGGACGCAATCGAAGAAGCGTGGCGGCATCGCAGAAAAAAATAATCCGCACAAGCGCACCGGATTTGCAACTTTTTACATGCCGGAGTAGGATTTCGTCCGTTGACTCCGATCCGAACATTGTTTTTAATTTCTTCGATCGACCCCGCGCCGCCCGAAGGCGGCAAAACAGCGGGAGGCGCAGAAAGGCTTACGCGCGACGTTTGCCTCAACATCGACAGGTCTAGAATCGAGCCGGTGCTTTTGCTCCACTATCCGCCAAGCGGCGTCGGGCCGGAGCTTTCGTCGGCGGGCATCGAATGGCACGTCGCGCATAGGCACGCGCACAACCCGTTTCCTTTCTGGATGAAGTTGAAAACCTTGATTCGCCGCGAAAAAATACGAGCAGTAGTCAGCATGAACCAGGGGCCGAACTTCGATAATCTCGCGGTCACTCCATTCGTTCGCGGCACGGGATGCGTGATTTCGGTTTCCGGCGTTCATATGCCCGAAAGGATTTACAGGACAGAAGGCAAAATCAGCGGGCGGGCGCACATTCTCGTTTTTCCGTCCGAATACAGCCGTGAAAACAACGCGCCAAGATATGCGATCGCCGATAGACGAATCAGGGTCATACCGAACGGCTGCGATACTAAAAGGTTTTCATACGCACCGTATGCCCAAAGAAAAGGGAACAGGAGAAGGCTTGGACTTCCCGAAGACGCTTTTATTTTGTACACGCCAAGCCGGATTCACAGAAAAAAGGGTCAGGACGTAATGGCCGAAGCGATGACGATTATTGGCGAATATCTCCACCAAAAAAACGCCGTTTGGGTAAATACGGGGCTGACTCAGCACGCCGATATTTTCGAAAAATTAAGCGCGTTTTCGTCTTTGATACCGGGACGGATAATAACGCTGCCGCCTGTGAGCAACGCCGCCGAATACATGGCGGCAGCGGACGCCGTGGCGATTCCGAGCAGGGACGAGTCGTTTTCGCTCGTCGCGCTCGAGGCGTCGTCCTGCGGCCGCATATTTGTGGGCACGAATTGCGGAGCGATTCCGGAAATCGCCGCCAAAACCGGCTCGATTGTCGTGGAAAGAAGCTCGCCGAAGGCGCTGGCGGACGGGATTTTGCGCCTATTTTCGATTTCCACAAGCGAATTCGAATCTGCGGGCGAAAAGGCCGCGAAAGTAGTTCGGGAAGATTATTCGATTGAAAAAACGGCGTCGGAATATGCACGAGCGATTGAAGAATCGGTCAATTTCGCCGGCGGAACCGGATAGCGCGCACGGCACGCGATTGTGCGATATAATCGCCACTCCGCGCGCCCTGGGAAGCGCGCTACGCGGGTAAGGTTTGGTAACGACTATGAGGCAATCCTCGCCGCTCAGGCGGTACGCGCCGAAGGGCGCGCTGATGTTCGTCGCAATCGCGGCGGCGGCAGGCGCGTTTTTAATTTCTTCGCCTCCGCAGTATTCAAGCCGCTCGACGGTGTCCGTCAGCGGTTCGAGTTCGATGGCGGCGGGCGTGCCCACTTTCGCGTCTTTTTTGACGAAAGACACGACCGAAGATTATTTGGCCGCGCTCGAATCGCAATCGCTGCGCCAGCGGACCGCGGATACGCTGTTTTTGACATGCGTGCCCGAGCCTGACTGGCAGCCGAATCCGCTTTTCTACCAAATCAACCGTATTTTTTCGATTCTTTTCAAAACGAAGGCGCCGCTCGATTATTCGGAAATGGCATATCCGAAAGTGACCGCGCTCGAAATGGATTTCGCCAAGGTCGGCAAAGCCAAATTTTCGGTGGAAACGGACGGCACGGGCAGCTATTCGCTTGTGCAAAAGGGAAAGACACTCGACACCAAAAGCGTGGGACAAAAGCTGGCGACTGGCGGCTTTTCGGTAGCGATCGAGGGATTCACGGCGGGGAAAGCGCAGTCGTGGAAGCTAAAGCTTACCGATCCCGGCGAAATCACAAACGTAATGCGCGATAACATGACGGTTTTCCGCGTGGGCCTGAGGAGCAATACAATCGGCGTCGGATACGTCGCGCCGCATCCGGACCTATCGGCGAGCGTGGTCAATACGATGATTTCCCACTTTATACAGCGCGACGTCGAAAACACTCAAAAAAGCTCGCAGGATTCGCTCGTCTATATCGACCAGCAAATAGAAAACATCAAATCCGAAATAGAGGAACTTCAGGCGAAGCAGGAAAGTACGCTTAGCGACAGGAGCAGCCTGCTCGCAAGCGCCGCGCGCCAACAAACCGCTCAGGCACTATTGCAGCAAAAGGACAATCTGGGAAGCCTTCAGCTCGAACTTTCAAAGGTTGCGGCGTTAATCGAAAATCTGAAGTCGGACGAGGATTACATCGGCTATTACGACTCGGGAATACTGGAACGTCAAATCGAAGTAGGGCTTGCGGAAAGCATTCTCGCATCCGAAAGCAGGCTAAAAACAGAGCTATTGGTTAAAACCGAAAGCCATCCGGACGTTATCAGGGAACGTGTGAAGCTTCGAGATTTAAGGCAAAACTTGGCCAGATTGCTCGATGAGAGCAAGGGCCAACTTACAAAGGACGTTGCGGCCGTTCGTTCGAGAATCGGCGAATACGAATCGCTGCTGGACTTGTCTCCCGCCGTCGAAGTGGAGCTAACCAGAATTTCGACCGAACTAACGATTCGTTCGCAAACGCTCGGCACGCTATACGCCCAGCAGCAGGTGGCGAACCTGCAGAAAATTTCGGATACTTCGCCAATCCGCATCCTCGACGCAGGCGTGGCGCAAAAACGTCCCGTCAAGCCGAGGATAATGATGGTCGCGCTCGGCTCTGCGCTATTTTCGCTGTTTTTGACCGCCGTAATACTGCTTGTAATGACGACCATTGACCGGTCGGTATTCGGCGAAAGCGACGTAAAAGCCAAATTCGGCGTGCATGTTTTCGCCACGTTGGATGCAGGCGGAAAATCCGCTGGCGGAGTGGAAACCGCAAGGTTGAAAAACGCCGTTCGTGCGCTTTCGGCGTCAGGCGCACGCATAGTTTCGATAGTTCCGGCGTCTCCGGGCGCAGCCGCCGCGGTTTCGTTCGTCAAGTCCGCCGCCGAGTCCGCTTCGCCGGGGCTGAAGATTGTAACGCCTGCAAGCGGCGGAATATCGGAGATATATTCCGAAGACTTCGCGGGAAGCCGGGCGGTCGTCGTCGCCGAATGCGGAAAGGGCAGGGCGGTGCAAATCGCCGGCGCAATTTCGGAACTTTCGCGTGCCGGCATTGAGCTGGCGGGATTCGTGCTTTTGCCGCCTTCGGGGCGCGCCGGGGCGGGCGAGGAAAGAGGTAAGTCGGTTGAAGCTCGAGCGAGCTGAAATCAAGGTTTTATTCGTTATTACGCAGTCCGAAATGGGCGGCGCCCAGCGCTATGTCCTCGAACTCGCATCCGGACTGCCGGACGGCTACGAGCCGGTAATCGCCGCGGGAAGCGACGGGAACGGCGCGTTCATAAAATCGGCGAACGCGGCCGGAATCAAAACGATTATCCTTCAAAACCTGAAACGCAACATCAGCCCGTTTCACGATTACTTCGCGGTAGGCGAACTGCACAAATTGCTTCTTGAGGAATCGCCGGACGTTGTGCATTTGAACAGCTCCAAGGCGAGCATAATCGGCGGACTGGCCGCGGGCAAGTCTTATCCGAGCGTTTATACGGTTCATGGCTGGGTGTTTCTCGAACTAATCGGCAGCTGGAAAAAGAAGCTATACGAAAAGCTGGAGCGTTACGCATCCAACTTTCACGACGGAATAATCGTATTGTCCGAAACCGACTTCGAAGCCGGCCGGCGTGCGAACATCGACACGGGCAAATTCGTAAAAATCAGAAGCGGCGTGACGCCGTGCGATTTTATGCAGCGGGAAGAAGCGCGAGCGAAAATCGAAGAAATCTCCGGACTCAGGCTGGGCGGCAGGAAACTCGTTTTTGCGACATCCAACTTGTATCCGACAAAAGGAATTTCCATATTGATCGAGGCGATGACCGGACTAAAAAACGAGGCGGCGGTGGCGGTTTTCGGCGAAGGCGAGCTTAGAGCGCCGCTTGAAAAACAAATCGCCCGGCTTAAGCTTGGCGATACCGTAAAGCTTGCGGGATTCGTGGATTCGGCTGCGAATTACTTGAAAGGCGCCGACGTTTTCGTTTTGCCGTCCGTAAAGGAAGGCCTGCCGTACGCGCTGCTTGACGCGATGGACGCTGAAGTGCCGATTGTCGCGACCGCCGTGGGCGGAGTGGCGGAAGTGCTGGACCGCGTCGTCGTCGAGCCGAACAACCCCGGCGCGCTTGCGGCGGGGCTTAAAAACCAACTTAGGCAGCCAGTGCTTCCGGCGGGCAGGCCGCCTGATTTCGGCCAAATGCTGTCCGCCACAATCGAGTGTTACGAAAGCGTGATGCGAAAGGCTGCGGAGCGCGGCGGCGCGGGCGGGCGGCTTACAAACGGGCGCGGCGAAACCTAAAAGAAATTGGCGTAGCGCGTTTCCCATTCGAGAATCTTTTTCTCGTACTTCGCGTAAAGCGCCCCCATATTTCTGTCGTGCAATTCGTGCGCTATCGAGATGCGATCGCGAATTATCAGCCGGGCCTCGTCCCACTTTTGGGCTTTGAGCAGCTTTTCAACTTCCTCGTCGTGTTTGCCGGCCGCAAGGCTATTTACGAACAGCCGGACTTCGTTTTCAAGTTCCTTTCTGTAATTCGCCGAAATCGCGCCCTCGCCTTCGGTAACGGTTATTTCTTCGCTGGTGGCCGAAAGGTCTTTTAGTTTCCACATTACTAGAATGAGGATAAAGGCGATTACGCTGCCCGCGGGGACAAATATCCAGAATTTCTTCAATTTTTCTTCGGGCGAAAGGAAGACCGTGCGCCTGGTCGTGCCGAATTCGGCCTCCGTTATCGCCCATCCGCCGGGCCGTTTTTCGAGCCTGAAGTTCGCCTTCACTGCCTTTTTCACTTCTTTGCCCACTGGCGTCGGGTCTTTGTGGCTGTCGTCGAGCTTGTGCTTTTGGCTTGCATAAAACTCTTCCAGCGCTTCCGCCGCCTCTTCGAAGTCGGCGTCTTCTTTCATTTTCTCCACGCTTTTCGGCGTGCCTTTTTTTAGCCTTTCTTCCCGCGACGTGCCCGTGCGCGTCGTAACTCGGTCGAAAATCAGGCTCACTTCGGCGAAGTAAACACCTTCTTTGTCGAGCGACTTAAGGACGCGCGGCTTGAACATCTTGAGTTCCATTTTGACGTCGTCGTAGTCGGCCAGATACTCGGAAATGTTGTCGCGAATGTCCGCCTTTTTGTTGCCGAAATAGCCGTAGTCGTCGGCGTACAGGGCGATAACTCCCTCGACGTTTCCGGCGACGAACGACGCGCCCATCGTTTCGAAAACCGTGCGCACTTCGGTTTCGAGTTTTTTCTTTTCGGCGGCGGGAATGTCGGCGGTCACGTTGCCGAAACTCTTGCCGGTGTGAATCCCCTCGGCTTTCAAATCTTCGGCTTCTTCGCGAGCGAACTTGCCCGTCGCCTCCCCGAGATTGCGCGGATTGAAATCTTCGTCGTCGTCCTGCGCGGATGCGATTTCAGGCGCGAGAATGAGCGCTGCAAAAAATGCCGCAAGCAGCATGGTGGCGAACCGCTCTCCCCAATTAACCCGATGCCGCATCGATACCTCGCTACCCCCGCCCATGCCGGGACGATTCAGGGCGCGGCGATTGTATCAAAGTGAAGCCGATTGGGCAATTGCGCGCCGCGCGGCCGCCTGTGGGAGGCGCGCGCGGGGGATGGGCGCGCGCGGGGAAGGAGGCGCGGCCTATGGATGGCGGAATGGAGGACGAGTGCTATAATCCCGCCGCCGGCCAAGGCATATGCCGCGAGCACGGAATTTGGAGAGGGTTAACTCATGAATCTGTCGAATCAGGAAAAAGAACAGCTAAAGAAGCTGATAGACGAGGGGAGGCCGCTTCCGGCCAAGTACCGGACGGTTCTCTTCGAGAATGCTCGCGAGGTCGAGCTTATTTGGGCGGGGAAGTCCGAAGAAGTGACAAACGCCGTCCTGCCGTTCCAAACAATCGAGCAAATTGACGAACCGCGCTCGGAAGAAGCCGCAAAAGGCAAAACGCTAGACCTATTTACGCGGGACGCTGTGACGGGCAGACAGAGCGGTGGATGGACGAATAAGCTCATTTGGGGAGACAACAAACTCGTGATGTCATCGCTATTGAACGGCCCGATGCGCGAGGAAATTGAAAAAGCGGGCGGAATAAAACTTATTTACATTGACCCGCCGTTCGACGTCGGCGCGGATTTCAGCTTCGATATCGAAGTGGGCGACAACGGAGGCAAAGAGACTCTAACAAAAGAACCGAGCGTCATAGAGGAAATTGCATATCGCGACACATGGGGCAAAGGCGCGGACAGCTATCTTTCAATGCTGTTCGAAAGACTGAAGCTAATGCGCGATTTGCTGGCGGATGATGGAAGCATTTATGTGCATTGCGATTGGAGAGTTAATAGCTTTATCAGACTAGCAATGGATGAGCTATTCGAGAAAGGTTGCTTTCAGCGTGAGATTATATGGGATATTAGTGTTTTAAGTGGTTACAAGAGCTTGGCAAACAACTGGATTCGTGGGCACGATACTATTTGGTTTTATGCAAAAAGCCATGACAACTTTTGCTTCAACAAGCAGTTTACAGAACACAGAGAGGAGTACATCAGGCGATTCAATAAAACTGATGAACATGGCAGGAAATATTTTGACGGCAGAGGTGGAAAAAGGTATTTAGAGGATACACTTGAAAAAGGAAAGCCGATTGGTGATGTTTGGAACGATATAATGTCATTTCAGCAAATACCTACAGCCAAGGAAAAAATTGGATACGAAACTCAAAAACCTGAAGCTTTGCTCGAACGCATAATCAAAGCGTCCAGCAACGAAGGCGACCTTGTCGCCGATTTCTTCTGCGGCTCGGGGACTACGCTCGCGGTGGCAGAAAAACTGGGGAGAAAATGGATTGGATGCGACCTAGGAAGATTTGCGATTCACACGTCGCGCAAGCGGCTAATCGGCGTTCAGCGGGAACTCAAAGCCGCCGGACAGAACTACCGCGCGTTCGAAATCTTGAATCTCGGCAAGTACGAGCGGCAATGGTGGGTGGGAATAGACCCGACGCTTCCGGAGGAACAGCGCAAGGCGCTTTCGATACAAAAGGAAGAACACTACGTCAACGTGATTCTGCAGGCGTACCGGGCGGAGCGGGTATGGAATTCTGCGCCGTTCCACGGCAAAATCGGGCGGAAAATGGTTTTCATCGGGCCGGTGGATGCGCCTGTCACGCAATCACAAGTGAACGAAATTATCGACGCGTGCGTGCGCGGCAAATTCAGCATGGCCGACGTGCTCGGATTCGAGTTCGAGATGGGCAGCGTCGGGGCAATTACTGACGAGGCGGCGCGGCGCGGAGTGTCGCTGTCGCTCAAGTATATACCGCGAGACGTCTTCGACAGGCGCGCCGTGGAAAAGGGACAGGTCAAGTTTTACGACGTGGCGTACGTGGAGATTAAGCCCATAGTGAAGGGAATGACGGTAAGGGTGAAGCTTTCCGATTTCGGCGTGTTCTATCGCCAGGACGACGGCGACGAGAAAATCGAGAAGATAAAAAACGGCGGGAGCAAGGTTATCGTTGAAAACGGCCAGGTCGTCAAAGTCTCGAAGGACAAAGACGGCAAGATTACGAAAGACATTTTGACCAAGAAATGGCAGGACTGGATAGACTATTGGTCGGTGGATTTCGATTTCGGTTTCAGGCCGGAAATGGTGACGGTGGTACATGATGGTAAAGAGCGTCAGGAATGGACGGGCAATTATCTGTTCCAGAACATGTGGCAAAGCTATCGGACGCGAAAGGAAAGGGCACTGGAGGTTGAAAGCGCGCCGTACGAATATAAGGAATCCGCGAAAGAGCGCGGCAGACCGTACCGGATTGCCGTTAAAGTGATAGATATTTTCGGAAACGACACGACCAAAGTCGTGGAGGTGAAAGTGTAATGCCGATTCATCCCGATTTCCCAACAGACCCGCACGCGACCCTCCCGCCGGAAATCAGGTGGTATCCGGGCGCCGAAATGCTGGGCGAAATGGGCTACGAAATGCTGCTTCCCCCGCTCGTACACAAAATCCGGCAGGAGATTTACAACTGGCGAAACACCGGCTATTTGGGAGCAAGCCAAACGTCGAAAGCGCTACTCAAATGGTGGTTTTCGGAAGAGCACTTTATAGAAGGCGAAATCGGAGAGGAAAAGCAGTTCCGCTATTATTTCGCTCAGCGGGAAGCCGTCGAGACCGCGATATGGCTGTACGAAGTAAAGCAAGCGCGCGACCCGTATGCGCTTATGCAATTTGATTCGTCGGATCGTGTCAGCAAAAACATGTTTTTCGAGGATTGGACAAGGTACGTATTCAAGATGGCGACGGGTAGCGGGAAAACCAAGGTAATGTCGCTTTTAATCGCGTGGTCTTATTTTCACAGCCTGTACGAGCCGGATTCGGGCTTGTCGCGAAACTTCCTGTTGATTGCGCCGAATATAATCGTGCTCGAAAGGTTGAAGCAGGACTTCGAAGGGCTAAAGATATTTCGCGAAGACCCGGTGCTGCCGCGCAACGGATACGACGACAGATTTTGGGAGGACGATTTTCAGGTCACGCTGCACTATCAGGACGAGCTAAAGAAACTATCCGAAAAGGGAAATATTTTTCTTACGAATATTCACCGCGTGTATTTGGGCAAAGGCGATCCGTCGCCGGACGACGAAGATTTGTCGGATTATCTTCTGGGCGGTAAGCCTGTCGCCAAAACAACCGACAAGAAAGTAGATTTGGGCGTTATAGTCAGAGAAGTCAAAGACCTTGTGATACTTAACGACGAAGCGCATCATATTCATGACGAAACGCTGGGATGGTTCAAAAATATAAAAGAAATTGTCAGCAATTTAAGATTAAAGGACAGTCAGCTTTCGATGCAGCTCGACTTTACCGCCACACCCAAACACAACAACGGCGCGATTTTCGTACAAACCGTATGCGATTATCCGCTAGTCGAAGCTATAAGGCAAGGTGTTGTAAAAACTCCGGTGCTGCCCGACGAGGCATCGCGCGCGAAGCTAGTAGAAAACCAGAGCGATAAATACACAGAGATATATGCGGATTACATAAACCTCGGTTATTTAGAATGGAAGAAGATATACGACGAACTATTTCCGGTTCGAAAAAAGAGCATATTATTCGTAATGACCGACGACACCAAAAACTGCGACGAAGTGGGGAATTATTTGGAGGATCGATATCCGGAACTCGCTAATTCCGTCCTCGTAATACATACTAACAAAAGCGGCGAAATTCCCGAATCCGCTTCGGGCAAAACTCAAAAAGAATATCTCGACGAGCTACGCAGGCAAAGCAGAACTATTGACGGAATGAACAGCCCATACAAAGCCATTGTGTCGGTAATGATGCTTCGTGAAGGATGGGACGTTCAAAACGTAGTCAGCATTGTCGGGCTTAGGCCGTACACCGCCAAATCGAAAATATTGCCGGAGCAGACGCTTGGTCGAGGGCTTCGACGGATGTTTCGCGGTCAAAACGTAGGCGAAAAAGTTTGCGTAATTGGCACGGACGCGTTTATTGATTTTGTCGAAAGTATTAAGACCGAAGGCGTAGAACTCGAATATAAGCCAATGGGTGAAGACACAAAGCCGAAGTCGCCGATGCTCGTGGAAATCGACAGATCGGGATCGAAAAATATCGATAAACTGGATATCGCATTGCCGATTTTGAAGCCGCGCATAAATCGTGACTTCAAAAACCTTCACGAGCTTAATCCGGCTTCGTTTGGAAACCGCAAGTTCAAGGTAAGGCAGTTTTCGCCTGAAGAGCAGCGCGAAATAGTTTTCAAGGACATCGACACGGAGAATATCAGCCATGTAACGGTGCTTGAGCAGCTTTTCGCAGCGAATCCGCAAAGCGCCATCGGATTTTTTGTGCGCAGGTTAATGCGCGAGCTTAGATTGGTCGGCGGTGCAGAAGTGCTTTATGAGAAGGTAAAGGAATTCATGACCCAGCATCTGTTTGAAACCGAAATCGATTTGGAGGATTTGAACATCCTAAGGAATATGTCGGAATCGGACATTACATTAACCTTACTTAGTAGTTTTAGGGAAGCAATCAATAAGCTAACCGTCCACGATACCGGCAAGACCGAAATAAGGACGTGGATAAAATTGAGCGAATCGCGCCCGACTTTGGTTGAACCGCGTGATTTTGGACTATCGGATAAGTGCCTGCAAAATAGGGTAATCGGCGACAACGAATACGAGCTTGCCTTCGCTCTGGATTTGTCTAAGTATCCCGACGTACTTGCTTTTGGCAAGCTATTGCCGAGTTATGGATTTAAAATCGATTATCAAAAGGCTGACGGAAATATCAGCACGTATTTGCCGGACTTTGCGGTGAAAATCAGCCCTGACGAGATATGGATAGTCGAAACCAAAGGCCGTGTGGACGAAGACGACGCGCCGAAGTGGAACCGGCTTGTGCAGTGGTGCAAGGATGCGACTGCGTATGCGGGCGGCGTTGAGTACAAATGCCTTTTCGTAACCGAAAAAGAATGGCGGGAACTAAAGCCGTTCGGCACATTTGAAAAGCTTGCCGAAACTTTCAAGGACTCAAAGCCGAAGACATCCGGCCAAGCAGAAGCCCCACAATAACCCCCCCTTACGCCCCCGTAGCCCGCGCGCCAGCGGCGAGGACATAACCAACTACAAGCGCATCGTCGCGTCAATCGGCGAGACGATAAAGCTAATGGCCGATATAGACGCCGCGATCGACGAGCACGGCGGCTGGCCGATTGGGTGATTTGGAACCGGGCTATCGGCCAATGCGGTATTATTCCGCTTTCAATCAACTGCAAACTTTAAAAGGAGAAACATATGTCCTTGATAACCCCATGTCTATGGTTCGACAGCGAGGCCGAAGAGGCGGCGCGGTTTTATGCCGGAATTTTCCCGGATTCCAAAATCGGCGAGATTTCGAGGTACGGCGAAGAGGGATTCGAGATTCACGGCCGGCCCGCGGGCTCGGCGATGACGGTTTCGTTCGAAATCGGCGGAAACAAGTTTCTGGCGCTGAACGGCGGCCCGGTTTTCAAGTTCAACGAGGCGGTTTCATTCATCGTCCACTGCGAATCGCAGGACGAGGTTGACCGTTATTGGGCGGCGCTTTCCGAAGGCGGAAGCGAAGGGCCGTGCGGCTGGCTTAAAGACAAGTTCGGGCTGTCGTGGCAAGTCACGCCGAAAATTCTCGGCGAGCTGGTCTCGAGCCCCGACAAAGCCGTGGCCGGCCGCGTGATGAACGCGATGCTTCAAATGCAAAAAATCGACATAGCCGCGCTAAAGCGCGCCGCCGAAGGGGAGTGAAAAATGGCTGCGAATAATGCGGCATCGAGCGAGCCGCTCCCCGCGGATTCAAAGCGCGGCCCCATAGGGCAAAACAGCTTTACGGGCCAAACTCAATTTGCCGCGGGCGAATAGTTCCACTCGCCCTGCATTTTCAGCAAAAGCGCGATTTGTCCCAAATGATACGCGTTGTGAGCCGCGTGGCTTACGAGCATCGCGCCTGCGTTCCGGTCGCCGTAAACTTCTCGCCCCATCGCTTCGTCGCCGTCAGCGAGAGCGATAATTTCGTCAATTCCCGAAATGAAATCCGCGACGAGAGCTTCCCAATCTTCGGGGCGCACGTCCGGCCAGTCGTCGGCCTGCGGCGTAAAATCCGGCGGGAATTCCGCGCCCTTCGCGATTTCGATTCGCATCCGCTGCCACCAGTTGGCGTGCGCGAGCAGCCGGGCGACCGTGTATGGCGCACCCGGCGATTGCCGGAACGCCGCTACGGTGGAGACTTCCTTTAGGAATACGCGCGGGCCGGCGAATTCCCAATAGCCGCCGAGCAGCCACTCCATTAATTCGCAATCCGGATAAAACTCGTGTTTGGGCATGGCGGTGTGATTATAGTTTAAATATGTTTGCTTTGAAATACCAAAACATGTCAAACGCCGCCTTGGTTGTTTTCGATTAATATACCCCTGCGAGTAAGCCATTTACGATACCAGTCGGACGGATTTTCAAAGTCGAATTCCGACACCGGCGGCCGAGAGTAGTTTCTGTTGAATTGTTTCAACGATTCGCGCTCGTTGAAAACCCGTAAGACGGCATTACTACCACCCGTTAGTATTTCAAAACTGCTAATCATTTCAACCTGTTCGCGATACTTTGGCAACAGCACATCAAGGTTATCCATGGACGAATTATCTATATTAATCCGCGCTTGCCACTTACGAATCCAATCTGATATTTCGCCGCTTGACTCTTCCGTCAACGACACTTCGTCGAATTGCCTTAGGAATTCGGGAGTGCTTGTGCCGCTGATTGAGGCGTTCGAGGTGTTAAACCCGCGAAAGTAGCCAAGCTGATTTTGCTCTTGCGATAACAAGGCAATGAGAGCCATCTGCAAGTTGGTGTCGCCTTCGCGATATGCTCGCTTCATTGCGTAGTTTCTACATGCTCCGCGCAATGAATGTGAAATCAAAGCATTTAGAAAGAAGTTTGAGTTGGAGTCTTCGAATTTCAATGCAGCTCGGTGTAAAATTGTCAATCGCTTTTTCCAGTCGGTAGATTCCATCGATGCCTCGATTAACAGCGAATAAGCTTCTTTAACGCCAAGCACATCGAAAATGCATATGTTTCGGTATTCGGTGTAAACCGTATTGGTTGCGGCCGCGCCAATGTTGCCAAAAACGCCTTCGAGTTTTGCGGCGGAATCAAGCGATTCAGTCAAGTAATCCCAAGGAAATAGCAATGGAGGCTCGAATATGGTAACAGAGGAAGCGTATCCCAGCATATCGATAGATTCCGGAACGTCATTTTCGTGCGCTAGGCAAATCGCATAAATTATCGGATAAAACGAATTGCGGTTATCGAGTATCGTATTTTCGATTTCGTATTCGGTAATCGTTCGTGTCGCGTCAATTGAGTAGGGATTAATCGTATCGAATATTGAGTGAATGTTGCGTGATTTAGGCGGAAAAGCACGTTCGGAGCCGGATAGTAACATGTAAAAGTGCGCAGGAATTCTCTCGGGATTTATATCGACTGCGCGCCTCAAAAATAAGGTATTGAATTCGGTGGAATTCGAAGCTCCCGCCTGTGCAAGCAATTCCCAATATTCAGCAAGATGCCCGAACCTATATTCCGCGCCAGCGATAGCGGCGGCGAAATCAGAATCGCCGAATCGGCGCGGCTCCGAATATTTCCAATCCGGAATCAGAATTGCATCGGTCGATTCGCTAGTGGGAATTGAAGCGACCGAATAAATAATTTCCGGTTCGACCGGCGGATAAGGTGCATTTGTGACATACCTTAGATTGCAAAGAAACGCAAACAAGTCGTCAACGGAGTTTGTCATTGCCATTTCGCCCGCGGAAGCGGGCAAAGGGGAAATCGGCAGCACAAAAAAAACCGCAAGCGCAATAGCGAGTAAAGCTTTAGTGATACAAGTTGAAAAGGTGAAAGGAATTTTGGTCGATTCGGCGAAAACGCGAGCAGCTGCCGAAAATTGCGCGGCTTCAAAATGCTGCCAAATCACAGTTCGCAACGATACCTCAACTGCTGCAGCGTTCAAAGTTCCCTGTTTTATACTCATAAGCCACATCCTTCGCCGCTTGGCGCGCTTTGATTATAACAAAGTACTGAATTAGAACCCCGGATGGCGGTTTTGGACGCGTCCGGCTTGCGACTCAATGAGATCTGCATTCGCGAATCGCTGGCGTTGCGGAAACCTAATGATTTTGATTTATGCCGATATCCGGCGCGCCAAAGAATTGTTACAAGTTCAAAAAATCGCAGCGGATTTTTGGATGAAACCCGCGAACTTATGGCGATCACGGCAAGTCCCCGTTTTTAACTGCGCACTGTCCCGATCGACCATACCGGAAAATGGGCAAGTGGCAACTTAGCCAAATGAATCGGCCATTTAATTGGCTAATTCAGCGAATTGGCGAAATATGGTGTTAAAATTGCCGCTGGTGCCCGGTAGATCGCGTCGGCGCGCAAGGTGGGGAGTTGTGTAACGGTAGCACAGCGGCCTTTGGAGCCGTATGTCCAGGTTCGAATCCTGGCTCCCCAGCTTATCCCGCAAAAGGCCCGATGCCGGTTGAGAATTGATTTGCTGTTTTTCGAACGCGCATAGGTTGTTTCGGCAATTACCCTATCCAGCGCGCGGCGTCCGCCGCGTGATACGTGATTATTATGTCCGCGCCGGCGCGTTTAATCGCGGTCAGGTTTTCAAGCGCCGTGCGTTTTTCGTCTATCCATCCCCTCTCAGCGGCGGCTTTCACGACCGAATATTCGCCGCTGACGTTGTACGCCGCGACCGGCAGATTCGACGCCTCGCGAACCGCCCGTATCACGTCCAGATAAGCCAGCGCGGGCTTCACCATAAGTATGTCCGCGCCTTCTTTTATGTCGAGCTCGATTTCGCGCAACGCCTGCCGCAAGTTTGCCGGGTCCATTTGGTACGTCCGCCGGTCGCCGAACTGCGGCGCGCTTTCCGCCGCGTCGCGAAACGGCCCGTAATACGCCGATGCATACTTCGCCGCGTACGACATCACCGGAATGGTCTCGAATCCTTCGCCGTCGAGAGCGGCCCTTATCGCCGCCACGCGCCCGTCCATCATATCGGACGGCGCAACCATGTCCGCGCCGGCGCGCGCGTGCGACAGCGCGGTGCGCGCCAATAGCTCGAGCGTAGGGTCGTTCAAAATCCGCTCGCCATAGACCACTCCGCAATGTCCGTGGCTCGTATATTCGCAAAGGCAAACGTCGGTTATCGCCACGATTTCGGGGCATGCCGTTTTTATTTCGGTTAGTGCGCGCTGAACGATGCCGTCTTTGCCGTACGCGGATGTGGCGGTTTCGTCCTTATGCTCCGGCACTCCGAACAAGATTACAGCCGGTATTCCGAGCGCGAACAGCTCTTTTGCCATTTTTCCCATTTCGGCAAGCGGATAGCGGAATTGCCCCGGCATCGACGGAATTTCCTCTTTGACCGGGATGCCTTCGACAACGAAAAGCGGCATTACGAAGTCGGCGGGGCTAATTGCGGTTTCGCCCACCATCTTTCTAATGCCCGCGTTTTCCCTCAGCCTTCTCATTCTAATTTTCGGAAACTTCATTTATTTATCCTCGCTTTCCATGCCCGTTCTTTTATGCCGCCTGAGAAGCGCGTTCACGCGCGCCAAAAGCTCGTCCACGTTGAAGGGTTTCGGCATATAATCGTCCGCTCCGCGATTCAGCACGCTTACGCGCGTTTCGATGTCTCGCCTCGCGGTCAGCATCAAAACCGGCCCGCCGAAACCGAGCTCGCGAATCCTCGCTATCGCGTCCTCGCCCGACATTCCGGGCAGCATTACGTCGAGAAGGAATATGTCGCAAACGGATGTGTCCGCTCCGAAGTATTCGAGCATCGATTCCGCGTCGTAAAACGATTCGACCGAATATCCTTCGCGCTCGAGATTGAACCTGATCATCGTGCTGATAAGTTCTTCGTCCTCGACGACTATCACTTTAGCGGGCATTTTTCTCCTTCGCCTTTTTAAGTTTAAGCGTGAACTCCGAGCCTTTTCCCGCGCCGGCGCTTTGCGCGGATAGGTCGCCGCCCATTTTGCGCGCAAGCCGCCGGGAAAGATACAGCCCCATGCCGGTGCCGTGCCTGCCCGCGGGCAGTTCGTCCGTAAGCCTGCTGTACGCGCCGAAAATCAGCTCCGCGTGCGCCGGGTCGAATCCGACTCCCGCGTCGCTAAAGACGACATTACCATGGGTTTCGGTCGTAAAAACGCGGCATTCGATTTTCGGATTTTTGCCGCCGTATTTGAGAGCGTTGTCCGTGAGATTTTCCAGAATTACCCACATTGCGTCCGGGTCGGCGGTTACTTTCGCTTCGCCGCCGCACTCGATGTTGAGCGTTAGCGCGCCGTCCGGAATAATGATTTTGTGCTCTTCGAAAAAATCGCCCACGCGCTGGGCGAGCGGCACCGGCTTCAGTTTGAGCCCGAAGCCTTCGCGCTCGATTCGCTGGCCGACGAGCAGGTTTTCCGCCAGCATTTCCTGCCGTTCCACTTCGCGGAGCGCGAGCTTTACAAGCGGCGCGAGTTCTTCCCGCGTGAATTCGCGTGATTGCAGCGTTTGCAGAAACGCTTTGATGCCGGTTATCGGCGTTTTTATTTCGTGCGTCAGCCTGCCCCAAAATTCCTTAAGTTCTTTCGCCGAGCGCCGTTCGAGATAAATGACGCGGTAAAGCATAAAGCTGCTGATTATTATGACGAGAACGAGAACGCCGCTTTCGCCGATTACCATCAGCACCTGGCGGCGAAAAGTTTTTTCGATTTCGGCGATATATTCCTGGCGCGGCCTAATCGAAAACTCCGGCCAGAACGGCCTTAGCGGCACGATAGTGGATTTGTCTCCGGCCTTCTCCTCCTCGCCCGATTCGCCCAGCCTCACGATTTCGAGCCTGTGGTCGGCGTGTATCACGCCTTCCTGCGGCGGTGCGGAGCGGTCATGCCCCATCGAAAGCGCCAGATACCTTGCGCTAACCGCCAAACTTTCATACTCGCCGTCGTGTTGCATTTCGATTGATTTACGTATGAAAACAGACCACCAGGCGACGAGCGCTGCGAGAGAAAAAATCGTTATGCCGAATACGATGTGATAGCCGTGCGACTTGAGCCAAACAATCGCAGGCAAGTTCGCAATCCGCTTTATGCCGCCGCCGGGATTCATTTAGCCGTCCAATTTCGACAATTGTCCGCAGACCGCATTCGCAAGGGCGTCGATTTCCTCTTCCGAATGTGCGCAGCTAATGAACATCACTTCGTACGACGACGGCGGAAGGTAAAACCCCGTTTCCAAAAGCGGATGAAAAATGCGCGTAAATCTTTTCATGGCATTTTCGGAAATGCCATCCGCGCGCCGGGGAAATTCGCCCTTGTCGAAGTACGGCCAAATTATCGAACCGATGCGCCGGACGCGCGCGATTTCGAGGTTCGATTCCGCAAGCCGCGTCTCGAAACGTTCTCCAAGCTTGCCGATTTTTTCATACACGTTTCCACGCTTCAAAATATTAAGCGTCGCTAGTCCCGCCGCAAGCGAGACTGGATTTCCGCTTAGCGTACCGGCTTGATAGACCGCGCCGAGCGGCGAAAGCAAATCCATAACTTCGGCCTTTCCAATTACCGCGCCAAGTGGCATCCCGCCGCCGATGATTTTGCCGAGCGTCACGAGGTCGGGTAGGGCGCCGGACAATTGCGTAAAGCCGCCGAAGTGCAATCTGAAACCGGTTATCACTTCGTCGAAGATTAAAAGCGCGCCGTTCTTCGCCGTAATTTCTCGAAGAAATTTCAAAAATTCCGGACGCTGAATCAGAAGTCCGTTATTCGCCGGAACGGGTTCGACGATTACAGCCGCGATTTCGTTTCCGAACTTTTCGAATATCGCTTCCACCTCGGCCTCGCCGTCGAGCGGCGCGACCAGCGTGGTTTCCGCAATTCCCGCGGGCACTCCTTTCGAACTTGCCGTGCCATGCGTGACGAGGCCGGAGCCTGCTTTGACAAGCATTCCGTCGTAGTGTCCGTGATAGCCGCCTTCGAATTTTAAAACGAGATTCCTGCCCGTAGCGCCGCGTGCCAGCCTAAGCGCGGTCATCACCGCCTCCGTGCCGGAGCTGACCATGCGTACGCGCTCGAACCCGGTAAACGCGCCAAGAATAAGCTCCGCAATTTCGACTTCGCCTTCGTGGCAAGCGCCGTACGATAGCCCGCGCCCGGCCGCCGTTTTCACCGCATCCACGACTTCGGGATGCGCGTGGCCGAGGATGAGCGGTCCCCAAGATTGGCAAAAATCGACGAATTCGTTTCCGTCGGCGTCGATAAACCTCGAGCCCGATGCGGACTTGAAATAAACCGGGGTCCCGCCGACTTGTCCGAAAGCCCTCACCGGGCTGTTCACGCCGCCTGGAATAAGTGCCGACGCTTTTTCGAAAAGCCGCATCGAGTTTTCAAAACCGCAGTTCACTCGTTTCTCCTAAGTTAGAACCTCAATTATAGTGGCTGCAAGCGAGGCCATCGTTTGCGACGGCGATTCGTGAATGATTGGCGCTCCGAGTTCGCGCAGCTTCGCAGCAGTCGTAGGTCCGATTGCGAAGCAAAGTAGATCGCTTTTCAAATGGCCGTTGACATCGAAGAATCTATCGGCAGCCGACGGACTTGCGAATGCCGCCGCAATGAAACTGCCTTTTTCGAGCGGCTCGATTTCCGGCGATAAATTTTCGTAAACCACCAGTTCGCCAACATCGTAACCGAGCTTTTCGAGTGCGCATTTGAAATCGCCTGCAGTTTTGCTTCCTCGAAAATGCAGTACGGAAGCGGGCAACGAAACGGTATCGGCTATCGCGGCGGCAAGCGCTTCGCCCGTGTATTTCAAAGCCGGCAATATATCGCACCGCAAGCCAAGGAGTTGCAAGACGGCGTCGGCCGTAGCTTCGCCCACGCAAGCGATTTTGGCGCGCCTGGACGCGATGGCGTCGCGCGCGGGAATCGCGCCGCCAACCCCGCGCCGGCTCGTGAACGCGTATACGTCGAATTCCGAAATCGATTTGCCGCCGATTTTAAATCCGCCATCGAACGGGATGTGCCTGGTCGCGATGCAGGGATATGACAATGTTTTCAATCCCGCGGAATGTAGCGCGGCGGCAAGTTCGCCCGCAGAATCTTCTTCCTGAGTGAGTATTACTGTTTTAGCGGATTGCATAATATTTCACCGCCGACTCTTTCGGGAATGCAAAATTCCTGCGCGCTGGCGGGTCCGATTTTTTCAAGCTCGCCATACGCGCCCCGGAAAACCGCTTGTTTCCAAACGCCGGACTCTTCAATGCCGATTCGCAAAGTCCATCCGCTATCCGAATCGGACGCCCACGCGCCGAACGCGGTGTGGCATCCGCCCTCGAAATTCGAAAGCACGCGCCGCTCAAGTTCGACGGCGGCCTTCGTCTGCGCGTCGTTTATTGTCGCGAGCAGGTCGAGCGTATCGAAATCGGCTTCGCGCGCTTCCACCGCAACCGCGCCTTGTCCCGGAGCGGGCGGCCACAATTCCGGGTTCAATTCGAAAATAGCAAGCTTGGAGGTCAAGAGCCCCAGTCTTTCGACGCCGGCGCGAGCGAGGATAATCGCGCCGAATTCGCCGTTTATGCACCGCTCGATTCTGCCCGGCACGTTTCCGCGAATCGCGACGGGCACGGCTTGCGGCGCGAACAGCTTTAAAAGAGCTTGCCGCCGAAGCGACATCGCGCCGGTATTGCAGCTAGGTTTTACAGGGAATTCCGCTTTCGAGTCTTGCCAATCAAGATGAACGAGAAGCAGGTCGGAAACCGGTGCGCGCCGGAGCACCGCGCCGATTTTAAGTCCCGGCGGCATTGCCGTAGGCAAGTCTTTAAGCGAATGAACCGCAACGTCTATTTCGCCCGCGATAAGCCGCTCTTCGATTTCCTTCGTAAAATATCCCTGCGCCTGACCGGTTTGCAGCGAAATATCTTGAAACCTGTCGCCGGACGTTTTGATTATTACGATTTCCGATTCCGCCGGCACGAGGCGCGCCACTAGGTTCGCTTGCCAAAGCGCAAGGTCGCTCCCGCGGGTGCCGATTCTCAGTTTATTTTGCATCACGAATCGCTCCAATATTTTTCGAGCGCGGAGTGAATCGCGTTGAAACTCGAATAGGAATAGCTGCTGATAAGCTGTTTCATCGCGATTTCCACTTGCTTTCTCGCTTCCGGCTCCAGGAAACCGAGCTCGGCTTCGACAATCGACGGGATTTCATCGCAGATGAATTCTTCGCGCAATCGCTGGGTGTCCTCGAGCAGCGAGACGATGTTTCTCTCGATGCAAAACCTGCGGAACATATCGACTTCTTTTTCCGTTTCGGCTTCCATCGGCGTTTCAAGCCCGTTTTTATGCGCGCCGCCGAGGTCGATCAAGTCGTCGAGATTCCTGTAATCGACTTGAACAAGCGACTGAGCGTCGTTCGCCACTTGACGCGGTATGCCAATATCCATCACCAGAATTTTTCGCCCCGCCTCCGCGCTCGCGCCGGCGAAATGCGAGGCGTCAAGCACCGGGCTAAGCGCGCCGGTAGCGACGACGACGGCAGTGCAATTGGGAATAAGCGAGGCAATTTCCGCAAGCGACATCCACTCGCCCTCGTGGCGCTCGCCGATTGTCCGGTTGACGCGCGTCACCTTCGCGCCGAGATGCTGCTCGAGCGTTTCGGCGGTTTTTCTACCAATCGAACCCATTCCGACAACGGCAACCGGCTTTCCTCGCGCCTCGCCGCCGAAATGGAGGCGCAGAAATTCCGCGGTCATTCCATGAATTCCCCGCGTATGATCGCTGCGATAGCCAATTCTTGCGCCGGTTTTGGCCAGCCGTCCCGCGTGCTTCGCGAGTCCGTTCAATATTGCGGAGGAAGTTTTTTCATCGCGCGCGCGGCCCAGCGCGTCCTGAAACTGCCCCGCTATTTGCGCTTCGCCCGCGGCGAGCGATTCGAGACCCGCTGCGACGCGAAGCAGGTGAAGCGCCGCGGCGCGGCCGACGTAAGTGCGGGGAAGGGGATAGCTTGCGGCGTCCTTTAACCCGCGCTGCCACCTTTGAACCATTTGAGCGGTGAGAAGCGACGAAATCCATTCGGGATTCGCGGTCGAAACTATCCATTCGACCCTGTTGCAAGTTTCGAGCGAAGCGAAGCCAGCGCCCGGCTCGACGGAGGCGATGCCGCGAAACAGGATTTGCCGCTCTTCCGGCGTCGTTACAAGGCGCTCGCGAAAAATTACGTTCGCGGTTCTGAAGTCGCATCCGACAGTTACGAGCGGTATTTCTTGTTTGCGCGAAAGATTCATACGGCGGCAGCCTCCGGTTCAATCTCGCGAGCCGCCGCGAGATAATTTATAACCTGCGATGCGGCTTCGTATCCGCTTGTTACCGCGTGTTCCATGCCGACGCCAGTAAGATAATTGCCCGCGAGAAACACTCCCGGCGCGCCCTTGATCGCGCTTTTGATTTCGTCCATCCGGCGGGGATGTTCAGGCGTAAGCTGGGGAATGGCGGCGGGATATCGGATAATTTTGTTCATTTCCGGAGGAGATAATTCGACGCCGAATATGCGCGAATGCTCCAATATCAATAACTCCAGAATTTTGGCGTCGCTAAGTTCCATCGCCGGTTTATCCGTCATGCCGCCGTAATAAGAAGTGTAAAGCAGCTTGCCTTCCGGCGCACGGCCGCAAAAAAGCTGAGATGAGAATATCGTTCCGAGCACGCGAATATCGTACATTCTCGGCATAAGAAATCCGAATCCGTTTGGTAATCCTTTCGCATTTTCCGGCTGACTCCAGTGAATCAGCGTTACTGGAGACATTGGAATAGACGAAAGAGGCTCGACGGCTTTCGGCGCGATACTTCTCAATATACCCGGCGCGATATTCGGCGGCACCGCGCATATTACCGTGCGTGAATGAAATTCGCCGGCTTTTGTTTCGACCGTATAGCCGTCGCTGTTTTTGCGAATACTTATCGCGGGATTCGACGTTAAAAGTCTTTCGCCGAGACGGACGGCAAGCTCTTCGGTAATCGCGCCGAGGCCGCCTTTGAAGCTGTAAAGACCTTTATGCGACTCGATTTTTTCGCGGCGCATCCGCTTTTTCTTGGCGCGCATGTATATAATCGCGCCGAGAATCATCGAACCGGATTCCCGCTCGAAATTCCAGAATTTTTCAAACGCGGCTTTCGCACCCAGCATTTTTACGTCCCCGGCGTATATGCCTGATACGAAGGGACTCATAATGTACGTCGCCGCTTCTTTGCCGAATCTTCTGACGAAGAAATCCCACGCCGTGTCTTCGGGCGAAGCGCCGCAGGGAACGAACGGCTCTGCCATAAGTCTCAACTTCGCTTTTCCGGAAAGCAGCTTCGTTCCGATAAAGCTCGAAATGCCGGAGGGTAGCGCGTGCAGCTTTCCATCCCGGTAAATATACCGATTATCCGCATGCGCGGAAGAAGGCTCGGCATATTCTTCAAAGTCGAGTTCGCGGGCGAGCTTCCATATAAACTCGGACGAGCCGAGAAAGCTGTACGGACCGATTTCTAGCCTGAAACCTTCATAATCGATAGTGCGAATGCTGCCGCCCGCAAATTGCCCAGCTTCGACTACCGTTACGTCGAGTCCGGACTGCAGCAGCTTAAAGCCCGAGGTAAGCCCGGCGATGCCTCCACCGATTACGATTGCGTCAAGCACCGGCGGCCTCCCACATTTCGATAGCGCCGATTGTCATTTCCGCCAGCGCGGAAATATATTCCGGCGAGCTTTCGAGAGTTGGGACGCGAATGTATGATTTCAACCCCGCCGCTTTGCAGGTATCTTTAAATTCTACGTCGAGGTCGTAAAGGGTTTCTAAATTTTCGCTCACGAAACTCAATGGCTGAACTATAAGCTGTTTGACGCCATTACTTATAAGCGATTCGAGTTCTTCTTCGAGGGTAGGGCCGCGCCATTTAACCGGTCCGACGCGGCTTTGATATGCAAGACTGTAAGGGGGCAATACGTCAGCCGATTCGCAAATTGCACGCGCGGTTTCTTCCACTTCGTCCGCGTACGGGTCGCCGCCGCGAATATACGATTCCGGTATGCTGTGCGCGGCAAAAAGAATATGCGTATTCAAGTTTATATTCGCCTTGCTTATTGCATTCAATAGCAGCTTCCTCATCGCGAAAATATAATTCGCATTGTTGAAATGCCTGTCGATTATTCTATAATCGATGCCATCATCGATTTGGTTTTCGAAATCGCGAATAGAAGACAAAGTGGAGACGGTGGAATACTGCGGATATAGCGGAATGACTACCAATCGATTGCACCCGCCGAGTTTCAGAGTGGATAGCGCGTCCGAAACGGACGGCGGGGTATATCGCATCGCGAACGCGGCCGGAAGGCCCGTCGATTTCGCCAGTTCTTCCGACTGCTTTCTCGTTGCGTCCTCAATCGGCGATTTGCCGCCGATTAACTCGTAGCGCTTAATAACCTTCGGTGCGCGTTTGCGCGATACCGCTTTTGCGAACGGCTTTTGAAAAAGCGCGCCGAGCGGCAGCCGAATCATCAGCGGATCGGCCAAAAGGCTGTATATGTACGATTCCACTTCGTCAATCGAATTCGGGCCGCCCATGTTAAGCAGCAGAATTCCGTATTTTGGCAGGAGTATGTTCATTATTTCAACTTTGGTCCATCGCGATACTTAAACCGTTTTGGAATACTTTTCTTCGCGCAAGTCCTTTTTCAAATATTCGTCGAACGGCATGCAAATATTCCTTATGAAAAACCTTCCCGTTTCGCCGACGGTAATATCCTTTTCGCCTAACTTCAACAGCCCGTCGTTTTCCATCGCGGATAGTTCAGAGAGTTCGCGCTCGAAATGACTTTCGAAATCGATTCCGAAGCGCTCTTCGATGGCGGTCATATCGAGGAAGAAGTTGCACATAAGTTCGAGAATTACCGCGCCGCGAAGTTTATCTTCTTCGGTCTGTTCAAGTCCTTTAATCCAAATATTCCCGCCCGCTCCGGCGATGTACTTCGCCACGGCTTTTTCGTTTTGCGTGAACGTAGTGCCCACGAAGCTGATCGATGACGCGCCGATTCCCGCAAGGTCGGTCGCTTTGAGCGTGGAATATCCCATGAAGTTGCGTGTAAGCCGCCTTGAATTGAGCGCGGTAATAAGCTCGTCGTCCGGCAGCGCGAAATGGTCCATTCCGACGTGCGCATACCCCGCGCCGGTAAGTATTTCGTACGCGAGCCCGAATAGCTCCATACGCTCCGCGGTTTCCGGAAGCGGATATATTTCGAGATTCTTCTGATGCGGGCTGACCCACGGCACGTGAGCGTATCCGAACACCGCGATACGGGACGGCGCGATTTCGGCGGTTTTACGGCAGGTTTCGGAAAAAGTTTCCGGCGTTTGAAGCGGCAACCCGTATATCAAATCTATGTTTATCGCGGAATGGCCCATCTTTCGAAGGTGCGATAACTTTTCCTTAAGACCATCTTCGCTCTGCACCCGCGCAATCGCCTTTTGCACATCGGGATTCAAATCCTGCACGCCGAAACTGAACCTGTTGAATCCCATTTCCACGAGAGCGCTTAAATAGTCCAAATCAACGGTTTCGGGATGAATCTCTATCGAGCGCTCGCCGTTTTTTGGAAAGTGAAACCGTTCTTTCAGTCCGTTAAAGAGCGCCGCCATTTGGTCCGGCGATAGAAACGTGGGAGTTCCGCCGCCGAGCGCAAGCTGCACCGCCTGCCTTCCGCCCCCGGTCAATTCCGCAATCCGCCCGGCTTCGCGCAAAACTGCGGCGATATACGCGTCCGTGTTCTCGTCGTTTTTGCATATCGTCGTGTGGCATCCGCAGTAAAGGCAGCGGCTTCTGCAAAACGGCACGTGAACGTAAAGCGAAATATCGCTTTCCATCGCCGAGGCGCGCCACTTCGCCTCGATTGCCGCCGCGTCGAAATCGGTTTTGAATTGCGGCGCGGTCGGATAACTCGTATAGCGCGGCCCGCTCGTGGCGTATTTTTCGGAAAGCTCTTTCGGTATTTTTCTCGGTGAAATCATTTCTCAGCCCCGTTCGCCCTCCGCGACGTTTTTCCATTTGACAACCGCGCTTACAAAAGCCTCGATTCCTTCAAGCGGCGTTTCCGGCGCGACGCCATGGCCGAGGTTGGCGATATGACCTTTGCCGCAGGTTTCCGCAAGCATCGCGCTGGTGCGCCTTTTAATTTCGTCCGGCTCCGCGAATAGCACGCCGGGGTCGAGATTGCCCTGCAAAGCGATGCCGCCGCCAAGCCGCCGCCGCACTTCGCCAAGCGATATCCGCCAGTCGATTCCCAAAACCGAAGCTCCGCTTTTTGCCGCGCTTTCGAGCACGTTGCCGACTCCGTTCACGTAATAGATGACCGGCGTACCCGGATGTTCTCGCGCAAGGCGCGCCGTAATCGCCTGCACGGATGGCAGCGCGAACCTATCGAATTCGGCCCGGGAAAGCTCGCCGGCCCACGAATCGAAAAGCTGCACTGCGTCCGCTCCGGCCTCGACTTGCATTGCCAAATACTCGGCAGTAACGTCCGCGATTTTCGCAAGCAGCGCGCCAAAAGCCTGCGGCTCGCGAAACATCATCCGCTTTGTAGATGAAAAGCTTTTGCTGCCGCCGCCTTCGATCATATAACTCGCCACCGTGAACGGCGCGCCTGCGAAACCGATTAGCGCTTTTTCGCCGCCAAGCTCGCTTCGCACGATTTTCATCGCATCAGGCACGTATCCAAGCGCAGCCGCCGCGCCTTCGCATTTCAGCGATTCGGCGTCCGCCGCGGTTTCAACCTTCGGCGAGAGAGACAGCTTGGGTTCGTAAGCGACTGAAAGCCCCATCGCCTCCGGCACGACCAGAATGTCGCTGAAAATAATCGCAGCGTCCAGCGGAAATCTGCGCACGGGCTGCAGCGTCACTTCAGCGGCTAGCGCTGGCGTTTTGGTGGTTTCGATAAAGCCGTGCCGCTCGCGCAGCGCGCGATATTCGGGCAGGGTGCGGCCCGCCTGGCGCATAATCCAGACCGGCGGCCTGTCAACGTTTTCGCCCTTGCAGGCGGCTATGAACCTTTGTCTCGAGGTAAACTGCAAAACGCTTCCCTTCGCCACTACGAATAGCCCGCCCGCGCCCGAAACCGCGTTTGCCGAAGCGGATAGGATGCTGTTTCCGGAAAAAAATAAGGCGGACGGCGGCGGATAAATACTACCTCAAATAACACCTTAATACAAGGAATTGGAGTTTGTGAGCGATAGCGCTTTGCCCGGCATTTACGCATCGTTATTCCGGCATTTTTTCCGGCACAGGCGGCTCGCAATGAAATGCCAACAGACGATGACCGCGCCCGGCTTTTTGAACGAGCACAACCGAGATGTAACGCTGTCCGGGCGAAGGAGTTTCGGTTGCAGGCGACAGCTCTAATGCGATATGCATTTTCGTACTGCGAATTACGGTGAACTCGTATTCGGAAGCAAGCGGCGCGTAATCCAAATCGCCGTATCTCGACGTAAAGTATGCTCCGCCTTCCCGGAACTCCATAATGTGCATCCATTCTCTGCCGGTCTGGCCGGAGCGCCAGTTGTTGACGTAAATGTCGGGATTATTGAACGGCCAAATTCCGGGCTGGGCAATGATGTCGATGGAGTTGCCATCTTGCACCAATGCCGGCCGGTCGATATAAACGCCCCTGAAAATGCCGTATGCGATAAGCAAGCTTATAAGAACGGCTCTGGCGATAGCCGTTCGGCGCTTAACTTGCGGGCTGTTCCGCAAGTTTTTCTCGGATTCGAGTTTTTCCTTTTGCTCCAAAATACAAAATTAGCAAATTCTGTGATATAATACAATCGTTGCGACGCCGGCCTTAGGTCGAGAAGGCCTGTTATAGCGGTGCCGGCTTTGTGCATATTTTATTCTCCCATCCAGCCAATAATTCGTCCGTCCGCTTCTGCGCGTCGTTGCGTGCCGGTTTAACGGAGCCTTAAAATGAAGTGCTTTTTCAATATTTTAGTTTGTTCGGTTTGCATAGCGGCAAGTTTGGTCGCATGCGGGACTTTCGAAAAAAATCCCGCTGTCTCTAAATCCATAGAGGGGGAAAACCTTGAGTTAAAATCCGGGGAAGAGGCAATAGTTGATGAGTTTACGCTCGACGAAATTTCAGCCGAGCTCGACCGCTTGGATATTGAGAAACGATTCGGAGATTTGGGAAAAGCGCTGAAATCGGCTTTTTTGGCGGCGGTTTCCGATTCTCTAGGTGGAAAGCCCTCAATATCAAGCGCGGTTGCGGATTTAACTTTCGACCATGCCGAAAATGCGCTCATTTGGTCTTACGTTAACCCGGGCGATTACGATTTGAACGGTCTGGTTGAAGTTGCCGACATCATCCCAATCGCCGAAAACTACCTAGCCAAAATCGGTAATGGCGCTGGAAATGAGGAATTGAAAAAGTGGATTGACGGAGACGGAAACGGAGAAGTTGGAGTATCCGATATAACCGTTATTGCGCAAAATTATATGTCGCACGTCGATGGCTATTCAGTTTATGGAAGATACCGCCCGTATGAAGATTTCGAGAGATTGGCAGATTTGGAATTCGCTGCCGGAGCCGGAAATTATCCGAAGTTGTTCAAGTTCGAATTATCTGAAGATAGTCCAAGGTTCCTATACGTAGTTCCCTTCGATTCCAATGGCGATCGGTATCCGTCGGGGAAAATTGTGGATACGGGAAACAGAAATCCAAGAGCAGTTCTTAACACCGACAAAAAAGTAGGTATCGCGCCGTTAACAGTGACCTTTGACGGAAGAAACAGCGAAGACATCGACGGTAATGTAATCAGTTATAGATGGATTTGGAGTGAAGAAGAAGGCTTTGACACGAGATTTGATAATTTCCGCCGCTTTGACCGAACCTTCGGGTATCCGGGCGAATACGACGTATCGGTAATTGTCAGAGATAATGAAGGCGCGCTGGGATCGGCCACGGTGCATATCTCCGTTTCAGGGGAAAACGATTTATACGAAGTGGAACCGAACAACGGCCCTGAGAATGCGAACCCGCTACCGGAATTGCCGATTGATGCAGGTATTGTTAAAGGAAGCATCGGTTCAACCGCAAGCTTCCTGGGCTATTCGGGCGATTACGAAGATTGGTACTCGTTTTCCGTTCCCGAAAGCGGCTTTGTACTGCTGTATATTGGACATCCAGCCAACTTGCTTTATGAAGGCAAAGATAACATAGCCCTCCTTACTTACGATCAAGGCGGTCCGGGCGTACTTTTGGAAGCTCATCTCGAAAGTATGAAACCGGCTTTCCTGCGTGTTTTTAGTATCCCATACTATCAGTATCACTCCGAATACGATATATACGGCTCATTTTCTCCGCAAATATTCAAGTGGAACTACTTTCTGGAACCGAATGTATTTTCGGAATATTCATCGAGAATGGCAATTCAGCACCATCACTTAAATGCTGTTTGCATCAATGGTACAATTCATGCAGCCTTTATGCAATATCTTTCGCCAAGCGGTGAGTATGCAATTGTGTATGCAACATACAGCGGATCCGAATGGATCTTTGAGCCTGTATTGCATTCGCCAAATGTATTTTCTCAAATAAAGCTCCAAATGGATTCAACCAACCGTCCATGCATCGCTTTTTATGAGCTGGATACTGCAACAGGAATCAGAACTCTTAAAGTGGTGCGCAAGTCCGGCTCGATCTGGAATTACGAAGATATTAACGCAATCGCGCCTTATATGTATGGCAACCTTGGCTTTGCGATCGACAATTTCGATAATTTAGTTCTTGCCTATGCCGATTATGGATCATCCCTACTTAGAATAGTTTACGAGACAGACGACGGATTTAAGGTTTTCAGCACGCGAACAAAAGCATCTTTAGACGGCAATATTGCCGTTGCCATCGATCAAAGCAATGCGATAAACGTATTTTACAATCGTTATACCTCGTCTCATGTTACTCTTGGCAAATTCGACCGTGCCGCATATGAATATGAGACCATAAGCGAACTCGGCGATGCGCTGGATATGGCTATTGATGAGGAGGGCAAGTATCACCTGTTGTATAATATTGAAGCGCCATATTATGGCCATAACATGACCTATTCCATAGGACAAAGTGGGTCGTGGAATAGCGAAGTAGTATGGGATAATGCCCAGTATGGTTCGATTGGGAAAATACTAATGGACCTAGAGCCAAGGATAATCGTAGGGACAAAAATGTATAGGGATTACGCGGATCTCGTGCATTATATAGCTCTCGATAACGGGCAATGGGTTGCCGACAAAGTCGAAATAATGGCATCCGGCATGCCAACTATGTTCAATTATCAAGGTAAGGATACTATATTGTATGTATATAATCCAAGGCAATCCACGGAATTTCACTTAAAGTGGGCTATCAAGGAATAACCCCCAAGAATGAAACTAGCTGAAATGTCTTTTTGTTTCCGAATGATAGGTTGTGCCTACGCTGTTTTTGCGTGCGCTCAGCCATTCCGACAGCTTCGTTTGCGCGGTCGCGGGCGAATCGTTCGATAGTACGCCGCTCGTAAGCTGCGCAATTTCATCGCGGGACAATACAAAGTCGCCGGTAAACAGACTCAAAACGGATGTAAGAAAATATGCGAGCGGGTTCGGCGCGCCGAAAACGAGGGAACGGCTTCCAACCGTATTTCTTATCCGAATGACTAAGTCGCGGAATGCGTAAGATTCCGGTCCGGCCGCGTCGATTATTATGGAATCATTCGATTCGACGGCATCGGCAATTAGCTCCGCGAAATCTTCCACGAAAACTGGCTTGATTCCATATTTGCCGTTGCCGGGATAGACAAATAGTGGAAACTTTCGCAGAAAATATGCGATGTTGTTTATCAATATATCCTCATCGCCGAATAGCACCGCGGGGCGCAAAATCGCGTATGACATTCGGCTCGATTGGATATGAGATTCCACTTCGGCCTTGCCGCGATAGTAAGGCGACGGACTGTCGAGAGATGGGTTAAGTATGCTGACATGAACTATGCGCGGCACTCCGGCGTCAGCAGCGGCGTCGATCAGTTTAATGCTGTTGGCCACGGCCTTTTCGTGGGTCGCGCCGCGGTGCCGATACCTTATCCAATATGTATTGACCAGCGCACTACATCCTTGCATGGCGTCTTTCAGCGAAGTTTTGTCGTCGAAATTCAGCGGGTGCGTATCCGCAATGTATGAAGGCGCATCGTGCGGTTTTGGCCTTGAGGTCAAGGTTGCGAATTCGTAGCCCCGCTTTGCCAGCTCTTTTGCCGCGTATTTGCCACTGAATCCGTACGCGCCTGTTATCGCAATTCTCGGCATATCCCCTTCCAATCAGTCCGAGTCTTCCGCCGAGCCGCCGTTCATTCCTTTGATGACCCATTTGCCGTCGGGCGTTTTTTCGACGTACTTTCCGACGCGCTTCTTGGCTTCCTTAAGGTAGCCGTCGCATTTTTTGATGAGAGCGACGCCTTCCTCGAAAAGCCGCACCATTTCGCCCAGTTTCACGTCTTCGCGCTCGAGTTCGCCGACGATTTCGCGCAGTCGCTCGAACGTTTCTTCGAAGTCCGCGAGCGAGTCCTCACCGCTGTCAGAAAGTTCTCCGCCTTCGAAAAGCTCCTTGTCTTCCGTCATTTCAATCACCTTTCCTTTTCGTCATTTTCGTTAGCCATGCCGGTCGCGTCGGGTTCGCCCGCCGTTGCGAAAAATGCGCCGCGATGGGCGCGCACGCGTATTTCGTCGCCGGGTTTAACTTCGTTAGCAACGGTAATCGGCTCCGACTTCCCGCGCCGCGTGACGACGCTGAATCCGCGTTTGAGCTGTTTTTCAAGGTCGCCCGCGTAAATCGCGGAGCGGAATCCGGACAAACCCGATTCGAGCGAGCCGAGTTTTCCGTCTGCGCCGCGCGCGAGCGCAAGCGACGTCGCCGAGAGGTCGGATTCGCGCCGTGCCGCCGAAATAATTATCGCGGCAATCGTGCGGTGGTCCAGCGCGCGAGCCGTTTCCGCCCGCAGGCTTTCGATTCGCGCCGGAAGCCCGGTAGCCGCGCCCGCGGCGTCGTCCAAAGTTCTTTCCGCGTCTTCGATGCGTGCCGAAATAGCGCGCACGGCGCGCAAATCCGCGAGCCGCGCGAAGTCCGATTCGATAGTCCTGATTCGCCTATCGGCAAGCTCGAGTGCTTGTTGCGAAAGCCGCCCGTACTCGGCCAGAACTATCGGCCAATTGGCGGTGGCGATTTCCATCGCGGCGGTCGGGGTCGGCGCGCGAAGGTCGCTTGCGAAATCGCATATCGTAAAGTCGATTTCGTGGCCGACGCCGCTAATCACGGGGATCGTGCAGTTCGCCACGGCGCGCGCGAGCGATTCGTCGTTGAAACACCAAAGGTCTTCGATGCTTCCGCCGCCGCGGGCGACGATTACGAGATCGAACTGCCGCGGGTCGCTTTGCGCGGCTTCGAGCGCGGCGATGATTTTCGGCGGCGCCGAGTCGCCCTGCATAATCGTTGAAAACAGCTTCAGCTCCACGTGCGGCGCGTTTTTGTCGTGAATGTTCAGCATGTCCTGAAGCGCCGCGGTGGTCGGGCTCGTAACGATCGCAATGCGGTGAGGAAGTTTCGGAACGGGGATTTTTCGCTCTTCGTCGAACAGCCCTTCCGCCTTGAGCCGGGCCTTGATTTTCTCGAACTCCGCGGCGAGCGCGCCGACGCCTTTCGGGACGACTTCGCTTACGGAAAGCTGATATTCGCCGCGAGGCATATAAACGGTTATCTTTCCGGTCGCGACCACTTGGTCGCCGTCGTTAAACGGCAGTTTTTTGCGCCCGTGACCGAACCAGACGCACTTTACCAGCGCGTCCTTTTCCTTGAGGTTGAAATACACGTGGCCGAGGCTCGATACCGTAGGCTGAGACACTTCGCCGGCGACCGAGACGTGCATGAATAGAGGTTCCGATTCGAGCGCGGCTTTTATGAGCTTCGTAAGCTCGAGCACGGTAATCGTTTTTCTCGCGGACGACACGCTCCGATTTTACACGACGGCGGGTTCGCACGGACTATTTGGCCGGCTTTGGATTATCGGCAGCGGATGGAAACAGAAAAACGGCGGAAAGAAGCATGCCCGCGATTAAAAACCATACGGCTACTTTATCCTCGAATTTCTCTTCGAACTTGAATTCGAGTGCGTGCCCTCCGGGAGGAATCAAAACCGCTTGAAACGCGCCGTTCGCTTCGATAATTCGAACCCGATTTCCGTCGAGATACGCTTTCCATCCGGGATAGTTTGTCGCCGTTCTTACGAACAATGCGGATTTATCGGTGTTAATCGAATATTCCTGCAGCCGCGCGGTTGCCGACACAAGTCTCGCTTCCGAAACTTCGCCTCGCGATTCGATTGCGACGTTTTCGGTAACCAGCGCAATCTGGTCGAGAAACAGCGGATAGTGCGATTCGATATGTCCGAAAATGTCAGGTTCGGATTCGAATTTGCGGACGCTGTGTATGAGGTAGTATCCCCGAAGCGGCTCCGTAGCGCCGGGGAGTTCGGACGACGGAAGCGCATTCAGCCAGGCGGCTGTTTCGGCGGCGCGCGACTCCGCCATCGGGCCGTCTCCGCTTGCGAGCGCGGCGGAGTAAAAATCGCGAAAATTTTCGAGAACCAGTTCGCCGGCCCATCCCACGCTTCCGAGCCCCGCGATTGACGGATAGCACGGTTTCGAAAACTCGGCGTCGTGATAATTTTCCGGCGCTTCGCCGGTATGGAATATTCGCTTTGCGCCGTCTTCGGCATTCATTTGTTTGAAAATTTCGGGCACCGGCAGGGCGGATTCCTTCGGCGACGTAAGGTTGAACGCGCGGTGAAACGAAAGCAGCGGGAGGAAGCACAATAGGAAGAGGGCGGAGGAGGCGATGCGGCGGGCGCGCGCCGAAATCGCGTTAAAAACCGCGCCGTCGAGCGAAATCGCGGCGAGCGCGCAGAGCATGAGAATGGCCGGAATTATGAAGCGCGCGGGAATTCGAGTAGCGCTCATCCCAGGCACGAGCCAAAAAATCGCGTATATCCCGGCGTACTTGCCGAGCGCCAGAACGAGCGCCACCGCGGCCGCGGAATATGCCGCGAGCGCGGCCTTGTACGCATGCGCGATCGGCAGGGCGAACTTCGATGTCTTGCGCGAAAGAATGCCGATGAAACCGGCGAGCGCGAAAACGGCCGGGATTACTCCGACGAGCGATACGTATTCGACGAATCCTTGCGGGCCGCGATAATCGGGCGATTGCCATGCGTTCGCCGGCCCGAACGCGAAAGGATAAAGCAAAGTGGCGAGCATCGTGGGCGGATAGCTGTAGGATAGGAAATCCGCGAACGTAAAATCCGAGCGGTTGCTCATGCCCAGAAGTTGAAGCGTCGAAAGCACTTGCGGAAGCGCGATAAACGCGCCGAGGAAAAAGCCCGCAGCCGGCGCGGCGATGAACGGCAATACTTTCGGCCTGTTTTCGCGCCGCTCGACCGCCAGTTTCGCGGCCAGGAGCAAGATTAGCGCGATGAATGAGATGGCTGTCATTTGCGGATGTCCGGCGAGAATCATCGACGCGGAGACGATTGAAACGAGAGCGATTTTTTTGAGCAAGCCGGCGTTAGAAGTTCCGCGCAAATGCGCCGCGCGAGCGGCGTCCAGCCCCGCGGCAATAAGCCATGGCATAAGCGATGCGACCGCGACGAGATTGAAATGGCCGAGGTGGGCAATAAGCGGCCCGCTCGCCATGAACACGGTTGACATTATCGCCGCCCCCGAATGGCTTGCGGAAAGCCGCCGGAAAAGGAAGTATGCGCCAGCGCCCGCGAGAATCGTGTGCAAAAGACAGAAAAGCGAAATCGCCGTCCAAACGTCGAACAGCGAATGGAGGAAAAGGTTCGGCGGATAAAGCATCCCCGTCTGGCCTTCGGCGAACAGCGGAAATCCGCACGCCTGATCGGGATACCAAAGCGCGAGCCTGCCCTCCTTGAGTTCGGAGGCATAAAAGTTTCGCCACGGGTAATTTTGATAGACGATGTCGCCGCTGGGCGCGTAAACTTCGCCGAAGAACAGCACCGGAGAATGCAGGACAATCGCCGCCGCGATTATCGCCGCAAGCGCGGCAAAAGCGCCTTTGAATTCCGTCATCGCCGGATTTTATCATCCGCGCCCGCGGCGCCCGCAACCTTACCCTGCGGGCGGAGTCGATAATGACGGAGGGCGAGTCCGGTTCGATTGCGCCGGAAAATGGATAGAATATAGTTGTCGCGTCGTTCGCGGCGAAAAATTATGGCGGCTGTAAAGTTTAACTGGGACATTGTTTGGAATATCGCTCTCATCGCGCTTTGGATTTGGCAGGCGCGATGGACGTGGCTCGACGCGCACGCGAAATACGGACGGGGGCCGTTTTTCGGGCTGTTGGCGCTTTTTCTGCCGGGTGCGGGGATATTGTTCTACTTTTTGTACCGCGAAAGCGCGCTGATGGAAATCGACATGCTCGACGCCGAAACGGCGCTCGAAGTTTCGGACACGGTGCAGGTCAGCCGCACCGCCGGGGACAGGGCGAGTTCGAGAGACGTCAGAAATATGGCGAGAAATACCGGTCGTTTCATTAGCCGGCGCGACCGTCGCGACGCGAAGGAACTGCGCGAAAAAGCCGCCGCCGTGGAAAACGAAAATCCGCTTCTCGCGAAAGAGCTCAGGGAAAAGGCGGATCTTCTCGACCCGCCGCGCCCGCCGCGAAAGCCGTTTCGGCGCAGGTGGAAGGAGTTTTGGATTATTCAGCGCGACAAATGGGAAATCCGGCGGAAGAGGATGCGGGAGCGAAGGGAATATCTGAAGCGGCCGAAAAAACTGCGCAAGTACGACGAATTCATGGAGCGGCTTCAAAAGACGCCGGTCGTCGACCCTACGATGGAAGGGCTGATTTTCGAAGGGCAATACGAAGTTGCGCGCGAGCGTGCGATAATAAACCTGCAAATCGCGGAAGAAGCGGGCGACGAGCGCAAAATCATCACCTATCGGCGATACCTCGACCAAATCGAAAAAATCACGCATATGTATTTCCCCGAGCGCGCCGAAGAAGACGAGACGCTGGAAAAATACGATATGTCCGGCGGCGGAGAGGAGTAAATTTTCGACATATGACGCGCGCGAACGGCGAGCGAGAGGACAGCGCGCGGCTAGCTGTTTCCTTTGCTTTGTCGAACCTTTCTGTAATGAAATGTAGAAAAAAAGCGAAAGGATGGCGAACGACAAAAAGGCCGCAAAAAGCTGATAACCCGGCCGAATTTAGGGTATGATATTTTGTCCTACTCCGAGGTGCGCTATGCCGAAACTTAAAATCGCCGTGACAATAGACGAGGCGCTGTTGTGCGAACTCGACAAGCTCGTGGCGGATGAGGTTTTTCCTAGCCGCAGCAGCGCGATTGAAAGCGCGGTGAAACTTGCGCAAAAAGCCATGCGCCGCAAGAGGCTTCTTCGCGAGCTCGACAAGATTTCGCCGGAAGAAGAAATTGCCCTTGCCGAGGAATTCGAGACTGCGGATATTGAAACATGGCCGGAATACTAAGGGGCGGAATATATTGGTGCGAGCTGGAGCCGGGAGTAGGTCACGAGCAGAGCGGGAAAAGGCCGGTGTTGGTAATAAGCCACGCGCAAGTAAACGATAAGCTTCGTACCGCAATCGTAATCCCTTTGACGAGTTCGAGCCAGCGAGCCGGTTTTCCGCTGACCATGGAACTCGGCGATAAAAAACTGTCCAAAAAGTCTTGGCTGAAAATTTCGCAAGTCAGAACGGTCTCGATTGCAAGATTGTCCAAGCTAATTACAAAAGTGAACGACCAAGTGCTAGTTAAGGCAATTTCGGGTTTAACGGAGCTTATATCATAGGCGGCTGCCGCATATTCGCGCCCTCGTGAGTTTTTCGCTTGAAATCGGACACATACCGGGATATTCTATTCAGGGCTTAGAACGGCCACCGGGATTTCCTTCGAGGGAGGAGCGAGATGAGAATTGCGGGAATTTTACTGGCGGCAATTTTGCTGCTTTCGCTGTCCGCCTACGCGTCTTCCTGCGGGAAGGCAGGCGGTGCTACACTTTCCGAATGCCCATTGCGGCGGCGATACTTGTTTTGACCTACGTTCTGATTGCGCTTCAGCGCTTTCTGCGCACGCGGCTCAAAATGCCCTCCGGCGCGCTTCTCGGCGCGGCGTTGATGGCGGTGTTCGGCGGAATTCCTGCGGATAAAACGCTGTCGCACATACCCGCGGACATTCTGCTTTTCCTGACGGGGATGCTCGTTATCGCCGTGTATTTGCAGGCGGGGAACGCGGTTTCGTTTTTCGCCGGGAGCGCTCTGCGCCTCGCGAATTCGCCGGTCAAACTTTTGATTTTTTTCACGCTGACCGGCGCGATTGTTTCCGCATTGGCGCTTAACCTGACTGCGGCGATTCTCCTCGCACCGCTCGCGCTATCGATTTGCCGCAAGGTGGGCGAAAAACCGGCGCCATATTTAATAGCGCTGATACTGGGCATAAACCTCGGCAGCGCCGCGACGGCGATGGGCAGCCCGCAGACGATGTTCATCGTGTCGCTTTCCGGCATGGGATTTTGGGAATATTCCTCGAAAATGATGGTCGTTTCGGCCGTGGGGACCGCCGCGGCAATCGCATGGCTGCTCGCAATTTACGGCAGGCAAATGCGCGGCAGAAGCTTCGCGGGGGAAAAGGACGCGTCGGTAAGTCATGGCCTCGGTTTTACCGGCGCGACGAGCGTCATAGTCTCTGCGGGCGTGATAATCGCGCTTTTCCTCGGCGCGCCGCTGCCGGTGGCGGCGATGGCCGGCGCCGCGGTTCTAGTAGCGATAAATCCGCAACCGCCGAAGGACGTGCTGTCCATCGTCAACTGGCCGCTGATTATCTTCATCGGCTCTTTGTTTGTCATCGTCGGCGCGGCGGCCGATGCGGGAATCGCCGGGTGGCTTGGCGAAAGCGTACTGCCGTTTCTCGCTGCCGAGGCCAAGGCGGGAATGGCGCTGTTCGTGGCGGCTTTGACTGCGCTCACCGCGCTGTTTTCGGGGGTACCTGCGGCGGCGCTCGTTTCGCCCGCGCTTGAAGGACTGGATGCGCCAAAGGCCGTCTGGTTCGCTATCGCTGTCGCTACGACGTTCGCGGGGAACGTTACGCTGTACGGCTCGCTGTCGAACCTGTCCGTTATCGAACAAACCGCGGCTCACGACGAAGCACGCATAGGCGCGCTGGAATTTTTGCGGGCCGGGCTTCCCGTAACGTTGATTACGCTCGCAATCGGGCTTGCGATGCTTACTTTAGGCGGATAAGAGCGGCGGTCCGGCTTACGTGCCCACCGGACGGCCGTCCGCGTCGAGAAGAGTTACATACTCGAAATCGAAAGCGGATGTTCGCGACGGCTCGCGGTCCGCGCTCGCTGCCTTTTTCTCTTCGAAAATCACGCGGGCTAGAACCCCCGTGCCGCTGATTCCGCCTTGACCGCGCTTGCGGGTAATCGAAACCGCTACGACGCCTATCGGAGTTTTGTCCTTTTCGCCGATGAATAGGACGTCATTCCCCAAGAAGTCGCCCTTTTCGACGGCTACGCAAGTGTATTTCGACTGCTGAAAATTGATGCGAAACGCCGCTTGAAACAGATTCGTCACGCCGCTTGCGCTTACGCTGACTACTTTGCGGCCTTGGGAGTCGGTCGTTACGCTCATCGTGGCGGCGGAATTGCCGATGACGATTCGCTTTTGGGCGCTTCTGTCGCCGATTGCCGCAGATAACGTGAACTCGCCGGGCGACGCTGGCGTGACCCAAAATATTTTGTTTTGCTTCGTTGTCAGGCTGGCCGCGCCCCCTGTTTGAGAAATGCCGCGAAGCACCATAGTAAAGTCCGGCTGGGCTTCGTAAAGCGTGCCGCCGCTGGCGGTGTAGAGCTTCAATCTGTCGGATACCGGCGTGCCGGTCGCGGACGCGTCTATGGTCACTTCGACGAGCGCGGTCGTTCCGGGCGTCGCCGGATTAACGATTAGGTCGCGCACGTTCACGGCGTCGCCGGGCGAGCCGCCGTCTTTGCCGCCGCCGTTATTGCAGCCGGCAAGTGCGAGCAATAGCGAGAAAACGAGGATTACAACCGATTTAATCATGGCGCATGATTTTACCCCAAATTCGCCGAATAAGGCACGCGCGCGAAGCCCGCTTCGTTGACTTTATGCGGGCGCGACTTTAAACTATGCCCGTGCTTCAGGCTTGGCGAAGGTTTAACTATGCGTTCTGGTCAACCGCATCCGACCTTGTGGACATCGCGAGGCGCGAAGGTCTGCACCGGTTCGCGCTGATAATAGCCGCGATTCTCGTTTTCTCCGCGCTGGGCGTTTTTCTTTTCGAATACGGAGCGAAGCCTGGCAGCTTCGGAAATATTTGGGACGCGCTATGGTGGTCGATCGTTACGGCCATGACCGTGGGATACGGCGACATGTATCCGGTGACCGCGGGGGGCAGGGCGGTGGCGCTGTTCGAAATTCTGGCGTTCGGGCTTTTTGTAATGCCGCTGTTCGTCGCCACAATCACGTCGGTTTACGTCTCTCGGCGCATCAAGGAGGGCAAAGGCTTGGAAGAAGTCAAATTCATCGACCATTTGATTATCTGCGGTTACAATCTGAACTGCGCCAATATTCTGGAAGGCTTGAGGAAGCTCGGCGATTCCGAGCCGGTGCCGGTAATTCTTGTTGCCGACCTGCCCGAAGACGATTCCTCGGAATTGCTTTATCGATATTCCGACTTGAATCTCAAGTACGTTCACGGCGATTTCACATCCGAAAGCGTCCTTAAGCGCGCGAACGCACAGCACGCCAAGTATGCCATCGTGCTTGCGGAGTACGAGACGGAACAACTTCATAAAAGCGACGAACGGGCGATTCTGGCTACGCTAACGATTAAAAGCCTAAACAAAAGAATCACCGTGTCGGCGGAAATTTTGGACCCCGCCAACAAAGGGCATATGAAACGCGCCAACGCCGACGAAATAGTCGTGGTCGGCGAAGATTCCGGATTTCTGTTGACCGCGGGAGTTCTTGCGCCGGGCCTTCCCGAAGTCGTGCGGGAACTGACAAGCTGGGTGTTCGGAAGCGAGCTTTGGCATCGGAAGATACCGCGGGAATTCGAGGGCAAAACATTTTCGGAACTAATGAATCATTTCCTTCAAACCGACGGCTCGCTTTTAATCGGCCTAATCAGTTTCGAAAAGCCGATTTCGCTCGACGACATTTTGGGCGAGGACTTTTCGAGCATTGACCATTTCATCAAAATGCAATTCGAAAGGTCGGGCAAGAAAGATCTTGACGGCGGCGAAGACAACGTCGACGTGCATATCAATCCCGGAGCGGACTACGCGGTGGGCGAAAACGACGTCGCGGTCGTCATCAACCCGCCGGGAGGGAAAAAATGAGCATAGACTATCCCGACATCCTCGGTAAAGTGAGCCTGTTCGCCGGGCTTGGCGAAGAGCAGATTGCCGCCGTTGCGGAGCTGTGCCGGGAATTCAAAGCGCTCGCGGGCGAGCGGATAGTGACGGAGGGCGAGCGCGGCGACGGCGTTTATATCCTCATCGAAGGAAGCGTAGATATTTCCAAGAGGCTGACGCTGCTTTCGCGCGGCGAAAAGGACTTGCGGGACAAAAAGCTAGTTATTCTGCACGCCGACAAAGAGGCCGGGAAGTTCCCGGTATTCGGAGAAATGGGGCTGTTCTATCCCGACGAGCGAAGCGCGACCGTGACCGCGGTTGCGACGTGCATACTTCTCGAAATCCGCAGCGACGAATTCGGCAATATTTGCGAGGCGGACAACCGGCTCGGCTATTTGGTCGCGAAAAACCTGGTCGAAATAGTCAGCGAGAGGCTGCGCAACGCCAATAGGGACGTACTTAAACTAACGACGGCGCTGTCGCTGGCGCTCGACTAACGGCCCTTTCTAGTCGGAATGCTGGCCGTCTTTGAACAACAAGTCTAGCTGGTCGAGCGGGTGCTGCGAGCTTAAATGGCTGTGAGGATAGTCCGACGGATATTTGACCATGTTGCGTTTGCATGGCAAATACTCGATTTTATGCATCGTTTCCGCAAGCAGCTTTTCGTTTTTAATCTGAGTCTCGATGACTTTTTCGTCCCAAACTTCGCCCGTGCGGCCGATTTCGCGATTTATCAGCCGCTCGCTTGCGCGCCGGATGTACCGGACTACCGTGTCCGCCGTGTTGTTGCCCTTGGGCGAAAAGACGACGTGCACTTCGTCAGGCAAAACAACGTAACCGCCGAGAAGGCACTGGTTCAGCTCGCGAGTGTTCGCGATAAAGCTAACGACGATAGCGGCGATTCCCCCGTCCGCTAGCTGCTGCGCTCGCCTGACCGTATTCCAACTGACGGCAAAGATTTTCCCATGCTTGTGTTCCCCAGGCATTACCGCAATATTATACACAAAAACGGTGCATAGTCAAAAACTGACATACGGCGATTTCACAAATGGAAAAAGTCGTCTAGCTCGCCGGTACAAGCGTCCAGGTGAACGAAGTGCCTTCGGCGATTTGCTGCGAGAGCGTGGTGTCGGGCGTATTTTCGCCCGCGCCAAGCGAGTATGTCCCCGGAGCGACGGCAATCGTCACGGTCGCGCCGGTCGAAATCGTCCCCCATACTTCCCCGTTTATCCAAAGCTGGATAGGCCTTCCGGTGTTATTCACCACGATGAGCGCGGTTTGAGGGGCCGATTCGGAAGTGTAATAGTAATACGCGCCGTACGCCGCCGCGCCTATACCCAGCATAATCGCCGCCGACATGCTTGCGTTCGGCTCGATTCCGCAGCCGGTTGCCGAAAGCGAAAGCGACGCAAGAATCGCGAATGAAACCGCAAGAATCAAGCGTTTCAAGAGACATTCACCGCCGCAATTAAACCGCAACCCGTCCGCAAATGCAATAGGCTTGATAAAATTCCGTTTTGGATGGCGTCCGAATCGGTATTTCGCGTATCGCTTGCCAAACCGGAATTTGGGCTATAAAATCCAAGCCGTTCTAAAAAGGGTGATTGAGGATGCAAAAGAGGGAAAAGCTGTACGAGGGCAAGGCCAAGGTACTTTGGTCCACGGACGACCCCTCGCTTTTGATTCAGGAATTCAAGGATGCCTTGACCGCGTTCGACGGCGAGAAGTTGTCGTCTATGGGCGGAAAAGGCGCTATTAACTGCGAAATTTCGAGCGCCGTATTCGAAATGCTCGAAAAGCGCGGCGTCGCAACGCATTTCGTACGGCGCCTTTCGCCGAACGAGCAGCTTGTGCGCCATATGAAGATGATTCAGCTCGAAGTCGTCGTGCGAAATTACGTCGCCGGTTCGATTCAGCGCCGCACCGGACTTCCGGAAGGTAAAGAAATAGAGCGTCCCATCGTGGAATTTTATTACAAGTCGGACGAACTTAAAGACCCGCTTTTGGCCTTCGACCACATCTTCCTTCTCGGCTTTCTTAGTATGGCTGAATATAACTATCTCCGCAAAACCGCACTCGAAATAAACGAAGCGCTAATCGACATTTTCTTCGGCGCAGGAATCAAACTCGTAGATTTCAAACTTGAATTCGGCTGGTTCGAAACGAGCATTCTTTTGGGCGACGAAGTTACTCCGGACACTTGCCGGCTTTGGGACGCCAAGACCGGCGCCAAGCTGGACAAGGACGTTTTCAGGTTCGATTTGGGCGACGTGAGCACGGTGTACAACGATGTTTTGCGCAGAATCGGCGAGATTTCGAGCGGAGAATCCGCCGGCGCATAATCGCGCGGCTTTGCCGCCACCAACAGGATAGGAAAATGCAATTTAAAATCGAAGTCTATGTTTCGCCAAGAAAAGACATACTCGACCCTCAGGGGAAGGCGGTCGAGCAGGCGCTGCACAACCTGCGGTTCACCGGCGTTTCTAATCTTCGCGTGGGCAAATATTTGATTTTCGATCTCGAAGCGGACACCGGCGAGGCTGCGAAAACGGCGGCGGAAGAAATGTGCAAAAACCTGCTTGCAAATCCCGTTATCGAAGATTTCGAAATCAGCGTATCTCAGGCCTGATTCGCACTCTATTTTAGACCCGTCGTTTGGCCCACGTGGCGGCGGACTCTGCCTTGCCGCATATTTTTTTTCCGGACGGCATGATTGTGATAAACTTGACGCGCCCATGTTGATAGCTTTCCGGAAGTGCCATGTCAGGCGAGGTAATTGCAATGCGCATAGATAAATTTGCCCTGATGGTTGTCGCGTTGATAGCCGCACTTGCGGCGTTTTCGGCGCCGGTTAACGCGGAAATCGTCAATCTCGTGTTTTTGCACACGGGAGACTCCGAGGGACAGCTTTATTCGTTCTATCCGAACGACGCCGCGCTTGCCGAAGTGGGGATTTCTTCGAAGCCGGTCGGCGGATATCCGAAACGGCACATTTTCTTCGCGGACAAGCGGGCGAACAAGAAAATCCACTGGATTGCGCTGGACAGCGGAGGGGCGTTCGGCGGCTCGATGCTGTCGTTTTATACCCAAGGCTTTGCCGACATCGACATGATGAACAGGCTCAAGTACGACGCGATGGCGCTCGGCTTGCAGGAATTCCGGTTCGGCCAGCCGGTGCTGAAAGAGCGGGTGGGAATGGCGCAGTTCCCGTTTCTGTGCGCGAATGTGAAGGTAGCGGACACCGGCGAATATTTCGCCAAGCCGTTCACGGTAATCGAAAAGGGCGGGCTAAAAATAGGGGTTATCGGGCTGATTTCCGGAAATGCGCAAAACCTGATCAACCCAAGGCATACGGAAGGATTGATTTTCAGCGACCCGGTCGAGTCGGTCAAAGCGATTTTGCCGGAAGTGCAAAGCCAGGCGGACGTTATCGTCGCGCTTACCCATCAAGGCGTGGATGCCGATATAAGGCTTGCCGCGGAAGTGCCGGAAATCAGCGTAATCGTCGGCGGAATGAGCAAGACCGAGCTTGAAGTTCCGATGCGCGTAGGCGATACGTACATCGTGCACGCCGGAATGTGGGGCGAAAAAGTCGGAATGTTCAAGGTGACGTTCGAGAGCGAGGACGGCGAAAGCTGGCACATCCGGTTTTTCGACGAAACGCTCGTCGCGATGGACGGTAGATACGCGGATAACACCGACATTCTCAAAGTGCTAAACGCCCACGCAAGCGACGTTCAAGCCAAACTAGGCGTCGTACTCGGGGAGTTTAAGGAAGAGCTTTCGAACCTCCGCGTAAAGGCGTCGGAAACCGAAATCGGCAACTTTGCGGCGGACGTGGCCCGCGAATTCGCCGGTGCGGACGCGGCGCTGATAACGGCGTCGAGCATACGTGCGCCGCTTCCCGAAGGGCCGATTACCGCCGGCGACGTGTATCGCGCGTTTCCCTGCGACGATGTTCTCGTCAGCTACGAGCTAAAGGGCTTCGAGCTGTGGCGGCTTTTGAACGAAAGCGCAAGGCAAATCGGAACGAACGGTTTTCCGAGCGTCTCGAACATCGAATTCGGGATTTTCGACGGAAAGGCATACGACGTCATCGTAGGCGGCTTGAACCTAGTGCCGGATGGAACCTACACCGTCGTAACGACGAATTACGTTGCCGGTGGCGGCGAAGGTTACGGCGCGCTTCTGGGCAGAACGCCAGTTCTTTATACCGGCGTCACTTTGCGCGAAGCAATCGAGGATTACATCAAATCGCGCACCGGAATCGCTCCTGAAACAGAAGGGCGAGTTTATTTTCTTGCGGAACCGCCGGAATCGGAAGGTTCGGAGCCATACGAATATTACGTTCCGCCTTACGAGGAAGAGGAAACTTCCGGCGATGAAAGCGCGGAAACCGAAGAACCGGCGGATGGAGGCGAAGCGCTTCTGCCGGAGGACGGCATAGCGAATCTGGAGGAGATGGAGGCCACGCCTTCGTCCGGTTCTTCCGGAGGTCAACCGCCGATGCTAACCGAAAATTACGTCGGAGTAGCGGAAATTACCGAGGAAGGTGTGCATTACGCATTCGCCGTTGTACCGCGCGAAGAACTGGGACAAAAGTATCTAGAATTCCGGCTTGACGTGACGAACGTGGGCGAAATCAACAAGCTGATTAATTTCCAAACTCATCAGCACGTGGACTTCGTAATCAAAGAAGGAAACAGAGTGGCTTGGAACTTCGGTTTCTGGCGTTACTGGCCGAATATCGTCGATTCGTTCACGCTCGAGCCGGGAAAATCCGTAACATACATCGCGAACTGGGACGGGCTTGAAAACAGCGGGACGAAGGCCGCAAGAAAGCTTTACAGGTTCGAGGCGCAATACCTTTCCACCGGCGGCGCGACGCTAGGATTCACGAGCCTTCTCGAATGGAGCGGTTCCGCGGAAGGCGGGGAATCAGGAACATCCGAATAGGCGGTAGCTCGATGCAAGATGAAAACGCGAAGCGGAGCGTTTAGCCGCAAATGGACTTCCTATTAGACCTGTTCAGCGTTGACGGCGTAGTGCTTTTCGTTTTCGGGCTTCTCACGATAATGAGCGTGGTGGACACGCTTAACCTATCCATCAGAGTCGCCGGCGTAATCACGAAACGGCTCGCCATCGCTCTGACGCTTTTCAACATTCTGATGGTCTTCTCGCGCATGAGCAATATGATTCAGGCGCCGTTCGTCGGGGGAATGGTGGATGGCGCAATTCTCGCCAGTCCTGGCGGCCACGCCGAGTTAATCGTAATCCCTAAGTTCAGAATGCTCATTCTTGCGTACACGCTCGGCGCGATGCTCGGCGCGTTCTTGACGCCGACTTTTCAGCGGATTTTCAGCAGCGTCATAATGGAATTCGAGGAAAAAAAGAGCATGGCGCGCGCAGCGGCGAAGATTTTCAATCCTGCGAATTTATTCAAGCTGACTCTGCCCGGCAGGGGGCATTTCGAGCGATACTCGAACTGGAAAAACATTCCGAAAGGCTTCATCGTTTGGAATCTTTTCGTTACGAGTTTTTATACGGTCGGCGTTTTGAGCTCGCTTCTCGCCGGAGCGATGCTTCCCGAATTCAGGGCGACGGCCGCGACGCTTTCCGGGCTAGTCAACGGCATAGCCACGTTTCTTTTGTTCCTGATGGTGGACCCGACGGCGGCGCTCATTACCGATCATTGCATACTCGGAAAGCGGCCGGAAATCGACGTGAAGGTGATGAACTTTTACCTTATCTGGTCGAAAATTTTCGGCACGCTGCTTGCGCAGCTGCTGCTCGTGCCTATGGCGAAATACGTCGGCTGGGCTGCCGAGATGGTGAACAGGCTTTCGGATTACTGGGCGCTTAACGTATAGGCCGCAAGAATGGCGTTACATAACTGATTTCGCAAGCAATTGCCGAAACAAATTGATATTATTAAACCGTGCCGAGCAGAAGCCTGAAAACATCCGGTCCGCGGAATCAGCGGTTTCCGCCGTCGCCTACCGAGAAGATAAGGCAGCGAAAACCGGCGAAAACCCCGATCAAAAGGAAGAATACGCTTGCCATCTCCTTGATAACTGCCGCCGCCGTAGCCGCCGTTATCGGCGTTATAACCCTAATCAATTTCCGGCTTGAAGCGAAAGAGACCGCCCGCATTCTGTCGGAGCTTGCGCCGATGCTGAACAGCCAGCGGTTTTTCGTCGGCATCCAACTGAAACCGGAAGGCAGAGACACGCTATATGCCTTCGACCCGGAAACTCGAACCGCTGCAAATTTGGGCGTGCTTTCAAACGAGTTAATTGCGACAGTGAATCCCGAAAAAACGAGGCTGTTCTACCTGCGAAAACCGGTCGGGCTGAGCGTCGGACTGGCGCAGATTTTCGGAAAAACGATTTATTCCGCGGACGGCGTGGTTATCGAGCCCAAGGAAAGAAAAATTCGCGTACCGTTTCATTCGCTTCCCGGAAAACCGCTTTCGGTTGGGTACGGTGTAACCGGGATTTGGGGCGGCTCGGCGGACAGGATATTTCTATCACTTCTTAAATCGCCCGGAAACGTCGGCTCGGGTGGCTACATTTTTTACGGAGACGGCCAGACCTTGGAAGATATGTCGCACGTCGTATTCGATTTGAGAGATAAGAAGCCGCGGCCGCATTTTCCGATTCCGGCGCGCGCGAATCTCCGGGACGCGCTTTTTATAGGCGACGACGTATGGTACGCACAGGCGTATCCGCACAGGTTGGGTCTATCGACAATCGACGCCGAAAAGCATATGACGTTGGAAGTAGAAGACTCGATCAGCTCGCTTTTTTCCGTCAACGAAAATCAAATCGGAATCGTCAGCGGAATGCGGGCCGATCCGCTCTATAGAAGCGGCATTTTTACGCTCGACCCGGCGGACAAAACCATCGACTTAAAATTCAAAACGGGCTCGGTCATAAGGAAAGAAAGCACGGACAAATTCAACCGCATGCTGTTTTTTATTCAGTCGGAGCTTAACGCCAAGCTCGTTTCGGACGACGAATTCAGCAACGAGCCGAGAACCACCTACGGGCTTTATGCGCTGCCGTATGAGGTGCTCGAAAGCGACGAGCCCGGCGAATTGTCCGACTTGCGAAGGATAACTACGCTCGGACGAAGCGGGAGCGCGGGATATTTCGACGTGAATTACCGTACGAAAACCATTGTTTTTCGCGACTCGAGGGCGCTTTACGAAATTTCGTACGAAGGCGGGGAAGCAGAGGAGCTTTGGATGCCGCCCGAACTGAATCTTCAATGGATTCAGGCCATTTACTGCGATTGAAGCCGGTCCTTGAGCTTCGCGAATTCGGCGGGATTGACCGTAACGCTTTTTTCTTCGCGCATAAGCACACGGCCCGGAGGCGAGTTTTTCGGCTTCCGCAAGTGTTTCATCTGAGTGTAGCTTACATCCACGGAATGCTCGTCTTTGTCCTTGCTGTGCGCTGCCGCGACGATAGCACATTCGATTCTCGTGCGGTCGGGCAGGGCGGCGCGTCCGGTAAGCGCGATTACCCAGCTTCCCGGCACGTCGCGCGAATGAAACCACCAATGCGGCGTCGAGCCGTATCGTTTCAGCAATGCTTCGTTCGCCCTGTCGCTAAGCCCGACTATTATCGCAACGCCGTCGCTCGAAAAATAAAGCTTGTGCTTGATGCCGAGCTTGCGCAGCGAAGAAATTTCCTGTTTCCGCTTTTTGCCGAGTTCGCTCGATATCCCGGCTGTTTTTCCTTTGGAAGTTTTTTCCGAATCGCCCAATAGGGACTGTAGCTTCGGAATCGCCGCTTTGTATCTTTCCGCAGTTTTAATTAAAAGTCCTGCAAGGATTTCGGGCGGTTCGTTTTTTTGCAGCAGTTTTTCGATTTGCGGCGGGCATCCGGTTTTACTTGCCACTCCGAGCGCTCTCGCCCGGAATTCGTCGGGAATGGGATTTCCGAGCAGGCCGTCCGCGCTCGCCTGTTCGACCAGCCATCCCGCAAGTCCGGATACTGCCGGATGCCGCTCTATCTGCCGAAGTTCTTCCTGCATTTGCGCCGTCCGCCTGTCCGCGGAGTACCTTGGCGTCCATGGTTTAGAGGTCTTCGATTCCTTTGCGGAAAAGGCGTTTCTAAATTGGACTTCAAGGATTTCTTCGATACTTCCGGCGGCAAATTCCCCGCCCGGCGAGACGCCGTTCTCCATTGCCTTGAACGCTTCGAACAATCGAGTCAACCAGCCGCCATTCGAAACCAAACGGCCAATCGTCGCGTCTGCGGATATTTCCAAACTCGAAAATACCAGTTTTAGCAATCCCGTATTCAGGCCGGAAAAAACGGCTTGGAGCGCGCTTATCGCCGCTTCACCGTCATTTTCAACCGCATAATCTATTAGGAGCTTTGCGAAATCTGCATGGTTTATACCGATAATGCTTGCTTTCGAAAGCGGCGGCGGTTCGGGGTACGGTTTTCCCGTGATTATCCGGCGAAAGGTGTTTTTTGATTGGTCGTACTTTCTGGCGGCGCTTATGACGAAACGATTTTCGTTCAGCAAATACGCTCCGCTGTGCCTGCCCATAATTTCAATGACAAGGTGGCGGACGATTTCCTTTCCGAATTCGGTGCGTCTGGCGAATTTTAGCTCCGCCCGGCGCTCTCCCGCCGGAAAAGCAATGCCGCAGAGAATCGAACCTGAAAGCTGAAACGAAAGCGACTTTGTGAAATTATCCGGTTCTTGAGTGGTGAACTCTTGCACGGTAGTTCCGCTCTCGCCCCGGATAACGGCGAATACCGGCGCGTCCGGCTGCACGGAAACGGCGGCCAATAACGGCTCGCCGCCGGCAAATTCCAATGCGAATCCGCCCCGGAGCCCTTGAACCGAAGCAAGCCGTTTTCCTGCGCCGGATTCTGCAAGCAAGCGGACGGCATGGTTGAACGTGAAAATATCCACCGGAGCATGATACAATTTATTCGCGCATGGCCAAATCCGGCGATTTTCGGGAACACGAATTTACGGCGCCGGTCTAAACATGCGAGATGACTATGGCCGTCATTTCAGTAGAGAATCGATTCAACGCCGTGGAAGTCAACGAGCTAATCGCAAGGTGTCAACGTGGCGAGCGGACGGCGTTCGACGAGCTGATCACGCGGTATCAGCGGTACGTGTTCAACTTGATTTACCAGCACCTCGGCAACTCGGCGGACATCGAAGACATCGCCCAGGAAGTGTTTATCCGGATATTTCGTTTTATTAAGAAGTATCGCGGCGAAGCTTCCTTCGAAAGTTGGGTATACAAGATTGTGCTCAATTATTGCCGCAGCTATGCGAGGCGCAGGTCAATGCTGAACCGCATCTTTTTCGTGCCTGTCGAGCGCGAAGAAGACGAGAAGTCGGTGGACATTATCGGCGACCAGCCGCAGCCGGACGCCAATCCGATGATGCTCGTGGAAAACCGGCGAATTGCGGACGACATACTCGGCGAACTAAGAAGGCTTCCTCCGATTTATAAGGACATTCTGATTATGCGCGAGGTGAACGAGCTGTCGTACGAGGAAATCGCCGAAATTCTCGGCATTTCGATCGGCACGGTCAAAAGCCGTATTTCGCGCGCACGTTCGATTATCAGGGACAAGGTGAAGTTGTAGTGGGAAGAGACGAATTCTACAAATTGATTACCGCTTACTTGGACAACCAACTCGACGCCGACACGCTTAGGCAGTTCACCGAGCGGCTTAGGACCGATTCCGCGCTTCGTGCAGAGGTTCAGGCTCAGCGCAGGATTAAAAACTATCTGCAACACCTGCCCAAAGTCGAAATTTTGAACGACAACTTCAAAAAGCAGCTCCTTCACCGGGTGGAGCGCGAAGTCATTCCTCCGAAGCGCAGTTACCGCCTGAATTACGCAACCGTCACGCTCGCCGTGATATTCGCAAGCTTCCTGTTGGGCGGCGCCGTATTCGGGCTCAAACTTGCTATCGAAGAAATCAGCAAGACCGAAACCTACATAGCCCGCGTCGAAACCGGCGTCGCGGCCGCGTCGCGGCAATATTCGCGGGAATTCCACTCTCAGCAACCGGCGCTGGAAGCCAAAGTGACGAAGAGAATCCGCTACGACGTTGTCGGCGTCGTCCCGGAGGAGTTTTTCTCCAGCGTTCTTGCCAGCTATCAAAGCGGCGAAGTTCGCAAGGAAATACTTGCGCCGTTTTTCATACAAACCTCGATTTTCGACGGCGCAACGGTCAGCCTCCCCGAAAACGGGATTCTCGGCGGCAAAACCCATTGGGTGAATTTCTCGAAAAGCATACCCACCGAAGTGCACATCGTCATTCCGTCCTCGCTTGAACCCGGTTTTCGCGACTTCATGAGCCGCCAGAAAGGAACGGTTATGCCGTCGGCGAACACAGGCATTCTTGGAAATACGCTGTCCGCAGGCGAAGGCGAGCACGTGATAATAGACATTAGGTTCAGCTCATTCGGCGGTTAGCGGACCGCCGTTTCGCCTTTGTCATTTTTCCTTGCCGGTTCTTTCCCTGGCGCCGTCCATGATTTTGTTTACGGCCTCATGGCTTTCTTCCAGCCGTTTTTCCACCTCTTCCTCGCTTTCCGGTATTCCGGATTCGCGCAGGCTTGCGGCTATCAAGCGTCTTACCGCCCAAAAAACGAAAATCGAAATCGCGATAAAAACGAGCACGGTAAGCGCCGTGTATTTCGTGAGAAGCTCTGCCGTTTGATTCAGCGGGTTCATACTTTCGGAAGACTCTCCACGAAATCGTCCCAGTATTCGAAGTCGCCTTCGGGATGGATGTAAAGGTACTTGCTCATAGTATTCGGATTCGCCGAATGAAAATCGGCGAAACACGCCCTGTGAACGCCGAACTTTTGTTCGATGAAATACACGATTTCCATGTCTTCGCTGTGGTCCAGCATGCAATGAGGACATGATTTCGCGAACGACTCGACGTCCACCGACAACCCGCCGATTTCCTCCATAATCTTTTCGCGAATTTTAAGCTGCTCTGCCTGTTTCTCCCGCTCCATTTTTTTCGCTTCGGCCATGATTAAAAGCGTGTCTTTCTCGGCACGAAACTCCCGGTCGATTTCGGCAACGGGGCTACGCTTGAAATATTCCTTCACGTACCAGATGACGAGGAACAATGCGATGACGATGAAAATTATGAAAATCGTGGGCACCATTATGGCGCGTGCCACGTCGGAAGAGGCTGGGCCGGCCTGCAAAACCGGAAGCTGATAAAAAATCGGTATATTGCCGATGGGGAATGTGCCGGTCATTTGCCGTCCTCCTTTGCTCCACCCGCCGCATCCGCGCCGCCCGGGGCGGATTCGGCGATTTTTTCAAGTTCTATTCTAAGGCTGTCCATGCTCTGTCTCATTTCCCTGCCGAGCAGCTTGTAACTAATTTTCCACCGCATATATAGATAGACTACAAGCGTAATCAAAAACACCGACAAAACCGAAATCGCGAGCGCAAAAAGCTGGCGCGTAAAGAAGAGCTTGAACGTGAAAGCGACGCACATGTATAAAAGGCAAAGGTTGATTACCCAGCCGAGAGTCGTTGTCCAAACGCGCTCGGCGGGGCCGAGGTAAGAAATGAACTTCCGCTCCGCGCCGTATCCCCAGACGCCCACGCCGATTATTACGAGCGAAATGACGAATCCGGGAACGTCGAAAGCCATACGGTTAATGTCCTCCGATCGGTCTTATCCCGATATCCCGGAACATTCCGCCGAGCGAAACGTCGTAGATGACCTCTTCGGTTTCAATGTCTATTGCCGTAAGCCAGCCGCTTCCCGACGAATCCACGATGAATATAGTGTCGTCGAACGGGCTTATTTCGATTACTTCCGCGGGGTGCGGAATCGGAATCGTTTTGGTCACGCGCCCCGCCGCGACGTCCATTACGGCAAGCTGGCGTGTTTCGGAAAGCGGCACGTAAAGAATGCCGCCGTCGCGCGTCGATGCCATCTGGCGGCTCCTGCCGACTCGAACGGTTTTCATAATCTCGTTCGTATATCTGTCGATTACGAATATCATTCCGCGCCGGATGGTCGAGACAAAAAAGTTGCGTCCTTCCGGCGGAAAATACATGTCAATCGGCGCGCCGTTGATTTCGATTGTATTCACGAGCGAATTATTGGCGAGGTCGTACACGAAAAGCTTTGAATCCTTGCTGTCGATTGCATATAGCAGTCCGGTTTGCCGGTCGATTTCGATTCTTCCGGTCAGCTTCAAATCGCGAGCGCGAAAAATCCTCGCCTTTTTCCCGGCGCCCGTCGGGCTTTTTTCCATAAGGTCTAGCACGTCGAATCCGCTAGCCATAAAGTCGGTTTTCGCTCCGTTTACGACGACGAGCCTTCTGTTGTCCGATGCGACTGCAAGGTCTTGCGGAATGCCGTCAACTTCGATGACCTCGGTTTTCAAAAACCTGTGGGCGTCTATGACGGTTACTTTGTTCGTCACGTCGACCGCGTTCGATATAAAGGCATATTTTCCGTCCGGGCTGAAAACGAGCTTCTGCAATCCGTCCGCAATCGCCATTTTCTTTTCGATTTCGCCAGTCGCCGCGTTGACGACGAGAAGTTCGTCCGGCGCGTGATTAAGAAGAAACAATCTTACGCCGGTGTCTTTCACGCTGACCGCGGCCGTAATCGCGAAAAACGCGACCCAAAAAACGATTTGCACAATCCAAAGCGTTTTCGCCGCGCCAGCCTTGCCGCGCGCGGGCGCGCCTTTTGCTTTAGCAGTTTTGCCCGTATCAGTCATCTTTAAGCACCCTGTTCCTGACGAGAGAGGCGGCGCGAGGATGAAGCGCCTTCAGGACCGAAAGTATATCACGCCTGGTCATTCCCGCGCTTTTCATAATCTCCACGGCGCTCTCCCAATCGTTTAGATTCGCTTCGGCGATTTTGGTTTCATCCGCGGCGCCTTCCACGACGATTGTGAATTCGCCCCTGTTCATTATGCCCGCTTCCGGCGGCGAGCCTAGCTCGAAAATCAAAATTTCTTCGAATTTTTTCGTCATCTCTCGCGCCGCAAGCGCCCGGCGTTCCTTTCCGCATGATTCCCGCAATTCCTCGACGAGTTTTTCCACGCGTCCCGGCGCCTCGAACATCACGCTCGGATGGTCGCGCGCCGCAATTTCGCGCAGCCTGTCCGCTCGCTCGCGGCCTTTGCGCGGCAGGAATCCCTCGAATGCGAACCGCTGGGCGGTGAACGGCGCATAGGCGAGAGCCGTCGTAAGCGCGCTTACGCCAGGAATAACCTCGACTCTGATTCCACGTACAAGCGCCGCCGCCACAATCTCATGGCCCGGGTCGCTTAGGGTTGGCATACCCGCGTCCGTCACGTACGCCACATCCGCTCCGGCCTCGACTTCGTCCAACAGCTTTGCGATTTTCGACTCGCCGCTATGCGCGTGCAGGCTGAACAGCCGTCCGGAAACTCCGTACTTCGCAAGCAGGATGCGAGTCCGCCGCGTGTCTTCGCACGCGATAAGCCCGGCTGATTTCAACGTTTCGAGCGCCCGCAGCGTGATGTCCGCAAGGTTGCCGATCGGCGTGCCGATTATAAAAAGCTTGCCCAATCAATCCTCCCGGTTTTCCTTACCGGCTTTGTCCGATTTTTTGGCGGGCGAAAGCGCGGCTGCTATTGCGGAGAGATTTTCACGCGAAAGGTTTTCCGGCCGCTCGCCCGGCGATACTCCCGCCGCGCCGAAGGCCGCTTCGATTTGCTCGCCCGATAAGTGCGGAAAAGTCCGCTTGAGCGCGTTCGCCGCGGTTTTCCGCCTGTGCTTGAAAATCCCGGAAGTCAGTTTGAAATATAAATTCGATTCGGGAAGATCGCTCAAATTACGGCTGCGCGGCGCCATCGCGATAATCGCGCTTTCAACCTCCGGCTGCGGGATAAACGCGTCCGGCGGAACGCCAATCACGCGTTCGGTTGCGAAATACGTTTGCATGAACACCGACAAGCTGCCGTACGAGCGGCTACCCGGCGAGGCGGTCAGGCGGTCCGCTACTTCGCGCTGGAGCATCACGCACACGAGCGAAATCCACTCGGCATATTCCACCATCGCCTTTAGGAACAGCGATGAAATCTGATATGGCAGGTTCGCGCAGACCTTTATTCCGCCGCCGCCGAGCGACGGTTCGATTTCTTCGATCAGCTCGCCGAAGCTGTAGGCGTTGAAGCTCTTTTTGATTAGCGTAATATTCGGAAATTCCTTGAACTCGCGCCCCAAAAACTCGAAGAAAAAATCCTCGATTTCGAACGTGTAAACGCGGCCCGCCTCTCGCGCCAGCCTGCGCGTAAGAGTGCCTAGGCCGGCGCCCACTTCGACGGCGGTGTCGGTTCGGGCAAGATTCGCCCGACGCGCCAGCGCCTCTTGCGCGCTTTCGTCAACGAGAAAATTCTGGCCGCGAAGACGGCTCGGCCTGAATCTGAGGCTTTTAAGCGATTCTCGCGTATAGGTTTCCAAAGACACCGGCGCATGGTAACACGCGGCAACGCGCCCCGGCGGGATTATCCGCCGCCGGAGCGCCGAATGTTGCGCATCAGCCCTTCAAACTAGCGCGGCAAGTCAAGATTCTTCGGCGGGAAGAACGGTGATAGGTATTTCAAGCATTTTTGAGTGTGGAGGAGAAGGCTCTATCGGTTGAAATGGACTTATGACATGGCCTTCGTAGGTAACGCTAAATCCGCCCCATTCTAATGATTCAGCAGTAGTAATGCGGAGCAAGTAATTCCCGGCATTCAAAAGGGGAAGTGTGAATGATGCGGATTCGAGAACAGGGTTGTAGTCCTGTGTGAAGTACTTAGTAATCCAAGTACTTAAAGTTATGACTCCGCCCTCATTTAGTACAAATGCATTGTCGGTATCCGGCCTCAGGTATTTTAAAACATCCGGGTTGAGCCTAGTAGAGAAATGCAAGACAATTTCTGCGTGTTCCCCTTCTTTAACTTGTTCAGGAACATCTACTGCAGTTATGTAGGGGAGATAGGCAGTTATCTGGCTCTTTGGATTCGGCGGGGCTATGGCGGTCATCTTACATCCTGCAACCATTATTATTTGCATTAAGGCAGTTGCAAATAACAGCCCAAATGCGACTACAAATAACTTGCGAAACTCATGAAAGATTTTCATATTTCAACTCCTACCATGCGTTAATTGCTGAATAGTAATTTAAGAAACCCGCGATGTCGCGCCGCGCAACGCGCATCATCGCCGCATTCGAGCGAATCATTAATAGACTTTCTCTACAAAAACTCTCTCCGTCCACATTCCCGCTCCGAACTTCCGGAATCCGATTTCCAAATTCGCAAACCCGCTTGTTTCCCAATTCGCAATCCAGTTTGGCGTTTTCCACGCTCCGGGTTTAAACAACGCTCCCGGTTTAATAAGAAACACAATCTCCCGCTTCGCTTTGCATCTTGAATACACCTCAGAGTGCGCCACCGCATCCTTGGCGCACAACGGGATTTTACCCCGATTTGCAGGTTTTAAACCGGCATCAGGCTCGCGTAAATAATCACAATCCCAAGCCGCGGGAAAGCGGTGAAAATGGTGTATAAATCTGTATAATGCGTGTAAAATACATCGGCGGGTTTATTTGGAAAAGCCAATGATGAGACGAAAACCGAGGTAGTTGCCGTAGGCGCCCGTATTGCAATATCTTGAAGGATGTGAGATATTACGGACCGTGACGCATGGTCATCAAACAAAAGGCAAGAGATACAAGCTTCGGACGCTGGCGCTTTACTACAGAAAAGGGGAAGTTGCCGTCGTCGAAAGCTGGCTGGTTGTAGGCCGGAAGGCTTACGAACTCTCAGCCGTGAGCAGGGAAAGCCTCGACGGCCTTCTTCCTCCGGCTTTTCGCGATGCCATTACGCTCGGCAATATCCGGCAAGCCGTGTCGCGTGCCGAAAAAAGCGTCATTGCGGGTGACCGGGTTTACGCACCGGGAGTGAGGCCGGCGATATATTATTGCGGAAAGGAATTTATCATATCGGATTTGTTTTTCATCGACTCAGAACAGGCGATAAGTTCGTACGAGTTAACGGCGGTAAAACTTGAACGCCCGCACCTGATAACCGCAATAACATCTGCCGCTCTATTACCGTTTTGGCACTATTACGGTTTCGATTACGTCGCCAAGTTTTTCGAATCGCGCTACGATATGTATTTAACCTATGTCGCGATGCTGGTTCCCGCGATGTATTACTTTTTTCAAAGGCGCACGCTCAAAATAGAATTCGGAGGCCGGTTCGAGCACGTTTACGGCACTCACAAGCTCTCCGGGGGAGAATTGCCCGAAGTATGCAGCGCGATATCCGCGATGCTCGACAAAAGGCCGCACCTGGAAACGGTTGCCGCCGCGCCTTCGGCCAATGAATCCGCTAATGCGCTCGTCGGCGAAGGAAAAACGGGCGAAAGCGCTTCGGAGCGGGAATGGGAAAACGCAGACGGCGTTTATGACGAACAAGAAAGAATAAACTCGCATATGCGAAAGCGAATGGCGCAAAAGTATTCGGCAATGCAGATGAAGGAGGACTCGCGCGGCTATTACGTGGATGAAAATGATGTGACGGTAACCGCGAACAGAGCAAGGATATTCGGAGTCGAATTCCAAATCGACGACGTGGATTCGGTTGAAATTAGGCAAATGGGCTGCTTTGCAATGTTGGCTAATATTATTGGCATAATCGCAATGCTCTACGTTTTAATTGATGGAAAAATTCCCGTACCAAAGCCATATAATATGATACTTATTGTTGCATCGCTTGGATATCTTATGTTAATTCAATGGCTGTCGAATAAGCAAAAACTTATCGTATATTTCAAAGACGGGACGGTCGAATATTTTCATTCGAATCGCGGAAAGCAACTCGATAAGGCTCATCAAGCGCTTTTCTTTTTAACGCTGGACGATGGAGGAGAGGGCTAATGGGTTTCGCGCTTGCAATTATTCCCGCGCCTCTGAGTTGATTTTTCCGTTTCCAAATTTCGCCGCCAATTTCAAATATGCCGCGTATACAACGTAAAGGAGGCTGCCGTTTATCATCCCGATTGCCGCGCCGAGAAGCGTGCGGGTAAGGCTGATTCCAATCGGCGTATGCAAATGGCAGAACGTGTTGACGATGCTCGTGAACGCCACCGCGCCGATGAGAAGAAGCACGATGGAGGGTTGTTTGCGCCTGAAAAAGTACGCGAGGAAAAAGAAAAACGCCGGAAGCCCGAACAGCTCTTTCGTTCGCGGCCTGACTGCAAGCAGGTCTTCGAGCCGCTCGCGGAACAAAAGCTCCAATTGCGCGACCCCGATCGGCGCTTCGTTTCCGCTGCGAAGAAGTATCAGCGCGAGCGCGGCGATGCCGAGAAACACGACCATCATATCCACGAATTTTATGTCGAGGTCGAGGAGCGAATTCAGCCGTTCAATCCAGCCCGGAAGTTTTTTCGCATTTCCGTTTTCGCCGCCGCCGGAAACCTCGCCCTTAAACTTGAGCGATGCAAGATTCCAAAAATACACCGCGATTAAAAGAACGGGCAGCGCGAGAGATAGCATAACGCCTTTGAAGGTTTCCACTTTTACGAACGCGTCCGCCGAGTTTATCAGCGCGTACACGAAAATTCCGCCCAGCGCGCTTGCGGCGATTGCGATTAGATATGCCGAAAGCACGCGGCCGTAGTTCGCCGGAACTTGTTCCTTGCCGCGAAGCAGCAGCGCGATGGCGAGCGCGGCGCCCGCGACCGGCGCGAGAATCGCGGCGACAAGCGCCCAGCCGGAATATAGCAGGGCGGGCGATTTGATAAACAGCGCGGCGCTTCCCGCGATGGAAAGAGCCCAGAAAGCCGGCTCCATCCACATCGGCGCCGCGAAAAACAGCCGGATCATCAATGCTGCGAGCGAGATGACGCCGAGCGCGGCGAGAAGTTTCAGCGGATGCAGGTCTTGAAAATCCGGCGGCGACGGTTCGCGCGCGACGTTGAAGCCGTGGCGGTTTATCGCATCGAAAAGCGAGCCGTAATATTCGAGGTTGAATTCGAGAGCGCTCTCGGATTTTGCGCCGCGCCCTTCGTCCACGAAAAGCCCGGTGAAAAACGGACGGACGTATACCAGCCTGACGTTTCTTTCCTTCAGCGCTCGAACGAACCGCGACTGCGCGACGGATGGCTTTTGTTTGACCATTTCTTCCGCGCTGATGCTGTGCGTTATTACGACGTCCGGCGAAAGCATCGACGCGAGCGCGCCGGCGCCGTCCTGAATTTCGAATTCTATCCAGCCCCAATACCAGCCGTATTTTTCGATTTCCGCTGCGGTTGCGGCGACGTTGTTCGGATAACCGAGAACCGCGTCGCCCTCGAAAATGACGGTGCGCACGTCCGCGGGCGCGGCCGGCGAAATCGTAAGCTCGCTCACCTTTTGCAAATCGGCGAAGACCGCGGCAAGGTCGTTTGCGTCGTACTTCGGATTATTCGTCACTCGCGCGACGACGTCGAAGCCCGCCGCTCGTACCCGACGCCATTCGCCCTTGTCGAAACCGAGATTTATTTTATTCAGGTCAACTTCGGCTTCGCGCGGAATGCTGATTAGAAACCAGCCGCCCGCGGCAGCCCCCGCATCCGGCGATGGCAGCCGTTCGAGCGCGACCGGAACCGAAATGAAATTTTCGCCGTATAGCAGCTTCAGCCTTTCGCGCGCAGCCTCCTCGCGCTCTTCGCCGAAAATGCAGAAATTGCGGCGCGCCAAAACCGAATCGAGAATATCCGCCAGGCGCGGATTATCCTCCGCCCACTTTAAAATCAAGTCGTCGCCGGCTTCGAATAGGTAACCCTTTTCATGCGCTGCGAGAAAAGTGAGTTCGCTGACCGCCATGCTGGAAAAGCCGGTCGAGCGAAGCCTTGCGAGCACGCTTTCTATCGATTGGCCGCTAACCTGCGCAAGCTGGAAAGCCGCGTTGTAATCGAGACAAACGACGGCGTCGCGATAGCGCCGGTCCCAATCGGCGCGCTGTACGAGCAGCAGAATCGCCGAAATCGTTCCGAGCGCGATCAAAAACAGCGGGATGAAAACGCTTGCGGGTACGCCGATTATTCGCAAAGGAGTTTTACCTGCCATTTCTTACGAGCACCTGAACTTCGGTGGCAAACTTGATGGGGAAGTCTCCGCTCGCGGCGCATATGTAGTGGCGGTTCACGGAAAGCGCGGAATCTCCGGCAACCGCTCCTTGAGTCAGGTCGATCACTTTGTCCATTTTGGCCTTGTCCGCCTCGACGGAAATCGCAAGGTCGTTCGCGAAAATGACGACGAATTCGGTGCCTTCGCCAATAGTCAAGGTTCCGCCCGCCGGAATTTGTACGCGCTGCCACTTGCCGAGGCTGTCGGCGTAGCTTTTGGTAATAAGCGGGTCTTCGCGGCTTCCCGGTGCGGGGTCTTTCGACGCCCACACAATGCCGGCAAGCAACAAAATTGCGGCGAGCGCCGCCGCCGAAAGCAGGTAGATACGATTCATGGCGCCTCCCGCGTGGATTATATCAAAGCCGCATCGGGAAGCGCGCCTGCCGCCGCCGGCTTATCTGTCATGGGCGTGAACGTTGAACAGAAGCGACTGCAGGAAATAGAACATCGTCATCGCGATAGCGGCTACGAAAACGATGAGGAGTTTGTTGAGGGACGCGGTCCAATAGGCGCTGACGCCGGTTACCTCGAATAAGAGGTATGCGGTGAACGCCGACACGCCGAGCGCCAGAATTTTCTTCAAAAAAGCCAGCTTGGCGGGAAGCAGCCATATGACAACTCCGCCCGCAAGCCAGAGCACGACGACGAACTGCCAAAAGTAAACTTTCACCATTTCGACCATTGATCAGACACCTCTCCAAGCCCGCTTCAAAGTGCCATCCCCAACGTTAAATAATACCCCGGCTTACCCGAAATGATGCAGAAATTTTTCAATATCCGAATCGGTTCCAATGACCCACAAATGAGAATCAGCCGGTATTTCCCCGTCAGGATTGGGATTTACGTCAAGTTTGCCGCCCGTCTCCAGCGCGACCACGTTGAAACCGTGCTTTGCCCTAAGGTCTGCGCCGCGCAACGTCTTTCCGACCAGCTTTTTGGGAGTTTGAACTTTCGAAAACTTGTAGCCGCCCGGAAGGTCCACGATTTCGCCGATGGCGTGGAACTCGATTAAATGCACCAGCCGTTTCGCCATGTCCTTTTCGGGAATGATAACCTCGTCAGCCCCGACTTTTGAAAGAATGCGTGCGTGAACTTCGTCGCGCGCCTTCGCCAGAACCCGCGGCACGCCGAGCTCTTTTAGGCACATCGTGGCGAGAATGCTGGCTTCTAGGTCGCGCCCGATGGCGACGATTACGGCGTCGAAATTGGAAATGCCGACGGCTTCCAGGCTCGACGGGTCGGTCGCGTCAAGTTCCACCGCGTTTCGCGCGATGTCCGACGCCTTTTGGACGATCGACAGGTCGCGGTCGATGGCAAGCACCTCGTGCCTGTCCGCGAGAAGCGTCTCGACCGCCGCCAGCCCGAAGCGCCCAAGCCCGATTACAGCGTATTGACCCATAGGGTTGACCCGCCGCAATTATATCACGCGACGCCGCCACAACCGGAGCGCGATTGAAGGCCGATTCGGCTCCAGAACTTGGCCGGTTCGGCTGGCCGGAATACGCTTAAGGTATCAAGCGCCAAGAGCGCCCCGGCGGGAGAGGCCGCCGGAGCGCCGTAAACTGGGCGTCAACCCATCAATCTAGCGCGACGAGTCAGGAACCTTCGGGGGGGAGGACGGTGATGGGTATCAGTAAGTAAGTTGCATGTTCGTGATTTGGTCTAAGGCTAGAGCCTTGCCAATCTCCATTAATCGCTGGAATTCCATTGCCGTATTCATACGAAACACCCAATCCGCCCCATTCGGCGGAATCCGCTGTCGGAATTTCCAGCATATACTCACCTTTCGCTAGTCCATCGATATAATACGAAACTGATGTCTTAGAAGGTTTCACAATGCCCACAACCCGAACCCAAGTGGTTAATCTGATAATCCCGGCGGAATTAGGTTTCAATGGCAAGGCACTTTCAAGGAAATACTCCTTAAGCGCGTCCGGAAATCTGTCTGCCGAAACTTCCAAATCAACCTTAAAAGCCTCTCCTTCGCGAATCTTATCTGGAATGGTTACCTCCTTGACGTAAGGTAAATATTCCGCAACACCAAAACCGCCGGGGGTGGCATAGCCGATTTTGCAGGAACTTGAAAAGCAAAAAACAGCAAATGCAAGGGTAAACACGGTAATGGTCAAATGCCCGCAAGCGTCGGAGAAATTAGGTTTGTTGTTCATGTTCATTGCCTGTTTGTTACGTAAGTTAAACATTTCAGGTCAGGATTCTTCGGCGGGAAGAACGGTGATGGGGAATTCCAAAGTTGTCTCGTGCTCGTGTTTAGGCCTATCCCTACCATAAAATCCATAATACTTAATTTCGGTGCCCCCCCATTCCTCTGAATCCGCAGTTGCAATTACAAGTATGTATGTACCTGCGCTTAGTGGCGGAATTGAAACCGAAATTGAAGATCGCAAAGGGGAACTTGCGAAATCGAAAGGATCATATTGCATCCATGTGCTTACTAGAATCTTGTCTCCCGGCATATAAGTGTAATTTGCAGGATCGCTCTCGCCCGCCATAAAACCCCGAAGTGCATTGGGATTGCGCAATGCTGAGACTTGCAGTATGACATCAAATTCTTCATCTTCAAAAAGATATTCAGGGACAATTGCAGACTCCACAAATGGAAGATATTCCCTATTCCAATTGGGAACAGGGCCTGCAATTCCGCGGTTACTGCACGAAGTCAATGTCAAGCTCATCAGACACAGCAAGACAAATCTCATGTACAGCTTACCACCTTGTTGTTGAGCGTGTGGGTGTATGTTTCTCATTCCTAACCTCCTACCATCCATTGATTGCAGCGTAGTAATTTGCAATGCCAGCAATTGGCACTGCTCCGGTTTGATCCAAGTCCCGTCTGCGAGTATTTACTATTCTTGCTTGAACTTGGATATAGGTTGAGTCTGGGCGAATTCGGTACAAATGAAATGCAAGCGATGAAACTTGTGGTGCACATGCGGATGTCCCATTAAAGTGATCGTAGCCGGAAAAAGGTATTGTTGATAAATGGCGACTTCCAGACATGAAATCCATAAAGTCATATATTCCCGATACCGGATAGGTTGTGTAGTTATCGCTGAAATAGTTAGAACCGTTGCCGATTTCTCCCGTGTCCCACTGAGTTCCGTAAAAGTTTGTCCTAAGCCCACTCACGCCTAAAACGTTGTCATGCGCCGCGGGATATGTGCGCAAGTGCTTGCGCTCGTTTCCAGCGCTTGCAACATATAACCGATCGTTTCGCCTTAGATCAAGCGATATTTCATCCTTCATGGTCTTCGGAGGATTCCAGTCCATGTACTTCCATCCTCCACCAAAACTCATATTGACTACTCTTACCTTCTCTCTCCAATTGAGATGAGGCTGTCGTGGATCGTGATGAAATTCGAACCTTAGCGCTCTTATTGCTTTTAGCATCGAACCTGCAGTAAACTTTTCCAAATATCCATCGACAATATTGTCAACCTTTAATCGTATGGGGAGAATTTTTGCATTTGGAGCCATGCTTGCAGTGCCGATGGAGTTGTTCGTAGCAGCCGAAATAATTCCCGCAACATTTGTACCATGTTTTGCCAGATTTCCGGTAACAGGATCGATAAATGTAGGCTCTCCCTTACCTTTGCCTACTTCATAGGACTTATCCCAGCAGTCGACACCGATGTTGCTAATATGCCAATCTCGAACTCCTCCACCTTGAGTTGGACCGTTCAGATCTGGATGGTTTCTATAAACCCCCGAATCAATGACCGCAACCATTTGGTCCGAAAAATTAGCGCTTCCTTGACCCCCTTCGGGCCCATAAGGTATTTGAGGAATCTGGTTCACGAAAAAGTGATTGATATAAAGCGCTTTGTTGCTGGTGTAATGCGTGTCGTTCGGAGGAGGATAATCTGCGGTATATTCGTCCATTGTATTTGGCTGAGCCTGTTCAATCTTCTGATGAGTGCTGAAATATGCGTAAGCGAGGTCGAATGTAGAAAATCTTTCCTCAGTGAATCTAAACTGAAACCATGCGATTGAATTTCCCTCTTCTGGTTCTTCCGGCCCTTCAAACCAAGAAAAGATTACGTAAAGATCGTTAGCGGCAATGAAATTGCTAATTTCCTGCTCCGTCACTTCCTGCTTGAATAACACAATCATCTCGTCTTCAGCGATTTCGAATTCCCCGCCAGCGGGTGCAGTCCAAATAATTGTCTCCGGTGATTCTTCATTATAGTTTGTAGTAAAAAAGTCCTGCAGAGGTTCGTTAGTTACCAGAATGTTTCCGTTGGGCAGTTGATACGTGCCTGTAAACGGATCGGGACTTGAGAGGCGGTTAACGGTAACAAATTGCCCCGGAGAAATCTCGACAACGCTTTGGGAGATTACAGGACCCCAGGGATTAATCTGGTCCAAATAAGGATCCAACAGCGATTGCGGATCACCGATAGGACCTGCTATCTGCCTTTCCCAGCCTTCAGGCGGGTCGCCGCCGCTATCGAATGGCCCTTCGCCTCCGCCACCGGGATCGTTAGCAATTGCGGTTTGCCGAGTTTTCTCTGGGTCTTTGGAATCGGCACCATCCTGCGATTGCTGCGAATCGATTCTTGCCCCTGCGGTCATCTTGGCGTCCCTGTCACAAGACATCAGCGCAAAGGCGCACATCATTACAAGGGCGAGTAAAACTACCCCCCCCCCCCAGCCGGGGGCAAACGAAAACTTGGACTTTTTCATGTCCTACTCCTTTGGTTGAATTTTGAAATATCGCGTACGCTTGGGCGGGCGTTCTTACGCCGCGCCGCGCGCATCATCGCCGCTTTCGAGCGAATCCTTAATAGACCTTCTCTACCAAAACTCTCTCCGTCCACATTCCCGCTCCGAACTTCCGGAATCCGATTTCCAAATTCGCAAACCCGCTTGTTTCCCAATTCGCAATCCAGTTTGGCGTTTTCCACGCTCCGGGTTTAAACAACGCTCCCGGTTTAATAAGAAACACAATCTCCCGCTTCGCTTTGCATCTTGAATACACCTCAGAGTGCGCCACCGCATCCTTGGCGCACAACGGGATTTTACCCCGATTTGCAGGTTTTAAACCGGCATCAGGCTCGCGTAAATAATCACAATCCCAAGCCGCGGGAAAGCGGAGAAGCTTTTGTATAAATTTGTATAACCGGTCCGCGAATCGAAGTCGATTAACAAGGTTGCACAAATCGAATCGGCAGATAACTATTTCGCAGCCATGCAAAAAGCCTGTCGTTACAGCCTGTCGGCTTCGGTTAAATCGGGCTTTCCGCCAAGGTAATTGCGAAGCGCGTCCGGCACGTCAACGCCGCCGTCCGGGCGCTGATAGTTTTCGAGAATCGCAGCGTACAGCCGCGGCAGCGCAAGCCCGCTTGCGTTCAGCGTATGCGCGAAAAACGGCTTGCCGGTGTTAGGGTCGCGATAGCGGATGTTCGCACGCCGCGCCTGATAGTCCTCGTAGTTGCTCGAACTCGACACTTCCTGCCAGCTGCCGTCGCTCGGCAGCCACACTTCGAGGTCGTAAGTTTTCGCGCTGCCGAAAGTCATATCGCCCGTCGGCAAAAGCGTGCGCCTGAACGGCAAATTCAGTTTTTTGAGAATCGCTTCGGCTTCGGCAGTCAGCCCTTCGTGACGCTCGTAGCTTGCGACCGGCGTCGTGAAGTTGACTAGCTCTACCTTGTCGAATTGATGGACGCGAATAAGCCCGCGCACAGCCTTGCCATGGCTGCCCGCCTCGCGCCTGAAGCACGCGGTATACGCGCAAAATTTAATCGGCGTTTCGAGATTGTCGAGAATGGTGTCGCGATAGTAATTCGTGACCGGCACTTCGGCGGTGGGGATAAGATACATTTTCCCGTCTTCGAGTCCGTACATATCTTCCGCGAATTTCGGAAGCTGGCCCGTCCCTACCATCGAATCGGCAAGCACGATGTATGGCGCGCTTAGCTGCACGTATCTGTGCTCCGTCTGATGAACGTCGAGCATGAATTGGATAATCGCCTGTTGAAGCCGTGCGCCCCAGCCGCGGAAGAAATAATAGCCGTGGCCGCTTACCCTGGCGCCGGCTTCGAAATCGATAAGCCCAAGGCGGCCCGAAATGTCGAGGTGGTCTTTGGGCTCGAAATCGAACGTACGCTTTTCGCCCCACTCAGAAACGATTTTTTTGTCGTCTTCGTTCAAGCCGTAGGGCACGGATGGGTGCGGAATGTTCGGGAATTCCAGCAAGAGCCGCTCTGTACGGTCGCGAAGTTCGGTAAGCTCGTCTTCCATCGCCTTGATGTGAAGCGAAAGCGTTTTCATCGCGTCGATGCGGGGGACGGCTTCCTGCCTTTTGCCGGCTTTCTGCAGCTCGCCGATTTCCTTCGATTCCTTGTTTCGCTGTTCCTGTAACTCGTTAAGCGTTTGCTGCGTTCGGCGCGCTTCCTCGTCAATGGCGAGAAACTTGTCAACGAGTTTCGGAAAATCGTGTCCGCGCTTCGACAGCGCGTCCTTCGCCTCCGCCGGGTGCTCCCGAATGAACTTGCGGTCAAGCATTCAAATACCCCAGCAGGCCGCCTTCCGCCACCTTGCCTTCCGGCACGAGTATTTCGGCCAGCGTGCCCTCGGCTTCCGCTTCGCATACTACGGTCGCCTTGTCGGTTTCGACTTCGAAAAGTTCGTCGCCCATTTTGACCAAATCGCCGACGTTTTTCAGCCAGCCGCTAAGTTCGATTTCCTGGCTCGCCATCCCGATTTCCGGCATGCGTATTTCGATTTTCGCGGTGTTCATTTTGCGCTCCCGGCAACCTGCGATTCGTGGCTTTCCGCGGCGTACTTACGTACGCTTTGGGCGATGCTTTCAAGTTTGGTTCCCGGTCCCATCACTTCCTTCACGCCCGCCGCGACGAGAGCGGCCGCGTCTTCGCCGGGAATGATTCCGCCCGCGAGAACGGCGATATGCCCCGCTCCGCGGTCCCGCAGCTTTTGCACGATGGCCGGCACCAGCGTCAAATGCGCGCCGGAAAGTATGGACAGACAAAGAACAGCGGCGTCTTCTTCGATACAGGCGCGGACAATTTGGTCCGGCGTTTGATGAAGCCCGGTGTAAATCACTTCCATACCGGCATCCCGCAGCGCGCGGGCGACGACTTTCGCGCCGCGATCGTGGCCGTCCAAGCCGGGTTTCGCAACCACCACTCTGATTGTTCGCACAATTTCCATTTTCTCACCGCAAGGCGCGCATCCGCGCCGCCTCGCAACCGCGAATTTTACACCAGCAAGGGCGCTTCGGCAAAATAGAGCTTAGAGGCGGATAAAACTAAAATTTTCCAAAAGTCGCGGTTTTGGGTTTGCTTTAAAAATTCAGCCAGTTCAAAAAGCCTTCTCCAGTCGAGCCTGCATCTTGAATAAAACCTATAGGCAAACCGCGGGAAATGTCCTAACCCGCGTGGACAGGCGCCGAAACTCATTCGGTTTCCGTGGATTCGGGATCGTCTTCGAGCAATGCAATGACAAGTTTGCGAATTCGTTCCATTAAGGTTGCCATGTCGGGAGCTTGGGTTCTGCAACTTCTATCGGACGGAACGCTTGCTATGATGCAGTCCTCGTCCCGTTCGACGATTCCTTGAAGTCCTTTGGTGAGCACGTAAAAAATATGAAGGCGGCTGTCTTTTTTGCATGCTCGATTGCTCTGCTATACTCGTAATTTCGCCGCGAGGCGCGGATTTGCGGAGCGTGTAAATGGTCATAACTCAACGGCAGATTGAAGAAAGCGTACGCGAAAGCGTTGACTTCATCCGCAAGACGACGGACTTGAAACCGGACGTAGCGGTCGTTCTCGGCACGGGCACTGGCGATTTTACGAGCTTCATCAGGCGCCCGGCCGTGATTCCTTTCGCGGAAATTCCGCATTTCGGGCGCACGACCGTGGAAGGGCATCCCGGCAATCTGGTGTGCGGAAAATTCGAAGATAAATCGGTCGCGGTTTGCGCGGGCAGGTTTCACTATTACGAAGGCTATTCGATGCACGAGGTTGCCTATCCCGTGCGCGTTCTAAAGGCGCTCGGAGCGGGAACCGTAATGCTCATTAACGCGGCGGGCGGCATCAAGCGCGATATGCAGACCGGCGATTTGATGATTCTCGCGGACTACATCAACGTAATGGGAGATTCCCCTCTCAGGGGGATTTTAACCGAGCCGCCGAGCGCGAAATTCACGCCGATGAATCGCCCGTTCGACGAGGAACTGACCGACATAGCGTTTCGCAGCGCGGTAAGGCGCGGTTTTCGCGTGCATCGCGGAACGTACGTTGCGGTTCATGGGCCGAGTTACGAAACGGACGCCGAACTTCAGTTTTTCCACGTGATCGGCGGCGACGCGGTCGGAATGAGCACGGTGCCCGAAGTAATAATCGCGCGCCACCTTGGCATGCGATGTCTGGCGATAAGCGTCATAACGAACCTCACGTTCGGAGCGGACAGCGTGCACGTAAGTCACAAGCAGGTTCTCGAAACCGCGCGCGGCTCGCTATCGGCGCTTCGTGAAGTGTTCAAAGATATTTTGGAAGCGATTTAGCGCAAACGTCAAACTAAAGCCTCGGCACTGCCGCCCCGGATTCTGCGCCTTACTTTGTCCCACGAATCCGTGATGAGAAAGCTTTCCCGCGCGTTTTCGACCATCCGCTCGAAAAGCGGAAACGGCACCGCGAAACTCAATACGCCTGCGGGAACGTACGGCCTGGCGGACACGTCGAACATTCCCAAAACTGCCCGCGGCTTTTCGGATTCCAGTTCGCGCATCGGCCAGTAAACGATCGAACCGCAACCCGCAGCGAACGGAGCGATAACCGACTGCGGCGAGTCGTCTTCAAACCCCGACAAAGTGAAAAGTCCCGAAAGTACGTCCGGCGGCGAAAAGAAAATTACCACTTGCGGGTTGTCGGCTTCGGTCAGCGCGTCCCACCTTTTAAACACCGCATACTTCGCCGGAGCCGAAAACGGCTGCCATTTGTCGAGAAGGCTAATCACGGTTTCAGGCGAGTTTTTATACCTTTCGCCCTCCATCACGCCGCGTATGCCGCTCGACAAAAAATATTCAAAGCCTTCGCGCAACTCGCCCGTATATCCGAGATAGCGCATCGCCCCGCCGCACTTGATGTTTTCGCTGCCGAGCGCCAGCCGCTCGCCGCGCCTTACGCGCGCAAGCTCGGCGATTATGCAGCGCCATTCCTTGGCGGGCTCTGCGATTTCCGCGCCGAGAGTGTCCGCCGAGTATTCGAAAGTAATCGGCAAATCCGCGCAGGGAAAAAACTCGTCCCATACGGCGGCGAAACCTTCCAAAATTCTCTTTTCCATAACGCCCTCCGCGACGTTTTTGTCGCACTTCAAGTTTACCACGCGTGCCGAAGCGATTCAGCCCGAGTTTAACCTTTAATTACCGGGCTTGTGCAGATCAAATCACATGAACTTTAACATATGTTAAATCGTAATAGACTTGTAAAAAATCGCGAACAAAGTTAAAATGTATAAGTCTGTACAATCGGCGAAGAACATGCTGTATCTTCAGCGCTAGTGCAGCAGGCGAATGGCCCGCCCGGCCGCCATACCGGGCGATGCGGATGTACGAGTGGCCCGGGGTTGCCGCCGGAAGTTCGCAAAACCGGCAGCAGGCGGATTTTTCCGCCGGATCGCCGGCGGATAAGGCTCCGGCTCCGGCCGGAAGAGGGATGAGGCTTGCGCTGCCAGCCGACGGCGAAGCAGCGCGGTGGATTCCTAACTCAGTCATCACCGCATCCGGGCGGGAAAGCGTGACCTGCCCGGGTGCGGAATGAATGACGGGTTAAAGAAGCCGGTCCGCAAATCCAACCAGCGTACCCCGGCAAACGTCTTGGCATTAAAGCGCTTGGCATCGCTTGGAAATGGCGGCACCCCCGCCATTTTTTCTTTGCCGTTTTTTGAATCGGCGCTTCCAGCTTGCAGTTTCACAATTGGTTACGCCTCTATTGCTATCCCGGTCTGCCTTTCTGTTAAAATGACGGCGTGGCAAACGGCGATCCGGGTTACCCCGCATCCAGCGGCGCATCCTCCATCGGCAACCTCGCAAGCGGCGAGGGCGTACCCGTATCTTGGATTCATTTGGTTTTGGAAGCGGCAGTATTTTTTTCGGCATTCGCGGCGGCGCATACTTTGAGATTCGCCACTTCGATTTTCCCCGCACCGACCGAGTTTATTCCGCTGTCGAAGTACATATATTTCGCTGCCTTAATCGCTCCGGTGTGGCTTCTTTTGCATCTCGGGCATGGCCTATATTTCCAAAAAATTCACGCTTCGTTTTCGGAGGAGTTCGGCGCGCTCGTGAACGCCCAAACGCAGGGCTTTCTTATGTTGATTATGCTCAGCTTTTTCGAGCGCGATTTTCCGTCCAGTAGAATCACACTGCTTTTAATTCTGGCGGCATGTTTCGCCGGCTGCTTGCTTATGAGAATAGCGCTAAGGCTGGCGAAAAACTATATGCTCGCAAACGGGGTCGGCGTGCGGCCACTCATCGTCGTCGGCGAAAGCGTGCTCGGCGAGCTATTGATAAAACGAATCGAGCAAAACAGGTCGCTAGGTTTCATACTGGGCGAAAGGATTTCAATCGGCGGCGAAGATTCCGGCGATTGCGTGCGGGTATTGCGTCACCTCATTGCGGAACGCATCGAAACGCCTGCCGTTCTGGTCGCCGCAACGCTGCCGGACGACAAGCTCGCCGCGATTATCGCGGAGTGTCATCGCAGCGGCGTGGAGTGCATACTCCCGTCCGAAAAGAGCGCCGCAGCCGGACTGCCGGCTACCGCGGTCACGATGGAAGGCGTTCCCGTCGTTAAAATCGTTTCCGCGGGCGAACTTGCATGGCTTAGGCTCAAGAAGCGGACATTCGACCTTGCCGTGGTCGCTCTTACGTCGCCTCTTTGGCTTCCGCTTTTGATTATCGTCGCGATATTATCGCTATTGCTGCAGGGCGCTCCGGTGTTTTTCACTCATCTGCGGCTCGGAAGGCGCGGGCGGATAATACCGACGTATAAATTCCGCACGATGGTGAAAGATGCAGACAAACTTCCGCCGCCCGATGAATTCGCGGAAGGCTTCAAGGCGAAAGACGACCCTCGCATTACGCAATTCGGCAAAATTTTGCGCAAGACGAGTTTGGACGAGCTTCCGCAAATAATCAATATAATTCGCGGCGACATAAGTCTTGTCGGGCCGCGTCCCATTGTAACTGGCGAGCTTGAAAAATACGGCGCTTGGGGCGGGCTGCTTTTGAGCGTGCCGCCGGGACTGACCGGGCTTTGGCAAGTGAGCGGCAGAAGCGACCTTAGCTATGCCCAGCGCGTGGAGCTTGACGCCTATTACATTCACAACTGGTCGCTCGCCCTCGACGTGCGGATACTTTTGCAAACTCTCCCCGCCGTGCTGAAAAGGCGGGGCGCATATTGAGGATTGTCACGGTTAGCACAATCGCAAAACGCTTGCGGTGATAAAATACGCGGCGTGGAAATCCGCATCGAGCCAATGGAACTTCGTCATTTGGACGAGGTAATGGAAATCGAGCTGTACAGCTTCCCCACGCCGTGGGAAAGGCGAATGTACGAAATGGACATCGCGGAAAACGAGCGCAGCAGGTTTTACGTTGCGCTTGCAAATTCCAACGCGGCTTCCGCTGCTTCGCAATCTCCAGCTTCATCCGCGTATGCGCACGCGCGAAGCGCCGAAGTGGCGGGATATATCGGCAACTGGTTTATCATCGACGAATGTCATGTGGGGACGGTTGCGGTCAGCCGGGATTTTCGCGGGCTCGGCATTGCCAAGCTTATGCTCGGATATACCGCCGAAAAGGCGCTGGCCGAAGGCGTGACCCACATAATTCTCGAGGTAAGGGTAGGCAACGAAGCGGCAATCGGGTTGTATCACGGCTTGGGTTTCAAAATCGTCGGCAGGCGCAAGGGTTACTATCAGGACACCGGCGAGGATGCGCACCTGATGATGGCAACGAACCTTGAGGACATCGCGGCCAGATATTCCGGCGCCGGCCCGGCGGGAGTGCGCGTCCTCTGACGGCGCATGTTTGCAGCGGCAATCGGATTATCGGAGGGGAAAATGGAGAAGTTTTTCCGGCTTAGGGAAAGCGGGACGGACGTACGCACCGAAGTCATCGCGGGCGTGACGACGTTTATGACGATGGCATACATAATCTTCGTCAATCCCGCAATTTTGTCGAGTCCGCATGGCGCGGCGATGCCGTTCGAGGGCGTAATGGCCGCAACGTGCATATCGAGCGCGCTTGCCACGCTTCTTATGGCGGTTTTCGCCAGATATCCAATCGCGCTTGCGCCGGGAATGGGGCTTAACGCGCTATTCAGCTTCACAATTTGCGGCGCGATGGGCGTGCCTTGGCAGACCGCGCTCGGAATGGTTTTCATCAGCGGCACGATATTCACGGTTCTCACGTTCGTCAAAGCGCGCCAGATGCTGGTGGATTCCATTCCCATAAACTTAAAGCTCGCCATCGCGGTGGGCGTGGGTTTCTTTATCGCTTTCATCGGGCTGAAAGACGCCGGGCTTATCGTTGCCGACCCGAACACTTTCGTCAAACTCGGCTCGTTCAAAGAACCGGCGGTGCTATTGTCCGTTTTCGGACTATTGCTCACCACCGGGCTTTACGCTCGCGGCGTCAAAGGCGCGATTTTAATCGGCATTTTCGCGACCGGAATAGCTGGGCTCGCATTCGGAATAATCAAGTACGAAGGCGTTTTCGGCTATGCCGACGTGTCGAGCGTGGCGTTCAAACTGGACATTTTGCACGCGCTCAGCTTCGCGTTCGTCGTGCCGATTTTGGTGCTTTTGTTTTTCGATATGTTCGACACAATCGGAACGCTTATCGGGGTCGGCGAGCGAAGCGGTTTTCTGAAGGACGGCAAGCTGCCGCGAATCACGCAGGCGCTTGCCAGCGATTCCATAGGCACAATCGCCGGTTCGCTTTCCGGAACGAGCACGGTGACGAGCTATATCGAAAGCCTGACGGGCATCGCGGCGGGCGGTCGCACGGGACTCGCGAGCGTTGTCACGGCCGTTTTGTTTTTATCAGCGCTGTTCTTCGCGCCGGTCGCGCGAATGTTCGGCGGCGGCATCATTCCTTCATGGGCGCTTGCCGACGCGCCGGTTTTTCTTTTCCCCGTAACCGCGCCGGCGCTGATCATCGTCGGATATTTCATGACGCAGAGCATAATAAAAATCGACTTCAAAGACCCTTCCGAGGCAATTCCAGCGTTCCTTACGATAATCCTTATGCCGCTTACTTTCAGCATCGCGGAAGGGCTGGCAATCGGGTTTATCAGCTATCCGGTCCTGAAAATCGCCTGCGGAAAATATTCCGACGTCTCTCCGCTCGTTTATATTCTTGCGCTCCTGTTCGTGCTGCGATACGCGTTTTTGCTGACGTGATTCCTTCCGGAACGCGGCTGGCGTTAATGCAGGCGAAGTCTGCCTTTGCATAAGCGGTCCTAACGAGTTCACAAGCCGTTTCTCGCGCCTTCGCCCGATTTTCTTGACACGATGCGCCTCGCGCCATATACTTGCGGTGCGGGGTGGAGCGGTGGTAGCTCATCGGGCTCATAACCCGAAGGTCGGGGGTTCAAATCCCCCCCCCGCAATTTAATTCCATCGCTCCCGGCCCTATTTTCAATCCAAAGCCTGCCCATAGGCACTTTCCGGCCGCAAAAAAACGGCGGGGGTAAACCCCGCCGCTACCTGTTTTTTGCCATCCGCACCGAACAGAAATCGCGGAAATCGGCGCACGGAGAAACTCGTGCGTACAATGGCTTGACGTCGATTAATGCGGCAATCAATACCCGCCGGAGTCCACGGCCTTCTGCACCTGCAGGAGCAGCTCGACGTTGCTCTTCGTTTTGATGAGCTTGCTGATGAGCCTGTTCATCCGCTCCGCCTCGTCCATTTCGGCAATCATCTTGCGAAGCTGCCACAGGCAATCCATTTCGTCGGGATTGTAAAGAAGCTCCTCGTGACGAGTGCCGCTCTTCAACAGGTCGATGGCTGGGAATATTCGCTTGTCCGCAAGCTCCCGCATAAGGTGGATTTCGCTGTTCGCCGTGCCTTTGAATTCTTCGTAAATGATGTCGTCGAGGCGCGAGCCGGTTTCGACGAGCGCGCTCGAAAGAATCGTCAGGCTTCCGCCGCCCTCGATGTTGCGCGCCGCGCCGAGAAAGCGCTTGGGTTTGTGCAGAGAGTTCGGGTCGAGACCGCCGGTCAGCGTCTTGCCGCTGGGCGGGCAGGTCAAGTTGTACGCGCGGGCGAGTCTGGTGAGGCTGTCGAGAAGTATCATCACGTCTTTGCCCTGTTCCACGCGGCGCTTGGCATATTCGATTGCAAGCTCCGCCGTTTGGATGTGGCTTTCCGGCTTTTCGTCGAACGTGGACGAAATGACGAGGCCTTGGATGTTGCGCTCGAAGTCGGTCACTTCTTCTGGGCGCTCGTCGATGAGTAGTGCGATAAGCTCGATTTCGGGATGATTGCGCGCCACGGACGCCGCGATTTTCTTCAAAAGGACGGTTTTGCCGGCCTTGGGTTTCGCCACGATTATGCCGCGCTGGCCGCGCCCGATTGGCGAAAACAGGTCGAGAAGCCGGGTGCTGGTTTCGAACTGGTCGGTTTCGAGAAATATCCGCTGGTCGGGGTAAATCGGAACGAGCTTTTCGAACGGCGTCGGGATACGGTAAGAGTCGGGATAGTGCCCGTTTATTTTGTCGATTTTGACGACGCTCTTATAGCGTTCCTGATCGCGCGGCGGCCTTATGGTGCCTACCACGACGTCGCCGGAACGAAGTCCGAATTTCTTGATTTGGCTGATGCTTACGTAAATGTCTTCTTCGCCGTAACGGAATTCCTTCTGGCGGATGAACCCGTAAGTGCCGTCGGGATGTATATCCAGAACTCCCTTCTGAGCTTCTCCGTCGCCGGACGCCTGAGGTTGATAAGCGGTACGCTTAGCTTGTTGGACGCGCTGTTCGCTCTTGGGCGGTCTGCCGCGCCTCGGACGGTCGTCGCGCTGAGGTTCGTCCGCGGCGATTTCGTTGTCAATGTCGTCATATACCGGCGCACGCTCGGGAGTTTTTTCCCGTGAGCCGAAGTCTTTGCTTACAGGCGGCTCGACGATTTCCTCTTCTTCCTCTTCGTACACTTCCGGTGTTCTGGCTCTGGCGGGACCGGCCTGGCGAACCGGCTCGGGCCTTTCTTCCTCTTCTTCCCGTTCTTCGCGCACGTATGCCGGCGGCTCGCGCTTTACAACGGGGCGAAGCGGCTCGCGCTGAACGGCAGGCGGCGAATACTCGCGGCGCGCCGCGGGACGCTGAGGTTCGGGCTCGATTTCGTCCACCCCACCATCCCGGAGTTCGAATTCGTCTTCGTATTCGTCCGGATCGGGCAAGGGAGCGGGCTTGGGGATCGGCGGCCGTTCGTACGGCTTGCGCGCGGGAACGAAGGAATCTCTGGTCGGCCCGGGGCGAGACCTTTCCTCCTCGCTCTTGGCATCTTGCACCGCTTCGATTTCCTTGGGCGCTGCGTGCGTTTTGGGCGCTCCCGGCGCACTCACGATGCTTACCGAAACCTTTCTGAAAAGCACGCGCTCGACGTCCATTATTTCGTCGATGATTTCGTTCTTTTTAAGCTTTCGGTAATTTTTGATTCCCCTTTCCTTGGCGAGATCGTAAAGATCGTTAAGGGTCATCGCCTCAAGCTCTTCAGCGCTTCTGGACCTGTTCGACATTTGTTTAACTCCAATCCTTGAAAAATACGGGATTCACATCTAGTTGATCGCGTAGATGTCTTTGAACTGACGATACTTGTGCTCGAAATCGAGACCGTAGCCCACTACGTAATGATCGGGAATTTTGAAGCCGACGTAGTCGAGAGTCAAATCCACTTTACGTCTGCTGGGGCGGTCAAGAAGACTTGCAAGCGCCAGGCTTGCCACCTTGCGGGTCCGGAGATTACGCTCGATGTAATGAAGCGTAAGCCCGGTGTCTATTATATCCTCTATTACCAGAACATGTCTACTTTCGATGTCTTCGTCAAGATCTTTCGTGATTCGCACCACTCCGCTCGATTCCGTTCCGTGATAGCTCGCGACCGAAAGGAAGTCGAACGTAACAGGCACGTCAATCGCCCTGACGATGTCCGCGAGAAAGTAGGCAGCGCCTTTAAGGACGCAGATAATATGCAGTTCCTTTCCGTCATAGCGCGCGGAAATTTCCCGTCCGAGTTCTTCAACCCGCCGGGCGATGTCTTCCTGGGAAAGTAAAAGCTTGAAATGTGGAGGAATTTTAAGAGTCATAAACAGCCCCGTAAGTCATTATAGCATTCTTGCGCGCGCGCAAGCCCTCGCGCCGAAACGATTACTCCCACTCTATGGTCCCCGGCGGTTTCGAGGTGATGTCGAGAACCACCCGCACCACGCCGCGCACTTCGTTAAGCACCCGGTTCGCGATTTTGTCCAACACTTCGTACGGTACGCGCGTCCAATCGGCCGTCATCTCGTCGTCGCTCGAAACGGCGCGGATAACCACCGGATAGCCGTACGCCCGCGCGTCGCCGGTGACGCCTGTCGTTTTCACCGTCGGAAGCACGCCGAACGCGCGTGTCCTGCCGTCATAGAGGTTCGCCGCGATAATTTCTTGGCGAATAATCGCGTCGGCTTCCTGAAGTATTTCTATTCGTTCGCTCGTCACTTCGCCGACGATTCTGATGCCGAGACCCGGGCCGGGAAACGGCGGGCGGTAGGCGATCGAATCGGGAAGCCCAAGTTCCACGGCAAGCGTGCGGATTTCGTCCTTGAAAAGGTCCCGCAGCGGTTCGATGAGCGCAAGATTCATTTTTTCGGGAAGACCGCCGACGTTATGGTGGCTTTTGATTACGTGCGCATGGTGGCCTATTCCGCTCGATTCGATGATGTCGGGATAGCTCGTGCCCTGAGCCAAATATTTAATGCCTTCAAGCTTCGCGGCTTCCTCTTCGAACACCCTTATGAATTCCTCGCCGATAATCTTGCGCTTTCGTTCCGGCTCGTCCACGCCGGCAAGTTTTTCGAGGAATCTTTCGCTCGCGTCTATTCTTATGAGCTTACTGTGGAAGCTGGCGTTGAACGCCTCTTCCACTTCGTCCGCCTCGCCCAGGCGCATCATTCCGTGGTCAACGAACACGCAAACCAGTTGTTCGCCGATTGCCCTGTCCACTATAGCGGCCGTAGTTAGGCTGTCCACGCCGCCGCTGAGCGCGCAAAGCACCTTTTCGCCGCCCACTTTTTCGCCGATATCCTTGACGCTGCGTTTGATGAAATCGGCCATTTTCCACTTCGGCTCGGCGCCGCACACGCGATATAGAAAATTCGCGAGAAGGTCTTTGCCCCAAGGCGTATGGGTAACTTCAGGATGAAATTGGACGCCGTAAATTTTCCGTTCGCGATTTTCGAAGCTGGCGACCGGAGTATTAAGCGTATGACTGGTCGAAACGAATCCTTCCGGCGAGACCGCCGTGATGTCGCCATGACTCATCCAGCAAATCAAGTCGGGGTTCAATCCGTGATAGAGCAGGCTCGTTTCGTCCGTTACGGTAAGCTCGGTCTTGCCGAACTCGCGGTGTTTCGCGCCGGTAACCTCCACGCCGAAAACCTTGCCGACAAGCTGCATTCCATAGCAGATTCCGAGAATGGGAACTCCTAGCTCGAAAATGCCCGAATCCACTTCGGGGCTGCCGTATTGATAGACGCTGTTCGGGCCGCCGGAGAGAATTATTCCCGCGGGAGACATTTTCTTTAACTCTTCCGCGGTCAATGTGTTGTTGAAAATCTCGCTATAAACCTTGAGTTCGCGTATCCGGCGCGCGATCAGCTGGGTGTACTGCGACCCGAGATCGACTATCGCTACTTTGTCGAAATTGCCTTTCGCTTGCCAGACCATAAGTGAACCTTCGCCCGCACGAAGCGGACATAACTTATACGATTATCGAAACCCTTTACGGCCGCTGCTTAAGTTGAAGCGATTTGCCTTCGGTTCTGAAGCTGGTGCTAACGTAAAGCGAGGTTTTTTGAAATTCCTTTATCGTCGCCGCGCCGGCAAGCCCCATACTGCTTCTGATGCCGCCAGTTATGTTCTGCGTGCCGTTAGAAACTCTCGCCGGTCCGAACAGCACTTGTTCGATGGACACTCCGCCATCCGATTTGACGCGCGTGCCCCTCGGCAGATTCGGATGCGGCGCCGCCATTCCCCAATGATACGGATGCGCCGGCGCTTCCGGGCAGCCGGTGAATACGCTGCCGAACATTACCGCGTCCGCCCCGGCCGCAAGGCACTTGGCGACTTGCCCGGAGGTGCGCATTCCCCCGTCCGTTATGACTGCCACGCGCTTTCCGGTCTCGCGTTCGAAGTCGTCGCGGGCGTCCGCGGCTTCTGCGGTCGCCGTAATCTGGGGTACGCCCACGCCCGTCACGTCTCTCGTCGTACATGCCTGTCCGGGGCCGACGCCGATTAAAATGCCGTCCGAGCCTGCGCGCATAAGTTCGAGCGCAACTTCGTATCCCACGCAATTGCCGACGATTAACGGAACCTTCGCATCCCATGTTGACGAAACGAGATCGCCGATGTCGAGAACCTCGCCGGATTTGCTTCTGTGTTTCGGGCTCGTCACCGTGCTTTGAACCACGAGTATTTCCGCCCCCGACTCTCTCGCGGCTTCCCAATAGCGCTTGACTCCGAGAGGCGTGAGACTGACCGCGGCGATTGCGCCTTCGTCTTTCAGCGCCTTCACGGAGCGCACTACAAGTTCTTCCGTAACCGGCCTGGCGCTGTAAACCTCTTGAAGAATCGGCGTCGCTTCATCGTCCGAAGCAGCCGCGATTTTGGAGAGAACTTCATAAGGATTTTCATACCTTCCCCAAACGCCTTCCAAATTCAGCACCGCGAATCCGCCGAATTTCGTAAAGCGCGCCGCCATTTTAGGATCAACCACGCTGTCCATCGCCGCCGCGATAATGGGCAGCGCGAACGTCCGGTCGCCTATGGCGAAGCTAAGGTCCACGTCGTCGGGGTCAACGGTGGAAGCGGATGGCGCAAGCGACACGTCGTCGAAACCCAGTGCCAGCCTCGCCTTCCTGTATTTGGATATAAGGAACTCCACTATGGAACCGTCCTGGGAAAAAAGTAGGGCGAAGAATCTCCCGAAGATGCGGCAGTATATACAACGTTATGTGAACGGTGTCAACAGCGGCGGGCTTCGGGTGAAATCTCTTATACCCGCTTTCACAAAGAATATCGCCGCCCCGGGCCGATTGTGGTAAATTCCACGCGTGCGAACCGCAGTGATACTTCTCGGAGGCGCCGGAACCAGACTTGCGCCGCTTACGAACAGCACGCCGAAGCCGGCCGTTCCGTTTTTGGACAAGCCGATTATTTCCTACCTAATCGGCCTTCTGAAAGACGCCGGCATCGGGCGGCTCGTTTTATGCCTCGGTCACGGTAGCGAATCTATACTGGGACTAATGGAAGCGAACTCCGGGTTCGGCCTCGAATTCACGCCGGTAATCGAAGAATCGCCGCTCGGAACGGGAGGCGCTCTGAGGGCGGCGTATTCGAAACTTGCGCCGGATGAACCCTTCATCGCGGTGAACGGCGATTTGCTCTGCAACATCGATATTTCGGCGATGAAATCCAGAATGAGCGCGCTCGGTTGCGATTGTGCGATAGCGCTTAAGGCTGTCGATAATCCTTCACGGTTCGGCCTGGTAAAACTCGACGAAGAAGGCAGGGCGGCTTCGTTCGTCGAAAAATCGGCAGAGCCCGGCGAGCCGCCGTATCTGGTCAACGCCGGAATGTACGTATTGCGGCCCGAGCTGCTCTTGCGATTTCCCGAAAGCGAGCCGCTGAGTTTGGAACGGGATATGTTTCCCCGTTGGATTGGCGAAGGCGTGAAAATAGCCGGTTACGAACATAACGGATACTGGCGGGACATCGGTACGCTGACGAGCTATTTCCGCGCGCATTTCGAGGTCTTGCATCATTACTATCTCTACGATCCGGCGTTCGCGAACAGGGATGAAAAGGGATTCAGCCTGTTCAAAGGTTACATTTATATCGAAAACAGCGTGAAAATGGCCGGAAAAGCGCGGCTGGACGGGCATGTCGTACTGATGAAAGGCTGCGAGGTGGGGGAAGGCGCCCATTTAAGCCGCGTGATTGCGCTGCCGTATTCCAAAATCGGGGAAGGCGCAATACTGCGCGACGCGATTATCGGGCCGGACGTAACTATCGAGTCCGGAGCCCGCGCCGAAGAAATCTGCATTACCGCCGACACGAAAGTGCCGCTCGATACTTACGAGGATTGATCGCCGGAGTTTAGCCGTCGCGTGCCGGTTAGTTTCTCGAAATATTCAAGCTGAGCTTTGCCATGGATTCGCTGTTTTTCCCGGTTGGATTTTTGCGTTTCTGCGAACCTTTCCAATTCCACTTCGGTTTTGCCTTCGATTTCCGGCTTTGTGAAATCCGCGCTCCATATTTGGCATTCCGTTTCCAGCCGATCTTTCAGCATCCATGCAATCTCCATCGTTTCGGCGCGGAAATGCGCGCCTGCTTGGCCGCTTGCGCAATCGCCGCAGAAACTCATCGAGTCTCCCATGGCGATTCCGTTAATCACTGGCGGCATAGCGACGCCGTTCACGGTTTCAAGGACGATGTAGTTCACGCCCAGGTCGGTAATGTGCTGGCGGATTACCCCGTCCGACGGAAAAGAAAAACCCGAAAAACTTTTGTTCGACGCCTGCGCCTGCAGCGAAGCGGGATAAGGCAAAGGCTGCTGCGGTTCGGCGAATGATGGATTCGGCAGCTTTCCGAGCGCGAAATACATCGCCAGCGCGCCGAATATGAACGACAGTGCGGCAACCCTGAAGATGAAAAACAAACCCGGTCTTTCGTTCACGAATTTCCACCCAAACTCCCGAATATGGACGGCTAAACAGACTCGAAAGCGCAGATTTTGTTCCTTGCTTGACTTTTGCGAAAATTAAAACATCATCCGCTGGGTGATACCTTTGACCACCACAATCTGACTGACTATCGGTGAAGCAACGAATGAGCGCATGGAAGAATTTGTAAAAGTGTGGAGGTAGCCGCTTTACCAAAAAACACTCACACAACAGGATGTTTAGTTTCCTGCAACTTTAATGGATACTTTGCAGGTACCCATTTTGTAAAATTGAGCTTCCTCCTTTAGATAAAAGGTCTGGGCTTCATTGGTTTTGCGGTGCAGTTGTGGACTCTGAATAACTAGCTATGAATCCCTCAATATACTCCAGCTGTGCTCTACGGTGGTTGTTAATAATCGTGCGTCGCGCAAGCTTGCTATTGTAAATCTTATCGATTTCCTTATCTGTTTTACCCTCGATTTGATGAAGCTTGATTGGAACTTCCTCTATTGCCACTCTTTGCTTGATATCTCTGCGGATTTGCATTGCTAGTTCCATAGTTTCTTTCATAAATGCCGACCCGGCATCGCGGCCACCTCAGCCCGCCCCGATTGACGGTTCAGACCCAAGCTCGATACCATTTACAATCGGAGGCAAAGCCATGCCGTTCACCGTTTCCAGTACAATGAAGTTTACGCCGCAGTAGTTGGTAATTTGCCTTACCGCACCATCAACCGGAAAGGAATAATCCGTAATTATGGAATCGCTTCTTTCCAATAAAATTGATGACGGGTACTTCTGCAAGCCTACCTCCTGGGCGGCCGCATAATTCAGCTGGCATACAAATGACAAGTAAACTGCCACGCCGCCTAGGGCGAAGCAGATAGTGGCAATTCTGAATGCACTAAAGAACTGAAAACCCTTCTTCATCTCGTACCTCCGCTGCGCTAATTCGCAGTTCTGAAATGTTACCTAATATTATGAAAATCTTCAATCCGGTGTTTTCCAGACTGCCCGTCCTTTAAAACATCATCCGCTGGGTGATTACGACGACGATTGCGAGAACGAGCGTAAGAAGAATGTTGAAAAGAACCGCAAGTTCCATACAGCCCATTATTTCGCCGTGTTTGTAAGAGCCTCTCGTGGATTTTTTCAAAAGAAATCGTATTTCGAACGGCAGTAAAATTAGCTCGATTGCGAGAATGAAAACCAAAAAATTCCTTACGAAAAAATCGAGCGCGTTCAAACTGACGCTCCTTGTCCGGCTGGTTCCGCGGTTTTACGGAAGCGCTTTCGGGATTTTTTTAAGCACGCGCAGCCTGAAACTAATGGAAAATATTTCAAACAGCATTTTCGTTGCGTCCCGCAGAAAATTCACCTTGCTTTCCGGACTGTCCACCCAAATGACCGGCACTTCTTTGTATTTGAAACCCAAAAGGCTTGCAAGCGCAAGAAGTTCGAGGTCGAAACTCCATCCCCAGACGCGCTGGCGTGGAAAAATCTCGTCCGCGGCTTTCGACGAAAACAGCTTGAAGCCGCACTGCGTGTCGCGCACGCCCGGAATAATCAGGGCGCGGGTTATCGAGCGCATCACGTTTCCCGCAAGCCGCCGGTGAATTGGCTGGCGGACTCGCACGTCGCTGTCCGGCAGGCTTCGCGACCCGAAAACGACGTCCGCCCCTTGTTCCGCCCAAAACAGCAGCTTTTTCACCTCGCCAATCGGCGTGGATAAATCCACGTCCGAAAACAGACGATATTTGCCGCGAGACTCCTGCATACCGCGGTTGACCGCCGCGCCTTTCCCTTTTCTGGATTCCGGCGTCGAAACGAGCCTTAATCTAATCTCCGGGTTCGCCGCCGCGAAGTCTTTCACGATTTCCGCGGTCGCGTCGCTCGAATGGTCGTCAACCACGATAATTTCGACTGGCCGCGTGCTTGCCGACGCGAAATCGAAAAGCGCGGCAAGGCATGCCGGCATGCGCTTTTCTTCGTTGAACGCCGGCACTACGATTGACAAAAATATTCCACTTTCAGCCAAGGCACCGGATTTTACTTTATATTCCGCCCGCTGGGATAGAAATTCGGGTTAATTACGCAAATCGTATATCCAAATCGCGCCGTTCGCGATTACCTCGTCCGGCCGCGAATTCAGGAACGCGGCGGATAATTCATGCGCACGCGCCGATTGTTCGACGAATAAATTTACGTCGGTTATTTCGGAGTAACCGGTTGCAACCCAAAGACTAACCGCATAGACGTTTCCCGGCTTGAAATCTCGGGGTAGGACGTCGTCCGGCGTTACTAGCGTTGCGTTTAGACCGTACACCGCCGGGTTGTCGCGCAAATTTCCGTAATACAACTTCACTCCTGCCACGCCGTTTTCGTCCATCCATTTTTTCAGCGCTGGCAGGCCCTGTCCCCAGTCCAAATTCGAGTCGCTAAGCAGATATGCCCGTCTTGCCGGCGATCCAGCGAATTCATTCATGTAACTTATCGGATATGGCATTTGACTAAGGCTCGACGTCGCCGCAAATAAAACCAAGGCCGCGCAAACCGCCGTTCCGTACTTTTTCAACGCTGGAATGCGATCGAACCCCGTTAATGCGCCGGACGCGTAAACGAAAAGCAACGGATAAACGAACAGCAGGTGTCTTACTCCGAAATTCATACCGCTGAATATCGCGATGGCCGAGTAAATGAAAACGGGGATGAGCAGCGCAGTCTCGAAATCGCGGACCTTTGCCGGTTTGGCGAACGTAAGTGCCGCGCTCGACAAAATTAACAGCATAATCGCGATCGGAGTTTTGAAAAAAAATACCGCGGGAAAATAATGCCACCATCCGCGCAGGCTGAATTCGCCGAACAAATAAGCCGGATGTCCGAGTGATATGTGATGGAATACCTGATATATGCCCAGCATTGTTTCCTTTTGCACGGGTACTGCGGTAAGCGCTCCGGCAATCGCATCCTCGATAGGCGTGTCCCCAGGTATCGCGGAATCAATCCTTTCCTCGAATCGCGGCGAATTTTCGGGAGTGATTTTTTTCATCGTGAACGCGTAAGCCAAGGGAATAGCAAGCGCCAAAGCGGCGGCAACAAAAGCCAAGTAAAAAAGTATAAAACCGCAAAGAGCTCCGCATGGCGATTTGCCCGGTAACTTGATGCGAAAAATTCGAGTGGGAATTTTGAATGCTCCGCGCTTGAAAAGCCATGCGAAAATTGCAATAGAACAAAGCGGCACGGCAAGCCCGCTGAATTTTGTCAGCGCCGCTGCCGCGGTGAAAAACATCAGAAGCGAAAAGCTAAGCATCGAACCGGTTTTTGCGAAACGAATCGTGAAATACACGGACGCCAAAACCGCCGCTGCGATTGCCGCGTCGCTGTTCGCAAGCGCGGCGTGCGCGATAAGGTTCGGCTCGATGGCGAAAATCGCAATCGCAAGAGTGCCGGCCTTTGTGCCGTAAATTTCGCGCGCCGACAGGAACGCGAATACACTTGAAAGCGAGACCAAAATCAGCAGGGGCAGCCTCGCAGCGAACAGAATCCAAAGTTGATTTTTTTCGTTTACGCGCCAAAATTCCTCGGAAAACGCGATTTGATCCTTTGCGTTCCACGCGCCGCCGCCAATCGGCGATTTAACGCCCGCTGCCGCGAGCGGCATACCGATTAGCCATTTTGTGAGCGGAGGATGCTCGGTGTTCATTCTGAAGTCCCGAGCGCCATAATATGAAACTGCGGCGGGAATGTGCAATGCCTCGTCGTTGGTAAGCCCGTTTTTGTGGGCAACCCAAGCGCCTTGAGCAAAAAATATCGCAATTAACAGCGCGATGGGTAGCCCCTGAATTCCGGTTGAAAAAAGGCGCTTCACGCACAAAGTTTACATCAAATTCGAAATTCGCGGCTAACAGGCGTGGATAAACCTCATTGCGCGCTAAGGCGCGAATATCCGAATCGCGCCGTTCGCGATTACGCCGTCCGGCCGGCGCCCCGCGATGACCGCAAATCTCGCTTCGCGACCCCCGATTGGAACACGCGGCAACGCGCCCCGGCGGGAGAGGCCGCCGGAGTGCTGTAAATTGCGCATCAGCCCTTCAATTTAGCGTGACAGGTCAGGATTCTTCGGAGGGAAGAACGGTGATGGGGTATTGAAATTGCCTGCTTCTCTCTTCGCCGTCCAAGTACACTACCTTTAGCTTGGGAAGATAGCTACCCGGCGACAAGTATGTTTTTTGTAATTGGTGCGAGTACAAGTGGTCTTCATATTTGCCTGAAATCGCGATTTCAACGTAACCGTTACCGTCGTCGAAGTCGATTTGAATGGATTTTACAAAGCCGGCGATGGATTGGTTGTTGCTAATCCAAAGGTCAAATTCGACCGAAAAAGGAGCGGTACCTTCATTCGATGTCAGCCTCTGAAACAAAACCCCTCTTGAAGGCCATAAGCCGTATTTAATGCCGCTTCGGCCGTTGCAGCTGCTTAGCAAGCTGACTGCCGAAAAATCGGCGAGCATTATCGCCATCAGAAAAAAGCCTGAACAAACTTGATTTATGAACTTCATCTAATCCACCTACCTTAATGATTTTCGCTTGGCTGCGCTACTCGACTGACACAACCGGATACGAATGGAATTGGATGCTGGTTTCGAATATTTCCCGGCCGTAGTAAACGCGCGAAATGATGTTGTAAACGCCGGGCGTCTCGAATGTGTAGGTAAGCAGCAGCGATTCGTCGAAATTCCTCGACCCGTAAAGTCCATCATATTTTGGCGATTTCAGGAATTTCAGCGCATCTTCTGTAACGTCAACTACCTCATCGCCGAAATTTACTTCAATCTTGTCCGGGTAAACGCGGCTTCGGTCAATCTCGCGATGAACTGGGCGCATCCAAACCCAATACTTGATCGAAAATGGGGCAGCGCCAGAGCTTTCCCCTTCTACGAAAACAATCGTAGATACAGGTGGGTAAAAGTAGTATCCATCTTCCGGATACCCCCAGTCGTAACCGGGAAATTTGGACTTGTAATTTGTACTGGAGCAACCGGCAAAGATCGCAGTCAAAACAAGCACAACAAGCGCGGTGGAAAAAGTAAGTATCTTTATCATATCAACCTCCTAGGGACGTAATGTCTCGTACGCATTCAACTTCCAAGCGCCAAGATTGGGGTCGTAAGTGGCGCGCTGAAGAATCCGGTTCTTAGCGAGTTGTGGCGCTGAGTATTGGGGTCTCGTTACCAGCATCCCTGCTACAGCGCTCACATGTGGAGTGGCAGCGGACGTGCCGCTAAAAGCTGCGGTCAAGCCTTCCGGGTCACTTCGATAGCCAAGGTCGTACAAACCATTTGGGCTCTTTCCAACCATATCGACTGTCCAAATGAGCTGGTTTCCGGATCCTTCTCCACCTGGAGCAAATACGCTTCCCAATTTGCTGTATCCTGTCATTTGCCCAGATATCTTGTACGCACCTACAGACAATACTCTAGGATGTCTTGCAGGCCAATCTTCGGGCCATCTGGGTTCAGCGACTTCTTTGCGATTTCCTGCCGCGGCTACAAAAAGCATGTGTTGGGTGAGCTTGTCGAGAAAGCGCATATTCGTCTCACCTAAAGACGGTCCGCCGAAGCTACAATTTACAACCTCAATATTAGTATAAGGTACTTGCGGAACGAAAGGATAATACTCCCAATCCGCGCGGTAAATCCTCTTGACGCATCCTATAGCGAGGAATGAATTGGCTAAAGTAGAAGTTGAAAAACCGCTATTGTGATACATTGCGATCGGCAGAATACGAGGACAACGAACAATTCCGCAAATATCCTGCTCGTCGTCTAACTGGTAGCCGGGGTCGTTATTGATTGCGGATCCGATTATTCCAGCGACACAGGTACCATGACCCGCACTGCGAGCTGATACTGCACTAGCGTTTAACACACTTGGACTTGGCTGACCATGCCCTTGACCGAATGTTGTCCACCATTTGCTATCGTACGTGTTAACGCCCCATGAAAGAAATGCGGAACCTAGATCTTTATTGGCTTGCCTTCTCTGAACTCCAGTATCCAATATCGCAATTATGCCGGAATCGTAATAGTAATTCTTCCAAGCGTTCTGAATTCTAATGCTCTGTCCACTCGCATCGCGTATCGCCCATTGAAACGGAAACAGATCGTCATCGGGCTCTGCGTCTATTGGCCATGCGCAGGTCGAAGCCAACGCATCCGGATCGACGGAATCGATTAAGTCGGGATATTCGTCCGGCCAATATTCGACTGCATACTCAATGCTTGTTCCTTGCGGCAACAGCGCGCCTATGCACTTTACCGCGTTCCACTCCACAAAGACTGCCAATTCTTCGGCAAGCACAAAATCGGCAACATCTTGATCCTCCGATACGGTGCTGTATGATGTTTGATGATAGTACTCATCCTCTGGGGATATTTCCTCATCGAAGTAGTTCGGGTCAACATCGGGATATTCCGGCGGGTTCTTGAACGCGATTATTACTCTTCCGTCGATTATAGGGTATGTCTCCTGGGTACGCGGATCGGTAAAGTCGCGAATGTCCCATTCGTCTTCTTCGTCGAATCCGCCGCCGCTTCCGCCCGGGCCGCCGTCCATCGGCTCTTCTCCGCCTCCGCCGAAATCTCCCGCGGACGAGTTTCCGCGACTTTTGGTTGCGGATTGGCTTTCCGTAATGGCATCCTGGCCGGCTGCCGGTGTTGCTGGAATCAAACCGGTCGCATCCCCTGCGGTCATCTTGGCGTCCCTGTCACAAGACATCAGCGCAAAGGCGCACATCATTACAAGGGCGAGTAAAACTACCCCCCCCCCCCAGCCGGGGGCAAACGAAAACTTGGACTTTTTCATGTCCTACTCCTTTGGTTGAATTTTGAAATATCGCGTACGCTTGGGCGGGCGTTCTTACGCCGCGCCGCGCGCATCATCGCCGCTTTCGAGCGAATCCTTAATAGACCTTCTCTACCAAAACTCTCTCCGTCCACATTCCCGCTCCGAACTTCCGGAATCCGATTTCCAAATTCGCAAACCCGCTTGTTTCCCAATTCGCAATCCAGTTTGGCGTTTTCCACGCTCCGGGTTTAAACAACGCTCCCGGTTTAATAAGAAACACAATCTCCCGCTTCGCTTTGCATCTTGAATACACCTAAGGCAGCGCCACCGCATCCTTGGCGCACAACGGAATTTTACCCCGATTTACAGGTTTTAAACCGGCTTCAGGCTCGCGTAAATAATCACAATCCCAAGCCGCTGGAAATCAGTGAAAATTGTGTATAAATCTGTATAACGCGGGAATGACGCCGCGAGAAATGCCTATTATCGCGAGGGGCAAGCACTTAATTAGAATGCAGCCTCGCGGCTCGCGCATATAGGCATCGAGCTAACGTGTGCGAATGGCTCGCTACGGCGCGAATATCCAAATCGCGCCGTTCGCGATTACCTCGTCCGGCCGGCGGCTTACTATGTCCGCATATCTCGCTTCCGCGGCGCGCCAGTCCTCTTCGTTATCGAAAAATCCGTACGTCAGATTCATGTCCGCGACCGTCCACATGCTTATCGCGTACACTTCGCCCTCGATGAATTCGTCCGGGTTCAGCTCTAGCGGGTCTTTGAGAATATAGTTAAAGTCATATAGCGCGGGATTATCGCTAAGGTTTCGATAAAACAGCCGAACGGTTTTAATGCCGTGCTTTTGCGTCCACTTTTCCAGCGCGGGCAAGCCCTGTCCCCAGTCGAGGTTCGAATCGCTCAAAAGCCACGCGCGCCGCTGATGGCCGCCCGCGAATTCGTTCATATAGCTTATGTAATACGGCGCCTCGTGAAGCGGCGAGAAAATCATGAACGCCGCCAGTGCGCCTATCGCCGTTTGCAGCGCTAGGTTTTTAACGTTCAATTCTTTTCGCTTGACCGGTTTTCCGCCGACTTTGTATTCGTCCGGGTCGAACCGCGGCTTCGTCCTGAACCCGACGGCGAGTATTCCCGACGCGTAAACGAATAACAGCGGGAATATAAACAGCAAATGCCGCACGCCGAGATTGATGCTGCCGAGAATCGCGGTAGCGGCATAAATCAATATCGGAATGACTAGGACGGATTCGCTTATCCAAATTTCACGGTCTTTGCGGTAAGCGAAAACAACGCTCAAAAGTATTAGCGCCATAAGCGCAATCGGAGTTTTGAAAAAGAATACGACGGGAAAGTAATACCACCATCCGTGAAGCGCATATTTTCCGAGCAGAAAGGAAGGATGCCCCACGTCGTTATGCTGAAACACTTGATATAAGCCCATTATGTATTCTTTGGGCAGCGGTATTTTTTGAGCGAAGTCGATTAGCTGCTCGCGAAGCGGAAAACCGTCGGGAATTCGTACGTCGCAAATGTATTCGAAATTCGGCGAGTTTTCGGGAGTGATTACCGTCAATTTGAAACCGTAACTCAAAAGCACTGCGAAGAGACCCGCGAGGAAAAACCAAAGAGACATAATAAGTATGAACGCCGCGCCGCGCGCGCCGCGCGATTTAAACGGCAGTTTGATGCCGAGAAGCGTGCGAGGTATTTGATATTGCGTGGGATAGTTTCTTAAAAGGTATATGTATAAAAATATCAATAGCGGAAGCACAAATAGCCCGCTGTATTTAATCAAAATCGCGATAGACGAAAAGACGAGAAGGAAAACGAAATCGATGTGTTTGAGAGATTTTAAAAACTTCAGCGCAAAGTATATACAGGCGGCAACGGTCAATCCGAGAGGCGCGTCGCTGTTCGCAAGCGACGCATGAGCGATGAAATTCGGCTCGAAAGCGAATAGGAACATCGCGAAAAGCCCGGCCTTTTCGCCGTAAATCTCGCGCCCTAAAAGGAAAATGAACGCGCCCATCAGCGCGCAAAAAAGAAGGTTCGGAATGCGGGCGAGGAATAAAAACTTGCGCTGGTTAGACGAGTTCTCCTTCCAAAAATCGCGTGCGTATTCGATTTGCTTTTTTGCGTCCCAATACGGCGAATCCGCTGGAAGTCGCGCGCCCGCGGCGGCAAGCGGCAGCCCCGCCAGCCACTTCGTAAAAGTGGGATGCTCCGTGTTCATACGAAAATCGCCCGCCTTCCAATATGTCACACCGGACGCGATGTGAACGAGTTCGTCCGTGGTCATCCCGTTGCTTTTCGCAACCCAAAGACCCTGAGCGAAAAAGATAAGGGCGAAGAGCGCAACCGCTCCCCAAACCAACGGTCCGCTTTTGATGGTTTCCACGCCGGAAGTTTACATTATCGCCAATGCCAAGGCAACTGCTCTTTCGTTGACGGATGCAGCAGGCGCATCGTCCGGAAGCTGAAGTATTTTGTTGAGCGATGTAGATTATTGGCGGTAAATGCGGAAACGCTGCCGAATCCGGTCGATAAGCAGAGGAAATCCTTATCGGAAATAGTTGATATTTGAGTATTGCTGTTAGGAATTTCGCCGGCGAACGTTATGCCCCGGTTACGGTTTTACATCGCCGTCTTCGAGCACCGCGCCGCCGTCGAGAAGCATTTTCCTGACGGACGGATATAAATCGTCCACGCCGCCGATTCCGCCTACTTTTGCGATTACCGCGGCTGTACATCCGGCGGCATGTCCGACCGCCATGCAGGTCGGCATCACGCGAGTTGATGCAAACGCCTCGTGCGTCACTCCGATGTGCCGTCCCGCCATCACTAGATTATTCGCTTCTTCGACGAGCAGCGAGCGAAGCGGTATGTCGTAATGTCCGCGCTCGCCGAGCGATTCGGTTTTCAGTTCCGCGCCGCTTGCCGAATGAATGTCTATCGGAAACGCGCCCAACGCGACGGCATCGCCGAAACGCGCGCCGCCGACCACGTCTTCGCGCGTCATCACATATTTGGCAATAGTGCGATAGCTTTCCCTGACGCCCAAATAATCCGCTTTTCTCGATATATAGCAGTCTTTGAATCCCGCCACGTGGTCGCGGAAAAAGTCGAGCAGGAATATTATCTGGCGCATTCCTTCTTCCCGGAGCGCTTCGTCCGTTCCGAATTCATGCGGGATTCTCGTCGTATTCACCATCACTTCGCCGTAAGCGGGAGTCTCGAAAAACAAGAGCCTGTCGCGCGGCACTTCCCATTCCCCACGTTCCTTCGCCGCCTGGACAAGCGAGAAAAACCCGCTAACTCCCACGTAATCGCCGTACGCGGCGCTTTTGTCGGCGCTAAGCACGAAGTCGTCCGGATGATCTTTTATGTACGCCCGTATTTTCGCCATTTCCACGCCCGCAAGCGCGAACAGCCACGACATCGGCTGTCTTTGTCCGGACATTTCGGTTTCCGCGCCGGAAAGCCTTGCAAGTTTCGCGCTCCCCGTCGCGTCGACGTACGCTGCGGCGGAAAGATTCCATTCCTTTACGATGGGGAGTTCGAGTTTCTGCCAGTGTCCGAAAGGAATTCCGCTGGGCATTTTCGACTGGTCGAGCGTGCCCATCGTAACTTGCTCCAATTTTTCGCCCGTGTTTTCAGCGCCGGTAACGCAGGTGTTCAAAAGCAGCGTCACGCCCTCTTCGTAAAGCCATTCGAGCATGACGTGGCGGGAAATCCTGTCGTCCATCGGAGTGAGCGTAGAGGCGAATCCTATCGGGTCAGGCACGTGGCCCAAAGTTCCGCCGTGCAATTTCATTCTGTCCACATATTCCTGCGCGATTCCGCGTATTACCTGGCCTTTGCGGGAATGGAAAGTTTGATATGGCTGTACGAGGGCCTGATTAGCCATTCCGCCGGGATAGGAACACGCTTCCGCGAGCACGACGTCGCAGCCCGCGCGCCTTGCCGCGACTGCGGCGACAACGCCGGCCACGCCGCCGCCGGCAACCAAAACGTCCGTCTTTTCAGGAAAATCGCCGGTCATATTTGCCTACAAAATAATCGAAAGAACGGTTATCAATACCTGCACGGCTGCGAAAATAACTATGGAAATTTACGGCTCGATACGCTCTTCTTCTTGATACAGCTCTTCCATATACTTGTCGTCCGCATATACGCGCACGTCAACTTCGAACAACCTGTTCCACGGGAAAGTTATCTCCGGCTCGATCGTATTCGGCGCTTTGATGCCGCGGCCGCGGTAAATTGCACGGTGCTTGGTGTCGTAGCTCGATTTCATCGGTTTTCTCAAGTCCAAACAGCCTTTCTCCACGAGTTCGATAGTGTACAGGTCGAAGTTCCAGGGGTCTCCGCCGTTTGCGGTAACAATTTGCCAGAATTTTTGCCGGACGATAATCGGAAACCACCTGTCCGATAAAAGCGACTCGAATTTGAAGCGCTCGGCGGCCCACACCGCCGCGGTAGTCGTTCTTTCGGCGGGGTCGTTCGCAATCCGGTATCCTCTGCAGACGATTTGCGCCAGCGCTTTTCCGAAAGTGTTGCCCGCGGTGTTCCAGCTTGAATATCCGCAAAGGTAATTTCCGTTGCCCTGCGCGAACGCCTCGTCAAGCGCCGGATCGCCGCCGTTCGCCCACGCGATGTCCGCGACGTATACGTCAACCGTATTCGCCAATAAAAGCGGGCCGAGAAACGGTATGGGATTGTTAACGTGCTGCGATATGGGACAGGGCTTGCCGTCCTTCATATGGTCGCCTTGCTCTCGCTCGAAATTGTTTATTATCAACAGCGGCACTTTGCGCTTGATGATGTCTTCGTCGGCGCCGCCGAGAACGATTTGCGGGTCGTTCGACCACGTTCCGATGCCGGGGTCAAGAGGGGAAAGCCGAAGGTGTTCCAGGAATTTGGCGAGGTTTTGTCCGGACGTGTAACACTCGAACTTCGCAATTCGCGCCGCCGAATCGGGATACGACCACCAAATGCCGACCGGCAAACGGCCTTCGATTCCGTCGCGCAAATGGCGCGCCAGCATTACCATTCCCTGCTCGTCGCAGCCGTTCACGACGGATATTTTCCTCGCCAAGTCGGTCGAAACCGAGTTCATAAGTTCGTCAACTTCGTCAAGCTGAGGGCCGGTTTCGGAGCCGTCCTCGACCGATATGCACCAAGAGGTCGCCATCGGCAAAAGCGAGCCGAGGAGTTCCAAATGGTCTTCTTGATTGCGCTTTCTGGCGCTCAGATATTCCGTGTATGCGACGTCCGCAAGCTCCTTAAACGCCTTTTCCTTTTCGATTTCGTCCGCGGATTTTTCTGGCTGGCCTTCACCTCCTGCGGTTTCGGGAATTTCGCCGGAGCCCTGTCCCCTTTTGAGGATTTCATTATAAAGATTAAGCTCGGAAGACTTGAGAAGGGTGGTTCCGATGCGCGGAACGGTTTTGAAGCAATGCAGCCTGCATCCCGGCCTCGACCTTAAAAATATCCCGATGAATTCGGCGATTTGTTCAGGCGATTTTTCGCGCACGTCGGCGGTTCGCGATTGAACGAGACCGCCGTAAAGCAGCGCGTCGATGGAAACGAGCAGCCCTTCCAGTTGGATGGGAAGCCCGCTTAGCCAGTCGAAAAGCGCCTGCGCGTCGCCGGCTTTTTCGCGCCAGCCGAGGAATTCCAGCGGCGGCACCATCAGCCGCACGCCGGCGACGTCGGCAAGCCGCAGCGGATATAGCCAGTTGCAAGGCCTGCTGTCGAGCGGAATAAGCGCGATAAGCGGCGCGAGCGTGTCGGTGAAGATTGCCTCTTCCATCGGGTTGGACAGAGTGTCTCCCGTAAATTCCGCCACGCCCAGTTCGGTATCGACCGGTGAAGTCACGTTTCCCATAGCGATGATTTTACCAAACCGGCAAAAGATGTAAATGGCGAAGCGGCGTTTGCCGGATTATAATGAAAGCGTGGAATCGAATTCCGAGCGCGTATCGAATGTCAAAGTTGCGGTCATCGGCGGCGGAAGCTGGGGCACCGGCTTCGCATGGCTGCTCGGCGAGGCCGGCCGTCGCGTATCGCTTTGGGCGCGCGAGCCGGAAATAGTGCGCGGAATAAACGAAAACCGCCGCAATCCGCTTTTCAACACGGAAGCGTTTTTGGCGCCGGGCGTTTCCGCAACGGAAAGCATGGGCGATGCGCTTGAAGGCGCGTCCATCGCCGCGGTCGCCGTGCCGAGCAAGTTTCTATACGAAGTTATCGAATCTCTCAAACCGGCTTGGCAGACCGGTTGCATATATCTTTGTCTCACGAAAGGACTTTGCGGCGAGCCCGCGGATTTCGTAAGCGGTTTCGTCAAGTCGGCCTGGCCGATTTTGGGAGCCGAAAAATTCGCGATTCTGGGCGGGCCGAATCTTGCTGGCGAAATCGTTCAAGGTTATCCGACGGCCGCCGTCGTGGCGAGCGAAAGCGCGAAAACCGCCGAATCGGTTCGCGCCGCGGCGAGCGGCAATACTTTCAGGATTTATACGTCCGGCGACGTTCTTGGCGTAGAAATCGGCGGCGCTGTGAAAAACATAATCGCAATCGCCGCCGGAATGCTGGACGGCCTCGGATTCGGCGTAAATGCGCGCAGCGTGCTGATTACGCGCGGCCTCGTGGAAATGACGAGGCTGGCCGAAAAGCTCGGCGCGAAGCGTGAAACGCTTATGGGGCTTTCGGGACTCGGCGATCTCGTAACGACCTGTTCCAGCCCCAATTCCCGGAATTTCACCGTGGGGCGAAGGCTTGCCGGCGGCGAAACTCTCGCGGAAATCACGGCGTCGATGAAAATGATTGCCGAAGGCGTCACGACGACCGCCGCCATAGTGAAACTTGCGCGAGGATATGGCATAGAAATGCCGATAGCGGAACAGGTTCAGGCGGTTCTCGAAAGCGGCAAACCGATTAAGGACGCCATTTTGGAACTGATGACGAGACTGCCGAAGGCGGAATAAAAAGCGCCATTGATTCCTTGATACGGAATTGCGCAAGCTGCGGCTATGTTCTAAAGGCGCATTATGTAAGGTATAATATTTTTGCCGCGCGCCTTTGCGGCATAATCTGGAGCACGGGTTTATGAAGAAAAGCATCATCAACTTTGCTGCGGCTCTTGCCGCGCTTACGCTTGTCGCGCTTGCGTTCGCGTGCGGAGGCAAAGGCTCTCCCGCGGGCGATGGCTCGCTTCGCGAAGTTTCGATAGTTTCCGGCGGCGCGTTGCCGGATGGCGGCGCGGATGCGGATTTGCACGACGGCCACGACCATTACAGCGGCCCGCTGGTTGACCCGAACGACCCGTACGCGGACGAAGTTCGGGAGTATTTGCTGACGGGAATTCCGCCGCTTATACCCAAATGGGGCAGGCACTTCGAACTTCCATACATCGGCCCGATTATGACGCGGGAAGGCGTGATTTGGAGAGAAGGATTTCCCAGACCGGAACTCCGCATTGCAGATTGGGCGGGCGACCCGGACACCGGCGATGAAAATCGCGTAGCAAATAAAGTTCAGTTGCCGAATCCCAAGCCGAGTTCAACCGGCGATTGCGGACACGTTTTCATACTCGTAACATGGTCGGGACAGAACCAGTCCAATAACGCGACGGCGGTTACGGAAAAGATATTCGGGAACAATCAAGGGCGAACGAGTCCATCGCTAAAAAACTTCTATTCGGAAATGAGCTACGGTTCGTCCCAGCTTGTAGGCACTGTTGTGCCTGCAAGCGGCGCCTATACGCTTTCGCAGTTTTCGAATTTGAGCGAGATAGTTACCGAAGCGATGAATGCCGCCAATGCAGACGTGGATTTTTCGCAATATGACCGCAACGGAGACGGCAGAATCGACGCGGTTACCATAATCCTTCCTTACAACATTCGGGCTTTTGTCAGTCACGGTTGGTCCGGTCCGCTTTTCGACGGGAAACGCATTTCTTCAATCGGTATTTTGGGCGAAGACGACCTGAGCCCGCAAAGCAATACCGCACATCATGAAATGGGTCATTTCTTCATGCTGCCCGATTATTACGACCTCGGGGGCGACAGCGCGCCGCCGAATCCCGGTCCGGATGGCAACGAAAGCATGGGCGTCGGATATTGGGACTTGATGTGCGCCGGCAATTTCACGAATCCGCCGATGCACATGTCGCCGTATAACAAGTGGCTGCTCAACTGGATTGAACCGAACGTCATCACTTCCGACGTTCAGGACCTCGTGCTCGTTCCGTCGAACTTCGAAACAAACTCGAATTCCGCGTACATTCTATGGACGGAAGGCGTGTTCGACAGAGAATTTTTCATTATCGAAAACAGGTGGCAAACTTCAACGGCCGACTTCGGTCCCAATCCGGGGCAGGGGCTTTTAATCTGGCATGTTGACGAAAACCAAATGATTAATCCGTCTTCGGGATACGGCGTGAACGACATCGAAGAACGCAAGGCGCTCGACCTCGAAGAAGCGGACGGCAGAGCCGACCTCGACAGAATGGTCAACTACGGCGACGCGGGCGATGTATATCCGAACAGCGGCAAGGATTTCAGCTTCACGAGCAATCCGAACAGCCGCAATTACGCAGATGAAGACTCGCTTGTCAAAATATTCAACATCCGAAAAGATACGACCGCGAAAACGATTACTATCGACGCGTCCGTAACAGGATTTACGTTCAACCTCAACACGCTATCGCCGTTCACGACTTCCGGAGCGACGCCTATTCAACCGACGGTCAACGACAAAGTAGAAAGCGTTAAGATTTACCTTAATTCGGGATCGGGCGATAACCTTGTGTACGAATCCTCCACTCCGCCTTTCATTTACAACTGGGACACGAGCGAGTTTCTTTTCGGGCAGTTCACGATAAAAGCTGTCGGTACGGGAGCGACGGAAGAGCGGACGATTTTGCAGGATATCTTGGTTGACAATTTGCCGTCAGTCTTTCCTCTCGCGGATAATGCGGAGACCGGATTCTTCCAATTTTTGCCGCTGAGCGCGCGCTATCCTTCGACGACATTGAAAAGCGCGACGCGCAAGGTTGCGGGTACGCCGGAGGAAATCGCGGGCGAAATGTTCGGCGAATGGCGGCAGAGGGTGGATTGGAAAATCAGCGGCGAACGCAGTTTTTACGTCGGAATGGGCAGCGGAAATTATGCGAATTTCCAAAACGACTTCCTCGTGTCCCGGAAAATCAACCTTGCCGGAACGACGAATCCGACGTTGTCGTTCAGCCATCAACACGACATCGAGCTTAACAAAGATTTCGCTCGCGTGCTGATTACGGACGACGACGGGCGCACGTTCACCGAACTTGCCGAATATACCGGGACGCTAACGAATACTCGCGAAGTGATTGCGATTCCGCCGTCATTTATAGGCAAAGCTGTGCGCATCGTCTTCTTCTTCGAAAGCGACGGCGCCGGCACTGACAACGGCGCGGCGATAAACGGCAGCGGCTGGTGGATTGACGACATCGCCGTGGCCAACGGGGCGGTAAGCTCGCTTCCATCGGTTCAGATAATCAACCCCTTGAACAACTCGACCATCGAAGGGACGATGAACGTTGCCGTTAGCGTGAGCGGCGCGATAACGAAAGTGGACTACATCGTATATCACTCCGGTCCGACATTTACGTTTTCGACGTCCAATCCGCCGTACGGCACGCCGATTAACACTCTGCTTTTCGGAAACCAGCGCGTAATTCTCGAAGCTAGGGCAGTGGGCCCGAGCGGGCTTTACACTTCCGACATTCGAACGATTGACGCGTATAACCTTGAGGGCGATACCAACAACGACGGCAAAGTGGACGCCGCAGACATGGATTTGATTCGAACGCATTACGGCAAGAAATCCACGCACGCGGACTATCGCATCTGGCTCGACTGCAACGGCGACGGCGAGATTAACGAAATGGACGCGGCGATAATCGGCTACAACTTCGGAATGACGAAGTAGCTATCGGAGTTTAAGTTATACTCGCGGCGTGACTGGCGGAAGCGGAAAATCGGACGGCGGCGGCGGAGCGGCGGGATTCCGCGGGCTCGGCCTTGCGATGAGCATCCCGTTCATGCTTGCAACAGGCCCTTTGCTCGGTTTTTACATAGGCTTTTGGATTGACGGCCTCGCCGGTACGGGCTACGTCCGGTTCATAATGCTTTTCCTCGGCTTCATTGCGGGCGTGCGCAGCGTTCTGCGTGTGCTGAAAGAGGAAACTCCGCATCGCCTCTCATTTCCGGAGCAATTCGTGCCGGGCGCCCCGAGCGAAGAATTGGCGAATCCGCCGGATGAAACAGCGTCCGCTGCAAGCTCTACATACGCGGGCGATTTCTGCGAAAAATTCGAAGTTGGCGGCGAAATTATCGGCCTGATGCATTATTCGCGCAGGAAAACGGGATACGGCGGCACGCCTGCATCCGTCAGCGCAGAACCGGAGGTTTCCGGGCAATCGGCGGGCGAGCATGTGAAAAACTGCGCCGAAAATAGCAATCCGGCGGCGCCGTCGGCCTCCTCTGTCCGGCTGAATGCGTTTGCACTTCCCGTAATCGTGAGCGTCGGGCTTTGGACGGCGATTGTCGCTTCCTCGGCGGTCGCGCTGGCGGGACAGCGGGAAATCGGAGTGGGGATTCTTGCGTCCGGGCTTTGGAATCTGCTTAACTTTCTCGCCCTTTGGCTTGTGTTCAAGCTCGTTTTTTCAAATAATCCCTACCGGATATTCTTTACATTGCCGGTCGTATGTATTAAGATACCGCTGCTTTATTTTCTGGTAGTCGAGTTATTCCGCCTGAATCTGTTCGATCGCCTTGGGCTGACGCTCGGGTTGCTCGCGCTGCCGGCGGTATTTTTATTCTTGGCCCTGCTAAACGGCAGAGCCTGAAATCGCAGGTTTCTGAATGATTCTTGCAGCCGCTACTAGCGAAGTTGGACACGAAGTCGCGCACGACGCCGCACATGCGGCCCACGAAGGCGCGCATATCCCGCACTTGCCGAACGCGCTATACGTTCTAAAGCAGTACGGAATCCTTAATGTTGACGACGAAACCCTTGGCGATTTGTCGGCAATTCTGTTCAGCCTCGTCCTGATGCTCGTGATAATCGGACTCGTTTTGCTCGCAAGGCGCGGAATGGCAATCCGCCCGTCAAGCAGGTTCTATATCGTCACCGAAATGTTTTTCGGCGGGCTACGCAACTTTTTCGGCAGCGTCCTAGGCGCGCACGAAGTGAAAAAGCACATCTGGCTCGTCGGCACGCTGTTCGTTTACATCTTGTTTCAAAACTTGAACGGAATGGTGCCGCTCGGTTACGCGCCGAGCGCGAATTTGGCGATGAACCTCGGAATGGCGGCGGTAGTTTTCTTTTACGTTCTCTACGTCGGCATTTCCCGCAACGGCTTCGGCAAGTGGTTTCACCACATGCTCGGCAGTCCCGACAGCGGCCTTATGTGGGGGCTCAGCCCGCTTTTTCTCGTGCTTCACGTTCTCGAAGAATTCATCCGGCCGGTCAGCCTGTCTCTGCGACTTTTCGGCAACATTTTGGGCAAGGAAATTCTCCTCGGCGTGTTTTTAACGCTCGTAATGTTCGAAGTAGTAAAAAATACGCTTTGGGTGATGGTGCCTCTTCACTGGCCGTTTCTCTTTCTCGCTCTTCTGTTGAGCGTGATTCAAGCGCTGATTTTCAGTATGCTCAGCGCGGTTTACATTTTGATAGTGCTTCCTCATGGCGAGGAACACCATTAGGATTAGGACTCATAACTTCGTTTTGAAGAAATTAAGGAGTTTGAAATGAATTTGTATTTCATCGGTCTTGGGCTTGCCGCTCTCGGATGCGGCATCGGAATCGGAATCGCCGTCAAAGGCGCGACTGAGGCAATGGGACGCCAGCCGTCCATCCAGCCGCAGCTTCAGACCTCGATGATCATCGGCGCGGCGTTCATCGAAGCGCTGACGATTTACGCGCTCATCGCCACCTTCCTCGCTAAGTAAAATCTCCGGCACTGACGTTTATCAGACCGGCAGGGAGGTGACACGATGGGTCCGCTGTTCAGCATTAACCAGTTTGTCTGGCATTTTATCGCGTTCATCCTGTTCGCGTGGGTGCTCTACAAGGTAGGGTGGAAGCCCATTTTGGGCATGATCGACGCGCGAAAGGATGCCATCGACAAATCGTTCAAGGACATCGAGGACAAGGAAGCTCTGCTCGCGCGTATGCAAGAGGAATACGAGGCAAAGCTTCGTGAAATCCAGGAAGAAACCACGCGCAGAATTCAAGATGCCATAAGGCAGGGCAGCGAAATCGCCGCGGAGATAAAGAGCGACGCCGAATCTCAGCGCGAAAAATTGCTCGAAAAGGCGCATTCCGACATCCTTCGCGAACGCGAAATCGCATCAGCCGAACTTCGCAATCAAGTTGTGGATTTGTCTTTCGCGATTTCGGAGCGGCTTTTAAAAGACCCGACGGTGTTGGACGAGCGCGCGCATAAAGTGCTTCTCGAAAAATATCTTGGCGAAGTGGAGGGCGTCCGGTGAAAGAACGGACAATAGCCAGGCGTTATGCGGTCGCGCTCTTCCGGCTCGCCATGGAAATCGGCAGGCTCGAAGAAATCGACGAGCAATGCCGCGCGCTGGAAACCGTTTTTGAGGACAAGGAGCTTATGAAGTTCCTTCTCCAGCCGCAGCTCGGCATCGAGAAAAAGCGGGCGTTTTTGACGAAGGCTTTTCGCGACAAGGTTCACCCGGCGCTGTTCAAGCTAATGATGCTCCTTCTCGAAAAAGGACGCATCGGGCTCGCCGCCGAAGTATTCGACTATTTCGACCTTTTGACCGACCGCCAACGCGGCATCGAAGAAGTCACCATCGTCACTGCGCTCGAAGCGGACGAGGAGTACGTCCGGCGGCTAACCGAAATGCTGAAGAAATTCAGCGACTTTCCCGACCTTCGAGTCGCGACCGAAGTTGACGAAAGCATTATCGGCGGCGCGAAGGTTTATCTCGGAAGGCACACCGTCATAGACGGCAGCCTTTCGACGCGTATTCAGGAAATGAAGGAGAAGCTTCTGGTTTACAGAAACTTCTAAAAGTGCCAAAGGGCGTTCGCCCTTCGGGAGGACTAGATTGTGAGCAGTATCAGACCGGAAGAGATTTCGAGCATTCTAAAGGCCGAAATCGCCAGCTACGAAAGCCAGCTGGCGATGGAAGACCGTGGAATTGTGCTCTCCGTGGGCGACGGAATCGCGCACGTTTACGGGCTTGAAAAGTGCATGGCGGCGGAGAAGCTGGAGTTTCCTCATGGCGTCACCGGCATCGCGCTTAACCTCGAAGAAGAAAACGTCGGCGTGGTGCTGATGGGCCACGACTTTCTTATCAAGGAAGGCGACGAAGTTCGTCGCACCGGCGAAATCATTCAGGTGCCCGTTGGCGACGCAATCGTCGGCAGGGTGATTAACCCGATCGGCGAGCCGCTCGACGGCAAAGGCGTGATTACGACGACCGAAAAGCGCCCCATCGAAAAGCGCGCCGACGGCGTCGTCCAGCGCCAGCCCGTTAAAGAGCCGCTTCAAACCGGAATCAAAGCAATCGACAGCATGATTCCCATCGGCCGCGGCCAGCGCGAACTGATTATCGGCGACCGCGGCACGGGTAAGACCGCCATCGCCGTGGACGCGATTATCAACCAGCGCGACACCGACGTGCTTTGCATTTACGTCGCTATCGGCCAAAAAAGCTCAACCGTGGCTCGCGTAATCGACCGCTTTCGCAAGGAAGGCGCGATGGAATATACGACCGTCGTCGTCGCCGGCGCCACCGACCCCGCGCCCCTGCAATACATTGCCCCGTACGCTGGATGCGCAATGGCGGAGCACTTCCTTTACAAAGGCAAGCACGTGCTCATCGTGTACGACGATTTGACCAAGCACGCTCAGGCATATCGCCAGCTCTCCCTTCTTCTTCGCCGCCCGCCCGGCCGCGAGGCGTATCCCGGCGACGTTTTCTATCTGCACTCCCGGCTTTTGGAGCGCGCAATCAAGCTAAAGAGAAGCGGAAGCATCACCGCTCTGCCGATCATCGAAACTCAGGCGGGCGACGTGTCGGCGTATATTCCGACGAACGTCATCTCGATTACCGACGGCCAGATTTATCTCGAAGGCGACCTTTTCTATCAGGGCGTCCGGCCCGCGGTCAACGTCGGGCTTTCGGTGTCCCGCGTCGGCGGCAACGCGCAGACGCGCATGATGAAGAAAGTCGCGGGCTCGCTTCGCCTCGACCTTGCGCAATACCGCGAGCTTGCGGCGTTCGCCCAATTCGGAAGCGACCTCGACAAGACAACGCAGGCTCAGCTGACGAGGGGCGAGAGGATGGTGGAAATCCTCAAGCAGGGCCAGTACAAGCCGATTCCGGTCGCCGAACAGGTCGCTGTGATTTACGCCGGAACGGCGGGATATCTCGACGCGCTGCCGGCGAGCGACGTGCAAAGGTATTGCGACGAATTCGTGGCGTTTCTTTCCGAAGAACATCCGATTTACGGCCAGATTTTCCGCGAAACGGCGCAGCTCGAAAACAAGGACCGCGAGCTTATCGACAAGTTCGAAAAGGCTCACGAAGAAGTCGAGCGCGGCCAATCGACGGCGGAATCGCAGGCGAAATCCGCCAAGGACGAAATTGACGCGAACGACAAGCAAATCAAGGAGAAAATGGGAGCGCTATTCGCCAAGCTCGAAGAAGCCTGCAAGGAATTCGCGGCCATATTCAAGCCGTCGGTGGCCGAGTAGCCGCGCAGTTAAGTTTATGAACGAAGTCAAAATCAGTTTGGACCAGATGATCGGCAAACAGGTGCAACTCGTTTTGCACACCGAGGCGTTCAAGAATCTGAACGTAGGGCTTGAAAGTCAGCGGTTTTACGCGGCCATCAGCGGCCTGGACGGTTTCGGCATGTGGATTGTGGACCCGGCGTACACGATTACGCCTTCGTACGATTCGAACGGCCGTTACATTCCCGCTCCCGAGCGGAAGGAAGAGCGCTATAACGCTCACATCCTGATTCTTTGGAGCTATATCCAAACGGTCATATACATTCCGGAAAGGCAGGGCGTGCCCGCGGGTGCGGATGAAGAAGGGCGAATCGGTTTCATTCCCAAGCGGAGTTGAGTTGTAATTGGGAAATACATTAAGAGACATCAGGCGGCGGATTAAAAGCGTCAAGAGCACGCAGCAGATTACGCGCGCGATGAAGATGGTCGCCGCCGCGAAGTTCAGGCGCGCCGAGGAAAAGGTGGACCACGCGCACAGGTTCGCCACCAGAATCGACGCCGTGATGGCGAAACTCGCGCCGGAATTTATGAAAGTGAACCACCCCTACGTTTCGCCGCCGGAAATCGAAGACGGCGCAACGAAAAAAGCGCTCGTCGTGTTAATGACAAGCGACCGCGGGCTTTGCGGCAGTTTCAACAGCAACATCATCAAGCGCGCGACCGCGCTTTTGAGCGAGTTGAAAACCCAAGGTTTCGTGCCCGAAATCTGCGCGATGGGCAAAAAAGGCCGCGACTTTTTCAAAAAGCGCGGAGTGATAAAAAGCTATCTCGAAAATCCCCGCTCCGGGCCGGGCTGGAGCATCGTTCGCTCGCTGGCGTTCACCATTGACGAAGCGTACCGCTCCGGCGAATATGCGGAAGTCCATCTCGTGTATGCTGATTTCGTAAACGTCACTCGCAGTCTTCCCACCGCAGTTCGGATTTTGCCGGTCGAAATGCCGGACGCTGGGGATATCCCGCCGGAATTCGAAAACGTGATTATCGAGCCCGCAAGCGGCGAACTCGTGAGCCACACGCTGGACAGATATTTGCCCGTGATGCTGCTTTGTTCGCTTTACGTGAACTACGCAAGCGAGAACGCGGCGAGAATGGTGGCGATGGACAACGCGACAAGCGCGGCGGGCGACATGATAGACGCGCTTACCCTTGAGTACAACAAAGCGCGCCAGGCGACGATTACGAAGGAACTTCTCGACATCGTCGGCGGCGCGGAAGCAATGAAGTAGAAGGTGATTAAATGGCAGACGTAAACCCGTCCGTAATCGGAAATAAAGCAGGCGCAAGAGGCAAAATCGTTCAGATTATCGGCCCGACGCTCGACGTGGAATTCCACGAAGATTCCTTGCCCGAAATATTCGCCGCGCTCGAAGTCGTGAATCCGGCGACGGGCCAGGTCGTGATAAGCGAGGTCGCTCAGCACCTCGGAAACAACGTCGTTCGCGCGGTTTGCATGACTTCGACGGACGGCCTGATTCGAGGAATGGACGTGACGAACACCGGCCGCCCGATTTCCGTGCCGGTCGGCAAGGAATGCCTCGGCAGGCTGATAAACGTAACGGGCGAGCCGATTGACGAACTCGGCCCGGTGGCGTCCGCGGAAACGTGGCCAATCCATCGCGACCCGCCGGAACTCAAAGACCAAAACGTTGACATCGAAGTGCTCGAAACCGGCCTTAAAGTTGTCGACCTTCTCGCGCCATACCTTAAAGGCGGCAAAATCGGCCTATTCGGCGGCGCCGGCGTCGGCAAAACCGTACTCATTCAGGAACTCATTCGCAACATCGCAACCGAGCACAGCGGCTATTCAGTTTTCGGCGGCGTGGGAGAGCGTACCCGCGAAGGAAACGACCTCTGGCGCGAAATGAAAGAAAGCGGCGTCATCAGCAACACCTGCATGGTATTCGGCCAAATGAACGAGCCGCCGGGCGCAAGGCTGCGCGTCGGTCTTTCGGCGCTGACGATTGCCGAGTACTTTCGCGATAAGGAAGGATTGGACGTCCTTCTTTTCATCGACAATATTTTCCGGTTCGTACAGGCCGGAAGCGAAGTCTCGGCGCTTTTGGGCCGTCTTCCCAGCGCTGTGGGCTATCAGCCGTCTCTCGCGACCGAAATGGGCGAGTTGCAGGAAAGAATCACCTCCACCAAGTCCGGCTCCGTCACCTCGATTCAGGCTATTTACGTTCCGGCGGACGACTACACCGACCCTGCGCCCGCCACCACGTTCGCCCACCTCGACGCGACCACGAACTTGTCCCGCCCGATTGCGGAACTCGGCATTTACCCCGCGGTGGATCCGCTCGATTCGACCAGCCGCATTCTCGACCCGGCCGTAGTGGGCGCGGAGCACTACATGGTCGCACGCTCCGTTCAGCAAATTCTGCAAAGATACAAGGACCTTCAGGACATCATCGCGATTCTCGGAATGGAGGAGCTGTCGGACGACGACAAAGTTAGCGTGGCGCGCGCAAGGCGCATCCAGCGCTTTTTGTCCCAGCCGAACTTCGTCGCCGAGCAGTTTACGGGCAAACCCGGAAGGTACGTTCCTCTTAAGAAAACCGTCGAAAGTTTCCGCGACATCATCGACGGCAAATGCGACCACATCAACGAAAAGCACTTCCTGTACGCGGGCGACATTTCGGAAGTTTACGAAAGGTACGAACAGGAAAAGGCGGAGGGCTAACCGTTGGCCGCGAGCAAATTCAAAGTTGAAATTCTCGAACCCGACGGCAGGGTGACCGAACTCGCGCCAGGCGACGTTTTCAGCGGATACGCCGCCGAGATTGTCTTTCCCGGGCTGGACGGCTTCGTCGGAGTCCGCCCCGGACACGCCCAAATGCTGGCCGGAGTAAGCGTCGGCGATTTGCTCGTCGTGGAAGACAGGGACGGAAATCCGCGCCCGCTGCACTTCGCTATAAGCGGCGGGCTTCTTGAAGTCGCGGAAGGCGGCGACGTGACGGTTTTCGCCGATTCGATAGAGTTTTCGGGCGAAATAGACCTCGATAGAGCGGAAGAAGCGCTTGCGAGAGCGAAGAAACGCCTCGATGAAAAGGACGTCGACATTAGGCGGGCGGAGGCAGCCATTGCGCGCGCGCTTAACCGCGTCGACGTCGCCCGCCGGTACAGGGGGCGGTAAGTTTTGTCCTATCTTTACGTCGAGGGCAGGAAGCGGCTGGAAGGCGAAATCGCCGTCAGCGGCAGCAAGAATTCAGCGCTGCCCATTATCGCCGCATCCATCCTCGTGCCGGGCCGCCTTACTTTGCGCCGCGTCCCGAACCTCACGGACATTCACGTTATCTGCCGCGTGCTCGGCGCGCTCGGCGCATTTACCGAATACGACGTTGAAACTCGCACGCTTGTGCTCGATACAACCGGAATTTGCAATGTCGAAGCGCCGTACACGCTCGTCGAAAAAATGCGCGCAAGCTTTCTCGTTCTCGGCCCCCTCCTCGTCAGACTCGGCGAAGCGCGCGTACCTCTCCCCGGCGGCTGCCGGATAGGCACGCGGTCGGTCGAGCCTCATCTTGGCGCGCTCAAAGATTTCGGCCCGGAGATTTTTCAAGAAAAAGGCGTGGTCGTCGCCCGCGGAAAACTGAAACCGGCGGAAGTATATTTGGACATGCCAAGCGTGGGCGCAACGGAAAACGCGCTCGCCACCGCTGCCGGTATATGCGGCAAATCGGCGATATACAACTGCGCGGAAGAGCCGGAAATCGTCGACCTCGCGAATTTTTTGCGGGCTTGCGGAGCTCGCATCGAAGGAGCGGGAACCCGAAGCATAATCGTCGAAGGCGCAAAACTTTCCCCGCCCGTGGAATACGAAGTGATACCCGACAGAATCGAAGCGGGTACGCTTCTAATCGCCGGCGCGGCGACGGAAGGATTTTTGAAAGTAACCGGACTCGTGCCGGAACATTTGACCGCCCTCACGGACAAGCTAATCGAAATCGGCTGTATTTTGGCCGTTTCGGACGACTCGATAATGGTCGAAGGCCCGAAGCGCCCCCGCCAAACGTCGATTAGAACTCTGGTTTATCCGGGTTTTCCCACCGATTTGCAGCCGCAAATGATGACGCTATTGGCGCGTTCGACCGGCGTGTCCCTCGTCACCGAAACTTTGTACGAAAACCGGTTTACGCACGTAGCGGAGCTTAACCGGATGGGCGCGCGCATAACGACGCGCGGAAACACCGCGATAATGGACCCGGTTGAAGACGGGCTCACCGGCGCGCCGGTGCAGGCATACGACATTCGCGGCGGCGCCGCGATGGTTATCGGCGCGCTCTCCGCGTCCGGCGTAACGACGATTTCGGGCATCGAATATATCGACCGCGGATACGAATGCATTGAGGAAAAATTCCAAAGCGTCGGCGCGAAAATCGAGCGCCGGGAAGGTAATCCCGTCAACGGCGAGCTAAAGTAATCCGCTCGTTTGAATCCCCCTGATTTCGGAAATCCCGCCAATCGCGGTAAACTTTCCGCGTCCTCGCGCAATCAACGGTTGTTACGGGTGAACTTTTGCGCCCGTTTTTAAGTCTGTGCGTTGACCCTCCATCGGGGGGTAAGGAGGAACGAATGTTTAATCTACGCATACCGGCGATTGCCGCCGCCGCAGTCCTGTCGGTTTTTGCAGCCTTCGGCAGCGCATTCGCGGACGGCATTCTAATTCCGCCGATCGATATTCCTATTCGGGAAGCCTTCGAAATCAAATATCATCGCGTAACCGTCGAAATCGAGGACGGGGTGGCGGTGACAAAAGTCGATCAGGCTTTTTTGAACCTAACCGGCCGGCGTATCGAGGCGGACTACGTTTTCCCAGTGCCGAAAGGCGCAGTCCTGCAAGATTTCGCGATGTGGGTGGGAAATCAGCGGGTGACGGGCCAAGTGCTCACCGCGGGCGAGGCGCGAGAAATCTACGAAAACATCGTGCGCTCCCAGCGCGACCCGGCGCTTCTGGAATATATAGGCAACAACGCGTTTAAAGCGCGCGTTTTTCCCATAGAACCCGGCGAAGAAAAGCGGATTCAAATTTCCTATTCGGAAGTTTTAAACGGAGACGGCGGGCTTTACGAATATGTATATCCGCTCAACACCGAGAAGTTTTCGGCAAGGCCGCTGGGCGAAGTCACGATTACGGGCAGCATCGAATCGGCGACGCCGATAAAAACCGTATATTCGCCTTCGCACAATATAGGCATAAACCGCAAGGAAGATAAAAAGGCTACGTTCGGCTATGAAGAAAAGAACGTAAGGCCGGAAATCGACTTCGTGCTCTACTTCGCGGTGCGCGCAGGCGAAGTCGGCGCCAGCGTGCTCGCGTTCGACGAAGACGACCCGGACGACGGATTTTTCATCGCCACGGTCGCGCCACAGGTGTCCGCCGACAATTCCAAAGTTATAGCCAAAAACTTTATTTTCGTGCTCGACAAAAGCGGAAGCATGATGGACGACGACAAAATCGGCCAAGCTAAGGAAGCCCTTCGGTTCGTCGTTAGAAACCTCAACGAAGGCGACAGGTTCAACGTCATCGCGTATTCCGACGAAATCTGGGAGTGCTTTCCGGGTGGAATGAAAAGCTATTCGGCGTCCACTCGCGACGAAGCGCTCGAATTCGTGCGCAAATTCGACGCGACCGGCGGAACGGACATCAACGGCTCGCTTCTTCGCGCGCTGGATATGCTGAAGGGCGAGTCGCGCGAGCGCCCGAGTTACATCGTCTTTCTGACTGACGGACTGCCGACCGTCGGCGAAACCGCCGAAGACAGGATACTCGGCAACGTTCGCTCGGCGAACAAAACGAACGTGCGCATGTTCAACTTCGGCGTGGGATACGACGTGAACACGCGTCTTCTCGACAAACTCGCGGAAGACAATCACGGTTTCAGCGAATATGTCCGTCCCGGCGAAAGCATGGAAGTCAAGATTTCCAATTTCTACTCGAAGATATCGAGTCCGGTGCTGACCGACGTAAAAATCAGGTTCAACGGCGTAAGAGTGACCGAACTTTATCCGAAAACGATGCCGGATTTGTTCAAGGGAAGTCAGGTAGTACTCTCCGGCAGATTCACGGGCGCAAGCGGCTCCGCAACTGTCGAGATTACTGGAATGGTGGACGGCAAACAGCGCACTTACAACTTTCCGGCGAATTTTGCGGGCAAAAGCTCCCATAGTTTCGTTCCGCGGCTTTGGGCGGGCCGGAAAATCGCTTACCTGACCGACGAAGCCAAAACCGGCGGTTTCAAACAAGAACTAATCGACGAAATCGTCCGGCTTTCGAAACGCTACGGCATCATCACGGAATATACGAGTTTCCTTATTCGCGAAGACGACTTTTTCTTCGCCGAAGAAGATGCGCGGATGGCTTACGAAGCCGCTGCGGCGCCGCTTGCCGATTTGAATACCGGCGCGGGCGCGGTCGGCCAAAGCCAGCAGGCGCAGAAAATGAAAGGCAATGCGCCGGACGCGAGTCAAGGCGGCGTAAACGCTCCAACCACCTATTACGACAAGGACGGCAACGAAGTCAGGGTCGAGCGCGTGAAGTATATAGACAGCCTTACGTTCTTCCTCGTGGACGGGTATTGGACGGACAGCAGGTATGACCCGGACAAGTTCGCCACAAAGGAAATCAAGGCGTTTTCGGATGCGTATTACGACGTGCTTATCGCTAATCCCGAACTCGGCAAATTCTTCGCTCTCGGCGACAAACTGATTATTTGCCTCGACGGCAAGAAAGCGCTGAAAGTTTCGGCGGATGCAGGTCTCGAATCGTTGACCGACGCGGAAGCCTCGGCGCTCGGAGTCAAGATTTCGGCATCGGGCGGGCAGGGCGGATCCGGACTTGCCGTGGCGTCCTCCGCCGTCGCGAACGGCGGCGAAAAGGAAAGTCCCGGTGGCGTATTGCTCGCAGTAATGACGCTTGCCGCGGCGGCGCTTATCGGTTACCGCGCGCTTTTGTTCAAACCTTGCTGAAGCGCTAAGTGAAACGAGCGGTCCGCTCGTCCCTAAAGGATTTTGGCATGGACGATCGTAAAGTCGTCTTGAAGCCGGATCTCGCGGGACGAGCGGACGATTTTCGCCTTTATTTCGCCAATTCCCTCTCCGGTTTTGCCGAGGCTGATTTCTTTCAGAAATTCCATCAGCCCGTCGTATCCGAGCAGTTCTCCGTAATCGGTCTTCACTTCGAGCGCGCCGTCGCTGTAAAGGAAAATGCCGTCGCCCGGCTCCATTTCGAACGATTCCTCGTCGTAAAGCTGCCCGTCGAACATTCCGCAAGGCAACCCCCCGGCGTCTCCGACAAAAGCGGTTTCGCCGTTTCTTATAAGCACTGCCGGCGGCGCCCCAGCATGCGAGGCGATTAGCTCGCGGCTTTCAAGATTTGCCATCACCAGAGTCGCGGTGACGCTCATCGGCTGACCGCTAATCGAGCATATCCGTTCGTTAAGGTTGGCAAGCATCGAACTCGGCTCCACCCAAAGCCCCATGTTTTCGACGAAAAACGAATGAATCATCGTGGAAACGAGCGCCGAGCCGATTCCGTGACCCATAACGTCGCATACGACGAGGCCGTAAATGTCTTTGTTAAGCCTGAAAACGTTGCAATAGTCGCCGTTCACGTCCTCGGCGGGTTCGCTTATATATCCAAGTTCGATGCGCTCGTCGTCTATTTCATGGAAATTAATCAGGCTTCGCTGAATGCTCGCGGCAAAGTTATGCTGTCTGATTCCGTCCGTTTCATCGCGAAAAAATTCTATTCCGCCGATTACGTTGCCTTCCCCGTCGTAAATCGGCGACACCGTCACGGATATGCAAACCGTTTTTCCGTCCGCCGACCTGGCGTTTATATTAAGCGGGCTGCGAGAGGATTGGCCGGTAACCATCGCCCTTTTCAGCGGGCAAAGCTCGTCCCCGCAAAGCGGCCGCCCCTGAGGGTCGGTGTGGCATAGAATGTTGTCCCGGCAATGCTTGCCGACGACTTGCTCGGCAGTCCAGCCCGTTATTTCTTCGGCGCGCTTGTTCCAGAACAAAATTCTGCGGTCCGTGTCCGTGATGTATGCGCCTTCGCTTATGCCGTCGAGCACACTTAACAGGCTTAAGTTTTCAGGATTTATCGCGCCTTGGCCGGGCACGGCTTTGCCATCGGGCATGATTACCTCGCAGCGCGTGAATACAAACTGGCGCGCGAATTATACACTGCGATGCCTGGGCATGCGGATAAAAGCCCGTCCGGTTCGAAAAGCGGCCGGCTATTTAATGATATTCACGAGGTTGAATATCGGCAGATAAAGTCCGACGACGATTACACCGACGATTCCTCCGATGATAACGATCATCAAAGGCTCGATCATGCTCGCGAGAGCTCGAATCGTAGCGTCGATTTCGCTGTCGTAATAGTCCGAGAGCTTGTTCAGGATTTCTTCGAGGTTACCGGCTTCCTCGCCTACGCTGATTAGGTTCGTCACGATGGGCGGGAACACTCTGGTACGCTTCATAGGCGCATGCAGGCTTTCGCCTTCCCGGATTCTGTCGCGAGTGTACATAATGGCGTTTTTAATAACGTCGTTCGTCGCGACGTTTTTGGAAACCTCCATCGCTTCCAGAATCGGCACGCCGCTTTCGTTAAGCGTGGCGAACGTGCGGGTGAAACGGGTAATCGCGACCTTTCTTGCGAGCGCGCCGAATATCGGAACTCGCAGAACTATCGGGTCGAGCAGCTTGTGGCCCCATTTGGTATTGCGAAACTTGATGAAAGCGATAATGAACACCGGGATAAAAAGCAAGTAATAGTAATACTGCAAGAGCCAATCGCTAAGCTCCATCAGTCTTCTCGTCAGCAGCGGCAGTTGCGCCTCGCCGCCGGAAAAGTCGTTATAGAACGCCGCGAACTGGGGAACGATGTACAAAAGCATGAACAGCGTAATGATTAGAGCGAAAACCGTGACGACGGTGGGATAAACCATCGCGCTCTTGACTTTATTGCGCAGGTCGAGCTCTTTTTCATAGAACGATGCGACGCGTTCGAGAATAGTGTCGAGCGCACCGCCGATTTCACCGGAGTGAACCATCGAGATGAAGAAATTGGAAAATGCACGGGGGTGCTTTTTCATCGAGCTTGTCAAAGTTTCGCCGGATTGAATGTCGGTTTTGACTTTGTGGATAATGTCCCTGAAGCTCGAATTTTGGGTTTGCTCTTCGATGGTGTCGAGGGTTTCGGAGATGGTAAGGCCCGCGTTAAGCAATAGCGCGAACTGGCGGGAGAAAATCGTAAGTTCCTTCAAACCTACTTTGAATAGACGCTCGAAAAGGAAAAACGGGTTGAACGCCCGCTTCTTTTCATGAATCTTCGTTACGAAAAACCCCTCGTTGCGAAGGGCGTCGATTATCGCTTTCGGGTTGTCGGCTTCCACCGTGGAGGTGATAACCTTTCCCTGAGCGTCCTTGGCTGTATAGACGTAAGTCTTCATCGAGCCGCATCTCCTTCAAAAAGATAGACACGGATTAGACTTTGGAAATCCAATCCGGTTCCCTGCGCGGTAAGGCGCATGTCGTATTTTACCCAAAAAAAGCCAGTTAGACCCCTATGCTCGCGCCGTCGAGGTACGAATCGCTGTCTCCGCCCATACCCTTGCCGCCGCCGCCGGGACGCCTGGGCCGTTCCGCGCCGGCCGCAGTCGCGGCGCTGATTAGGCGCTGAAGGTTTCCGACGTTGCCCGCGTGCGCAAGGGCTGTTTCGAGCGTAATCAGCCTGTCGAGGTAACGGTCGCGCAGATTCTGGTCCATCGTTTGCATTCCCAGCTTCGCGTGCGTCATCATCGTCGAGTGAATCTGGAATTCTTTCTTCTCGCGGATTAGGTTGCGAATTGCCGGAATGTTGAGCATGACTTCGAACGACGCCACTCGTCCGCCGCCTTCCGCAAGCGGAAGAAGCTGCTGGGACATGATGCACTGAAGAGAGTTCGCCAGCTGGGCGCGAATCTGGTCTTGCTGCTCGCTCGGGAAAACGTCCACGATACGGTCGATAGTCAATGGAGCGTTGTTGGTGTGCAAGGTGGCGAAAACAAGGTGTCCGGTTTCTGCGGCGGTAATTGCGGTGGAAATGGTTTCAAGGTCGCGCATTTCGCCGACGAGAATCACGTCCGGGTCTTGGCGCAGAACGCGTTTCAGCGCGCCGCCGAAAGACATCGTATCGCTTCCGATTTCGCGCTGGTTCACGTTGCACTTTTTGTGCTGGTGAACGTATTCGATTGGGTCTTCCATCGTGACGATGTGCAGGTCTTTGCTTTCGTTGATGACGTTGATCATCGACGCGAGTGAAGTAGATTTGCCGCTTCCGGTCGGCCCCGTTACCAGACAAAGGCCTCTCGGCATCATGATCACTTCTTTCATCACGTCGGGCAGCAATAGCTCTTCCATCGCCGGAATCTTTTCGGAAATGGCGCGCATCACGAGACCGACGGACTCACGCTGCCAAAACATATTGCACCTGAAACGTCCGATACCTTTTTGGCTGTAGCCGAAGTCGAGTTCGCGCTCGAGCTCGTACTTCTTGCGCTGGTCTTCCCGAATCATCGAAAAGGCTAGGTTGCGGGTGTCTTCGGGCGTCATCGGCTTGTAGTCGAGCCTGACAAGGTGGCCGTGAATCCGGAGCGACGGCGGCACGCCGGCGGTTATGTGCAGGTCACTCGCCGAGTGTTCGACCAGCTGCACCAGCAAATCGAGAATCGTTACATCGGTCATAGAAATCCCTCAATTGGGCACGGCGCACCGTGCAATTTAAACGCTCAAATCCCAAAATCAGATGTTCGTTTCCACTTCGGCAAGTTTCGGCGCCGCTTCGCGCAGTCCGCCGCGAGGAGCCGCCGGGGCGGCCTCGAAGCCGTCGCCTTCCGTTTCGTAATCCGGGCGGGCGACCCTGAGGAGTTCCTCGAGGCTCGTTTCGCCTTTTACGACCTTTTTCACGCCGCTTTCGAACAAAGTCTGCATGCCTTCCTGGCGGGCGAGATTCTTTACCGCGTGAATGCTGGTGTCGCGAATGATGAGGTCGCGCAGCCGGTTGCTCATGCGGAAAATCTCGAAAATGCCCGAGCGGCCGCGATATCCAAGGTGGTTGCAGAATTTGCAGCCGCGAGCCTTGTAAATAAGCGGCTTCTTGTCGAGCGTGCTGAGGTCGAAAGCGGAAGCCAGAATTTCGATTTCTTCCTCGCTCGGCTCATAGCTTTTCTTGCACTGCGCGCAGAGCTTGCGGCAAAGGCGCTGCGCCATCACGCCGCTGACTGTCGCATTGATAAGGTACGGCGGAACCTGCATGTTGACGAGTCGGGGAATCGCGCCGGGCGCGTCGTTCGTGTGAAGGGTGGAGAACACGAGGTGGCCGGTCAGCGCCGCTTGGACGGCTAGCTCGGCGGTTTCCGGGTCGCGGATTTCGCCGACCATTATGATGTCCGGGTCTTGACGCATTATGGTTCTCAGGCCCGTCGCGAAAGTCAAACCGACCTTGCTGTTAACGTGCACTTGGTTGATTTTCGGAAGCATGTATTCGACGGGGTCTTCCATAGTCACGACGTTGTTGCGCTCGTTCGCGATTTTGTCGAGTGCGGCGATAAGCGTCGTGGACTTGCCGCTACCGGTCGGGCCGGTGACGAGTATGATGCCGTGAGGCTGAATGACCATTTCCTCGAATACCGGCAGTTCGTCTTCGTCGAAACCGAGGTCTTTGAGCGTCAACAGCGCGGCGCTCTTGTTAAGAAGACGCATCACTATCTTTTCGCCGAAAACCGTGGGCAGCGTGGAAAACCGGATGTCGATTTCGTTTCCGCGGATGTTGACGCTGATGCGGCCGTCCTGGGGCTTTCTGCGCTCGCTCGTATCGAGACGGGCCAGAATCTTGAGGCGTGCCGTGACGGCTGCGATTGCAGGGCGCGGAACGGTGAGAATCTTCTGGAGCATGCCGTCCACGCGATAGCGCACGTCCATCCTGTCTTCCTTCGGTTCGAGGTGGATGTCGGATGACTTGTAATCCACCGCGCCGTTCAAAATCGTTTCGACGAGCTTAACGATAGGCGCCTGTTCGACTTCTTCGAGCGTCGCCTTGTCGATCATCGAAGAGTCGAGCACCATTCCCTTGTCGATTTGCTCCTGCCGGAACTCCTCGAGGGACTTGGCCGCTTCGTGCGACACCCCGAAATATTTGTCGAAGGCGAATTTGAGGCCATGCGGGCTCGTAATTCTCGGGCTCACCTCGTAGCCGGTGGAAAGCCGGATGTCGTCAATGGCGAGCAGGTTCAGCGGGTCCACCATCGCTACGATCAGGTTGTTTCCTTCGAGCCTGATGGGGAACGCCTGATGCCTTTGAATTAAATCGGGCGTCACCATTTTCGCCGCGTCGACGTCGATGTTCGCCTCGTACATATCCAGCTTTTCTATGTTCAGCTGCTTTGCGAGGACGTCCATCACTTCTTCTTCGACGGCAAGCTGCATCTCGACGATTACCTCGCCGAGCCTGCGGCCTGTCTGCTTTTGATTCTCGAGCGCGTCCTGAAGCTTGTCGAGCGACAGAACGCCCTCGTCAATAAGCATGTCACCAAGTTTTTTCTGCATAAAGCAACTCTCCTGAAACCCCGGCCCCGAAGCCTTAAGAGGATAACATGACCCGCCCGTCATGTCAATTTAAGGACGGCGCATGAAATTTGCTACAAGCTGCCCAAAGATTTCTTGCCGGAGATGTTAAATATCGTTTCAACGCGCCCTGCCGGAGGTTTGATTTAAGATATAATGTACTTGTTCCATCATCTGGAGGATATCGTGAAAAAGGCCGTTATTATTATTATCTTCCTCGCTGCGGCTCTAATCGCGGCGCTCGCCGCCTGTTCCAAAGGCGCCGTTTTCGGTTCGGGAACGGGCAACGGCGGCAAGCTGACGCTGAAAACCATAGATTCTGCGAAAGCCGAAGCGGATGCTCTTTCGCTTCCGTATGGCGCCGACGAAGCCGTTTTCGAGAAACTCAAGGAAAAATTTCTCGAAGACCTCGAAGCGCGCCTCGACGGCAGGCTGGTTTCGCAGGCGGGATTGCAAACTCCGCCGCTCTACCTTTCGCAAAGAATCAACGCCGGCGATACCACAACTTTCGAGTGGCGCTACTTCAATCTCGGCGACTACGATTTATCGGGCGAAGTCGGCGTGCCGGACATTACGCCAATCGCGCTGCATTATCTCGCGAACACGAGCGACGGCGATAAAGACAACGTACAGTCGTTTATCGACGGCGATGGAGACGGGGAGATAGGCATACCGGACGTTACGACCATCGCGCTAAATTATTTGAACAAATATTCGGTTTCGGTTGCGTTTTTCGACGTCGAGCCAAGCGCCGCATGGAATATGTCCCAGTGGAATTCGAACGCCATCCATAGCGTAGCAGCCGGCCTCAACCCTTCAGGCGGCGGGCTTTTGCCGCTCGATGTCAACAAAAACGAAGCGGACGAGCATTATGGCTGGGTAGGGTTAACTTTCGACAATGCGGCGATTCCGCAGGAAGAAGGAACATACTATTTCGGGGTCCGCACGGGCGGCGACCCGCCCCGATTCGTTTCGTACCAAGAATACACGGTTTCGGGGCTGCCGGGCGAAGCGCCCGTCGTTGAATCCGTTTCTCCGCTTTACGGCTATCCCTACGAACCTACTCAGTTTTCAATCGTAATGGCCTCCGGAAGCGAGCCGCTCGAATTTTTCTGGAATTTCGGCGGCGGCGCGGTTCCCAACACTTCGTTCGACAGAAATCCTTCCGTCACGCTTTACAGATTGGGTTCGTACAATGCCAGCGTAAAGGTTTCCAATCAGTATGGAAGCGAAACTTTCGAGTTTCAATTAATCATCGACGACGCGCCGAATATCGCCACTATTCATCCCATGGCCGGCGGCTTTTCCGGCGACGAAATCACGTTTTCCGCTACCGTAGGCGGTCAGGAGCCGTTCGAATATCTTTGGGATTTCGGCGGCGGCGCGGAACCGGACACTTCGACCGAGCCATCGCCGGTCGTCATTCTCGGCGCGCAAGGCGATTATTCCGCGAAACTCACGGTTACGAGTCCGTACGGCGAAGACGATTTCGTTTGGACGCTGAAGATTCTTACCGGCGCGCCGCGTGTCGGCGAAGTTTCGCCCTTGACCGGCGTCGCGGGTTCGCTATTGTCGATGTCCGCCACAGTGGACGGAATCGCGCCGATAAGCTATTGGTGGGATTTCGCCGGCGCGGCCGTTCCCTCGAATTCCACAGAAGTTTCCCCTATGATTACGCTTACCTCTACGCCGGGAACCTATCCCTGCAGTTTGACCGTAACCAACGACAAGGGACAAAACACGTTCGAATTTTCGATGGAGGTTACCGAAGCCCCCGTTCCGCCATACGTGCACAACATAACTCCGATTACAGGTCAATCGGGCGCATCGGTCCAGTTTTCGGCTACGGTGACCGGTACGCTTCCGATAATTTACACGTGGAATTTCGGCGGTGCGGGTACTCCGAACGAGTCGAACCTTCAATCGCCAACCGTGACTTTGGGCGCCGCCGGCGTTTACGACGCATATCTTTATGTTGAAAATTCGTTCGGGCTTGGCTCTCACCTTTACGATTTCCAGATTACGGTAACCCCCGCGCCCGGACAGTGGACTTCCGAAATCGTGGATTACGGAGGAAGCCTCGTTGTCGGCGCGAACGCAAGGCTGGTTTTCCTGCCCACGGGCGAACCCTATATCGCATATCAGGCACAGAGCGGCCCCTCGTCGCGCGAGGTACGCACTGCGAAAAAAGTGGGAGGCGAATGGATTTTCGAAACCGTTGACGACGCGGGCGGCGGCAACACAGGGTACGAACTCGATATGGTTCTCGACCCGGACGGAAATCCCACGCTCGCATATCAACACCAAACCGGCCCATCTCCCGACCCGCAGATATTTTTCGACGTAAAAGTGGCCTTTTACGACGGCGAAAACTGGACAATCGAAATTCCGGACAACGACAGCGACGACAGATTCCAAAACGGATTCAGCGCCACTATCGCTTACGCTTCGGATGGCCGTTGTTTTATCGGGCACAAAAAGGTGCTCGACCTTTCGACTCCGCATTGGGCGCGCATGGGTTTCCGTTCTCTGGACGGAGATTGGACGCCTTCCACATTTACCATTTGGCCTCTGAATTTAAGGGTCGTCTTGGATAACGGCGACGTGCCGGTTTTCCTCGTGCGAAAAGACGACGGCATTTGGTGTTTCTGGGGCGCATCCGAAACGCTGCTCGTTCCCGGAACCGACAACGGCTATTGGATTTCGATGGACAAAGACCTCGACGGCAATCCCGCCGCCACTTGGTACGACTTCGTGAACAAGGACCTTTATTTCTGCAAGTGGAATGGTAGCGAGTGGACGGCGCCCGAAATCGTCCGCTCTCTCGGCGACGTCGGCGTGCACAGCAACCTGAAGTATGCGCCGGACGGCAAGCCTTGGGTTGCCTATCACAACCAATCTCAGGGCACTCTGATGATAAGCTCGAAGCCTACCTCCAGTTGGAACGCGAACACCATCGACGGCGGCGGCGGAATTAGCGTAGGCCGCTATCCGAGCATTGCGTTCAACCCGCAAGGCAAGCCGTGCGTCGCATACCTGCAAAACACGAACAGCAACTTCGCGCTCAAGTTCGCGGTTCTTAATTAGCCGAACTATCGGGCAGCGTTTTGAAACAGCCGCCGTGTTATCATTGCGGCGATGGACGACGCCGGTTTCGATGCGCTTTTGGATAATCTCTTACGGCTTTCGCGCCTCACGCTCGAAGATTCCGAAAGGGCGGAGTTCGCGCGCAAATTCAAGAGCCTTCTCGAATTCGTGGACAAGGTGAACGATAGCGAATTCGCCGCCGGAGTCGGCCGTAGCGCCGCGTCGGCGGGCAGCCTCAGCTATCTCGACGAAATGCCGCTCGCGAGCGACGAGCCGCGCGATTTCATTTTTCCGCCGGGGTTCCTCCACGACTATCGCGTGCCGCTCGTGGTCGGCGGCGAGGACGAAAACGGCGGGGAAAGCGAGGACTGCGATTAATGGCTCGCGGATACAAAAAACACCCGCTTGAGCTTTTCGCGCACGAACTAATGGCCGCGTTCGCTGACGGCAGCTTATCGCCGGATGAGCATTTTGAAAACCAGCTGGCATTCGCCAAATACATCGACGCATATTTACACGCGTTTTACGAATTCGCGGAAAGCCCGTCGAAGATGCGCGAGCGCGGCGAAAGCGAATGCGGCGACTTCGGATTTCCGGGTCAAGTGCTCGAAAATGGGTCGCGACCGGGCGACGCGGCGTCTTTCGTGCCGGTCGGTTTCAAGGACGTTTTCGCGGTAAAGAATTTCAAAGCGACCGCTGGCAGCAAAATTCTCGAAAACTACCGTCCGCCGTTCGACTCCACTATTGTCGCGCGCGTCAGAGACGCCGGAAACTACATAGTGGGCAAAACGAGCTTGGACGAATTCGCGATGGGTTCGAGCAACGAAACGAGCGCATACGGGCCGTGCTTCAATCCGTTCGACCTCGGCAGAGTGCCGGGCGGCAGTTCCGGCGGCGGCGCGGTAAGCGTCGCAGCATGTCAGGCGGCGGCGGGATGGGGAACGGACACGGGCGGCAGCGTGCGCCAGCCGGCGGCGCTTTGCGGAGTGGCGGGCTATAAACCGACTTACGGCCTTCTGTCCAGATTCGGAATTATCGCGTACGCATCGAGCCTCGACACGCCGTCGATTTTCTCTCGATGCGCGCTCGACGCCGCGCTGATGATGAACGCCGTTTGTTTTCCGGACGCATATGATTCGACTTGCAGCGTGCCGAGTCCGCATCCGGATTTCGTTTCGGAATCCGAGCCGGGCCGCGCGAAAAAACCGAAGTTAGCGATTATCAAAGAGCTGAGCGGAAAGGAATTTCTCCATCCCGGCGTGGCGGAGCGGTTCTATGCTGCGATTGACGCGCTCGCCCGCGACGGCGCGGATATCGAAGAGGTTTCGTTTCCGCTTTGGAACATCACGCTGCCCGCGTATTACATCATAACGACCGCGGAATGCAGCTCTAATCTCGCGCGCTACGACGGCATCCGGTTCGGCCCGGCGGGGCATGAAGACGGCAGGCTCCTTGATATGTACCTTGCGCGGCGCGGCGGCGAGAGCGGATTCGGCGCGGAAACCAAGCGGCGGATACTTCTCGGAACTTTCGTATTGAGCGCAGGCTATTTCGACGCATATTACAACAAGGCGCGTGCGCTTCGGCGGGCGATTCAAGCCGAGGTCGCGTCCCTCACGGAAAAGTACGACGCGCTCGTTTTGCCGACGAGCCCGGAGCCGGCGTTCAAGCTGGGCGAGCGGCTCGACGACCCCGTGAAAATGTATATGTCCGACATCGCGACGGTCATCGCCAATCTCGCGGGCGCGTGCGCGATTAGTTTGCCCTGCGGAACGTGCGAGGCGGACGGCGGCAATCGAGGCGAGCGTGGCGAAATAAGCGATGCCGCTCGGACTGCCGGCGTTAAAGAAGAATGGCTGGCCGATTGTCGCGGGGCGAACGGGAAAATCGAACTGCCCGTGGGTTTTCAAATGATATGCGGCAGATACGCCGACGCAAAACTGCTCGGTCTCGCCCGCAGGTTCGAAGAAGCGACCGGCCTCGGCTACGAAACGCCGCCGTTCGTCGCGAAACGGCTGGCGGAATTCGACGCCGCGCGCGAATTGTAGGGGCGTGCCGTCGCGCGCCCGCTTCCCCGTTCCAGCCGCATCGCATAACCGTGCCGCTTAACGCCCGCTTCTTCGCACCGGCCGCATCGCAAAACAGTCCCGCTTAACGCCCGATTTTCTTGGGAGTAAGCCACGGAAGTGGCTTCTTTATATAATGCACGGGAGTGCATTTCCTATATTTTTTCCGCTATTGCGATTCGCTAATTCCCGACGGTTCATTTCCCTGGCGATTAATTCCGGCGTGAAAAAAAAGAAGGGGGGTGGCCGCTACCTGAGTTTCATTGCCCGAATATCACTAT
>CAYMAI010000002.1:0-358185 GCA_964388445.1 uncultured Planctomycetia bacterium
ATAATTCTTCCCACCTTACAGGGGTTTACAATCGCGAAGACCTTCCTCCCCCACGCGGTGTCGCTGCATCAGGCTTTCGCCCATTGTGCAAGATTCTGAACTGCTGCCTCCCGTAGGAGTCTGGGCCGTGTCGCAGTCCCAGTCTGGCTGATCATCCTCTCAGACCAGCTACCCATCGTCGCCTTGGTAGGCCTTTACCCTACCAACAAGCTAATGGGCCGCGGGCCCCTCCCCAGGCGGCTGACCTTTTGTGCATGCACATTATCCGGTATTAGCACCGCTTTCGCAGTGTTATCCCGAGCCCAGGGGTAGGTTCCCACGTGTTACTCAGCCGTTCGCCGCTATCGTATTGCTACGACCGCTCGACTTGCATGTGTCAGACGCACCGCTAGCGTTCATCCTGAGCCAGGATCAAACTCTAAGTTGCGTTTCCGTTCTCTTAAGGCATAACCTCAAGAATTGAATCCGAGTTCCTGCTTAAAGCAGGTGTGTGGACCGATTTATATCTCTACTATCCAGTTTTCAAGGTTCAATGCCGCCGCCGTTTCCGGAAGCGGACGAGAAACTTATCACGGGCCAAAGTGGATGTCAAGAGCTAAATGGCGATTTTCAAAAAAAATCTTTCCGATAATCACTCAAGCATCCGGGCCGGATAAATAAGCAAGAAAAGTATACCCCGCGTGTTTCGCGATTTCAACAAATTAGACCGGAAAATTTTGCGATTCAATACGAAGCCGCGGACGCCGGTTTATCCGGCCAGTTCCGGTGCGGGTTTGCCGCCGCGGGGCCGCGCGGGGATTTATTTGGCGGCCTCTTGTTCGTTCTTCGCCAGCACCGGCAATAGATAAGGGCCTTTGTTTTCGAAAGCGAGCTCGTCTTCCGAGACGTGTACGCTGACAAGCTCGCCCTTCGAAAGATCCTCGCCGATAATCATTTCCGAAACGGGATCTTCGACAAGGCGCACCACCGTGCGCTTGACGTTGCGTGCGCCGTATTGCGGCGAAAAGCCCTTGGCCACGATGTGGTCTATAACGCCGGCGTCCCATTCGAGATGGTAATTCAGCACCGCCAGATTCGTGCGAAGTTCGCCGAGGTAAATTTCGGTAATCGTTGCTATTTCGTTACGCGTAAGCATATTGAAATACACGGTTTCGTCGATGCGGTTAAGGAATTCCGGCTTGAAATTCTGTTTCAGCATTCTGTCCGCGTTTCGCTTGTACGATTCGAAAAGCGCTTCGATATCGGAATCGGAATGGTCGCCTTCGCGCCGCAGCCCGACTCTGTCGTCGTCGCTGATTAGCTTTCCGCCGATGTTCGTCGTGAAAATGATGACGCAGTTGTGGAAATAAACTTTCCTGCCCTGACTGTCCGTTATCACGCCTTCGTCGAGAATCTGCATCAGCGTGTGGAAGATGTCCGGATGCGCCTTTTCCATTTCGTCGAACAACACAACGCTGTATGGGCGAAGCCGCACGGCTTCAGTAAGCTGGCCGCCTTCATCGTAACCCACGTAGCCGGGAGGGCTTCCGATAAGCCTCGACACGGCGAATTTCTCGGTGTATTCGCTCATGTCGATTTTTATGAGAGCGTCCGGATTCAAGAACAGGTTGCTCGAAATCACTTTGGCGAGTTCGGTTTTACCCACGCCGGTCGGCCCCACGAATATGAACGTGCCGATTGGACGGTGCGCTTCCTTGATTCCCGCATAGCTCCGCTTTAGAGCTTTGACGACCTTTTCGATGGCAGTTTCCTGCCCGATAATTCTGCTTCGAAGCCTTCCGTCGAGACCGACGAGAGCTTTTGCCTCGTCCTCGGTGAAACTCGTCATCGGAATGCCGGTCCACATTTCGACCACTCTCGCCACGTCCTGAGGAGTAACGAAAAGCTGTTCGTCCGATTCCTTGGATACAGGCGCGGGCTCCCCGGATTCTTCTTCCGTGTAATCGTCGAATTCCTCGGATTCGCCCATCCCGGCGGAGCGCTCGATGTTTTCGAGAAGCTTGTTATAGTCCTCCTGAGCCACCGTATGCGCAGATTCTTCATCGGGAAGCTCGAAATCGCCTTCTTCATCGAGTTCCATCGCGGGTTGAGCTTCGTCGATTTTGCGCCGTTCGAGGTTCACCCAAGCGGCTGCTTCGTCGATAACGTCGATTGCCTTATCCGGCAATTTTCTGTCGTTGATGTACTTGGTGGAAAGAAAGACGGCGCGCTCGATGGCGTCTTGAGTTATCGAAACGTTATGAAATTGCTCGTACTCCGGCTTAAGCCCTTCCAGAATTTTGATGGTTTCGTCGGATGTCGGCTCTTCGACGAAAATCGGCTGAAATCTTCTCGAAAGCGCGGCGTCTTTTTCCACGTACTTTCGGTATTCCTTGAACGTAGTCGCGCCGACGCACCTCAGCTCTCCGCGTGCGAGCGACGGCTTGAGGATGTTCGAAGCGTCGAGGCTGCCTTCGGCGCTTCCCGCTCCGAGAATCGTGTGAAGTTCGTCCACGAAAATGATTATTTTTCCTTCGCTCGCTTTGATTTCGGTAATGAGTTGCTTTAGCCTTTCCTCGAATTCGCCGCGGAATTTGGTGCCCGCCACCAGACCGGCAAGGTCGATTGCGAGAACGCGCCTGTTTTTGAGCGCCCACGGAACGTCGCCCTCGACTATGCGGTGCGCCAGTCCTTCGACTATGGCGGTTTTTCCAACGCCGGCTTCTCCGACGAGAATCGGGTTGTTTTTGGTTCGCTTACACAATATATGAATCAGCCTGTCGATTTCCTTTTCGCGCCCTATAACCGGATCCAGCTTTTTGTCTCCGGCAAGCCTTGTGAGGTCGCGTGAAAACCGGTCCATAATGGATTCGTCTTCTTTATCGCGTCCTTGGGGCTGCGCGCCTGCCTGCTCTTGGCTTCGCAAAAATTTCGCGAAGGCGTTTCTGAGCACGGTCTGGTCGAGGTTGAATTCCTTGAACAGGAAGTAAATCATCGTGTTCCGCTCGACGCTCATCGCAATGAGCAAGTGAATCGTGCGGATTTCCTGATGCTGAAACCGGTTGATTTCGCGATACGCGTTGTCGAACAGGTTAATAGTGCGCCTGCCGAATGTCGGCTCGTGCTTGTAATTTCCCTGATGCTTATACAGGTGATTTTCAAGCACGTATGTCATTTTGGCGTGGTTTACCTTGAGCGAGCGGAGAACCTTCATCGCCGTCGAATTCTTCTGGCTCAATATGGCGAACAGGATGTGCTCGGGTTCAACGAAGGTATTGTTGAATCGAAGGCAATACTCGCGCGCCTTTCCGATCGCCGTTCTGGCCGTTGCCGAAAATTTGTCGAAAAACTGCATATTCTCAATGCTCCAATTTGGCCCTGCGGCACGCTTTCACTGGCAAAGCGCCGCCGCTTACAGCATTAGACCGCCTAATGCTCGAAATGTTCGGACGTGTCCGGACAACGTAATTATACCAAATGGAAGCGGCTTTTACGCTTTATAACGGCTGTCACAAACGCTTCCGGCAAGCCTGTTAGCGAGCAGAAGTGACGGCGGCGGGGATTTGTACGCTGTGCGTGTCGATGTAACCGGCGAATTCGTCTTTCAGCCTGCCGTAAATTTCGAACGACCTAACTCCGCGGCCGATTATCCTGCCGTCGATTTCCCTGACCGGAATCAGTTCTGCGGCCGAACCGCTAAGAAAACACTCGTCGGCGTTGTATAGCTCGAAAGGCGTCAGACTGCGCTCTTGAAAGGGAATTCCCAATCGGGAAGCGATTTCGATGATCGAATTGCGCGTAATGCCGATCAATATTCCGTCGCTGACCGGCGGGGTGAAAAGCGCTTCGTTCTTCACGATAAACACGTTTTCGGCCGTCGCTTCGGTCACTTTTCCCTCTCTCGACAGCATTATTCCTTCGTTAACTACTTGAAACTTTTCTTCCTCGTTCAGCTCGGCAAACTTCCTGCCAGCCATCCAGGTGTTGCAATTGTTAACTAGTATGGTGCCAAGAATGTTGTTAAGGTAGTTAAGCGATTTCACGAGGGGAGACGCGCCAGCCACCGGACGCTGCGGAACGGACAGCGTAATCGCTCTAAGCCCGTGCGTATAGAAAAACTCGTTATGCAGCTCGATGGACGCCGCAATGACATAGACCGTCGGCTTGCCCGTGCATTTCGCCGGGTTGATGCCCAAATCGCCGGGACCGCGAGTGACTACGATTCTTACGTATGCGCCATCGTATAAGTTGTTCGCCGCCAGCGTGTCGAGCGTGGCGCGGGCCACTTCGGCCGGAGTCATTCCGATGTTCAGCTTGATGTAATTCGCCGATTCGAAAAGCCTTTCGACGTGCTCGTGTAGCTTGAAAACCTTATCGCCGTACGAGCGAAGTCCTTCAAACACGCCGTCGCCGTAAAGCACGCCGTGGTCGAAAATGCTTATGGCAGCCTGGGCGGCCGGAACGATTTTTCCGTTAAAAAAAACCTTGAGATCGGGGTTTTTGTGAAGTTCCATCGGCGTCCGTCCTCAAAATTCGTTGGGCGAGACCGATTATATCATACCTTGCCGGGCGGGTCTTTGGGGCCAATTAAACGATTTCTTCCCTGTCGCCTCGCTTCGCGGCTCTTGCCGCGCGTATCAGTTCGAGCCGCTCGTCCGAAACCGGATGGCCGAAACTTCTGAATCCGGCCAGCGAAAAGCCGTGCTTCGCTCCCAGCTCCGTGATTTCCTTTACCTTGTCTTTCTTTATGCTTCTTCCGAGAGTGAAGTGGCGATTGATGCCTTCCAGCGCCAGAATCATTGTTTCGGCAAGGCACGCGTAAACGGTATTGGGCGGAAGTCCGATGTCGATATTCATGGATATTTGGGACGGCGGGGATATTTCGCCGCTTTCGATTACCAGCACGTCGGGCCTCAGCGCGGCGGTTTCTTCCCGGATATCCGGCGGCCTCGCGACGTCGCATACGAGCGCGCCCGGCATCAGCTTTTCGACGCTTATTATCGGATCGACCGCGCTCGAAGTCGTGACAACGATGTCCGCGCGTCCGATATGGTCGTTCACATTTGTCGTCGTCGTCAGCTTTACGGCAGGCGACTCCTTTTTAATCGTTCCGCCGAGGCCGATTAGCCTTTCCGGACGCGGAGATACAAGGACGATTTCCGCAACTTTTTCGGCAAGCAACCTGGCAAGCACGCTGCCTATCGAACCCGTCGCGCCGACAACAAGCGCGGTGGAGCCGGCAATGTCAATTCCGATTTTGGCGGATGCGACTTCGATTGTTTCCATCGTTGCGGCGACCGTAAACGAATTGCCCGTCGTAATCGCAATCGGGCTCCTGCGAGCGACCGTTTCGCCGGCGTCTCCTATAACCGACGTAAATGCTCCGAGGCCCATTACGGTGGCGCCGTATTCCTGGCCGATTTCCGCGAGTTCTATTAGCCGCTCGTAAACGTATTCTGGCGGCATACGCAGCATAATTTTGCTCGTCATAGGCAGCGCGAGCAGAAGCCCTTCGGCTTTTGCACCGGTTTTCGATTCGAGTCCGCGTATCCTCCCGACCGCCGACGGAGGTGTCCTTGCCGCAACTTGCTCCAGCACGAAGGGCGGCACAAAATTCTTGAATCTCTTGAGCAGCGGATGCTGAAGAAGCTGCTTGAATACCAGCGGATGTATGACGAACGCATACTTCGCCGCGTCGAGCTGCGCGGAAAAGTCGGCCGGTATTTCGGCGGCCGCGAAGGGAATCGGGCCTGCCGTTTCGAGCGTTTCGGTGTCCGACGCCGGAATCTGCGACACGCTCGGCTTGAAGCTGATAATTTCGATTCCTGGTTCGATTCTGATTATTTCGTCCAAATACCTGTCGCGCCTATGCCCGACTTTGCCCCTTGTAGCAAGCGTCAGCACCGCTTCCATCACGCTTGCGCCTATGCGCTGGCCGGAAATAACGGGAGTTAGCGATGCAATAGTGCCGACTCCCCTAGCCCTCAGCCACTCTACTTCGTCGTCCGAGTGCACGTCCGCGATTACGGTTTTGCCCTCAAGCTGCGCCGGCGCGTATCTTTTTAAATAGGTGATGCCGCCGACAATCACTTCGGCCCAATAAAACGCGTGCCTCCACCTCGGAAGCCGTCTGCCGTGCCGGCGGGCGCCGGGAAAATACCAATCGAGCGGCGCGCGCGTAACCACGCTCAAAATCGGCCTTGACATCGCCTTCACTTGTTCAAGCGAGAGAAGCGGAATGCCGAACCTCAAGTTGTACATCAAATCGCCATAGACGATTGTGGATTTAAGCGAACTGCTTACTTCGCTTACCCCCCATCTGTCCATCGCCGAAAGCACTAATATCCGCCGGTGCGCGATTTCTCCTTCGAGCTGTTCGGCAATTCTGCGCATCACCCATCGCTCGATCGTATCCTTCGCGCGGATTCCGTCGCATACCACGGTCGGGTCGCTTTCTTCCTCGGCCAAAAGCGAGCGGAGTTTCTTGTGCCTGTGATATTTGTCGCCGACCGTGTACGTGAGCGAAAAGCCGCTTATCGCGACGGCATCGTATTTTCCCTTCGCCGACGCAATTATGCGACGCGTCAGCTCGATGTCCCTTCCTCCGTAACGGACTTCGACGCGAACGTCCACTCCGCCGTATTCGAAAGAATACTCCGGCTGCCGGGATTCGCTTGAAAAATCAACTTCCAGTATGCGCAATCATCACCGCTTGAAACGGCCATCGGCCTGACTAAAAATGAAGCACTTCGCCGATTTGAGGTACGGCGAGCTTTACTCCGAGTTCGGCGAGTCCCGACTCGAGTTCTCCGGGTACGGCCGAAATTGGCGGAAACGTGTCGTAATGCATCGGCATCACTACTTCGGGAGATAACATTTCTGCCGCGATCAGGGCTGCCTTCAGGTTCATCGTGTAATGTCCGCCCACCGGCAATATCGCGATTTCCGGCTTATAGATTCGCCTGATGAACTCCATTTCCGAAAACAGCCAGGTATCGCCTGCATGATAAATCCGCCGGCCGTTTTCGAATGTCAACACATAGCCGCAAGCGAGTCCGGCAGGTATCATCTTTTCGCCTGCAAAAAACGTGGATGAATGAACGGCCGGAAGCATCGCAAAAGAGATGTTTTTAAATGTCGCTTCCCCGCCGATGTTCATGCCTATGACGTCGCCCGGCGCAACCCCGGCGCTTTGCAAACAGACCATAAGCTCGAACATTCCGATTATCTTCGGACGCAGTTTCTGATAAATATCGAGCGTGTCGCCCACGTGGTCGCCGTGCCCGTGCGTAAGCGCAATAACGTCCACTTCCTTGACCGCCCGCAGTTCTTCCGAAACGAGCGGATTGCCGGATAGAAACGGATCGACCAGAATAACCGCTCCCTGCGGCGAACGGAATTCGAAGCTCGAATGTCCGAGCCACTTAATCGAAATGCCGCTTTTTTCCGCCATATACTTTCACCTCGCAGATTCAAGCGCCGTTGACGCGCATATTCCATTCCTTGATTGCCGTGCAAGCCATTTCCACGGCGCTTTTCGCCATTTCTTTGCTTTTCGATTCCGCCATCACCCTGATCAGCGGCTCGGTGCCGGACGGCCTGACGAGCAGCCTGCCGTTTGAATTCAGCCATCCGCCGATTTCGACGAGCGATTTTGCAACCAGCTTATCCCTATCCCATCCCGCTTTGCTCGTTACCTTAACATTGGTAAGAAACTGCGGATATTTCTTAACGCCTTTAGTAAGCTCTTCGATGGTCTTTCCCGACGAGCAAACCACGCCGGTAACTGCGGCGGCGGTTAATATTCCGTCGCCTGCGTGCGCCCGGTCTAGCATTACAATGTGTCCGCTTTGCTCGCCGCCCAGAATTGCGCCGTTATCGAGCAGGCCTTGAAGCACATACTTGTCGCCGACCGGCATCCTTACGAGCTTTATGCCGAGAGAACAGAGGAATTCCTCAAGTCCGAAATTGCTCATCACAGTCGCGACTACAGCGCCGGAATTCCGGTATTCAGGCACGTTTGCGGCGAGCAGACCCAAAATTTTATCGCCGTCGATTTCCTTGCCGCCGGAGTCAACAATCAGCGCGCGATCGCCGTCGCCGTCGAAAGCCACCCCGAAATCAGCGCCTGATTTCTTTACCGCGCGTTTCAGGCTGGCAAGGTCCGTCGCTCCGCATTTGTCGTTGATTTTAGAGCCGTCGAATTCGGCGTTTATAAAGATAAAATCGCCCGGAAATCCGCCAAAAACTTCGCGGCACAGCTCCGACGCCGCGCCGTGAGCGCAATCGAAAACGATTTTCGGCGTCTTGTTTTTCGCTGCGTATTTCGCGGTCAGACCGGCGCTTTTCAGCGTATCGCGCAGAAACTTTACATATTCGGCGACTGACGCCGCATCGAAGTTCGATTTGCCGAAATGCGGCGCGGGAGTGCCGGAATAATCGAGTTTCCCGGCGATTCCTTTTTCGATGGGTCTTTCAAGGTTTTCCGCAAGCTTGTAACCGTCCGGCCCGAACACTTTGATGCCATTGTCTTGAATCGGATTGTGGCTCGCGGTTATCATGAATCCGCCGGCGAAGCCGTCGCTACGAATTACGAAAGGCACTGCCGGAGTGGTAACGACGCCAAGCCTTATGGCGTTCGAGCCGGCGAGAGTAACGCCGCTGCAAAGCGCGGCTTCGAGCATATCCGATGAAAGCCGCGGGTCTTTGCCCACCACGAATTTTGCGCGCTGCTTTCCCCCCGATAAGAGGCGCGCGGCATGAAAACCCAATTTCATCGCGACTTCCGGCGTAAGTTCCACGCCGGCGACGCCGCGTATTCCGTCCGTTCCGAATTTCATCAATCGTCGCCCCCAAGGGCAATTTCCACAACTATTTCCATAGGCACGATGCTGGCATTCTTGATTTTCGGGTCGAGAATTACCTGCGGCCGCATGGTGTATTCGCCGGGAGCCAGACCGCCGATGTCGATAACCGCGCGAATCTTCTGTCTCTCTTCGTCAGTAAGAAGCGAGATTTCGTTCGAGCCTATGATGACGTACATCGGCCTCACGAGCACGCTCGCTCCCACCGGCGCGCCGACGATTTCAAGTTTCTTGCTCATCGAAGTGGCGCGGTCTATTGTAACGTCAACTATCGATACCTTGACCTTCGCAGTTTTTACAAGCCCTTCGAGTTCCTTGAATGGATAATCGATTTTGACGTCTTTTTCGAACGATTCGGTGACACCTTTTAGCGAAATCTCTTCGGTATGAAGAATGGCGATATCGCTTTTTCCGAGGTAGTCGATGGGTACCGCGACATGCTTCGGTTCGATTTCTACGTCGAACGAATAGTTTTCCGGAGGCTCGCCTTTGATGTCGGGAAACAGCCGGAGGAGCTTTACGTTCGAAAGAGAGGATACTTTCAGGTCGTAGCGAGCCTTTGGCGAATCAATGGCGAAATTTGAATTGGTCAGTTCTCTGAAGTTTTCGTCGAACAGTTTCACGTCAACGAACCGGGTCACGTCCCGGCGCTCGTTCGAAAGGTTTACTTCGACTATCGCATGCGCCACTTGCGCAACCATTTCCTGCGAGCCCGTTACTTTTATCGAGCTTGGAAGCACCGTGATTTCCTTCTCGATAAGGTCTGGCGGAAGCGTGCCGATTTTGTTGACTTCAATCGGTATCGTTTTGGTGATTTTTTCCTTAAGTACCACTTCGACCGACGGCGGCGCCTTGATTACTTCTACGCCGGTCAGCTCGGGGACGCCGACCATAATGTCGTGCTTTCCGGCTTCTTTGAACGGCGCAAGGTTTATCGAGGCGGTAGGCGGCGAGTTTGATACCGACGCCAGTATTGCAAGCGGGCCGCGTATTTGTATGGTCACGAAAGGCGGAATTTCCGAGCCGACCACCAAGCCGGAATCGACCCCCGTGACTCGAATCGGCAAATTGACGTTTTTAATGACCACGTTGAGGTTATAAACGTATGTGGACAAGACAATCGCCAGCGCCACCGCTCCGAGTTTCATATTCCAGTTTAAAAACAGACGCTTCATGATTTACTCGACGAGTACCCTCGGCAGAATGGACAGCCGGGTGGTATCCGGTATGAGCAGCTCGCGCAAAAGCTCGTCGAACTGCTCCAAAGTTAAATTGTACGCGATTCGCCCGTTATAGCAAAGGCTGATTGCGCCGGTGCTTTCGCTGACAACCGCGACAATCATGTCGGCACGCTCCGTTATGCCGATACCGGCGATGTGGCGCGTACCGAAGATTTTAATCGGCTGCTCGCGGTCGGAAAGCGGAAAGAAACTTGCCGCGTAAAGAATTTTGCCGCCGTCCACGATGACCGCGCCGTCGTGCAACGGCGATTCCTTGTTGAAAATCGTCAGCAGCAGTTCGCTTGAAACATCCGCATCCATGCGTACGCCCAAAACAACGTGGTCGAGTACGCTTTGATCGCCCCGCACTCTGGTTATTCCTATAAGCCCGCCGATTTTCGCTTCGCTCATTATGTGGACGGCCTTGTGGATTTCCGAGCAAACTTCGGCGGTCGACGCCGGCTCGCTGTCGAGCGACTGGCGGAGTAGAAATCGCATTCGCCCCGCCCGTTCGAGGAACTGTCTGATTTCCGGCGTGAAAATTACGAGAAGCGCAATCGGGCCGACGAACAGCACTTTTTCGAGAATCCAAACGAGAGTCAAAAGCTGAAAGAGACGGCAAATGTAATAGACGAACGAAACGATTAATATGCCCTGAAATACGATAGCGGTTTTGGTTCCGCGAACGAGGTAAATGAGGTAATAAAAAAGGACGGAGACAATCAGAACGTCGAGCACCTGCTGCCATTGAAACGAAAAGATGCCCAGAAACTGCTGCCACTGGAACGCGATCGAAGGCAAAAGAACCTCCTAATACCTGCGGGCCAGAACCAGACGTTCGCGGTAATACTTTTCGCCTATGCTCGATATACCGACCTTTCCGAGGCTCGAAGCGGCGTGAATGAACTTGCCGCCGCCAAGATAAATGCCGGTGTGTCCGATGAAATTCTTCTTGGTGTCGGTGAAGAAAAGCACATCGCCGGGACGAAGATTATCGAACGGGACGTACATTCCGTATTTGGCCTGTACGCTCGCCTTGTGAGTGATTTTGAAACCTTGCTTTTGCAGGCACTTCAAAACAAGGCCGCTGCAGTCCACGCCCTTCATCGATTCGCCGCCCCAGACGTATTTCACGCCCATATACTTCATCGCTTCCGAAATCAAAAGCTGCGGGTCGGCCATCGGCCGGTAAGCCGAATTGGGGTTGTATCTGCCGGAATGAAGCGCATCGGTTTTTTCGTCTTCGATAATGAAAAAGCTGGTTTCAAGCCAAAACCAGTCTTCATCCGGCGCACGAATATACGCTTTCGCTTCCGGAAGTTTGACTATGTCCTTGGCAAGTACGCCGTCCAGCGGATCGAGATAAAGAAAGCCGCCGGTAACTTCGTCTTTTACCAGCAGGAATCCGCGGATTTGGTCCATTCTGGGAAATTCCTCGCCAAGCGTGGCCGTGCGCTCGATTTCGCTCGCACCGTCGGCGCGCCTGTAAAGCGGGGCGCCGTCCCGGATAACCTTCACGATTATCACTTCGTTTTCGCCGGCGACAGGTTCGGCCTCAACGGAGATCGCGCAATATAATATGAAAACGGCTAGTGCGGCCGTCAGACCGCAAACCGCTTTGAAACCTAAAGAGCTCAAAAAACTCAAATCGACCACCCGAGCCGGTTGTTGATAAGTCGGGTAATTATACCACTTATTTGCAAATTAACGCTTGCTGAACTGGAAGCGTTTCCGGGCGCGTTTCTGGCCGTACTTTTTCCTTTCCTTTGCACGCGGGTCGCGGGTAAGAAGTCCGTTGTCCTTCAGCTTTTTGCGCAGTTCCGGATTGAGCGCCACAAGATATCTAGCGACACCCAGCTTTACCGCGTCTGCCTGACCGGAAATGCCGCCGCCTTCTACCTTCGCCACGAGGTCGTACTCGTCTTCGATTCCGAGCGTTTTGAACACCGCTAGCACGGCGTTTTGATCCGACGCACGCGGGAAATAGTCGGCAAGCTCTCTTCCGTTAATCGTGACCGTGCCGGAGCCTTTCTCGAGCCAAACTCGAGCTATTGCTTCCTTGCGCCTTCCAACGGTTATAAGTCTGTGCTCTTCAGCCATAAACGCAACTCCTGGACGCTAAATGCGCTTCAATTGTTCAGCATCGTACAGCGCGGGCTTCTGCGCGACGTGCGGATGATGTTCGCCCGCGTAAATCTTCAGTTTGGTGATAAGCCGCCTTCCGAGCCTGTTGCGCGGCAGCATACGCTTAACCGCGTCGCGAAACAGCTCGGCGGAATTCCGGTCGAGTCTTTCGGCAAGCGTGCGCTCGGTCAAGCCTCCCGGATAGCCGCTGTGTCTGTAATAACGCTTGTCGGACAGCTTGTTGCCGGTGACCTTTATTTTGTCCGCGTTGATTGCGATAACGAAATCGCCGCAGTCCTGGCCCGGTGTGAACACCGGCTTGTGCTTGCCGATTAGCAGCTTGGCCGCGACCGCCGCCGCGCGGCCGAAAACGGCCCCGTCGAGGTCGATCAAACACCAATTGCGCTCGACGCGCTCCTTATTCATATGAGTTGTTCTGTTCATCATTCAACTCCGAAAAATACACATCCCAAAGGACCAGCCCGCAGGCCGGCGCTACCGTAATCGTTTTTAGCGGCTTTCCATCGAAAAGCGCCGCCCGGAATTCTTCCATGGTCAGTTTGCCCGTACCCAAATCGTGAAGCGAGCCGGCAAGCCGCCGCACCATTTGGTATAGAAACCTACTGCCCGTAATCCGGACTTCCGCTCTGCTGCCCGATTCCTTCAGCTTTGCCCCGTGAATCGTGCAATCGTAACCGGGCTTTTCTCCGCTTCGCCTGCAAAACCTCTCGAACGAATGGGTTCCGCGAACAAGCGCCAAGCCATCTGCCAGAAGCGACCTGTCCGACCGCTCATTGAAATGAGCGCGGTATCGCGCTTCCAGCGCTTCCGGCGCCTTGCCCTCCCGAAACCGGTATCGATATTCCTTGGCAATCGAGTGAAAACGGGAATTGAAATCCCGAGCCACTTCGAACGACTTCAGAATCCTGACATCGGCCGGAAGATAGGCGTTAAGCGCTTTCGCGGCGTCCGTAGGTTTCGGCCCGAAGCCGACGGGCGCCCAGAAATTCGCGATGGTCCGCCGTGCATGCGCTCCCCTGTCCGTCCTCGACGCCGCGCATAATGCGATGCGCCGTCCGTACAGGATTGCAAGCACGTCTTCGATCGCGCCCGACACTGTCGGCCTGCCCGGCTGAACCTGCGAACCGAAATAACCGGTTCCGTCGTAGCCGTACGAAATTAAAATGTTCAGTCCCCCCGCCGCCGATTTCGAATCGGCATTCACCCTATTCCGCCGGGAAACCCGGCACCTCGAGCTTTACAAGAAGCGAGCCGTCGCCGCGGCGATAGCCGACCTTGTATTCCTTCAAATATCCGCCTTCGGCCATTCCCGACACGGCGGGCACGACCTTGTGCTTCAAGCTGTAATACGATTCCTTCGTGTAAAGCACCTTCAGGATTTCGCGCGTATCGTGCAAAGTGCCTGACCTTGCGCGCGTTATCAGCCTTTCGGCCATTTTCTTAACCTGCTTCGCGCGAAGTTTCGTGGTCGTCAAATGGCCGTGCAGAAACAGCGACTGCACCATTCCGCGAAGGAGGGCGACCCGCTGGTCGAACGGCCGGTTTATCTTTTTGTTGCCTTTCTGGTGTCTCATGGACTTTTGCCTCCGGTTTTACTCGGCTTCCTCCCTGAGATAGAGGTTCATCTCGGCGAGTTTGTTGACGATTTCGATTAGAGATTTTTCGCCGAAGCTTTTAAGTGCGAGAAGTTGTTCCGGCGTGTATTCGATAAGCTCCGCAACCGTCGAAATGTTCGCCACGTCGAGGCAGTTCTTGGCGCGCCGCGAAAGCTGGAGGTCGTCGATTGTCTTGTTGACGTTTCGCAAATATTCGACGCTTTGTTCCCGCCGCTTTTCTTCCGCAACTTCTTCTTCGATTTGATGCTTCGAAATCCAATCGAAGTATTTGCGAAGCTCGACCGCGGCTTCCGTCAGAATTCTGTCCGGCGATTTCGTGCCGTTAGATTCCACGGTAAGAATCATTCGCTCGTAGTTCGTCTCGCTTCCGACGCGCGTGTTCTCCCACGAATAGCTGACCTGCTTTACCGGGCTGTAGTTCGAATCGAAGGTCAAAACTCCGATGGCGGTGTCTTTCGACTTGAGTTCCGCCGCGGGAACGAAACCTATGCCGGTGGTTATCGTGACCTCGATGTGCAGCGAGCGGTCGGGATCGGTTATCGTGCAGATGTATTGGTCTTCGGCATCCATGACGTCCACTTCGGGGTTCGGCATGAAATCCGCGGCCGTAACCACGCATTCCCCCTGAACGTCGAGAACAATAATCGCGCTGTTGGAGCCGTTCAAGCGGCACCTAACCTGGCGCAGATTGTGAAGAAGTTCCACCGTGTCTTCGAGAATGCCAGGCATCGTGGCGAACTCGTGCTCCACGCCGTCTATCCTGACCTGGCTTATCGACCAGCCCTGAATGGACGAAAGAAGCACTCTGCGCAGAGCGTTGCCGATCGTGACGCCGTAGCCTCTCGGCAGAGGTTCGACGACAAACCTGCCACGGTTTTTCTCGGGTTCGAATTCCTTCTCGATTTTGAGAAGGTCGAATACTTTAGCCTTACTGCCGATGATCCGATTGTACGCCTCAGCGTAATCCATCTAGCACCATCCTAAACGAGCTTGGAGTAATACTCCACAATAAGCGCCGGGTCGAAGCTGTCTTCCATTTCGCTTAGCTCCGGCATCCGCTCGACCTGAGCGGTCCAGTTCTCAATATCGCTTGTAAGCCAAAAGCCGTCGTGAAGAGATTCGAGTACTTCTTTCTGTTCCTTGAAAAACGGCTTTTTCCTGCGCGCTTCCTTAACTTCGATTTTGTCGCCCGGAGCTACGCGGTAGCTCGGAATGTTCACCACGCGGCCGTTGACGGCTATGTGACGGTGAAGCACCAGCTGTCGCGCCTGCTGGCGGCTGTCCGCCCACCTGAGCCTGAAAATGACGTTGTCGAGACGCGTTTCCAGATTGCGCACGAGTTCCTCGCCGGTGACGCCCTTGGACGCCTTCGCGCGAATGAAATAGTTGCGGAACTGCGCTTCGTGCACGCCGAAAACCCTGCGCCCGATTTGCTTTTCCTTAAGGTGAACGGAATAGTCGCTCGACTTTCCCTTACGCCTTTTCGGGCCGGGAGCGGTCGGCTTGCGCTGGAAGGCGCACTTGTCCGTATGACACCTGTCGCCCTTCAAAAAGAGCTTTTTGCCAAGCGCCCGACAATGACGGCAAACTGATCCTGTGTATCTTCCCACGTTGCTCTCCTATACCCTGCGCCTTTTGCGAGGCCTGCAACCGTTGTGTGGAACCGGCGTTATATCCTTGATTAGATGAACGCGAAGTCCCATATTGTTGACCGTACGTACGGCGGCGTCCTTTCCGCTTCCGGGGCCGCTCGAATAAACCGTGACTTCGCGAAGACCGTGCTCCTGCGCGGCCCTTAGCGCCGCTTCGGTGGCGATTTGGGCGGCGTATGCCGTGCCCTTCTTCGCGCCTTTGAAGCCGCGGCTTCCGGAGCTGCTCCAAGATATAACGTTTCCGCGCTGGTCGGTGACGCTGATGAGCGTGTTGTTGAAAGTCGCGCTGATATAGACGCAACCGACCGGCACGTTCTTCTTCTCTTTGCGCTTTCCGCCTCTTCTGGTTTTAGCCATGATTCCTCCAAAAAGTCACGGGACTTTTCATTTCGATTACTACTTCTTGCCCGGCTTCTTCTTGCCCGCGACAGCCTGACGGCGCGGACCCTTTCTAGTTCGGGCGTTCGTGTGCGTGCGCTGGCCTCTGACGGGAAGCCCCGACAGGTGACGCATGCCGCGAAACGACCTGATTTCGATTAGCCGCTTGATGTTGAGCGTGACTTCCTTGCGCAAATCGCCCTCGGTTTTCACGCCCTGCTTCATAATTTGCTCGCGAATCGCGCTTATCTGGTCGTCGGTCAAATCCTTGACGCGAACGTTCAGATCTACGCCGGCTTCGGCCAAGAGCTTGCGGCTCGTGGTAAGCCCGATTCCGTAAATATACGTCATCGCATATTCGATACGCTTGTTTCTCGGAAGATCTACACCTTCAATGCGCGCCATGGCGTCCTCCTATCACCCTTGCCTCTGCTTGTGCTTCGGGTTTTTGCAAATCACGTACACGCGACCGCGGCGCTTAATCACCTGACAGTCTTTACACATTTTTCTAACCGATGCTCTGACTTTCATCGCGCATCACCCTTTTTGTAGCGGTAAACAATCCGCCCTTTAGTTAAATCGTAAGGCGAAAGCTCGAGTTTCACTCTGTCTCCCGGAAGAATCCTGATGAAATACATCCTGATTTTTCCGGACACATAGCCGAGAACCTCGTGCCCTTCCTTAATTTCCACCTTGAACATACCGTTCGGGAGAGCCTCCTTCACGGTACCTTCAACAACAATTGCGTCTTCCTTCGACAATTACGCGCTCCTTGATTTCTCGCCGAAATACTCCTCGGCAAGCTCGTCATTAAGCCTGGTCAACACGACCGGCCTGCCGTCCCATACGGCGACGGTATGTTCGTAATGGGCCGAAAGCGACCCGTCGAGCGTTTTGTACGTCCAGCCGTCAGAAGCGCAAAAAATCTTTTCGCTTCCCACCGCCGCCATCGGCTCGATTGCAAGCACCATTCCATTCCGGATTTTCATGTCCTCTTCGGGCACCGGATAGTTATAAACCGTCGGCGGCTCGTGCTGGGCGAACCCGACACCGTGCCCCGTCAAGTCTCTGATTACCTTGAACCCGGCGCTTTGAATCCTTCCTTGAACCGCCCTGCCGATGTCGTTAAGAAAACCGCCGGCGGCAATCGCCTCGATTCCGCATTCCAGCGCCTCGTCCGTCGCCTTCATCAGCGAAGCTGCCTCGCCGTTAAGGCCGCCGACCGAAAACGTTTTCGCCGCATCGCTGAAACGCCCGCCAAGGTTCGCCCCGACGTCGATTTTCACGACGTCGCCTTCCCGAAGCGTTCGTTCGCCCGGAATCCCGTGAACGATTTCGTCGTTAATCGAAACGCACAGCGTCGCCGGAAAACCACGGTAACCCTTGAACGCCGGAATCGCTCCGAATCCACGGATAAAGTCCTCGGCCCATCTGTCGAGATCGAGCGTAGTTACGCCCGGGCGAATCCTTTCCCCCACCTGCTCAAGCAAGGCGGCGACGATTTTGCAGGACTTATAGATTCCCGCTATATCGTTTCTGGATTTAATTCGCACTTCTCTCATTTCAGACCGAGCACTCCCGCAACTTCCAATTCCAGCGTGCCGATTTCCTGCGCGGCGTTCACTTCGCGAAGCTTGCCCGCGCCACGATAGCGTTCGAGAATCGGCTGGGTTTCACGCTGATAGACGCGAAACCTGTTCATTATCACTTTCTCGCTGTCGTCCTTCCTCTGGGCAAGCTCCGAACCGTCGACGTCGCAAATTCCTTCCTGTATGGGCGGCGCATATACAAGGTTGTATACGCGCTTGCAAACCGGACAGTGACGCCTGTTCACGATTCTATTGACGAGTTCACGCTCGTCGATGTTGAAGTACAACACATAATCAAGGTTCACACCGAACTCATTGAGTACGGTATCGAGCAGGACGGCCTGCTCGCTCGAACGGGGAAACCCGTCCAAAATGACATTCTTTTCGAAAGCGCCCTTGAGCGCCTTCAAAATAATCATCTTTATAATCGGAAGGGGAACGAGTTCGCCCTTATCCGTATAAGTCTTAATCGTCTTTCCAAGCCCGCTGCCGGTCGATACTTCTTCCCTCAGCGACCTGCCCATATCGAAATGGGTTACGCCGTAACGCCCGGCAAGCCTTGCAGCCTGCGTACCCTTCCCGCTTCCAGGAGGTCCGAGGAAAATTGCGATCATGTCTTGGTGAATCCGGTGTAATGCCTCATAACCAGGTGCGCCTGCAGCTGCTGAACAGTGTCAAGAGCTACGCCGACAACGATTAACAAACTCGTGCCGCCGAGGTAAAAACTGCGGATGTCCGTGATTTGTATGACGATAAACGGAAGAATCGTAATCGTCGCCAGCGCGAACGCTCCGAAGAAAGTCACCCTGTGCAGCACTTTATCCAAAAACTCGAACGTTGGTTTGCCCGGCCTGATGCCCGGGATGAAACCGCCGTTTTTCTTTAGATTGTTCGCGATGTCTTCGGTATTGAAAGTGATTGCCGTATATACGAAAGTGAACAGCACGACCAGAGCGAATTCGATAATCATATACCAAATCGAGGTTTGAAACCGACCGACAATATTCGCGAAATTGCCGGGGATGAACCCGGCAATCGTTTGCGGAACCAGCAATATAGAAGTGGCGAAGATTATGGGAATGACGCCGGCCTGCAGGACGCGAATCGGAAGATAGGTCTGCTGACCGCCGTATATCTTTCGGCCTATTTGGCGCCGGGCGTAATGAACCGGAATTTTCCGCACCGCCAGCTGGATATACACGACGGACGCAACGATAACGATGCAGAAGACCGCGAAGATAACGAGATTCCAAACCTTGCCGGTTGTACGAAGAGCGGCGATGATTTCCTGCATAATGTCCTGCGGGATTCTCGCAATGATGCCTATCGTGATGATAAGCGATACGCCGTTTCCGATGCCGTTTCTCGTGATTTCGTCGCCGAGAAACATCAGGAACATCGTTCCGGCAACCACGCTCGAAATCAAAATCATGAAGTCCGTAATTTGCGAGGTTATCGGCCCGTAGCCCGAGAGTATGGAGCCGCCGTGAATCATCATCACTAGGCCGGTGCCCTGAAGAAACGCAAGCCCGACGGTAAGCCAGCGGGTGTATTTGCCGATTTGACGCTGGCCGGCTTCGCCCTCCTGCTGCAATTCCTTAAGCTGCGGGTAAATTGCGACGAGCAGCTGCATCATAATCGATGCGTTGATATAGGGCATGATGCCGAGCGCGAATATCGAAAAGCGCTTCAGCGCGCCGCCGCTGAAAATGTCGAGAAGGTCGAAAAGCCCGCCGCCGCCTTCCCTGAAAAGCTGGTCAACCAGAGCCTGGTCCATTCCGGGCGCGGGGATATGCGAGCCGAGAACGAATATCGCAAGTCCCCAAAGAACGAAGTAGAACCGCTTCTTTAAATCGGGGATGTTCCACGCGCTTGCAAGTTGCTGCTGAATGCTGGCCATTACTCGACTACCTCGCAAGTGCCGCCGGCTTTTTCTATTTTCTCGCGGGCGGTCTTGCTGAATGAATGTGCTTTGAAATGCAGCGCGCCGCCAAGCTCGCCGCCGCCAAGAATTTTTACGCGATATTTTGCCGCGCCCTTAATCCAGCCGCGCTCCATGAGCGTGCTGAGGTTAACCTCCGAGCCGGCTGGAAAGTCTGCGAACGCGTCAAGATTGAAAACCGCGGTTTCGTAGTTCTTCTTAACAGTGAAGCCGTCGAGCTTCGGCAAATGGCGCACAAGGGGAGTTTGGCCGCCTTCGAATCTGGCGTGAATCGAACCGCCGCTGCGGCTCTTCTGGCCTGTTTGGCCTCTGCCGCATTTGTGGCCCTTGCCGGCCGAGACGCCTCTGCCTTTGCGAAGGCGCTTCTTGAGCCTGCTCGGGTGTTTGAACAATTGAAACTTTTGAATCTCTTCAGCCATTTCTACTCCTCGCCGCCTTCAACTTCAATCGTGGCGCCGATATCGGTTTCGTTTGCTTGAATCGCCGCTTCGCCGGGAAGCAGCTTTTCCTTCGGCCCTTCTTCCCCTGCGGCGCGCTTGAACCGTCTGGAAAACAGCTTCTTGCGCGGCTTCAGCTTTTTGAGCGCGTTGAACGCCGCCTTGCCGCAGTTGATTCTGTTCGCACTGCCGGTGTATTTCGCGCTAACGTCAGCGATGCCCGCAAGCTTGAGAATCACTCGCGCCGGGCCGCCCGCAATGACGCCGGTACCTTCCTTGGCAGGTTTGAGCGTAATCGTGGTCGAGCAGAAATGCTCCTTGATTTCGTAAGGAATCGTCGTTCCTTCGCGCGGAACGGTAATCATGTTCTTTTTCGCAAGGTCAACGCCTTTGCGAATAGCGTCAAGAACTTCCGCCGCCTTGCCGATGCCGATGCCGACCTTGTTCTCGCCGTCGCCGACCGCGACAAGCGCCGAAAAGCCGAATTTGCGGCCGCCTTTGACGACTTTCGCCACGCGATTTATATAGATGACTTCCTCTTTAAAGCCGTCATCTTCGCGTTCGCGAAACCTGCTGCCACGCTCACGATTTTCCTTCATATTTTTTCCTCTAAATCTTCAATCCCGCTTCGCGCGCCGCGTCGCAAAGCGCCTTGACTCTGCCGTGAAACTTGTTGCCGCCTCTATCGAACACCGCCGACGAAATTCCGGATTCGGCTGCCTTCTTCCCGATTAGCGCGCCGATTTTCTTGGCCTGGTCAACTTTCTTTTCGCCGGACACTTCACCTTTGACGTCCGCCTCAAGCGTGCAAACGGAAACCAGTGTCTTACCCGCTTCGTCGTCGATAAGCTGGGCGTAAATGTGTTTGTTGCTGCGGTAAACCGCCAGCCTGGGGCAAGCCGCGCTTCCTTGCACCTTTTTCCTCAGCCTCTCGTGCCTTACGTTTCTTTTCGCCTTGCGATCGATTTTGGTCAACATTGATGCACCTCGTTACTTGCCGCTCTTGCCGGCTTTCACTCTCACCTTTTCGCCTTTATACCTGATGCCCTTATTCTCGTCCTGCCCGCCCTTGGCGCGATAGGACTCCGGGGGCTTGATTCTGCGTATTTGGTCGGCAAAGTATCCGACCCTTTCCTTATCCCTACCCGAAATCTTGATAGTCGCCAGCTTGTTCGTGACCTGTCTAACCTCGACCGTAACCTCGTTTTTATCGAACGGAACGGCCGTTGCGTGACTGAAGCCGACGTGCAATTCCACCAAGTCGCCTTTAAGGGCGGCTTTGTAACCTTGCCCGTGCAATTCGAGATTCTTTTCGAATCCCTTGGACACGCCGGTTATGTTGTTTGCCACAACTGCTCTCGTGGTGCCGTACAGCGCACGGCTGCGATTGTCGGTTTTATCGCACGAAAACTGAACTACGCCGTCCTCGAACGTCCAATCCACGCAGTCCGGTATGACGAACGAAAGCGTACCGAGAGGCCCCTTTGCGACGAGAGTTCTGCCCTCGAAGCTAACTTCGGCATTATTCGGTACGATTATCGGCTTTTTTCCTATACGGGACACGATTTGCCTCCTACCACACGTTGCAGATGATTTCGCCGCCCCAGCGGTTGCGCCTTGCCACGCGGTCCGCAACCACGCCGTTGCTGGTGGAAAGAATCGCGACGCCGATTCCGCTTTTCACCGTCGGAATCCGGTCGGCGGGGACGTACACTCGTCTTCCGGGCTTGGACACTCGAAGTAAACCTTCGATGACCGGCTGGCGACGCGCGCCGTCGAGATATCTCATTTTCACGCGCAGCGCTTTGTGGACGGTTTCTCTGCCCCTTATTTTTACATCTACCGTTTCAAATCCTTCGATGTAGCCTTCGTCCTGCAAAATCTCGGAAATCTTTTCCTTGATTTTCGAGTAAGGCACATCGACATACGCCTTCTTGGCTTTGACGCCGTTGCGTATGCATGTAAGGAAATCAGCAATGGGATCTGTTTGACTCATATCTCGCCTCTACCAACTTGCCTTATATACGCCAGGAATGACGCCCTCGAGCGCGTATCTGCGAAGACACACGCGGCACAGCTTGAAATAGCGGTAATAACCGCGCGGGCGCCCGCAAACGAGACACCGGTTGTGATGCTGCACCCTAAATTTGGGCTTCCTGTGGAATTTTGCGATTTTACTTTTCTTTGCCATCCGGTTTCCTCTTAGCCAACCTTCTCCACGACTTTGAAATCGCTGAAGGGCATTCCGAGTTTCTTCAAGAGAAACGCTGCTTGATAGTCGTCCTTCGCGCTTGTCACGATCGCGACCGCCACTCCCTTAAGCACGCCGACTTCGTCGAATACGACTTCGGGAAAAACCAGCTGGTCGCGGAATCCGACGTTCAGATTGCCTCGCCCGTCGAATCGCTTCACCGAAATCCCTTGGAAGTCGCGCACTCTGGGCAAGACCATATTTATCAGCTTGTCCAGAAAGTGCCACATCTTATGGCCGCGCAGCGTAACCGAACAGCCGATAGGATGCCCTTCGCGAATTTTGAAGTTCGAAATCGATTTGCGGGCGCGTGTGACTATCGCCTTTTGCCCGCTAATCACTTCGAGCGTTTTTACCGAGCTTTCAAGCGCCTTCGGCGTGTGATAACCTTCGCCGACGCCCATGTTCAAAACGATTTTTTCGATGCGCGGAACCTGCATCACGTTTTGAAGGTTAAGCTCGTCCTTAAGTTCCTTCTTTATCCGGCCGTCGTACTCGGCCTTTAGCCTGTTGATTGCGATAGCCATCACTTAACCTCGATAATCTCGCCGGTGGATTTGCTGCAACGCTGCCATTTCCCTTCGAAAAACTTTCGCGAAAGCTTGTCCGGCTTGTTCGTTCTCGGATTGACGAATTGCAGATTCGAAACATCGATCGGCATCGCCACGTCGATGATTCCGCCCGGCTTGCGCTGGTTCGGGTTCGCCTTCTGGTGCTTCTTGTAAACGTTGATGCCCTCGACGATTGCGACGCCCTTTTTCGCCTTTATTTCGACGATTTTGCCGCGCTTTCCGCGATCTTTGCCCTTGAGAACGTACACCGTGTCACCTTTCTTCAAAAGCGACATCACAGCACCTCCGGAGCAAGCGAAATGATTTTCATGAAGTTTTTGTCCCTTAGCTCTCTAGCCACCGGGCCGAACACGCGGTTGCCCTTGGGATTTAGAGTGGCAGGGTCGATAATTACCACCGCGTTCTCGTCGAACTTGACGGTCGAGCCGTCTCTGCGGTGAATCGGGAACTTCGTGCGCACCACAACGGCGCGTACAACGTCGCCTTTTTTAATGTCCTTGCGGGGCGAAGCCACCTTGACGCTGCCGACTACAACATCGCCGACGTGCGCCACTTTCTTTCCGCCCTTGTTCAGACACTTGATAACAAGCAGCTGCTTCGCGCCGGAATTGTCCGCAACGTTTACTCGCGTTTCGGGACTAAGCATCCTCGCCACCTCCGATGCCTTTCTCGACCACTTCCTGAAGTTCCCAGCTTTTGTGCTTCGAAATAGGCCTGCATTCGATAATGCGCACCGTATCGCCGATGCGCGCGCTTTCTTCCGGGTCGTGCGCCATATAGTTCTTGCGGACGCGAAGGAACTTTTTGTAGATTGGATGACGCTTGCGGCGTTCAACCTGCACGACTATGCTCTTCTGCATCTTGTCGGAAACAACGACGCCTGTAATGGTTCTCTTTGGCATAGCGCTACTCCTTCGCCGCCTTCGCTGAGAGATAGGTCATTACGCGAGCGATATCCTTGCGGACGCTTCTGAACCGGCGGAAGTTTTCCAGTTTGCCGGTCGCCTGCTGAAAACGAAGATTGAAAAGCTCGCTTTTCAGCTCGCGTAGGCGGCCCTTCAGTTCGCGCTCGCCGAGTTTGGCAAATTCGCTTTTAGCCACCTTAAACGACCTCCCTTCTGACTATTTTGCACTTGATAGGGAACTTGTTGGATGCCACCAATAGCGCCTTGCGCACCACTTCTTCATCCGGCGCAACAACTTCCATCAGGATTCTGCCGGGGCGGATTACCGCGACATAACCTTCATGACCGCCCTTGCCGCTTCCCATGCGCGTTTCGGCGGGTTTTTTCGTGTACGGCTTGTCCGGAAAAATCCGAATCCAAAGCTTGCCGTGCTTTTTGATTTTACGGTTAACGGCGACGCGCGCCGATTCGATTTGATTCGCGGTAATCCAGCACGGTTCAAGCGCCATTAGACCCCACTCGCCGAAGCTGACCGTAGAGCCTCGCTGGCTCTTGCCGCGCATCCGCCCGCGCATCGTTTTTCTGTATTTTACTCTGCTCGGACTAAGCATTTTCGGTTACCTCCGCCTTCTTCGAAGCTTGCGGCGCGGCGGGAGCGGCCTTTACCTTCGGCAGTTCTTCGCCGGTGAATACCCAAACCTTCACGCCGATGCTTCCGTAAACCGTCTTGGCTTCGCCCTGCGAATAGCCGATTTTAGCCCTGAGTGTGTGAAGGGGAATACGCCCGCGCAGATACCACTCGCGCCGGGACATTTCCGCGCCGTTTAGGCGCCCGCTTACCATTATCTTCACGCCTTTCGCGCCCGCCTGCTCGCACCGCTTGAGCGTTTGGCGCATAACCTTCCGGAAGTTCATCCTGCGCTCGAGCTGCTGGCAGACGTTTTCCATCACAACTTTCGCCGTAATGTCGGGCGTGTTCTGCTCGTAAAAGTCAAGATGAATGTCGTCCTTGATTTTGAGCTTCTTTTTCATTTGGGCCTTAAGCTCGTCGCGATGCGTGGCGCCCTTTCCGACGGCGATGCCCATTCTGACCACCCAAACGTTGACAATCACGCGGCCCGGATAGCGCTTGATTTCGATTTTCGATACCTGCGCTGCTTTGAGTTCCTTTTCGAGGAATCGCCGTATTTTGATGTCTTCGACCAGATAGTCGCCGTAGACTTTCTTCGGGGCGTACCAATGCGCGTCCCAATCTTCCACGGTGACCAGTCTGAAACCTTTCGGATGCGTTTTTTGACCCATACTTACACCTGTCCTTACGAGCCTTCGCTCGACGGCACGATTTCGTCAAGCACGATTGTCAGATGCGACATGCGCTTGAGGATTGGGCCGGGTCTTCCCCTGGCCCTCGCCCTGAATCTTTTCAGCCTCGGCCCTTCGTCAACAAGAACCGTAGAAACGAACAAGTTTTCCTTGTCGAGATTGAAATTGTGTTCCGCGTTTGCGCCGGCGCTGCGAAGCACCTTGAGCATTTCCTCGCACGCGGGGGAAGAATTGACCACCAGCGCCGCTTCGGCATGCTCGTATTGCTTGCCTTTGATCAGCTGAGCGAAGCGCCTGATTTTAAGCGGGCTTCTGAGGATGAACTTGTGTTTTGCGTAAACCTGCATACTACTTCCTCCTCGCTCCCTTATCGCCGGACTTGCCCTTGACGTGCGACCTGAAGGTGCGCGTCGGGGAGAACTCGCCAAGCTTGTGACCGACCAGTTCTTCGGTTACGAAAACCGGAAGGAATTTCTTGCCGTTGTGCACTTCGATCGTAAGACCGATCATATCCGGAGTAATCGTGCAAGCGCGCGCCCATGTGCGAATCGGGCGCTTGTCGCCGGTTTCCTGCGCGCGCCTCGCCTTGTGCTCCAAATTCGCGTCAACAAAAGGTCCTTTTTTCGTGGAGCGACTCATTAGCTCTTGCTCCTTCTATCCTTAACGAGATGAATCTTGGACTTGCTCTTCTTCCGGGTGCGAAAGCCCTTGGCCTTGACGCCCGTTGGCGAACATGGCGGCCTTCCGGCGCACTTGCTCCTGCCTTCGCCGCCGCCGTGCGGATGGTCGTGCGGGTTCATGACCGTGCCTCGAACATGCGGGCGCCTGCCGCGATGGGCTTTGCGCCCAGCCTTGCCAAGCTCCACGTCTTTCTGGTCGATATTGGATACGCGGCCAACCGTAGCCCTGCACGCGGCCGGCACGTAGCGCATTTCGCCCGACGGCAGCCTCAACAGAGCGTTCTGGCCTTCTTTGGCGAGAATTTGCGCCTGCGTTCCGGCGCTTCTGACGAGCGCGGCGCCTTGACCCGGCCTCATTTCGATATTGTGCACGAACGTGCCGACGGGTATATTCGCAAGCGGGAGCGTGTTTCCGGTTTGTATGCGGACTTCCTTGCCGCTTGCAATTTTGTCGCCGACTTTTACGCCGTCCGGCGCGATGTAATACTTCTTCTTGCCGTCCTCGAGTTCCACGAGCATGATGAACGCCGTGCGGTTCGGATCGTACTGCAAGCTAAGCACGGTCGCCTCGATTCCGTCCTCCGCCTTGCGATGGAAATCGATAAGCCTGTACTTGCGCTTGTTGCCGCCGCCTCTGAACCTGACCGTGACCCGCCCCTGATTGTTGCGGCCGGCGTTTTTCTTTATCGGCTTTAACAACGGTTTGTGCGGTGCGTCGCCCGAAAGCGGGGAATAGTCCACTACGGACATTCCGCGCCTCGATGGTGTGTACGGTTTGTATTTCTTTATCGCCATTTTCTATACCGCCTCGATGATCTCCGGGATTTCCTGCCCTTCGGCCAGCGTGACAATCGCCTTGCGCCGTTTGCCGCGCGAAAACGTGTGGCGTCCCGCCTTTTTGACCTTCGCCGGAAGGTTTATGATGTTCACGTCCACCACGTCCACGCCGAATCTTTCGGCGACGGCGCGCTTGACGTCCACTTTGGTTACGTTGTCGTTTACGACAAAGGTATATTTGCCGCGCCCCGCCGCTTCCATCGAACGTTCTGTGATAACCGGCTTGACAATTACATCTGCAAAATGAAAATCACTCATCGCCGGTCTCCTTCTTTTCTTCCTCGCCGGTCTCGCCGCCGTCTTCGCCGACCGCAGGTTCATCCGAAGCTGTATCGCCGGAATCTTCGGTTTCGGCACTTTCGACTTCATCTTCCACTCTGTGCGGAGCGGGAACTTCCGTCTTTTCCGCTTCCTGAACTTCGGGTATTTCGGCGACCGATACTTCGCTGATTTCGGCTTCCGCTCCTTCGAGCGAGCTTGCAGATACTCCGAGCGCAAGCCGCTTGATGCCGTTCTGGTCGCGCATCGCGGTTGCGATAAGCGAGGCCGTTCCGAGAGAGCCGCGTGTAAAAACGATGCAGTCCGCAAGCATCATATCGCCTACGTTTAGCCTTTCAGGAGGAAGCACCGAAACCTTGTGGACGTTCCTGGCGCTTAGTACGAGCGGGCTGTCAGGCGGGCAGCAAATAATCGCCCTGCCGAATTGCTCCGCCGCCTCGAGAACGTTAACGACTTGTTTGGTTTTTAAAAGCGTCGCCGCGTAATCGTCTTCAATGACGAAAATGGTTCCGCGCTCCAGATGGTAAGCCAATGCGGAAAGCCATGCGCTGCGCTTTACGCGCTTGTTCAATTTGCTCGGGCTGTAACGCGGCTTCGGGCCGTGAGCTTTGCCGCCGCCTTTCATATGCGGATTCGAAAGCGCTCCCTGGCGCGCCCGTCCGGTTCCCTTCTGGCGAAACCACTTCGCCGTTGTCATTTGAACTTCGCCCTTCGACTTTGCCTTGCCGGTGAATCTGAAGCTGTTCGTTTTCTGGTTGAGAAAGGCTTCCGTTATGTGGAAATAGTTGATCGGAAACCCGCTCACTCCGCCGATTTCTGTAACTTGCTTAATGTCGGCCATTTCTATTTCTCCTCCCCTGCGCCGTCTTCAGGTTCGGCCGGCGTTTCGCCGCTTTCCGGCGCGGATTCGAGGTTGTCTTCAGCCCCCGAAACCGCTGAATCTTCGGCCGGTTCGCCTTCGGGCGCGGCTTCTGTCGCGACTTCCGGCTGTTCGACAACCGGCGATTCTTCCGCCGCGGGCGCCGGAGCAATTTGCGCCGCAGGTGCGGATTCGGCCACTACCTCTTCCGCTTCTTCTTCGGCCTTTGCTTCGAGATAATCCTCGTATTGCAAATCGACGATTTCCTTGTCGAGTTCTTTGGTTCTCGTCACCCATACGAGGCCGCCCTTCGGACCGGGAACGGTGCCTTGCACGACGAGGATATTGTGAAGTCTGTTGTATTCGAAAACGGTCAGGTTTTTGACGGTGACTCGCTCGCTACCCATATGACCTGGGCGCCTGCTGCCTTTCAGCTGCCTCGCGGGGTCGGTCGCGCCGCCCGACGCGGGTTTTCTGTGAATCGTGTGGCCGTGAGTCATCCGGACGCCCGAGAAATTGTGGCGCTTCATTACGCCCTGAAAGCCTTTTCCTTTGCTTATGCCGGCGACGCTCGCCTCACCCCAATACGGAAGAAACTCCTCCGGCTTGAGGTGCTGGCCGACTTCCAACGAGTTAAGCTGCTCTTCCGCTACTTTCACTTCGAACAAACGTCTTAATGTTTCGGAAATTCCGGCCTTTGCGAGTTGGCCCATCCTCGGCTTTTTCACGTGTTTGGGTGCGGTTTCTTGAAACGCGAGGACGACTGCGGAATAGCCGTCTTTCGCGACGGTCTTTTTCTGCACCACATAAAGGTCGAACGGCTCCATGACGGTTGCCGGCATCGTAGTGCCCGCGCCGTCGAAAACGCTCGTCATTCCCAGTTTTTTTGCCGGTATTGTGTTAAGCATAATGCGCTCCAGCAACGAATCGCGGCTGCAAAAGCCGCGAACTTTAAACGATACTAAACTTTAAGTTCTATGTCAACACCGCTGGGCAAATCGAGAGTACTCAAACTTTCGATTGTCTGTGCGGTGGGCTGCAAGATGTCGATAAGGCGCTTGTGAATACGCATCTCGAATTGCTCGCGGCTTTTCTTGTCCACGTGCGTGCTCCTGTTGACGCAGAAAATCCTGCGCTCGGTCGGAAGCGGAATCGGCCCGACCAGCTTCACGCCCGTACGCTGAGCCGTTTGCACGATACGCTCGACGGATTGGTCGAGAACCTTATAGTCGTAGCTCTTCAGCCTTATCCTAATTCTTTGAGCCATTTTTTAACCGCCTTACTTGAGAATCTTCGTGACGCGTCCCGCGCCGATCGTGCGTCCGCCTTCGCGAATCGCAAACCGCATTCCTTCTTCCATCGCTATCGGGCTTCCAAGCTCCACGTTGAAGTCGATGTCGTCGCCTGGCATCACCATCTTCACGTCACCCGGCAGCTCGATCTTTCCCGTCACGTCCGTCGTCCGGAAATAAAACTGCGGCCGGTATCCCGTCACGAACGGATTGTGACGCCCGCCTTCTTCCTTCTTCAGTACGTAGCATCTCGCCTCGAAATCCGTGTGCGGCGTGATGCTTCCGGGCTTCGATATTACCTGCCCGCGCTCGATTCCCGTCCGCTCCACTCCGCGCAATAGCAAGCCAACGTTGTCGCCCGCCACGCCTTCGTCCAGCAGCTTGCGGAACATCTCCACGCCCGTGCACACCGTCTTCCTCGTCGGACGTATCCCCACGATTTCAACTTCTTCGCCCACTTTCACCTTGCCGCGCTCGATCCTTCCCGTCGCAACCGTCCCGCGGCCCGTTATCGTGAACACGTCTTCCACTGCCAACAAAAGCGGCTTGTCGATTTCTCTCTGCGGCTCGGGTATGAACGTATCGAGCGCTCCTACCAGCTCGAATATGCACTCGTTGTCCGCTCCACGGTCTCCGCTCGACTCCAGCGCCTTGAGCGCACTCCCGCGGATTATCGGCGTTTCGTCGCCGGGGAATTCGTACTTCTTCAATAGATCCCGCACTTCCTCTTCCACGAGGTCCAATATGTCGGGGTCGTCCACCATGTCCACCTTGTTCAGGAACACCACGATGTACGGCACTCCCACCTGCCTCGCAAGCAGTATGTGCTCCCTCGTCTGCGGCATCGGTCCGTCAGCAGCGCTGACCACGAGTATCGCTCCGTCCATCTGCGCCGCACCCGTGATCATGTTCTTTACGTAGTCCGCATGTCCCGGGCAGTCCACGTGCGCATAGTGGCGGTTCTCGCTCTCGTACTCCACGTGCGCAGTCGCTATCGTGATTCCGCGCTCCTTCTCTTCCGGCGCCTTGTCGATTTCGTCGAAACTCGTGAACTTCGCCTGTCCAAGCTTCTCCAATACCTTCGTCATCGCCGCCGTCAAGGTCGTCTTTCCATGATCCACGTGCCCGATCGTGCCCACGTTTACATGCGGTTTCGTCCTTTCAAACTTTGCCTTTCCCATCTTAATGCTCCTTCATTACTGAATTCACACCTAAACTCGCATTCCGCTCTTCTGCAGGATGGCTTTCTCCATCTCCGCAGGGAGACATTCGTAGTGGTGAAATTCCATCGAGTGGCTGCCGCGGCCCTGCGTCCTGCTGCGCAAATCGGTCGTGTAGCCGAACATTTCGGAAAGCGGCACTTCGCCCTTGATGCGCACCGTGCCGTCCTGCGAATGGTCTATGTCGATAATCTTGCCGCGCCGTGAATTCAAATCGCCGATAACGTCGCCCATCGTGTGCTCCGGCGTAACGATTTCCACCGCCATCACCGGCTCCATCAATGCGGGGCTCGCCTTGCGGCAGGCGTCTTGTATAGCCATCGAACCGGCTATTTTGAACGCCATTTCGCTTGAATCGACGCTGTGGAATTCGCCGTCGTACAAAGTGGCTTCGACGCCGACAAGCGGATAACCCGCTATTATGCCCGTTTGAAGCGCTTCGCGGCAGCCCTTTTCCACTGCGGGAATGTATTCCTTCGGTATCGTGCCGCCCACGATTTCGTTTACGAATTTGAACGAATCGGCGGAATCTTGGATAGGCGCTACGCGCAGCCTGACGACTCCGAACTGGCCGCGGCCGCCGGTCTGCTTGACAAACCTGCCCTCGGCCGACGCTTCGGTGCGAATCGCTTCGCGGTACGCAACTTGCGGCCTGCCGACTTTCGCTTCCACTTTGAACTCCCGCAGCAGCCTGTCCACGATGATTTCGAGATGAAGCTCGCCCATTCCGGAAATAATCATCTGACCCGATTCTTCGTCCGTCTGATACTTGAAAGTCGGGTCTTCTTCGGACAGCTTTTCGAGCGAGAGCGCCATTTTTTCCTGGTCGGCCTTGCTCTTCGGTTCGAGCGCCACGGATATGACCGGCTCCGGAAATTGAATGCTTTCGAGCAAAACCGGATGCTTCTGGTCGGTCAGCGTATCGCCGGTTGTGGTGAGCTTGAGTCCGATTGCCGCCGCGATATCGCCGGCGCGCACGGAATCGACGTCTTCGCGTTGATTCGCGTGCATTCTAAGCAGGCGCATTACGCGTTCTTTTTTGTCTTTGCCGACGTTCAGCACCGCCGTGCCTTTCTGCAATTCGCCGGAATAAACGCGAATGAAAGTAAGTTTGCCTACATGCGGGTCGGTTGCTATTTTGAACGCGAGTCCGGCAAACGGAAGCATCGGGTCGCTCGCACGGGTGTCCTGTTCGCCGGTCTTGGGGTCTATGCCCTTCACCGCCGGAACGTCCACCGGGCTCGGCAGATAATCGACAACGCCGTCCAGCAAAAGCTGAACGCCTTTATTTCTGAACGCGCTGCCCACGAAAACGGGGACAAGCTGGTTTCCGGTTGTCGCCTGCCTTATGACTTTTTTAATCGCTTCGGGTTCGACGTCTTCCTCGCCCAAATAAGATTCGAGTATTTCGTCGTCGAATTCCCCGATTTTTTCGAAAAGCATTTCGCGAAATTTGATGACCGTGTCGATCATGTCTTCGGGAACCGGGCCTTCGCGATAAACACGCCCGTAATCGTCTTCGCCTTTGTCGTAATAGTAGGCTTTATTCGTGACGAGGTCGATGATTCCCCTGAAATCGTCCTCGCGGCCAATCGGCAATTGGACTGGAATGGCGGGAGCGTTTAGGCGGTCTTTGATTTGGTCGAATACGGCGAAAAAATCGCTCCCCACGCGGTCCATTTTGTTGACGAAGGCTAGTCTCGGCACGCTGTATCTGTTCGCCTGCCGCCAGACAGTTTCGCTTTGCGGCTGGACGCCGCCAACCGCGCAAAAAACGATGACAAGACCGTCGAGAACGCGCATACTGCGCTCGACCTCGACCGTGAAATCCACGTGGCCTGGGGTGTCGATGATGTTGATGTTGTGGTCTTTCCACTCGCAATAGGTTGCGGCGCTCGTAATCGTTATGCCGCGCTCGCGTTCCTGCACCATCCAGTCCATCGTGGCGCTGCCGTCGTGGACTTCCCCCATTCGATGGGTGCGAGCGGTATAAAAGAGGATTCTCTCGGTGAGGGTGGTTTTACCCGCGTCGATATGGGCTGCAATGCCAATATTGCGAATTCTGCCCAAAAACGACGCCATAATCCGAAACCAACCAGTTGATGGTAATCAACCACCCAAAATGAGTTATTGGAAGCCTAATCGTCTTACCAGCGGAACTGGCTGAACGCCCTGTTGCTCTCGGCCATGCGATGGGTGTCTTCTCTGCGCTTCACCGCCGAACCCTGTCCCTGGGCGGCGTCCAAAAGCTCCACTGCAAGTCTGTCCGCGAACGGCTTGCCCTTGCGGGAGCGCGCAAATCCGATAATCCACCGCATCGCCAGAGCATACTTGCGCTCCGGCCGCACTTCGATCGGCACCTGGTACGTGGCGCCGCCGATTCTGCGGCTTTTGACTTCGAGTGTAGGCATTACGTTTTGTATTGCCTTCTCGAAGACGGCGATCGGTTCTTCCTTCGTGCGCTTTTCGATAATCTCGAGCGCATCGTAAAAAATACGTTCAGCAACACTCTTCTTGCCGCTGAGCATTATGCTGTTGATGAACCTTGCAACCAGACGTGAGTTGTAAACCGGGTCGGGAGTAATGTCACCGCGTTTCTTGTACTTTCTTCTTGGCACCTGAAATCCTCCAGCTAGCTAGGGCGCTTTGTACCGTACTTGCTGCGCCCCTGCTTGCGCTTGTCCGTTCCTGCACAGTCCATCGTTCCCCGGATAATGTGATAACGCACACCGGGTAAATCCTTAACTCTTCCTCCGCGGATAAGAACCACGGAGTGCTCGGCGAGATTGTGGCCGATACCGGGAATATATGCCGTAACTTCGAATCCGCTGGTAAGCTTGACGCGCGCCACCTTGCGAAGCGCAGAGTTCGGCTTCTTAGGCGTTATCGTCCAGACGCGCGTGCACGTGCCCCGTCTTTGCGGGCACGCCTTCAACGCCGGCGTCTTGCTTTTCTTGGAAACGACCTTGCGGCCCTTCCGCACCAATTGATTGATAGTCGGCATCAGCCAATCTCCCTAAAAAAGCGAAGGAGCATTATAACAGGTTTGGAACGCCTGTGCAATACTTTCGCGAATTATTTTTCCAAAGAATCCGTTTCGCCCGATTCGCCTTCTTCGAATATGCTTTCGAGTTCGGTATCCGCATCGAATTCCTCGCCTTCGCCGAACGAATCCTCGAACTCGGACGCGCCCGGCGCCGCGTTTTCGGCCGCGACGCCCGTACCGGCGGGAATCAGGCCGCCGATAATGACGTTTTCTTTGAGGCCCCTTAACGGGTCGATTTTTCCTTCGATCGACGCCTCGGTTAGCACGCGAGTTGTTTCCTGGAAACTTGCCGCGGCAAGGAAGCTGTCGGTCGAAAGGCTCGCCTTCGATATGCCCTGCAGAAGCGACTTGCCTTCAGGCGCCTTTCCGCCTGCGGTTTCGACTTCTTTGCAAAGCGCTCTGAAGCGTTTTTTCTCCATCAGGTCGCCTTCGTACAAATCGTCCACGTCGTTCGGGTCTTGTATTTGTACGTATTTGATCATCTGGCTCGCGATCACTTCGATGTGCTTGCTGTTCGGGCTGACGTTTTGACTTTCGTAAATGTCCTGGATTGCGCGCACGAGATAGACCTGCGTCGCGAGATCGCCCTTAAGCTGGTGATACTTGCGCATGTCGAATTCGCCGTCGCAGATTGGATCCGCAACTTCGAGCCTTTGGCCCTTGTCAACCTGTAGCAAGCGGTTTTCGTGCGGCGTTTCGTACACCGTAGTTTCGCCGTCGTCTTGAAGAACGGTCACCCTGTGGAACGCCTTGCGCTCTTCGGGGAAAAGTTGGACGATCGAGCCGGCGAAATCCGCCGTGTATGCGCCGTTTTGGTCGAACGGATCGCCCTTTGATAGCTGGCTTCTGTATTTGACGACGAGCGGATTTTTCTCCGATATGTAAACGTCGTAGTTCTTTTCCTGAATTCCGTCCGCGCCGCGCAGCGCGACCTTGTAAGGCACGACCTTTTCGATTTCGGTTACGACGCCTGCAGACTCGCAAAGAATCTCCGGATTCTTGACGTTGCGAACCTCGAACAAAGTTTCGACGAACGGTAAACCCTGGGTGATGTCGCCCATTTTCTTCGCGCCGGCTTTTTTCGCCATTCCATGCATTTCCCTTATGCTGATGACTTCGCAGGCGCGGCTAACGCGATGTTTCTTTAGTTTGTCGAAATAGTTGTCGTGAGAGCTTACGCGGTCGCCTTCTTTGACCATGATTTCGCTGCCGCGAGGAATCGGATATGTCTTTTCCTTGCGAGGGCCGGTCTTGATGGTAACTTCATAGTTCTCGCGGTCAACCTCTTTGACGGCGCCGTCTTCATCCACCGCCACCTCGAATTTGGAATCCAGGTAGTGGGTTTCGTCCGTTAGAAGCGAGCCGATTTTAACGGTAAGACTGTTGTCTTTCGACGTGCGGACGTTGATGTCCTCTTCCTTCCCGTCCGGATATCTGACGTGTACGACGTCGTAGTTTTCTTCGGTTACGCCGCCGATGTGGAACGTGCGCATCGTAAGCTGCGTGCCGGGTTCTCCGATGGACTGCGCGGCTATGACGCCAACAGGGTCGCCGAGTTCCGCAAGCCTGTTCGACGACAAATCCCAGCCGTAGCACTTGGCGCAAGTGCCTTCCGGCGTATCGCAAGTAAGGACGCTGCGAACCTTTAGTTTGGGCGGCAAAGTTTGGGAAATTATCTGTGAAACCTTGTAGTCGATTTCAGAGTTTTTCTCGAAAAGAACTTCGCCCGTTTCCTCGTCGAGATAATCTTCCGCGAGCACGCGTCCCATTATCTTCTTCGCCAGCTCCGCCGGGCGCATATCTTCGAGTTCGAGATAGATGCCGTCCTCGGAGCCGCAGTCGTGCTCGCGAATCGTCACGTCCAGCGCGACGTCAACGAGACGCCGTGTCAGGTATCCGCTGTCCGCCGTCTTGAGCGCCGTGTCCACGAGTCCTTTCCGGCCGCCGTGCGTGGAAATGAAATACTCGAATACGCTCAGGCCTTCGCGGAAGTTGCTCTGAATTGGCAGCGGCAAGATGTTGCCGGTCGGACCTACGATTAGCCCGCGCATTGCGGCGAGTTGCCTTACCTGGTCGATTTTGCCGCGAGCGCCGGATTCCGCCATCATGTAGATGCTGTTAAACTTGTCAAAGTTCGTCTTCATCGCTTTGGTCAAGTCTTTCGTCGCTTGGTCCCAAATGCCGATGACAACTTCGTCCTTTTCCTGCTGGGTAATCAGCCGCTTGTTGTATTTGCTCCAAATGTCGTCCGCGGATTTGTTGGCTTTCTTGATTATCGCTTCTTTCTCGGACGGGATACAGATGTCGGTGACGCCGATTGTGATTCCGGCGCGAGTCGCCATCTCGAAGCCCATTTCCTTGACCGTATCCGCGAGAACGACTGTGAACTCTGAGCCGCAAATTCTGTACGAGTCCTTTATCAAATCGGACAGCGTATTTTTGTCCATAATGATATTGATAAAGGGAAGTCCTTCGTTTTCGCCGAATCCGTGAACTTCCTCGATGCGCCGGATTTCCTGGTTGAACATAATTCTTCCGACCGTCGTAACTATCCAGCAGCTGTTCGAATGGGCGACTTCCACGAATTCGCCGACGAGCGGCGGCATTTCTTTGCGCTCGTCGTAATATTGAATCCTTCTTGTTTCACGCCTTGTTTCCTGCGGGTTGAGGGCGGGATCGATTACGTATTCCAGTACGACGCGCCGCATCGGAATCCGCACGAAGTCGCGCAGCTTCAAATGGCCGGTTTCGTAAGCGACGAGCGCTTCTTCCGGTCCGCTGTATATCGGAATGTATCGAGCTTCTTCCACCGGTCCCTGAGTCTGTGTAAGGTAGTACATTCCGAGAACGAGGTCTTTCGTCGGGCTGATGACCGGTTTGCCGTCGGCGGGCAAAAGAATGTTGTTCGCGCTGAGCATGAGGATGCGCGCTTCGGCCTGCGCCGTCGTGGAAAGCGGCACGTGTACCGCCATCTGGTCGCCGTCGAAATCAGCGTTATAAGCTTCGCACGAAAGCGGGTGAAGCTGAATCGCCTTGCCTTCGATAAGCACCGGCTCGAACGCCTGAATACTAAGCCTGTGCAGCGTAGGCGCACGGTTCAAAAGCACCGGATGGTTTTGGATTATTTCCTCTAATTTGTCCCATACGAGCGGGTCTTCCGCCTTTTCGAGCATTCGCCGCGCCGCGGAAATGTTTTGATGCGGATCGTCCGGATTGATTAGACGGTTCAGCACGAACGGCTTGAACAGCTCGAGCGCCATGTACTTGGGTATGCCGCACTGGTGGATTTTGAGCCTCGGGCCGACCACGATTACGCTTCGGCCGGAATAGTCCACGCGCTTTCCGAGCAAGTTCTGGCGGAAGCGCCCCTGCTTTCCCTTAAGCATGTCGGAAAGCGATTTCAAAGGACGGTTGTTGGTATTGACCGCGGCCCTGCCCTTGCGGCCGTTGTCGATAAGGCTGTCAACCGCTTCCTGCAGCATCCGCTTTTCGTTGCGCAAAATGCTTTCCGGCGCCTTGATGTCCATCAGTTTCTTGAGCCGGTTGTTGCGGTTTATAACGCGCCTGTAAAGGTCGTTCAGGTCGCTCGACGCGAACCTGCCGCCTTCGAGTTCGACCATCGGGCGAAGCTCAGGCGGCAAAACGGGAAGCACGGTCATAACCATCCACTCGGGACGGTTGCCGCTTTTGATAAAGGCGCGTACCGTTTTCAGTCTTTTAATTAACTTCTTACGCTTCTGAGAGGTTTTGCGAAACTTGATTTTTTCAAGTTCTTCGTAAAGGTCTCTTTCAAGCTGCTTTAAGTCCAGTTTGCGCAAGACTTCTTTCAGCGCGCCGGCGCCCATGCCCATTTGAACGTAGTCACCTAGGTCGAGACCGAGTTCGCGAAGAACGACGTATTTCAGATATTCGAAATCGTCGAAGTACTGATCCGATAGCCGGTCCATATACTTGACGCCGCGCAGAACTTCCATTCCGTTCGAAAGACTTTGAATTTGACGCTCGATTTCCGAAATCAAATTCTTGTTTTCTTCGCGGGTTCGAACGTTTTCGACGGGCACTCGAAACACGCCCAAATCCACCAACTTCGATACATTGGCGAACGTGAATCTGGACCGCGCTTCCGCAACCACTTCTTTCGTTACTGGGTCCACGACGTTATGGGCGAGCATAAACTCGTCGAGCACGTTTGCGCGCACCACCAGGTCTTTCAAAAGCGAAATCGAGGACGAAATATCCTCGGCGTCCGCCGCTTCGCCGCCGGGCTTGATGAAAGTTTTCGACAGCTTCTGAACCGCCGCGCGTTCGTCCTGCGTAAGTTCGTCGCTTTCGAGCAAAAGCTCGAACATTCCGAGTTCGCGAATGTCGCGAAGCTCGATTTTCTGTTTTTTCAGTTGGTTAATCTGCTCTACGACGCTGTATTCGATATCCGGCAGATTTTCCTTAAGCCAGTCCGCGTCGACGTGGTACACCACGAAATTGACGTAGTAAATAATCTTTTCGATTTCCTTGGCGCTGATGCCGAGAAGAGCCGAAAAACGATTGGGGATGCTTTTGGTAAACCATATGTGCGCGACCGGACATGCCAGTTTGATATGTCCGCTCTTTTCGCGGCGCACGCTGGATTTCGTAATGAGAACTCCGCACCTGTCGCAGCGCGTGTTCTTGTAGCGAACTTTCTTGTATTTTCCGCAGGCACATTCGTAGTCTTTGGTCGGGCCGAATATGACTTCGCAGAAAAGCCCCTCTTTTTCCGGTTTGTAAGTGCGGTAATTGAAAGTCTCCGGCTTTTTAACTTCGCCCGAAGACCATGTTTCTATGCTTTCCGGAGAGGCAAGGCCAATCCTAATCTTCTTTATGAGTGATTTAGCCATCGAAGTCACCGCCTTCTTCCAAATCATCGAACGAGCGCGGCCGCCTGCGGGAGCGCGATCGCTCTTCGAAAATCGCCTTCAGTTCGCTTTCGTCGGTATCGACTTGAACGTCGAGCGCAAGGCTCTTGAGTTCGTTCACGATAACGTTGAAGCTTTCGGGGATACCGGGCTCGGGAATCATTTTTCCGTCCACAATCGCCTTGTAAGTGGCGTTGCGGCCGGAAACGTCGTCGCTCTTCGAAGTGAGCATTTCCTTGAGCAGGTATGCCGCACCGTAACCCTCGAGCGCCCAAACCTCCATTTCGCCGAGACGCTGTCCGCCGAACTGCGCCTTGCCGCCGAGAGGCTGCTGGGTGATAAGCGCATACGAACCGGTGCTTCTCGCATGCATTTTGTCGTCCACCAAGTGATTCAGTTTCATCACGTACATCATGCCTACAACGACGCGTTCTTTGAACGGCTCGCCCGTGATGCCGTCGAACAGAATCGTTTTGCCGTCGAGCGGCAGATTCAGATGGCCGAACAGCCTTTGAATCTGCTCTTCCTTTACCCCTCTGAACACCGGGGAACTGACCCTAATCGGATTCGTCACGGTATCGCCGTGGATTTCCTCGATTTCGAGATCGAAACGGTTTTTGCTTTGGTCGAGCTTGGCGCCGTTTCCGTTGCCGCTCTGCATGACGCCCGAAAACCGCTCGGCATCCGCATGGTCGATAAAACTGCAGGCCAGGCCGAGGTGCATTTCGAGCACCTGACCGATGTTCATTCGGTTGGGTACGCCGAGAGGATTAAGCACGAAGTCAACCGTTCTTCCGTCCGGCAGGAACGGCATATCCTCTTCGGGAACGATAATCGAAACGACGCCCTTGTTCCCGTGCCGGCCCGCAACCTTGTCGCCGACTTTCAGCACTTTCTTTTTCGCCACATAGACGCGTGCAAGCTCCACGATGTTGTGAGCAAGTTCAGTCCCGTCTTTGCGGCTGTAATATTGCGTGCGAATGACGACGCCTTCTTGGCCATGCGGCAGTTTCAGCGGGCTGTTCTTGAAACCTTTGCCCTTGTCGCCGAAAACAGCGCGGATCAGCTTTTCTTCTCCCGAAAGGTCGCTTTCGCCTTTCGGAGTGATTTTGCCGACGAGTACGTCGCCGCTTTTCACTTCGGCGCCGACGCGAATGACGCCGCGCTCGTCAAGATTCTTCTCGATGTATTCCTCTGCCAGCCCCAAAACTTCCCTCGTCAGCTTTTCGGGTCCGAGCTTCGTCTGCCTCGCCTCGCATTCGTGCTTTTCGATGTGGATGCTGGTGAAATAGTCTTCTTTGACGACCCTCTCGCTAACGACGATTGCGTCCTCGAAGTTGTATCCGCGCCAAGGCAGGAACGAAACGAGCACGTTTTTGCCGAGCGCAAGTTCGCCGTGCTTCGTGGAAGAGCTGTCCGCCAATAGGTCGCCCTTAATAACGATGTCGCCTTTGTTGACGCGTATGCGCTCGTCTATGAGCGTGCCCTGATTGCTGCGCTGGAACTTGCGCAGTTTGACATTCACTTGCAAGTTTTCCTTCGGACGGTTGACGGAGGAAAATCCGCGGTCTTCGAACGGCAGGTCGTGGAATGTGACATGCTTCGCCTTGGGCGCGCTGAATATATAGGAGAATTTGTTTTTGTTCAGCACCTCGGCCTTGCCTTGCGTTTCGAGATTCGGAAGGTCGAGGATTTCGCCGGATTCAAGGTCGAAGACGACGCCTTTTTCAAGCTCGACGCCGCGCGAATCCACCTTGACCACGCGCCCGCAGAACGGGCTGCGAATGCTTGAGCCCGCATCCTGCGCGATAGCCGCTTCGCTTCCGGTGCCTACCGCGGGGCAATCCGGAAACATGAGAGGCACCGCTTGGCGCTGCATGTTAGAGCCCATCAAGGCGCGGTTTGCGTCGTCGTGCTCCAGGAACGGGATGAGCGAAGTTGTAACCGAGATGAACTGCATCGGCGATACTTCGATAAGGTCAACTTCTCCGCTCGGGACGACTTCGAAATTCCCCTTGTGCCGCACGAACAACCTTTCTTCGGCAATGTTTCCATCTTTGTCCAAAAGCGTCGTGCTAGGAGCGATCCGGTGCTCGGCTTCAACGTCCGCGGAAAGATAGACGATGTCGCTCGCATTGACTTTCCCGCCGGTTACTTTGAGGAACGGCGTGATTACGAATCCGTACTGGTCAACTTGAGCGTAAGTCGCTAGCGAGCTGATGAGGCCGATGTTCGGGCCTTCCGGGGATTCGATAGGACAAATCCTGCCGTAATGGCTGTGGTGAACGTCGCGGAAATCGAACCTGGCGCTTTCCCGCGTCAGTCCTTTCGGGCCGAGCGCGCTCAATCGGCGCTTGTGAGTGAGGCTCGTAAGCGGATTCGTGTTGTCCATGAATTGGGACATTTGGGAGCTTCCGAAAAACTCCTTAAGTACGCCGATAAGCGGTCTCGTATTGAGAAGGGTTTTCGGGGTCTCCTTCGCCACGTCCGGCATCATCATTTTTTCTTTGACGATGCGCTCGACGCGAAGAAGGCCGCGCCTGAACTGTGCCTGCAAAAGCTCGCCGATATGTTCCACTCGGCGGTTTTCCAAATTCAAATGCTCGACGTCGTCGATGACGCCTTCGTTGTTTTCCTGAAGGTCGTGGAGCTTTCTGAAAGTTTCGAGCAAGTCCGCATGCGTCAGCACCCGTATGTCCGCGGGAAGCTTGAGTCCGAGTTTCTTGTTCAAAACGTAGCGGCCCACTTTCGCAAGGTCGTAGCGTTTCTCGTCGAAGAACCTCGACGGCAGCATCGCCGCGAGAACTTCCTCGCTGAAAGGCTCCGTCGGGTGCAGTTTCTTCCAAATGTCCTTTTGAGCGTCGAGAGTGTTTCGCGAATCGTCCTTTTCAAGCGTGCCGTGCAAAGTGTCCTTGATTTCCATTTCCGGATTCGGCCATTGCGATTTCGGAAATTTGTTGCCCGGCATATAGATGACTTTGTTGACGATGTCGATTTCGAATCCGAGCGCCTTGAAAAAGGTGGTAATCGGAACCTTCAAAACCCTGCGCGGGCTGTCGATTCGAACCTGATATACCTTGTTCTTTTTGTCGTATTCGTATTTCAGCCAGGCGCCGCGATAGGGAATCACTTTAGCCATGAACGCGTCTTCGCTCGACGTGCGCTTGTCGCCTGGCGTGAAGTACACGCCGGGACTGCGTACAAGTTGAGAAACGATTACGCGCTCGACGCCGTTGATTACGAAAGTGCCGGCCGGCGTCATAAAAGGAAGCTCGGCGATATAAACGTCCTGCTCTTTGATTTCGCCGGTCTTTTTGTTTAAAAAGCTGAAAATGCCCTTAAGAGTCGCGTTGTAGGTTTTGTCCTGTTCGAAGCAATGATGCAAGTCGATTTCGGGCGTGATTACCGCGTAATCGTCGAAGCTGAGTTCGTATTCCTCGTCGTTACTGACGATTGGGAACACCTCGGCGAATACTTCCGGAATGCCTTCGAAGACGAACTCCTCGAACGCCCGTATTTGGATATCCAGCAGATTGCGAAGCGGAAGAGCATCCGCATCCGCGAGTCTGATTCTACGCTCGGTTAGAAGCGCCATTTTTTAACCTCCGAAAATGGAGTGTACGCGCGCGGATCGGCGGCAATGGTTGCCGCCAAATCCTTCAAAATTGAGTACCCCGAAGCAGGAACTATTTGATTTCCACCACCGCGCCGGCTTCGACCAGCTTGTCTTTGATTTCGTCAGCTTCGTCTTTCGTAACGCCGGTTTTAAGAGCCTTGGGAGCCTCGTCAACAACGGTCTTGGCCTCCTTGATGCCTATGCCGAGGATGTCTTTCACGACCTTGATGACATTAAGTTTGGCGTCCCCGACCTCCTTGAGAATAACGTCGAACGAAGTTTTCTCAACCTCGGCCGCGGCTTCCCCGCCGCCGCCCGCCGCCGCAACCGCGACCGGAGCGAAGCTTGCCGCGCTGACGCCCCAGCGCTCTTCCAGCTCTTTGACCAGCTCGTTGAGCTCGACGATTGTCATGCTCTCCAACGACTCGATAACGCTTTCCTTGGACATTTAAAACCTCCAACAAATTCCTTTGGAAAAATAACCTCGCGGAAAAATCCGCATCCTCCCTACGATTTCTCCGCGTAGGCCTTCAATACGGCGGCGAAATCCCGCTGGCGCGCCTTGAGAACGCGTGCCAGACTCGATTGCGGCGCCATAAGCAGGCCGAGCAGCTTGGACTTGAGTTCGTCCATCGTAAGCAAATTGGTGAAACTTTCGAATTCCTCCGGCCCGTACACCTTGCGGTCGAACAAAATCGCTTTGATTTTGAATTTGTCCTTGTTGGCCTTGTGGAATTTTTTGATCGCTTTCGCGCAGGCGCCTATGTCTTCGCTTCCGAAAACCAACGCGGTGCTTTTGGAAAAATACGCCGCGATTTCTTCGCACCAGTCTTCGTTGTCCAGTCTGTTCAGCGCGACTTTTGCAAGCGTGTTTTTGGCGACCAAATAATCGCCGTTGTTTTCCCTGACCGAGCTTTTGAACTCCTCGACCGCGCCGATGGTGGTTCCGCTGAAATCGACCAGAAACGCGAAATTGCTCTCGGAAAGCACTTCCTGCAACTTATCGATTCTCGGCTCTTTGAATTTCCTTAACATTTCCGGCCTCCTAGCGCGCAAACTGCGACAGATCGAGCTTTATCGCAGGAACCTGCGTCGAACCGACGTACGCGGACTTGAGATAAGTGCCTTTGTGCGCCGCCGGCTTAGCCTTGATAATCACTTCCAAGACGTGGCGCACGTTTTCCGCCAAATCTTCGACCGCGAAACTCATCCTGCCCACCGTGGTGTGGACGATGCCGGTCTTGTCGTTGCGATATTCGAGCTTGCCGGCCTTGAATTCTTTGACGAGCGGGCCGATTGCGTCCGCCAAAGTGCCGCTTTTCGGAGTCGGCATAAGGCCGCGCGGGCCGAGTACGCGGGCGACTTTGGACACGTCCTTCATGCAGTCGGGCACAGCGAGCGCGACGTCGAAGTCCAGCCAGCCGCCTTGAATCTTTTCGATAAGGTCCTGGAGTCCCGCATAGTCCGCGCCTGCCTGTAGCGCTTCCTCTATTTTGTCGCCCTTGGCGAAGACGAGAATGCGCGGCACTTTGCCCGTGCCTTTCGGCAAAATCAAGTTTCCCCTCAAGTTCTGCTCCGGCTTGCGAGGGTTAATCCCAAGCCTGATGTGAAGATCGCAGGATTCGCGATCGGTCGCCTGCTCCTTCACCTTTTTCAGCGCCTCGACCAGCTCGTGCGGATCTTTGCGGACGCCGATACCCTCCGCCTTGCGGCGGTAAACTTTGCTTCTCTTCGGCATTTATACCTCCTAATGCCTCCCTCAGTCCGCCAACTCGACGCCCATCTGCCGTGCGGAACCGGCGACAATGAGCATAGCCTTGTCAAGGTTGTTGGTGTTGAGGTCAGGTAGCTTAATCTCCGCGATTTTCCTGAGTTGCTCCTTCGTAATCTTTCCGGCCTTTATTTCCTTGGGCGAGCCGCTTCCCTTCGGAATTCCCAGTTCCTTCTTAATAAGCTCCGCGGTGGGCGGAGTTTTAAGAACGAACGTGAAACTTTTGTCTTCGTATATCGTGATGACGACGGGAATAATGTCGCCGGCGCGGTCGCTCGTCGCGCCGTTAAATTGCTTGCAGAATTCCATTATCTGGACGCCGTGCTGACCGAGAGCCGGGCCGAGCGGAGGCGCGGGGCGCGCCTCGCCGCCTTTCAGTTGCACCTTAACAAAAGCTGTCACTTTCTTGGCCATTACCCGCCTCCAGTCCTCACTCCGATTCGGATTCGGACTTTTCGCCCTCGACATCGACGTCGAACAGCTCAACCTGTTCGAAATCGAGCTCGACTTGCGTGTCCCTTCCGAAAATACTTACCATTATTTTTACTTTGTGCCGGTCGGGTTCTATCTCTCGCACCTTGCCGATCGCCTCGGCGAAAGGTCCGGACAAAACCTTCACGGTGTCTCCGACTCTGTAACTCGTTTCGAGTTCCGCGACTTCCTTGCCCATTCTCGCGAAGATTTGGTTGACTTCCTCTTCGGTCAGCGGCTGGGGAGTATTCGTGCTCTTTACGAAGTCGATGACTCCTTGAACCTGTCGCAGCATATAGCGGCTGTTGTTCGTCAGGTTCATGTGGACAAGGATATACCCCGGAAAAATCTTCCGTATCGTAGTCTTTTTCTTGCCGCGTACGTTTTCAAGTTTCTTTTCGGAAGGCACGATGACCTCCGAAACGTCTTCGCCCAGCTGGCCGTGGTCAAGCATATGGCTGATCGCGTTCTGGACTTTGTCCTCGTAACCGCTTAAAACATGTAGAACGTACCAGCGCAATGCTCATCAACTCCGGCTTAATAGAAAACCGCTCTGAAAATATGCGTCATAGCCCAGTCGAGCACGCTGAGTATGATTGCGAAGATGGTCGTGAAAACGAAAACCGTAATCGTGGCCCGCCAAAGCTCCGCCTTCGCCCAGCCGCGCCTGAAAGGCACCGGCTTGTGCTCCGGAAAGGTAATCTTCTTCCACTCGATGCCGAGTTCATGGAAATAGTCCTTGACTTTTTCCTTCAAACCGGCTTTTGCTTCGATTTCGTGTGCCGCCATCGGTACAACGCTCCAAAATTTGCTTTTCAAACAGGCCCAGCAGGATTCGAACCCGCATCAACGGTTTTGGAGACCGCTATTCTACCCTTGAACTATGGGCCTTCGATACCTCGAAACTACTTCGATTCCTTGTGCAGAACGTGCTTTCTGCAGAACCGGCAATACTTCTTCAATTCCAGTTTGGCCGGGGTGTTGACACGATTTCTTTCGGTGTAATAGTTGCGCGAACCGCAGTCCGTGCAAGCCAGCACCGCCATCGAACGCTTGTCGCCTTTCTTCGCCATACCGCAGCCGCCTTACTTGAGAATCTTCGTGACGCGTCCCGCGCCGATCGTGCGTCCGCCTTCGCGAATCGCAAACCGCATTCCTTCTTCCATCGCTATCGGGCTTCCAAGCTCCACGTTGAAGTCGATGTCGTCGCCTGGCATCACCATCTTCACGTCACCCGGCAGCTCGATCTTTCCCGTCACGTCCGTCGTCCGGAAATAAAACTGCGGCCGGTATCCCGTCACGAACGGATTGTGACGCCCGCCTTCTTCCTTCTTCAGTACGTAGCATCTCGCCTCGAAATCCGTGTGCGGCGTGATGCTTCCGGGCTTCGATATTACCTGCCCGCGCTCGATTCCCGTCCGCTCCACTCCGCGCAATAGCAAGCCAACGTTGTCGCCCGCCACGCCTTCGTCCAGCAGCTTGCGGAACATCTCCACGCCCGTGCACACCGTCTTCCTCGTCGGACGTATCCCCACGATTTCAACTTCTTCGCCCACTTTCACCTTGCCGCGCTCGATCCTTCCCGTCGCAACCGTCCCGCGGCCCGTTATCGTGAACACGTCTTCCACTGCCAACAAAAGCGGCTTGTCGATTTCTCTCTGCGGCTCGGGTATGAACGTATCGAGCGCTCCTACCAGCTCGAATATGCACTCGTTGTCCGCTCCACGGTCTCCGCTCGACTCCAGCGCCTTGAGCGCACTCCCGCGGATTATCGGCGTTTCGTCGCCGGGGAATTCGTACTTCTTCAATAGATCCCGCACTTCCTCTTCCACGAGGTCCAATATGTCGGGGTCGTCCACCATGTCCACCTTGTTCAGGAACACCACGATGTACGGCACTCCCACCTGCCTCGCAAGCAGTATGTGCTCCCTCGTCTGCGGCATCGGTCCGTCAGCAGCGCTGACCACGAGTATCGCTCCGTCCATCTGCGCCGCACCCGTGATCATGTTCTTTACGTAGTCCGCATGTCCCGGGCAGTCCACGTGCGCATAGTGGCGGTTCTCGCTCTCGTACTCCACGTGCGCAGTCGCTATCGTGATTCCGCGCTCCTTCTCTTCCGGCGCCTTGTCGATTTCGTCGAAACTCGTGAACTTCGCCTGTCCAAGCTTCTCCAATACCTTCGTCATCGCCGCCGTCAAGGTCGTCTTTCCATGATCCACGTGCCCGATCGTGCCCACGTTTACATGCGGTTTCGTCCTTTCAAACTTTGCCTTTCCCATTACTGCGAAAGCTCCTTTATAGTGATGAAAACTCTACGACTTAGTACGTATGAATCCGGTATGCCCGAATGAACTTTTAGCCCACAACCAGAGTCGAACTGGTGACCTCATCCTTACCAAGGATGCGCTCTAACCTACTGAGCTATGTGGGCACTTCAAAGCGGGAGACGGGAATCGAACCCGCGTCACAAGCTTGGAAGGCTTGAGCTTTACCATTAAGCTACTCCCGCGAAGCCAATGGTGGGGGTAGGATTCGAACCTACGAAGCGTTGACGCAGCAGATTTACAGTCTGCCCCCTTTGGCCACTCGGGAACCCCACCGTTCAAACACGGCCAAAGCCGACGACCCGATTCGAACGGGTGACCGACTGATTACAAATCAGTTGCTCTGCCACTGAGCTACGTCGGCGCGCGCAAAATGAATGTGCACCGCCAAAAGGCGAACAAGTAGGATAATAAAAATACGGAGGCTTGTCAACAATTTCCGGCCGTATTTTTCTTTTCCGGCGAAAGGCTCAAGAATCTATCCCGGAGTTGTTTTCGCACTCGGGATTCGAACAAAAGGTCTGCGGCTCTTTCTGGCCCTTGACGCGCCGCTCGGCGAGAAAAAATCCGCATGCCCCGCAGCGCTCGTACACCGGACTTCCCCAAAGTTTGAAATCGCAGGATTTTTCGTTTTTGCAAACGTAAACCTTTCGCTTGTTCGGCATCATTCGCTTTTCGAGCTCGCCGCCGCATTTCGGACATTTGGTTTGCACGTCGCGGGCGAACTTGCATTTCGGGTATGCCGAGCATGCCGTGAACTGCGTGCCGAACTTGCTGCGCCTGACCACGAGTTCGCCGGTCTTGCATTCGGGACAGGATTCGCCTGTATGAATCGCGGAATTTTGCTGACGTTCCGCGATGCCGCCGTTATCGTCTAGCGGCTTCGTACTCTTGCATTCGGGAAAATTGCTGCAACCGAGGAATTTTCCGAACCTGCCCTGCCGGATATACATTTTATGCCCGCAAAGCTCGCAAACGTGGTCGGTTTCGACCGGCTCCGGTTTGAAGCGCTTGTCGTCGCCGTTAGCCTTTTCGATGTCGGCCTCGAGCGTCTTCCAAAAATCGCCGACCAGATTGCGCCAGTTCTCGCTGCCGTCCTCGACTTTGTCGAGCTTGAGTTCCATCTCTGCGGTAAATCCGACGTCAACGATCGCGTCGAAATAGGTTTTCATTAGGTCGGTGACGTTGAACGCCCATTCGGTCGGCATGAAACTTTTGTTCTCGCGAACTATATATCCGCGGTTGATTATCGTGTCGATAATCGCGGCATAGGTGCTTGGCCTGCCGATGCCGTTTTCTTCGAGCGCCTTTACGAGCGAAGCGTCGTTGAATCTGGGCGGCGGTTTCGTGAAATGCTGCGTGGGAATGAATTCCTTTTGGCTTAGTTTGTCTCCCTTTTTCAGGGACGCGGGAAGCGGCAGTTTGTCGTCTTTTTCTGCCTCGTCTTCCTCTTTGCCTTCAAGTCTTTCGCCCGAACGCGGGTCGTAGAGCTTAAGGAAGCCTGGAAAAAGGTTGATCGTATCGCTCGCTCGAAACAAGTAATCGCCGGAGAGAATGTCCGCGGTCTTCGTTGAAAACTTCGCCGCCGTCATTTGACACGCGACAAACCGCATCCAAATCAAAGTGTACAGCTTCAGTTGGTCGGGCTTTAGATATTTCTTAATCGAATCCGGAGTGCGGACGGCCTGCGTGGGGCGGATGGCTTCGTGGGCGTCTTGAATCGCGGTGCCGGATTTCGTAGAAAAGAAATTCGGTTTTTCGGGAAGGTATTCGGCGGTGAAAGCATTTGAAATCACCGCGCGCGCCTGGTCGAGACCTTCTTCCGAAATGCGCACGCTGTCCGTTCTCATGTATGTAATGAGTCCTTCCGAACTGCCTTCGATTTCGACGCCTTCGTATAGCTGCTGCGCGATTTGCATCGTGCGCTTTCCCGTCCAGCCGAATTTGCGCGCCGCTTCCTGCTGAAGGGTGCTCGTCGTAAACGGCGGCGGCGGGCGGCGTGAGAATTCCTTGTCCGTTATGCCGTCAACTTCGAACTTACCTTTTTCGAGGTTGGCGAGCAATTCGTCCATGGCTTCTTTGCCGCCGATTTTGAAATCCTCGCCGGCTATCTTCACCAGCTTGGCGATAAATTTCTCTTTGCCGGCGGTTTCGAATAGCGCGCGAAGCTCCCAATATTCTTCGGGCGTGAACGCTTGAATTTCTTTTTCGCGCTCGCAAATCAAGCGAACGGCGACGCTTTGCACGCGACCTGCGGACAGCCCGCGTTTCACCTTGCGCCAAAGCACGGGGCTGATTTTGTATCCGACCAGCCTGTCGAGTACGCGGCGCGCCTTATACGCGTCCACGAGGTCCGCGTCTATCTCGCGCGCGGTTTCCATCGCGCGATTCACGGCCTTTTTGGTGATTTCGTTGAACTCGACGCGCTTTAGAGATTTCGAACCCTTTTTTGTGCGGCGGATTTCTTCGGCCACGTGCCACGCGATAGCTTCGCCTTCCCTATCCGGGTCGGGAGCGAGAAAAACTTCGTCCGCCTCTGCCACTTTCGATTTGATTTCGCGAATTACCTTTTCTTTTCCCTGGATGATTTCGAAATCCGGCTCGAAATCGTTTTGAATATCGACTCCGAGTTTGCTTTTCGGCAGATCTCGAAAGTGGCCGACCGTCGATATGACGCTGAAGTCCTTTCCAAGAAATTTGGAAATGGTTTTGACTTTCGTCGGACTTTCGACAATAAGCAGTTTCGTCATTTAAAAATCCTACAACCTTTGGTAAAACCCGCCACTCGTCGTCGTCAATGCGCCTTTGATTTCGAGCATCGTAAGACGCGCCGACAATTCCGCGATGGACAGATTGGTCGCCCGCGCCAAGTCGTTGATATGCGTACCTTCGTAACTTATCTTTTCGAGCAAATCCAATTCGGCTTTTGCAAGCGAACCGGAAGTATAGCCGGACTTGTCAATTACCTCGACCCGCAGCGTTTTATCTTTCGATTTATCAAGCGCATCGCTTTCCGTTTCGAAATTGTCCTCTCCAAACACCAGCGCGGCTTGGCCGGAATCATCCGAAGGCTCCGCAATTCCGTACAGGAGCGAGCGTTTGTCTATCTTTAGCGCGGTCAAAATATCTTCTGCGGATTCGACGAGCGCGGCCTGCCCGGACTTTATCAGGTTGTTGCACCCGCGGCCCGCCGGACTAGTCACCAATCCCGGTAGCGCGAAAACCTCTCTGCCCTGTTCCAGCGCGAGCCGCGCCGTGATTAGCGCGCCGCTTTTCATCGGCGCTTCGGCAACGAACACGCCGTGCGAAAGCCCGCTGATAATCCGGTTTCTTTCGGGAAAATGCGGCGCTTTGGGTTCGGTGTCCGGCGGGTACTCGCTGGCGACGCATCCTTCGCGCGCGATTCTGGCGAACAGGTCGTGATGCTCCGGCGGATAAATCACGCCCGTGCCGCAGCCCAAAACCGCGACGGTTTTACCTCGCACGCCTAGCGCTCCGGCGTGTCCAGCCGCGTCTATTCCCAGCGCGAGACCGCTTACGATTACCATCCCCAAATCCGCCAAATCGGCGGATATTTTTTTCGCCTGCGCGAGGCCGTAATTCGACGCCTTGCGGCTGCCGACGATTGCGATGCTCAATCTGTCGAGAAGGGAAACGTCGCCTTTGCAAAATAGCGCGAGCGGCGGATTGTATATTTCGGCAAGTCTTTTCGGATACTTTTCGTCGGCGAGCGTTACCGCGGCCGTTCCCGAATTTTCCAGCGATTGGCGTACTTTGTCCGGTTCGAAGTTTCTAAGCGCGGCCGCAAGCTCCGCGCGCATCGCTTCGCCGATAAGCTCGCACTTTTCGATTTTGCCGGGAGGCGCCTCGACCAGTTCTTCCGGTTCGCCGAATTCGGACTTCAGAACTTCCAGATGGCTCCTGCGAAACCACGGTACGTGCGCGAGCAGCAAAAGCGCGGCGCTGCGGCTTTCGGCTGTCTTGACTGATTTTTTCCTAGCCATTTATCCTTAATCTATTCCAAAAACCGGCCAGCATATTACACCATTGTATTTATGCGCCCGGCGTTCCGGTAAGCGTTCCTTTGGGGACAATTTTTGCCGTGCAGCCCTGATGCCACGTAAAAGGTATCGGAGTATTGTCGCCGAGGGAAGTATAAAAGGAATACGGGGTCGCGGGCGCCGCAGGGTCTTTCATCAATCCGAATTGCACGAATCCCGGTTTCAAAGCCGTGAATGGAAACTCGAACAAGTCGCCGCTGGCGCCGGCTTGCGCCTGCTTCGACGCCTGCGCAAAACTTGCGTTGAACTCGATGAAAGACGGGTTGCCTTCGACCGGCACGATAAACGCCGGAAAGAAAATGCCGTCGTGGTAATCGAAAAAGCTGCCGAGCGTAATCTGACCTGCGGCAGGTTCGATGAGCGGGGTGAAGGTAACGCGTACCGAATTCAGCTGGAACAAGCGGCTTTTTATCGCCTTTACATTGGCGGTGAAGAAAATCGTATCGCCTACTTCGTATTCCGCCTTGTCGGTGGAAAGAAACAGCGAGTCGTTCGGTCGCGGAACGAAGACGGATACTTCATTGGTGTTTTCTTCTTCGTTACCCATTCTGTCCTGGGCGCGAACTATGAAATGGTATTGCGCAGCGCCGCGAACGGCATTAATCTCCGCGGGGCTGGACATAACGCCGCCTACAAATTGAGCGGTATCGGGATCGACGGGCGAAGAAGTGGAGAAATAAACGTTGTAAGCGACCGGCCCGCTCGCGTCAAGCGCCGTGCCGAAAGACACTTCGACAAGGTTGTCGCCGGTGACTTCCACGCTTTGCGCGCCGGCGGGACCGCTCCAAACCGGAGGCTCGGTGTCTCTCGTCACTCTGCCGAAAAGGCAAAACGTGCCGGTGGAATCTATGACGGCGCGATATGCCGTCGCATCGTTCACCAGCGCGGAGGCGGTAACTTCCGCGTACGGCCCGCCCGCGCCTTCGAGCGAATATAGCGGGAGGAAATCCGGCGCGTCCACCGCGGATGCGGCTTTGAAACCCGCAGAGCCGGACACCGGCGAAATGCTCGAAACGTTCAGCGGAATAGGAATCGTGATTTCGAAATTGCCCGTTACGTGAATCTCCTGCCCGCCGGAATCTTTTACAATGAATTCTATTCCGCTTATGAAGTCCGAATCTCCCGGATACGGAGCAGGCAATTCGGCCTCCGCGACTTCGCGCACTTCGAGCGTCGCGCCCGCGGGAAGCGTGCCCGCGGGAATCGTTATCGAGTGGCCGAACGCTCCCGTCATCGTTTGTTCGATTGCCCAGTTCGCCTCGGCTTCGAGTTCGAATAAATAATCCGCAAGCGGAAAACTGCGAGTGCCTTCTTCGAAAGAGCCGTCGAACGCCCGCACTCCGTAAACGTACCTTATCCCTTCCGGCGGATTAACATCGGTGTAAACGTAATCGGCAAAAACTCCTGCAAACGGCTGCGGCGGCCTGTCTATGGAAGAAAGTGACACCGGATTGGTTTTGTTCGGCAGCTTGCCCGCGTTTATGAACGCGCCGCCGGTTTCCTCGTACCTGTAAACGTTGTAGCCCGACACTCTGGACGCGTAATTTTGAGCGAGCGGAGTGATGTCCGGAATTCCGATTTCGCCGTCGCCGTTGCCATCGACGCGCGCCATAATTTCGCCTTCGGTCTGAAGATAATAAAGGGCTATCGGCGTAAGGTCGGGGATTCCCACTTCGCCGTCGTTGTCATAGTCACCCGCGTTTCTTTCGAGCCAGCGTATTTCGGTGTCGCCGGATTTCAGCGATTTGATCCTCACGGGCGACACCCGGTTTTGGTCGCCGCGCGGCGCACGGCTGGTTTCCCGCAATGCCGGCGCGTCCGGTTTGTTAACGAAAATCGCGGTGAATAGCGGGCGGCCCGGCATCATTTCTATGGCTCCGCCGCCGGCGGCGGCAATTCCCGCATCGACCGAATCGTAGAATTCCGCCGACATATGAAGCGCGTGCGAGCTTTCGATTTCAGCAGCCCACTCGCCGCCCGAAAAAACGTATCCGGACGGAGGAACTATTCTTGCGTAAGCTTTTTCGAATTCCGGGCTTTCGCTATAAAGCGAAACCGCCGCTGTTTCGCCCGAATTCGTAACTTCGATTTTCAGCGCGGCGTCCGCGCCGTATTCGATTTTTGCCGTGTAAACGGTAAATCCGCTTTCGGTTTTTCCCGATTCGTAATCGACCCATACCGAAGACGGGCGATTTTGGATTTCGGCCGGTTGCCCGTTCGCCGGTTCATAATCTGGCACGGGCGATTGTTTTCCGCACGAAAGCGCTGCCGGCAAATAGGCTATTAATATCGTCAGAAACGCAAGTGCGAGAATGCTATGACGTTTCATAGTGCTCCGCCGAAAACTGAATGACGGGCTTTAGTATACCCCGCCTTCGCGCAATTCCCGCAAACCGGCGCAGAAGTCATTTGCGGATAGCCGCTTTCGATATGAATTCCATTACCCTTTCAAGCTCTTCGTCATCCAGCGCCGGGGGAGTATATTCCGTCTCATAGTACCCGTGAAAATCCGAGCCGCAAGTGGCGAGTTTCCCCGCATTGGCGCATATCTGGGAAAATCTTGTGCGGTCTTCCGCCGAATGGGCGGAGTAATAAGCTTCGATTCCGTCCGACATTTCGATTAATCCATCCCGTGCATCCGAGCTCGCGATTTTCGCGGGATGCGCGGCGATAACAAGACCGCCGATGGATTTTGCTCTCGAAACGGCTTCATCGGTTTTTACCGAGGGCGGAACGTACACCTTTCCGCCGGGCGCGAACTGCTCGTCTATAAAGCTTCTGATGGCGCCGTGTTCGAGTTTCAAATATCCGGATGCAATCAGTTGAAATATCAAAGGGACGTAACACGCGGGCGCGGGACTGGAAGACTCAATCGCTTCCGCCGCGCTTATTTTTATCCCCTGTTTTTCGAGCCCGGCAACCATGCGTGCGAGCCTGCCGTTTTGCGCGACCCTGATTTCATCTTCGAAGTCGAGCACTTTTCGCGCCTCAATGTCCATTCCATACCAGAGCACGTGAATTTCCTCGATGAGATTGCCGCCGGCATCCAAAAATGCGGTCGATATTTCCATGCCCGGTATCACCCGCAAATTCGTTCCTTGAGCAACCTTAAGCAAGTCTCGCGCTCCGAAAAGCGTATCGTGATCCGTCACCGCTGCATAGTCGACACCTGCGGCGACTAGCTTTGCCAAAAGCGCAGCCGCGTCGAATCTTCCGTCCGAGCGGGTTGTGTGCAGATGCAAATCAATAATCGGTTTATCCGCCATGTTTCACGCAAAATCCGGCAAAATCAAAGCGCATGTCATGGTTTTAGTATCAGTCTGATTCCGACGTAAACCACAATCAGTCCGAAAAGACGCCGGAGCCAAACGGGGTCCAGATAATTGACAAGCTTGGCGCCGCCGAGCGCGCCGAACAAAAGTCCGATAGCCACGCATACGGCTATGGGCACGTGCTTCGCCCATTCGATGTGACCGGCGCGCAGATATTCCCACGCGGCAAGCAAACCTACCGGCGGAATAAGCGCTACAAGGCTCGTCCCCTGCGCCTCCCTTTGGGTCATACCGAGGATAAATATCAGCATCGGAATGAGCACGATTCCGCCGCCGACCCCGAAAAATCCCGCAAACAACCCGGAGGCGATTCCCATTAAAACGTATCCCGCGTATGCCAGCATCGCAATCTCCTTCAGCCTTGAACCGGCCGCGCAAAAATCAGCGCCGCGAAGTATAGCAATACGCGATGTTGCAGTTCTCTATCGAAGCGGTATCGGCATATCAGAATGAATGAACTACGGAAATCTCCGCCAATTCCTCGGCGTTTCTGGGCGATATTTTCGTAGATATGTAAATCTTCTTCATTTTGTAGAAGTCGAACTCGGTGCTCATGAAATATACGACCTCGACGGGTCTGCCCGAAACTATATTCCTTTTATATATACGCTTGATTTCCTCTTCGTTCTCGAATTCCAAAACCATTATTTCACGCTGCATTCTTCCGAGATTCACGAATTCGCCGTTATCGATATACCAGGCGTAAAGATTGATGTCTTCGGAAATCGTCGCCTCTATTCTCAACAACTGCCTGCCTTCGCCGGCGGAATCCATATCGAAAGTCTGACCTTCCACGCGATTGTAGATGACTCTGCTCGTCGGTCCGGCGGAGTTTTTCTTGAACCCTTTGACCGGACGCTTGCGCGCCTCCGATAGAAAATGCTCCAGTTTTTCGCCCGGAATCCTTGCCTGAATTTCGGCGGCTTTTTTGCCAACCTCGCTTCCCGGATCGAGCTTGCTCCATTCGGCGATTGCGCCGTCGTAGTCTTTTTCGAGATACAACTTCCGGCCGGTTTCGAACACTTTGGCTTCAAGTTCCTTTTGGGCTTTCGAAACTTCCGCCGTCAGTCCGCCGTCGTCGAACCCGTCCGGCAGAAAACCGACCAGCACCGCGGACTTTTCAAGCTCGCCGTTTTCAAGGTGCGATTTGGCGCGCGAAAGCAAGCTTGCGGCGAATATTCCGTCCAGCCTTGATTTATAATCCGGAAGCGAATCGAAAACCGCCGACCATTCCCCATATTTCGCCGCATCGAACGTCGATTGCGAGACGAGCGCGGAAACGCGTCCGATGTAGCTTTCCGCCACTTTCGTGCGTTCTTCGCCGTCCGTTGCGGAAATCAATTCGAAATACATAAACTGCGCGGATTCGTATCGCCCTTCGTCGAACTCTCGCTCCGCGGCGTCGAGCTTGCCCGAAACCCCGCCGCAAGACGCGACGAGAGCCGAAGCAAGCGCAAGCAGCGATATAACCGGAACATACCTCAAAATCACGGTCGAAATGCTCATAATTTCTTCCTTTGCCTCGCGCCGCAAGGCATTAAGTACGACTGCGATTTTAACAAATGGTTCGAGGGTGCGATAATCCGCGGCGGCGATTATGCAATTGCTATATAATGCACGGCGGCGGCGCGCACGCAAATTCCTGCGGGAACAAATGCTCCGCGCCGGCGTCATTATTTCGCCGCGCCCGATGGCGCAGGCGGAGAGTTTCGAGCGGTCGAAGGGAAACTTGAATCGATGAGCGTGGAAAAAGGCGTAAAACCCGGAAAGGGCGAAGCTGACGGTACGGCCGACAAGCCCGGCTCCCGGCGCCTTGCGCGCAAGAAGCTGTTCGAGCTTTGCTTCGAGGCCGATTTCAAAAACGCCGGGGACGCGCTGGAATTTATTAACGAGCGGCTTGCCAGCCCAATCGAAATAGACAAAACCGACCCGGATTCCGTGGTGATTCCAGAATTCGGCGGCGAGAATCTGGAGTTCATCAAATCTCTCGGCCAGCTCGCTATCGGAAAGGCGGAAAGCCTGGACAAAATCCTCGAAGATTATCCCTTCGAATGGACGTTCGAGCGAATCGGTTTGCCGGAAAAATTGGTGCTCAGAATCGCGCTGGCGGAGCTTTTGTTCACCGGCACGCCGGTGAAAATCGCCATCAACGAAGCGCTCGACCTTGCCAAGGCTTACGGCGAAGCGGACGCGAACAAATTCGTGAACGGCATTCTCGGTTCCATAGTCAGAGACCTCGAAAAAATCAAATCGGAGTACTTCGCTAAAGGTGTTTAAGTCCAAAAGCTCAATCGTTCTGCTTGCGGCGATTGTAATAGTCGCTGCCTATATCGTTTTCGGACTGGCATCTCGCATCGGGAAAAAGCCGGAAATCGCTCGTCCGGCGCAAACGGGCGAATGGGCGCGAGCGCACAGCCTTTTGCTGAACATGGATTACGAATTTAGGCCGGACACCTTCGTCGTCGTCGAAGGTCCGGACCTCGACTATAAACTAAGCATGGTTTCACCGGACTGGGGCATTTTCGTGACCAGTTTGAAAGGATTCGCCAAGGCGTTTATTTACGCGCAAAAGCCGAGCGCCGAATTTTACAGACTGCTGGGGGACAGCGACCTTTACAAATGGGAGCAGGCGCATAAACTGACAGCATCCGAACCCGCATACAAGATTTTCCAGAAGGACGGAGCAGACCACCTGCGCCAGGATTACACTTTCGACGTGAAGGCAAACACGCCGCTGCCGGGCTATTTTCCTGTGGAACTCGTTAAAAGCGTGAAAGACGGGAAAATCACGAAAATCGCGGGCGGTGCGTTTTATTACGTTTCACCGGAGGACGTATATATAGTTCATTTCATTGCGCCTTTTCCCGTGCCCGACGGCGTCTATTCTCTATTGGAAGAAACCGTCGCCCGAATGAAATTCGGAGTGGGAACGAAACCGCGCGAACAATCCGGGGACGGCGGAGAACCGTCGGCGAATCCGGAACCGGTGAATCCCGCGGAAGCGCCGGCAAGCCCGCCAGACCCACCCGCCGATAGCGGCGGAGGCGGGGGCGTAACTCCTCTTCCGCCGAATCTGTAATACCTTACTAAACAAACCTTGACATAAACTAGGGCGGCGGCTTGCGCAAGTATGGTATGCTTTTCGTTCACTTTACTTTTCGAGGTGATTTTTAATGCGCGGTATCGTGGCATTACTATTGTTTTTGGCGCTGACAATGGCTTTTGCGGCCGGCTGTCAGGACAAGGATTTGGCGGACGACGAACAGACGATGACCCAGCAGACGCCGTCCGACCCGGCTTCGGCAGACGATCCGGATGTATTGGGTGGAACCGAAGCGTCCGCCGGCGATGAAGGCGGCGAGGCAGCGGAAGGCGAAGCGGCCGAAGGCGAAGCCGCTGGAGAAACCGAAGGTACTGAAACTGAAACAGGAAGTGGAGACGGCATGACGAATGGAACGCCCGCAGGGCCGACGGTGGTTTTCGAGACGACTAAGGGCAATATCGTGCTTTCGGTTCATCCGGAATGGTCGCCTCTCGGCGCGGTTCACTTTATGGAACTGATCAACAGCGGCTTTTATAACGGCGCTCCGTGGTTCAGGGTTATCGACGGCTTCGTCGCGCAGTGCGGAATCGCCGCAGACCCTGCGCTCAACTCGAAGTGGGGCGAAAAGACCATTAACGACGAACCTGTCGTTCAGGGAAATACACGCGGAATGGTCGCATTCGGCAAGTCGGGCGCACCCAACAGCCGCAGCACCCACATATTCATCAACCTGGTTGACAACAGCAGAGGCCTCGACCCGCAGGGATTTTCGTGCTTCGCCGAGGTTATCGAGGGAATGGACGTGGCGGACAAGCTGACCCGCTGCGAGTTCGGCGATCAGGGCGCGCTTGCGGCACCGGGCGGACTCGACAAGTTCAAGGCTCAATATCCCGACGCGGACTATATCGTCAAAGCGTATTTGAAGTAGCTTTTTCGGCTAAAGGAATCTACATAGGCTTCCCTTCGGGGAAGCCTTTTCGCGTTTTATGCCGCATATAAACTCCATCAATCGCAGTTTTTGCCGACTCGTAATTCCCTTTGCTTCGAATTGTAAATAAAACTACTTATTCCGCTTAAAGGAAAACTTGTTTTCCCTGCCCGAAAAGAGCCTTTTGATATTTTCCCTGTGCGTATAAAAAACTAGAATAGTGAATAATATTCCGGCGGGTAAATAGAACTTGGCCTGCGGAAGAAAAACCGTCGTGAGCAAAAATGCCGCCGTGGCCAAAAGGCTGCCGAGCGAAACATATCTCGTCGCGGCGAAAACCGCGGCGAAAACCGCGAGCGGTATCGTAATCGCCCATCCGAGAAGCCCCGTCAATACTCCGAGGCCGGTGCCGATGCCTTTTCCGCCTCTGAAACCGAGCCACGGCGTGAAAACCGCGCCGAGCATCGCCGCCAGCGCGACCGCCATTAGCACCGCGGCTTGCGTCCATCCGCCGGGGTCGCCCATCCCGACGCCGAGGTTGCGGCTGCAAAGAGCGACCGGCAAAAGTCCCTTCGCGATGTCGAGCGCGAAAACCGCAAGGCCGGGTTTCATCCCGTAAATGCGCATGACGTTGGTCATTCCGATGTTCCCGCTGCCGGCCTTACGAATGTCGGCTTTGTAAATCAGTTTGACGACCAGATATCCCCATGGAATGCTGCCCGAAAAAAACGCGGCAAGCATCCAAACAAGTACGCGCAAATGCCAGCTGTTTTCCACGCTCGAAGTATAGCCCTTTTTTTGCCGGTATTTTCAAAGCCGATATTTCTTGTTGTTGCTTTGCGGGCTATGGCGATTTCGTATTGGAAAAGCGGTGATAGAATTCCGGCGTGGGAATCGTACTAATCCTCCTTATATTGCTGATGGGGTTTTTGCTTTTCAGAAAGGCTCTGCCGGCAATACTTGCGCTTCCGGTTTTCGCAGTCCTGATTGCGCTTACGTCGCTTTTGCCGAAAGCGTTCGGCCAATTGCGGGAGGACGGTTTCGAAGGATTCGGGTCCGCACTCACGCCGCTTTATGGCAACGTCATTCAGGACGGCGCGACGATGCTTGCGGCCGCGATTGCAGCGGTAATATTCGGCGCGATTCTGGCATCGCACATCAAGGCGACAGGCGTTGCGGAACAAATCGTGCGTTTCGCGGCGGAGTTCGGCGGCGATTCGCCCTTCGCTCTCGCGATTATCCTGTCCCTCGTAACGGCGCTTTTGTTCACGACGCTCGGCGGGCTCGGCGCAGTCATCATGGTTGCGACGCTCACGCTGCCGGTTATGCGTTCCGTAGGTATTTCCGCGAGGACCGCGGGGGCTTCGTTTCTGTTCGCGCTTTCGCTGGGCGGTACGCTCAATCCGGTCAACTGGCAGGCATACAAAGAAATTCTCGGTCTCGAAAGCGATAGAATTATTAAATTCGCGCTTACGGTTTTCATAGTTTTCGCCATAGCAACGGTTTTCTATCTGGCTTTCAAGTTGATACGAACGGTCGCTGCAAAAATTATCGTGGTGGCGATTACTGCGGCGGTTGTCGGGCTTGCCGCAGCGCTCGTAAGTTCAGGGTTTATGGCCGGTTTCATTCGCGGGGCCGGAATCGCCGCGCTCGCGCTGTTAATCGCGGCGCTTGCCGCACTTTGGCTGGCGGTCATTATCCGGTTCATTGCCGTCAACATTGCAAAATCCGGCGGAATTCCAGCTCCGGCTAAACCTCATTTTCTGGCGTACGCCGCCGTGCTCGTACCGCTGTTTCATTTGCTCGCGGATACTTTGGCACGAGCAATCATTCCGGAATATGCCGAATCGGGAATTACGATACCGTTTATCGCGGCGCTCGCGCTTGGAATTTTTTATTCATTTCTTGCGTCGTTCCGCCGAAGGTCGAGAAATATGGACATATTAATGAAGTCCATTTTCGAGGGCTTCAAAGACGCCGCGCCCGCCGCGCTGTTGATGATGGGAATCGGAATGCTTTTGAAAGCCACAATGCTTCCCGAAACTTCGCAAGCGGTCCAGCCGCTGATAACCGGATTGATTCCGCAAGGGCCGGTTTCGTACGTCCTTACGTTCACGCTTCTCGCGCCGCTTGCGCTCTATCGCGGGCCTTTAAATCTTTGGGGAATGGGGAGCGGGCTTATCGGCGTGCTTCTCGGAACCGGCACGCTCGGCGCGCCGATGCTGATGGCGGCGTTTTTCAGCGTGGGGATGATGCAGGGAGTCTGCGATCCGACGAACACACACAACGTTTGGATCGCGAATCATGAAGGAGTGGACGTCGCGGATTTGACGAAGGAAACCGTGCCGTGGGTGTGGCCCGGCGTGATGTTGTGTTTGATTGCGGCGGTGTTTTTCGCGGGCGTATAGCGGGATTATTCAGGCGCGCGCGTGCGAAAATGCGGCGGCGAGACGCCGCCAGTCCTAGAAGTAGGTAGGGAACGGGTTTACCCCGTTCCGTATTTCAATTTGGGATGGGGATAAACCCCATCCCTACCTCGCTTTTTGCATCTGGATTTCATGGAGGGCGGACTTTCCAGTCCGCCAATCCCTATTTTGCGGGGTTGGAAAACCCCGCCTCCATGATTAATTTCTTCCGGGGGAGCCGCAAATCTTTCGATTTTATTTCGGTTTCCATCCGGTATTTCGATTGGTTTCCTTTCGAATTCCCGATGGCTCACCGTATTAAAAAAGTTCGATTTGCGGCTTCGACCCCGGAATGAGCCCCTAACCTTCGCGCACGCCGCATTTAGCAACACGCACTCCGGGTTATAGTCGAGCTGCCCAGCCCGTCGTCCTTTTGCATGCAACCCCTCAGCCGGATTTTTTTAGATTTCCAAAGCGGAAACAAATCTGCTTCGGAATAAAAACCCGGCCTAACGCTCGCCACTTACAGGACCGAGTCTTGCGACTCGCAGCAAATCATTGGTACCAGATTTCCCTGCCACATTCATGATAGCAAACTTTTGTCAAGTCTTTCACGAAAACGGAAGCCATTTATAAAAAATCTCTCGCGCTTGACTTTCAGCCGCACATTCATGCTAGACTTGACGCTCAATGTTTTGGGGCAGGAATCGAACAGGGGCATTCTCCGGCAGGCCATCGGCAAACCGCTTTGCGGCAGCCTCAGGCCGCCGTTTTTCCGCGCTCGCAGCAACCAAACTCAAAAATGCAGGTGTTTCCGTTCTATCCGCTTTTTTGGCTGCGATGATTGCGCTTTCGCTTTCGGGATGTTCCGGTTCGAACCCGTCTTCGCCGGCATTGAATCTGTCCGGAAACTGGGAAGGCCTTGTTACGGGAGAATCGGGCAGCGCGGAAATCGCGCTCGAAATCGTTCTCGATGAACATGGCCGTGCAACCGCCAGTCTGTCCATCCCCACCATGCCGAATCTCGACGAAGCCACCGGTTGGGGGCGCGTCGAAGGCGGCTCGATTTCGCTTGCACATACGGACAAGGCCAAGCGCGGTGTTTTCCTTACCGGAGTGGCGGATTCGATTCTTGCCGAGATTACCGGGCAAATTGCGGTATCCGACAGCTCCGGCATTTTGACTTTCAGCGTATTTAGACAGTGAGTTTTATCGCAAAGTTTTTTTCGGCCGCGGCTTTTGCGGCCATAATCGTAATGTCGCCGCCAGCGTCGGGCTTCGTGCTCGGCGAAAACGAAGCGGCGCAGGCGTACGCGCATTCCCCCGCAGTATTTCTGGTGCTCGAAAACGCGCGGCTGCGGCTCGGCTATATGCCCGCTAGCATCGGGGAGCTTTTTGCAAACGAGGGGCTTTCGATTTCGCCTGAGCATCTCGGCCTGGATGCCGCCGCACCAGTATCGCCGAATCAGGAAATCGAGCTCGACGGCGTGAAAATCGTGGAGGGGTTTGCGGATCTCGAAATACCGGCGCCGGTTATGTTCCGCTACGAATTCGATCCGGGGAATTCGAGAATCGAGGTTTCAGACCGGGGAGCGCCGGGCATCGAGCGCGTTACCGTTCGCAGATATTATGACGACGGCGGCGCGCTTGTCGGCGAATCGAAATCGCAAAAGATTTTGAAACAGCCCGTGCGCAGACTGGTGATTATGCACATCGGCCTTACGGACTATTTTTCGCCGACGTTCAAGCAGCTTCTCGACAATCCGATACTCGGAACCGACGTGCCGCCGCCGGCAAAATTTTCGCGAAAACTAAAGTGCGAATCAACGGCGTATTATCCCGGCGTCGGTAGCAACGGAAAGTGGGCCGGGCGAACCGCGATGGGATACGAGTCGCGTCCGGGAAGAGTCGCTGTGGATCCAAACGTGATTCCGCTTGGAAGCAGGCTCTACGTCGAGGGTTACGGATACTGCGTCGCCGTTGACACGGGCGGGGCGATTAAAGGCAACAAAATCGACGTTTGCTTTGCGACAATAGAGGAATGTTACAGATACGGCAGGCGGACCATAGAAGTCTACGTATTGGATTAGGTTTGCCTTTTTCCGCAATGGAATAGCGTCAAATTCGCTGCAGTCTCGATTCCGGCGTTGAACCGCTTTATTCCCCCGATGCAAATGAAAGAAACGAAAGCTCCGTTCCGCCGTGAATTTTCCTTTTGAATTCGGTTAATCCGCCTCTTTCCAGCCCACCCGCTTCTCCGGCCGCAAATTGACAGGCGATTACCGCGCCCGAATCGAGAACGCCCGCTGCGAGCAATGCGGCAAGCGTTTTTTCGACCATTCCCCTTCCCTGCGGCGGCGCGACGAAAACCACGCCGTAATGTCTGCCGGTTTTTCCGAGGCGCGGAATTTCACGGAATGCGTCGCCTCGAACGATTTCCACTTGCGATTCGATGCCCAAACCGCGCACGTTTCCGGCAATAATTTTCGCCGCTGCAGGCGATAGTTCGATAATCGCCGCACTGCCGGCGCCGTTCGAAATCGCTTCGATGGAATAACTGCCGCTTCCCCCGAAAACGTCCAGCACCGCCGCTCCTTCAAGATACGGGCGAAGCGTGTCTATCACGGCTTTGCGGATGCGCGAAAGCGGCGGGCGCGTCACGCCTGTTCCTTCCAGAGTTTCGATTGTTCTGCCTTTCAAGCTGCCCGACAGCACTTTGAGCATGTCAGGCGGAATTATAGCCAAAGCGGCATAAATGCGTGCATTGCGCTTGATAAAAAAACTCAAGCCCAATCTACATTTCGTTGCTTGAGCTAAATTGAACTTATTTTGTGAAGGAAACGGCTATATAATGGTGTGCGCGCGAATCGATTTGTTGCGCACGATTATCCAGGAGTGATGTTTTATGGCTGGAATCATAGGCTGGGGCGCGCACGTTCCCCGGTTCAGAATCAAAGTCGAAGAAATCGCCAAGGTTTGGGGCGCGGACGCGCAGAGCTATAAGAAAGGCTTGCAGGTTCACGAAAAAAGCGTCCCCGCGCCCGACCAGGACACGATTACGTTTTCGGCGGAAGCGGCGAAACGGGCGATAATCCGCGCCGGCATCGGCGGCGAGGACATAGGCAGCATTTACATCGGCAGCGAGTCGCACCCGTACGCAGTGAAACCGTCCGGCACTATCGTCGCGGAAGTCATCGGCGCGTGCCCGTCGGTACACGTGGCGGACTTCGAGTTCGCGTGCAAGGCGGGAAGCGAGGCTATGTTCGTCGCGTTCAGCCAGGTCAAAGCCGGAACGGTGAAATACGCGCTCGCAATCGGCGGGGACACCTCGCAAGGCGCGCCGGGCGACGCTCTCGAATATACGGCAAGCGCGGGCGCGGCGGCGTTCATTTTCGGCGAAGGTAACGAAGCCGCCACGTGCGATTATACCTACAGCTGGACGACCGATACGCCGGACTTCTGGCGCAGGGAATATGAGCATTATCCGCGTCACGCCAGCCGGTTCACCGGCGAGCCGGCATATTTCGCGACGCTGATTCCGGCGGCGAAGAAGATAATGGAAATGGCGGGGATGACCGCGAAAGATTTCGCGTTTTGCACGTTCCACCAGCCGAACGGAAAATTCCCGATGCGGGCGGCCGAAATGCTGGGATTTACGCGGGAGCAAAACCAAACCGGCTGGCTCGTGCCGTGGCTTGGAAACACATATAGCGGAGCGTCGCCACTAGGCCTGACCGCGATTCTCGACATCGCGAAGCCGGGCGACAAAATCCTGATGGTGAGTTACGGCAGCGGCGCCGGAAGCGACGCGTTTATATTCACCGTCACGGACAGAATCAAGGAACTTCAAAACCTGACCGACCACACGCGCGCGATGCTCGACGGCGACAAGAAATATTTGGAATACGGCGCGTACGCGAAATTCCGCGGAAAGATCAGGAAGATCGAGGACTAGGAGACGGAAATGAGAGAAGTAGCGATAATCGGAATCGGAATGAACAGGTGGGGCGAACTTTGGGACGATTCGCTCCGCGACATTTTCGTCAAGGCCGCGCAGCCCGCAATCGAGGACGCTGGAGTCGACCGCATCGATTCGATGTACGTCGGCTGCATGTCCGGCGGGCTTTTCGTGGGCCAAGAGCACCTCGGCAGTTTGCTCGCGGACTATCTGGGCGTTTTGCCCATCCCAGCGATGCGAGTCGAAAGCGCGTGCGCATCCGGCGGAATGGCGATTCGTGCGGGATTTCTGGAAGTCGCGAGCGGCGAAAGCGACATCGTGCTCGTCAGCGGCGTGGAGAAAATGACGGACGTGGGCGGCGACGAAGCGACGTATGCGCTATCGACCGCGGCGGATATGGAATACGAAGTTTTCAACGGCGCGACGTTCCCCGGCCTTTACGCGCTAATCGCACGCGACCACATGCACAGGTTCGGAACGACTAGCGAAATGTTGGCGGAAGTGGCGGTGAAAAACCACTTTCACGGCAACAAAAACGAAAACGCGCAGTACCGGATGGAAATCACTCGCGAGCAGGTGCTGGGAAGCGTGATGGTCGCAGACCCGCTGCACATACTCGACTGCAGTCCGATTACGGACGGCGCGGCGGCGCTGATTCTTTGCCCGCTCGATATGGCGTCGAAGTTCACGAACAAACCTATCGTAAAAATTTCGGCGGTTTCCGCGGCGACCGACACGATTCAGCTCGCCGACCGCAAGGACTTCAGCGAGCTTGGAGCGGTCAAGGTTGCGGCGGAAAAAGCTTTCGCGAAAGCGGGCAAATCGCAAGCCGACATCGACCTTGTGGAAGTGCACGACTGCTTTACAATCGCCGAGCTTTGCACGCTCGAAGCGATGGGATTTTACGGGCGCGGCAAGGCGGGGCCGGCGACGCTGGCGGGCGAAACGCGGCTCGGCGGAAAATTGCCGGTCAACGTTTCCGGCGGGCTGAAGTCGAAAGGCCATCCCGTCGGCGCGACGGGCGTGGCGCAGGTGTATGAACTGACGAAACAGCTTCGCGGCGACGCGGGCGAGAGGCAAGTGGCGGGCGCGAAGTGCGGACTCGCCGAGAATATGGGCGGCACGGGCGGAAGCTGCGTGGTAACGATTGTGGAGGTGGCGAAATAATGCTTATGCAAACACCGGCGAGAAATCATCGCGAAGTTGCTCAAAGATACAGGCTGGAGGCGGCGCGCTGCCCAGAAACGGGCAAGGTCTTTTTCCCGCCGAGGGTCGTGTGCCTAACCGAAAAGGGCCGCTGCTCGAATTTCGAAACGATTACGCTGAAACCGCACGGCAAAGTTTTGACGTACACCGTCATACACGTCGGCCCGACGCAGTTCAAAGACGAAACGCCGTACGTCAACGCGATTGTCGAGCTCGAGGACGGCGCGCGGATAAACTGCATGATTACGGACGTCGAACCCTCGGAAGTCAGCATCGGAATGGACGTGACGCTGGAATTCAGAAAGCTTATGGCGATGGGCACAAGCGGCATCCTCTGCTACGGGTATAAGGCGGTACCCGCAAGGGAGTATAAGCTGGAGTAGCGTGCGTGCGGCCACACTTTGAACCCGCGAAGGACTTGTAGTGGCGGACGGCGTGCGCCAGAATCGAAACGCGAAGCCCTTTTGTCGTGCCTCGAACCGGTCTCATACGCGCCTACATTCATCATCCAGCCATCTCAGAATTGTCCTGATTGACGTGGAGATTACTACTCATCCGTAACTGAGTTGACATTCTCTGTACTTCTTTATAAAATCATCCTGCCGGATTGGCTGCTACGCTTTGCATTGGAGGATTAGCATGTTGCAATGGTTTAAGCAGAAAATTGTCCAAAAAAATGGACGTTACATGTGTAAGAAGTGTGGAAAGGTAAAGGAGCTAATTGCGGGATCCCATTACCCCACATGCTCTTGTGGCGCTTGTGATTGGACTTTTGTATCGCTGATGTAGCTTTGTTGTGATTCGCGCTACTCAATTCCTGAATAAACGTTTTACAAACGTTTAATGCCCATGCTCGCATACATTTTGGTATACTCATAGCGCATTCTATTCGCACCTTCAAAATGGCAATTTCAAATGTCATCGTATCCTCTTCCAGTTATTACTGAGTTTACATAGTCTATTGTAGGATTTATTAAACAATCAGATAGTAATTCATAAATCTTGATGTCTAGTTGCTGAACTGCTCCCTGAGCGTAGCCATTCAATGCCTGAATAATTTGCGGGTTAACTTTCTGCCTTTCTTTCTCCATTTGCACCGTAAAAATCACTTGCAGCTTCAACAACTCCAAATTGAAGAGAATCGAGTATGCCAGCGAATTTGTTAATGTTTCGAAGAATTCCGGAAATCCCTCATGTAAGCCATTAAATGAAAACTCCCAATCATTCATCTGATCCTCGGCTACTCCCAAGTGACTAGCCTTTTCCTTTGCCATTTCCAATAATTCTACACCTTTAGATTCTAGGAACCTATGAACTAGGAAATGGCTAAGCTCGTGTGCTACGTAAAAGGAAATGTGAATGGTTGTTGATTGGTCTTCCCTTATTGACTCAAGGTCTATTACGCCTATTCGATGCTGCGGAAGATAAAATGCAGGGGCATTTGTGTTGCAAGATTCCTTTCCAAATCGACTTTCGGCTTCTGCAAGGGGAAGCATTTCGAAATCCTTGAAACCTAACAATCCAAGGAACGCTAGGGTTGCCTGTAAATTTCTGGCTTTTTCTTCCAAACTCATTAATCCCATGATTCGTCTCCATTTGGCAAAATAATGTGAATTACACTTATATGATTCCAGCTCATGTAATTCTAAGCAAAAGACTCAATAGTGCTGGACGGTTAGTCACGACTCTCACCCTCCCATCCACATTTCAAGTTCCTCCGCGAAGTCGGCCGCGATCAGGCGCTCGACGGTCAGCGGGATGATTTTGCGGCGGTGTTCTTCTTGTCTTCCGAGCCTCGAAATCTCGGAATACGCGTCGCGCGAATATCCGAACGCAACGAACACGCCCGTCGCCCTGCCGTCGCGCTCCATCGCGTGAGCGAACTTGTCTATGTCCGGCCTTCCCACTTTATCGCGCTGCTTGACCTGTATCGGTACGTATTTTTCGCCTTCCGCGCCTTCGAACAGCGGCGTATGCTCGCTGTCGCGGCTTTTGTGTTTCGCAACATTCACGGGCAGATATAGCCGCCCGTCTATGCCTAGATCCGCGACTTTGCTGCGGTTCGGCTGCGCGTAAAGGTTGAAAAATTGGCCGGTGGCGAGCACAGCCCAATTTTCGAACTCGAACGGCGGTAACTTTTTAAGCTGTTCGATTGTAAATGGCAAGTTGGAGAATTTATAGTATTTCTTGCCTCGTTTTTTGGCTCCGGTCACCGGCAGTTCGATTCTGTCAAGACCGGATATCCTTTCGCCCATTACGCGGCATGCGGTTGGAGAAATGTCTATTCCCAACCATTTCCGGTTCAGCTTTTCGCTGGCGACCAGCGTGGTGCCGCACCCGCAAAACGAGTCCAATACGATATCGCCTTCGTTCGAGCTGGCGCTTACGATGCGCTCCAGCAGCGCTAGCGGCTTTTGAGTGGGATAGCCCAGCCGCTCGGCCGCGAGGTTGTGTATCGGTCTAATGTCCGTCCATACGCTTTGGAGCGGCACGCCTGGCATTTCGTCGAAGTATTGTTTTAGCCGCGGCATGCCGCCTTCTTTTTTGGGCCAGTGAATGCGCCCGGCCGCGTCCAATCGCTCCAGCTCCTCCGGCACATACGCCCAATGCCGCCCCTTCGACCTGACGTCGATGCCTCTCCACGGCTCGCCGGAAGGCCCTTTCGTCGTTCCCGCGCCGGTCAAGTCCATTCGTTTCCATCTTCTGCCGTCAGGGTCGGTATGTTCGTAAAACGTTTCGACATAAGATTCATCGTAGGGCATAAATAGTTTGTTCCAAGTGTACTTCTTACCTTTCGAATAAAGAAAAATGCTGTCGAAATTATTGCCCGGCCGGTTTGCGCTTGAATGTGCGCTCGTCCGCTTCCAGATAATTTCAGAGAGGAAAAAATTCGCTCCGAAGATTTCGTCGAGCATCACCTTTATGTAGTGGCTCGCATGCCAGTCGCAATGGTAATAAAAGCTGCCTGTTTTTTTGAGGACGCGAAATAGCTCGGCAACGCGCGGCCGCATATATGCGATATACGCCTGCGCATCGCCGTACCTATCTTCGAACGCACGTTTTTCGGCGGTGTCGCCCCAAAAAACCTCGTAGTTGCGGTTGCTATTGAACGGCGGGTCTATGTAAATGAGGTCAACGCACTCGTCGGGAAATTGCGGCAGGATTTCGAGGCAATCGCCCCGGTAAATCGTATGCGGATCGAAGTCGATCCTTTGCATCGTGTGCGGACGCGTGGACACGCGGGGATTATACCAAATCGCGCTCGATAGCTTCTGAAATTATGATGCGCGCCGCCGAAAATAGCAGGCTGGAAGCCTGCGCTACGAAGGGCGGCAAATTGCAGGCTGGAAGCCTTCACAAAGGGATATATTCCCGAATAATTGCAGGCTGGAAGCCTGCGCTACGAAGGGCGGCGAAATGGTCGCTATGAATTCGGTTTGCCGTTGTCTTTGCGGTCGTCGCCGATGCGCCTGCCGCCGTGAATTTTCTGGAGCTCGCCCGACGCGTCGTTCGCGATTTTCGCGACCATTTTGAGGACTGCGGCGAACTCGGCCTCGGCGCCGTCCACCGCCGGCATCGCATAGCTGAACATCACGGTGTCGCTTTCCAGGCTGAACGCGCCGATGCGCACCATCGCATTCCGCAAGAGCAGGTCGCGATAAAGGTTCACTCCGGCGCGAGGATTAATCAGCACCGGACATTCGATGTTGATGAAGTTGCCGTTATCCTGCGACTCGTCCGGAGTCAGAACGACGGCGATGTTTCCGGTGGCGAAAAGGCGCGATTCGCCGTGGGCGTCCGCCTCGATGCCCATTTCGCCAAGCCATTTGTCGAGAAGCGTTTCACTCATAACAAAAAACCTCGAAGTTTCCCCCGCGGCGGGAGTATTTTAGCATACGCGTCCCGCCGCTCTGATAGAATGAGCAAATGGGAAAAGGGTATGCGGGTCTCGTCCGTTTTTCGACTGTCATTTCCTTCGCGGCGCTTGCCGCATGGCTTTGCACGATCGAAGTTTCAATCGCCGCCGATCTCGATTACGCGACCGGTTTGAAATTCGGGGAAATTCGGGAGTCCGCGAAAGCGGAACCTTACGCCGGGTGGATTTCGCTAGTAAAAGCCGCGGCGATGCAGGAAGTGTCGCCGGTTCCCGTAACGAACTGGACTGCCGCCGCAGCGAAGGACGCGCGAATCGCGAAAGCCGCGGCGTTCATGTATGCATTGGACGAAGAGCCGGCGATGCTGGCGAAGTGGGAGGCGGCGATGGCGGAGCTTGCCGCCGTGCCGGACAGAAACGTCGAGGGAAACGAGCTTCTGCCGCTATGCAACGTGGCTCAAGACACCGCATTTTCGCTTTTGTTTATACGCAGAAGAATCCCGGCCGACGGCGAAAAATACGCGGCGGCGCAAGACACAGCGTACTTAATCACTACTTTACTGAACGGAAACAAGCCCGATTGGTATGCGGTGGCGAAGAACAATTGGGGAGTGCGCCAGTTTTCCTCGATTAAATCGTGCGCGATTATCCTGCGCGGGATGCCGGGAATGCCGCATCGAGCGCAAACGGTGGAAGACTTTTTTGCGTACTCGAGCGCCGAACTTCCGAAACATATCGGTGCCCAACTCCTGCCCGGCTCGACGATACGCAACCTCGGCGGATGGGCGGAAGGCCATGGATATCTGGCGTATTCTCTAGACACTCTAATCGACCTTTGGTGGCTCGAACTCAATTCGCTGGACGGCTTATCCGGCGCGATTTCGCTTGTCGCGGCGGATATTTCGGAATGGAGCGTTCTTTCGAGCGCGCCGGACGGATACCGGCCCAATTTCGACGACAGCCCGATGGCGTATTTCCCGTCGAACAAAATCGCGAGCCTGGTGAAGCGCGAAAGCAGGATGCAGGCGGCGGAGTTGATGTGGGATTACGAGCGGCAAATCGAACACGCCGGATACACGGAATCCGACCCGATTATGGCGCTGTTTACTTACGACCCGGCAATCGTTCCGGCCGCGCCGTCCGAAGATTCGATGCTGCATTGGTACGACACGGGCACGGGCGATATGGCGATGCGCACCGGCTGGGAAGTGGACGACGGCTATGTGATGATGCGCATCGAAAAAGACCGGGCGCACTGGGGCGGCCTTGGCCACGAGCATTTCGACCCGCTTTCCATAGTTTTCTATGGGCATTTGCCGTATAAGGGCGAGTGGGTTTTGATCGACGGCGGATATATCAACTGGGAAAATCGCGAGCGCGTGGCGACTGCGGACAATCACAACATTCTGCTCGTGGACGGCGGCGGGCCGGATTGGACCGCGCCCGTTCCCGGCGGCGAAGTGACCGGAGTTTTTCTCAAAAAAGCGAGCATACATATGCCCGGATATACCGGCGGCGTTCCGCAAGGCTATTTCGGCGGCGCGACCACGAAGTATCGCGGCGTCGAGTGGAAGCGCGAAGTTCTATTCGTCAAATACGACATGCTATTTATACGGGACACGGTGAAGCCGCTTGCGAAAGGCGAGCCGAAGCGGCTGACGTTTCCGTGGCATTTGAATATGTCCACCGATAAACCGCTTGCGGACGGATACGCGGGGGCAAAACTTGGCGGCAGGTTTCACGAGGTTTATTTCGAGCTGCCCGGCGAAAAGGTTTCGAGCATCGAGTTTTACAGCGAAACTCCGCTGGAAATCGGCTTTCGGGCGGACGAACACTCGTTCAAATACGGAGAAGTCAAAGATCACGGCGTCGCGGAAGTAACCTGCCCCGCGGACGCGTTCGCTAACCGCGGCGAATTCACGCTATATACGCTCGTTTGCGTTTGGGACGGCAGCGGATATCTGGGCGGATGGGATCCCCCCGAAACGATACCGCAAATCATCGCGGACGTCTGGCGGCAGACGGAAGGCATTAGCCCTTAACCACCAGCACCAGCAGCCTGTCCTGCGCGAAGTATTTCATCGCGGCTGCTTGGACGCTTTCCGGTGTGGCGGCGCCTATGAGCGAGTCGAACTTCGAGTGGAAATCGAAGCCCGCGCCTGTCATTTCCCATTGCCCATACTTTAAAAGCTGGTCGGCGGTTTTTTCGAGCGCGACGGTTTGAAAACCGGTGACGAAGCCTTTCACTTTTTCAAGTTCGCTCGCGGGCGCAGGCGCGCCTGCAGCGCGCTGAATTTGATCGCTTATTGCATCGAAAATAAGGCGTTCGTTTGCGGGCGAGTATCCGAGATACAACGTCAGCGCGCCGCCGGAACGCCAAGGTTCGAACGCGCCGACGCTGCGATATGCAAGTCCTTTTTCATATACGATTTCTTCGAATGCGCGAAGCGAAAGAAGCGAGCCGAGCGTCATCAGCGAGCCGTATTCGGAATCCTGCCCGTTTTCGATTCCCGTGGCGGCCGCGCCGATAATCGCCAAGTTTTGCTGGCGCTGAAGCTTTACCGAATGCGTGCCGGTCAGCCCGATTGCGGACGGCGGCGTGACCGGCGCGAAAGGCGCGCCCGAGCCGCGGCAAATCGAGCCGACTGAAGATACGGGGTCGTCGAAAAAGCCCGCGCGCTTCGCGTCGCCGACGAGGATGAGAACCGAGCCGGCCGGATTGCTCATTCTATCCCAGTGCGCCTTGACGTCGCCGGGGCCGATTGCGGCGACGGATTTCGGACTGCCTAGCGGCGGATTCGAATATGGATGGCCCTGAAACGCGAATTGCCTGAAACCTTCGACTCCCGCGCTCACGATGTCTTCCGAAAATGCCGATATTCCTGCAAGCTGAGAGTTTTTCGCCTCTTGCACTGCCGCGCCGGTGAGTGCGGGATTTTCCACGAGCGATTTTAAAAACCCGATTCCGTTTTCCGCGTCATTCGCGATAGTCGTAATGAACACGCAGGAAAAATCGCGCTCGACGCCTATGCCGAAGTTTCCGCCGAGCGCGGCGATGCGGGTGCGAACGTCCTGGCGCGACATCGACGCAGTGCCGTATTCGAGGAGCGAAAGCGTGAGGCTGGTCAGCCCTTCCTTGCCTGCCGGGTCGTGCGCGCTGCCCGCCGGGAAAAACACGCCCGCCGAAAATATTTCCGCGCCGGGCTTGTTCACGATAATCAGTTTCATTCCGTCGGGAAGCGTCACGGATTTGTTGTCAGATGCCGCGGGTCTAGGAGGCGCGCCGGTGCCGCGGCGGGAAGCGGCGGCGTCGGGATAAAGCGTTTTGGAGAAATCGGGAGGGCCGGGGTTCGGAAGTTTTTCGAGCGCGGATTCGAGCGCGGCCTCGCCGCCCGTCCCGAAACCGGCCTGCGGGCGAAAATAAACGATGCGGCAGTTTTCCGCCGCGAAGTAGGAATTGAGAACGCGTTTTACGTCCGCAGCCGTTACCGCGCGCAGATTCTGGACGTAATTCAGATAATAATCAGGATTGCCGTATGTAATCGCTTCGCCGATGAGGCGCGCGCGCTCGAGCGTGCCTTCTTGGTAAAACTTCACCGCGAGTTCGAGAATTGAAACGGCGGAGCGAACTTCGGCATCGGTCACTCCGTTCGCGGCGGCTTCGGCGATTACGTTTATCACGGCGGCGGCCGCGTCGTTCATCGTACCCGTCCTTGGCGGCGCTACGTAGAAAATAAACGTGCCTGCGTCGCGAAACGGCTGGTAGCCGCCCCATACGCCGAGGACGGCGCTTCCTTTAATCGCATTCAAGCGTGCCGTGCCGCCGGTTAACAGAATGTTTTCCGCCACTTCCAGCGCATATCTGTCGGGATGGCGAAAGCCGGGCATGACGAACCCGAGGTTGAGTTGAGCGGCGTTCGATTTGCCGGTCACGTCTTTGCCGCCGAATCCGGGAAATGCGTTTGCGGGTTTTTTCCATTCCGGTTTTGCGCCGCCGGTTTTCCAGCCGGACGTTTTGCGCCGGATTAGGTCTATCGCTTGCGCGGGATTGACGTCGCCGGAAACGACTATCGTCGTATTGCCGGGTGAATAAAAACCGGAATAATACTTAACGAAATCGTCGCGAGTATATCTGGAAATCGCTTCCGGCGTGCCGATGATACGTTTTCCGAGTCTGCTGCCGGGAAACATGAAACCGAGCGATTCCTCCCAGCCGAAAATGTCGAAATCGTCGAGCCTTTGGCCGATTTCTTCGGTGATTACGGATTTTTCCAGCCGGACGCCTTCCTCGGGAAGCGTAAGATTTTGAAGGCTGTCGGTAAGCGTATCCACCGCATTTTCGAAGTGCGCGGACGGCGCTTTATTGTAAAAGTGAGTGTAGTCGTACCATGTGCCCGCGCTGGTCATACCGCCGACGGCGATAATTTCGTCGCGATTGGCGCGCGGCGGGCGATTGGTCGAGCCGCGATAAAACATATGTTCGAAAAAATGCGCGATGCCCCACGTCGAATCGTCTTCAGCAAGGCTGCCGGCGTTAATCCAGGCGTCGACCGTGACAATCGGTTTCGAACGGTCTTCCCAAACGGCGACGGTCAGCCCGTTTTCGAGCTTTTCGATCGTAAGCGCCTTGTCCGCTCCTTCGAGCGCGAACGCGCCGGCCACGCCAAATTGAAGAAAAAAGAGCAGCAAAGACGAAAAAATACTTTTGCAAAGCAATTGCTTCGGCAGCAGTTTCTTGGAAGTTCTTGCGGCCACCTTACTTCACCCCAATTTTGATTTGCGATTCATATTTTGGAAGGGTATATATTACACCAATTCAGATAAGTGGGAGTACTGATTTTGGCTCTCGCTTTCACTTGGACTTGATAGAAACATTGACACCAATGACGCTCCTTGTTACGCTTCATTTTCGAGTATGCAAAATTACGTTGAACGGGTCGGGCAATATGGCAACCAAAACAAAGATTTACGCGTTTATCGATGAAAGCGGAGACGAAAATCTAAAGTCCATCGACCCTAACTATCCCGTTTTTGTTTTGGGTTCAGTTATTATGGACGCCGAATACCACGACTCCACCGCGCACAAGCTTTTAACATCCCTAAAGGCAAAGTATTGCCTGCCTGGAATAATTTTGCACACGGCTGAAATGGCAAGATGTAAAGGCAGCTGGTCATTCTTGAAAGACCCAGAAGTTCGCCGCAAGTTTTACTCGGAACTTAACGATTTGATTGGGCAATTGGACTTTCAACTTGTTTATTGCCTGCTTGACATACCTGCCGCTTTAAGCAAATGGAGCCCAAAACAAAGGCAGCCGTATGCTTGGCTCATTAGTCCATTACTGGATGCGATTTACAAATCTGCAGGCACGCAATCCTACGTGGAAATCTATGTCGAATCTAGGCAACCCTCGCAAGATAGGATTGTGGAAGCGGAGTTTAACCGCGTTATGGAAATTGGCACAAATCGTGTCAGCTCAAAATCCCTAAAGGCGAAATTTGCACAAAAGCCAAGCTTTTTGGGCAAGTCCGCCAATCCCGGGGCGGAACTCGCGGACTTGTCGCTTTCGAGCGCAGGCAGACATTATTTGGGAAAGAAAGGGATTCTCGACTTTGAGGCATTGAAAACCAAGTTGCCGGCTTCTACAGGGCAACCGGAAGATAGTATTGCCAAGCAAGTTTTTCCATAAAGCGGGGCCAGTGTCCGCATTGCAGCTACTGACCCGCAATCCTATTATACCCGCGATTTCCTTTCAGTCAAGCGGGCGGCGAGCCGTGATACTATACGCGGCCTGCGGCAGCTTGGGCGGGCGTTTTTTCGGATGGAATATGGCGAAATTATTACTTAAGGGCGGACGTCTTTACGACTTCGGCCCGCGCATAGACGAAATAGGCGACTTGCTTATCGAAAACGGCAGAATCGCCAAAATCGGACGGTTTTCAGCCGTACCCGAAGGCGCGCTGCCATCCGGCGCATGGCGCGAGTTCGATTTCGAGGGCATTCTCGTACTCAACTGCGAGGGGATGATAGTAAGTCCGGGATTTATCGACCTTCACGTGCATTTGCGCGAGCCGGGCGGCGAGGCGAAAGAAACCGTAGAAACAGGAACGAAGGCGGCGGTCCGGGGCGGATTCACGTTCGTATGCGCGATGCCGAATACGAAGCCGCCGTGCGCCACGGCCGAAGTTGCGGATTTCGTTTTCGAGGCGGCGGACGCGGCGGGAAACTGCCGGGTGATGCCGATTTTTTCGCTGACGACGGACAGGCGCGGAATCGAAACGTCGCATTTCGAGCACGCGGCGGCGCGCGGAATAACGCTGTTTTCCGACGACGGCAGCGACGTCGAAGATTCCGGCGTGCTCGCGACGGCAATGCGCGAGCTTACGAAATATCCGGCCACGCTCGCGGTGCACGCGGAGGACGCGCGGCTTTCGCGCGTGGCGTCGATGCATGAAGGCGAAGTGTCGAAAAGGATGAAAGTTAGCGGGATTCCGCCAACGAGCGAGACGGTCGCCGTGGCGAGAGCGATTATACTCGCGGAATATTACGGCGCCGCGCTGCACATTTGCCACGTGTCTGCGGAAGGCTCGGTCGAGCTTATCCGGTGGGCGAAGGCGAAAAGGCTGCCTGTGACCGCGGAAGTAACGCCGTCGCATCTGCTGCTGACGGACGAGGCTGTAGAACGACTCGGCTCGGTCGCGAAAGTAAATCCCCCGCTGAGAGGCGAGAAGGACAGGCGGTCGCTTATCGCGGCGCTGGCGGACGGGACGATCGACTGTATCGCGACCGACCATGCGCCGCACTTGCTGGACGAGAAGCGAAAGTCGCTAAGGTTCGCGCCGTTCGGAATTGCGGGGCTCGAAACTTGCGCGGGCCTCGTTTGGAAATATCTGGTGCTGGAAAACAAACTGCCGATGCAGCGGTTTTTCGACGCGCTGGTAACGCGCCCGGCGCATATACTTACCGCCAATCAGCTGCCCAGAAGCGAAAAATCGCTGCCGCAACTTACAAAACGCGGCGAAGAATTTTACGGGCTAGTAAAATCGGGACTCGGCACTTTGCGCGAAGGCGCGCCTGCGGACATCACGGTTTTCAATCCCGATGCGGAGTGGACGGTGGAGCCGTCGACATTCGCGACGAAAGCCAAGTTCACGCCGTTCAAGGGCTGGAAGGCGCAGGGCCGCGCAGAGTTTACGATTGTTGCCGGCGAGATTAAACACAGCGCCGTTTAACATTCGATTTCAAACTGATTCCCAATTTGCGCCGCGTGCAGGCCGGAATTGGATGGCGAATCATGCGCATAAACAAACTCGCGGCGGCGTTGTGATAACATTTTGGCGGTTATGCTGTCTGCAAGAGAACAAGTCGAGATTTTGATGCGCGGAACGAAATTCGCGGACGAGAGCGCCGAGTATGGCGATCCCGAAGGCGAAAGCAATCTGCGCAAAATTGCCGCGCAAGAGCTTGAACGTCGAATCGATAAGGCCGCGAAGGAAAACCGCCCGCTGCGCGTTTATCTCGGCGTCGATCCTACGCGCGAAAGCCTGCACATCGGGCATATGGTGCCCGCGCAAAAACTGAGGCAGTTTCAGCAGTTTGGGCATCGGGCGATTTTTCTTGTCGGCGACTATACGGCGCGCATCGGCGACCCTTCCGGCAGGAGCAAGGAGCGGCCGTTTATCCCCGGCGAAGAAATCGACCGGATGGCGAAACTTTACGGCGACCAGGCGTTCAAGCTGCTCGACCGCGAGAAAACCGAAATCAGGTACAACAGCGAATGGCTGGCTGGTTTGAATTTCGAAAGCCTTATTAAAATCGCGGCGATATTTCCCGTGAAACAATTGATTGCCCGGCGCGATTTCCAAAACCGGATGGAAGCGGGCGAGGAATTCAGATTTCACGAAATGCTGTATGCGCTGATGCAAGGATACGACGCGTATATGCTCAAATGCGACGTGCAAATCGGCGCTTACGACCAACATTTCAATTTGCTCGCAGGGCGTGCGATACAAGAGCATTTCGGCGACGCGCCGCATATTATGCTAACGATGCCGCTTCTCGCAGGAACGGACGGCAGAAAGATGAGCAAGAGCGCGGGGAATACGATAGATTTGATGGACAAGCCGGAAGATATGTACGGCAAGTGTATGCGGATTTCGGACGATTTATTGCCGCAGTATATCGAACTCGCGAGCGATTTTGCGCCGGAAGAAAAGGACGCTTTACGCGCGCGTCTCGACAGCGGCGAAAACCCGATGAACGTTAAAAAGGAAGTGGCGTTCAACGTAACATTTCAATATCACGGTGAAGCAGAAGCTTGGTACGCAGATAATTATTTCAAGTTGTATGTTCAAAAGGCAATGAGAACTGACGATATAGTGACGGATTTGATAGTCGACGAAGAATATTTGAATGGTAGTTATACTTTGTTCGAGTTTATAATCAAATTGCAGCTGTTCAGTGGAAGCCGAAGGGAGCTAAGAAGATTATTTGACCAAGGCGGAGTTCGTGTAAATGACATTCAGGTTACAAATCCTTTCGATGATATTGCCGATTATATTCCTGGTCTATGGCAAATTGGAAAGCGTAATTTGTGGAAACTTGTTCGAGAGAAATAATAATTACTATACATTTGAAGAACAGCTGTTCCTATATCTACCATCATTTCTTCATATAAGAGCGATGCTGAATTATGAAAACACTAGACCGAAATCCTCAAAACGTGGCGACTTACTATCCATTGCATTTTGGAATCGTGGTGAGGCGGCGAGTACGCGCTCGTCGAGTGCGGATAGTCGAGCCCGGTTAGTCAACAAGCTTGGTTTCGATGAATTACCCTCCCACGACCTCCATTGCCGGCAGTTCAAGCAGATACACGCCGACGTCCCGCAAAGCAACGACCAGCCATTCCGCGCGCTTCATCACGCTGCCCGCGGCTTCTTCCGGCGAAACCGACAGCCGCAGTTCCTTTAGCGCCGCCATATCAGCGTCGGAGTAGCCGAGGGCGCGCATTGCGTCTTTTTCGATTTGCGACCAGCCGCCGCTCCGCAGCCGGCTTTGATATTTTCTGATGCTTTCCGCGGTTACGGTGATGTCGGTTATGCCCGCCGCCTTCAGTTTCGAAACAAGGTTTTCGAGTCTGTCCGCCGCGTAAAGATAGTCGAAGCCGGCCTTGTATTTGAAATGCAATATCGCGTCGCGGTGTATGTAAATCCAATCGGCGTCCTTTGCGAGCACGGCGCCGCCATGCCTGTCGAGCGCGACCGTAGCCGCCTTCGCGCTGGCGTTGGCGTTCAGCGACGCTTCGATGTATTCGTTCATCGCGTCCGCAAGTTCTTGCGTAACTCCGTCGGCCGCGGTCACTTTAGGAAAATCGGGCACAACCGCTTCTACATGGATTTTGTAATTCGGGTCGGGCGGGTCGCCGCTAAGCGCGTTCGTGGCTTTTTCCCATGTGTTTATGTTGAAGTCCACGATTACGCCCGCGCCGTAGTTCGGAATGCCCATTCCGATTTGATTCGCCGCCGCCATTTTCGGCCCGCTCATCACGACGTCCGCACCGTTCGAGCCGTAGCCGAACCATTTCATAACATTGCGCAGTTTGTCGAAACCGCCTTTGCCGGGCGATTCGCCAGGTTCTTCATCTCGGTCGCGGTCGCGGTCACGATCGCGGTCTCGATCCCTGTTTCTGTCTCTGCCGCCGCCGCCTGGCTTTTCGCGCCCGCTGAGCGCGAGCCGCTGCCTGCCCCGATTCGCCGGCGCCGCAACGCCGCCGCCTTTGAACTCGCGACGCCCGCCGCCGCTTTGATACGCCTGCGCGACTCCGAGTCCGAGCGAGTTCGTTCCCATTCCAGGTAAGGTGCCGTAAAAATGATGTCCCGCGTAAGAAGCGAAAGTCGAAGGTTCGCGCACTTCGCATAAACCGCCGATTGCTTGGTCGTAAAGCGGATTTACATTTTCAAGTCTGTCCGCGCCTTTGCGGAGGGCGAGCAGATTTCCACCCGTATCTTTAGACTGCGAAGCTGCCGCAGAAATCTTGACGCCGGTGCCGCCCGGCGCAAGCGTTTCGATAAGCCCGTATGCGAACGCGTCGTACAAAAGCTTGACCGCGGCGCTCGCTTCGTCCGGCTGCATCATTTCTTTCATTATCTGGCTTACCGAGCCGAAATCCGAGCCGAAATTTTCGATTCCGTAATCCGGCTCCAGCGACGGCCATTCGTAGAAATCGGCGAATTCTCGCGGCGCGTAATTGACGGCGCGCTTGACGGAATAAATCAGCATGCCGATATCGAACAGGTCTTTTTTCGCGGCCGAAACGTCCCTGCCCTTCGGCGCAGTTTTAAGAAGGCCGTCGATTTCCGCCGACAAACCCGCCGCGAATTTGGCCGCATCGTTCGCATTCGTAAACGGCGCCGCGGTTTTTTCGGGCGCGCTCTTTCCGGGATTGCCGGACAAGGTCCAATATTCGCCCTTCCATTCTTTGGTCTGAATATTCCAAGGCCTATAGCGCTCCGGATATTCGAAAACGAAGGATGAGACGCCATAGCCGGCCGCGCCTTTCGCGCCTTTGAACGTAAGCGGAGCGGCAGAGTCGTCGTAAACAACGGAAAGTTTTTCGCCGCGTGCGCTGCCAAGGTTAACGATTCTTCCTTTTGCGTCGCGAGTAACAAGGCAATTTTCCGGCGACATCATTTCCATTTGCATGTCGGAATAGCCGTGAGGAAAAAACCTTACGAAGTATCCGTCCGGATGCGCCGACCAGCGGCCGCGCGGAATTTCATTTCCGGATTCCTCTTCCGGGTCGCCCGCGAGCACGGCGATTCGCTCAAGCTCTTCGAATGTGGAATTTCCCGCGGTCATCGCCTCGCGAAGTTTCGCTTCCGCTTCGTAGATTTTGCGGACGGCGGGCGGAAGGTCGCCGAAAACTTTTCCCCACATTTCCGGCGGAACGAGGCCGAGCACGCCGCCTTGAAGTTCGAGCAGCTCCTTTTCGGTTAGAAGTTTGGCAGCGGTGAGTTGCATATCCCTGCCCATCTCGGATATTTTCGTGCGCGCCAGAATGGCCCAGATGAGAACTTGTATGTCCCGCTGGGGAATTTCCGGATGGTCTATCGAGCGGTCGAGAAGCGACTGGATTATGCCCGCCCGCTTGCCCTTCAGCGGCGCAAGCAGATAGCCGTCGCCCTTGCCGGGGCCGTGCGTGCCGGCGTGCAGGCAGTAGCTCCAAAGCTGCGTGCGGTACACGCCGGGCTGGACGAGATACCAGCCGCCAGGACCTTGCGGCATTTCGCAAACCGGAAAGACGCGTGTCACCGGGTAGTCGTCCAAAAACGGAACGGACGTTATCGCGTCGTCGAAACTCGTGGTAATCGGCGACTCTTGCTTGAGTCCGATGTCTATGCCGGGAATTTTGGCGGCGCCGCCAAGCAAATCCCCGATGCCGAACTGCGAATGCGCGATTCCCGTCGCGCAAACCAGAGTGAGCGCCAAAGCGCCGAAGAATAGCGCAACCCTCATTTCCCACCTCCGCAAATTTACCGAATTGTCCTATCGAAAGGCGCGGCGAAAAACTATTCGCCGCCCGAGGAGTAATCGTAAAACCCCCGGCCGCTTTTCCTTCCCAAAAATCCCGCGGCAACGAGTTTTTTAAGCGTGTACGGAGGCTTGAACTTGGGATGCCCAAGCTCCGCGTAAATCACTTCGCCCGCGTGAAGAAGCACGTCGAGCCCCACGAGATCGGCGAGTTTGAAAGGACCGAGCGGAAATCCGCCGCCGCGCCTCATCGCCGTGTCGATGTCTTCCACCGTCGCGATTCCTTCGTCGAGAAGCGACATCGCTTCGAACATAAGCGCGATGAGAACGCGGTTTACGACGTAACCCGGCGTTTCTTTGACGCGAATCGGTTTTTTGCCGATTTTTTCGCAAAGCTCGATCGCCGCCGCCACCGCCGGCTCTGAGGTCACGACGCCGGGCACGACTTCGACGAGGCTCATCGTAAGCGCCGGATTGAAAAAGTGAGTTCCGAGAAATCGGGCGGGATATTTGTAGTAGGCGGCGAGTTCGGAGACTGACATGCTCGACGTGTTAGTTCCGACTACCGCGGTTTCGCCGAGTATTCCCGAAAGTTTGCCGAGGAGTTCCGATTTGACGTCTTTTCTTTCGAGGCTGGCTTCGATTACGAAACCGGCGCCCGCGCAGCCCGACACGTCCGTCGAGGTCTTGAGCCGGCCGAGAATCGCGGCTTTTTCTTCGTCCGAAACGTTTCGAAGTTTCGCCACGTGAGCTTCGAGATGGGGCATCTGACGCTCGAAGGCTTCCGGAAACGGGTCGTACGCGAACGTCTCGAAACCGGCAATAGCGCAAAGCAGAGCGATTTCGCTCCCCATGGTTCCGAAACCGAGAACTGCCACCTTTGCGAATTCCAACTTATCACCTCCGGAGACTCATGAGATTTCATTATAACAACGGCGACAGGCTTTTCGGTGGATAGGGTGCAGGTTTGCCGCTATGAAGCAAATTATCAAGTTATTGAGCTTGACAAGCGAAAAAAAGGGCAAATCGTTCGAACATTGTTATAATTAAATGTCTGTGGTTGCAGAATTGAGGTCTGACTTTGGAGGACAAATGTCGAGACGTAAGCCGAAAACGCGCTGCAGGACGGCGGCGGGTTACTTTTTTATGTCGTTCGGAGCGGGCATCCTTGGCGGTGCCGCGCTTGCAATACTGCTTCTCGAACTTCGGGAGTATATTCGAGGAATAAGGAACAAAAACGGAGCGGCGGAGGCTATCGCCAATCTGTTGGACGACGTTGTTGGCGAATTCAATGCAATCAGCCGCGAGGTATACGCCTCTCTCGAACAGGGCCGGAAATTTACTTCAGAGGAAATTTACCGAATCAGGCAGAATATGAAGGCGCGCTTGCGTCACGGAGAAGGCGGACTGGACGATAGAGGCGACTCGGAAGAGATGGACAGCCTTTATTCGGCGATTAATCCGGAAGGTTGATTTTCGCAAAATATCGAGGGAATTTTGCCGCGCAAGTCGCGGTTTTTTTGGAGGAGAATATGGGAAAGTATCGCATCGCTTGGATGCCGGGCGACGGCGTAGGCAACGACGTTATGGATGCGGCGCGAATAGTGCTGGACGCGCTCGAACTCGATGCGGAATACCCGCAAGCCGATATCGGCTGGGAATTCTGGATTTCCGAAGGCAACCCGCTGCCCGCCCGCACGGTTGAGCTTTTGAAAACTTGCAACTGCGCTTTGTTCGGCGCGATTACGAGCAAGCCGAAAGGCGAAGCGGAAAAAGAGCTTGCGGAGAATCTTAAAGGAACCGGCCTGGTATATAAAAGCCCGATAGTAGGCTTAAGGCAGATGTTCGAACTCGCGGTGAACCTCAGGCCGTGCCGTGCGTTTAAGGGCAATCCGCTTAACTATCGCGAAGGCATCGATCTCGTGGTGTTCCGCGAAAATACTGAAGACTTGTATTCCGGCGTGGAATTCCGCCCCGTTCCGCAGGCGGTCAAGGACGTTTTGAACGAGAATCATCCGGCGTTCAAGCGCTTTTTCGGCGTTCCGGACGGCGAGCTTGCGATTAGCCTTCGCATCAATACGAAGCGCGGCTGCGAGAGAATCGTCCGGGCGGCGTTCGAATATGCCGAAAAGTACGGCTATAAGACGGTAACGGTGGTCGAAAAACCGAACGTAATCCGTGAAACCAGCGGGCTGTTCGTCGAAACCGCGAGAGAAGTAGCCGCGGAGTTTCCCGGAATCGAGCTTTGGGAAACGAATATCGACGCGATGTGCATGTGGCTAATCAAGAATCCGCAAGACTACGGCGTGCTCGTCGCGAGCAATATGTTCGGAGACATAATCAGCGACCTATGCGCGCAACTGGTGGGCGGGCTGGGATTCGCCGCGAGCGGAAATATAGGCGATGGCTTCGCCGTGTTCGAGCCGACGCACGGAAGCGCGCCGAAATATGCCGGGCAATACAAGGTAAATCCCATGGCGATGTTTTTGACCGTAAAGCTTATGCTCGATTGGCTCGGCGAAGCCGAAAAATCGGCGAGACTCGAAAGCGCGATTTCGGACGTAATCCGGGATGGAAACGTGCGCACTTACGATATGGGCGGAAGCGCGACTACGCTTGAAATTGCGGAAGCGGTCGCAAGCGCAGCCTCCCGCCTGCAAGCGGAATCGGCATAACTACGCGCTTTTCGCCAGTTACCGAAGACGCGAAACCGACCAGTTAACGAAAATCGAATATTAATGGTATATTTTCTGTCCGGAACGGCAGGATGAGCCGGTCCACAATGTCCTGCGATCGCGCCGCATCCGGGCGCGTTTGAAACGGATCAACTTTTCAATTCGGGGGTTTGTGCGGCGGTGAAAGGCGAAGGCGGAAGCGGAAATCGGCATCAAAACGGCACGAACGGGACGGCGGGAGCGGGGCTTCGCCCCCCGGTTGCGGCCGCAGTATATATTTTGCTGGCGGGCGCCTGGATATTCTTTTCGGACAATATCGTTCAATCGCTCGTTCCGCATGAACGGATAACCGGCGTACAAATCGTCAAGGGATTTTTTTTCGTCGCTGTAACCGGTTTCATTTTTTATTTGGTTTACGCCCGCGCGTACGCCGCGCGAATTTTGGCGCTCGACAAGCTTGCGGCAATCGTCAAGGCAAACGAAACGCTTCTTGCCAACGTCGCCGAATATGCAATGATAGTTCTCGACGCCGGCGGCTTCATAAAATCTTGGAACGAAGGCGCGGCGAGAATTACGGGCTATAAAGAGCGGGAAGCTTTCGGCTCGCATTTTTCGATTTTCTACGGCGAACCGGAAAACATGGCCGGCGTTCCGAAGGAAAATCTCGAAACCGCCGTACGGGATGGAAGATTCGAATCCGAAGGCTGGCGGATAAGGCGCGACGGGACGAAATTTTGGGCAAGCGCGGTTTTGACAGCCGTTTACGGGCAAAGGGGCGAAATTGAAGGCTTCGTAAAAATCGTCCGGGATTTGACGGAGCGAAAATCTCTGGAAGTCGAGCTAAAGCGAAAGGCCCGCGCTCATAAGACGCTGAGCGATTGCAATCAGGCACTGATTCGGCAGAAATCCGAATCAGCCATTATCAAAGAAGTATGCAACATTTGCGTGCAATCGGGCGGATACAAAATGGCTTGGGTCGGAATCGCCGAAAATGACGCGGCGAAGTCGGTGAGCGTGGCGGGCTTTGCCGGACACGAAGAAGGTTATCTCGATTTTGCCGGTATTTCCTGGGACGACAGCGAGCGCGGCAGAGGGCCGACCGGACGTGCGATCAGAACCGGCGAGCCGGTCGTCGCGGCGAATATCGCCACAGACCCGGCGCTTAAACCATGGCGCGAAAACGCAATCCAGCGAGGGTACGCTTCGTCTGCCGCGCTGCCGCTGAAAGTGGACGGAAGGACTATCGGTTCGCTCAATCTATATTCGGTCGAGCCGGATTCGTTCGACGGCGAGGAATTGGAGCTATTGCAGGAACTTTCCGGCGACCTTTCGTTCGCCATCGAAAAAATCAGGGCGCAAGCGGTTTATGAAAAAACGAACGTTACGCTTGCCGATACGGAGAAAAAATACCGGGAGCTTTTCGAGCACGCGCCGATAGGTATTTACCGCACAACGCCGGACGGCAGAATTCTAATGGCGAATCCGGCCATTTTGAAAGCGCTCAATTATTCGTCGCTCGAAGAATTGGCGAAACAGAATTTGGAGGACTGGGGGCATTATCACGGATTTACGCGGGCCGAATTCAAGGAGCTGATGGAAAGAGACGGCCAGGTTCTTGGGCTCGAAACGGCGTGGGTGACGAAAGACGGCAAGGTCGTGTACGTGCGCGAAAGCGCAAAAGCGGTGTATGACGAAGCCGGCAATATCGTATGTTACGACGGAATAGTCGAAGACGTGACGCAGTTCAAGCTGGCGTCGAGGGAGCTGGAAAGCCACCGACAGATGCTTAAAACGGTTCTGGACGCCAGCCCGAACATGATTGCGGTCAGGGAAAAAAACGGAACGGTAAGGCTTGCGAACAATTCGTACGCCGCGTTTTTCGGCGTGAACACGGACGAGATAATCGGCAAAAATATCGTGCAATTCTGGGAACAGAAAGGAGAGCCGCAGGAGCTTATCGCAAAACGGCTAAAGGAAGACAAGGAGATTATCGAATCCGGAAACATCACGGACGAAATAGAACAGGTTGCGGACAGGTTCGGCAATTTACTGTATTTCAGAGCCGTAAAGAAGCGGATTTCGCTGACGGACGGAACGGTTTGCGTGTTCGCAACCCTGCAAAACATTACGGAGCTCAAGCTTGCGCACAACGCGATTCGGGAAAGCGAGGAAAAATTCCGGGCGGTTGTTAACGCCAGCAAGGACGGAATGATCGTCATAGACTCCCGTGGAGAAATCAAATTGTTCAATGCCGCTGCGGAGAAGATGTTCGATAGAACGGAGAGCGAAATGCTGGGAAAAGCGGTGGAACTGCTTATCGCCGAAAGCTCCCGCCACGAGCATATGTCCGCGCTGTCCAAGGTGCTTTCGCGCCCCGGTTCTATCGGAATCAAATCCGAGCCGTTTTGCAGCACGGCGGTAAGCGCGGACGGCAAAACCTTCCCAGTCGAGCTGACTTTGTCGGAAGGCAACTTCGGAAACGAACGAATCGTGCTGGCGGTCATTCGGGACGTAACGGACAGCAAACTTGCCGAAGAAGCATTGCGGGCGAGCGAGGAAAGATATCGCAGGTTTTTCGAGGAAGACCTAACCGGAGATTTCATTACTACGGTTGACGGCCAAATTTTGGATTGCAACATTGCGTTTGCGGAGATTTTCGGATTCGACACGGTGAAGCAGGCGCTTTCTGGAGATTTCAAAAGCATTTTCCCGAACAAACAATCGCTGATGAAATTCATTAGCGATATCAAGGAATTCGGAAAGCTTTCAAGCCACGAAATGTCGCTGAAAAGACAGGACGGAAGAAACGTATACGCGCAAATGAACGCAATCGGCGAATTCGACGATTACGGCGGATTGATGGCGATACGCGGTTATATATTCGACATGACTCAGCAGAGGATGGTCGAGGAGCAGCTTCGCCACTCGCAAAAACTCGAAGCGATAGGCAGGCTTGCCGGCGGTATCGCTCACGACTTCAATAACCTGCTGACCGGAATAATCGGATATTCCGATATCGTCTATAACGCTCTGGAGGGAAACGACGACTTGCGTTCCGACGTGGAGGAAATAAAGAACGCGGCGAATCGAGCAGCCGATTTGGTGGCGAAACTGATGGTTTTCGGACGGCAACAAGAAGTTGAACCCGTCGATTTAAACCTCAACGACGTTATCGGCGGCATGGTAAAACTTCTCCGGCGCGTCATCGGAGAAAATATCGACCTCGAACTTATTTCGGGATACAACCTCGGAACGATTCACGCCGACAGAACCCAAATCGAGCAAGTGATAATGAACCTATGCGTCAACGCGCGCGACGCTATGCCCGGCGGCGGCACGCTTACGCTCGAAACAGAGAACGTGGTCGTGAACGGCGGGTATATTGCGGCGCACCCTTGGGCAATTCCAGGCAGATACGTGCTTCTCACGGTGACGGATTCCGGCGTGGGTATGACCGGCGAAGTTATGGAGCATATGTTCGAGCCGTTTTTCACGACGAAAGGCGTTGGCGAAGGCACGGGGCTGGGCATGGCGACGGTTTACGGAATCGTCAAGAAGCACGGCGGGCTGATTCACGTTTACAGCGAGTCGCCCATGGGCTCGACTATTAAAGTGTACTTTCCGCTGAAGGAGCGGCCGGCAAGCGACGTCGGAACCAAAATTTCGGGGCCGGTGACGGGCGGCACCGAGCGAATATTATTGGCGGAAGACGAAGAAGTAGTGCAAGATTTGGTGACGCGCGTTCTGGAGAAAGCGGGCTATAAGGTGCTTGCCGTAAGAGACGGCGAGGCGGCGGTGGAAGAATTCGAGAAATCGCCGGGCGCGTTCGGGCTGGTGATTCTCGACATCGTTATGCCGAAGCTTGGCGGTGTGGACGCGTTCAAAGCGATAAAGAAAATCAACCCCCGGCAGAAAATCTTGTTCAGCAGCGGTTATACGTCGGACAGTCTGAGGGCCAAAGAAGCGCTTGAGTATTGCGACGAGATGATTAACAAACCGTACAATCCTGACGTTTTGCTCAGAACGGTCAGAAGAATTTTGGATAGGCCCGCAGAAACCGCCACCGAAAGCTCGAAAGGCGAAATCGAAGATTAACGAAAAACCCTAAAGAGCTATTCCTTATTCACGTAGTCGCCGTCGGCTTCCGCGTAAAGCCCCGTCATGCAAACTTCGGCTTCGGGTTCTTTGTGAGCCGAAGCCCATTCGATTCCGTCCTCTATCGTTTTCAGGCATTCTTCCTTTATGCGCACGAAATCGGGCTCGCTCATCCAACCTTGTCTATTCAGCCAGCGCTCGATTCTTATTACCGGGTCGTTGTCCATCCACCTGGAAACTTCTGCCGCCGGCCTGTAAGTGGCCGGGTCGATTTCGGAATGGCCGTACCAGCGGTAGGTGTCGCACTGAACCAGCGTAGGCCCTTCGCCCGAGCGCGCACGGGCGAACGCCGTTTTGAAAGTTTTGTATAAAAGCGGGGTGTCGTTGCCGTCGATTCGTACGCCTTCGAAACCGTATCCTTCCGCGCGCGTCGAAAGGTCTTCGACCGGCGTGGATAGGTTTATCGGCAGGCTTTCGGCGTACCAATTGTTCAATATCACGAATACGATGGGAAGCTTGTGCACGCCGGCGAAGTTGAGCGACTCGTGAAAATCGCCTTTCGCCGTCGCGCCTTCGCCCATATAGCAAAGCGCGCAGCCGCCGGAATCCTGCATTTTGTACGCAAGCGCGGCGCCGACCGCAATCGGAATCTGGCTTGCGAGAACGCTGGAATGGCGCATTATGCGCGCCGGCGTCCATCCCCAGAAAAACGGCGGAGTTTTCGCCTGCTCTTCCGATACTTCGCGGCTGAAAATCTGGGCGAATATTTGCTCCATCGGCATACCTTTGATTAGAAAGCAGCCCAGCTCCCTGTGAGTGATGCCAGCGAAATCCATCGGCTCGCAGAAAAAAGCCGGAACGACGACGGACGCCTCCATGCCGATAGCGGAAAAATACGTGCCGTAAAATCTGCCCTGCCGGAAAAGTTTGCGAAGTCTGTCGTCTGTCTCGCGGGTTAGCCGGATATAGCGGTAGATTTTTTCGAGGTCCTCGCGCTCTTCCTTTGTAAAATCTTTCGCCGCAAATTTCGAGCACGGCGCGCCGGGCGAAAACTGCCTGTCGGGATTTGCAAGCGTTTGCGTTACGCCTTCGGGCGCACCCGCAATAATGTCGGGTTTGGTAGCAAGACCGGATTTTTTCGACATCGACCTTTCCAAGACGAAATCAAATGCAAAACAAACTGGGGTAAAACCGCCTACAAAAGGCAATCCGCCCACGAAGCAATAATACCTTTCCGGCGGAATTTTCTTTTGTTAATCGATTGTGAATAACGCGATTTTCGGCGTGCGGCATCGAAGCAGTACGCTAATGAGGATTCTTTTCATCTCCGCCCGATTTGGCCGGAACGGGAGATTTAACCGAAATCGCCAATAGTCCGACAAAAAGCAAAACGATTATCCCCGCAGCGGCCACTATAAGCATTGAAACGTCGATGCCGCGCACGATGCCGCCCGCACCGGACGCATCGCCGCCGCCGAGCGTGAATTCCGCCGACAGCTGCCGGTAATAGCCGTTGCCGGTCATCAGGTCGCTCATCGGAATTATCCACTCCACGGTGACCGGACCGCCGCCGTGCCCGGCGTCGCCATGAAGGTCTTCGCCGGCGATATGGCCGTTCGTTTCGATTAACTCCGGCACGGTCAATCTGATTGTGTAATACTTGCCGGTGAACATTTGCATCGCCATATCCTGCATGGCCTGTTCGTCGAGTTCCGGTAGTTCGGGCATTTCAAGCATATCGGGCATATCGGGCGATTCCGCAGGATTTTCCTCTTCCTGCGTCAACTCGATGCCTTCGGCGTATGCGTCTTTCCAATCCTCCGGTTCGTAGCTTTTGGGAGAATGAGTCTCTATTTTTACGTCTTTTTCATCGGCATTCGCGGGCGAGGCCGGAAGAATTGCGGCAACCGCTTTGTCGAGCAGACCTAGCGAACCTGTCTCGTGGCCGTCAATCGAATTACCGCCCTCGCCGCCGAGTTCATCGCCGCCGGGCGGAGTAAGAATTTCCGGATCGAAACCGTAGCCAGAGTCTTCGTGACCAGATTCCGTTTCATCGCGGCCCGGTATCGTGCCGTCTTGCGCCGGAACGACGATTTCCTTCGAGAACACAAAGCTTTCGCCATGTTTTTCGATTTTGAACGGCGGCTCGATTTCATCGCCCTTGTCTTCCACGCCGGGCGCGCCGCGCCACCATTCCGCCTCGACCGCTTCGGCGATTCTGGTCATGTCCGAGACGGCAATCGAGAATGTGAAATATTTCATAGATTTGTCGGAGTTTTCGGACGTCTCGAACGAAGCGCCCGTAACGATTCCGTCCGGGTCGCCTTCTTCCGTTATGCGCGCGGCTTCGGTTTCCATTTCCTTGAACGGGTTATCGGCTGAACCGCCCATTTCCATCATGCCCGCGAGCATGCCGGAAAGCCCGACTTTCATTTTGAAGCCGCCGCTTCCGTCGGCGTGAACGGTTATGTCCTCTTCGTATTCGAAACAGGACGAAAGCAAGAGCAACGCGCCGAGCGCCAGCACTGCAATAAAGAAACGATTCATAACAGACTCCGAAAAGAAAACCCGTTATTTTATCAAAGCCACCCACGGCATACCCGGAAAATCCGAAATGGCCGTTTAATAGCCGAATACTTTTACCAGTACGCGTTTTTTGCGCTTGCCGTCGAATTCATGATAGAAAACGCGCTCCCAAGGGCCGAGGTCGAGCGCGCCTTTCGTAACGGGCAATAGCGCTTGCCGTCCCAAAAGAAGCGCTTTGAGATGCGCGTCGCCGTTGTCTTCGCCGGTAGCGTGATGCTTGTAATCTTTGCCGAACGGCGCAAGCGTTTCCAGCCAATCGTCGATGTCATTGTGCAGCCCGGATTCATTGTCGTTCACCCAGACGGCGGCGGTGATGTGCATGGCCGCGACAAGTACGAATCCTTCGCCGATGCCGCTTTTCGATACGATTTCGGCGATTTTCGGGGTTATGTGGAACAGCATTTTGCGCGACGGCGCATCGAACCACAAGTATTCGGTATGCGATTTTGGAGCGTTTTCCATCAGTTATCCTTTAGCCGGCCCGTATCCGGCCGCCCGGACTTACTCGAACATTTCCGGAGAAAGCTTGCTGTCCGCTGAAATGTCTATTTTGGCTCTTTTGCCCAAAACCGGAGACAAATCCGCCGGCGAAATACCGTCGCCCGGCCGTTTAAACGACAGCATATCCATTACGACAAGCGCGCCGGCAGGAATATCCATTGCAGAAAATGCGCTTCGCCTGGCGATGTCCAACATGCCCAGTTCGCCGCTCTGGGGGGCTTTCTCGCCGGTGCCGAGCGATAGTTCGACGGCACGGATTCCCCTGACAAGTTCCGCCAATTCCGATGGGTCGCAGCTTCCCGGTATGTCCGGTCCTTCCACGCTTTTGTCGAGCGCGAAATGTTTTTCGATTACCCGTGCGCCAAGCGCGACCGCGGCGTAGCAGGCGTAATTGCCTATAGTATGGTCGCTGAAGCCGACGTCGCCGCCGAAAACGCTTCGCATTTCCGAAATGGCGCGTAAATTCGCCGCTTCATACGGCGTCGGGTAAATAGTCGTGCAGTGGAGCATGACTGCACGCGGGCAGCCGGCCTCGAGCGCTACCTCGTACGCGGTCATCGCTTCGCCGAGCGAACCCATTCCGGTCGAAATGTACATCGGCTTGCGCTTTTTCGCCGCGTAGGCGATTAATGGAAGGTTCGTTAAGTCGCAGGAGGCGATTTTGAACGACTTGACCCCGATTGAATCGAGAAGGTCAACCTTGGCAAAATCGAACGGGGTGGAAAGAAATTCGACGCCGCACGCGGAACATACGTCCGCAAACTCGCGATGGGCGTCGTCCGAAAGCTCGAAATTCTTGAAAAATTCGTATTGCTCGCACGCATGGCGCTTGCTGGCGAGCTCCGAGGCGGTGAAGCTTTGAAATTTGACGGCATCGGCGCCGGCGGCTGCGGCGCTGCGAATCATTTCGCGGGCAACGTCAAGGTTTCCGCCGTGGTTTATCCCCGCTTCCGCGATTATAAAGACTTGGCTCAAGTCAAATACCCCCGTGCGGGCTTGATGGGCGGCGTGCCGCCGGTTTAATGACTATTTCCGTTTTGACTAGACCGCTTCCTGGAGAACGGCGATGGCAGGCACCTGAATCACCCCTCTGTTGATAGCGGCAACATTAGGGTTTGAATCGAGATACCTCACGGCTTCTTCGACTTCGATTATTTCGCCTTCCGAATAAAGCTCGTCGTAGATTTTGCTCACCAGCTCGTAATCTTCGTCCGTATCCATCGTGAGCCGAAGTTCAGGTCGGGCGAGCTCGCGTTCGACATCCACTTCGGCCATCGAAAATCCGTGATATCCGCGCTTGTCGTGAAGGTAGTATGTGACGTGTTCCCGGTAAATATTTTCCTTGGCTACGAAGTCGAGCTTTTCGAGGGTTTTCAGGGTGAAAGCCTCGGCCATCGTGCCAAGCGGAAGCCGCCTTGCGCAGACGTAATCGCAGTCCGGATGGGCTTCAAGGTATTCGACTTCCTTGTCGATATATTCCGGCGAAACGAACGGGTTGTCCGCCGTAGCCCTTACGATGATGCCGGCACCGGAGTGGTATGCCGCCACGATGTATCTTGAAAGCACGTCGTTTTCGGAGCCGCGGACGACGTCCACGCCCAGCTCTTCGCAATACTCCGCGAGCCGGTCGTCGCCCGGAAGATCAGTCGTCGCAACGCATATGCGGTCTATCGTCCGGCATCGTTTGAGCCTCTCCAGAATGTGCCACAGGCATGGCCGTCCGGCAAGGGGCAAAAGAACTTTGCCCGGCAGTCTGCTCGAATTCAAACGCGCCTGAAGGACGATGACTTTCAGCATAAGGGCAACTCCTTGAAAAGGATTTTAAAACTCGAATAACTTGGCAGCTTGAACGCATGCTCTGGAATTATACCATCGAAATCGCGAATTTTCAATATGCTTGGCGAAAATGATATAATCTGGCGGCCGTTGGCTCAAGCCGTTAATCGCTCGAATCTCGAACCACGGGTTGTGTATGCCTGAAACCGAAAAGGAATTTTTTGTAAACGACTTGCTGGCGTTGATGCTTGAACACAACGCAAGCGACATGCATATTAAGGCGGGAAGCCCCATCATATATAGAATCGACGGCCGGCTCGTCAAATCGCCTTTTAAGGTAACAAGCGAAAAGCATGCTAAAGACCTGATTTATTCCACGCTGAAAGAAGTGCAAATCGCAAAGCTGGAAAACGACCTCGAACTCGATTACGCCTATGAACTAAAAGGCATGTGCCGCTTTCGTGCCAACGCCTTTTATCAAAGCGGTTCCGTCAGCGCTAGCTTTAGGTTAATCGACATAAAAATCCCGACAATCGAAGCGCTTTCATTGCCGTCGATTTGCAGGGAAATCGCAAATTACCCTAACGGTCTTGTATTGGTTTGCGGTCCTACGGGTTGCGGAAAATCAACTACTTTGGCAGCTATCATTAACTACATTAACTCGACAAGGTCCTGCAGAGTAATAACCATCGAAGATCCCGTCGAATACGTGTACAAAGACAATTTGTCGATGATTTGCCAGAGGGAAGTCGGAAGGGACACGAAAGCGTTTTCGACCGCTTTGAGGGAAACGCTTCGACAAGATCCGGACGTCATTTTGGTTGGCGAAATGCGGGATCTCGATACCATTGCGCTTGCATTGACCGCGGCAGAAACTGGACATCTGGTTTTCGCCACGCTTCATACTTCGAGCGCGGCCAAGAATATCGAGCGAATAATAGATGTCTTTCCGCATCTTCAACAACAGCAAATCAGGTTGCAAATGTCGCTTTCCTTGCGCGCCGTATTGTCGCAAACCCTCATACCGAAAGCAACCGGGCGTGGCCGGGTGCCCGCCGTTGAAATAATGATTGTCAATAACGCCATACAAAATTTGATAAGAGAGCAAAAGACTTTCCAGATAAAGAGCGTCATACAAACCAATACGCGAACCGGTATGCGTACGATGGATTACGCACTTGGGGAATTGGTGGCAAGCGGACAAGTCAGCTTGGACGAGGCCGCCCAACGGTGCGACAGCTTTGAGGAAGTTATGGAAGCGATCGCGAAATACAAGCGCGGCGAATTGGGAACGGGATTGCAAGAAGGCGGCGGTATCAGGGCGCGAGCCGTGTTTTCGCAATCGAGGCCCGGCGCCGGCAGATAACCGGAATGATAGTCTAACGGATAGACCTGCATGCTATTATATCCCTCCCCATTCCGGGAGAGCATATGAAGGCACTTGTAACAGGAATCACCGGCTTTGCCGGAAGTCACCTCGCCGAGCATTTACTCGACGAAAACTGCGAAGTTATCGGCACTTTCAGGACGCGCAGTCCGCTCGATAACCTCGAAAAAACACTCGGCCGGGTTAAGCTTGTCGAATGCGAATTGACGGACGCCACCAGCGTTACGCGGCTGTTCAAAACAGTCAAACCGGACTTGGTGTTTCATCTTGCCGCGCAAAGCTTCGTCGCCGCAAGCTGGCATTCGCCGCAGGAGACAATCGTCAATAACGTGGTTTGCCAGCTCAACCTTTTCGAAGCGATACGCAACGCGGATATAAACCCGAAATTCCTTGTTGCGGGGTCGAGCGAAGAGTACGGGCAGGTTCGCTCCGGCGATTTCCCCATTCTCGAAGGCATACCGCTAAAGCCGCTTTCGCCATACGGCGTGAGCAAAGTCGCGCAGGATACGCTCGGTTATCAGTACTGGCAGAGCTACGATATGAATATTCTGCGGTCGCGGGCTTTCAACCATACCGGTCCGCGGCGGGGCGAGGTTTTCGTAACGTCGAATTTCGCCAGCCAGATTGCTCAAATAGAAGCAGGAATGAAAGAGCCGGTTATCCGGGTCGGAAATCTCGAAGCGGAGCGCGATTTTACCGACGTTCGAGACACCGTTCGAGCATACTTGCTCATATTGCGCGAAGGGCGTATCGGAGATGTATATAACGTTGCAAGCGGCAAGGGCCGGTCGATTCAAAGCGTTCTGGACACGCTGCTTTCATTGTCCCGCGCACAAGTGCGCATCGAAGTTGACGAAGCGAGGCTGAGACCTTCGGATTTGCCCAAACTCGAAGGAAGCTACGACAAGCTTAAAAGCGCGACCGGTTGGGAACCGAAAATTCCGTTCGAGCAAACCATGAAGGACTTGCTCGATTACTGGCGCGAGAAATTAAGACGCGGATACGTGCCAAGCGAGCAGCGCAAATAGCGCTTATCGCTGCAATACATAAGGAGCCGAAAATGGAAAGAAAGTGGAATTTCCTCAAAGAACTTTGCGAAACCCCCTCTCCCGCCGGATTCGAATCGAAAGCGGTCGAAGTTTTTCTTAACTACCTGAAGCCGTATGCAAACGAGCTTTTCACGGACGCATACGGCAGCGGCGTGGCAGTATTAAATCCGGACGGCAGACCGCGCGTTTACGTGGCAGGACATGCGGACGAAATCGGTTTTATCATCAACAATATTGACGAAAACGGATTCGCAAGTTTCGCCGCCCTTGGCGGCTGGGATATGGCGATTGTTGCGGGCAGGCGCGTGAACGTTTTCACGCAGGACGGGCGCAAAATACCGGGAGTAATCGGTTCGACGGCAGTACACATGAAAGACCCGGACGAGCGCAAGAAGATTCTCGAAATGCATAAGCTGTTTATAGACATCGGTGCCAAAAATGCCGACGAAGCGAAAGAGCATATTTCTGTCGGAGACGTCGCCGTAATGGATTATCCGTTCACGGAGCTTTTGAACGGAAGATTGGTCTCCAAGGCGCTGGACAACAAAATCGGCTGCTGGTGCGCCGCGGAAGTTTTGCGTACTTTTGCCGAAAGCGGCGAGCCGATGGATGCCTGCGTAATCGCGGCGGCGAACGTCATGGAAGAAATCGGAGGACACGGGGCGAATATGCTTGCGCAGTCGCAAAGGCCGGATTGCGCCGTTGTGTACGACGTTACACACTCCACCGACACTCCGGGGCTGGACAAAAACAAGGTCGGCGACATTAGAATGAGTCACGGGCCGGTGGTATCCCTCGGCAGCGCGAACAATCTTGCGATGTTCCGCAAGTTTCAGCAGGCGGCGGCGAACATAGGAATGAAGGTGCAAACCGAGATAAACGCGATGCGCACCGGAACGGACGCAGACAGCGTTTTTCGGGCGAACGGCGGAATTCCGACTATCGTAATCAGCCCGCCCGAACGGTACATGCATACGCCGGTCGAAATGATAGACAAAAGCGACTTGGAAGAAGTGGTCAAGCTAACCGTGCAATTCATCAGGGAACTCAAGCCAGGCGAAAAAATAACGCCGACGCCCTGGCCTAAGTAAAGAATTCTCCTGCTTTCGATTGCCGTGATTTTAGTCGAGCGCAGTGGTTATTCCGTCGGTGCGGATTAGCCCCGCCCTGTTTGGCGGCCAGAAAATAAACAGCGCCTTGCCGATAACGTTTTCTTGCGGCAGAAAGTTCCACGCATGACTGTCGCGGCTGTTGTTACGGTTGTCGCCGAGCACGAAAAGCATGCCCTGCGGCACGGTAACTTCCTCGTAATAGTATGCGGGAGGTGAGGCAATGTATTCCTCTTCGAGCGCCTCGCCGTTGACCCAGACGCTGCCGTTTTCCACTTTTATTCTGTCGCCCGGAAGACCGATTACACGTTTTATGTAGTCTTTGTTTGCCGACCCTTCGCCCGCTTCCGGCGGCGGCCTGAAGATTATGATGTCGCCGCGCTTCACGTTGTCTATGTTCAAAACGAATGAAATTTTGTCGGCGATAAGCCTGTCGCGTACGAGTAGAGTGGGCTCCATGGAGCGGCTCGGAATGTAAAATGCCGCGACAACGAATGCCCTAAGGAACAGCGCAATCAGAAACGCCATAACGAAAGTCGGAATCCAGTCGAAGACGACGGCCTGCAAATGCGACGGATAAAAAGCAAGCTCGGCGCGTACGCCCTGCTCGCTCGCGATTTTGCATATTCCGGGCCGGCGCGCGCTTTGAACGTGAAGGTGATATTCCGAGCGTCCGGGTTCGAGCGTCACTTCGCGCAGGATTTCGTCTTCACGAAAACTGCCGCGGGAAATCGTAACCTTGTCTGGCGCGGTCAAAGCCTGCGGATAGGAAATGCGCAATTTGGAGCGGGATTTGCCGTTCGCCAGAATCCGGCTCGGCGTGAACTCCACGCTGGGCCCGTCGATCTTTTCCTTCTTTTTCTTTGCGCGCCTTAAAAGCATATAACCTTACTTCGAAAAGCCGACCCGCTTTTCCTTCAGCGTCGTGGCCTTGCCGACCCTGTCCCGAAGGAAATACAGCTTGCTGCGACGCACTTTGGAATGGCGCAGCACTTCGATCTTCGAAACCTTGCGCGAGTGCAAAAACCAGGTCTTTTCGACGCCGATACCGCTCGACAGCTTCCGCACGGTTAAGGTTCTCGATAGCCCCTTGCCGCGAATGCGGATGACTGTGCCTTCGAAAATCTGCACGCGCTCGACGACGGCGTCCTTGCGCTCCTTGCCTTTCGCGGCGATTCTGTGAATCTTCTTCACGCCCGCCGCCGACCCCGGCGCTTCTTCGTAAATGTTCACGTGAACGCGCACGATGTCGCCCGGAATTATTTCCGGCAGGCTTTCCTTGAGGAGAGTTTCCTCGTAAACCTTGATTTTGTGATACCACTCGTACTTCTTTTCCGCCATTTCAATCCTCAATCGGTCCGCCAATCGAGCCTGCGCCTTCCGGCGCACTCGCCCGTAAAGACTCGCCACGCAAAATATTGTTCACTCGCCGCCGTCCGCCCGAAGGCGGTATCTGCGGCAATATTCAGCCCACAAATCCGGTCTTTTCAAGCGGGTAAGACGCATCGCCTCGAACCGCCTGAAGTTTTCCACCGCCTCGGGGTCTCCCTCGAGAAGCACCTTTGGCACGCCAACGCCGCGGAATTCCTCCGGCCTTGTGTAGTGCGGACAATCCAGAAGTCCGTCCGCAAAACTTTCCGACCGGTGGCTTTCCTCGTTTCCGAGAGCGCCCGGTATTCGCCTGACCACCGCATCCACGATTGCCATCGCCGCTATTTCGCCGCCGGACAGGATGAAATCGCCAAGAGAGACTTCCCTGTCCACCAAAACGTCGATTACGCGCTGGTCAACGCCTTCATACCTTCCGCAAAGTATCGCAAGCCGCTTTTTCGAAGCGAACTCGTCGATAAGCTCTTGCGATAGCGGTTCGCCCGCCGGCGATGTATAAACCACAAACGGTTTTTCGCCGTCCTTCTCAAGACTTTCCACCGCCTTGAATACCGGCTCCGGCATGAAAACCATCCCGGGACCGCCGCCGAACGGCGAATCGTCCACTTGCCGGTGAACGCCGTCCGCAAACTTCCGCAAATCCACGGCCTTGCAAGAAACCGTGCCCGCTTCGATGGCGCGCCTGACAATTCCGTACTCGAATACCGTACCGGCGAAATCTGGAAAAATGGAAATAACGAAAATCTCCATTTCAATCGCCCCGCTCCGCCGCATCGCCCGCCGCGAAATCGGCGACAATCAGCTTTCCGCCTTCGATATCGACTTCGAGAACATGCTCGGCGCAAAAGACGACGAAAAGCTCGCCGCCTTCGCCGCATATCCTGAGCAGCGGATTGCCGGGGGTGTCAACAAATTCCTCGACGACGCCCAGAGCGGCGCCGCCGCTTGAAAACGCCTTCAGACCTTCGAGTTGCCAAACGAAATATTCGTCATTATCTCTCGGAGGAACGCATTCCAGCGGCACGTCAACGTACCAGTTGCGAAACCTTTCGGCAATATTACGGTCGTCCAGACCGGCAAGTTTCAAAAGGAAATCGTCTTTGCGAAGACTCACTTCCTCGATATCGTACCTTGCTCCTTCGCCGGTCGTTTCGTCGGTCAAAACGACGAATTCATAGCCCGGCAAAGTATCCGGCCTGTCGGTAATATACGCGCACTTCAATGTACCGCGGATCCCGTGCGCGGAGCGCACAAAACCCAATGAAACAAGCATGTTAACTCAATAGCTCGATGGTGATGCGCTTGTTTTCCCTGCCGGCCGCGGCCTTGACAAGGGTGCGAAGCGCATTGATGATGCGCCCCTCGCGCCCGATGACCTTTCCGACGTCGGATTCGTTCACCCGAAGCTCAAGGATGGCCGCACGTTCCCCCTCGACCTCGGTTACCGAAACGTCATCCGGATTGTCAACGATTTTCGAAACGAGTTGCACCAGTAGATCTTTGTAGTCCGTCATCAGCCTTCCTCCTCGGCAATGCAAGAATTAACCGAAAATACCTCGACTAGGATTTCTTCTGAGCGTTTGCGGTTTTGGTCTTCTCTTTGGGAAGATACTTGGCAGGCAGTTCGATTTCCGAGTGTTTCTTAATGATGCGCGCAACGGTCTCCGTAGGAATCGCGCCGTTTCCAAGCCAGTGGCGCAATCTCTCTTCGTTCAGCATAACTTCTTCGGGATCCGCCAGCGGATTGAAATGCCCCAAGTTTTCGAGATAGCTGCCTTGGCGCGGCGTACGGGCGTCCTTCGCTACGATGCGATAGTACGGTTGCTTTTTCTGCCCTACACGGAACAAACGAATCTTAACTGCCATCCTTTCCTTCCAAACCAAAAATCGTCAAAACATTCTCCGGCAAACGCGCGCAAGGCGCGCCGCTTGAGCGCGTGATTATAACAATCTCGCCGGGGTTTGTAAATAGCAATAGGGCGTCAAGGTCAAATTGCCGTTTACCGGCTTAGTCTTCCTCTTCTTCGCCGCCGCAGTTGCAACATTCGCATTCCGAGCCCGAACAGCAGGAGCACGTGCAATTTCCCGCGACGAAATCGAGCACCTTCGCCTTCCAATAGCCGCGAATGTCGGCGTCCGCGCTGTCGAACGAAAGCGTGAAGCCGGTTTCGGTTTCGGTCAGCTTTAGCGATACGAGATCCATCTTTCCCTCCGGAATATGAAAGCCGGATTTTATCAGGCGCGTAAAACCGCCTGGTTCCAAAATCCCATAGTGGAAATCCGAATGTTGGACAGTCTAGCCTGCGCCGCCGGATGCGATTCGCGGCGGGAGGTTTTCAGAGGGTTTTCCTGACGGCGGGGCGGAGGCGCCTGATGAAGAGCTTTTCAGCTGTTCGACTCGCACGGCGTAGCGGCAATAAAGGTTGTACGCCAGCAAATCGCAGCGCTTGCGCGTAAACGCTTTCATTTTTTCGATGTATTCGGCCGCCAAAACGAAATCGCCGCGGTCAATCAGCGAGCGCAAAAGCGAATCGTGCCGCCTTTCCTGACCCGCGTTCCAATCCGGCATTTCGCCGTAATCGCTGCGTACGCGCAAAAGGGCGCTGTACTGAGTCAGAAGCTCGTTTTGTCCAAACGTCAAAACCCCGAACCCCCGGGATGCGTCCCAAAACTCCCGCAACAACAAACTGCATAGCCGCTCGCGACGAGACCTTATCCGGCAAAGCCCGAATTTCCTATCACGCCCCGACGGCGCCGACCTTATTATACCGGAAAATTGGAATTTGTAAAGGTTTGTAAACGGCCCAAGGCAAAATTCACAACCGATGCCTTAAATCTGCGTATCCACTACGTTACTGATTTCCCCCGGAATGCCGGAAGAATCCACCGATTGCACGGCAAAAAACCGAAGAGCGCCGCCCGGAAGAGGCGATTCGTAAACCCTCGGATTTCCCGGCAAAGCGTCGCCAAACGCCACTTGACCGGCTTCGGCAAACGGTCCGCTCGCGTTCGCGGACGTAAGAAGGCGGTAACTTGCCACGCTTCGCGTGTAATTAAGAGCGATGACGGTGATGTCGCTAATTCCTACTTCGCCGTTACCGTCGCCGTCAATCCAGGCAATCAGCGGGTCGCCGCCGGACACAAGCTTTTCGTAATGGACGGCAATAGGCGTAATGTCGGGAATGCCCACTTCTCCGCTCAAATCGTAATCGCCTTTGTTCAAGTAGTTCCAACGCAGCAATCCGGCTTCCGCATCGAAAGTCAATTCGCTTGCGGGACTTTCCTTGAATCCCATCGCGGTGGCGTAGTCGATTCTGCCGAATCCGTAATCTTCGTCGCCGCCGGGAGGGCCGAGATCGATTGCCGTGTTTTGCAACCTTTCCCGCAGCTGCACGTTCGTGAAATCCGGATTCGCGCTTAGTATCAGCGCCGCAAGACCGCTCACGAGAGCGGTTGCGCCGCTCGTTCCCGTGAATTCGCCCGAAACTTGCGGCGTGTATTTGTTCTCGCCCGTCGTCGTAATCAGGTTGGTGCCCGGCGCTACAAGTTCCATTTGCGGACCGGCTTTGGAATAAGACGCGCGGACGTCGACCGGGTTGGTTGCGCCGACGCAAATTACGCTGTCGATTGCGGCCGGCCAGTCGAGGGGCGTAGTGGAAGAACCGGCGCCGACGTTTCCGCCCGCCGCAACGATGAGCGCTCCGGTAAGCCAGGCGGCGTCCATTACTTCGCGTTCGATATCTCCCCCCGGCTCACCGCCGAAACTGAGATTGAGGATTTTCGCCCCGTTCAATACCGCGTAAGCGACGGCTTCCAGTTCGTCCGAAAGTCCTATCGAAAAATCGGTGCCGACGCGGAGAATCATGAGCCGGACGCCCTTTTGACCGACCTGCCCCGTGCCTCCGGCGGAGCCCATTATTCCGGTTGAATTGTTTCCTTGCGCGCCGACGAGCCCCGCTATGCTCGTGCCATGCCATCCGGTCAGCGGATCGTCGTCGGTCGGATCGCCGTCAACCTTGTAGAAGTCGTAGCCGTTTATATCGTCGAAATAATCGTTATCGTCGTCGTCCAATAAGTTACCGGGAATTTCTCCCGTATTAACCCACAACTGGTTTTTAAGGTCGTCATGCGTCAACTGCGCGCCGGTGTCGATTATAGCCACAACCACCGATTCGCTGCCGGCATTCACGCTCCATCCGCGCTCCGCCTGCAATATTTCATAAAAATACTGGCCGGTTTGCAGGTGAGTGGACGGATATAGCGGGTCGTCCGGAATGAAACTGGCGGTCCGGATTACGTCGGGAGTTACGTCGTAAACCAAGGGGTCGGACGAAAGCGAGGCATACACATCGCCTGCATCCGCTCCTTCCGACGTCTTGACCAATGTGTATTCGATGCCGAATGGGTCGAGCCTAACGGTTTTTACCGCGCTTACGTTCCGGTGCTTTTCGAGCGCGCTCGCGGATTTTGCGCCGTCTTTGAATCTGACCAAGAAGCGGCCGTCGATGATAGCGGAATATGGAATCCCGGAGGGCAGTCTTTTTTCACCGGCTACGGATTCATTGCCGAAACCGGAAATCGAATCCGCGCCTTGCGTGCGAGCGGAGGGAGCGGATAATTCGTCGCGCATCTGTCCGCTTCCGCAGCCGGAAGCCGATAATCCGGCGATAACGACCGCCGCGACCGAAACAACTATTACAAAACCGGAGCGCTTAAACACGTAATCACCGTCGAATCGAAAATGTATGAAAACCGAAGTTACTACGGATCGAACAATCCAGGATCGTCTTCGCCGTTTTGCGGAGCGTAAGTGGAAAGGTGCTCCGGATATGGGATACCCAGATAATCGAACGCCGCGCGCGTCGCAAGCCTGCCGCGCGTTGTTTTTACGAGAAATCCGATTTGCATTAAATAGGGCTCATACACGTCCGAAAGCGTGTCGCGCTCTTCGCCAAGCATGGCGACGAGCGTGTCGATTCCGACCGGCCCGCCGCCGAATTTTTCGGCTATCGAAGATAGAATTCGCCGGTCCATTCTGTCGAGGCCCAAATCGTCGACGCCGAGCTTGCCGAGCGCCCAACCGACGAAGTCCGCATCCACGTTAGATTTTCCTTCGACTTGCGCGAAATCGCGCGTACGCTTCAAAAGCCGGTTAGCCACTCTCGGCGTTCCGCGGCTGCGGATTGCGATGGCGCGAACGGCGCCGCCGTCGAGGTTTACTCCGAGAATTTTCGAACTGCGCAGAGCGATTTTTTCGAGCGCATCGGGCGGGTAAAACTCCAAGTGAAACAAAGCGCCGAATCTTTCGCGCAACGGCGCGGTCAAGAGCCCGCTGCGAGTAGTCGCGCCAACAAGCGTGAATCGTTCCAAGTTAAGCCGGATGCTTTTCGCGCCGGGACCTTTGCCGAGAACAATATCCACTGAATAGTCTTCCATCGCGGGATACAGCGTCTCTTCGACGACTCGATTCATCCGGTGGATTTCGTCTATGAACAGCACGTCGCCGAACTGAAGATTTGTGAGAATGCTAACCAAATCGCCCGCGCGCTCCAATGCGGGGCCCGAGGTTATCGTAATGTCCGCCGACATTTCGTTGGCGATTATGTGGGCGAGCGTGGTCTTGCCGAGGCCGGGCGGGCCCGCGAGTAGGACGTGTTCGAGCGCCTCGCCCCGGCCGCGGGCGGCATCCATCATTACGCGCAGATTTTCCCGGATACCGTCTTGTCCTATGTATTCGTCCAGCATTCGCGGCCGGAGCGCGCCCAGCGAGGCGTCTTCGGGCCGCGGAATCCCTTCGGTTATCCGCGGGTATTCGTCTTCAAGCGGCTGCATCAGGCGGTAGTTTAGCACGTATTAAGGTCAGCTTTGCTCGCTTTCTAGGTACCTTTCCGGCCAGAGTTTCTTCAGCCGTTCGCGGATTTTTTCCTCATGACCTCGGTCCGACGGCCTATAAAAAACGGCTCCGTCAATTTCTTCGGGAAGGTATCGCTGGCGCGAAAACGCATCTTCGTGCTCGTGTTGATAGTCGTAGCCTTTCCCGTAGCCCAGCTCTTTCATAAGCCGGGTAGGCGCGTTCCGGATGTGAAGCGGAACTGGCAAACTTCCGGTTTCGGCAACCAGCTTTTTCGCAGCGCCGACGGCTTTATATATCTTGTTCGATTTCGGCGCGCACGCAAGATAAACGGCAAGCTCGCCAAGATGCACGTCGCATTCGGGAATGCCGACGAACGTTACGGTTTCTTTGACCGCTGCGGCAAGTATGAGAGCGTACGGGTCGGCAAGCCCGATATCTTCCGCAGCCATTCTGAGCATCCGGCGCGCCAAATATTTGGGGTCTTCGCCGCCCGCGAGCATTCTGACGAGCCAATAAAGCGCGCCGTCCGGATCGCTGCCGCGCACGGCTTTGTGAAGCGCGGATATCTGGTCGAAGTGTTCTTCGCCTTCCTTGTCGTAACGGACGGCTTTTTCCTGCAATGCCTCTTTCAAAAGGTCTTCAGTCAATTCTACGGACTTTTTGCCGTCCGATACCTGCGGTTCGCCCGTGTTGGCTTCGTTTTGGGAAAGAAAAATCTCGACCGCAATTTCGAGCGTGTTAAGAGCGAATCTCGCGTCGCCGTCCGATATTTTTGCCACGCGCGATAGGTCAGTTTCGGAAACATGAACGCCGAGTTTGCCAAGCCCTTTTTCATCTTCGGCTACCGCGCGCGCAAGAAGCTTAGCGATGTCGTCTGCGGAAAGCGGGCGAAGCACCAGCACTTTGCATCTCGACAAAAGCGGGCCGATGACTTCGAAACTCGGGTTTTCCGTCGTCGCGCCGATAAGCGTAATCGTCCCCGCCTCGACGTGCGGCAAGAAAGCATCCTGTTGGGCCTTGTTGAACCTGTGGATTTCATCGACGAAAAGTATCGTCGGCTTCTGGAACATTCGCCGGTGGTCTTCCGCAAGTGAAACCACCGCTTTCACGTCTTTGATTCCGCTCGTCACGGCGGATAGCTTTTCGAACTGCGCGCCGGTTGCATTCGCGATTATGTGCGCAAGCGTGGTCTTTCCGCATCCTGGCGGCCCCCAGAGGATTATGCTCGGAAGCCGGTCGCCTTTGATGAGGTTCCGCAGAAACCTGCCCTCGCCGACGAGATGCTCCTGACCGGCAAACTCTTCGAGAGTCGCGGGCCGCATTCGTTCCGCAAGCGGAGCATGACTTGTATCCACACTTCGATTATACGACTAAGCGCCCGCGGCGCCGGAAATCAAGTGCCCATGTGATAGCTGGCGAGATATTCCTTCTGCTCAGCAGAAAGCTTGTCTATCGCGATACCGAGCGATGCAAGCTTTAGCCGGGCGACTTCGTTGTCTATCGCTTCCGGCACGGTATAAACGGCGGGTTTGCCGATGCCCTTGCCTTTTGCGATGTATTCCGCCGAAAGCGCCTGATTCGCGAAACTCATGTCCATCACGCTTGCCGGATGACCTTCGGCCGCGGAAAGGTTGACCAGCCGCCCTTCCGACAAAAGAATAATCCGCCTTCCGCCCGGCAGCTTGTACTCGACGCACTGCGAGCGGATTTCCTTAGACGAGACCGCCATCGCCTTGAGCGCCGCGATGTTAATCTCGACGTCGAAGTGGCCGCTGTTGCACACCACCGCGTTGTCCTTCATCAGCTCGAAATGGTTTTTGTCGATTACGTTTATGTCGCCGGTTAGCGTCACGAAAATGTCGCCGATTTTTGCCGCCTTATTCATCGGCATTACGGCGAACCCGTCGGCGTGCGCTTCTAGAGCCTTCACGTGGTCGATTTCCGTCACGACGACGTGGGCGCCGTGTCCCTTGGCACGCATGGCGAAGCCGCGCCCGCACCAGCCGTAGCCGGCGACGACGACGGTTTTGCCGGCGAAAAGTATGTTCGTTGCGCGCAAAATGCCGTCGAGCGTACTTTGCCCCGTTCCGTAACGATTGTCGAACATGTGTTTCGTCAGCGCGTCGTTGACGGCGATTATCGGATAGCCGAGTTTTCCGGCCTTCGCAAGCGCGCGAAGCCTTATAACTCCGGTAGTTGTTTCTTCCGTGCCGCCGGTCATGCCGGGAATTAGTCCGGTGTATTCCGTATGAAGCAAAGTTACCAAGTCCGCGCCGTCGTCCATCGTCATCGTCGGCGCGAATTCGAGCGCCGCCCTAAGGTGGTCGTAGTACGTATCGCGATTTTCGCCGCGAACAGCGTAAACCTCGATGTTCTTTTGCTTTGATAGCCATGCCGCGGTTTCGTCCTGTGTGGAAAGCGGGTTGGATGCGCAGAGCCGTACCTTCGCCCCGCCCGCCGACAGCACCGTCATCAAGTTGGCGGTCTCGGTCGTTACGTGCAAACAAGCCGCTATGCGATGGCCTTTAAGCGGTTTTTCCTTCGCGAAGCGCTCGCGCAAAATCGAAAGCACGGGCATATCGCGGCCCGCCCAATCGACGCGCCGTTCGCCGTCCTTATGAAGCGCGGCGTTCGCGATATCGAAGCCGCTCTTCGTCATTTCAAGCACTTTTGGCGAAAATGTAGCTTTCACCGGTTTATCCTCCGTTAAAACTGCGCATTCGAGTCATGCGCTTCAAATCAAAATTGGAGCGCGAACTTTATCACGCCAGCGCTTTTCCCAACAATCAAACTGCAAAGCAGGCGCTACAAGCATTTATTCAATGAACATGCAATCGCCGAAACTGAAAAACCGGTATTTTTCGCGCACCGCTTCGGCGTATGACTTAAGGGCGAAGTCGCGACCGGCAAACGCGAAAATCATCGCGAGAAGCGTGCTGCGCGGCAGGTGAAAGTTCGTGAGCAAAGCGCTTACGCATTCGAACTTATACGGCGGATAAATGAAAATCGAGCTTTCGCCTTCTAGGGTTCGCGGCATTCCGCTCGTGTCCAGGTTTTCCGGGGCGAAAGCAGTTTCCAGCGTGCGCGCCGCGGTCGTTCCGATTGCGATTACCCGCCGCCCTTCCCTTTTCGCCCCGGCGATTCGCCTTGCGGATTCTTCGGGAACGGCGTACCGCTCGGAGTGCATCGTGTGTCCGGCAAGATTTTCGGCTCGTACCGGCAGGAATGTGCCGATACCGACGTGGAGCGTGAGATTCGCTATTTCCGCTCCAGCCGAAACGATTTCCGTAAGTACATCGCCGGTAAAGTGCAATCCTGCGGTCGGCGCCGCGGCGCTGCCGCGATTTGCCGCGTACACGGTTTGATAGCGTTCCGGATTTGTCAGCCGTTCACGAATATAGGGCGGTACGGGCATTTCGCCCAGGCGATAGAATTTTTCCAGAAAGTTATCAGTCCGAAGTTCCGATGCGGGCCGCATTTCATCGAGCGTAAAATCCGGCTGGGCATATTCGTCCGGCAAATACGAGACAGCTTTTATAATTCCGCATGGAGAACCTATTATGCAGTCGAGCACTTCCACAAGGAAACGATTTAGAAGGAGATATTTTTCGCCTCGCTTCATTTTGCCGCGCACTTCGGCGATAACTTCGAAAGCGTAATCCGGCAGTTCTTTGAGGACTACTATTTCGACCGAGCCGCCGCTTAGTTTTCGTCCGCGAATCCGGCCGGGAATGACTTTGCTGTCGTTAAATACAAGCACGTCGCCCGCGCGCAGCAACGAGGGAAAATCGCGAAACGCGCGGTGCGAAATCGCTTCGTTATCGCGGGTCGAATGCATCATTCTCGATGCGGCGCGGTCATCGAGCGGAGTTTGCGCTATCAGCTCCTGCGGCAAATCGTAATCGAGAAGTTCGATGGGATAATCCGTCACGCCGCGATTATAAGCTTTATCTATTCGCCGTCATTCGAATGCGGCTGCGGCGGGTTCAAGCGACGATATGAAAGAAGCGATATTTTTTCTGCTCGCCTCGACGTACCACTCGGTCCGCTGGTGTTTTTTCATTTTCGGGACGTCCTTCCACATTCCGAAAACCGGCGCGGTCGGCCTATAGACTTCGTTCAACGGGTCCGCCATCCACCGAAGCGCTTCGCCGATTACCGTACCTCCGGGCACCGCGACAGGCTCCAGCCCAAAGGAGACTCTCGCCGCGTTGATTCCCGCTACAAGACCGGTCGCGGCGGCCGCCTGATAGCCTTCGAGACCGGTAATCTGTCCCGCGAAAAAAACCGTTCCGTCGTTTTTCAAATTCAGCGCCTGCGTAAGCAGCCTCGGAGCATCTATAAAGCTGTTTTTGTGCATTCTTCCGTGGCGGATAAACCTTACGTTTTCCATGCCCGGCAAGCTTCTGATTACTCGCTCTTGCTCCGGATAAGTCAAGCGGGTTTGAAAACCGACAATCGAATAGGCTTCGCGCATGGCGTCTTCTTGACGCAATTGCAAAACGGCATAGGGACGGCATCCGTCGCGGGGGTCGAATATTCCTACCGGTTTGAGCGGGCCGAACCGCATAGCGTCTTCGCCGCGCGCTGCAAGCTCTTCCATCGGAAGGCAGCCTTCGAAAAGATTAAGGTCTTCGCCCGGCGAAAGCTGCGCCTTTTCCGCGCAAAGTAATCCCCCGCGGAAGGCGGAATATTCCTCGGCGTTCATCGGAACGTTCAAATAGCCTTCATCTCCGCCTTTGCCGTAGCGGGAAGCCTCGAAAACGACGGATTTGTCGATAGAATCGGCGGCGATAATCGGGCTTGTGGCGTCGAAAAAATAAAGTCCGCTTCCGCCCAGAAAATCCTGAAGCGATTTCCAGAATTCGTGCGTCGTGTTCGGTCCGGTCGCAACAATCAGCGGCACATTTTCCGCGATTAATTCTGAAACATTTTCGACCGGCTTTTTAACAATTTCAACGGCGGTAGAAGTTACGATTTTTTCCGAGACGAACCCGGAGAAAAGCTCGCGGTCCACGATGAGCGATGCGCCGCCGGGAATTCGGGCGCGAAAAGCGCATTCCAAAATGAGCGAGCCGAGCGCGGATAATTCTTCTTTAATCAGTCCCGCGGAGCGTTGCACGTCGGTGCTTTTTAACGAATTGGAACAAACGAGTTCCGCGAGACCGGCGGTTTTGTGTGCGGGCGGCATTACGGAGGGCCGCATTTCGAATAGCTCGACTTTGACTCCGCGCGTCGCGCACTGCCAGGCGGCTTCGCAGCCAGCGATCCCTGCGCCGATTATCCGCACTTTACCCACGCGGTAAATACCTTGGCGGGCGCGGTCTTCTTTGAAGAGGGGGCGGTTGTTTTTTCCGAGGCGCGGGCCGGGATTGCTTGCCCGGACGCGACGCAGCGCCGCCCGCGGGATTCCAAAGCAGGAATTCGTTGTTTAACTTTCTGAAAACTTCCGGCAGTTTTTCGGTAAGCGTAAGACACTCGCCGATCGCTTTCGATTCCACCTTCATATCGCCGGTGTGAACGAGCGAGTTGCGGACGCGTACGAAATGCTCGAACCTGCCTACGATTTCGGTTTCGCCTATTCTTTCCACCGCATGGTCGAAACCTATTCGGGCGAGCGCGTAAAAAAGCCGCTTTTTGCGCTCGAAACTTCTGACCTCCGCGATTAGAAATTCCGTTATCGCGCCTTTGACGCCTACGTTGAGCAAATAGGCGCTGTAAAGTTCTTCGAACCATAATTCATAGGCCGTAGCGAAAAGGTTGACCACCATCCCCTGTATCGCCTCGTCCGGCACGTTATAGAGGATGTGCATGGACTGAAGTATCGACTGGTAATTGGTATTGCTCGGAAACGACTGGCGGTATCGCCCGCTGTCGTTGCAGCTCGGGCACGGAACGCTGCCGTCGTGAAAGTCGTCGTGACGCCCGACGTAGCCGCACATTATGCATCTGTATTTCTGCTGCCTGTCCGCCCACTCGCGTGCGCGGGTGCGAAGAACGTCCAAAGACAAGCTTTCCATTTCCATCGGCTTAATCGTATCACGATTCGAAAGGCAATCGAACAATCCGGAAACATCCGATTTTGCAATAGCTCAAACATTGTTATAAGATAGTAGCGCTTAAACGGGAGCGAGGCGTGGCGGATTCAGGGAGGTTGTCTAACCGCATTGCCGGAATCGGCATTAATCACCGGAAAGGTGCGCTCATAGCCGCGTCGATTGCCTTCGCCATTTTGCTTGTGGCTTGGTTTTTTATCGGCAAGTACAACGACGAACACTTGCACGAACACGAGCGCGAATTCCTCATCGAAATCTCGGGGCCCGTCGAATCGTCCATATCGAGCGCAATCGGCAGAAGACTTGCAGTGCTGGACAGCGTACATGCCTTCGTAATGGCACACGAGGAATCCGAAATCGGCGGCGATTTTCCGCAATTCGCGAACGGGCTGATGTCGGGTATTCCAGGAATACTCGTGTTTATCATCGCTCCCGATGGAATAATTTCGGTCGCCGAGCCGCTGGAAGGCAACGAGACCGCGCTGGGATTCGACTTTTTGAAAGACTCGACGCCCGAAGTTATAAAAGATTTGGAAGCCGCTATCGAAACTCAAAAAGCGATTCTTAGCGGGCCATACGAATTGCCGCAAAAAATGACCGGCATTTTGATTAGAAGAGCCGTATTAAAAAACGGCGAGTTTTGGGGATTTGTTTCGATTGCTTTCGATCCGGATTTGTTTTACGATTCCGCCGGACTCGACGACGTTCCGGACTCGCTCGATATTGCACTCGTAAATCATAACGGCGATGTGGTTTTCGGAAACGAAAATGTCGCGGCGGAGAACCCGCACACTTTCGCCTTCGATTTTGCCGATAAAAAATGGACGCTAGCCGTGATGCCGGCGGACGGATGGGGCACGGCTTTTTATCACGAATCGCTGGTATTCAAATTGAGCACACTGTTTTTGGCGCTGGCGCTTTCGATTTTGGTTTTTATGTACTTCGACCGCCGCGGAAAACTTGAGAACGCGGTAAAAATGCGAACGGAAGAGCTTTCACACCTTAACGAAACGCTCGAAAGCGAAATCGCCGAGCGCATATCGGCCGAGCGCGCAAACGCGGCCGCGCTCGAAAGGCTGGAAAGCATTCTCGATTCGATGCCTATCGGCTGCGTAATTACAAGCCCGAACTACATAATTTCCTATTGGAACAAGGCCGCCGAAAAAATACTCGAATTCAGTCAGGACGAAGTTTTCGGCAAGAACTTTTTCGATTTGATTATCCCGGACGCGGCGAAGGAACATGTCGAGCAAGTGGTCGAAAAGATCCTGTCCGGCGCGCCGATTTATAACTCGCAAAACGAAAACATTACGAAAAGCGGTAAAACCATATATTGCGACTGGATGAACACGCCGCTGAAAGACGAGCTGGGCAACCTTCAGGGTGTGCTCTCGATGTTTCGAGATGTGACCGGCGAAATCAAATCGAAAGAAACCATCGCGGAAAATCAAAAGCGGCTAGCCGAAAACGAAGAACGATTCAGGCTGCTCGCGGAAAACGCAAGCGACATTATTTACAAATACAGACTTTTTCCGGAACCAGGATTCGAATACGTCAGCCCGTCATGCTTTGCGGTCACAGGATATACGCCGGAAGAGCATTACGCAGACCCGCTTCTGGCGGTCAAAATAATACATCCGGACGACCGGCACATTCTTTCGGGCGTGTCGGAGCATCCGGAAGTGCTGCTCGGCACCGTCGAAATCCGGTGGATAAAAAAGGACGGCAGCGTCGTTTGGACGGAGCAGCAAAACACGCCAGTGTACGACGCAAAGGGAAACGTAATAGCGATTCACGGCATAGCGCGAGACGTAACGGAGCGCAAGGAGTCCGAAGCGCGCGCCGCGCAGATGAACGAGCTATTGCAAAAAGTGCTTTCGAATCTCGACGAAGCCGTATTGATTGTGGAGTTCGATTCGCGCACGATAATCGACGCAAACTCGAAAGCGGAATCAATGTTCGGATATACACGCGAGGAACTAATCGGATTCACGACGAAAAAACTGCACGTTGACAGTCAAGCGTTCGAGCTGTTCGGATTGTTGGCAAATCCTCAACTGAAAACGGCGGGCTATTTCGCATGCGAATACAGCTTGAAACGAAAAGACGGCACGATTTTCCCGACCGAACATTACGTGACGATGCTCGACGACGCCACGTCGAACACTAAAAAGTCGATAAGCTTCGTGCGAGACATTTCGAGGCGCAAGCGCGCCGACGCGGAGCGCGACAACCTGGAGCGCCAGCTTAAGCAAGCTCAAAAGCTTGAAGCGATTGGCCAGCTTGCTGGCGGAATCGCCCACGACTTCAACAACATACTAACGGGCATTTTCGGCTATTGCGACATCGCGGACGAGACGCTCGATTCCGGGAATTCGGCCAAGGCGGACATAGCGGCAATTCGCGAAGCCGCGCACAGGGCGGCGAACCTGACCTCGCGGCTCTTGACGTTCAGCCGTCAGCAAGTGGTGCAAACTTCGAAAGTGGGGTTGAACAAGCTTATATCCGGGCTGGTTGTTTTTCTCAGAAGGGTAATAGGAGAACATATCGACCTTACATTCTTGCCTTCAGCCGCACACGAAACGATAGAGTGCGATCCGGCGCTTATCGAACAAATGCTGATGAACCTCGCGGTCAACGCACGCGATGCGATGCCCGACGGAGGTTCGCTCGAAATACGCACCTACAAAGCTTTGGTAACTCAGGAAATGTACGTAAGCGGAGTTTGGCCCGCCCCCGGCGAATTCGCAGTAATCGAGGTTTCGGACACAGGCCACGGAATGGAGCCCCACATTCTCGAACGCATTTACGAACCTTTTTTTACGACGAAAGAGGTCGGAAAAGGCACGGGGCTGGGGCTTGCGATGGTGTATGGCATCGTAAAACAGCATAACGGCGCGATTACGGCGGAGTCGGCCCCCGGCAAGGGCACCAAATTCTGCATATATCTTCCAGCGGCCGCAGGCGAAGAATCCGCTTCATCCGCAGAGCATGAGCCGGCGCCCGAAGGCGGTACCGAAACGGTGCTGATTGCAGAGGACGAAGACGGGCTTAGAAAGCTTGCGAGGCGTGCGCTGGAACGTGCGGGCTATTCCGTGCTTGCGGCGTCGAACGGCTCGGAAGCGCTGGCGCTGTTCGAAGTATGGCACGAGGAAATCGATATTGTGGTGCTTGACGTAGTCATGCCGAAGATGGGAGGCATTGACGCATTCGGCAGGATGAAGGAAATATCGCCCGATTTCAAAACGCTGTTCACGTCCGGCTACACGGCGGATAAAATTCCCGCTGCCACGGAAACGGAAACCGGTATCTCGTTTATGCCGAAACCGTATACGGTAACGGGCCTGCTAACGGCGATTCGAAAATTGCTTGACGGATAGCATTTCGCCGCGCGGCGTGCCTCGGCATAGTTATTCGCTCAAGGGACTAATACATTGGGAAATGGAAGAGAAAATAATAGCCCTAACGGGACTCGAACCCGTGTTTTAGCCTTGAGAGGGCTACGTCCTTACCACTAGACGATAGGGCCATTGATTTATATATACCAAATCGCGGCGCAAATCTCAACATTTGTCCTTGGCTTGTTATCGCTTAGCAATCCGTCGGCGAAAAATCCAAAAGCGGAATTGTAAAACCGCGTTGGCAGTTTGGGAAACGGGGAAACTTCACACGTACACGAATGCGCGATCGGCCAGCTATTTCTTTCTCGCGGCGCCCGTTCCCGCGGATTCGGACGCGGCCTGCGCAATCGCCAGTTCCGCGTCGCGAAGGTATCCCGCGACGTCCGACGCCCGCTTTTGAACCGATGGAATCCCCGCCAGCACTATGAGCGCGCCGTTCATGGCCTCCCGTCCAACCTGCGCCGCTTTCAGATACGACCTGCGAATGGCAGATATTGCCTCGAGCATTTCCTTTTCTTCGTACGCTCCTTTTTTAGCCATTATCGAGATGCAGGAAAAAGCGCACCGCTGGATGAACGGTTGTTTCGACTTCATCCATTTCAGCGACAGCTTGAGCGCGTGCTTGCTTCGAATTACCACTTTCGAAACGAAGTAATCCGCGAGCGGATAGTAATCGATATCCGCCGCCCATGCGTCGAGTTCCAGTTCTGTAAATCGGGTGGGGTCGGCGATGAACGTGGCCAGGCACCGGCAATCCATGATGCCTGTTTTCCAAAGCTCATGGGCGAGCTTGTCGTCGCGCAAAATCCGGCGCCGCATGCGGTCGAGATCGTGCAGGCTCACTCCGAGCACTTCGCCGGTCGCGCCGAGCCGCTTGTAAAGCGCGCGGTTTTGCTCGGTTCCGAGCTTTCGCAACTCCTCGATAACCTTTACTTTGGAATACTCCATTACCGCTCCAATCCCCAATGACAGACATGTTAAATTATACCCTCTATGGCGAAGTTAGTGTGAAAAAGTGTTAAGCCGGACTTTTCGCGTCTTTTGGCACGCGATATAATCCGCTCGTGATTTTTCCGCTGAGAGACGAGAGCCCCGGATTCGGCGTGCCGTTTGCCGTACTGCTGTTAATCGGGATGAACGTTTACGCATTTTATCTACAGCTGACCTATCCGGAAGGCTTCGAAGCCGCTGTAACCGCGTGGGGCGCGGTACCCCGCGAAATCGTGACGTTCAGGGATATTCCGCCGGTAACGGGCTGGCCGCCGATTGCCAATCTGTTCACATCCATGTTCATGCACGGCGGGCTTTTGCACATAGCGGGGAACATGTGGTTTCTATGGATTTTCGGCGACAACTGCGAGTGGCTTATGGGCCGCTCGAAGTTTCTGCTTTTTTATTTTGTTTGCGGGCTTGCGGCAGCGCTGGCGCAGATTATTGTTTCGCCGATGTCGCTTGTCCCGATGGTAGGCGCGAGCGGCGCGATTGCCGGCGTTATGGCGGCGTATCTGCGCCACTTTCCCGGCGAGCGGATAATGAGCCTTCTTTGGCTGTTCGTTTTCATCAGAATCGTGTACGTTCCGGCTTGGCTGTATATAGGGATTTGGATAATTATGCAGATTCATCTCGGTCTCGGCGAAACCGGTGCGGGAGACGGCGGCGGGGTGGCGTATTTCGCGCACATCGGCGGATTTTTCGCAGGGTTCCTGCTCGCAAAGGTATTCGCCAGGAAAGATTACAGGGTACGCAAAAACCGCGGGCATTACGACGTGGAGTATGATTAAACCGGCAAAGTCCGGATGACAGGGGAACCGGAAAATGGACGTTTTGATTGCTGGAATCGTATTTTTGGCGCTCGGCCTTTGGGCGGGCTACTTTTTCGCATCGAAGGGTTTGGACGCGAAGGTGCAGGCCGGAATCGGCAAATCTCAATCGGAAGCAGCGTTAAAAGCGGCGCAAATCGAAGAACGGCTGGCAGCACGCATTCAAGAAATCGAAAAGCTTAGCAGTTCGCTAGAAAACGTTGAAAAAAACGTTTCCGACTTGAAACGCGAAAACACCGAGCTTTCATCCAAAGAAGCCGCCGCGTCCGAGCGCGCTGCATCGCTCGCCGAACAGCTTGAAAGCGCAAAAAAAGAAATAGCAAACGTTTCCGCAAAACTAGACGTTAGGATTGCCGAAAAAGAAAAGCTGGAATCGGAAGTCAGTAGGTTAAGCACGGTCGTAGAAAAGGAACGAAAAGCCGCGGAGGAAAAAATCGCGATTCTGCAAGACGCGGAGAAAAAGCTTTCAGAAACCTTCAAGGCTATTTCGCAGGATGCGCTTGTAAAGAACTCAGCACTATTCACCGAACAGGCGAAGCAGGCACTTTCCGCGATTCTCGAAACTGCGAAGGGCGATATAAACGTTAGCAAATCCGAAATTGAAAAGCTGGTGAAGCCGATACAAGATTCGCTGACGCGCTTCGAAAAAAACACGCGGGAAATCGAAGAGGGAAGAATAAAGGAGACTACGAGCCTCGTTACGCAAATTAGGGGGCTGGAAGACGCAAGAAAAGTGCTTGAAACCAAAACCGAGGAACTCGTGAATGCGCTCAAAGCCGACCCGCGCAAATGGGGAAGTTGGGGAGAAATGCAGCTTAGGCGCGTAATCGAAATAGCTGGAATGGAAAAATATTGCGACTTCGAAGAGCAAGTGGTTTTCAAACAGGAAGGCAGGCGTCCGGACGTCATAGTGCGGCTGCCGAATAGCCGGTGCATCGTAATCGATGCTAAAGCGGCGCTCGACGCTTACACGGCGTCGTTTCAAGCAAAAGACGAATCCGAGAGGACGGAACTTCTCAAAAAGCACTCGCTGAACATCCGCGCACATATAAGCGAGCTTTCGAAACGAAAGTACGATGAAATCGCGCCGGGCTCCCTGGATTTCGTTGTGATGTTCGTTCCCGGCGAATCGGTGCTTGCTTCCGCACTCGACGCCGCTCCGGAGCTCTTGGAGCATGGAGCGAATAACCGCGTGCTTCTCGCCACGCCCGTTACGCTAATCGGGCTGTTGCGCGCTATCGCGTACGGATGGCGAGAGGAGGAAATCGCGCGGAACGCCAGACTCATCAGCGAGCAGGGAAAAGAGCTGTATGAAAGGTTGTGCAAATTTCTCGAACACTTCGCCGGAATCAAACGAGGACTCGACAGCGCGGTCGGTTCGTATAACGAAGCGGTGGGATCTCTCGAAAGGCGGCTACTCATAAGCGGAAGAAAGATGAAGGAACTCGATTCGGGAATTAAGGAAGAATTGCCCGAACCGTCGGAAATAGACTTGACCACGAGAAGCCTCAAAGCGCCGGAAATTTCTGCCCCGGAATAAGGCTAGGTTTTCGGAGTATCACGCGCGATAATTCCGGCCGTGCGTTTCGCGTTTTTTACTATTCGGATGAAGAAGGGGTTCGGCGTGGACCTCGTCGTGGACGGATGGGCGCGCGGACTTGCCCGGCGCGGACACGCGGTTTCCGTCTATTGCTTCGACAGCGACGGCGAAACCTTCGCCGGAGCGCCTTACGAAATCGAGCCGCTTCAATTAAGCCGGGACAAAGCGAACAAATTTCTGCCGGTTTTCGAAGCCGACGCAGCGAAAACGCTCGGAGAATTGCGGGGAAGGCTTGCGAAAGAAGTAAACCTCCCGGATGCGGTTATACCTGCGAGTTTTCCGTTCTACGGCGCCGGCAAAATCTTTACCCGTCCTTGCGTGCATCTTCATTTCGGCAATCCGCCGACGGGCGGTATGAGATTTTTGGCAAGGGCCAACCGGACATATCTGGAGAAAAGCGACAACCGGTATATGAAGTCCGCGGCGGCGATTATTACTATTTCCGAGTTTCTTAAATCCCGATTGCCCGGCAGGTTGCGGGAAAAGACGAAAGTCGTTTTTCCGGGAAGCGATCATTTGCCGCAGCCCGATGGAAAACTTGCGGCGGAAATTCGAAATGCGATTACGGAAAAGCGGGGCGCAAATCTTCAAGCGGGCGTGTTTCGAAATGGAGTTTTCATCGCGCTTTGCGTAAGCAGGCTCGATTTCAAATCCCATCCTTACAAAGGCGTGATGGAACTTGCGCAGGAGATCGGCAAAATGAGCCGACAAGGAATTCCGGTCGCTCTTGCGCTGGCGGGAACGGGCGGCGAGGAATCGAAAAACGCGCTTCGCGCAGCCGGCGCGACAATCTTCGATGCGCCGGATGCGAGAGAGCTTGCAGCACTTTACGCTGCCTGCGATGCGTACGTTACGCTGACACGCTGGGAAGGTTTCGATCTGCCAGTCGCGGAGGCGGCGCACTTCGGCAAGCCCGTGGTCGCTTTGAACTTGGCGGCGCATCCCGAAAATGCCGTGACTTGCCCGCTTGAAACCGAAGGCGAACTTGCTACGGCGATAAAAAAGCTGATTGACGACCCGGGGTTTTACGATGAAAACGTACGGCTGGCAGGAATCCTTGCGGCGAAATTCCGCTGGGAAAAGTCCGCCGAATCGTTTGCGGGCGAGGTTGAGCGGATTATCGAAGCAAAATTGTGAGTTTGAAAAACGATTCTTGAAATATCGCTTGCGTATGCGAGTAAGTTGCAGGAAAATACGGTAGAATCTGGAAGGTGCGGGTGTTGCAAGTGAACAGCCGCGCTTGAAAATCGTCATTCTGTCTGGTATATCCCTTTTGTGGGTAGAGACTTTATATCGAAGGTGATTATTCATGTCGAGTAAGCGCATCGGCATTTTGATTTTGATTGCGACCGCGGCGATGACAATCGTTGCGGGTTCCGCGTGCACTTCGTCGAGCAGCAACGTCGCGACGAATCCCGGCTTCAGGCAACAGTACAATAATCCGACTCGCACGCCCGATAACTACGCCGGTCAACAAGCGCCAGCTGGCGATACGAAGCCTTTGGATTTGCCCGTAACCGTAATGCAAATCAGTTTCGATACGGGCCGACTGGAAGTTAACGAAGCCTATAATTTATATGCGCTTATCGACAATCCGAGCAATAAAGACATTAAGTATCAGTGGCGGGCGACGGGCGGAAAGCTTTTGCCCGTTCTGGAGTCCGACAAGGAAAAGCTAAAGTCGCTTATCGATAGCGCGGTGAAACCCGAAACCGCCCCGGCGCCCGGCGCGGGAGCGCCTATCGCTCCGCCCGCGGGACAGCCCGCTCAGGACGGCGAAAGAATGGTGGACGGGAAGGTAATTCCCGGCGGCGTTCCTCCGGACGAAGCGCTAAAGCAGCGTCAGACTCCGGCAGCTGGCGGAACGCCCGAAACTTTTCGCGACAACGAACCCGTCCCTCCGCCGCAAATTCAAAGCAGGCCGTCGGCGCCCGCTACGGCAGGCGAGCCTCCCGCAACTCCGCCCGTCGAACTTGCAAAACGGCTGAACGGGCTGAAATTGGCCAGTAATTTTGCAGGCAGGGATTTTAAAGTCAGATATGCGGCCCTCGAACAAGCAATCGAAGATGCCGAAGTAGTGGTAGAAGAAAACGTTGACGAACCCGCAGGCGCGGAAGACTCTGGCGCAGCCGAAGACGATGGCGAAGGCGGCGCGGAAGAATCCGAACCGGAGAATGCGGAAGCGGAAGCGGAGGAATCCGAAGCAACCGGTTTCGAAGTGCCGGACGCGCCGAACGCGGAAAGGCTTAGCGGCATTCCGGTGGATACGGAAATAGCGGAGCTGGAAAAGCCCAAAACCGAATTCAGCATTTTCGACAGGGAAACGGGCGCAGGAAGGCACTGGCCGACTCCGTGGGAAAGCGTCTCGCCCGGAAAACGCGACGCGGGCGAAAAACTTATCGAGGACATTCAAGGCCAGATAATCGCCCAAGCGGACGCGGAAGCGGCGGCCGTAACCGACCCGTCGAACAAAGCCGTGACAATGCTGACAGTTGGCGACCCGTTCGTAAGGTTTATCCCGGACACGGCCGAAAGCGTCACGCTGAGTCTGGTCGTGGTGAGCGCGAAGGAAGTTGCGATTACCGAACCGACCGTACTCGACGTGGAAGTTCTAACGCCCCAACCCGGCGTCGAACTGAAATATACGCTGCCGAAAGAAGGGCTCGAACCCGGAGACAAGCTGGAAGTCAACGTTCACGTCAAGAATATTCCCGACTACAAGCGTTCCCTTTTGGGAATCAATTTTGAGCTGAACAACTTCGAAGTGTCGAAGGTCGCTCTAGGCGATTTGTTCGGCGGAACGAATAACGCTTCGCTGTTTTACGCTCAGCCGGATAAATCCAGCGGACTTGTGACCGTCGCCGTGTCTCTCGAAGACATCCTCAGAACGGTGCGCGGCAGCGGAAACGCATTCGTGCTTACATTCGAAGCGAAAGCGCCGATTGAAGGCGACCTGAAAGAACTCGGATTTTCGATATCGGGCGACGCCGCATACAGATATATTCAAGATACGGCCGGCGACAATCAACTTCCGGCTCCCGTCGGCGATTTGCCACCGCTTCAAACCGTTTACGTCGCGCCCCAGCGTCCCGCGGAAACCTTACCCGCGGCACAGCCTGGCATGGATGCCGGAGTCGAGGGCGTTACGCCGGGAGTGGGGCCGGGAGGACCGCCCGCGCTCGGAGGACCGCCGGCAATTTCCGGTGCCCCGGGAGTGGACTCCAAGCTTCAAGGCGGCGCCGGTATGATAGACCCGCGCACCGGTCAACCGATAGGCCCGCTCGCGCCAGGCGGCACGCCAACGGATACTGGAAAGCAGCCTCCTGCAGGACCGCTTCCGCCGGCAGGCCAAACTCCAGACCCGAATCAAAAGCCGCCGCCCAGCAGCGACGGCCCGAAGTCTGCAAAAGATCATCAGGGCTAATAAAGGCAAACAAAAGGCCGGACGAAAGTCCGGCCATTTTTTTTCGCATTAATTTCGGCCGAATGCAGCCGATTTGGTTCGAGTAATCAAGCCGAAATCACTCGGCCTCGCGAGATTTCTTGTAGGCTTCTTTGACCTTGTTCGCGACTTCGGCGGGCACGTCTTCGTAGTGCGAAAACTCCATTTCGAAGCTGCCCCTGCCCTGCGTCATCGAGCGCAGCACGTTCACATACTTATAAAGCTCCGCGAGCGGCACGTGCGCTTTGATCGATTGCTGCCCTCCGCCGAGCGCTTCCACGCCTTGAAGTTTGCCGCGCCTGCTGTTGATATCGCCCATAACGTCGCCCATAAAAGCCTCGGGAACGGTTATATTCACGGCGTAAATCGGTTCCAGCATTACCGGACTAGCTTTTTCGAACGCGTTGCGGAAACCGAGGCTTGCGGCGAGTTTGAAGGCCATTTCGCTCGAATCAACGCTGTGAAAACTGCCGTCGTAGAGCTTTACTTTGATGTCAACGACCTTGCATCCGGCAAGCGGACCGGATTCCATGGATTCGATTACGCCTTTTTCGACCGCGGGCACGAACTTACCCGGCACCACTCCGCCGACTATCGCGTCTTGAAACTCGAAGCCCGTTCCGCGGGAAAGCGGGGTTAGCTCCAGCCAGACGTCGCCGTATTGTCCGCGCCCGCCGGTTTGCTTTTTGTGTTTGCCCTGCGCGCTCGCGACGGCACGTATGGTTTCCCGGTATGGTATTTTCGGTTCGGCGAATTCGAATTTCACTTTGAACTTTTCGCTAACCTGCGAGCGGTAAACGTCGAGCTGCAATTCGCCCATTCCGCGCAGTACCATTTCTCTAGTATCCAAATCCTGCTCGAAGAAAAGCGTGGGATCTTCGTGGGCGCAAGCCTGAAGTCCCTGCGAGATTTTTTCGAGGTCTCCCTTGCTTTCGACGTATATGGCTTCGAATGCCAAAGGAGACGGGTACTTAACGGGAGGAAGAATTATCGGGTGGTCTTTGTCGCATATCGAGTGGTCGCGTTTGGTGTCTTTCAGCTTGACGGTGGCTACGATATCGCCCGCGGAAGCTTCGGTAATGTCTTCGCGGTTTTTCCCCATCATACGCAGTACGGTGGATACTTTTTCGATGCTTCTCACGGCAGGGTTGAAAAAGCTGTCGCCGGGCTTGAGCTTGCCGGAATATATCCTGAAGAACGTAAGCGTTCCCATCGGCGATTCTTCGACTTTGTAAACTCTGGCGCAGAACGGCTCGCCGTCGTCCATTTTGCGAACTTCTTCCGCGCCCCCCTCCTGCTTCACGCCCGCGACTTTTCCTCTGTGGAGGGGACTTGGCAATAGGTCGCGGATTATCGCAAGCAGGGGATGGACTCCGAAAAGCTTTTCTGCCGCGCCGGCGATAACCGGCACGAGAGCGCCGTCCAACGTCGATTTGCGCATCGTTGCGATTAGTTTATCGTCGAGAATCGGCTCCTCGGCGATGTAAAGCTCCATAAGCGAGTCGTCTGTTTCGACGATAGACTCGACCAGCGCGGCCCGCATTTCGCCGACTTGACCGCTCATTTCGGCCGGCACCGTTTCTTCCCTGACGGATTTCCCGTCCACGAAATAGGCTTTATTCGAAAGAATATCGACGACGCCTTTTAGCCCGTGCTGCTCGCCGATAGGGATTACCAGCGGGGCAACCGCGCTGCCGAATCTGCCTCGAAGCTCGCCGAGCACACGGAAATAATCCGCGCCTTCCTTTTCGAGCTGAGATATGAAGATTACACGAGGAAGGTTGAATTCTTCGCAATATTGCCACGCCTTTTCCGCCTGGCTTTCGAGCCCAGCCTGTCCGTTGACTACGAGCACGGCGCTGTCGACGACCGAAAGCGCGCCGATCATTTCGCTTACGAAATCCTGATAGCCGGGCGTGTCCAGAACAGTGACGCGATGCCCGTCGAATTCAAACGGAATCATGCTTGTAAATATGGAAAACTTGCGCTTGATTTCTTCTGCGTGATAGTCGCTGACAGTATTTCCGTCTTCGACTTTACCCATACGCGTGGTGGTGCCGGTCGCGAACAGCAGGGCTTCCGCAAGAACGGTTTTGCCGCTTCCGCCATGCCCTACGAGTGCGATATTCCGTTTTTTCTCCAAGGCAGCTTGTGACATTTCAACTCCAACATCAAAAAATCAGGCAGAAGAAGATATTAGCACAGGGTTTGGCTTCGGATAAGTCATTTTTTGCGGCGCCGGGATTGTGAACGGTGCGGCTTTTGCATCAAGCTCTGCGCCTTGCGAGAATAAGGCAGTTTCCGGAAATCCCGTCTTTCATTGCCCCGTACGCCGCCAAGATTTGATGTTTTGTATAAAACGTCGAAAAATCCAGCAGCCCGGTAGGCGTCAGAATAAACACCTCCGGCGCGGTTTCTCCTCCATCGCCGTACACGGTAAATTCCGTAACCGCAGTTTCGAGATTCTGTGCAAGTTTTTCGGCAACGGCCTTTTTATGGAATGCGCCGGAGATTACAAGCTGGGACCTGCCGAACCTGTCCAAGCATACCGTTATTTCCCTTTTCGCGCCGAACTTTTTCAAAGGCAGCTTCACGCAAACCGCGGCGGCGGTTAGTCCTTCCGAGTAAACCATCTCCGCCGAGTCCGGCTGTGTTCCGGCCAATTCAGCGCACCTTAGCAGTAGCGGCGCGTTGTCCATTTTTTCTCCGAAGGATTCGTATCCGATAGTTCCTTCGGCTTCGACCCGCAGAATTTTGGTTGCCGAATCGAATTCGAAAGTGATCTTTGCTTGGTCCGAAGGAACCCCCATTTCACCCAATTTCATCAGCGCTTCGCTTCTTAGTTTGGCGAAATCTTCCTGTGCAGGTTCGGGGCAAAAGACTTCGCCCGAATAGGTAGAAACGGCCGCCGCCGCGCCGACGGCGGAAATCACGGCCGGATACGGCGCGATTTCGAATCCCATTCCGAGCGCCTTTGCAACTTCGCTAGCAATGACGCCTGCCCCGCCGCCGCCGGCAACCAATCTGAGTTCGTCCAAACGCGCATGATAATCCCGTGCAAGCGAACGCACCGCAGAAATAATTCTCTCTCTGCATTCGGCAATCATCGCATTCGCTATTTCCGGAGGTTTTCTACCGATTACCTTGGCGGCGGCCGTGAATCCGGCCGCAATCGCTTCGTCATCGCTGTGAGCGACATCGTCAACGGGAATTATGCCCAGGAAATTCGCCGCGTCGGTGAGCGTAATTCCGAAATTGGACTCGCCCTTACGCAAGATTACATGACGGTCTTTCTCTATGGAAACTTCTATCGAACCATTCTTGCCTTCCTTAGTTTCCGGCGGGAAGGACAAATAGGACAGCCCGATAATATGTGCGCTTCGTGGGCCGCAGCGGGGACGGCCCTTCGGATCCAGCCATAGAAGCGAACCGCCGCCGACGGCCACCGTGCGGAGGTCTAGCGAGCGGGTATGCAAAACGTGACCGCCCAAAGTCGCCGCCTTTTTTCGAACGCGCCCCGCGATCACGAGACTGATGTCGGTCGACGTGCCCCCGATTTCCAGAAAAATTCCGTCGCTGATTTTCGAAACGTGGATGGCGGCGCTCGCGCCCGCCGCAGGGCCGGACAAAACGCACTGGAGCGGAGATTTTTCCATCTCGACGGCGTCCATTATCCCCCCATCGCTCTTCATAACCATCAGCGGTCTATGCGGAAGCATTTTCGAAACCGCTTCCGCGGTAAATCTGGCGGTTTGGACAACTTTAGGGATCATCGCCCCGTTTATTGCGGCTGTTACCGCACGCAACTTTAATCCGAGTTTGCCCGAAAGCTGGCTTGCTTTGACCGAGTGAAGATTGTCGAGGATACCTTCTTCAACAAGCTTGAATTCGACATCTTCTTCGTATTCGCCCGTCGGGTCGTCGGTTCCTCTGGATTCGGCGATAACGATTACGGGTATGGAATCGAGCCGCCCTTTAAGGTCCAATATCCACTTCGCGTCCGGCGGCAGGTCGGAAGCCGAAATCAAACTCGTCACGAGCGGAATTTCGCTTCTTTCGCCGAGCGCAATCCGCTTTTCCTTGAACAGAGCTTTTACAATCGGCATATGCTGACCGTGCGCGATAACGACGAGCGCGACCGGCGCCACGTCGCCTTCGAGAATGGAATTCGTCGCCTGAGTGGTCGAGTGGGCGACGAGCTCGACGTCGCTCGATTGCACGGTTTCGAGAAGAATCTCCAATACTTGCACGACGCCCTCGGCGACGCCGAAAGCGGCAGTATGAGTTGTGGAAACACGGGCTTGCGCAACGACTTCCCGCGACTTTCCGAGAGCAACGCCATGCGTAAAAGTTCCGCCTACGTCAACACCGATGCGATACAAGATTCACCCGCGCGGGAAGAATTAAAAATGACGCACAATAATATCAGAGCGCAGTCTATTCAAGACCCCATTCGAAGCCGCCGAAAATTAGCGCATCTTCGAAATCGATAAAGCTAGTTCCTGCATAAAACGGGCCGCGCCGATAGGCAATGCCGCCGTTCGCGAAATCCTTCGCCGTATCGAACATGACTTCGAAACCGCCGGGGACTTTGAGTCCCGCACCTGCGAATACGCCGCCGCCGTACACTCCCCCGCCGTAGCCAAGATTAAGCGAAAGTTCCATGCCGGAAAACGAGCCGTCACGCGATGCAATGTCTATCCTTTTGCCGACGACCACGTACGGCGAAAAGTCGTGATCGCCGAATGCGTCCCAAACTCCCGCGGTAACCGACACTTGAGTGTCTCCGAGCTGCGGTAACAGCACGATTTTCGTATGCGCGGCGAATTGGGTTTCGCCGGAAGCGTCCTCGAAAACCGAAAGTCCGGCATCCATGTTCGGAAAGAAACCGAAACTGAAATGGCCGGCGTGGCTGGAATCGCCGAAACCGATTTCGCTAAGCCGGCGCGAAGAATCGATATAAGAAAAGCCGAATTTTGCCGTATGAAACGGGGCTACTTCGTCCGTCGGAATAAAAACGAGACCCGAGTTTCCAAAAACCGTCTGTGCCGGCTCGGCAACATTCACGGGCAAAACCGAAAAAATGAAAATAAACACTATTAAAGAAACTATTTTACATGCGTTATTGCTCATTTTTATTCGCTGCTTAATATATATAATTAAAGCCATAAATAGCCTAATTTCTGGTCGAGCGAATCCCGGTAGCGAATGTTTCGTAAGCGTCGAAAAGGAAAATCGCCTTGTATGATTCGGCGCTTAAATCGCAAATAAATATTCCTTCTTTTGCACCATTTATATCTGCGTTATCCCCATCCGATTTAGGCGGTTTATTCGCAAAAAACACTACAGCATCGCCGCTAGGCAAAAGCGAAACGGCGCTTGCCTTTAAAACCAGCGCTTCGGATAAATTTTCAATGGCGAGAAAGCCCAGAGACGTACGCCGGGCGATCATGATATTCCAGAATCCACCGCCGGCATCTTCGAGCCAAGCGGCGGTGTCCGAATCGTCCGAAATCGACAGGAATTTTTTCATCGCCCCGCTTCCGGTAACTTGTCCCGGCTCGTCGAGGCGCGGCGAAATTTCGTACACCGACCGGTCGTTATGGTAAACGAGGATTACACTGCCGTCGCCGCCCGCCACCGCGTCGAGCGCTTTACTCGCGGCGATTTCCGGTTTCGACCAGCCTGCGTTGTCGAGCGAGCGTTTCGATACGGAGACTTCCGAATCTTCGCCTTCGCCGGTCCAGTGTCTGATTAAAATCGAATTCCCGTCAGCGCTGACGGAAGTAACCTCTGCGTTCCGGCCTTCCGGCGTCAGGCCGATTAGCCCGAAGTGCGCTGAATTTAGATATGCCAAAGCCGCTCCGGAATCCCGCCGAACGTTGAAAAATATGTCCTCTCCGAATCGGGTGACGAACGCGCGGACGACTTTGCCGTTGCGCGGTTTGAATTCGAATACCGGCAATCCGGTTTTGATATCCGTAACAGCGAATCCGGCGCCTGCCGCATACGCCACATAGCCGCCGCCCGGGCTCATTTCCAAAAACGGGGACGAAGATTCGTCGAAAGAAACCGGAAGCTCGAACGAGCCTTCGCCGCTCGCGGAAGCGATAAAAAGCCGCTTAGTCTTTTTTCCGGTTTGAGTTTCGGCATCCCTTATCAACGCGAGGTTTTTTTCATACTCAGCCGCTTGCGGAAAAACTTCGATGGTAACCGGGGCTGAATCTACCGATTTTTCACCTTTGGCATCTGAGACTTTTACTTTGAGCGCGTACGTGCCGGGGGAGGTATATGTGTGAATGGGATTATATTCCGAGCTTGCGCCGCCGTCGCCGAAGTCCCATTCGTAACTCGGAGTTCCTTCGACACCCGCCGAAAGAGCCTTTGGTGTAACGGTGTAAGGGGCGAGAGCCATGACAGATTGCGGAAGCTGTATGGCCGCCGCGGGCGCATCGCCGGCAGGCAGCCAAATCTTCCGCTCTTTTTGCTCGATCCCCGCTCCGTAAGTTGCGATAACTTCGTAAATGCCAGCTGAATCGTATTTGTGAACCGGCTCGAATTCCGTCGAGTGATGGCCGTCGCCGAAATTCCAGCTAACGAAACTACGCTCGTCATCGGGCAATCCGTGAAGACCGAAGACAAATTCGGTTGCGTCTTGCTCCGAGGGATATGCGGCCGCTGTCACACGCCCTTCGCGGGCGGCAAATCTATCCGCGGCGACTATTTTTACTTTCGGAGAATCGATTCTAGTATCAGTTGCATCGACGGTAATCAGCAGGAACGTAGTATCCACGTTTTGATTGGAGTCCGTCGCGATAATGCTAGCGATGTAAGTTCCAGGCTGAGTGTAAGTGTGGCTCGCCGATTTGCCGGAACCGATTGCCGGCTTAGCTCCGCCCTCTTCGTCGCCGTATTCGAATTTCCACCTGACCGGCTCTTTTGCGTTTTCGAATTTGAGAGTGAAATCCACGCCAAGCGGCGCCCTTCCCTTTTCACGGCTCGCCAGCATCGAAAGCCTGAAAGGTTTTCCGTCGAACTTTGGCGCAGTTTTTTCTTTAATGTTTAGAGTAATTTCCCGCGCAACTTCTTGACCAGATTGGTCGCTGGCATAGACGAATACTTTGTGATTGCCGGGATTCTCGAATCTGAAGGCCGGGTTGAAAACCTCCGCGGTCCTGCCTTTGCCGAAATCCCAAAGGATAATGTACGGGTCGAGTCCGCCTACAGCGCTCGCGGCAAAATTGACGGCGACCGGCACGTTTCCGCTGGGAGGGAAAGTCGTGATGTTCAAGTCGAGTTTTTTGGGCGCGCTCGGCGGGAAAAGCTCGTCGACTTCGACGACGCCTGTTGCGACCGCGGACTTCGGGGATATGCCGTTGTCCGTTACTTTCAGCACCGTCGTGTATTTGCCGGTCACGTCGAAAACATAACTCGCCGTGAAAGACTCCCGGCTGGAAAAATCGAAAATGCCGTCGCCGTCGAAATCCCAGTCGTACTTAACTATATATCCGTCGCCGTCAGCGGATTTACTCGCATCGTATTCGACGCGCATTTTGCCGTCGTCGAGGGGGATATATGCAACGTCGAACTGCGCTTGCGGCGCGTCGTTCACCTTGCGCCTGCTCACTTCGCGCTGCGCGAGAGCGAAAGTACCGGTCGTCGTAATCGGGACCGAGACGGTTTGTTTGTCCAAATCGACTTTGCTTTTTCCGACTTCGCGCCATACGCCGTCGATCAGCCTGACAAGCGTTAAATCATCCGCCTTGAAGCCGATTAGCGCATCGGCGTCGTATCTTATGGATAGAACGGCCGGCAAACGGAACATATGACCGCTCGGCATAATCGAATACGATGTCGCTTTGAGGGCAATTTTGTCGTCAGTATTTTCTTCGATTGCCCGGATAGTGAAATAGGTTTTCTCCCTTATCGAATTGCGCGGAAAAGCGAGAGTGCAATTGCGGAATCCCAAGCTGCCGCCGCTCGGATCGAAATAGTCGCTTGCCTCCATCGGCGCCTTCGGCGGCTCGACGGGTTGTTCTTCTTCTTGCTGAGTGCGCGATTCGGTGCGTTCCGCCGGCGCTCCGAAACTGCCCATACCTTCGCAAGCTGCAACGAGCAGGACGGCGATAGCTGCCAGCGCATACGGGATCGCTTTCAATATCAATTCTCGCATCATTTCTCGCCAGATTTCGAATCTGCAGGAGTCAATCAAGTTTCTCCGGCATACGGCGGCATTCTACCAGACCGGACACCGCCACGAATTTTGGACGGAAAAATCGGGCGGTTATTCGATTTGAGCGTGTTTTGCGCGAAAACGACTCGTTTGGCGGCTACGGCGCCGGCTGCTTCGGAACGTTCATTTCATACAGAATTTTCAGCCCTTCGAGCGTCAAATCCGGCTCGAATTTTTCTATGCATCCGCAGTGTGCTGTCATCAGCTTTCCGAGTCCGCCGGTGGAAATCACAACGGTTTCGGTTCCAAGGTCGTCCCATACTCGCTTGATGAGCCCGTCAACGAGCGCGACGTACCCGTAAAACGTGCCGGATAAAATGGACTGCACGGGATTCCTTCCGATCACCGATTCCGGCGGTTGAAGTTCGACCGAAGGAAGTCTTGCCGCCCTGCCCGTAAGCGCTTCGAGCGCAAGCTTGACGCCCGGCGCAATCATACCGCCGAGATATACGTTCGGCGCGACCACGACGTCCAAAGTTGTTGCCGTGCCGAAATCTACGGCGATTAGCGGCGCGCCATATTTTTGCAGGCCCGCGACCGAATTTACTATTCTGTCCGCGCCTACTTCGCGAGGGTCTTCGTATTGAATGTCAAGACCAGTTTTAATGCCGGGGCCGACGATGAGCGCGTCAACCTGGACGACCTGCTGCCAGACTTGCGACCACACAGGCGTAAGCTGCGGAACGACGCTGCCGATAATTGCACGATTGATTTGCTCGTGACCGATTCCCTCGTTCGCGAGTAGGCTTAAGACGAAAGCCGAGTATTCGTCGGGCGTGCGGTGGGTAGCACTTACCACGCGCCAGCGGCCGAGAATTTCGTTTCCCTTATACAGTCCGAAAACCGTATGGGTATTTCCGATGTCTGTTACAACAAGCATTTCAGCACATTCCGCCTTTGCGCAGCCGCAGGAAATCAAAAATCGATGCCGAAGTCGAGCGGCCGCGCGCCCTTGATAACGTCGCTCGTCGAAATGTAATCCACGCCGGTTTTTGCATATTCGACGATGTTGGATTCGTTTATTCCGCCGCTGGCTTCGAGTACGACTTTGCCGGCGTTTTCCCCTACGGCGAGTGAGACTTCTTCCACGGAAAGGTTGTCGAGCATTATCCAGTCCACGCCGCAAGAAAGCGCTTCTTTGAACGCGTCGATGCTGTCAACTTCGATTTCGATTTTATAGACCGGCGAAACGTTGCGTCTTGCGTGCTTCACCGCGTCTTCAATCGAACCGACGACAGCGATGTGGTTGTCTTTAATCAGCACGTGGTCGTAAAGCCCCATTCTGTGATTGAGACCGCCGCCGTCGCGCACGGCGCGTTTTTCCCATTTTCGCCAAAGCGGAGTGGTTTTGCGCGTATCGAGCAGCTTCGCTTTGTAGTCATTGATTAGCCTGACGAGTTTGCGCGTGTGGGTTGCGATGCCGCTCATATGGGACAAAAGGTTAAGAGCGAGCCTTTCTCCCATTAGCAGGTTTTCGGGCTTGCCCGATATTTCCGCGACGACGTCGCCCGGCACAACCTCGTGACCGTCCCTTACAACGAAACGGATAACTTCTTCGCCGACTATTTCGTCGAATACCAATTGCACGAGTTCTTCGCCCGAAACGATGCCGGCCGAACGCGCGGCGATGATCGCGCCGGCGGGTTTCAATCTGGCATTCTTCAAAAGCGCCGCGGATGTAATATCGCCCGTGCCGACGTCTTCGAGCAAAGCCAGCTTAATCAAGTCTTTGTCGGATAGCATTTCGACTCCTATGTTCCAACGGAAAATTCTTCCGAAATTTTTCTTAAAAGCGCAATCGCGCTCATCGGCGCGATAAAACTCGTCCCCGCCCTTTCGGGATGGGGAAGGTTTTCGAATGTCATAGATGCCTTTCCCGCCTTTGAAACGACTTCGAGGGCGTGTGTATTGCCCGTAGCAGCCGGGTCGGACACTATTCGCACGGTGAATGTCACGTCGCGGCCCGCGGCTAGCCTGATTGTCATTGCGATGTTTATATTTTTCGGGAACAGCTTAACCGCTTCGTCCGCGCCGCCCTCGAAAACTACCGTTTTTGCTTCGTCGTTTCTTCCGAGCGCTTTCGGCGGTTTGGTGGTCGTAAGCGAAACCGAAACGAGTCCGGCTTCGCGCATCGCCAAGATTGCATCCACGCCGCCCATCGCGCCGCTGGGCAAATACAACTTCGAATCGGACTTCGACAGCTCTTCGAATGCGACAGGCGAAATTTCCGGAATTCCGCCCACGCTCATGACAACGATTGTCCGGCTTAGTCCTTTGCAGGCATTGACGACGCCCGAAACGGCGTCGGGATGAGCGGCTTCGAAAACTACGTCGCAACCCATTGCGAGCGCGTCCAGCGAGACCACCGCCGGGCTAAATCGCGTTATGCCGGCTTTGAGAGCCAGCGCGTTTTCTTGGTGGATGTCGCAAAGTGAAGCAAGCTCGTATTTCAGGTTGCCGGAATCGACGGCGCGCGCGATTTCACCGCCAATCGCGCCGCAGCCAACGATTCCGATTTTCGGCAGTGCATCGCCCACAACGGGATTATAACTATTCGTATCGCTCATTCGCCACCGCTTTTAAGTCAGCCTCCGAATTCCTCGGGCGGCACATCCGATAGTCCGAACTTGTAAAGCAGAAAATCGGCCGTTCTTTTCGCCGCTTTGCCGTCTCCGATAGGATTCGCCGCGGAAGGAGGAATTTTCCCGTCTTCTATATCGCTCATCGCCTTTTCGATTGCCGAAACTATTTTCGCGCCGTCCGTTCCGCAAAGCTCTGCAAATCCCGCGTCGACGACTTCCGGCCGCTCGGTTGCATCGCGCATTACGAGCGTATATTTTCCAAGGCTCGGCGCTTCCTCTTGAATTCCGCCGGAATCGCTGACGACCAGGTTCGACGCGAAAAGAAGTTTGGCAAACGCGGCGTAATCGCACGCGCCGGTCAATATCGCGTTCGGCATGCCGCCGAGGATTTCATGCGCAGGCACGGTTACGGCGGGATTTGGGTGTACCGGATAAAGCAGCAAAATTCCGGGATTGCGTTCGAGAAATCCTGCGATTGCCGAGAAAACGCCGCGCATTTTTTTCCCCCACGATTCCCGCCGGTGCATCGTGAAAAGAATTTTGAAACTGCCGGACTCCGCATACTCCTTTAGCCGCGTATCCTGAAACTCGCTGGGCCTGGACGATATTTCAAGCAGCGCGTCCACGACCGTGTTACCCGTTACGCATATTTGGCTTTCAGTAATTTCCCGCTGACGGAGTCTCGACTTCGCGAGGCGAGTGGGGGCGAAAAATATGCTCGAAAGCTCGTCCGTAAGCCGCCTGTTCATTTCCTCCGGAAAAGGCAGGAATCTATCTACAGTTCTAAGCCCCGCCTCCACGTGGCAGGCGGGAATTCCGGCGTAAAACGCGGCGAGGGCGGCCGTGAAAGTGGTCGTAGTATCTCCGTGAACGAGGACTGCGTCCGGCTTTTCGCTTTGGAAGTATTCCGTAAGCCCTTCGAGCGCGGAAGTCGTAATTTGGGAAAGCGACTGACCGCGAACCATAATGTCGAGGTCGAGGTCCGGCTTTAGGCCGAACAAATCCAGCGCCTGATCGAGAAGTTCCCTGTGTTGAGCGGTTACGGCTATTTTGCAATCGAATTCGCCAATGCGCGACTGCATTTCGCAGATAACCGGCGCCATTTTAATCGCTTCCGGACGAGTGCCGAAAACCGCCGCGACTTTGAGCGGCCTTTTAAATTCTCCGGTCATTTCACACCGAGAAAAACCGCCAGGAAGGCGAAAACGAAAGCGATGAAATAGCAGGCGAGTACCGCGGAACGGTGCGCCGGGCCTTCGAAAACGTTTTCCGGCTGGCCGGATATTCGGCCGAAAAGCATCAAAAGCCGGTGGTGGATGTGTTTTCTATCGGGACGGGTTATCGGAATTCGCCTGAACATCCTGCGGGCGATAGCAAAAACCGTATCCGTAATCGGAAGTGCGAGAATAATCAGCGGAAGACCCAATGTGACGATTGTTATTTGCTTGAACAAGCCGATAACCGAAATCGCCGCGAGGAAAAATCCCATGAAAAGAGCGCCGGAATCGCCGATGAAGATGCGCGCGGGGAAAAAGTTAAACGGCAGAAATCCCGATAGCGCGCCGATCATGCAAGCGATAATGAATGCGGTCGCCCAATCGCCGCGCGCCAGAGAGATAATGAAAAAAGCAATGCCGGCGAGGAGACCTACACCCGCGGACAGCCCGTCGAGCCCGTCGATGAAATTCATCGCATTCGCCAAGCCGACCATCCAGAGAGCGGTAAGCGTTAGCGCCGCCCATACCGGCAAAAATACCGTGCCGAAGAGCGTGCCGATTTGAATTCCCAAAATTCCCGTGATGACCGCGAACAGAATCATCATCACAAACTTGAAGCGCGCGCCAAGCTCGAAAAAGTCGTCCAATAGGCCCAAAAGAAAGAACAGAAGCGAGCCGAGGTAAAAGCTGAACAATATTAGCGGGCTGAACGGCGCGTCGATTTTGCCCGTGATAACCAGAATCGCGAGCAGGCAATATCCGGCAGTAAAACCGGCGAAAAGCCCTATACCGCCCAGTCTGCTGACTTCGCGAGTATGCACTTTGCGCTCGCAGGGGCTATCGAATAGTCTGTATTTGCCCGACAAACGGATTACCGCGGGCGTGAGGGCGGCGGAAACCGCCGCCGAAAATAGCGCAATAATCGAATACCAAAAGTAATCAGTCATAAAGGAAAGCGAGGGAATTATACTTCAACGCGCATTCTTTCTGCAGGAGGACACGCCAAAATGGGAGTTTTATTTGCAATTGAAGTTTGCATAATATAAAATGTGACTTTATTTTGAAGTCCGGCAGCCTTCGGGTGGCCGGTGCGCCTCGGAGGGGTTGATGCTTAGATCGGCATTTGTCATCGTTTTCATTTTGATCATTACGTCGTTGCCCGTCCATTCGCAGGTGCAGGACGAATGGAGTCCGTATCTGGACAAACTCGGCGACCTGACTGCGGAAGTATCCGGCTCGCTCGCGAGCGTCGAATCGGCCGCATCGGGAGCGGAGCTGGCGATACGCGCAGGCATGCCGCCCGAAGAGTATGCAGGCGAAGTTGAAACGCTAAAGAAGTTTTTGCTCGTTCTCGACAGGGTCAACGCTTATTTCGCAGAAATCGCGCCGAAGCTTGCCGATTGGCAGGACCGGTTTAACGATTATTCGCCAGCTAATCAGGCCCGCATAATCGAAGTGCGCGACGCTTACGAAAGGCTTAGCCTCGTTTACGATGCGTACGTGGATACTTGCGTGAGCATCGTGACATACGCGGACGCCGGCGCCGTTCCGGAATCGCTGAAGTGGCGGTTCAACGTAACCGGCGACCTGTACCTTGCGGAAGGACGCGCATACGGCACTTCGCAGCATAACTACGATATGAACGTCGGACTCAAGTGGGAAAGGACGGACGGGCTGATTTTGGAATACATGGGCCGGGTGGAAAACGACCACAGGTACAACAATACCGGCAGCGTGACGAATTCGTTCCGCCAAAAATTCAACGTGCCGAGAGGTGACGTCACTTTACGGCAGAAATTCCGCCAAACCGACGGCCTCGACAATCCGGCGCTTTCGCATGACGAATGGTCGTTCGATGCGGATTACAACCAGGATTACGGCGACGCCGGAAGCTATTTCAGATTTCGCGGCACTCTACTCGAACGGGACTACGACAATAATGCGGCGAGAACCTACGACTTCAACCGGATTTTCGGATTCGTGCATCACGAGGTTTCGCCCGCGCATACCGCCGAAGCGGAGTACACAAGGTACGAGTACAACTATAGCGCCGGTTCGTTTTTATCCCAGACGACGCGCAATTACCGACTGGGATGGGAGTCGCTTACGCCGCAGGGCGTAGTGCTTAGCGCGAATTACTACAATACCGACAAAAATTTTCCGAACGTGCCAAGCTTCGGTTTTTCAGAAGACGCGTGGCAGCTGGGCGCGAGGTGGGATTATTCGCGGCAATTCGGCGCTGATTTCCGCTATCGAACCACCGATAACAACAAATCGAGCGCGGTGCCCATTTATCAGGGGCCGTCGGTCGCGGACGACTATAACGAACGCAGAATCGAAGCGCGATTTTATGCGAATCCGAACGAAGAGCTTTCGCTGAATCTTCGAGGAATGGTTAGGGACAGAAACTACGATTCAACGAATCCCTATCAACTCGACGAAAAAATGTTGGAGCTTCTGGCCACTTATTATCCGGCGCGCCATGTGCGCGTTTATGCCGACGGAAGGCTCAGAAACTTCGATTACGTAGAGCCCCGGCTATCGTTCGACAGGCAGGAATTTCGTGCGGGATTCACATATTCGTTCAGGAATATGTCAAGCGTCGGGGCTGAATTCAAAATCAGCGACCAGCTTTTCGACGTTGACGACGGGCGCGACTTTACGATTAAAGAATTTCAGGCGACCTACAACAAATATTGGCGATACTTGAGGCTTAGGGTACTGGCCGGAGTGAGCGACTTGTCGCAAGAAGCGTCCGCCTCGCCGAATATTCACACGACCGACAGATTTTCCGCGGAACTAAGCTGGTATCCGAACGAAATCGTAAGATTCGCACTCGGTACGGATTACCTCGGAAGACATTACGCGAACCAGGCGGACATCACCGACTGGATGCTATACGCCCGCATGGGCTTCAGCTTTTAGGAGACTCAAATGAAGCGCATTTACGCAAAGCTCGTTTATACGGTTTTCGCCGCATGTTTGGCTGCGGGATTGATTTCAGCAACCGCTTTCGCTCAGGGCGATTTGAAAGTAACGGTGGTTCGGCAGGCGGGAAAAGTGGAAGCCAAGTTTTCCGGCAACAAGGATTGGACGGCTTCGAAACCCGACATGGTGCTGACGCCCGGAGATTTGATGCGCACGCTGAAGGGCGGAAAAGTTCAGCTGCTCTTCCCCGGCAAAACCGTCATTCTAATCAAGGAAAACTCGCTTCTCGACATCAAGGCGCTTGCGCCGGACGGCGGGGGCAAGGTTAAGGCCATCGCGGGCGATTTTCTATTCAACCTGGAACGCGCGCTCAGCCCCGGCTCTACGTTCGAAGTGGAATCGCCCGGCGCGCTCGCCGTTGTGCGCGGCACCATTTGGGCGCAATTCATCGGCGTGGACGGCTCGCTTTATCTAATAGCGTTCGATAACGACGTGGAAGTTACTTCCGGCGGAAAAACGATAATCGTGCCGGCGGGATTCGAAACGTTCGTTGCGCCAGGCGCGGCGCCGTCCGACCCAACGCCGGCTTCGATGACCCTCGACGAGGTTGAACGCAGTTTCGCGATTTCGGATGACGGTACGCTTACCGAAAGCGAACTCGAACTTATCGCACTGCAAATAGACCTTCAGAGGCTCGACCACGAAACCAGAATTTCGCATCGCGAATTCATGGACTACTTTACAAACGAAAACACGACCGGAATGTTGCTGGTGTATAGAAACGTTCCGGAATACCGCGACCGGCTCGGCAGAATCGACCCCAGGCTGACCGATATGATGGCGCCCGGCGGCATCCCGCTTCCGGACGTTGTGCAAGACGCTCCTCTTTCATACAACAAGGTTGTCGAAGCGATTCAAGCGATTAAAGACCGGCTGGACGAAATGGAAGAGCTTATTTCCCGTTACTATCTCGATCCTTCCGAAGAATTCGAGAGAATTCATGGGCTGATTCCGGACGGCGACCCAAGCCTTGGAGTGCGCGAAGGCAACTTCGACAGCGACGGGGACGGACTGTCGGATTTCATCGAGCTTGAAATCGGGCTCGATCCGATGATCAATAATTTCGACGAGGGCTTCATCAGGCTCGTTCGTCCGCATAACACGCAGGTATTCACGTGGCCGTCGGACAGCGCGATTGATTTCGAATACGAGCAATTGGACAGCAGAATCGTTTCGGACTACCGGCTATGGATTGAAGCCGGCGGCATCGTATATTCGCTGCCCGCGCCGAGCGAGCTAACGACGATTACGGTCGATTCTTTGCTCGATCAGCGCGGAGGAAACTTCGGCTCGCTCTTCCAAGACTCTGCATTCGCCGAATTCACTTGGTACGTGACGGCGAGAGTGGACAGCGCTTTCTTGTCCGAGGGCGACAGGCACACTTCCCAGATGTTCAGCCAGCTTATATCGAGTCAAAAGCGCGTTTTCGAGCTTAGATTCGCCGAAGGCGGCACTGCGTTTTGCAGGGTTGAGCCGCAAGCGATGTTGGTGCGTCCGGACGATACGCTTAGAGTCAACATTTTCGTCGATACCGCATCGCACATACAAGACGTAAAAATCAGGCTGAGATACGACCCGAGCGTACTCGACTACTTTACCGGCACGACCGGAATGTACTGGACGAATTCGACGCTGTTTTTCGGCGATTCCACGCCTGGCGAAGTGACAATCAGCGGGCGCGTAAATCGAGACACCGGATTCGTGACCGGGCAAGGCGTACTGGCGCAGCTCGAATTCAACGTTACCGGGCGTTCAGGTTCGATTTCGCCGCTCGATTTAATCGAGACCATGTTCATCGGGCCGGGGCAAATCGAGCTGTCCGTGCTTCGCGAGAACGCGTTTATCGAAGTTGAAAGCGCACTTTAGCGGCGAAGCGAAATTCGAAAACTCGGGGCGTAATGCCGGATGAAAACGCGAGAATTAGCCGGAAGGGTTTTTCACCGGCGGCGCATCGCTGTTGCCGGCTGGTCGCTACTCGGCCTTGCGCTGACACTGATTCTCGGCGGCCTTTTCGGTTATCACGACACCATCGAAATTCCGCTCATCAAAATGAGGTTCGCGATTCGCGGCGAACTCGACCCCGACCAGCGAATCGCCATCGTGGCAATCGACGATAATACGCTCAGCGAACTTCAGTCGTTCGAAATCCCCTACCCTCTTCCGCGCAAGCTGCAGGGAGAGCTTTTGAAACGGCTGGCGGACGCGGGGGCGAAGGCGGTTTGTTTCGACCTGCTGTTCGATATGCACAGCCTTTACGGGCCTGAAGACGATGCGGCTTTCAAAGACGCAATTTTATACGCAAAGCAAAAAGGCACGAAGGTTGTTTTAAGCGCCGCCTTGCCCGAATTGACCGCGGCGGGCTACGGCCAAGTTACTTATCTCGAACCCGTGCCGGTGCTTATGGAAGCCGAGCCTTATTTGGGACTTGCGAACACCGCCGTCGTGGAAGGGCGCGGCAAAGGCTCGTACCGCGACCGCGAAAAAGCCATATTCGTTTTTCACGGCGAAACGCTCTATTCGCAAGCAACCCGGATGTTCAAGATTTTCCTCGAAGACGAAGGGCTCGAATTCGACCCGGCGAAACATGGAATCGACAAAGGCGGATTCATGTATGTCAATTACATGAATGGCGGAAGAAAACATATCAGAACCGTTCAGTTTTTGCAGCTATTCCCCGAAGCAATCGAGGGCGTGAATCCTCTAACCGGGGAATCGAAAGAAGACGCGGACGAATGGGAAAGCGGCGAAACGGCGAAAATGCTCGGCCTTGACGTCGGCGGCGAATGGGACGATGAAGAAACCGGCGAATCGGCGGAAGCGGAAGGCAATGAGAGCGAAATCGCCGGATTCAAAGACAAATACGTTTTCGTCGGTTCATTTTCCGAAGCGGACAACGACTACTTTTCCACTCCGTTTTCGGACAAAATGTTCGGCGTCGAAACTAACGCGAGCGCCTTTCAGACCTATTTGTCGGGAAAACACATCAAGCCGTCACCGCTTTGGCTCACGGTTTTCGTACTGCTATTCGTTTCGATTCTCGCCGGACATATAGCTTTTTATCTTGAAAGCACTAAAAGCCCATGGACGGGCATGCTCACTCTGATACTTATCGCATTGCTGATTGCGGGCGTTTTCGTTTGGTGGCTTGTGTTAATCAACGCAACTTATACGCTGTTGAGTTACGCGCTCTCCTTCGGCATTTCCATTTCGGTAAAGCTATATAACGAGGAAAAGGAAAAGGCGAAAATCCGCAGAACTTTCAGCCGGTATATGAGCGAGGCCGTCGTCAATGAGATAATCGGCAACCCCGACCTGGCGAATATCGGCGGCGAAGACCGTCAGGTCGTCGTGCTTTTCAGCGACATAAGGAACTTTTCGACGATAAGCGAGGAGATGCACCCGAGGGACATTGTTAATTTCCTTAACACGTATTTCGAATCCACTTCCAACATAATCGACCAGCACAAAGGATATATCGACAAGTTTATGGGTGACGGAATCATGGCTGTTTTCGGCGCGCCGGTGCCGATGGAAAATCCCGCGCTGGAAGGCGTAAAGTGCGGGCTGAACATGCTAAAGAACCTTCGGGAAGTCGTCCATCCGCAGATGAAAGCGCTCGGCGTGCCCGAATTTAAAATCGGCGTCGGCGTTCATTTCGGCCACGTCATTATGGGTAACATCGGAAGTAAACGCCGGACCGATTACAGCATTATCGGCGATGCGGTCAATCTTGCCGCCAGACTCGAAGCGACGACCAAGGACTACAAGAAAGCGCTAATTGTCAGCCACGAAGTGTATGAAATTGTGAAAAACGAACTTCCTTGCCACTATTTGGACACCGTCAAGGTGAAGGGACGCGCGAGGGACGAAAAAATTTATTGGGTGGAGCATCCCGACGTTCCCGGATTGACCGATTTATAGCGGCCGCATAGCTTTGCCCTGCGGCTTTGATAGAATTCCGTTTGTCCTCGGAGGTAAATCATGCGCGGCCGGAAGATTTTTCTTTCCGCAATCGGCATCGTATTAAGCGCCGTACTATTGGTCGAAATCGCAGCCGTACTCGTGCTGACCGATTCAATCAAGCTCGGCGTCGAACCGGAAGCCTTTTTTGCCGATTTCAAAACCGGAGTTGCGAAAAGATTTTCGCCCGGACTGCGCGCCGATTTGCTGTCGTCGGAGCTTAAAACGCAGGCGTCCGAGTTGTTTGAAAAAAGGGACTATGAAAACGCAAGAAAGCTGGCGGAAAAAGCTGTGGAACTTGAGCCGGATAGCGGCGACCTACAGGCGCTTTTGGCAAATTGCATTTCAAGAACCGAATCGCCGCTAAAGGCAATCGAATATATCGAATCTCTGGGCGATGCGCTGAAAAAACACATCGAAGTGAGGCGGGCTCTCGGCTCGGCGTACGCTCAATCGGGAGACAGAAAAGCGGCGCTTGATATTTATTCTTCGCTCGCGGACGAATTTTCCTCGGACCCTATCTCTCAAGCCGACGCCGGTTGGGCGTATCTGGAATTCGCCGGCGACGCCGGTAAGGCGAGGTCGCATTTCGACGCTGCACGCGCCATCGACAAAAATCTCGCAAGCGCGCTAATCGGCCTTTTGGCGATTACCGAAAACAGGCAGGAAAAAAAGGAACTTCTTAATTCGCTCATCGCGATTGAACCGGAAAATTCATCGTATCCGGGACAGCTCGGATGGATGGAATACGAAGACGGCGAGTTCGACAGGGCGAGAATGTACAGCAGAATGGCGGTACAGGCGGATTCGACGGCACATTATGCATATTTCAACATGGCTCTCGCCGAAATGCGGCTGGGGCGGCTGGCAGATTCGTGGCGCTCTTATATCGGCGCATCGGCGTCGTGCGTGGAAAAAGGCGAATCCTATCCATTCGCCGGTGCGCTGGAAGACTTGAAGGCGGTTCCGGCGGGAATTCATCAAGATTTCGCTGGAAAGGTGACGGCGCTCCTGGAAAAAATAAGCGAAATGGCTTCATCAGGCGCGGCAGGTTACATAGACGAAGAGATTTTCGGCAAGGAAGCATTCGATTTTTCAGGCGTGGATTTATTGACGGGCAAGCAGTATTCGCTTTTGGATTTTCGCGGCAAACTTGTGTTTCTGGATTTCTGGGCGAGCTGGTGCGGACCGTGCATAGAAGAACTTCCGAACGTGGTCAATCTGCAAAAGGAACTCGGCGGGGATAAATTTCAGGTGGTCAGCATCAGCCTGGACGAAGAGAATGCCGAGCAAGAACTAAACAAAATCGCAGGCGATTTCGGAATCACATATCCCGTGCTTTATTCCGGGATGGGTTGGAAAGAACCCGCAGCGGAAAAATTCGGCGTGCAATACATCCCGAACACGTGGGTCATTTCGCCGGACGGCAGGATAATGTTTCACGACCTGCGGGGCGCGGATCCGCTTAAATATTGCCGGGCTTTTCTCGATTCGCCCGTAGAAGCGATTGAGATGCCGGGAATCGAAGCCGAAATCGACGGCGGCGGGCTGGTCGTAAAAGGAAAGGCGGGGAAAGCGGCGAAAGGCGGCGTTAAGGCGACGATTGTGTATGGATTGGAACTGGAATCCGGCGATGGATCGCTTATGGAAACGGTTGAAATACAAATCGACCAAAATGGCGAATTCGAAAAGAGAATTCCGCTGAAGCGTCCCGAAGGCACTTTGAACATCGCAATCTGGGCCGTCGAAGCGCCTGTTGCCGGGCTGCCGGACGTGGCGCGAATTCGCGGGATCGTAAACTTGCGCGAAATCGGCGAATCCGCCGGCCGCGGGGGCGGAATTTGAGCCCGAAAACTTTTCAAAAAAAAACCGCATCGCGGAAGCTGCCGCCATTTTTCGCGCTTTATATGGTGATGCTTCCGTTCGTAATGTTTTTGTTCGAGTTCAATTCGAGCCTGTACGCGCTTACGAACTATCAGGTTTACGCGGCGATATTCATGGCAATCGTATTTGTCGCCGCCGGTGCGACCGGACATCGTGGAATCGCTTTGATTGCGTTCGCGGTCGGCGCATTTTTGACGCTTCCGAATTTAATTACTTTCGCTTTTTCAGTTTTGCTCGGCCGCTCATCCGTTCTTGATTCCAATTACTTTTATTACGCCGCGCATTTCATATCGATCGCTGGCGCTTTGATTTACTTTCGCGCATCCGGCGTTTCGCCGAAAGACCTTTTTTTGACCAAGGGTGCATCGAAAGACACTTGGATTTGGGCGGCGGGATTCGCGGCGGCGTCGGTTCTGGCGATGATCGTATATTTCAAAGCGGCAGGCGCCGAACCTGCGATTGCGATTGGCGACCGGTTGTTCAAGCAAGTCGCTTTCGCGGCGATCTTCGCCGTCGCAAACGGCGTAATGGAAGAAATGTGGTTTCGCAGCCTAATTTTCGGCGCGCTGGTGCGAGCATTTCCGCCGAGATTTTCAGTTATTTATCAGGCCGTATTGTTCGGAATAATCCACTTCGACGGAGTGCCGTCGGGGGGAGTCGGCGTCGCGCTGGGTTTCATTTTCGGCGCGGCGCTGGGGTATTTGACGCTCAAAGCGAAAAGCATTTTGCCCGCGTTCGGAGTGCATATCGCCGCCGACTTGGCAATCGGGCTTTATATGACGTAGAACCGGTAAATCCGATTGAGCGTAAATGTCCCTAAGTATGCGTGTATAATAGCTGCGATGGGGAATATCGGTGCAAATCTCATTGACGGCGTGAAGGTTAAGAAGCTTAAAGTCATCCCCGACGAGCGCGGCAGGGTGATGGAAATACTTCGCTCGGACGACCCCGTTTTCGCCAAGTTCGGCCAAGCCTATTTAACTACGGGATATCCCGGTGTGGTTAAAGCCTGGCATTATCATAAAAAACAGACCGACCACTTCTGCGTCGTATCCGGCATGATGAAAATCGTGTTGTACGACGGTCGGGAAGATTCGCCGACCAAGGGGGCGATAAACGAATTCTTCGCCGGTGTGCACAACCCCGTGCTAATCGTGATTCCCCCGCTCGTGTACCACGGTTTCAAAACAGTCAGCGATAACGAAGCGCTGCTTATCAATATCCCCACCGAAGTGTACAATTACGATTCTCCGGACGAACACCGGATAAGTCCGCACGGCGGCGAGATACCTTACGATTGGAACCGGAAGGACGGCTGATGGCTAAAGGCAAGAAGGAACAGGAAACTACTCAGGCGCTTCCTCAAATCGAAGCCTGGGCGGCGCGCCTCGAATACATTTTCGACCTGTTCTACAAAATGCACGCCGCGAGCACATTCAAGGTCGCATTGGACCTTATGTTAAAGGCGCTTCCGGAAATCTTCCCGCTTTGTTCCTGCAGACTTTTCATGGTTGACCCCGAAACATACGAAATTGTCCCTTTTTCGTTTCAGCAGTCCGGCGATGATGATTTTTCGAAATTCGAGCTTTCGGTTGCGAAGAAGATAACTAATTCGAGCGGTCTTGTCGTTTTGCGCGAGGCCGAACTTGGGGAACTCGGCGCGAATTCAAAACTTCTAAAAGGCGTCAATCCGGTCATAGTCGGCCTATCGCTTAAAAACAAATCCGACCATTCGGCCGGCGCGCTGCTTCTGCACTTCGCGGATGGCGGAGTTATTCAAGACGTCGATTGGCGGCTTATCGAAAAACTGGAAAAATTGCTGCCGGAAATCGTGAGCGACCATCAGCAGCTTTCCGATGCGCCGGACTCCGCCGAGCGGTTCAACCTCATTCTCGACGTCGGCACGAAAATCGCGGCAAACATCGAGCTTGCGCCGCTGCTTGCGGACATCGGAAAGGCGTGCAGCGAACTCCTCGAAGCCGAGCGTTCGAGCGTTTATATAGTGGACGAAGACACGGACGAAATTTTCACGCTTTTCGTGCAGGGCTATGACATTGGCGAAATCAGACTGCCGAAAGGCAAGGGAATCGCGGGCAGAATTTTCGAAACCGGCCAAACGATGAATATCGAGGACGCGTACGACCTAGATTACTTCGACAGAAGCTGGGACGAGAAAAGCGGATATAGAACGAAAAGCGTGCTCTGCTCGCCGATGTACGACCGGCAAGGCAAAATGATCGGCGTGTTTCAGGTGTTAAACAAACAGACCGCAAAAAGATTTACGGCAAACGACGAGAGGATACTGCGCACTTTGGGCAGTTTTGCGGCGGTCGCAATCGAAAACGCGAAGCTATATCGCGAACAAAAAGAGCAGTTCGACAGCTTCATCGAAGTGCTCGCGTCCAGCGTAGATGCGAAAGACCCGACTACCAGCAACCATTCGATGTATGTAACGGGAATAAGCGTGGTAATCGCGAAAGAGCTTGGCCTCGAACCTTCGTTCGTCGAAAAAATACGCATCGCCGCGACTCTGCACGATTACGGCAAAATCGCGGTTCCGGATTCTGTCCTTTGCAAGCCCGCAAAGCTTCTTCCTTGCGAAATCTACCTTATGAATTTTCACGTCGAAAAGACGATTACGATTCTAAGCAGGATTCATTGGGCCAAGGAACTGCGGGACGTGCCGATAATCGCCGGGACGCACCACGAGGCGCTTGACGGCAGCGGCTATCCGCTCCGGCTCAAGGGAACCGACATTCCCTACGGCGGCAGAATCATTGCCGTTGCGGATATTTTCCACGCGATGATTCAAAACCGGCCGTACAAGCGCGGTATGCCGCCGAAGCGGGCGGTGGAATTCTGCGAGCAAATGACCGAGCCGCACGTTGACGAGCGATACGGCACCAGAAAGGGAACGCATTTGCAGGCCGATATCGTAGCTGCATTGAAACGCTGGCTCGAAAGAAACGAATGGAACACCGTTCTTTTCGAAGCGGAGAGCGGATGGAAGCGAAGAAGCCCGCGTCCGCTGGTATAATTTATGCGGTGAATGGCGCTTTGCGAGCTTTTATCAGAATTACGGCGAAACTTATCATCTCTCTCGCTTTCGTCGCGGGAGCGGTCGTTGTCGTCGAACGCGACTATTTGCTAATTCCGGAATCCATAAGGGAAGCGGCAGGCATTGCGATCGCGCGTCCGGAAGCGGCTCCGATTACGGTTTCCGCAGGCGCGTCGCGATGGGTGATTTACCCGTCGGACATCGACCTCGAATACGAATTCACTGGGCTCAACTTTAGCGCGAAATATTCAGAAGAAAAGCTTGCGACTGAAATCGGCAAATTCGCCGCGCTGGCGGAAATTAAACCAAGAAACGCGCTTTTGAATATCTCCGACCTTTCCGTTCTTCCCGATTTGCCCGGCGTCAAAATCGACGAAAAATCCACAATCGAAAGCGTTTCGAGCCTTATCGAAAGGGCGGCGTTCGACGAAATCGCGGACGCCGTAACGATAAACGTGCCGGCGGAACGTACCGCCGAAGCATATTCCGAATTCGATACGGCGCCTTTAGGCGAATACACGACCAAATTCAAGGGCTGGGAAAGTAACAGGAATTACAACATCGCACTATGCGCAAGCCCGTTCAACGGCTTGATTATGGAACCTGGCCAACTACTGAGTTTCAACGAAATGACGGGCGACAGAACGTACAGCACGGGATACAAATCCGCACCGGTAATCGAAAACCAGGAACTCGTTCCCGGCGTTGGCGGCGGGTCGTGCCAAGTTTCGACCACGCTATACAACGCGGCTTGCCTTGAAGCCGGACTTGCAGTTATCGAGCGCTGGCCGCACGGACTTCCCGTTTATTACGTGCCGTGGAACAGGGATGCAACGGTCTCATATCCGTACAGGGATTTGAAGTTCTTGAATACCTACAACTCGCCGGTGCTGATAACCTGCGAAATTACCGAAAATACGATTACTTTCAAGCTATTCGGAAAAAAAGGTACGGTCAATTTGATTTCGCCGGCGCAGTCCGAACACACGAGGCAGCAAACCGGAAAAGTGCCTCCGCCCAAACCCAAACCGAAACCCGAGCCGGAAGCGAAACCGGCCGCGAAGCCTGACGATGGAAACACGGCGCCTCCCGGCGATTCCGCACCCGCGCCGCCGCCCGGCGATACTCCTGAACCTCCGGACGAAGCACCCGCGCCGCCGCCTACCGATCCTGCGCCACCGCCGCCGCCGCCTTCGGAGGAAGATTCCGGCACAGGACAGGCTAGCGATTAGAGCAACAGGTTTCGACCGTGATAAAATACCGGACTTTATGGCCCTAACGAAAAATCCAACCGGAATCGAAGGAGCTAAGCCGCTCACTTACGCATCGTCGGGCGTAAGCATTGACGCGCAAGACGAGGCAATCAAAAGGCTGGCACCGTTCGCACGAAGTACTTTCAATGAAAATGTGCTAACCGACGTCGGGCTTTTCGGCGCGGCTTTCAATGCCGATTTCGCCGGAATCGAAAATCCGGTCCTCGTTTCAAGTACGGACGGCGTAGGCACCAAGTTAAAGTACGCATATAAATTCGGCTCGCACAAAAACGCCGGATACGACCTGGTTTCCACCTGTATAAACGACATAATCTGCACCGGAGCGCGCCCGCTGTTTTTCCTCGATTACATAGCGGTTAACAAGGTCGTTCCCGATGTCATAGAAGAACTGGTCGCGGGAATGTCGGAAGCGTGTCTCGAATCCGAATGCTCGCTCATCGGCGGCGAAATCGCCGAAATGCGCGACACGTATCGCACCGGCGAATACGACCTTGCCGGTTTCGCCGTCGGAGTCGTGGCGAAGGCGAAAATGCTTCCGCAAAAAGATATATCCGAGGGCGACGTAGTGCTCGGAGTCCCTTCCAGCGGGATTCACTGCAACGGGTTTTCGCTTGTCAGAAAGGCGCTCGAAACTTTGCCGGAAGATTCTTGGAGCAAATTCGACGGCGAGCTTGGCTGTACGCCAGCGGAAGAAGTAACCCGCAGGTCGAGGATTTACTGGGCGGAAGCCAAAGCGCTTTATGAATCGGCTGCGGTCAAGGCGCTTGCGCATATTTCCGGCGGCGGGCTTTCGGATAACTTGCCGAGAGTTCTGCCGGACGGCCTTGGCGCAAAAATATTCACAAACGTGCTTGAAATCCCGCCTGTTTTCACAATGATTGAGCGTTTAGGAAACGTGGAGCGAAAAGAAATGTTTCGCACGTTCAATATGGGAACGGGACTGGCGGTAGTCGTGTCCAAAGATGGCGTTGACGAATGTCTGCGCGCAATTTCGAACTTCGGCTCGCGGGCGCTCGCCATCGGAGAAGTAACTGCGGGCAGCGGAGTAGACTTGGTTTAAATTTTAGAGGTGTGCAAGTATGAAGAGCTATTTATTTGCCGTTCTTGTTCTGTTTATCGCCGGGCTATCGATCGGAACGGCATGCGACTCCCTTCCGGGCGTCGGCAATATTCCGGGCAACCTTGCTTTCGACATCGTTGACGAAGGCGGATTCCCGCAGGCTTACGTAACGGTGCAGGCGGCGAAAGTCGGAACTTCGGAACCGGCACAGGTCATTACAGCCGACGAAAACGGCCACGTGTTTTTCGGCAAGCTGGATCCGGGCGAGTACATAATTTACGTGCTCGGCCCGACTGAACAGGAATACGACACGGATCCAACGAAAACGACATTCAAGCTGTCTCCTGGGCGAACGCTTAACGAAACGATTATGGTTGACCGAAGCAAGCCGCTGCGTACGCCGACCCTGAAGCAAAAGCGGTAAAGGCCTTAGATCAGGCCTTAAATTTCCATGTTTGCGCCGGCGGGCAATAGTTCAAGTATGCGCGCATTCATTCCGATAACCATAATGCGTGATTAGAGGCATATATACGCTCGGCTCCGGCATGCTGACGACGGAGAGGCAACTCGACGTGACGGCGAACAACCTCGCCAACGTCGGCACGACCGGATTCAAGAAGGAACTGCTTACCGCGATGGCCGCGCCGTCGATAGCGACCGTAAGGGAGCCGTCCGCTCCGCGAATTCCGATGTACGCACCCGGATTCGCCGAGTTCGCCGGCCATCAGGTATCCGGCGTTCAAGGCTATTCGGTTCATACCGATTTTTCGCCCGGCCCAATTGTTCATACGGGGCGCGGGCTTGACGCAGCCGTTCAAAACGCGGGATTTTTCACCGTAATCGATTCGCAAGGACGCATTTTCTATACTCGCGACGGCGCGTTTACGGTGACCGCCGACGGCACGCTCACCACCGCATCCGGCCATGTCGTTCAGGGGCTGGGCGGCCCGATTCAGACTGCGGGCGAAGGCGCGACAACCGTCTCTCCGTCGGGAGCGGTTATTTCCGACGGCGAAGAGGTTGATTTGCTTCAAATCGCTTTTTTCAGCGACCTTTCGCAGCTAAAGCCCGCCGGAAAAAACCTTTTTTCCGGGCCAGCGCCTGACGGCACCGGAACCGTGAATTTGATTCCCGGCGCGCTCGAGCAGAGCAACAGCGACGTAATCGGCTCGATGGTCAAGCTAATAGAACATCACAGGCTTTTCGAAGCCGAATCCCGCATTTTGCAGACCATCGATTCGACGATCGACCGGGCGGTCAATACGCTCGGAAGGCCGGTTTAGTAGTTTGGATTTGTCCCGGCGCGAGCCGGAACTATCGGATTTTTAGTTTTTAGGGCGCGGCGTATGGCCGGACCGTCAGACCTGATGACGGAAGCCGAAGAGGAATGAACGACCGATTTCCTCGCCCCCGCCCGAAGGAGAATCGCATGATTCGCGCGCTTTATACCGGGGCGACGGGGCTTCGCGCACAGCAGATGATGACCGACGTCGCGGCCAACAACATTGCGAACGTCAATACCATCGGTTTCAAGAAAGACCGCGCCGAATTCGAGGACTTGATGTATCAGGAGCTTCGCCGCGCCGGAGCGCAAATCAGTCCGGGTGTATCGACGCCGACGGGACTCGCGGTCGGCCTCGGCACGAGCGTCGTCGCCACGCTCAAGGATTTTTCGCAAGGCAGCCTTATCGAAACCACGAGGACTCTCGACGTCGTGATTGAAGGCGAAGGTTTCCTGCAATTCACTCTGCCGGACGGAACGGTCGGATATTCGCGCGACGGCTCGCTTAAGGTTGACGCCGACGGGCAAATCGTAAACAGCAACGGCTATATCCTCGACCCGCCGATTTCCCTTCCGCCGGATGCGCTGAACATAACGATAAATCCCGACGGTACTTTTTGGTACTCCACTCCGGCGACTACGGACCTTACTCAAGCGGGACAAATAACAACCGTCAGGTTTATCAATCCGTCGGGACTTTCGCCGATGGGGCGGAACATGTTCGTCGAATCCGAAGGGAGCGGCGCGCCTATCGAGGGAATTCCGGGAGAGGAAGGCTTCGGTTTTATCCGTCAAGCATTTCTGGAAAACTCCAACGTACAAATCGTTGACGAAATGGTAAGGCTGATAATCGCGCAGCGCGCCTTCGAATCGAATTCGAAATCGGTACAAACATCTGACGAGATTCTGGGCATCGCGGCGAACCTGAAACGGTAATTGGATGAGGAATAAATTTAAAATCGGGTTTTCGATAATCGCCATTGCGGCCGGTCTATTGGCGCATCCGGCGGCAGGCGGCACGCAGGCGGTTTCGTCGGCGGTTTCGTCGGCGGTTTCGTCGGCGGTTCTTTACGAATCGGCAAGCGTGGACGGGCCGTACGTCGAGCTTGGCGAAATCTGCGCGATAAGCGCGCCGCAGGAAATTCGGGAAGCCGCCGCCGCCGTAAGAGTCGGAATCGTGCCTCCGTTCGGCGCGACGCTGGTCATCAGAAAAAGCGATCTCGAATCAAGGCTTACGCGGGAGAAATCGCGCATCGGAGAATTCGTGATTTCCGGCGCGGAAAAGATTGAAATCACGCGCGCCGGCGTGGATATTTCTGCGCAAGAGCTTGAATCCGCGCTGGCCGATTACATGGACGAATATTTCGGAACAGCAGTATCCGTTAAATGGAAGCAGAAAATCGATAACCTGACGCTTAGGCGCGGGAAAGTGGACATCGAAGTAAAATCGCCGCAATACAGAAAGGACGCACTGCCCCAAAGCATATCTATTTCGGTTGACGGCAAATTGGAAAAAGTGATAGCGCTTTCCAGATTTTTGGATTTCGAGGCTCCGGTGGCGATTGCGACGCGTACGTTTTCCCGCGGCGAAACTGTAACGGAAAACGGCGTTGCAATCGAGAAAAAAAGCGTTGCGCCCGGAAGATCCGTGATTATGGACGCTGCCGGATGCATTGATTTCGAGGCGGCTCGCTCAATCGGCGCGGGCGAGGAAATCAGGCGGGACGCGCTGAAAATACCTTTCGACGTAAAGCGTGGCGATTCGGTATCGGTACTCATCGTTATGGACGGAATCCGAATTGAAACCTCGGCTACAGCCGCTCAGGACGGATATTTGGGCGATTCGATTTCCGTAAAGCTGGATGACGGCGGAAAAGTTCTGCGAGGAATATTATCGGCAACATCAACGGTAATCGTGGAGGAAAACTCAAAATGACCGGCAAACTTTTTTATGGACTTACGGCGATTATCGCTGCCGCTATATTGCTTGCGGCAGGCGAATTCAGGGCGACGGCAGACAGCCTGTTTCCCGATGACCAGTCCGAAATTAACGACCTTTTCAAACCAAAGCCGCGCCAATACGAAATCGGCGACATAATACTCGTGAAAATCGACGAAAGCGCGCTGGGCTCGACGGCCGCGAAAACCGATAATTCGAGCGAGCACAAAACGGACGTCAGCTTTCAAAACACGGGCATTCTCGATGCGATTTTAAGCCCGCTTTGGCGGTTAATCGGGCTCGGCGGCACGCTGAGCGAGAATTCGAAAACGGAGTTCAAAGGCGACGGCGACACGGACAGGACAGGCCGCGTGAACGCGCTCGTCAGCGTGCTCGTCGCTGACAAACTCGACAACGGCTATCTCGTCATAGAGGGCAGAAAAGAAGTGAAAATCAACCATGAGACGCAGATTCTGGTCGTAACCGGCATCGTGCGCCCGAAGGACATCGACGAAGACAACACCGTGCTTTCATACAAAATCGCGGACACCCGCGTCGAATATATCGGCGAAGGAGCGATTTCCAAACGGATGAAGCCGGGATTCATTAGCAGGATTTTCGACGTGATTTTTTAGTCGCAATCTATCCGGCTCTTCAATTGAAGAGCGGGAGGTGAAAAATGCACCGTTATATTTTATTACTTGCTGCGCTGTTATTGATTGCGATTTTGGAATCGCCGGCGAACGCCACGCGCATAAAGGACATCGCATCCATAGACGGCGTAAGGCCGAATCAAATGATAGGCTTCGGGCTCGTGGGCGGATTGCTCGGAACGGGCGACGACCCGAAAAACGCCGTGTACACACCCGAGGCGATTAGCGGAATGCTGTCGCAGTTCGGTTTTCACGTTGCCCCGGAGACCATCAACCTCAAGAATTTCGCCGCGGTCGCGGTAACCGTGGATATGCCTGCATTTATACGTTCCGGCGACAGGCTGGACGTTACGGTTTCGAGCATCGGCTCGGCGAAGAGCATCGAAGGCGGGATATTGTATCGAACCCTGATTTACGGTCACGACAATAACATTTATGCCGTGGCGCAGGGGCCGGTGTCGCTCGGCGATTTCGTCGGTCAGACCGGAGGCGGCGGTGCGAAAAAACATACGACGGTCGGCCGCGTAGTCGGCGGCGCGATTGTGGAGCGCGAAATTCCATCGACGGTTCTGAAAGAGGACGGAACGATTAGAATTAACTTGCACCGCCCGGACTATACGACGGCGCAAAACATCACGGTCAAACTGCAAAAAATATACGGCTCCGGCGCGGCGATGGCCTCCGACGCGGGAAGCGTTGCGGTAAGAGTGCCGGAGTATTACCGGTACGACCTCGTGCCGTTCATTGCCGCAATCGAGAGTTTCGAAATAGAAGGCGACGCGCCTGCGAAAGTGGTCATCAACCAGCGTACGGGAACGGTCGTCATGGGCGGCGACGTTCAAATTCTGCCGATTGCGGTCGCGCACGGCTCGCTGTCGATATCGGTGGGACGCACAGGAGGGGTTTCCGCAAGCGGCGGCGCGGTGGAATTGCCGGAGGAAGGTTCCACAAATGCCGGCGGCGCAGACGGCCCCAAGGAAAAATTCGTGCGCGTAAACGCGAAAGACGTCGTCGGCGGGCTAAACAAGCTCGGCGTCGCGCCGCGCGATATCGTGGCGATTTTCGAGGCGATGTCCGCCGCCGGCGCGCTGATGGGAACGCTCGAGGTTATTTGATTATAATTTTAACTTCAGCTGCTGCTTTAAGGGAAGCAACCGGTTTTCAGCATTATCTATATAACATGGATCAATTTCGTATCCCACATATGACCTATCACTTTCAAGTGCTGCAATTGCGGTTGTGCCGCTACCCATAAAAGGGTCTAGGACAATGTCACCCGTATAGGTATACAATTGTATCAGTCGATAGGGAAGTTCGACCGGAAATGGTGCCGGATGACCAACTTTCTTCGCGGATTCCGGATTCATAAGCCAAACAGATTTGGTCCATTCCATAAACTGCTCTTTTGATATTGTATCCTCTTTATTTTCGGACCTTTCACGCTTAAAAATCCCTTTGGAAAAAACTAAAATGTACTCGTGCATGTCTCTAAGAACTGGATTAGATGCTGATTTAAAGCTACCCCAAGCCATCGACACGCCTGCTCCAGCGCCCTTGTTCCATATTATTTCGCCTCTCATTAAAAATCCTATATCCATCATTATCATTGAAATATGGTCAGATAACGCAATATAGGGTCGCCTTCCAAGATTAGCGACGTTCACACAAGCCCTACCGCCAAAGACAAGGACTCTATAGGTTTCTTCAAATACGCGACGTAGCATCATAAGATATTCCGTCAAAGATAGGTCCTCATCATACTCTTTGGTGACATTATAGGGTGGTGAGGTGACCATTAAATGCAATGAATTATCAGGAATATCCTTCATGTATTCGGAACTGGCCGGTACAATAGTATTAATTAACTCCTTTGGAAACTCATTATCAGGCTGAACCGTCAAGTCATTGCCGTTGTTACGCAGCTCTTCGTACATTTTAGTGTTGTAGTAATTCGATGAATCATGCCCGATTCGCGAAGTCGTGCCGAATTTACTAGTTTTTGATCCTTTTGACTTACTCATCTTTTTCCCAAAGCTCAAGCCACCTTGCGAAAGGGTCAACCTGCAACTGAGATTTATGCCAATTTATTGGTATAATTAAACAAGTTGGGTGGTGCGCTAATTTCTCCATTGCTAAGCGGGAGATTTCAACGCCCCTTGGATTTGTGCCACGCTTTGGCAACAGCATAAATTGGCTAGGTCCTAGTTCCTCGAAAACCGATTCTTGTGCTGATTTAGGCAAATAATATAGCCCACCCAAAGCATTCCAGTTTATTTGGACCAGAAGAATATCGCAAGATGGCTTATATGTTTGCAAAAACTCTGAAGCCTTCTGTGAATCTACAGTCCAAATTAGCTTAACGCCAGACAACCTTGTACCAGTAATTGTTTTTATTGAAATTGGTGAGGAAAATACAATAACATCGGTTTCTTTGGCTGTAATCGCGACCTCCGTTTTAACATTTTCCTTTCCGAACACATGTATCAACAAGGCAACAATAATCCTTTCTCTAAGCGAGCCAACTTCCATACCAACTTTTCCTGCACGCGAACTCTCAATCTCGGCCATTTGGAAAAACCTTGGCAAGCGAGTCTGAATTCTCCTAACTAGTTGATCATCTGTGAATAATCTGGAAAGCACTTCAATTTACCTTTCTATCTTACCAAAAAACTACTCCACCGCCTTTGCCACTTCTTCTTCGAAGAGAGGAAGAATCGTGAACAAATCGCCGACTATGCCGTAATCCGCCAATTGAAAAATCGGCGCTTCCGCGTCGCTGTTTATCGCCACGATTACCTTCGATGTTTGCATACCCGCTAGGTGCTGAATCGCGCCGGATATGCCGCACGCGACGTAAAGCTTAGGGTTGACAGTCTTGCCCGTTTGGCCTACTTGGAAACTGTGGGGTATCCATCCCGCGTCCACGGTCGCGCGGCTCGCGCCCATCGCCCATCCGAATCGAGTAGCGATTTTCTTTATCGGCTCGAACCCTTCCGGGCCTTTTACTCCGCGTCCGCCGCTTATTACGACTTCGGCCTCGCGCAAGTCCACGACGCCCGCTTCTTTCGCCCGTAGTTCTTTGGTGACGGCTTTTTCCGCTGCAAAATCGCAGGAGAGTTCGACGGCTTCCGCCCCCCCGCCTTTTTCGTCCGCCGGCATGAAATTGTTGGGGCGAATGCTGATTATTTGCACACTGCCGCCGCCGCCGGCCTTGCATTTGCTTATGATTTTTCCGGCGTACAGCGGTTTTGTGGCGATAACGCCATCGCCGTCAGATTCCAGCGCCGTAGCGTCCGAAATCAGCCCGCATCCGAGTTTTGCGGCAAGCCGCGCCGAAACGTCGCGTCCGAACGTGGTAAAACCGAACAGCACGAAAGAAGCGCCTTCCGATTCGACGGCGGACTTGATCGCTTCGGCAATCGCGCCGGGCGCTGCGGAGTTGAAGTCCGCGTCGCCTATGCAATAGACCTTCGAAGCGCCGCGGGCTGCCAGTTGCGGCGCGAGTCCTTTCGAGCCTTTTCCAACTATTACCGCCGCGAAATCGCCGCCAAAAACGCCGGCGGCGCCCGCGAGTTCGAAACTCACTTTGCGGAGTTTTCCCTCCGCCGTTACTTCCGCAACTATCAATACTTTCGCCATTTGTCTCTCCAAGTTTTCCTTTTCCCGAAGCGTAAGCGGAAACCGGGATTAAAGCACCTTTGCTTCTTCGCGCAACAGCCGCACGAGTTCTTTCACCTGCTCGGCGGGTTCGCCCTGAAGCACCTTGCCCGCTTGTCTTGCCTGCGGAGTCGAAAACGAAACGAAGTCGACCGCCGCATCGAAAGCCGTGAAACCGAAATCCGCGGGAGTTTTTTCTTCCCACGGTTTTTTCTTTGCGCCCATTATTCCCTTGAGAGCGGGATAGCGCGGCTCGTTGATGCCTTTATCCACCGTTATGACTGCCGGCAGGGCGACTTCGACGACTTCCGTTCCGTCGTCGGTATTGCGCTCGCATATCGCTTTTCCGTCCGCCAAATCGAGCTTCGTCACCATCGCGACATGCGGCAAGCCGAGCAGTTCCGCAACGAAAATCGGCGTTTGGCCGAAGTCGTAATCCACGCCTTGTTTGCCTGCCAAAATCAAGTCCGGTTTTTCGCTTTCGAGCGCTTTAGCGATAATCGCGGCCGCCGCTGCTGGATTCGCGCCTTCCATTTCCGGACAGCCGACCACGACGGCGCGGTCAATGCCCATTGCAAGCACGTTCAGAAGCACTTTTTTCTCGCTTACGCCGCCCACGGTCAGGAAAAAAGTCTCGCTTCCCGGCGCGGCCTCAGCCTTGCGTATCGCCTCTTCGACGGCGTATTCGTCATAGGGATTTACGACGTAAGGGATGCCCGCGCGCGACACCTTGCCGCCCTCGATGCGGGGCCTTGACTCTGTATTTGGGACTTCCTTCACAAGTACAGCTATTTTCATTTTCTCTCCGCCAAATATGGGATATGGCAGGCTTTTATACCATTCGAGCCGATGAGCGGTCAAGGAAAAGGCTTGATAATTGCGGCTCAAGCTGTGGCGCGCCATAAAGATATATGCCGGCTGCGGCTGGTAGTAATGTTCCGATGCTAAACTTTCTGGCAGCTTCCCATCTCGCGATCTGGAGCCTTTATGCATCCTGTTCACGGACCTTTTCTGAAAGCGGTCTATGCGCTTATTCTGTTTGCGGCGGTAGGCTACTTTCTTTTTCAGATATACAAGCGATTTTTGCACTTTTTCAAGGCCGCGCCGCTTTCGAGAGGCGACAGGCCTTTTGAGCGCATAACCGGCGTTCTGAAATTTTACCTAGGCCAAGCCAAGCTTTTTCACGGCTATTGGTGGGCCGGATTGATGCACGCCCTTATTTTTTGGGGCTTTTGGGTAGTCAGCGTCAATACGATTCACTTCATAATGGGCGGATTCGTGGAAGGAGCGCATTTGCCGCTTCTCGGCCGCGAGCAATTGCTCGGAAAGTTCTACATTTTCTGCCGGGACCTGTTTGAAGTCATAGTCGTCATAGCGGTTTCGCTTGCAGGTTTGCGCAGGCTTATAACGCGGCCGAAGCGCCTTTCCTATAACGTTGAAGCACATTTGATTTTGTTTCTAATCGGCACGTTAATGGTGACCGACTTTTTCATCAGCGGGGCGGAGGCGGCGGCAACAAATCCGAGCCCGGCGAGTTTTATCGAAAATTCCATCGGCATTTGGATGACCGGCCTTCCCGGAAGCGGATCTGCGCTCGGAGTCGCGGCTTGGTGGATTCATTTGTTCGCGCTTTTGTTTTTCTTGAATCTATTGCCCAACGGCAAGCATTTTCATGTCGTAACCAGCATTATTTCCGTCTACACCCGCAATCTTGGCCCAACGAAGCTGAATAAAACCGATCTCGAAGCGGCGGAAGAAAAAGAAAAATTCGGCGCGGGAGAAATATACGACCACGGATGGAAATATCTGCTCGACAGTTATTCGTGTACGGAGTGCGGCAGATGTCAGGACAATTGCCCGACGTACTACACCGGAAAAGAATTAAATCCGAAATTTATTCCCGTCGATATTCGCGAGTACTTGTTTGAAAATCAAAAAGCGCTGCTTGCCGGGGCGCGTGAAGATAGCGAGAACGGAAGCGTGCCGCGCCTACTTGGCGAAACGATTAGCGAGCAGCGAATTTGGGATTGCACTACCTGCAGGGCATGCGAGGAATTTTGCCCGATTTTCATCGAGCACCTCGGGCCGATTATGGGCGCACGCAGGCACCTTGTGATGGATCGCGACGAGTATCCCGAAGAGCTGACCGTCTTTTTCAGAAATATGGAAACGCAGGCAAACCCTTGGGGAGTGGGACAAGAGAACAGGACCGCGTGGATGGAAGGTTTGGACGTGGAAGTTCCGATTATGGCGGAGAATCCGGACAAGGAAACGCTGCTTTGGCTCGGCTGCAGCGCGAGCTTCGACGCGCGCAATCAGCGAATCGCCCGCGCGCTGGTTAAGTGCCTTTCCGCGGCGGGCGTGGATTTCGGATATCTTGGACTCGAGGAAACCTGCAACGGAGATTCGGCAAGGCGCGCAGGCCACGAATATTTGTTCCAAATGATGGCGCAGCAGGTTGCGGACACGATAGGCCAGTATAAAAACCTCAAGCGAATAATCACGCCCTGCCCCCACTGCTTCAACATTTTCAAGAACGAGTACGCCGAATTCGGAATGACACTCGAGGTCGAACATCATTCGCAAGCGCTCGCGGCTCTAATCGAGGAAGGCAAATTGAAACCCGGCGGCGATGCAACGAGCGGCGCAAAAAAGACCGTTTATCACGACAGCTGTTACCTCGGCCGCTATAACGGCGTGTACGAAGAGCCGCGCGAAATCTTGAAGGCGGCTATCGGCGTCGTGCCGGGCGAGGCGGAACAGCATCACGCGAAAGGTATGTGCTGCGGCGCGGGCGGCGCGAGAATGTTTATGGAGGAAAAGCACGGAACGCGGATAAATCATGCCAGAATCGAACAGCTTACAAAGGACGATCCGGACGCCATAGCTACGGCATGCCCGTATTGCCTTACTATGCTCGGAGACGCTATCAAGGAAACCGGCCGCGAAGAGCTTAAGATATTGGACGTCGCGGAAGCGCTTGCGGACAGGCTGTAATATACAGCCGACGAAAACCTGCCAAAAGCCTTACAAAATGTCCTGCGGGAAAATGTTGTTTTTCCACTCGCAGTCGGCAAGGAATTCTTCGGCAAGCGTTCCGGTCATAAGGCCTTCGTAAATGTGGTTGAAGTTCGCGATGTGCATTTTGGTGCGCGAGACGGCGTAATCCACCATCGTGCCGGTTTGCATGATAAACGCCCAGTCGCTGGATTGGAGCAGCATCAGCTCTCTGCGAGCCTGTTTAATCGCCCTTTGAACGAATTCCGGCGGATGCGGCATAAACCTTTCGTTAAGCTCGTCCATTCTCGCCGCAAGCTCGACGAGATGCGGGTAAATCCACTCGTTGGCGGCGGACAGCCAAAAGCCGCTATATCCGCCCGCCCCCCAGCTGGATTCCGCGGGAGTCACCATTTGATTGGTCGGATAATCGGCGAGATAATCTTGCGCAGCCGCAAGGTCGATTATCCCGGGAAACTCGGCGTACTTCCGGATCGCATGTTCGAGAAAATACACGCCTTCGAACCACCAGTGCCCGAATAACTCCGCGTCGTATGGCGCGATGATAACCGGCGGGCGGTCAATGACATTCGAAAGATGTTTAACCTGCTCGACCCGGTTGAAATGAAAATTCGCCGCGTGCTCCTTCGTTTTTTCGTATGCCGCGTGGGGATCGTAAATTCGCTTGCTCGCGGTTTTACCGGTTATGGAGTGATACTTGAAACCGGTATGTATCCGTACTCCGCCGTCGTGCACGTATGGCCCTACATATTCGAGCGGCAAATCGAAACCGATGTCGCGATAAAAATCCCGGTACTCCGCGCTGCCCGGATAGCCTTCGTCCGCGCTCCAAACCTGCTTGCTCGATTCCTTGTCGCGCCCGAACGCAGCGACCCCATTTTCGCAATACACCGGCGCGTGCACGCCGTACACTGGCGCCGGATAGCCGTGCTCGATGCCGTGCGTATCCACGAAGAAATAGCGCAAGCCTTCGTCAAGCAAATAGGCTTCTAGTCCCGGAAAATATCCGCATTCGGGAAGCCAGATGCCTTCGGGACGCCTGCCGAGCACATATTCATGATACGCGGCGCCCACCCGAAGTTGGCGGCGAATTGCGGACGGCGTATGTTTCGCGAGCGGCAAAAACATATGCGTCGCGGCGCAGGTGATAATTTCCAGGAAGCCGGCTTCCATGGCCTCGCGGAATGCGCGCGCAATGAACGTGCCGAATTCGTCGGCGAAAAGCTTTCGGCAATCTTGAAGGCGGTCGTGATACATATGAGCGAGATGATGAAACTCTCTCGCTTCTCTGTAAGTGCGCTCGATTTCCCGGCGCGCGAGTTCGATGTGTTCATCGAGAAACCGCAAGTACCTGTGTCTGAGAAGTTCGTCTTCGAGCATTGCGAGTAGCGAAGGGGTAAGCGACATTGTGAGACGAAACTTGACGCCGTCCGCGCGAAGCCGCTGCATCATCCTTATCAGCGGAATGTAAGTTTCCGTTATCGCCTCGAACAGCCAGCGCTCCTCGAGGTGTCTTTCATGCTCCGGATGACGCACGTAAGGAAGGTGCGCATGAAGCACGAGAATCAGTTTCGCAGGCAGATTGGCGCTCATTTCGTACATATATTGCGCCGCAAGGCGCGTGCCATTCTATCACTCCACGAGGCCCGGCGAATCGCGGCGTTTACGCTCGCTCCGAATAACCTATGGCGGCCGCGAGAAACGTGAAGACCTTCGGCGGCTGCGCGATAAAATCCAAGCGCTTGCCCGAAACCGGATGCGGAAACGCAATCCGGCGGGCGTGCAGCATTTGGCCCGCAGTTCTTTTTCCACCGCTGAAGCCGAATTCCTCCGCAAATTTCACGCTTTTTTCACTACCGATTTTTTCGCGCAATAAAAGCCAAGCCTTGTTTCCGCGCCGCCCCTCGCCGTCGCGCATCAGCCGCAGAAAGTCCCGGTTCGCCGATGTGCCGTAAAGGTCGTCGCCGACGATTTCTAGCCCGATGGATTTCAGATGCACCCGGATCTGGTGCGTACGGCCGGTATGAATCTTCAAGCTAAGCACGGAAAGCCCGAAGCCGTCCGCAAGCGTATCGAATGCGGTCAGCGCAGTCCTGCCGCCATCGCCGTGCGCAATCGCGATATGTTTCGTCCTCTCGCGCGGATGCCTTATTATCGGCAAATCGATTATTCCCGACCGGCTCGGCGGCGTCCCTGCCACGATTGCAATGTATTCCTTTTCGACTTCGCGCATCGCGAACTTCGACGCGAGTATCGCGTGAGCCCGCGCATCGCGTGCGACGATAAGGCAGCCGCTCGTCATTTTGTCGAGCCGGTGAACGATGCCGATTTTTTTGGCGAGAAGCGCGGACTTTAGCGCCTCGACCGCGTCTTTCGCCTCGTTTTCGCCCGGCTCGTAGTCCTCGTGCGCCGATTGTTCGATATGCTCGCGATGGTCGCTTTCGTTTGCGGCAAAGTTGATTTCTTCCTGCGCGAGCGAGACTCCGTACTTGTGCATCAGCGCCGCGGCGACCGTCGGCGCGAAATCGGAGGGCGACGGATGAACGCTCATTCCTGCGGCTTTGTTTATGACAATCAGCGACTCGTCCTCGAAAATAACATCGAGGGGAATATTCGCGGGTTCTATCGATATCGGACGCGTTCCCGCGGAGGCGATTTCGCGCAGTTTCGCAAGCGTGAGCCGGATTTCGATTACCCCCTCCCGGACTTTGGAAGATGGTTTAAGCGCATTATCGTTTTGAAAAACGCAGGCCGACTGGAAAAGAGACTTTAGCCTTTCCCTGCTGATTTCCGCTCCGAGCTTTTCGGGGAGCTTGCGGGCGAGAAACACGTCCGCGCGCTCCGGCGAGCCCGCCGCGTCCGCAAAAAATTGAATATACCCGCCGTCCGTCACCCGGCTATTGTATCGCCTGTGCGAATCCGTAGCCTTGCAGTAAGGCTGCCGGCGGCTTGACGCCCGGAAATAGCATCCTAGAAGCCGAGAGCGCTGCCGGCGGGCGTGCCTACGTGGTCCATCATCAATCCGCTGTCCAGTTCCTGCATCGTCATTTTGTTCACGACGCTCGTCACGCCTTCCACCTGTTTCGCAAGGTCGCTTGCGATGTCGATAAGCTCGGGCAGCGAGACTTCGCCCGCAATCGTCACTTCGCCCGTTTCCATGTTCGCGGTTATCGTAAGGTCCGCCGCGCGCAGCCGCATGTCGGCGTTCAGCGCCTGGCGCACTTTTTTCTCGAGTTCGTTTTCGTTTTGCAGCGTGCCGAGCTTGTCGCATGACGCCAAAAGCGCCGCCGCCGCCGCAAAAATCGTCAAAGCCAAATATACCGTCGTTCGCATACCGCACCTCCGGACATGGCATTATACCCGCGGAAATTGCATTTGTTCAATGTAATCGGCAAAAGCGCCAATTCTCAAATACCTCTGCAAAAACGAAGCTTGACAATAACTAAATATAAAATATAATCATGCTTTATGACGCAAAACAAACACCTTTTGCCTGAGCGATATGAGCCTGCTCTTCTTTTCAACACCGAAGCAAAGCTAGCTGGCCGGGCAATTAGCGACCGACAAGCTGCCATTTTCACCGACCGCACCATTTTTTCGGAAAATAATAGCTACGGTATTATTGCCATTGTAATAGCCTTTTTGTTGCTTATTGCGCCATTCGCATATTATATACGAAATTTCATAAAATACGATTGGGATATAAGTTTTAGTTTATTGTGTTTGCTTGCAGCCAGCGGCAGCATTATCGGCGCAACTGCCGGCCTACACAGGGTTTCACATTATATTTCCCGTGGTCTTGTAGATTTGCTTTGCTTGACTGGAATGAACCACAATTACATTTTCACAAATCTTGCATTGATAGATTTATGGAAGGCGTCTTATTTTTACCTTTCTCTTTACATTTTGTTAATAATTATTGCAATGTTTCATTTGACGGCCTTTAGTCTCGGATTCGGACTATTGATTTCGCTTATCGTCGCCATTTGCTTTATGGCAGCTTTCCTGTTATATGCTATTTATTCCCATTTTGTCGGAGTTGTTGTTGGTTTGTCTGTTATATCGACTTCATTGAAGCTACCAATTGCTATTTTAATTCTAGCTTTGCAATCCTTATACCCAATTCTTATTGGGGTGGTTTACCGCACTCGTCCAGTTGATATTGTTACTCATGTTTTTACTCCTCATGCCGGTATGACTTACTCACTTGCAATAACGAACTATGTAAGGATTATCAATGACCCGATTTCGCCATTGTGGCTTTACATTGCATCTGTTATGTTTCTGGTATTATTAACATGGGTGCTTTTGCTTTTGGGTTCATATTTGTTTCGGTCTCGCTGCAACGGAATTCAATTATTTGATTCCGATTAATGAATTAATGTCAAAAGCTCATGTGCTGCAATGCCCTTCGAGTTGCGCATGCCGCTTTGTTACGCGCATCAGCGCAAGATACAATCCCGCGCTTACTATGAAGCTCGGAATCGCGGCGCCGGTCGGCCAAGGTTGCCATTCGTAGCCGAAAATTTCATGCATCCACCAAGGAGAGCCCGCCCAAATCGAGACCGCCATTCCGGCGACCCATGCGATTATCGCCGCGAAGTTGAAACCGCCGGTGAACCAGTACGGGCCGTTCTTCGCCCCGATTTCAGCGGCAACGACGCTTCCCCGCTTGATAAACAGCCAGTCCGCCGCCACCACGCCGAACATCGGAAGGAAAACTATGCCGATTAGCACGAGAAACGCCGTGTAATGGTCCATGCTGATAAAGCACGCGAGCGCAGTGCCGAGAAGCCCGCCGATAACGGTGAACGCCCGTTCGTTCGCTTTCGGCCAGAGGTTCAGCGAACTTGCCGCCGTGCTGTATATATCGAGAAACGTCGTCGTAATCGTGCTTACGACTATAAGCACGAGTCCCGCCACTACGAGATTCAAATGGCTAAGAGCGCCGAGAACGATTACGTTAGGCTCGAGTTCGTAATACGGCGTGCCGGGATTCATCGCGAGAAACGCGAAACCGCCGAAAAGGCCGGTAAGGTACATCCACGTCGAGCCGGCGAAATAGCCCCAGTACGTGCCGCCGAACGCAGCGCGGCGGCTTGTTGCGAATCTGCCGTAGTCCGCGGCGAGAGGCACCCACGACACCGCCATCGCGACGATGAAATCGAACGTGAGCATCGGCGCGGTGCCATCCGGCGCGGGCACCGCCGAAAGCTGCGCCCACGAATGTTCGCGAAAAATCGCCCACGTCATAACCACGGCGAGTCCGGCGAGCAAAGCGACGGCTATGCGGTGCGCGACTTTCCAATATTTCGCGCCGCCCGCGGCCCACGCGGTCGTAACCGCTCCGAGGCCGAGAATAATCCAAAAGTTGATTCCCGCGGAAAGATCGTGGCCGAGCAATATCGCCACCGCTTTCGCCGCCACGATGAGCATATACGCGGTCCAGCCGATAAGCTGCATTATGTTGCAAACGGCGGGAAACATGCTGCCGCGAATGCCGAAGGCGGCGCGTGAAAGCATCATCGTGGGAAGCCCGGTCGCGGCGCCCATTTTCGCGACGAGTCCGAGAAGTAGATTGCCGGTCAGCCTGCCCGCGACGATAAGCGCGATGCCCAGATAAAGACCCGCCGGAGTGACTTGCGAGCCGGCCCAAAGTTCGTCGATTACGACTGCGGCGCCGAACCAAAGAAGCGCGAGGTCGAATCCAGATAGCTTTGTGCGGCCGGTGTTATCGCCGCCCGCCGTCTGCAGGTTGCCAGGATTATCGTGCGCGCCGGACGCCTTCGAAACAGCAGATTTTTCAAGCATGCCCATCACCTCGAATCGAAAATCAGGTGCTGGGGGAGTCTTTGCAATCCCTGCGCCGGCATTACCCGGATCAGGTTCGGCGGGTCGGCGCCCCTTCGGGACGCCCTCTCAGCTTGCGCTCCCCGTGCCCGTAGAAAACCGGATTATAACATAAACCGGCTATGGCACGGCGTGGAGCTCGTTCACCATCTGTTCGATGACGAGCGGAAGCCTGCCGAACGTCCAATCTCTGTCTACGCGCTCGTAAACCGTATGCGCGCCATGGCCGTACGGGCCGATGTTGATAACGGGCGAATTGAGCTCGCTTAAAAGGCTCCACTCGCGCACGTCCATCGGAAATGCCATATTTTCGACGAGAAACCGCCAATGGGAAGTGCGCACCGGCGCCTCGGGAAAACTGAAAAAGCTCATATCGCTTATGAACGGATAAAACCGCCGGATTTCATACCTTTCGCCTTCCGCCGCCTTGGCGAAAGCCCGCTCGGCCGCGTTCGCGACGAAATCACGTTCCTCGCCCATCAGGTAATTGCTCGGATAAAACGGCGGAGCGAAGCTGACCACGATGCAGGGCGCGGCCTTAGCCGTTTGAACGAGCCATTCCACCGTCCGCATGCACGCTTTTCGCTCGTCCTTTTCGTGAGAGGCGAATTCCTCGCGGACTTCGGCGAACCGCGTCGGAAAATCCTCGCTCTGCGAAACGCGCTGCGCCTGTTCCAAAAGCCCCGTCAGGTCGAGTACGGGCATCGCGCTATCCAGAAGTTTGCCCTTGCCGCCGCCGCCCGCGAACCGCTCGAAGCGTTTGATGCGGCGCTCCAGCCAATGGCGGGTGAAGCCTCGAATGCGGTTTATGTATTTCGTCAGTATCTGGTCGGGCGTCATTTTTACCGCGAACTGATTCAGCGTGAAATGCGCGGCGGACGGCGTCATCACGCTGTACGATTCGCCCGCGTCCTTCAGATAAAGGCAAGCGGGAGGCGCGGTCACTTCCTGCGCGAGCTGGTCCACGAGTTGCGGGTCGCTTTCGAGGTTCGACGCAAGCCAGCCGGCGATTGCCGCGGCGTTGATGCTTTCCCAAACCTGTCCGGCGTGCGCTTCTTTGCCGAATACGCTGAAAAGCATCAGGTATTTCCCGATCGTGCCGGTATAGACCGCACGCGTGTTGTCGCCCGGTTCGAGCGGGCTTACGTAGTCGGCGTTGACGACGCACCGGATTTTCAGCTTGCGCTGGCGCAGAATCTGGTTGATTCGCGGCGCGAGCGAGCGGATTCCCGTCGAGTTGCCTTCTTCGTCCGGACAAAGTGCCAGAATGAGCGCGCCCTCCGCGCCGCCGCTTTTCGCGAACTCGATGAATACTTCGACAATCGCCGCGACGCCGCTTTTCATATCGAGCCAGCCGCGACCGAATTCGTATTCGCCGCTTTCGAGGTCGTGGCGCACGTCCTGCGGAATCGAATGGTCTGTTTCGAAAACCTGGCGAAGGCGCGCGCTGTCGGATGCAACGTTTTTGTGCGGACCGTATTCCTCCACGCCCACAGTATCGAAATGTCCCATAAGCACGACCGCCGGATGCTCCGTTTGAAACGCAGGCGGCGGGTCGTCGCCGAAAGTGGACGTGCCGACGCCGGGATGGGGGCGGGCCGGCATAAAAACGAGCACGGCCTTGCGGTGGTTTTCGCCCGGAATCTCGACCATATCTACTTTCAACCCGATGTTTTTAAGCTCCGGGCGCGTTGAAAGGTAGTGGTAAAGAAACTCCGCAAGCGTGGCCTCGCCGCGCGTGCCGTTGACGCTTGGTATCTTGCACAAACGCTTCGTAAGGTTGAAGCATCGGTTGTAATACTTGTTTTCCATACACTCTCCGCCGGAAGGCGCCGGTATTGTAGTAAATAAGCGCTTTAAAGGCAACACCGATTTCTACCCCGGTTTGAGCCGCGTTTTGCGCTTTCGGAAGGGGCATCGGACGCAGCGCAGCGCGGAATTCCGGCCCAGCAGAAAGCGGGCCAGAGGATTACGCATTCTGGACGACATCCGCGGCTATCCGTGATTTCCACTTGCGGGCATCGGCTATTTGGATAAACCGGCGGAATCCGTGATATTTAGCCGTGATGGAAAAGACGATTATTTATACGAAAAACGGCTGTCCTTACTGCGCCGCGGCGATGAAGGACATGCGCGACCGCGGCGAGGAATTCGAAGAGCGGAATTGCAGCCAAAACCGCACGTACGTTGACGACGTTATGCGCATTAGCGGAGGCAGGGTCGTTCCGCTTATCGTGCGAGGCGATGAGCATCAGATTGGTTTCGGCGGCGGCTGAAGCGTTTGAGCGCGCGTCGCGCGCTTTTTTTGCCTTTACGAATTTCGATTATTCGAAAAACAAAATACAGGTCAACAAACGGCGCCCGCGCGTACAGCGCTTAGCAGCCGTCTCACTCTCCGCCGCCGCCATAGTCGCCGGATTCAAGAATCAGCACGATTCCGTCCGGCTTGCCGTCTCCATCCGGCGCCCATGTCTGGCCTGGGAAAGCGTTTTTGGCGCTGACGACGTCCATCCCGCCGTATCTGTCGCCGCCGAAAAGCAGCAGGTAGTAGCCCGAAAATCTGTCGCCCGAATAAACCGGAATGTACACGAAGTCGCCGGGCGAAAAATCGGTCAAAAATCTCGGCTGCATAGTTTGATCGGCGCTATACGGGTTTGCGGGAAATTCGTATATGTATCCCCGCTCGATTATTGCGTCTATCGTGCGCGGATACGTCCCGTGGTCCATGTTGTAATACTCGATGGCGTCTTGGATTTCGTAAAGGCCGTCCACAGCGGACTCGAGCAGCCAATCGTCTTCCGGCGCAGTCGAAATCGGCCCTTCGCCGTACAATTTCGCCCTCGCGATGTCCGAATACGCGAGCGCGGCGAATCCCCACGTGTAAAGCGCGCCGAATAGATTGACGAGTTCAGCCTTGCCCTTCGTTTCGAACGTCATCCCCTTTGCGCCGTTCGAGCAGGAAATTTCCAGCGCCCCGAAATTCGTATCGGGAGTTATGTCCCAAAAATCCTTGTGCATCGCGGTCGCGTATGCCGGATACATGATTTTCTCGCTTCGGGTGAGCGGCTCGAAGTGTTTGTGCCACAGCCGGTTGACGTCCATACGGAAATAGAAGTTGGAAGTTACAGGTTTGAGGTCGGGCTTGTTGGCCTTGAGCAGTTCCTGCAGGCGAGGAGCGTTCGTGCCCACCACGAAAAATCCGCCGCCCAGTCCCGCGACGATTCCCGGCTCGACGTCGTAATAGCTAATCCCGCCGGCGGTGAACGCCGGTTTGGCGGACGCGAGGTTTCCGAATTGCGAGAGATAGTTTTTCTTGAACGCGTTTTCGTCGTCCAGCGCAAGCGCGAATAGCGCGACCATATTTTCCCAGTTATAACCGGGCGATGCCATGTCGCCTTCGGGAAGTTCGACGAGCATCAGCGTGGCTTCCGTGCCGACGACGTTTTTCACGGCGTCGAAACCGCCCATTCCGGCGAGCATCATATTCGCCATCGCCAGCCCCATTCGCATCTGGCCGATTTCGCCCGCGCCGCCCGGCATCGCTTCGAGTTCTCTCCAAAGCGTTTCGTCGGAAATCGCGTTCCATACGATTTCGGCTTTTTCGGCCGGATTTGCAAGAGAAATCGTAAGAAGTGCGCTCGACGGATTGATGATTTTTCCGACCTTTAGTTGACGGTCGGGAAGAGACATCATCTGACCTTTAAGGCTCGATTTGTGCGAATCGGCAATCGTGTATGTTTCTTTCCAATAAAGCTCGCCGTTCTTTATGTGGAATTCGCCGGAATAATCCCTAAGGCCGAGAATGCCTAGCTTGTCCAGAAAAAGCTTTACCTTCGCCGCTTCCGGATGCTTTTCGGCGAACTGGCCCGAAAAGAAAATCTTCTCGACTTTCGCCATGAAATAGCCGAGGTTAATCGTCCAGGTTTCCTCGATTTCAATCGGCACTTCGGCGCGCGCCGGCGTGGCGGAAACGAAAACAGCCGCGAAAACTGCCGCGCAAAGCGCGATTGAACAGAAGCGCGTAAACATGACATCCTCCTTACCCGAAAAATCCGCAAGCGGAAAAAATGCGAAAAAAGCCTCCCGCAGTATATCACGGCGGCGGCGGATGGCTGATATACTGAAAGCGCGGGCGAGTGGTGGAATGGCAGACACGCAAGACTTAGGATCTTGTGCCGCAAGGCGTGGGGGTTCAAGTCCCCCCTCGCCCACCAACGAAAGCCGGAATGCACGATTCCGGACTATAAAGCGGGTAAATAATTATGACGAAAAAATTGGGGTTTGCGATAATTCTGTTGTTTTGGAGCTTGGCGATGAGTAACGGAATAAATGCGGAGGAAAATGCGGTTGGCGGCATAAAGTTCGGCAGCCCCCACTCGCTTCTTGCGGCGCTCGAGGGCGAATGGGCGGGCACGACCCGAACGTGGTTCATGCCCGGCGAGCTGGCCGACGAGTCCGAGTGGCGCGGCACTATCAGGATGGCGCTGGACGGAAAATATGCGATTCACGAATACAAAGGCGAAATTCAAGGGCGCGAGCTTTCCGGAATGGCCGTGTTCGGATACGACAAGACCAGGCGCAGGTTCGAAGCGTCGTGGATAGACAGCTTTCACAGCTCGACCGCCATATTGTTTTCCACCGGCGCGGAGTGGAACGAAGACGAAGCGTCGGGCGCGTTCAGCGTGCTGACGAGCTATTCGGACGGACAAGGCGGACCGGATTGGGGATGGCGAACCGAAGTACGAATCGTGAACGAGGACGCAATCGTTATTTCGCACTTCAACATCACGCCGGACGGTCAGGAAGCGCTTGCAGTGGAAACGCGATATTCCCGCGTATGAGTTTTTCAAGATTACGGCAAATCTGCTTCTCCGCACGACGTTGCCGCGAAAGCGTTGAAAGCGAAGGCTACGCCGTATTTGTTCATGAAATGCCGGGAGAAAATTGGGGACGTGAGCGAGGAAAATGGAAAACATAAACGAAACTTGGCTTACAGCTGGCATTCACATTCGGGGCGTGCGGCCCGATAAAGCGCTCGAAGCGTTCGTCATGCCGGAAATCGTGAATTCTTGGTTCACCGCCGATTGCAGGTGCGACTTGCGCGTGGGCGGCGAGCTTTACTGGAAGTGGTCGGACACGATGGAGGAGACCTGCGTCATTACCGATTGGCGGCCGGGCGAGCGGCTGGCGTTCAGGTGGTCTATCGGCGAGGAGCTGTTCACGGAATGTACGATTGACGCCGAATGGCTGGAAGACAAAAACGCGACTAAGCTATCCCTTCGCGAAGGGCCGTTTCCGCTTACCGCGCACGGGCTGAAGATGTTCAACGAAATCGCGAACGGCTGGGGGCACGAGCTCTTGGCGCTCAGGATATTCCTTGCCGAAGGAATCGACCCGAGACGAAGCGGGGCTTTGGGATAATTATTCCTGAATCCGTATTAATTTCATTGCTAATTGGTATGATTTATTCACAAGCCGCGCTGCCCGTGCTATTGAGCATCAAAATCATTGACCACTATCAGCAAGCAAAGTAGCATCGTTACCGGCTTTCATTTTTCTTTGAGCTTTCAAGTTTTATCTTTAAACTATTAGGCGGAAATTATGAGGAGCAAAAACAAGGCGGCTTTGCTGCCCGTATTGACGATATCGTTTGCATTCGTTTTGGTCGCTATGGTACAAGCCGGGATTACCAAATCCGAAAGCGAAGAGCCAATGCCGAATCAGTTTCTCGAAGCAAACGGAATAACCGGCGGCCAGCTTTACGACAAGTTTTGGGCATCCGAAACGGGCTGGAGTCAGTCCGATCCCAATTTGGGCATATTCAACGCCAAAGCCGATTTCTTCCGCTGCAAGCAGTGTCACGGCTGGGACAGGCTCGGCACGGTTGGTTCCTACATTTCAAGAGGAGCGAATGCAAATCGTCCGAACGTTTCTTCGCTTAACTTGGTAACGATTGCAGCATCCAAAACGCCGCAGGAGCTGTTCGACGCATTGAAGCGGTCGGATGGCAGGCGTGTAATAACCGCAAACCTTTCGGATTACGACCCGGCCGTAAACTCCGCTCTTGGCGACCGGATGCCAGATTACGGCTCGATATTTACGGACGGACAGCTTTGGAATCTCGTCAAGTTCCTTAAGGCCGATGCCGTTGATACTAGGGAGATTTACGACGCCGAAACGGCAGGCTCATATCCTACCGGTTCGATTGCTTACTCGAATATCGGCAAAGGCGGAAATGCTGCAAACGGCGACGCAATTTACGCATCTAAGTGCGCAGACTGTCACGGAGCGGACGGCGCATCGTTTCTGTTCGACGGCGGCGAATATACAGTAGGAAGTTTTATGCGCAAAAAGCCGCACGAGGCGCATCATAAAATCAAATTCGGTCAACTCGGTTCGCCAATGGGAAGCCTTGTTACGAATTTGAACGATTTGAAAGACCTGTATAAGGCGTTGACTGATACTGCCAAGTACCCCGACCCAAGTTAAAATTAACAAATGACTTGCACCGGCTTTAGTGCCTACCGCTCTATAAGCCAACGCGTGTCCGTGCGTTCCCAGTTAGTCACCTTCACAAATAATCAACTCATGGAATATGAGTCTGGCACCCTATGCCTATGACTATGGATTGGCAAGCAGTCTACTTATCTCACCGCCAGCTTCGATCGTGTACATTGCTTTTGCCTTGCCATCCCTAGGATTATAGCACACTACGGTTGTTGGCGCGTATTGGAATTTTCCATCGCATTTGAGATACCACAATCGGCCATCAGCATCTACCGCGGAATTATAGTATACAATTCTAGTTTTGTCGATGTACGACCAATTGTTATCTCTATCGACTGCATAAATATAAGATGTTCGCAATTCAGAAATGCTCCTATTGCCACAAAATACATACAGCACGTCATTTACTTTGCTGTATAGCGAATTATGATACAACATATCATCATCACTTTTGAACTGAACATCTTTGCAGTCACCAGCAACATTCCAACGCTTTACAATGCCAGTAATGGGATTGCACTCTATTATCCTTCCTCTATAATCGGAGCCTATTTTGCGCTCCTTGCTCGGAAATGAGAAATTGACCGCAACAAGAGCATTGCCATTTTCAGAAGGCGGACGGATAATTTCGAAAGTGCTGTAATACAGCATATCTTCGTAAGGGACATTGAAATCTCGTTTTAGAACATCTGTTATGGTAAAGCCATTATCGCCTCTAATGTAATCGACGTTCGTTACTTGAACATCGTTGGTAACAAAGTTTTTAATCATAAGCGAATTATCAACAGCTACAGGCAAGGATTTCGTACTATATTCTTGTAACGAAGGCGTTACGACCAATATATATACATTATCCGCAAAAGCAGAAATAGACCTAATTTCATATCCGAAGCTTTGTTTTGATTCCAATTCTGGAATTGGAACCACATCATTTTTTCCATTATTCGTATTCAGAAATGCAATATGCCGATTGCTTTTGAATTTCCCATCTTTGCTTGTTTGATAAAAACTCAGATGCGGTTTGTCCAAAGAGGCTGAGTCTCCTATCACGCGGAACATATAATAACCATAATTTGGCGATTTATTGCGGCTCTCCACGTCATAGATGGATAAATCTTTTGCCGTCAATCCGAATGCAGCCCCCTTAAAAGACGTAAGCAAATGATTTCTTTCGATAAAAAAAAGTGGAAGGACGCAATTTCCCCTCCTTGTATGCCCCGCAGTTAGTACTCCGGATTCCAAAACCCATGCCTTGCTTTCTTTATAAGATGCAGCCATTAAAATGTAGTTGTGGGAGGTTTTTTGGGGTTTTCCATTACCGCCTAACTTGGCCATTACCAAATCGGCAGCGGTAACTAGGAATCCGCTTTCTTCTGTTACAACAAAAACAACATCCGGTTTCATCCGAAGACTGCTTGAATTCAAGCGGACCGCAATGGCAATAAGCGCGATTGAAATGAGTCCAAGGAGAATTGCAATCGCTGCCTTTGAACGATAAGTGATCCTTCTGCGCTGATTTTCTCTCACCAGAAATATACTATACGACGGATTCGAATCAGACGCAACAGCAAGGTAACTTATTTGGAAATTGTGATTTAACTAAATTATGCGGCTTACCTTTCCACGAGCCAGCGCGAGTCCGTGCGTTCCCAGTCCGTCACATAGTCGGGTTCGGCGAAATATATCGCGAGCTCGCGTTCGGCGGTCGCGGGCGAGTCGCTTGCGTGCACCAGGTTGTTCGCGATGTCTAGCGCGAACGAGCCGCGAATCGTGCCCGGCGCGGCGTCTTTCGGATGGGTCGCGCCGACGAGCGACCTAACCTGCGAAACCGCGTTCGGACCCTCCCAGCATGTTACGACTACCGGCCCGCTTTGTATGTAGCGCATCAAGCCGTCGTAGAACGGTTTGCCTTCATGCTCGGCGTAGTGGCGGGCGGCAAGCTCCGGCGAAACGCGAATGAATTTCATCGCGCGCAGAGTCAGACCCTTCTCTTCGAAGAAGGACAAAATTTTTCCGATTAGCGCTCTTGCGACGCCGTCGGGTTTGATCATCACGAAAGTTTTTTCCATCGAAGTACGCTCCAACAAATATATTCCGGACGGCGAAAACTCGCTTATGTCCGATTTATTCCGAATTGGACGCCGGATTATACAACGCTCAATGCACGGCGGCAGCCCAAGGGTATAATGAAGCGTCGCGAAGGCGCGTCCAATCCAGCTTTCAACGGCGATGTATGAAGCATGTGCGCAATTATTACCGGACGGTTATCTATGCCGCATTGGCGGCGGCGTTAATCGCGGTAATTTACGTTTCTGGATGCGGCGGCGGACAATATAGAAACGCCCCCCCTCCCCCGCCGGTCCATCCGCCCGCATCGGATTCGCCGGCCGGCTCGACGTCCGTTCCGCAGCCGATTCCGGGCGAATATTTCGCCTACACCGCCGAGCCGGAGAACGTGTTACGTTGGGCGGAAGAACACGGCTACCATTCGTCGGTCGCCGGCGGAATGGAATACGAAAAAGGTTTTTCTCAATTGCCGGATGCCGATTTTAATGAAGATCTGGCCGCGCTGGTGCTAATAAAGGCCGCAAGCGGCGGAGTTATTGAAAATGTAGAGAAACTGGGAGGCGTATTTTTCGCCGGTCAAAGATATTCCTTTCGTGCGCCGTCGGTTAAAACGGAACCGCTTCGTATGCCGAGCTTTCTGCCGAACGATCCGCTTTACGTAGAGGCGAGGCTGGACGATACTACCGAGCCGCCGACGCTTATTCCTTATCAGAAAACCACGCTCGAACCGGTCAGCGCCGAAGGCGCATGGGATTTATCGCGTGGCGCGGGCGTGAAAATCGCGATTATTTCTAGCGGCGTTTATTCGGACCACCCCGACCTTGCCGGAAGAATAAGTCCGCTGTCCAGAAGCATTCGCGAGGAATCGGGCGACATCGTTACGGGGACGGACGTCGAGGACGAGCCAAATACCGTAGCCGGCGCGATTGGAACGTATCTTGCGGGGATAGTCGCGGCGAACGCAAACAACGGAATCGGAATGGCCGGCATCGCGCCGGAATGCGAGCTTATCGTTTTGAAAACCGGACGAGTGGTCAATTCGCCCACTCCGGCTTGGGCGATGACGGACTTCGAGGCGAGGGCGGCTCTGCGGTATGCGGCGGACAGCGGCGCGGCCGCCGTTCTTTTTCCGTACGCTGTCGTTTCCTCTCCGCAGTCGCAAGTGTTGCTCGAAGACGCTATGAATTATTGCGCGTCCGCGAACACGCTCGTTATCGTTCCCGCCGGTGACGGAAGCCCGGCAATCGATGCTGCGGCGATTTATCCGGCGAATTCGGAAAAGGACAACGTGGTTTCCGTCGGCGGGCTTTATATTCCTACGACCGTACGTCTGCCGAATTCGAATTTCGATTCGACGGGAGCGATTCTCGATTTCGGCGCTCCGGCGTTCGCGCTTATCGCAACGGACTCGCGGCCCGAAGACCCGGAGGCCAATCCGCCGGTGACCGGATACGTTTACGCTAGCGGTACGCCGTTCGCCGCGGCGCTGGCGGCGGGGACGGCGGGATTGATGGCCGGCGCTCTCGGAGATGCGAAATTTTTGGCGCAACCTATGGCGGCCGCGCTTCGTCAGTCGGTGGACACTTGGGAATATCTCGGCGTATCGAATCCGCTGGCGGGCGCCGGAAGGCTGAATGCAAACAGAGCCGCGGCTCTGGCATTCGCGCAAGTGAACGTGCCCGCGCCTCTCGTCATTTCGCAAGTGCATACGAATCCATCGCAAGGCGCGAACGGCACTACTCAGACGCCGGTTTATGTTTTGCCGAGCGTGCTGGGCGGCACGCCGCCGTACAAAGTGCGAATCGAATGGGGGGACGGCTCGTCGTTTCCGCCGGGACTCGGTGCGTTTTCGGGATACGTAAATCCGGTGTTCAGTCATTCGTACATTTCGCCGGGAAAATATCCGGTGACGATTGCATTCAGAGATTCGGCGGGTCAAGAGAAAATTCACGGCTTGTTTTATACAATCAGGCATCCGCTAACCGCGACGATTAGCGCGACGAAAAACGGAAGCGTACCGCTGCAGTATTTATTCAAAGCGGTAGTGGTCAATGCGGATATTGCAAACCCGTCGTACAAATGGGACTTCGACGGAAACGGCACGACTGACTCGACTGACCAAAATCCGGTTTATACGTACGCCGCGCCGGGAGAATATACGGCTAAGTTTCAGGCGACCGATAGCCGCGGCACGATAACGCGGACGATGGTTTTGTCCGTGCAATAAGCGGATAGCCGCCAAATAATCGAGCAGCCGACGGCTACTCCGGCCTGCTTCAGCCCCCTCCGCTGCCGTCCGGCGTTTTCCGGTTCCAAGGGTTGTCCGGATCGATTGATGGATCGACTTCGGTTGCAGTCGCGTAAAATTCCATTTCGCAAGATTTGAGCAACCACTCCTCGCCTACGAAATGCGGAAAGACATAAACGATTCCGGTTTCCGGAGTATCGGCGATTAAAAGCCACGTTTCCGCCAGCCAATCTTCGGGCACTTCTTCGATATACGCGCCCGGCGGAATAACGAGCGCGACATGCTGGTCGTTGAGACCGAATTCGACGCAATATCCCGTACCGATTTCAATCCAGCTGACGTTATCCCATTCTCCGTCCCTTTTAATGAAGAAATCGTATTCGATTTTATCGGATGGATTGAATGGAGTTTCCGCCATCACGCCCACAACGCCGGTCGCGAGAAACCAGCGCTCGCCCTCCGCGGTTTTCTTTGCGAATACGCAGGCTCCGCCCGGCGAATATGCTTTGAACCAATAATCTTCCCCGAACAAATCCTTATGCTCATTTGGGAATTCATCGTAAAGACCATAAAAGTTAGCTCGCCGCCCGATTCGGACGGAAACTTGAAAGTTTGAACTCCCTTTTTCAGCTCGAAAAATTGCGTTCCCGATTCGATAACGTCGTCGCCCACCCATCTGTCGTATCTGAAAAAGTCAAATTCGGCTGCGGGTTCTTCCGCGTCTTGCGCCGCCGCCGAAAACGTCATACAAAAAGTTATGAAAATCGAAAGCGCAATAAGCGCAACCGGGAATTGTTTAATTTCCATAGCGCAAACCTCCTTGAAGTCGCGAGAATACTACTATTGCGAAATTCGTTTAGTCAATCCGGATTTTCGGCGCCGAGCGGCGGCACCATTTTGCCAAGCAATTCTATCAGGAAACTGCGGGAGCCTTCGGGCGGCTCTCGAAGCGCGCTTCCGTCTCCGACCTCGCTCATCAACTCGGTGAACAGCGCTTTTCTTCGCCTTAGTATTTTAACGAGGTTCTCTTCTATCGTTCCCCTGCAAACGAGATGCCAGGCGTTTACGCACGACTTTTGGCCGTGTCTGTGGGCGCGCGCTATTCGCTGGGCGACGATTGCCGGATTGAACGGCAGGTCGAAGTTGACTACGATACTAGCCGCCTGCAAGTTGATTCCCGCGCTTCCGGCGTCGGTCGAGAGGAATATTTGCGCATCGCCCCGGTTGAATTCGTCGATGATTTTCGCGCGCTCGCGAGCGTTCATCGCGCCGTGCATATATCTATATTCGAAACCCCAGCTTGCCAGTTCCCTTTTCAGGATTTCCGCCATTCGCGTCCATTGGGTGAAAATTATCGCCTGCCGTTTCATTTCGCCGGCTTGTTCGCTGAGCAGCACTTTGAGTTCGCGAAGTTTCGCGCTTTGCTTTTGTTCCGGAAAAAGCATTTCGGGCGTATCGCATACTTCCCGAAGCCGCTGCACCGTCGTCATAGCGCTGTCCCGCTTCACTTTGTCCCATTCTTCGCTCGACAGAAACTCGGCGATTCTCGCTTCGAGGTCGCGATAGATTTTCCACTGCTCGGTTTCGAGTTCGAGCCACCAGTAGCTTTCGATCAATTCCGGAAGTTCCGTAAGCGTTTCCTCGCGCGTGCGGCGCAGGCTGACGCCGCTTATCCGCCTGCTCGCCTCGCGCAAATGCTGATAGCCCGCGATTCCGCCGAATTTGTCATAGACCGTATACCTGCGCCGGACGTCCAATGGATTTTCGCCAAGAACGCTTTTGTCCACGAATTGAAGCACGCTGTATAACTCCATAAGCTCGTTTTCGAGCGGCGTGCCGGTCAATACGAAGCGATAGCGCGCCGGCATTTCGACAATCGCCTGATGGGTTTTGCTCTGCCAGTTCTTAATGCGCTGCGCTTCGTCCAGAATAATCGCGTCCGGCTTCATTTCTGCAATATACTTTTCGTCGCGGAAGGACAGCTCGTAGTTCAAAATGAATATTTGAGGCAATTTTTCGGCCGGGAATTTATCGAGCGTATATCTCGATTGCGCCGCGCCTCGATATATCGCCACACGCGCGGTTTGGTCGCCTTCGACGACTACCGGCGAAAGCTCGGTGAATCTCTCGATTTCGTTTTTCCATTGGTATTTAAGCGACGCCGGGCAAATGATAATCGCCCGCTTGAGTCCTCCACGCGCCGCGAGAATGCGAAGCGCGGCAATCGCCTGTACGCTTTTGCCTAGACCCATGTCGTCGGCGAGCATCGCCCTGCCCGTGTGTGCCAAGTGGCGGACGCCGGCTTTTTGGTATGAATACAATTCCGCCGAGGTGCAATCCGCCAGGTCCTTTTCCTTTACGGCAAATTCCGGAACGGAAATCGAACGAACGGCTTTGTCGCCGTTATCTTTTACCTGAACCGGCTTCGAAACCAAAAATTCGTGCCTCGGCGGCTCGACGCCGGATATTAAGCAAGACCTTCTGGCATTATGCAATGCGCCATCGAGTACGAAAGTTTTGCAACCCGCGGCGGCAAGTTTGTTTACGATGCCGAAAAGCGACGCCGCTTCTTTCAAAATCCTGCGTGCGCCGGGCTTGCCGCTCCGCTCCGTAAATTCCCAAACCTCAAGCTCCGGTTCGACGATTTCCCGATATTCGCCGAGCAGGAATTTAGGATGAAAGTATGCCTCTATCTGATACTTGAAATATGCCGATGGATGAAATGCTGCGGTAGTTCTAGCCAGTTTTTCAAAAGGTTTTGAAAACGATTTTTCGTGAACTACAAGGCCGCTTGCGTCGCGGATGCGCTCGCCGAATTCCCAAAGTCTTTCCGGCTCTGCCAGCGCGCCGTCGTCGCCGCAAAACGACCTCAAAATAGCGCCGATTCTGGGCGTAGTCCTGTCCGACTTTTTTCCTGCGAATATCTTCACCGCGCCGTGGCGGATATCGGACATTTTCGCTTTCGCCGCGCCGGGCGGGATTATCGATTTTTGCGCCGGCTGCGGTTCGCCGGATAAAACCACCGTGTGAATTTCGAGATACTTGTTGTATCTGTCAACCGCGAGTTCCGTAACGGGAATGGGCGGAATGATACTTCGAAGTTCGCTCAATAGAAACGGAAACTGCGCCGGATCGCTCATCGCCCGGTATTTGTTGAAATACCTGCGGATTATATTTTGCGCAGGTCGCGGCAGGTCGCGCGTGTTTCCGCGGAAAATGATGCTCGTTCCGTATTTGCCGCCTACCGTGATTTCGGGACCGTACGCCACGCTGGGAGTATATCAATCAGCGCCGCCATTCCTACGGCCGGCGAAGAAAACGCGAGCTTGAAAAAAGGGCGGGACAATTGCCCCGCCCTGTGATGCATCTCAATCGGGATATAAGCGCCTAAACGACGCCCTGCGCAAGCATCGCGTCTGCGACCTTTAGGAAGCCCGCTATGTTAGCGCCGTTAACGTAGTTGCCCGGCGTGCCGTAATCCTCGGCGGTTGTCACGCAGGCTTTGTGGATTTTCTGCATGATTTCGTGCAGCTTGGAGTCCACTTCTTCGCGCGTCCAGCCATACCGAAGGCTGTTCTGGCTCATTTCGAGACCGGATGTAGCCACGCCGCCGGCGTTCGCCGCCTTGCCGGGGCCGTAAAGGATTTTTTCGCGAACGAAGACTTCAACGCCCTCCGGCACCGTTGGCATGTTCGCGCCTTCGCTGACGACGTAAACGCCGTTGGCAACCAGCGCGCGCGCATCGTCCTCGCTGATTTCGTTTTGAGTAGCGCTGGGAAATGCGCACTGCGCGCCGCTCACGCGCCAAATGCCCACGCCGTCGTGATATTCGCAGCCGTATTTGTCGGCGTAATCTTTGATTCTGCCGCGCTTCACGTTTTTAAGGTCCATGACGTACGCCAGCTTTTCCGCGTCGATGCCGTCGCGGTCCACGATGAAACCGCTGGAATCCGAAAGCGTGATGCACTTGCCGCCAAGGTGGTTCACCTTTTCGATGGTGTATTGGGCGACGTTGCCGCTGCCTGACACGAGGCAAATCTTGTCTTTGAGCGAATCGCCGCGGGTCTTGAGCATTTCGTCGGCGAAGTACACGGCGCCATAACCGGTAGCTTCCGGACGAATAAGACTTCCGCCCCAGCTTAAGCCTTTGCCCGTCAGCACTCCGGTGAATTCGTTGCGAAGCTTTTTGTACTGCCCGAACAGATAGCCGATTTCGCGGCCGCCGACTCCGATATCGCCGGCAGGAACGTCCGTGTCGGGGCCGATGTGCCTGTAAAGCTCGCTCATGAAACTTTGGCAAAAACGCATTACTTCCATGTCGCTCTTGCCTTTCGGATCGAAGTCGCTTCCGCCTTTTCCGCCGCCCATCGGGAGCGTGGTTAGCGAATTCTTGAACACCTGCTCGAAGGCGAGAAACTTGAGGATGTTAAGGCTGACGCTCGGATGAAACCGGAGGCCGCCTTTGTACGGGCCGATCGCGCTGTTCATTTCGATTCTGAAGCCGCGGTTGACCCGCACTTGGCCCGAATCGTCAACCCAAGGGACGCGGAACAAAATCACGCGCTCCGGCTCGCAAATCCTTTCCAGAATGCGCGCCTCCCTGTACTCCGGATGCCTGTCCAGAACAGGCATTACGGACTCGACGACTTCCTGCACCGCTTGATGAAAAATGTTCTCGTGCGGGTCGCGAGCCTTTACCCTTTCCATAAACTCCTGAACCGAGGTCATGCGAAACTCCCTGTAAAGTAAACTTATCCGCATAGAAAGTGGCCGGAACGCGACATGCAAGCCCCCAAAGCCTCCCTGCACCTGCCGGCGTGCGGACGTCAAAAGTTTATCACCGGAATCCCGCAAATCCGCGTTGAATGCAGCTAGCTAAATATGTTCATGCAATCACAAGAGGAGGCGATTCGACTCGATTTACGGCCGTCGGTCGAAAGACGTTTCGATTTGGTTTTTTCCGTTAAAAGGGCTAAAATCCCCGTCCCGCTTTGCGGAGAGGATCGAATGGAGACTGCAATGTCATTGGAAGCACGCTCGTTCATAGACGGAATCACCGGGAAACTGCGCGAAATCGAATCCGGTTCGGCAAAAACCTGGTGGAACCTCGCGCTCACCGGCGAGGAAAAATACCAAAAAGAAACCGTCGAATGGCAAATGAAAAACCACGCGCTTTTTCACGATCGCGAAGGATTCGAAAAGGCGAAAACTTTGAGAAACGACGGAATATCCGACCCTGTTCTCGCTCGCGAATTAGAACTGCTTTATATGTCATTCCTTTCGTGCCAGCAGGATGAAAAAATCGCAGAGGAAGTCGCGACGCTCGAAGCGGAACTCGAAGGCGACTATGCGGGTTTTCGCGGCGAAATCGACGGGAAAAAAGTATCCAACAACGAAATAAAGGAAATTCTAAAAAACAGCTCGAATTCGGACGTTTCCAAAAAAGCCTGGGAAGCCAGCAAGGCAATAGGCCCGGAAGTAAGCGAAAAGGTTGTCAAACTCGCCAAACTCAGAAACGGAATTGCGCGGGACTTGGGCTATCGAGATTACTATGCCTACAGCCTGGAATTGCAGGAAATCGACGAAACGGAGCTGTTTTCCATATTGGGCAGGCTGGACGAATTAACGAGAGAGCCCTTTGCAAGGCTGAAAGCCGTCGTGGATTCGAAGCTTGCGGCGAAATTCGGTATCTCGCCGGACGAAATCCGGCCTTGGCACTATCACGACCCGTTCTTTCAGGAAGCGCCGCCGCTATTCGACACGGATTTCGACGCATACTTTAAAAGCGCAGACATCGAAGCTTTGACGGTGGATTCGTTCGACCGTGTCGGGATGGATATAAGGCCCGTGCTGAAAACCAGCGACCTTTACGAGCGTGAAAACAAGAATCAACATGCGTTCTGTTTGATGGTCGGACGCGAAAAAGACGTGCGCGTTCTATGCAACGTCCGCAAGAATCACAATTGGATGGGCACGATGCTTCACGAATTCGGCCATGCCGTTTACGATTGGTATCAGGACAGGGACTTGCCCTATTTGCTAATCGGGCCGGCGCATACGAATTCGACAGAGGCGATAGCGATGCTATTCGGCAGACTGAACAGCGATGCCGACTGGCTTCGCGAGGTCTTGGGGATGGACGCGGCGGAAGCCGAAACGCTGCGAAAGGAAATCGGCGCGCAGCTTAGGCTGTCCATGCTCACATTCGTCAGATGGATGCTCGTGATGACGAGTTTCGAAAAGGCGATGTATGCCGATCCCGAAGCGGATTTGAACAATATTTGGTGGAATCTCGCAGAAAAACACCAAATGCAAACGAGGCCCGAAGGCAGAAATATGCCGGATTGGGCGACAAAACTGCACGTTGCCTTGGCGCCCGTGTATTACCACAACTATATGCTCGGCGAAATGACCGCAAGCCAGCTTCAGTCGCACATCGAAAACAAACTTGGCGGCGGAAGGCCGCTGATTTCGGTTCCGGAAAGCGGAAAATTCCTTATCGAAAAGCTGTTTCGCGAAGGCAAAAAGCGGCCTTGGAACGGCGCTTTGGAGTTTTGCACGGGCGAAAAGCTGAAGCCGGAATACTTTGTCGAGCAGTACGTAAAGGGAGACTAGGAAAGTCCGATTCGAAAGCGGGGCCGATGCGGTTGATATATAATCCGCTTCGCCACCGGAGGATTTTTGACGGATTTCGACCTTTCAAGCGGATTCGACGAGCTTTTGAGCGGCCTTGCCGAGATTTCGAGCAGCACCGCCGGTTCCGTCGCGGAAGACCAGATAACTCAGCTCGAAATCGGCGAGGTGCGCAACTGCGCCGTCCTGTTCGCGGACATCAAAGGATTTACCGCCCTGAGTGAAAAGCTGCGCGCAGAAGAAGTGAAACTCATCATCGACCACACTTTCAAAATCCTTACGCAAGAAATCAAGCGGTTCAACGGCCTCGTGGATAAGTACATCGGCGACTGCGTAATGGCCGTTTTCGGAAGCGAAGTTTCGGGCGAAAACGACAGCGAAATGGCGGTGCGCGCCGGGCTTGCGATGCTCGACAGGATTCGCCAAATAAACACGCTGATGAAAGCCAAGGGAATCGAACTCGGAATGCGCGTCGGCGTGAATTACGGCGACGTGGTTTACGGCACGGTTGGCGAAGGGCGCGAAAAAGACACTACCGTGATGGGCGACACGGTCAATACCGCGCAAAGAATGGAATCGAACGCGCCCGTCAATTCGGTGCTTATAACTGGAGGAACCAAAAAATATCTCGGAGACATTTTCACCTATAAAGACCTCGAACCGATTTTGGTGAAAAACAAGGCCGAGCCAGTGCCCGTCGCGGTGGTCACCGGCGTCAATCACGGGGCGCGTGAAAGGTGGCATCGCACTTACATCACGGGGAGAACGCGCTTCGCCGGCCGTGGACAAGAATTGGATGCGCTTTTATCCGCCGCCGCTGGCGCCGCGAAAGGCGACGGCGGAAACCGGATGTTTTTAATCGAAGGCGTTCCGGGCATCGGGAAAAGCCGGCTAATTTACGAATTCATAAAAAAGCTGAAAACGGATTCCGGCATTGAAAACTCCGTAATCAAAACTGTAAATCCCAGTTACGGTACGCGCCCGTATTTTGCGGTCAACGATTTTTTGCGGCAATACTTCGGAATTTCCGAATCCGATCCACAAGACGAGGCGAAACGAAAATTCGAGACCGGACTAGGTAGGCTCGCCGCTACAAGCTCGGAACCCGAAAAGCTGAAAAGCGCGCTGCCGATAATGGGCAGTATTTACGGTTTCGAATATGCCGACGAGCGATTGAAATTGGACTCCGCAAGCCTCGAAGCCGAAAGGCGTGTTTCGATAAAATCGGTCTTTGAAGCGCTCGCACAGGCATTCGCCGACGCGGAGAACGGCGGGCCCCTGGTGTTGATTTCCGACGATATTCAGTGGTCCGACGACGGCTCGCATTCCGCGCTTGTGCAAATCGCGGCCGAAGTGAAGGCGAAACTGCCCGTAGTCGTAATCCAGCTGTGCCGCTCGGATTTCGAAGTGCCGGACGAATTGGTGGCGTTTCCGAATTTGAATCGCATCGAACTCGGCGCGCTATCCGAAGGACATTTCCGTGAAATACTCGGCAGTATGCTTCCGGGGCTTGAGGTGCCGGGAAAACTACTGAGGCAGTTTCTCGAAAGATCCCAAGGGAATCCGTTTTTCCTCGAGGAAATAGTAAACTTGTTCATCGAGCGAGGGATTTTCAAGGCGGACGGCACGTCTTGGAAAATTGCCGCGAAAATAGACCATTTGGAAGTGCCCGCAAGCGTAAATTCGATTATCCTCGCCCGCATAGACCGGCTTGACCGTGCATTGAAAGAAGTGCTTCAGAAGGCATGCGTAATCGGAAGAGAGGTGCCGAGCGCGATATTGAATTTCGTGCTCGCTCGAACGACCGCGGGATACGATCCGGAGCAAACGCCGCAGCTTCTTGCCGCGCTTACGGAGAGGCAAATGCTTTTCAAATCGGGGAAAGCCGAAAGCGAAGAAGAAGCGGTTTACGTTTTCAAAAATGCGCTTATACAAGAAGTCGCTTACGGAACTCTGCTGCGAACGAACAAACGAACGCTGCACAAAATCACGGCGAAGGCAATAGAATCCGAATTTGCCGGGAAACTTGACGATTATTTAAGCATTCTCGGCTTTCACTGTGAATATGCCGAAGATTTCAAAAAGGCCGTTGATTATTACGAGCGGGCTGCCGAGGGATTTACGAAATTGAGCAGATTCGCCGAAGCCAAAAAGTCATACGCGAGCGCGCTATTTTCGCTGGCGAAACTGCCTCCGGGCGAAGAAAAAGCGAAAAAAGAAATCGAAATCACGCTATCGATGCTCGATTGCTGCAATTCGCTTGGGCTTTACCGGGAAGGGTTGGAGGCGGCGGCACGGATTTTGGATGTTGTCGAAAGTACCGGCGGCAAACGAAACCTTGCGCGCATACACCGAATTCTCGGCGTATTCGCCGCCAATCTTGGCAATATTCAAACCGGTCTCGAACATCAAGAAAAGGCGCGTGCGCTTTTCGAAGAACTGGGCGATGAAAAAACTCTCGCCAGAATTCTTCTTACGCTGGGACTGATCGAGCTTCGAAGAAACGACAAAGCCGCCGCTGAATCCCGACTTTCCGAAGCGCTCGTCGCGTCGAAAAAAGGTGGCGACAAAGTGCTCGAAGAAAGCGTTCACTTGAGCCTCGGTAGGCTCAAAATGAACGAAGGCGCGCTGCCCGAAGCAGAAGCGGCATATAAAACGGCGCTTGGAATAGCGGAAGAAATCGGCGACAGACTTGCGAAGGCGCGCTCGCTTTCGAACATCGGAATCATCGCCGCGATGCAAGGACGGTATGGCGATGCGACCGCCAATTACACGAGCGGACTGGAAATTTCAAGGGAACTTGGAAACGTCGCGGAAGAGGCGAACCTTTTATTGAATCTCGGTCTCGTCAGTTTCGAACAAGGGGATTTCGAAAGCGCGCTGAAATATGGTGTGGAAGCGAAGGCGCTGTATGCGGAAATGGGCAACGTCGAAATGGAGGGGATTGCCCTTGGCAACATGGGTCTCGCATTCGAGCATACGGGAAATCTGACCTCTGCGAAGGAATGCGCCAGTGAATCGCTCAAACGCGCCCGCGACGCCTCGAACGACCCCGAAATCGGCTTGAGAGAATCTTATTTGGCCAAATATGCTGTTTTCGAAGGCGAAAGGGAACAAGTTGCGCAATTGGAAAGGGCGCTCGGCGGTTTGGAAGCAATCGGAATTGCCGAATATTCGGCGGAAGCGCGATTGAATTACGCGCAGGCGCTTGCGCGCACGGGAAAGCTGGGCGAAGCGAAGTCGATGTTCGAAAGCGTCATTTCGATGGGCGGCGAAGGCACGCTTGCCGGCCTCGAACGAATCGCGCGAAAAGAACTGGAGCTGCTTTAGGCAGTTATGCCCACAATTCCGCTGAAGATTTGTATCCAAGTGCTTTACGGATAGCCATATAACATCCGTTCAATCTGCATATGCTGCAAACTGCGATAGCGGTTGTCCAGATATATACAGGCTGAAAAATTTTGTTAAAACTAAAAGCGCAAATCCCTAATCTGTGGTATAATCTCGTTCCATCTTTTGTGGGTCTGGAGGAAAGAATGAGGTTCATTCTGGGGATTTTTGTATTCTTAATGCTTGTTGCCGCCGCTGGCAAGCCTGCGGACGCGCAAAGCTTCAGTCTCGACGTCAGCTTCGACGTCAGCACTACGGTGCAATATCTGTCGTCGAGCAAGGAAAACTACTGCGATTGGGGATCGAATCAGATAATCATCGTCGGCTACGGCTACGTTCCGACGAATCTTCTGAAAGCTACCCCCGCCGCGCAGCGCAACGGCGCTCGCAGAATGGCGCAGCTTAACGCCCAAAAGTTGATTATCGAAGCAACCAAAGGCGTGGCGGTAGTCAGCGATTCGGTCATTTCGGACACCGAGCTTCACGAGTATTTCAGAAGCCATTCCGAAGGATTCATTGACGGAATCCTGTACGAAGACATCGGGGACAACGGCGCGAACGACCCCGGCCAGTATGAGTTCAAAGTCAAGGCTGTCGCCCGGCTTTACGGAAAGGGTTCGAGCTATGCGGCGGCGGTTCTGCCGTACGTAGCCAGCAAGCAGGAGCCGCTCGCGGCGACCAGCATTTACACCAGCGCCAGCTTCAGCGCGAACATTCAGTACACCGACAGCGGCGCAGTCAAGCCGTTCGTTCCGGCGGGAACGCCGATCGAACCCCCGCCGGCGGTTACCACTGCCGGCCCTTACACCGGCCTCATCGTCAACGCGACCGGCCTTGGCGTGAAGCCCGCAATGAGTCCGAACGTGCTCGACCCGGGCGGCAAAAACGTTTACGGCTATATGAAGATTGACGCCGAAACCGTGATCGACTATGGCATCGTGGCGTACGCCCGCTCGCTCGATCAGGCGAGGCAAAATGCGCGTGCAGGAACAAACCCGCTCGTCGTCAAAGGCATTAACAAGAGCGGCAGTTTCGACGCCGACGTCGTCATCAGCGCGGCGGAAGCCCAGGCGGTCATCAACGCGACCGGCCAGTACGACTTCCTGAGCAGGCTCAAGGTCGTATTCGTCTATTAGAAGTTTTTGTGGAAGGGGCGGCGGGTCCGCCCCTTCCGATTTTACTAACCTCTTTTTTGGGGGAATCTTAAAATGTCAACAACCAGGCAAATCGCCCTGATAGTTCTCGCGCTGCTTATGCTCGCGGGAGGGCTGCTCGCGCAAGGCGAGGGCCGAGTTCAAAAGGTAACCGTCGAAGGCACGAGTTTCATCGACGCCGGCAACGTTTCGCTTGCGCGCAATTTGGCGATGGAAGACGCGAAACGCAAAGCAATCGAAGCCGGAGCGGGAGTGTACGTAAAGAGCGAAAGCGAAATCGACCAGTTCGGAAACCTTTTCGAAAACTTCTTTTCGCGCAGCCAAGGTTTCATCGGCAAAATGGAGATTATCAAGGAAGGTCAGCGCGGAAGCGATTACTTCATTTCGATTAACGCCGACGTGTATCTCGACATCGTTCTCGAAAACCTGAGCGAGCTGGACATCCTGGACGACCATAAGGTCATGCTCTTTATCGACGAAAAAACTTCGGGCACGCCTTTCAGCGCTCAGACGCTCGAAACCGAATTGATGAACCAGCTCATTTCGAATTTCATAATCGTTGACCGCCAGCAAATGGACGCCGTGAAAGCGAAAAACGCCGTGGACCAGGCGATTGCGGGCAACCTCGACGCCGCCCTCGCATTGGCGAACCAATTCGGCGCGGACACGTTCATCGTGGGCACCGCACAGGCGCAGCAAAATACCAATATGAATGAAACGATGAGCGTAGGCGGATATTTCGGAACATACGATGCGCTCGTTCAGCTTAAAGTAATCAACGCCAACACCGCTCGCGTCATTTTCGCCAAGAATTTCCAGATAACCGGCACACCCGGAAACAGCGAAACGATGGCCGCGAGCAACGCGATGATCAAGGCTGGGCAGGCTATCGGCAAAGAAGTCAACATCGAAGTGCCCAAGAAATGGGGCGCGATGAGCATCGACGGCTACCGCTATCGCGTAACCGTCAAGAACGCATCGTTCGCCACGATTAACAACATCACCGAGCTTCTTCGCGGCACCAGCGGGTTTGTCAAAATCACCGGAGAGCAGTTCAACGCCGGCGTAGTCACTTTCGACCTCGTCCACAAACAGAAGGCGATTAACGTCGCCGGAATGATTGACGGCAAGGCCGCCGGCGGCCAGAAGTTTTCCGTCGTCGGCTATACCGATTCCAGCCTCGACCTCAAGGTTAACTAGCGGATTTTCGGGTAAGCATTAATAACGTTCCCGCGTTCGCATTTGCGGGCGCGGGAATCGTGCGCAAAAGGAGGAATTATATGTCCGATGAAATCATGGATTACGTAACGGAGAAAGGACTTCCCGAAGCGGCCGAACGGTGGCTCGGCGAAATTGCGCCTTTCAATGTTCACAAAATGGAATTGGAGGTCGAAAAATCTGCACTATTGGTTATAGACATGCAGAAGTTTTTCCTAGACCCCACTTCGCCTACGTTCACTTGCGGCGGCCCGCCGATAATCTCGAACATTGCATCGCTCATCAAGGCGTTCCGGGCTGCGGACCGGCCCGTGATTTTCACGCGCCACGTCCACCATCCCGACGGCATCGACGCCGGAATCATGAAGTGGTGGTGGGAGGGAATGTGCCTCGAAGGCTCTCCCGAAAGCGAAGTGGCGAGCGAAATCGCGCCGCTGCCGGGTGAAAAACAGGTCTTGAAGCACCGCTATTCCGCGTTCTACAACACCGACCTCGAAACAGTTCTGCGTTGTCAAGGCATCACCGACCTTGTATTCACGGGAATCATGACGAACATGTGCTGCGAATCGACAGTGCGCGACGCTTATTTTCGAGATTACCGGTCGTTCTTCCTCGCGGACTCCACGGGCAGCGTGACAGAGGAAATGCACAAAGCAAGCCTTTTGAACATCGCCTTCGGATTCGCGTACGTTACAACCGCCGCGGAGATTCTGGCGTCGTTCAACAAGGAAATGCAGGCCGAGGCGGCTAAATAGTTATCTTGCCGTCAACGACGATTTTCTTTTTGTCGGCATAAAGCGTTCCGCCTTTGCGCAAGTCGAGAATCATATCCCAATGCAGCGCGCTCACGTTCGTGCCGCCGCTTTCGCCGTACGCGCGGCCGAGCGCGAGATGTACGGAGCCGCCGATTTTTTCGTCGAACAAAATGTTCTTCGTATAATCGGTAATTCCGAAGTTGGTTCCGATAGCGAACTCGCCGAGAACTTTCGCGCCGGCATCCTGTTCGAGCATCGCCTTCAAGAAATCTTCGGATTTCTCCGCTTTCGCGCGGGTCACGCGACCGTTCTTGAAAGTAAGCTCGACGCCATGCACTTCCCTTCCCCCGTAAACCGAAGGCACGTTGTACTTGATTTTGCCCGAAGTGAACGTTTCTGCCGGCGCGGTGAAAACTTCGCCGTCGGGCATGTTGTTTTCGCCCGCGCAATTTATCCACTTTCGGCCGGTGCAATCGAGCGTAAGGTCGGTTCCCGGCGCTTCGATGCGGAAAATCTTCGCCTTTTCGAGCACCTTAATCATCTGCTCGTGGTGTTTGCCCACTTCCTTCCATGCCTTGACGGGGTTCGGTTTGTCGCAAAGACATGCGCCGAAAACGAAATCTTCCCACGCCTCGATGCCCATTTCCGCGTCCTGCGCCTCGCCGCAGGCGGGATACGCGCAGCCGCACCAGCTCAGCTCGCCCTTTTCGGAGCGCTCCATAAACCGCTCGTTTATGTCCCGGCGCGCCTGACTTGCCGCTGCCATTTTTTCCGGCGAGATACGCGATAAGCGCTTGGGGTTGGTCGAGGCCGAAATGCCCAAAAATTTCGTTACTGTCTCAACCTGGAATTTCTGTATGGGATTGACATATTTCAGTTGTTCATCGCCGGCGAGCGAAAAGAACATTTCGTCCTGCCAAGGAAAAACAGCTCTCGTCATAACGTGCGCGCCGCGCATAATCGCGACCCGCGACGCTTCCTTGATGAACGGCTCGGCGGCAACCTCGCCCGCGATAAGCACAAGGTCGTTTTTTTTCACTTTCAGGCTGTAGCCGGAAACGAGTTCGGCCAGTCTTTCGATACGAACGTCGGACATAATCACCTCTTTCCCCGAAAAGCCGGGCGGAAAAAACGAAATATAGCGCGCAAGCGCGGCAATGACAAACGGAATGGATATGGGGCGAAAATCACCATTCGATTCCGCATCCGCGCCTTGGCTTACGAATCGACGGTAAGCCCGAAATTCGAGCCCACGGCGAACAAGTCGAGTTCGTCGATAATTCCGTCGCGATTCGTATCGGCTTTTGCGGAATAGTTTTGGCCGCCGATTTGCACGCCGAACCTCGATTGAATCGCCGAAACGTCGAGGTCGTTGACAACTCCGTCCCCGTTAGCGTCGCCGGCTACGCGCCTTCCGGCAAGCGCAAGCGCAGCGCCGAAATCCACCCTGCCGTAACCGTAATATTCGTCGCGTCCGGCAAGCCCCATGTCTATCGAAGTTTCCTGCATCAGAGTGCGTACTTCGGTATTGGTCAAATCGGGATTGGCGCTCTTGATGAGCGCGGCAAGCCCGGCCACCATCGGAGACGACGCGCTCGTGCCCGTGAACGATTGCGCGCCGGCGCCGGTATAGGAGTTCAATCCTTTCGTCGTCAGAAGCGCTGTGCCCGGGGCAACGAGCTCGATTTCAGGTCCGAATTTCGAATAATCCGCCCACGATTCTTCGATGCGCGGCTGGTTGCCCGGCGGATAGCGGTCGGGGAAAATCGTCGTGGAACCTACCGCTATCGCTTCCGGAATCGCGGCCGGCCAGTCTATTTTGCCGCCGTGCGCGCCTGCGCCTTCGTTTCCGCCCGCGGCAACGATTATCAGCCCCGCGTTCCATGCCGCCTTTACGGCGTCGCTTTCCGCATTTCCGCCCGGCTCGCCGCCGAAGCTCATGTTCACTATGTGTGCGCCCATTTGAACGGCGTACGACAAAGCGGCGATTTCGGCGGAAAGGCTAATCGTAAAATCGGTGCCGACGCGAAGAATCATCAATCTCGCGCCACGCTCGCCCTGTATGCCTTTGCCGCCCGCGGCTCCCATAATTCCGACATTGTTTCCGCCGGCGGCTCCGGCGATGCCCGCCGTGCTCGTGCCGTGATAGGTCGTGGTCGGTTCGTCGTCGCGCGGAAGCCCGCGGTTAAGGTAAAAATCGTAACCGTACACGTCGTCTATAAAGCCGTTGCCGTCGTTGTCAATTTCGTCGTTCGGCACGTCGCCCGTGTTCACCCAAAACTGGGTTTGCAGGTCTTCGTGGAAAATGTCCACGCCGGTGTCGATAATCGCGATTATCACGGATTCGCTGCCCGTCGTCTTTTCCCACGCGTCCGGCGCCCCTACCAGCTCAAGATAATACTGCCGGTCCGGCGTAAGCACGGTCGGGTCGCGGCGGTTTAGGTAGCGCGGGTCGTTTGGATAGTATGCGCTTGGAGTCCTGACTTGGCTTGTCGTGCGTATTACGTTCGGCCAAACGTCCTTCACGAGCGGGTCGGCGGCAAGCGTTTCGTAAATTTTGGACATATCCACGCCCGGTTCGACTTTGACGACGGTCATTCCCCAGCCGAAAGGCCCGAAAAAACTGTCGGATACCCGGCTTACCCCGCGATATGGCTCAAGCGCGCTCGCCGAGCGCACGCCGCCGTTGAAACGCACGATGAACGAGCGGTCGTACACCTGATCGGTGGAAATGCCGTTTGGAAGACGCGTAATCTCTTCCGCAGGCGAGTACGCCGTCAATATAAAAAGCGCGGCGATTGCCGCGGTCAAAACCGGGAACATTCCAAAACGCATGAGCAACGACCTCGAATTAGCGATGATGACCATTCATTATACCCTGCAAATCCTGATGATAGAATGCAGACGGCCGCATTTTTGCGGCATAGAGGAGTTATGGAGTTTTCCACGCACACGCGCAGCGACGAGGTCGAAATCGAAAAAAAACTGCGGGAAGTTTTGCTCGGAAGCGACCCGATAGTGATTCAGTATATGGAATCCATAGCCAGCCAGCACGGAAAGCGGCTTCGCCCCAAGCTGGTGATGATTTTCGCGCGCATTTTCGGCGGCTACGACTATAAAAAAAGCATCGAAACCGCCTGCCTCAGCGAGCTGTTTCACACGGCCACGCTAATTCACGACGACGTTATCGACGTGGCGGAAGTCCGGCGCGGATACGTTACCCTCAGCAATCAATTCGGAAACGAAATAGCGGTCATCGTCGGCGACTACCTGCTGGCGATGGTGCTCGACAGGGTGTCCAAACTGAGGGATTTCAGCATGCTCGACATGTTCGTCGAAACGAGCAAAAAACTGGGCGTCGGCGTGCTCGTCGAAATATCTAACCGGAACAACTTCGAGCTGAGCGTCGAAAACTATCTGCGCGTTATCGAGCTTAAAACCGCGGTGCTTTTCGAGCTATGCACGCGCCTCGGAGCGCATCTCGGCGGTGCGGACGCCGCGGAAATTTCCCGCGCCGCCGCATACGGGAAAAACTTCGGCATGGCGTTTCAAATCGTGGACGACCTTCTCGATATAGCGGCGGACGAAAAGAAAACCGGCAAACCCGTATTCAACGACCTGAAGGAAGGGAGAATTACGCTGCCCTTGATTTATGCAATGTCGCTCGATTCGTCCGTAGAGCGCTTGCTAATAAAATGGCAGGCGGCGGGAGAGGCGATTCCGGCAAGCGACGGCGAGGCGACTGCCGGCGAAATTACCGCGGCGCCGCGCGAAGAACTGGAAGCGCGAAGTGAAAATGTAGCGATGGACGGCGCGGAAACCGTGGCGGGCGGGGATAGGGAAAAATTGACCGCCGCGCTAAGGGAAAGGCTGTTCGAACTAGGCAGCGTGGATTATTGCAGGCGCGTCGCGGAGGAATATCTTGCGAAGGCGAAAAATGCGCTCGCACCGGCCGCGCCGGAAACCGGAATACGAAAACCCGAGTCCGAAGCGCTTGCCGACCTGTCGCTCATCGAATCGGGGCTGTTTTCGCTGTTGTAGATAGCCAGCGGGTAGCCAATGCTCTCCTTTAAAGTGTCTCGACAATTGAACCGCCTCGTGTCCGCGGGGCGGTTCTCCTTCTTTTTCACGCTTGGTTGCTAACTGCTTAACTACTTCGTTTCACACACCTCCATTTTGGATTATTCAGCCGGGTCAATCCTCTGAATCAAGTATTTCCAAGTAGGTTGGTTACTTCCAGTAACTGGTCTATAGGAAATCACTGCAAACCAATCTCCGGTGATACTTTTAGCCAAATGCTGGATTGTTGTGCCTCCTCTTACTCCTATTTCCTTGAGCTCATAAAACGCGTATTCTTGGCGAAGTACGCCGTCTTCGAGCCGACTGAAGTATGCCGGGCTTTCGGATAGCGGTTCAAGGTCTCCAACTTGGTTGCGCGGGTACGTTGCACATGCGATACCGTTTTCTAGTGTAACCGTACTCCCTCCGGTCGTATTTTCGCCTATTTTAAAGTAATTGAATTTGCCTAGGTTGTAATGTCCTAGGTAAGTAGTCCACGGACTATCGCTACTGCCAGTTAAGCCTAGGTCCAGTATTCTGAAATGCAATTCGCCGAACTTTGCATAAAAAGGAGAAATGATTAAAAAACTACCTAGAGGATCAAACTCGCCGGTATCCAGCCTTTCTACTGTCCAATTACCCTCCGCCATTCTCCGCGCAATCCACGCAGCTGACGAATACCCTTCGGGACGTGGCGTAACGCTGTATACTAGCTCGCCCATAGGTGAAATGGTGGTTAATTGAAACGGATTGAACTCGGTTGAAGTAAACCCCGTATCTTCGATGCTCCATTCTCCATGGTCGTACCATAAGATTCTGTAGCCGGACGCGCCGGATTCAGGAACAACTATCGGGAATGCAACCAAGCCGGGCGAAACATACTGAGGCTTCCACATATCTCTTGGATTTTTGTCGGTATCGATTTTTTGCGCCGACCAAACGCCACCAGAACTTCGCTCCGCGACGTTTAACCTGTAATGCGTGCCTGATAAATCGCCATACTGAAGTATGAACACAAAAACCGGCTGGTTCAAGTGGTTCCACTCCAGCGCCTTGTATCCGCCAAGGTCGAAAGGAGTTCCGGGATAGATGTATAGAATCGGGTCGGGAAATTCGACGACAGTCTCTACGCGCCAATCTCCCGGCGCGTTCCGCCAAGCAACTACCAATCCGCCCGTCTCATTCCACGGAACCCTGCTGTCGCCGAATGCCACTAGCTGTCCGGTCACAGGGTCGGTCGATAGTCCAGATACCGAAAACCCGAGTGGCAATGTTACATCGGAGCCATCAAATTCCCTAATAAGCTCTCTCTCCCAGTACGACACACCCAGCTTCGCGGTCGCGGGATGTGACTCGAATCCCGCTTCGTCCAGTACTCTCACACTCGGATACATATACTCCTTATCGCCCTTCATAAACCGGACGGTTATGATACCCGGCTCGCCGCCCGGTTCGATTTCCGCCGCCTTTCCCGTGCTCGTCGTTTCCGGCGGCGATTCGTCGAGCGTCGAATAGTCGATTATCCCGTCCGCATCGAAGTCGAACCTGTACTCCGCAATTTGGCCTTCCGCGTCGAAGCTTTCCGTTGCGTCGAATGTTACGTAAATCGGTGCGGGGCCGTAATTTGGCGAAACGGTTAACTTTGCAATCGGCGCTTCGTCCACTTCGCCCGTCGCTGTGTTTACGGCAATGCCGTTCGATGGCGGGCCTTCCTGGCCGGACTCCGCGTCGTATGCTGCAGTGTAGTAAATCACTATTCCGTCGCCCGCGTCCTCGTCCGTGAACGAATATCTTACCGGGCGATTAGCGTCGGGTGCGGATGCGCCTTCGGGAAACGTCGATGCTCTCGGTATCGTTAGAGGAGACGACGGATTATCCGGATTCGGTATAAGCGAATACGAAGATTCGCCGAGCCGTTTTCTGTATACGCGATAGCCGTCAAGCCGTTCAAGATAGTGCTGAGCGATAGGCGTAACATCGGGTATTCCGATTTCCCCTCCGAAGTCGCCGTCGATGCGCGCCAGCCGCCAGTTTTCCGCCCCGCTACCATTGGCGGGCGGGCTTCCTGTCCCCGCGCCGCCGTCGTCATCCGGGTCGCCGATTGGACGTTTTCCGCCCGTCCATAGAACTTGCGGCGCGTATGAAACTTGCTTTTGATAATTCATCGCGATTGGCGTAATGTCGGGAATTCCCACTTCGCCGTTTTGGTCGTAATCGCCGATTAACCGCTCCGTCCAGGTAAGGACTACGCTCGCGGGCTGCTCTCCCGCTTGGGATGCCAGCCGCGCCGTAAAGTCGAATACCGCGTTCGTGCTCCCAACCGGCGCTTTATTTGCCGCGCGCGCAGGGTCGATGCCGAGCCGCTCGAACTCCGAAAGCAGCTTGGCATATAGCTCGGATTCAAGCGGGGTTTGCGGCGTAAATTCCCTCTGCGAAGAGGCTTGAGATTGACTAGCCGCGCTCGAAATTCCCGATGGAGCGGGCGCCGCCGCTTTGCTTCTTTTGCAGGAGGCAAGGAGAAAAACCATCGATACGATAATGATGAATAGAATTCCGCGAACGACCGACGGCCCGCATGTGTGCATATGCGGCGCATTCGAAAATGCGCTACCGGCCTTCCCATTTGTTCCCATAATCTCCGAACTCCTTAAATAAGGATAGCAAATTGTATCGCAATTCTGCCAATTCGGACTTGGGAATACCCGCCCAGTTGAAAATTACGAATCGCAATAAATTTGCCTTAAAGTCAATTTCCGCGCCGAGCACATTCCATTGACCCGCGGCATTTCCGGCGGTATAATCCACGTCCCGGTGCGCGCCGCGAGCGGCCAGCGGCGGGAGTGCGGAGGCGTAGCCAAGTGGTAAGGCGATGGTCTGCAAAACCATTATGCACCGGTTCGATTCCGGTCGCCTCCTTTTTGCGTTACCGGTTTTTCGGCGATTTTGTTCGCGCCAAACTCTTAGGCGCGCACCTTTCGACTCGAATGGGCGGTTAGCTCAGTGGCTAGAGCGCTTCGTTGACACCGAAGAGGTCGGTGGTTCGACTCCACTACCGCCCATTTTTTTCCTTTTTTCGCGACGCCTGCGCAGTCGCGCGGCGATTGGCCGGAAGTTTCCGGCACTGCCATCGCGCTGTCTTTGAATTCCGCATTCCAAACCCGTAAAAGCAAAATCGCTCCGCAGCGGCGGGCTTTTCGCTTAGTGCGTTCGAACTTCTTCCGGTATTTCCAAATCGTCCAGCCAGTAGGCGTCCTCGCGCGCCGGGCAGGCGAAAAACCTGTCGTGGTTTTCCGGATACTTGCTCTGGTGGAATTTCATGTAAATCATTCCGCCTTCCGCCGCCATTATTTCGATTTTGCCGAGCGCGTGGCTCATTACGAATCGCATCACTTTCGCGACGCCGCTCATATGGCGCTTCGCCTCGGAAAATACGCGGATGCCCTTTACGATTGGAACTTTGAACGCCATGTTTCCCGCAATCGGCCTGTTTTGGAATAGGTAATACGGCGTTACGCCGGAATATGACATCCGGTTCGCCAGCGTGCATAAAATTTCCGGGTCGTCGTTAATCCCGGCAAGGAGCGGGGTTTGATTGTGAACGCGGCAACCGGCGTTGCGAAGCCGCCAAATCGCTTCGATTGCGTCTTCGGTAAGTTCCCGCGGATGATTGAAATGCGCCATTATGTATATCTGGCAGTCGTTTTCATTTACCGTGCGGAAAAGTTCGTCGAGGTCCGGGTCGTCCGTGATTCTGAAAGGATTGAACGCCGGCATTTTCGTTCCGATGCGCAGCACTTTCACGTGCGGAATCGACATAATTTGATCGACGATTGTGCGCAGTTTTTTTGTGGAAAGCAAGAGCGGGTCGCCGCCCGTCAAAAGCACGTTGTCGATTTCGGGATGCGCCGAAATATATTCGATGCCCGGCGCCACGTCCCGGCGGGTTTCGTCGTTCCCGTGGATGAATAGCCGCTTGCGGAAGCAAAAGCGGCAGAAACTGCCGCATATGTCGTTGCATAAAAGCAGCGCCGTGTTCGAATATTTGTGTTCGCAGCCGGGAGCGACCGTAATGCTCGCCTCGTCGCTCGGGTCGAGAACACCGTCGTCAATAAGCTCTTCCTCGCTCGGAATCACGATTTTGCGGATAGGATCGTCCGGATCGTTCCAGTCGATCAACGAAAGATAATAGTCGTTTGCGCGAAAAGCATACTTGTCCTGCACCTCCGAAAGCACTTCGCGTTCCTCGCCCTGCACTTTCGGGACGGCGCATACGTCTTTGACGTATTTCACGCCTGTCAACGGATTGGCGCGCTCCCGTTCCTCCGCTTTGAAAAATTTGTCCATACCATACCTCCGTGTTCGAACGCCGCGGCTTAAGGATAAGCTTGCGCGATGACGGGGGAGGACCGCAGGCGAAGACCACGCGGCAGCGAAAGCGAATGAAAGGACAAACGCGAGTTAACGCCACCAATGTGTCCCGGCAAAATCGGTATTAGTCTCCGCCTAAGGGTATTCCCGCCGGTAAGCCGTTTGGCGCTCTGATAGAACAATGATACCAGAAAATATTCGATTACGCAATTCTATTTCTCAAAACAATTTCGCGCCGTTCAAAGTCAATGAAAACGAGGCGGGATTTTCGCCCGTGCCGCTTTTTCCGCGGCAATTCGCTGTATAATTTTGCCGGTCTAAAGGAAATAAACATGCGTACGACTTTTTTCCTTGTAATCGTCTTTATCTCTGTGGCGCTGGCCGCAACTTTCGGCGCGCCCGCCGCCTCGCATGGCGAAGATTTGCCCGAACCGGCGCATCTCGAAAAAGGCGAATACTTCGTTTTCATCGAGAACAGCGCGGGCGGCGCGATATACGCGATTGGAAGGCTCGGCGAGTTTTCCCGAACCGACATCGGAAAGACGCTCGCACCCGTTGCCAAGCAGAATCCGAGCGGATTTACGGCAAGCGCGTGGGCGCCGAAGGGCGCGGTTACCGCGACGAGCGTTAACGCGATTCACATTAAAACCGGTCACAATCCAGACACGAACACCGGAAAGATTTTCACCTTGCTCCCGGTCGAATTCGCGGATTTCGACCCGGCGAATTACCAAAGCTATTTCAATCAACAGGCCAGTCTTTTCACCGATATAAAAGCGGGAACGGGAATATTCGGCGGGGGGTTCGCGCCGAAAGTCGGCGACCACGTTCTTCTCGGCCCGCCTCCCGACGCCACGCCCGAACGAAAGTCGTTTTTCGCGGGGCTTGCGCCCATCGCCGTGCCTATGGCGCCGGAGGGCCGCTCGTTTTACGTTTGGCCGCCGGGACTGCCGCCGGAACCCGGCGATATTTTCGCAATCGACGTCGCGCCGCTGCCGGAGCCGCGAATAGAGTGGATCGAATTCGACAACCGTTTCGGCGGCTTTATTACGATGAAAACCGCCGGCAACCCGGAGCCGCGGGTCATCGGCCAAGTTTATCAGCCGGTATTCGGCGTCGGAAGATTCGAAGGCTCGGTATATTGCGGTCCCGGCAGAATTCGCGCGAATCATCCGGGCGTCGTCTGCGTTTCGACATCGCCGCGGGGCGAAATCGGCGGGTTTCAAATAATTCCGCTCGAACATGCGATGAGCACGGAAATGAAATTCGCTCGCGTGCTGACCCAGTGGATGGTTGTCGGCCCCGTGGATCCGCGCCAGTCGCAGCTTTGGGAAGGTCTCGCACCGCTTTTCAGCTCGAATATTTATCCATCGTTCATTCCCGTGGCGGACGATAGGTTCGATGCGCAAAGCGTGTTTTACGAAAGGTTTCAGGCGGTCGTGAAGTTTAAAGGCGATAAGGAATTCCGCACGATGCCCGTGCACACCGGCCGCGACGACGAAGCGCTGTTGTCGCTCGAGACGGTTAGGATTTACTTTCCGATTGAATTCAGAAATTAAAATATCGGCACATTGAATTCAAAGGACATCGTACGGATTTCGAAAAAAATGGAAGCAATTCCGGTCACTCGTGAAAAACCGGGCAATTCCAGCCATAATGGTATGGAATTAAATGCAGACCGTTTTCTTATTGACAACAATCGCCGCACTCAATAGAATGCGCGGCTTTACCGGACTTTAACCCTTCCCCCGGAGGAAACAGATGGAATTTACGATTACGGGCACGGTTTCCGTCGTGGCAATCGTCGCCCTGATTTCGATCGCGGCGGCGCTGATTCTGGCTTTCAAAAACGCTCGAATGAGCGCCGGAAACGAACGAATGCAGGAAATCGGCAAAGCGATTCAAGAAGGCGCGAACGCGTTCTTGAGGCGCGAGTATACGTTTCTCGCGATTTTCGCAATTGCGGTTTTCGTCGTTCTCGGTTTGTTCATCGGCGAGCGCTCGTGGCTGGTCGCGCTGTCGTTCATCGTCGGCGCTTTTTGCAGCGCGGCGGCGGGATATGCCGGAATGAAAGTTGCGACCATGAGCAATATGCGCACGACCGAAGCGGCGAGAGTCAGCCTTCCCGCAGCGCTCAGAGTGGCGTTTAACAGCGGCGCGGTAATGGGGCTTTCGGTTGTCGGGCTCGGCGTCCTCGGTATTTCGCTTCTTATTTTGGTTTTAAGCGTAATATTGGGACAGGATAACCTTTCGCAGGTTTTGGACACGATATTCGGTTTCAGCCTCGGCGCCAGCTCGATTGCGCTTTTCGCACGCGTGGGTGGCGGCATTTTCACGAAAGCCGCAGACGTAGGCGCCGACCTTGTGGGCAAAGTCGAGGCGGGAATTCCCGAAGACGACCCTCGCAATCCCGCGGTAATAGCGGACAACGTTGGCGACAACGTCGGCGACGTAGCGGGAATGGGCGCGGACCTTTACGAAAGTTACGTCGGTTCGATAATCGCGGCGATGTCGCTTGGATATTTCGCTGCGAGCGCGGCGGACGCGCTCGAATGGGCGCTTTATCCGCTCGCACTTGCCGCTGCGGGAATAGTGGCGTCGATTCTCGGCGTGGCGTTCACCAACTTTTTCACCTCCGGCAGCCCGCATACCGCACTTCGCAACGGCACGCTTTTCGCGGCGGGAATTATGGTCGTTATTTCGATTTTCGTTACGCGGGCGATGGCGGTTTCAAACGGCGTTTTCTGGGCGCTCGTTTCGGGATTGGTGGCGGGAATTTTAATAGGAGTTCTGACCGAGTATTACACTAATTTCGACTATAATCCGACGAAAAAAGTAAGCGAGGCTTCGAAAACCGGAACGGCGACGAACATCATCGCAGGGCTTGCGAACGGAATGGAAAGCACCGCCCTGCCCCTAATCGTCATTGTCCTCGCCATTATGGTCTCGTTTGCTGTCGGCGGGCTTTTCGGCATCGCGATTGCGGCTGTCGGAATGCTATCTACACTCGGAGTAACTTTGGCCGTGGACGCGTACGGCCCCGTTGCGGACAATGCCGGCGGCATTGCGGAATCCGCTCAACTACCCAAAGAAGTCCGTGAAGTAACCGACCACCTTGACGCGGTCGGCAATACCACGGCAGCCATCGGAAAAGGTTTCGCAATCGGAAGCGCGGCGCTGACGGCGCTCGCATTTTTCGCGGCATACACGCAGCGGGCGTTTCCGGACGCGGCGGATGCGGCGGCGCGAGCGATTAACCTCTCCGACCCGCCGGTTATCGCGGGATTGTTCATAGGAGCGATGCTGCCTTTCCTTTTCAGCGCGCTTTCGATGAAGGCGGTCGGCGCTGCGGCGCAGGACATGATTCTCGAAGTCCGCCGTCAGTTCAAAGAGATTCCGGGCCTGCTGGAAGGCAAGGCAAAAGGCGATTACGCTCGATGTGTGGATATTTCGACCGCGGCCGCGATTAAAAAGATGGTTGCTCCGGGACTCCTTGCGGTGCTCGCTCCGATAATCGTCGGGCTCGCATTCAAATATATAGATGGAAAAGGCGTGGAAGCGGTCGGCGGGCTGCTTGCCGGCGCGCTCGCGAGCGGCGTAATGATGGCGCTTTTCATGGCGAATGCCGGCGGAAGCTGGGACAACGCCAAGAAATATATCGAAAAGGGCTTTTTCGGAGGAAAGGGCTCGGATTCGCACAAGGCGGCGGTCGTCGGCGATACCGTTGGCGACCCGTTCAAAGATACGAGCGGCCCGTCGCTTAATATCTTGATAAAGCTCATGAGCATAGTTGCGCTCGTATTCGCGGTACTTTTCCGGTAAGACGATGACAAGCTGGCCTGTCCGGAGTATAAACATGTCGTGCTTACATTTATCGGTTATCCGGGCGCACCTTAAATGAGCCACTTGCTTCAGCTTCTGCTCGTTTTAATTGTGATAATCGGCGCGGCCAAGCTCTCCGGCTGGCTGTCGCAACGCATCGGCCAACCTGCGGTTTTCGGCGAAATACTGATCGGCCTCATACTCGGACCGAGCCTTATCAACTTTTTGGGCTGGCCCGTTTTTCTCCCTCATGCGGACGCGGCACATGCCGGCGCGGCGGCGGCGGACGCAGCGATGCAGTCTCCGCTATACAACACGATACGCGATCTCGCCGAAATCGGCGTAATTCTGCTTATGTTCATGGCTGGCCTCGAAACCGATTTGAGCGAGATGAAGCGCGTCGGGCGAATCGCCCTATTCGCGGCAATCGGCGGCGTTATCGGGCCGCTTCTGTTCGGGTTCGGAGCGTCCGAAACCTTTCGGTTTCTCGGTCTGGAGTTCACGCTTTACGAATCGATATTCATCGGCACGATTCTGACCGCGACGTCGGTTTCCATTTCTGCGCAGACGCTTATCGAGCTAAAGCGGCTGAAAAGCAAAGAAGGCACTACCATACTTGGCGCAGCCGTCATCGACGATATTATCGGAATAATTATTTTGAGTTTCGTAATCGCGTTCAAGCCCTCGGGCGAAGGCGGCGTAAAAGCGGCGGAAAATCTGACCGGCCACATCATGGAGTGGATGTCACACGCGGGCGCCATATCCGAAGCGGCCGCCGGTTACATCAGGATTTTAATTCTGGTCGTATTTATGGTGCTGTTTTTCGCGGCCGCGATTTGGTTCGGCAGAAAGTTTTTCGGGCCGATTTTGCGGTGGGCGTACGAATCGCCTATCTCGCAGGGCGTCCTCGCCGCCGCAATCGTGCTAGGGCTGTTTTACGCGTGGAGCGCGGAGTTCATCGGTAGCGTGGCGGCGATTACCGGAAGTTACGTCGCGGGCATTCTCGTCGCTCAAACCGATTTTCACGAAACCGTGGAGCAGCGATTGCACGCCGTAACCTATTCGCTGATGGTGCCGATATTTTTCATCAGCATCGGGCTACAGGCCAACGTTAGACCGATTTTCGAGCCGCTCGCGGGAATTTTCGGCGGCGGCATGGCGAAAACCGAGGCGCTTGTTCTCACCTTTACGCTCGTTATCGTCCTTGTCGCGATTCTTACCAAAGTTCTCGGCTGTATGCTGGGCGGCAAGGCGGCGGGGTTCACATGGCTCGAATCATATCGGGTCGGCGTCGGGATGATAAGTCGCGGCGAAGTTGGGCTGATTGTGGCGTCCGTCGGCCTGTCCGCTGGAATTATCGGGCGCGAGGTTTTCAGCATTATGGTTTTGATGGTGCTGGTGACTACTTTGGTAACACCGGTTTGGCTGAAGTTCGCATTCAGGGATCGGCGTGCCGCAACGCCGCAAGGATAAATATAGCGGTTTCAAAAGCTGCAGGTGCAAGATGGAAAATTTTTTGATGATTACGACCATAGCCAATCCGGACATGCTCGAAGACGCGCTTCGGGCGATTCTCGACGCAGGAGTTACGGGAAGTACGGTTATTTCCGGACGAGTTTATTCAATGAGCGCCGGCGAGCGGGTTAAGGACGAATTCGGCGTAGCGGGACATATCGGCGAATTGATAGGATTGACATCCAAAGACGGAAGGGCGATACTGACTATTGCGGAAGGCGGAAAGCTGGAATCGCTTCAAAGAGCCGTTTCCGCCTCGATGGAGAAATTTGCGGGGAAAAAGGGCTTCGGCTATACGATTTCGATTCTGCCTCTCGCAACGGTGGCGGGTCTGCCGGAATCCGAGTGATAAAAATCAATCCGGGAATTTGAAGTGAACCTAAAACAAAACCTTATCGCCGCAGCGTACCGGTTTTTAATCACGGTAGCGATTTTTCTGCTCGCTTGCGCCGTTCTTCCGCCAACAAAGGCGTTTTCGCAAGTTCCGGCGGACGTTTACGACGGGTATTCGTCCATTCGCGGGGCTGAAATGCTGGAATACGTCCGGCTTATCGCGAGCGACAAATTCAAAGGCCGGGCGGCCGGAAGCGACCAGAATTATCAGGTGGCGCTGATGCTTGCAACCGCAATGAAAGACGCGGGCATCGCGCCTGGCGCGGCAATCGACCGCTACTTGCAGCCGGTAAAGGTCGAAAGAAACGTTATCGAAGAGCCTTTTGGTTTCGAACTGACGCTGGACGGAAGAACATTATACGAAGCAAAACACGGCGAAGATTACGTTTTTCGTGGATTTACGGGATCGGGGAACGTAAGCGCGCCTGCGGTCTTTTGCGGATACGGCGTATCGTCGGGTGGATACGACGATTTTGCCGGAATTGACGTGAAAGGGAAAATAGTCGTTGCACTGAACGGCCTTCCGCCGAAACTGGACAAGCCGGAAAACGAACATTTGAAATTGGCCGGTTATAAAATGACTACGGCGGCGCAAAACGGCGCGGCCGGGCTTGTGCTGTTGGGCGATATCGACGGCGATCCCGCGCCGCCGCTCGCGTCGGTTAACAAAGGCGATTTTCCGTATCAGAGAAATCTGCCGGCGGTAAAAGTTAATGCCAGAATCGCAAACATGCTGGCGCACGGATTCGAGCAAGGTTTTCCGGTTATCAAGTCGCTAATCGACGATACCGGTAAACCTATGAGCTTTCCTCTCAACGTCGGCGCGAAAATTTTTGTCAATTCCGTTTATACGCCTGACGCGACGGCATATAACGTAATCGGAAGGCTGGACGGAAAACACCCTAGCCTAAAGAAAAGATACATCGTCGTTTTGGCGCATACCGACCACGTGGGTTTTCAGGGCGGGCTTGTTTTCAACGGCGCGGACGACAATGCCAGCGGAACGGCGGTGATAAACGCACTCGTAAAAGCGTTTTCGCAAGTACGAAAGCGGCCCGAGCGCTCGATTTTGCTGTGCGGAATGACGGGCGAAGAGTTGGGGCTTATAGGCAGCAAGTACCTTGCAAACAACATGCCCGTTCCGCTTAATCAAATCGACGCAGTAATAAACTTGGATATGGTAGGGATGGGCGGTTTTGTGGCGGTTTTCGGCGGCACGGAGTTTCCCAGAATTATGCGGGCGTTTTCGAGATGGGCGTCCGTCGCGGGAATCGACGCCGTTGCGGACAGCGCAAATCCGCCGAGCGATCAGCGTCCGTTTCGCGCTCTCGGCGTTCCGGCGGTCATGCTGCTCACCGTCGGCGACCATCCGTACTATCACACGGCTCTCGACGACGCGGATACGCTCGACCCGAAGGTGATGGAGGACGTTGCGAAGCTAACGTTTCTTGCCCTTTGGCAGCTGGCGAACGAACGGCATTAGAGGTTTCGTTATCTTTTGAAAGCGTCCTTCGGCACGCGCCTTGCGCCGAGGAATCGCTCTTTGTAATAACCTTCGCTCATATTCGAAATGGTCACCTGCCCCTGCGCGCTCGAAGCATGCACGAAGTCGCCGTCGCCCAAATACAGGCCGACATGGCTCGGACCTTTCTTGTAAGTGGTGAAAAACACGAGGTCGCCCGGCTGTATATCTTCGATGTCTATGGAGACTCCTAAACTTTCGAACATGTCGGCGCTTGAGCGGGGAAGGTCGTTTCTGCCCGTTTCGGTTTGAATAAGGTAATAAATGAAACCGCTGCAATCGAAGCCCTTAATCGACTCGCCGCTCCATTTATACGGCGTGCCGCGAAGCGCAAGTGCGCGGCTTATCAGGTCGTTTCCAAGGTTGCGCGTCGCTCCGCGAATTCCACCCGATTTTTCCCAGTCCTTCGCCGGCGTTACGAATTCGCTGTAAACGAAGCCGGTTCTGCTCCCGATTTTGACGAGTGACCATTTTTCTTCTCTGCCCAGCACCGAAACTTTTGTTCCAAGTTCCAACTGACCATGTATTTCGCTCGTTATTGACGGGTCTTTCCTGAAATTCACCGAATGTCCGCTGATGTAATACGAAGGAGGCGGCTCGGATTTAACGACTTGAGTGTACCTTTGATGAACCCAGCCCGTATATCCCTTTTCCGGGCTGGCGACGAGGACGAAATTGTCCTGCCAGCCTTTTTTGACGAATTTCATTCCTTTGCCGAGCTTCATCAAAATCTTGCTGCTTTGGTTCGGTTTTTCGCGAAGATTCACGTCGTCGCCAGTAACCACTACGTAATCGAGCGGCTGGACGAAATCGCCGAAAACCCATCCCTTGATGCCGAATTTGGGGACGCTAACGAAGTACCACGGTTTGCGCTCTTCGACTATATAAACCTTTTGATAGGTATCGACTTGCATCAGGACTTTCGAGCGCAAATTAGGCTCTGTCCGGACGTTCACCTTTTCGGCGGTTATAAGCGCAATCAAATCGCTTCCCGCATTTGCGCCGGATTTTACGCCGGTGAAATCGCCCTTCGTGCCATTTGAGCCGCCGGTCTGAACCGCCGGCTCGGCCTGTTTTTTCTTTACTTCCACCGGTTTGTCGGATTCGCCGCCGAATTCATCGGATTCCGGCTCATCGCCGCCTGGGGCTTGAGTAGATTCGGGATTCTCCTCCGCGGGCAGGTTTTCGTTTCCAGCAGTCTTCTCTTCTTCGGCTTCCGTGGAAGCTGCGGAGCCTGACCCGGCAACTTCCTCGGATTCGGTTTCGCCGGCATCGGCTTGCGGCCCGCTTTCGAAAACAATCAGCTTGTCCCAGACCCAACCGCGTACGCCGGAGGCAACAACTTCCACATATTTCCACCCGCGGTGGGTCTTAATCTCTTTCAAAAGCTCGCCCGGCTTGATTTGCGCTACAACGGCGCTTTCCGCGGAATGGCCTTCACGCAAGTTCGCGCCGGTATCGCCAACTTTATAAATGGTAAATACGGCCTCTGCCGCGTCCGGCGGTGCGGTTTCTTCCGCGAGTGCCGTAAATGAAAAGTGGCCGGTATGCAAGGCGGCGAGGAACGCCGCGCCGCACGTGCCTGCCGGTGCTTGACCGGACGCAAGCCACGCTGCCGCCGCGACGGCAAGAATCCTCGAAAAACTCATAAACTCCTCCGCACCCCGAATTCCGGGATTCGTTGGCGGCGAACAGAAATTATAGCAAATCAACCCGCAAAATCCGAAATCGATGTCAACCGGGCGATACCGAATCGGGAAAATTGACGGTTTGAGATGAAAAATACGCCGCGAGGGGCGGGGAGGTCCCATCGCGGCGTTCGATAATTTTATGACGGGCTCGAACGGCAAATGTTCGACTGTAGGCATTCGGATTGCGGCATAAAACGAATCGCGGATTCTTGGTTTGAGTCGCGCCAATGTTTGCCGGTGAACGCGAGTTGTGGTATTATTCGCTCCCCGTTTCGGGCGGTGGCTCAGCCCGGTTAGAGCGCTGCGTTCGGGACGCAGAGGTCGGGAGTTCAAATCTCCCCCGCCCGATTTGATTTTCAAATTCCCACCAAAGATTTGCGGCAGCTCTGCCGCGCGCGCTTTCGGATTCGTTTGCGCATCCGCATTCGGAGCAGGAAATGCGCGTCTTGAAACAATAACCATACCAAACTGGTATCCTTAACTATCCTAAATTCTGGCTGCCAATAACGAACTGGACTTCTCGGTAAATAGCTTCTGGATACCAGATGGTGTCCAGTTGCCGGATAATTCTTTTCCCGTCCGGCGGCCGGTTTTTTAAGGAGAATGTGATGAAGAAGATTAGTTTTGCAAATTCGGTTTCAATGCGCCTGGCGATTATCGCGGCGATGTTCGTGCTTGCGGTATCCGCTCTCACGGCGTGCGGCGGCGGCGGTTCTTCGCTTCCCAAGCCTCCGGGCCAAAATCCGCCTCCGGCGAATCAGCAGCAGTTCGGTTCGGTCGAAGGCCGCCTGACCGATTCCGGTCTCAGCCTTCGCGGAGCCAGCCAAGTTTCGGGCTCCGGCGAAAACGCTCCGCTACCGGGAGTAATCGTTCAACTCGTCAACAAGGCAACGGGCATTGTTTTCGGCGAGCAAATGACGAACGCGAACGGCGAGTTCAAATTCGATTTGGTGCCGGCGGGTCAGGAATACACGCTGCGAGTCAAGCTCGAACTCGAGCTCGACCTTAACGGTGACGGCACGCCCGATAGCGTCGAAATCAAATTCGACGTTCTAGTGACTCCTGGACAAGCGGCGGAAATCCTGCAGGCCCTCGGTTTCGCGGACAGCGACGGCGACGGCGTTCCCGATGCGCTTGACGTAATCACTCAGTCGAGGGACGGCCTCGGCGAGCGTGAACATCGCGAGCGTATGCACGGCGACGGCCAGGCGGAAGTAGAACTCAAAGGCGTAATCGAGGCGCTCGGCGACGGAACGATCACGGTCGGCGGTAAAACGTTCACGATTGACGAATTCACCCAGTTCATGGATCATAACGGAAATCCGGCGCTTCCCGAAACCTTCACGCTTGGTATGTTCGTGGAAATCGAAGGCGTTATGTCTCAGGACGGCACGCTTGTCGCTCACAAGGTAAAGGTCGAAGACGAGGACGATAACGGTACTGAAATCGAAATCAAGGGCGTTATCGAGGCGTTCGAGAACGGCAGCATAACGGTCAATGGAATTACGTTCGTGATTACTGAAACCACCAAATTTATGGACGACAATGGTAATCCCGTTTCGCCCCAGACTTTCGCCGTTGGCGCCTTCGTCGAAATCGAAGGCTTCGAGGGACCGGACGGCACCTTTTTCGCCCACAAAATCAAGGCAGAGGACGAAAGCGGCGAAGATGACGGCCTCGAAATTGAAATAAAAGGCGCTATTGAGGAAATCGGCGATGGTACGATTACGGTGGGCGGCAAAGTGTTCGTAATTACTGAAACGACGAAGTTTTTGGACGACAACGGCAACCCTATCCCCTTTGAATCGCTTCAGGTAGGGACTTTCATCGAGGCCGAGGGAGTCGAGCAGGCGGACGGAACGGTAATCGCCAAGAAATTCAAGATCGAGGACGAAAACGAAGACGAATCCGGCGACGATAACGGCGGCGACGACGAGAACGAAGACGAGTCCGGCGACGATAACGGCGGCGACGACAACGGCGGCGACATTGACGACGATAACGGCGACGACGACAACGGCGATGACATTGACGACGATAACGGCGACGACGACAACGGCGATGACATTGACGACGATAACGGCGGCGATGACGAGAACGAAGACGAGTCCGGCGACGATAACGGCGGCGATGACGAGAACGAAGACGAGTCTGGCGACGATAACGGCGGCGATGACGAGAACGAAGACGAATCCGGCGACGACAACGATGGAGATGAAGAGGAAGGTGACGACAACTAGGATTCTTTTCCGGGCGGGGGCTTCGGCTCCCGCCCGTTTTACCGTTTTTGAAGCGAGTTTTGTGTTTGATTATCGAATCTAAAATTCGGAATCGAGAAAAAAATGAAACTGACGATTGACAAAACAAAAGGGCGGTCGCTTTACCGGCAAGTGCGCGACCAAATCATGCGGCTTATAGACGAAGGCGCACTGAAAGCCGGAACCAAGCTGCCCGGCACACGCGAGCTTGCGGATCAACTCGGATTAAGCCGCAAGACCGTAATGACCGCCTATCAAGAGCTCGAAGCGCGGTCGTACATTAAAACCGTGCCGATGAGCGGGACATTCGTCAGAGACAGGTCGAGGCTTTCGTCGCTCGGCCCAAGTGCGACCATGGAAACCGGCGATGCCGAATTTGAGTCGCAAGCCAAGCGGTTCGATTGGGACAGATTTAGGGTTGAAGGCGATTTTTTCGCGATGCCCCCAAGGCAGACTGCGTCCGGCGAAGAGCCGGTCAATTTCATTAAAGCGCTTCCCGACGACAGACTTTTTCCATTCGAGCAAATCAAGCAGATTACTTCTACCTTGCTTTGGTATCCGAAAGATTATTTTTTCAACTACGGCAATCCGCAAGGGTATCAGCCGCTCGTCGAATATCTCGAATCGCAGGCGGCGCTCGAAGGGATACAAATGGCGGAAGGCGCGCCGGGCACGAATCACATAATAATTACCAATGGCTTTCAAAACGCGCTCGACCTTATTACGACGATGCTCGTACGCGAAGGCGATACCGTAGCGGTGGAAAACCCGACGTACGCGGCGATATTGAACCTGCTTATCGCGAAGAAAATCAATTACGTCGGTATCCCGGTGGACAACGACGGAATGGATGTATCCCGGCTCGCCGATGTAATGAAAAAGAAAAAAATCTCGGCGATTATCACCGTCCCGACTTATCACAATCCTACCGGCACGACTATGACGCTGGAACGCCGGCACGCCTTGCTGAAACTTGCCGAAAAGTATGAAGTACCGATTGTCGAAGATGCGTACGCCAATTCTTTAAGGTTTGACGGCGAAGTCGTACCCAGCCTGAAATCGCTTGACCGGGGCGGCCACGTTTTACAAATCGGCAGTTTTTCGAAAACGTTGCTTCCGGGACTCAGAATCGGCTGGATAACCGTGCCGGAAGCCGGAGCGCACTCGCTTTTCCGGCTAAAGCGCGCTTGCGACAAAAGCGACAGTATTTTTCTGCAACTTATTCTTCACGAGTTCATCAAGAAAGGTCATTTCGAAAAGCACATCAAGAAAACCCGTAGAATTTACAAATCCAGGCGCGACGCGATGGTCGCCGCGATGAAAAAACACTTTCCAAAAGAAATTAAATGGAGCGAGCCGTCCGGAGGATTAAGTCTATGGGTCACGCTTCCGGAGGGCTGGAAAAGCATGGGGCTATATCTGCTCGCTCGCGATCGAGGCGTCGAATTCGCCGTGGCGAACTTTTTCTGGTCGGGAAAACATGACTCGAACGGATTCCGGCTTAGTTTTGCCCAACTAAGCGAAAAGGAGATAGAAAAGGGTATTATCATCCTCGGCAAGCTGTTGAAGGAGTCCGTAAAGAAGCCTTCGATGATTGCCGGAAAAGGTGGAGAATATGGCGAGCTTTGATTTCCGCGGGACGCAGCGGCGCTGGCCGGTGCGCGACGCCGCAATATATTTCCCTTGTGTTTCGCGCAGACCTATAGGCAATCAATCGCGCCCGGAGGCGCAATCATGAGCAAAATTTTTTCCATTACGGTTTTTGCGGCGCTCGCGCTGCTCGTTTTCTTGGCGATTTCTTGCGGCGGAGGAGGAGGCAATCCTCCCCCCGGCGGCAACCCTCCTACAGGAACCAATCCTCCGCCACCTCCGCCCGCCAACAGCGGAATCGTTCAAGGCACGCTCGCGGTCGAGAATATTCCCATCGGCGACGCCCCCGGCGATACGGGCGACGTAACGCGTGCAACGGTCAAGATTATCGATCCGAGCGAGGAAATTGGAGACTTGCCGATGACGGCGCCGGCTCCTGACGGCAGATTCGACCTTGGATATGTCCCTGCGGCAAACCTCAAGTACGTCAACTTGAATTTCAATACCCCGATCGACCTTCGTGGCGTCGGAGTAGTCTCGACGCCAATCTCGATTAACGTACCCGCGCAAATCGCCGCCGGAACGACAACGAGAATCAACGCGGCCGTGCGCCAATACGCCCCGCCTGCGACGGCCTCGCTCAGGTCGCCTTCGACGGAAGACGTGACTACGATAGAGGTGGAATACGACTACACGGGTCCCGACGGCGCCAGGCACGTCAAATTCATAATCAACTACCGGCTCGGAAAACTCACTTTCGATACGACCGGCAGCGGCTCGTACGACGATGAAACGGAGCTTGAGGATGACAATTGCGACGGCGTTTCGAACGAGCGCGAAGTCGAGGACCGCGAGCACAGGGAATATGAGGATACCGAAGAGGAAGGCACGGTGCAATCCGTCGGCCAAAACACATTGACGGTCAACGGGGTTGAGTTCACAATCGACGAGCGTACATCGCTGAAAGACGGTCTGAAATTCACCAATCTCAAAGCGGGCGACATTGTTAAGGTGCAAGGCTATATCGTTCCCGGCGGAAAGATTTATGCAAAGGAAATCGAACGCGAAGAAGTAGAGGACGAATCCGGCGGCGGCGATGACGACGGAACCGATGGCGAAGACGATGGCACCGAAGGCGGCGGCGATGAGCCGGACGATGACGGAACTGGCGGTGGAGCCGGTGACGGCGGCGATGATGGAGACGATTCCGGTGACGACCCGGATGATGACTCTGACGACGACTCTGACGACGACTCTGACGATGACTCGGACGAAGAGTCGGACGATGACTCGGACGACGAGTTATAAATGCTTCGATTGATAAAAAGCCGCTCGAAAGGGCGGCTTTTTTTTATTCCGCTTTCGCTTCGGTTTTTTCGCAAAGCCACGAAGGCATTTCGTCCAAAGCGACCAGGTCTTCCGCAGTTTCCCGGCGCACCAACAGCTCCGCCCTGCCCTTCGACGCCAGCACTACCGCCGGGCGCGCCACGCGGTTATAGTTGCTTGCCATGCTGTACGTATAAGCGCCGGTCGAAAACATCGCCAATAGTTCGCCCGGATGCGGCTCCGGCAAAAGCACGTCTTTTATCAGCATATCGCCCGTCTCGCAGCACTTTCCCGACACGGACCAATATTCCGGCGCGTCGTCCAGCATGCGCCCGGCCATCGCCGTGTGGTGGCGCGCTTCGTACAGCGCGAACCGCGGATTATCCGTCATTCCGCCGTCCACGCTGACGTAATTGCGGATGCCGGGGATTTTCTTTACGCTTTGCACCGTGTAAAGCGTGACTCCCGCCTCTCCCACTATCGAGCGCCCCGGCTCGTCGCAAAGCACGGGAGGTTCTATGCCAAGCCTGCTGCACTCGCCGAGAACGGTATAAACCAGTTTGGCGAGGTGCGTTGAAATATCCGGCGGCGCGTCCGCCGGCTGGTACGAAATACCTAGTCCGCCGCCCATATTCAGTTCGTCGAGCGGCGCGCCGAGTTCCTTTTTAAGAAAAGCGTAAAATTCGAGCATTATCCGCGCCGTCGCGCTGAACGCTTCGAGGTCGTATAGCTGGCTGCCGATATGACAATGCAGCCCCACGAGTTCTAGGCCATCCACCGAAAGAATAAGCTTCGCCGCTTCTTCCGCCGCTCCGCCGCTCAAGTTGAACCCGAATTTCGAATCCATTTGGCCCGTCTGAACGTAACGATGGGTCGAGGGCTTTATTCCCGGAGTGACGCGAAGCATTACTTTTTGACGCACGCCCATTTTTGCGGTCAAATCCCGCAGCAGTTCAATTTCGGCGAGATTGTCGATTGCGATGCGGCCGACGCCGGCTTTGAGCGCGGCAGTAAGTTCGTCTTTTGTTTTCGCGTTGCCGTGCATCATTATCATTTCGGCCGGGAATCCCGCGGAAAGCGCGGTGAAAAGCTCGCCTGATGAAACGACGTCGAGGCCGAGCCCCTCCTGTTCGATCAGTTTCGCGAAGCCGACCGTCAAAAGCGCTTTCGACGCGAAATATATGCGCGAGCGCGGATACACTTTTACCCGCTCCATGTATTCCCGGCAGTTCTTGCGAACTTCGTCTTCGAGAATGACTACGAGCGGCGTGCCGAAGCGTTCCGCAAGTACGCGCGCCGGAATGCCTGCAAGCACGAGCTCGCCAAGTTCCGTAATTTCCATTCCGGTGGCCGGCAAAAAACGGCCATTGTCTGCCCTGTATGTCACGTTTACCTCGCCGATTGCTTAAAGCGTGAAAAGCAAAACATTCCTTACCCGAAAGGACGCCTAATGACGCATCCGCAAATCCGCCGCGCGCTTGAAATCCTCCGGATGGGCTGGTATAATACCGCCGCCGTCAGGGCGAACGGGCGGAAGTAGTTCAGTGGTAGAACACAACCTTGCCAAGGTTGGGGTCGCGAGTTCGAATCTCGTCTTCCGCTCTCTTTTCCTCAAACCATCTCCGCTTGTTACCGCGGCGCAGACGCGCCGGCTTTGGCTTTACATGCGGGCGGCGCGGTAGTAGGATATACGGCTCGCAATTGCGGCGCGCCGTCGCACATTTGCGCAGATATTCTGGAGAGTCTCGTGACGAACGTAAAGTTGGAAAAAGTAGAAGCGAATTTTGCCCATTTCGAAGTCGATTTCGAAAAGGACGAAGTCGAGCGCGCGTACAAGAACGTATTCCGCTATTACTCGAACAACGTCAATATCCCCGGTTTCAGACGCGGCAAGATTCCCGCGAAAGTAATCGAATCCCGGCTCGGAGCTGCGGTAATTCTGGAAGTCGTGACCGAAGAAGTTAAAGAAGCCGCATATCAAAACGCGTTTAAGGAAAGCGGACTTAAACCTAGGCGTGGAGACGTAAAATGGGAAACCCCCGGCGCGCCAATGAGGGGCGAGGGATACAAAATCCGGTTTGCCGCACCCGTTATGCCGCAGGTGAATCTTCCAAACTTCGAAGGCGTCGAAGTGGCGTTTCAGCCGCAGGAACCCGATGCGGAAATGCGCGAAAAGCTCGTGCAAAATTTGCGCCAGCGCTACGCTTCCTACGAGCCGGTTAAAGAAGGCGAGATCGTGGAATCCGGTCAGCGCGTCGAAATTTCGCTTTCGAGCGTGTTTGCGGACACCGGCGAGAAAAGCCCGTTCGAAAACGAAAAAGTCGTGTACGAGTTGGGTCTCGCCGATAACCTTCCGAAATTCGACGAAAACCTTTTCGGCATGAAAATGGGCGAAACGAAAACATTCGAATACGAAATGCCCGAAGATTTCGTGGACGATCGCGTGGCAGGCAGGAAGCTTGCCGTAACCGTAGAAGTTTTGGACGCAGGCAAACTGGTACTCCCCGAACTAAACCTCGAATTCATAAAAGAGCACTTCCAGATGGATACTCAGGAAGCGTTCGACGAATATATCGACGGCGCGCTGAAATACGAAGTCGAAAACGCCAATTTGGCGAGAAAGCTGGAGCTTGCGCTCGAACAAGTTCTTGCCGGCACCGATATCGAGATTACGCAAGACATGATTTCGCCCCAAGTCGATTCGATGGTTGAAGAGCAGGAGCGCCAGTTCAGAATGTCCGGAAGTTCGCTCGACGAAGCGCTTCAGCGTCAGGGCCGGACAATAAGGGAACTCCGCGACGATTTGGAACCGAGAGCGCAAAGGCTCATTAAACGCGAACTCGTGATTTCCAAGCTAGCGATGGACAATTCGATAGAAGTCAACAACAACGAGCTGTTGCAGCGCGCTCTCCGGCTTGCGCAACGATATAACTTAAGCCGCAAGCAAGCCGAAGAACTTCTTAAAAACAAACAGCTTATGGTTCAGCTTTACGGCGACATCGTGGAAGAAAAAGTATTGAAGCTTGTAATGGAAAAAGTCAAGTTTGTCGAAGGCGGCGAATCGGCGGCAAGCATGGATGCGGAATCGGATTTCGATACGATTGCGGACGCTACGGGTAAAATTGTTTACGATGCCGAACATTCGCGTCCGGTTGATGACGCCGAAGCGGCCGAAGTGCCTGAAGAAAATAAACCGCAAGACCGCGAAGGAGAAACAAACCAATGACCTATTACGTTCCGGTTGTAATCGAACAATCAAATTTCGGCGAGCGCGCATACGACATATATTCGCGCCTGCTTAAAGACAGAATCATTTTCCTCGGCAGCCCGATAATGGAAGGCGTGGCGAACGCGATTATCGCGCAACTGTTGTTTCTCGAAAAGGAAGATTCGACGAAAGATATAGATATTTATATCAACTCGCCGGGCGGTAATATACTCGACGGGCTTGCGATTTACGACACGATGCAGCACATCAAGCCGCGCGTTTCGACGATTTGCGTGGGGCTTTCCGCGAGCATCGCGACCGTGATACTTTCGGGCGGACACAAAGGCAGCAGGTTCGCTCTGCCGAACAGCCGAATACTCATCCATCAACCGTTCGGCCGCGCGCAAGGACAAGCGAGCGACATCGAAATACTAATGCGCGAGGCGAAGTTCCACAAGGAAAAGATATTCCGCATTCTCGAAAAACACACGACTACCGCTTACGACAAAATCGTGGAAGACTGCCAGCGCGACTTTTGGATGAGCCCGGAAGACTCGCTCGAATACGGACTAATCGACGAGATTATCTATCCGGATAAAGGCGGGAAAGGCGAGAAATCCGATAAAGATAAAAAGTAAGTTTCGTTCGACTTCTTGATTACATATTACACTTGGATTCCGCCGTGGCTCCCGCCATATTTGTGCTATCCTCGCTTCTCTCTTGAACGACCACGAAACAGACGGGCAGACCGGAGACGATGCCGGTTTGCCGCAAAAACTTCGAATCGCGCGGACCGCGCCGGACGCGCCGGTTCGCACGCGGATACATTACGAATCGGAATTAAACACCCAGCAGTGCGCGGCGGTAACGGCGCCCGGCGGCCCCGTCCTCGTACTCGCCGGCGCGGGCAGCGGCAAAACCCGCGTAATAACTTATCGCGTGGCCTACCTTATCGAAAGCGGGGTGCCCGCGTCCAAAATCCTCCTGACCACTTTCACTAATCGCGCCGCTCGCTCGATGCTGATGCGCGTCGAAAATCTTCTCGGCGTGGACCTTCGCAGTCTGACCGGCGGCACGTTCCACAGCATTTGCAACCGGCTACTCCGCAAATACGCGCCGCTCATCGGCTATACCGAGGAGTTCACGATTCTCGACGAGGACGACGCAATCCGGCTGATGAAGCGCGTTCGCGACGAATCGGGCGTGGATTTTTCAAACCAAATGTTCCCCGCCCCGCGCGTCCTTAAGCGCATCGCATCGCTGATGGTGAACACGGAAACTTCGCTAGACGACATTATCGTCGGCGAATACCCCCAGTTCGCGCGCCGGCTTCTGGATTTCGACAAGGTTTTCGCCGCGTACGAGGCAGCGAAGGCCGCGAACGACGCGATGGATTACGACGACCTGCTGCTTCAGATGTACCGGCTGCTCGCCACTAAGCCTGAGGTGCGCGACGAGCTTGCGTCTAATATCGAGCACGTTCTCGTGGACGAATATCAAGACACGAACCACCTGCAGGCAAAATTAATCGAGCTTTGGTCATGGACGCACGGAAACATGTTCGTTGTCGGCGACGACGCGCAAAGCATCTATTCGTTTCGCGGCGCCAATTACCGGAACATTCTATCGTTCCCGGACAGATTTCCCGGCACGGCGATTTATAAACTCGAAACGAATTATCGCAGCACTCCCGAGATACTTTCGCTCGCAAACGACGTATTGCGCGACACGCCGGAAAACTTCCGCAAGGTATTGCGCTCGTCGAAGGATGAAAGCTCGAAGCCACAGCTTGTGGTTTGCCGGTCTGTGGACGACCAAGCGGAATTCTTGACTGAGCGGATACTCGAACTGCGCGAAGAGGGAATCAGCCTGAACGACATCGGCGTGCTATATCGCGCCCACAGGAACAGTCAGGAAATCGAAATGGCGCTCGCCCGCCGGGGCATTCCATATTACGTACGCGGCGGCGTGCGGTTCATGGAAATGGCGCACATCAAAGACCTGATGAGCTATTTGTTTGTTTTGGGCGCGCCGAGAAACGCAATCGCGTGGGACAGGGTTCTTTCAATGTGCAATCGCGTCGGCGCGAAAAGCGTTCTTAAAATCACCGAAGTTCTTACGGCGGCGAAAGACCCCCTCGGCAGATTTTTGGAAAACGACATTCCGGCGCTGGCATACGGCGAAGGGCGCACGAGCATAAAGGCGCTGCAGGTGTTTTTAAAAGACATTATGGCCGAAAATCCCAAGCTCGACCCGCCGAGTCTTGCGAAGACGATTCATTCCAAGCGGTATAAATCTTATATGCAGTCGCAGTACGAAAACGCATCGCGGCGCGAGGAAGACATAGACCAGTTCGTGCTTTTCGCCAGCAGGTTCACCGCGCTTCACGAAATGCTGCAGGAAGTGGCGCTTCACGGAGGGTTTGCGGGCGAGGAAGTCGCGGCGTCGAATCCGGCCGATTTCGAAGAGGGGCGAGTATGCCTATCCACGATTCATCAGGCGAAAGGGCTCGAGTGGAAAACCGTTTTTCTCGTTTGGCTGGTTGACGGTACGATGCCCCACAGCATGTGTTTCGGCAATCCCGACGCGCTGGAAGAAGAGCGGCGCGTGTTTTACGTCGCGGTAACGAGGGCGAAGGACGAGCTGATAATGTGCTATCCGCAGGAAAGGCGGCAGCTTGATTTTTCGATAGACCTGGTGCAGCCGAGCCGGTATTTGAAATGGGTCGGAAAGCATTTGTACGACGAATTCATTCTCGAATGGGACGAGCCGGGCGCCGCCAAATCGCAGCCTCAAATAGATACTTCGCCGTTCGACATCGGCGGGGTGGGCGGAAAAATGCTCGGCAATAGTTCGGCGTCGAAACCGGGCGGCGTGTGGATGCCGGAAATTCCCGCGCCGGAAAGCTTTGACGGCGAATCGGATGAAAACGGCGGATGGGACGAATAACCCGAAGTCAGGTAATCGAATTTCCAAACGCCACTATGAAAAAATCAGGAAAATCTTTTCGGAACTGCGTATCGTGACGTAACGGGAATGGCCGAAGTTGTCCCTTATGTAATACGTGCCGCTTCGAAGCTGTAGAACTAGCGTTTCGCCGTGCCGAATCGGGCCATACGACGTGTAGCCGACGTAAAAATAGCTGGAATATCCGGTTTGGTTCGTAATCGTAATGGTGCCTAGATTCCGGCTGCCGTCTCCGAAATGCCAGTATGTGCCGACGGAAATGCCCGATGCGCATCCGGACAGAATCAAGGCGGCAAAAATTATCGGCAAAGCCTTGCGCACGCATTAATTATACCCGCGGAAAGCTCGGGTTTCCACAAATTAGGTATCAAGCCCGCATGACGTTTGGGCGTCGGCGGCCGCGCTGTTATAATCCGGGCGCCGCGTGCTTGCTTCCGGCGCGGCGAAATCCGGTTTGGGAGGAAGGAAAATGGCGGAAAGTGGAATCGGAAAAGTCGGCGTCATCGGCATCGGGACTATGGGAAACGGCATTGCGCAGGTTTGCGCGCAGTGCGGGTTCGAGACAATCGTAACCGATCTTGGCGCAGCTGTACTTGAAAAAGGACTTGCGAAAATTCATAAATCGCTGGATAAGCTCGTTGCGAGCTATGAAAAAACCGGCGGACAGCGCGGCATCACGGCGGACAACGCGGCCAGCGCAAAGGCGCTGCTGAAAACTACCGAGAACCTCGAAGACCTCGCCGGTTGCGACATCGTTATCGAGGCGATTATCGAGCTTTACGAGCCTAAAGCGGAAAAGTTCAAGGCTCTCTCGGAACTGGGATTTTCCGGAATACTCGCGTCGAACACATCGAGCATCGCGATAACGAAGCTGGCGAGCAATTACAAATTCCCGGAGAGATTCATGGGGATGCACTTCATGAATCCCGTGCCGATTCAGCCGGGCGTCGAGCTTATCCGCGGCTTTTTGACGAGCGATGAAACGAGCGAAACCGTGACGAAGCTAACTCGCGACCTAGGCAAAGAGCCGATTATGGCGGAGGACAAGGCTGGATTCGGCATCAACCGCATGTTCGTGCCGTTCTGCAACGAGGCGTACAGAGTCGTCGAGGAAGGCATTATGAGCGTGGAAGACGCGGACAAAACTACGCTGTGCCTCGGCCACAAAATGGGGCCGCTTTCGACGAGCGACTACGTCGGACTCGACACGATGTACTACATCACCGAGGTCTTGCGCGAGGAATTCGGCGATTTCTACCGCGCAAGCCCGCTCTTAACCCGGCTGGTGCAGGCGGGACACCTGGGGATGAAAACCGGCAAGGGCTTTTACATCTACGACGAAACCGGCGCGAAAACAGGCGTCAACCCGGCGGTGGCGCGGTACCGAATCGGCGGTTAGGCTGCGGGCAGGTTTTGGCAATTGCAAAGTTTGCCGAGTAATTTCGGTAATTCGCGCTTTCGCGCCGGGAAGGAGTAAACCATTACGAGGGAATTTGCAGCATTTGTAGAGTTTGATCCGGAAACCAAGCTCCATGTCGGGATTATTCCTACGGTCCAGGGCTCAATTACAGCTGGCGAAACGCTTAAGGAGCTGAAGCGCAATCTCGACGAAGTGCTTTCTTTGTGTTTGGAAGAAAAAGGAGATTTCGGAGAATTTAAGATTATCCTAAGCTAATCTGCCAATATTGAAAATAGTAAATTGTGGATGTCGGCAATTGGCCGATTGCCGTTTTTTCGCAATGGAGACCTTTATGTTCCACCAAATTCCAGTGAAAATCGCCGAGCGGATGGACTACCTGCGGGCGCTCGACCGCGGCGAGCTGCCCGAAAAGCCGCCACCGCCCGGCAGGCTTTGGCAAGTGCCGCCCGAAACCGGCAAGTTTTTGGCGCTGATGGCCGCCGCCGCGCCCGCGGGCAGATGCATCGAAATCGGCTCCAGCGGCGGATATTCAGGACTGTGGCTTTCGCTCGCGATGCGCGAGCGCGGGGACGTTCTTACAACCTTCGAAATCGACTCGGGACGCGCCGCGCTTGCGCGGGCAACGTACGAAAAGGCGGAAGTGGCCGGGCTAATCCGGCTCGAATTCGGCGACGCCATGGAACTTATCGGCGGCGCGGACGGCATCGCCTTTGTGTTTCTCGACGGCAGCAAGGAAGACTATCCGGCGTTTTTCGACAAGCTAGCGCCGAAAATGACGCCGGGCGGGATTCTTTGCGCCGACAACGCGATTAGCCACGCGGACGAAATGCCGCCGTTTTTCGCGGCGGTAGAAGCGCATCCGGACTTCGACAGCGTGGTAGTCCCGGTCGGTCAAGGCGTGCTGCTCGCGAGAAAGTCGCTCTAGCCGGATTTTGCGCCCTTTCCAATTTACATTAACATTTGTTAAATATTTCCAATTGCAGCTACTATTACTATACAGATGTTGACAAGCCGGGCGAACGCCGTTATTATCCACCCGCATGCCGCATCCGGAGGCGGCTGCGATTGACATTCCGTAATCTGCGGCTAAAATCCGCATTTCGGAATTAATGTTCTAATTCATTAAAGGAGTTCGATATGGCGATGAATGCAGTATGTCACGTGGAATTCGTGGCGCAGGATTTCGACAAGGCAAAGGAGTTCTACGGCGGCCTTTTCGGATGGACTTTTCAGCAGTGGGAAGGCATGGAGTACCTGCTTTACATGGGGCCGGAAGGCGGCGTGAACGGCGGGTTTTTCAAGCCGCAACCCGAACAACCGGTGTGCTCCCCGCTCATTTACATCGAAGTGGATTGCATCGAGGAGTTTCTGCCGCGCATCGCAAATCACGGCGGCGAGCAGGTGATGGGCAAGACCGAGATTCCGGGCGTGGGCTGGTTCGCGCTCGTCAAAGACCCGGCCGGCAACGTAATCGGACTGTACGAGCCGCGCGGACAGGAAGCCTAGCGAAATAGCTTCGAATCGTAGCGCAGTCTTCCAGACTGCAAGATTCAGCAGTGTTATGCAGCCAGGATGGCTGCGCTACGTTTTTCCAATAACTAGCTCAAGATTCGCTCGAAAAATTAAGCGAAGTTAATTCACTTTGTTTATTGCTTTTTTATCCGCGCCGAGCGCCGCTTCCTTTACGACTTCCGAAAGCGACGGATGAATCCGGACGTGGCTTTGGAAATCTTCGAGGCTCGCCTGATATTCAAGCGCCAGCGTCGCATCGCCGACAAGGTCGGAAGCATGCGGCCCGATGATGTGAACTCCGAGTAAGTCGTCCGTCTTCGCGTCCGCTATAACTTTCGCCATTCCGTCGTCTTCACCGAGCGACATCGCTTTTCCGCTTGCCTTAAAGCTGAACGTACCTGTTTTCACCTCGTGCCCCGCGGCTTTCGCCTCGGCCTCGGTCATTCCCACGCCGGCGATTTCGGGCTTCGTGAACACCGCGAAAGGAATCGCCGCTTTGAAATGCGGCGGACTTCCGGCGGCCAAATGTTCGGCAAGTGCCACGCCTTCATGGCTCGCCTTGTGCGCAAGCATCATCCCGCCGATTACGTCGCCGATTGCGTACACTCCGGCCGCGCTGGTTTCCAGCCGTTCGCCTACTTTGATATAGCCTTTGTCAGTTAACTCGATGCCCGCTTTTTCGAGTCCGAGTCCCTTGGTCGTGGGCACTCTGCCCGTCGATGCCAAAACGACATGTACCGTGCGATGCTGTTCTTTGCCGTCTTTGCCTTCAAAATAAACCTGCACGCCGCGCGCGCCGCCGAGCACGTTGACTTTCGTAACTTTATGCTCTGTGTAGATTTCCATTCCCTGCTTTTTGAATTCGCGCGCAGCCTGCTTTACGATGTCTTCCTCGAGTCCGGTCAATATCGACGGCAGAATTTCGATGACGGTAATATCCGCGCCGAGGCTGCGATATACGCTCGCCATTTCCATCCCGATATATCCGCCGCCGACAACGAGCATGCTGCGCGGCACCGCCGGAAGCGACAAGGCTTCGGTCGAAGTAATGACGTTTATGTCGTCTATTTGCAAAAACGGCAGTTTCATCGGCTCGCTGCCGGTAGCGATTACGATCACGTCCGCGGCAAGCGTTTCGGTTTTGCCGTCGGCCGTTTTAACTACTATTTCGTGCGCGGCTTTGAACGATGCCGTGCCGATTATCGCCTCGACGCCGTTTTTCTCCAGAAGAACTTTGACGCCGCCGGTCAGCTTTTTCACGATGGATTCTTTGCGCTCCATCATTTTTTCGAAATTAAGCTTCACGCCGTCGGGATCGACAGTGATTCCTTGATCCGCAAGCTTGGTTATTTCCGCGAACTTATGGCTTGCGTCGAGCAGCGCTTTCGAGGGAATGCAGCCGATGTTGAGGCAGGTGCCGCCCCAATTAGTTTTTTCCACGCATGCGGTTTTCTTGCCGAGTTGAGCGAAGCGGATGGCGCACTCGTAGCCGCCCGGCCCGGCGCCGATGACGATGACATCGAATTTTCTTGACATTTGCTACTCCGAGAGGTTCGCCCTTTTCGCCGGACGATTTCCTTGTCTAAATATGCATGAACAAAAGCTCTGGCTCGGTCAAAAGCCGGTGAATTTCGTTCCTGAACTTGATTGCGTACACGCCGTCGATCAGCCTGTGGTCGAACTGAACGGCGAGATACATCATATCGCGAATGACGATTTCGCCGTTTTTGACTACGGGCCGTTTTTCGATTGCATGAATTCCCAAAATCGCGACTTCCGGATAGTTGATTACTGGGCTTGAAAGCAGCACTCCGAAACCGCCGGCATTAGTCAGCGTAAATGTTCCTCCCGTGATGTCTTCCATCGTGAGCTTTCTATCACGCGCCTTTTCGGCGAGCGCGTTCATTTCGAGCTGAATGTCCACGATTGACTTTTGGTCGGCGTGCTTGATGTTCGGAACGACCAGTCCCGCCTCGGTGTCCACCGCGAAACCGATGTTGTAGTAATGCTTGACGATGACTTCGTCGTCCGTGATGCTGGCGTTGACGTAGGGGAACTTTTTAAGCGCGGCGACGGACGCCTTCATAAAGAACGGCATGAACGTCAAATTGACGCCGTGCTCTTCCTTGAATCTGTCCTTCCATGCGTTTCTGAATTTTACGAGATTCGTGCAGTCGAGTTCGCCTACGTCCAGCGTATGCGCGGCGGTGTTCTTGCTTCTTTGCATCGCGTGCGCGATGGTCTTGCGAATCGGAGTAAGCGCGATGCGCTCTTCGGGGAATGCGGCGGTGCCTGCGGCGATGCCGGCGGGCCTCGGCATTCCCTCGGCAGCGTGCGCGAGTGCGGCGGCGGCGGGGGCTTCCGCGGGTGCGGCGCCGGGCGTTCGCCTGTACGACGGGTCTTCCATATATTTTTCGACGTCGATTTTCCTGATGCGTCCGTCTTCGCCGGTGCCAGGAATTTCTTCGATTTTCAAATTATGCTGTTCGATAAGCCTTCGGACTGCCGGAGAAAGCCGGTTTCTACCGCCGCCGTCGACAACCGCCGGTGCGCTCGGCGCTACAGGCGCGGGTGCCGGAGCAGGCGATGGGGCTGTAGCTGGCGCCGACGCGGCGGGAGCGGGAGCAGGCTTTGGCGAGGGCGCCGCGGGCTTTTCGGCCGGAGCCGCTTTCGCAGACAGCCCGTGTTTCGCCTCGTCATACTCTTCGCCTTCGTCTAGCAATAGTCCGATAATCTGCTCGACTTCGACCGTCGTTCCTTCCGGCACGAAAATCTTCGCGAGTATTCCGGTCTTCGGACATGGAATGTCAAGGTTGATTTTGTCCGTCTCGATATCGAGAAGCGTGGCGTCGCGTTCGACGCGGTCGCCTTCCTTGAAATGCCACTTGCCGATAACGCCTTCAACAACGCTTTCCCCGAGCTGGGGAACGATAATGTTCATCGCCATTTTTGTCTCCCGGTTGCCGCCCTAATCCAAGCGGAATAAACTTAAAGCTCGACGAGCTTTTTGGTTTCGTCGTAAATCCTGTCGAGACTCGGCAGGTAAAACTCCTCCATTTTCGGATGGAACGGATGCGGAATGTCTCTGCCGCAAACGCGCACGATAGGCCCGTCGAGAAAATCGAAAGCCTGTTCCGTGACGATTGCGGAAAGTTCGCCGCCCATTCCGCCCGTTTTGGGGGCTTCGTGAACGATTACCACTTTGCCGGTTTTTTTCGCGCTTTCGACGATGGTCGCGCTGTCGATCGGCAGAAGCGTTTTAAGGTCGATTACTTCGGCTTCGATGCCTTCTTCGGCAAGCCTTTCCGCCACCTTGAGCGAGCGGTGAAGCATTAGCCCGAAAGCGACCATCGTTACGTGGCGCCCTTCCCGCACAACTTCCGCGGGGCCGATTGGCACGACGAAATCGTCTTCGGGAATGTCGTCCTTCACCGTGCGATATAGCTTTTTGTGTTCGAAATAAATAACCGGATTGTTGTCGCGCACGGCCGCCTTCAAAAGTCCCTTTGCGTCGTACGGATTCGACGGCGCGACGATTTTAAGGCCAGGCACATGAACGTACCAGGCTTCGGGCGACTGGCTGTGATACATACCCCCGCCGACGTCGCCGCCGTAAGGTACGCGAATCGTGAGCGGGCATGCCCAAGTTCCGCCCGTGCGATAGAAAACTTTCGCCGCCTGATTCGTAATCTGGTCGTGGGCTCCGTGAATGAAGTCGGCGAATTGGATTTCGCTTATCGGACGCATGCCCATTAGCGCTGCGCCGATGCCTGCTCCGACGATAAGGCTTTCCGAAATCGGAGTGTCGAGACAACGATAAAAGCCGAACTCGTCTTTGAGACCTTTCGTCGCCTTGAAAACGCCGCCGTAAATCCCGACGTCCTCTCCCATCACGAAAACGCGCTCGTCGCGACGCATTTCTTCCGCCTGCGCTTCGACGATTGCGTCGATGTATGTAACCTTATGTGCCATCAATATCTCCTATATTCCCTTCGCGACAACCTTCGTTACTTCCGCGAGCGGATTAACGAAATCGTCGGGTGCATAAACGTTTTCAAGGCAGAATTCCACCGGCGCTTCCTCGCTGTTCTCCGCGAAGTCGATCGCTTCGTCGATCAGAGCGAGTATTCCGGCCTTCATATCGTCCATTTCCTTTTCGGTCATTACCTTGTTGTTCAAAAGGTATTTCTCGAATCTGGGAATCGGGTCGAGCGCCATCCAGTGCTTAACCTCTTCTTCCGGGCGATAAGTTGCGGGGTCGATTTCGCTGTGGCCGTGCCAGCGGTATGTGTCCGCTACAACGAGCGTCGAACCGCCGCCGCTTTGCGCCCGCTCGATTGCTTCTTCGTACACATTCAACATCCAAATGGCGTCATTGCCGTCGGCCACTCGCACGCCGGCGATTCCATAGCCGGGCGCGCGCTTTTCAAGGTCTGGGTTTCCGCTTTGAATACTCAGCGGCACGCTTTCCGCGTACCAGTTGTTCTGCACGGTATAGATAAGCGGCAGTTTATGGATTCCGCAGAAATTGAGCGATTCGTGAAAATCGCCCTTGGAAGTCGAGCCTTCGCCGGTAAAACAAAACGCCACGTTTTTGAGGCCGCGCATCTTGTAACTAAGCGCCGCGCCGGTCGCGAGGGGAACCTGCGTCGCAAGACATGTGCAGGGCGTGATGTGACGTACGTCCGTCCAGCCCCAAAACACGGGGTGCATTATGCCTCTGTCCTGGCTTGTTCCCTTCGTATAAACCTGAGCGAGCAGATACTTCGGCTCCACTCCTTTACCTATAAGGCAGCCGAGTTCGCGATGAGACGGGCCGAAGAAATCGTCCTTTTGAGAAAGAAACGCAGGAACAACCGTAGTACATTCCTGTCCGATTTGGCTGAAATACGTTCCGTAATACCTGCCGGCCTTGAAGAGCTTGCGCATTCTGTCGTCGAAGTCGCGCGTAAGCCGCATCTTGTAATAGAGGCCCCGAAGTTGCTCTTTTCGCTCTTTGGTTATCTTGAACGTAGACTTGTAAGGCCCGCCGAGGTCGTACTTCGCCTCGAATCCGGCCGGTCTATCTTCCGTTTTTTTCGCCATAAAATACTCCGAATAACAATCTTTTCCCGCAACCAAAAAGCCGCGGGAATTTCATACGCCTTGAGCGCTCATGCCGAGCGCGATTCCGAGTTTCGACGCAAGCGCGTCAAGCTGGGGAACGGTATGCACGCGGCTCGGACATTCTTTCGGAATGTCTTCGTGTTCGTAGTCGATTTTCGAGCCGACGTCCAATGTAATTTCGCTTCCGAGACCGTATTCGTGCACTACCTTCGCGACGTAGCAATTGGAAGGGGTACACAGGCTTGCGCAATCGGTAAGCCCGTTGTCCATAACTCCACCGAAGAAGTCCAGTCCCAGCGATTCGAGATAGGTCTTTGCATCTTCATAGGCGTTTAACGGCTCGAGACCGCCAAGCGTCAAAACCACCACCGGCTTGTTTTTCAGCAGGTTTTTCCAAGTAGTCTCCCGCTGAAACAGCCTTTCCCAAAACGCCCATGTGTTTTTACCGGCGCGAGTGTAATGAACCGGCGTTGACAAAACCACGGCGTCCGCGCGAGCGACTTTGTCGAGAACCTCGCCAAGCGTTACTTTGTCTTCCGCGCCGCCCAAGGAATGAACGAGTTGGCCCTCGTCCGGAAAATCGATTGCGCCCTCGAGCGTCAAAAGTTCGAACGGCGCACCCGTCCGGATTAGAAAATACTGCAGGATTTTGTTGCTCGCATACTCGAGCTTCTCGCATGCAGCCAGTCCGATTACTTTCATTTAAGGTGTCCTCTCAAAGATAGGGTCGCCCCTATCATAACAAAACCGGACGCGCCGCTTGGAAAACGGGATTCCGGACGCATTTTTTACCCTTTCCCGCTTGTCTATCTTTCAATCGAAACTCAAAAGAAAAAAAAATCTTGCTCGAATGTTACCGGAAAGTTACAATGTACTATCCTGCAGAATTCAGCAAAGAATTTCCGTTCAAAATTCGACTTGTTACTTCGTCTTTTTCTTTTGCTCTTCGTAGATGATATTTACTATCGTGCCGTCGTAGCCGAAGTGCTGTCGAATTACGTTTTCGATAAAGCCCTTATAGCTGAAATGCAGCGCTTTCTTCAGGCTGATCCATATTTTTATCGTGGGCGGCCTAATCGCAACTTGCCGCACGTTATAGAACTTCAGCGGATTGTTTTTGATTACGGGCGGCGGTTTCAGCGATATTTCTTCGAACAGCACTTCTTTCAAAACATCGTCTGCCACGCGTTTGTGATATTGCCGCCAGGCGTTTTTAACCGCGCCCAAAAGCTCGTCGACGCCGCGATTTTTCAGAGCGGAAATGAAGACCACGTTCGCCCAAGACAGCTTGTTGAAAAGCCGTCTAACGTACTTTAGATATTTCTTCCGCTCTTCGTCACCGTCTTCCACGAGGTCCCACTTGTTGACTGCAACGACGACGGCTTTTCCCGCGTCCGCGATTTTTTTCGCGACCAGCTTGTCCATTTCGTAAATACCGTCAATCGCGTCGATCAGCAGTATCGAAACGTCGGTATCGGGCAGCCGGTTGGATGTCCTAAGCATCGAATAAAAATCCACGGATTCTTTTACCCGGCTTAGTTTTTTCAATCCGGCGGTGTCGAGCACCGTGAATCGCGTGCCGTCGTGCTCGAACCCAATTTCAATCGGGTCGCGGGTCGTGCCCGGCAGTTCCGATACAATTACTGCGTTGTCTTTGATAAACGCGTTCGCAAGCGAGCTTTTGCCGACGTTTTGCCGGCCGAGAATTGCGATGCGAATCGTTTCCGTTATTTCGAATTCGCCGCCGTCCGGTAAATCGAAATCGTCCAATCCGCCGCCATCCGATTCGTCATATTCTTCCGAATCCTCGCCTGCATCCTGCGAAGCGGCGATATAGTCCGCAATGCTGACCTCCGAATCGCTCGCCTCTTTAACGCCGCCGATGCCCGCATCGCCGCCCGGAAAATCTTCGTATTCGACCGCTTCGCCGTCGAATTCGCCTTCTCCGGCCAACGCTTTTTCATATTCCTCGCGACGCCTTTCCTTGAGCAGCTTTTTTTCGGCGGCACTCAGGTTTTTCTCGCTTTCCGGCTCGAACCCCAGCTTATCGTTAATCATATCGAGCAGGCGTTGAAAAAACCTGCCGCTCGCGGCGCTAACGTATGCCACTTCCGTGAAACCGAGCGCATAAAATTGGTAAAGCTCGGCTTCGTATTTTTTGGAATCCACCTTGTTCACTACGAGAATGGCGGGTTTGCCTGATTTCCAGATTTCTCGCTTTACCAAATCGTCCGCGTCGGTCACGCCTGCTTTGGCGTCGGTTACGAACAAAACAAGATCGGCTTCGTTAAGGGCGCGAAGGGCATTTTCGCTTACGATTTCATGCAGCGGGTCTTCGCTTTCGCGCGCTATTCCGCCGCAGTCAACCACCCGATAGCGGTTGCCCTCCCATTCTGATTCGCCATAGATACGGTCGCGCGTGACGCCTTCCATCTCGTCCACGATGGCTAGGCGGCGGCCTACGAACCGGTTGAAAATCGTGCTTTTTCCTACGTTCGGACGGCCGATTATCGCAACAAGGGGCAGTTTGGGTTTTACTTCCACACGCAGATTATATCAGCGGCGTGTATCGCCTGGTTACGGTTGCGGATTCGAAGGGCGCGCCTGTCGTCCTCCGGCTTCCGCGGCGCTCGAAACCAGTTGGTAAAACTCCGCTTGATGTTGCTCCGGCCTTATGCCGAAGCGCTCCGAAAGCTCGAACCACCTTTCCAGGTATGCCATCGCTTCAACCGCGTTTCCTGTTTTGTAAAGTCTTTCGGCCTGAAAATACATTTCCGATGCGTACTCCACCGCCGCCGCCCGGTTTCTTGTCGCCGCTGCGCTGTAAAACGACGCGAGCGCGCATGCAGCCGCGAACATAACAATAAGTAAAACGATTGCTCGGTTGTACGCCAGCCTCAAACGCTGTTCGGGCGAACGCGTATGCGCCGTGCGGATTCTTCCTTTCGGTTTAATCGCGCCGCCGCGCTTCATGAATTTGGCATGCTCGGTTTTCGCGCTTGATTTGCGCTTTAGCGGGCCTGTGCCCGTTCGCGTGGAGCGCGAAGAATGAAATCTGCCGCCGGACATCGCATTCTCATTTTATCCTGAGTAAGCGATATAAGCAATAACTTGCCATCACGGCAGCTACGTCCCCACTCTTCCTTCCACCGGACTCGACGCCGAGCCAAAGAATTTCTTTTCGATTCTGCCGGCAAGGTATCCCAGCCTGCCCGCCTTTACTCCAAGTTTAAAGCCCTTCGCCATTGCAACCGGGTCGCTCGCCTTCGCGATAGCCGTGTTCACGAGCACGGCGTCGGCGCCGATTTCAAGCGCCATGGCTGCGTCGCTCGGAACTCCGAGTCCGGCGTCCACTACAACTGGCACCGTAATTTCGGGGTCTTCGATAATAAGCTTGATGCCCGAAAAGTCGATGAAACCTTGTCCGCTGCCGATTGGACTTGCGAGCGGCATCACCGTCGCCGCGCCTGCGCGCACTAGCTTGCGGGCGGCGATTGGGTCGTCGTTCGTGTACGGAAGCACGGCAAAGCCTTCCTCGGCGAGTATGCGCGTGCCTTCGATTGTGGCTTCGACGTCGGGCAAAAGCGTTTTTTCGTCGCCGAGAACTTCGAGCTTAATCCAGTTCGTGATGCCGAGGCCGCGCGAAAGCCTGGCGATGCGCAGCGCGTCTTCGAGCGTGTAACAACCGGCGGTGTTCGGCAGCAGCTGGATTTTCGAAAGGTCGAGATAATCGATAATATTCTTCTCGGCGCGTGTTTCGGAAATGTCAATTCGACGTATCGCAACGGTGACGATTTCCGTTCCGCTTGCCTCCACGGCCTGCTGCATTTGCTCCGGCGTGTCGTATTTGCCCGTGCCGAGCATCAGCCGCGACGAAAACTCGCGTCCGGCAATTACTAGCGGTTTGTCGTTAAAAGTCATGTCGTTCGCCTCGCAAAAATCGACGGTCTCCGAAATGATATACCGCGCAGGGCCGTCAACCGCCTATCGAAGACGGTTTGATACGAAAAGGAAGTCAAAATGCCGATAGATGCCCTCGAAGACAAGCGCAGCCTTAAACCGTCTGTTCGCGAAACTTGCCCAAAACCGCATCCACCGCTTCGCTTATGGTTCCTTCGACTTTGAAACCTGCCGCGCCGTGATGACCGCCGCCGCCGAATTGCACGGCAAAATCCGCGGCGTTGAATTCAGACTTGCTTCGAAGACTGACTTTTATTCCGTGGGCGTTTTCTTTGAAGAAAATGCTGACCGGATAATCGCCGATGGTTCGCAGCAAATCGACTACGCCTTCCGTATCGCTCGGCTGGGTACCGGTTTCTTCCAGCATCGCCTTCGTCTGCCAAGCGTACAGCACGCCGAGTTCCGGCACTTCGGTCAAATTGCACATAATCAAGCCGAAAAGTTTCATCTGCCCTGCGGTGCGTGTGTAGTAAATATCCTCGATAACTTTCGCCGGACTAACGCCGAGCGAAACGAGTTCTCCCGCCACTTCCAGCGCCCTGCGGTTCGTGTTGCTGAAACTGAACCTGCCCGTGTCGGTGATGAGCGCGATATAAATGGGAGTGGCGATTTCCGGCGTGTATTCGCAATCGAGCACATTCACAAGGTCGTGGACAATTACTCCCGCCGCCGAGCATTCCGGACAAACCAAGTTGACGTCTCCGTACATAGTATTGCTGACGTGATGGTCGATATTCACAATTCGCGGTCTATTCGCGCCGGAATGCGGGATTACGCCGCGGCTTTTAAGCTCTGATGCGTAAGGCTCCCCGACTCTGTCGAAGTCACCGTTATCTAGCACGATTATGAGTTCGGGCAAATCCTCTGGCAAATTCGACGCGCGCTCCAGAAGCGCAAGGCTCTCCATATTCTCATACATGCGCGGAACGGGACATTGCGAAAAGGCGCGCGCTTTCTTGCCCAATGCTTTGAGCGCCAATAAAAGCCCCATCGAGCTTCCGTATGCGTCGCCGTCGGGGTCTTCGTGCATCAGAATCCAGATATCTCCGAATCCTTTTATGTAATCTGCCACTTCCGCCACGCGAGCGCCGTAGCAGGTATCGTTTTCACTCATCATCATTTCTGGGGTAACCAAGCTCCGTAAGTATTGCGTCGATTTTCATGCTTTCTTCGACGGTTTCGTCGAGCCTGAACACTAGCTTCGGCATTTTCCGGATTTCGATGACCGAAGCCATCTCGGAACGAACGAAGCCGGACGCTTTATCGAGTACTTTTAAAATTTCTGCCTTTTCGTTTTTATCGCCGATAATCGAAACGAAAATAAGGGCGACGTCTAGCTCTTTGCTTACTTTGGCGCCCATTACCGTGACGTTTTTCACGCGCGGGTCGCGCACTTTCGTCAACAGCATTTCACCTACTTCACGCTTGAACTGCTCGTCCAGCCTGTCCATTCTTACCGGCTTGACCATTACGTCCGAGGCACCTCTTTCATTTCGTATATCGCGAGTATGTCGCCAAGCTGAACGTCGCCGGTGCCTTCGATAACGAAGCCGCACTCGTAACCGCTGGCGACTTCGCGCACGTCTTCTTTAAACCGGCGAAGCGAACGAAGCGTATGTTCGTGAACGACTTCGCCGTTGCGCATAAGACGATATTTCTTTCCGCGCTCCGCTTTGCCGTCGAGAACGAAGCCTCCGCAAATGACGCTCGACTTTTCGGTGCGAAATATCTCGCGCACTTCGACGCGCGCAAGCTCGGACTCCTGAAATACAGGTTCGAGAAGTCCCAGCATCGCTTTCTTTATTTCGTCCATCATCTGGTAAATGATGTTGTAAATCCTTACGTCCACTTTCTCGCGCTCGGCAAGCCGCTTCGCTCCGCTCGTGAGGCTCGTGCTGAATCCCAAAATAATCGCGTCGGATGCACTGGCAAGCATTACGTCGTTTTCGTTGATTTGGCCGACGCCATGCGAAATTACATTAACTTTTACGTCCTCGACCGCAATCTTTTGAAGTTCGGTTACTATCGCTTCTTCGCTTCCGCCGACATCCGTCTTCACGATTACGTTAAGGTCTTTAAGCTCGCCCTTTTCGAGCCTGCTGAAGAAATCTTCGAGACTCGGCTTGGCCAAATGGCTTTGCTGAAGGTCGAGCTTAGCCCTTTCCTTGCGTACCTCGATGATTTCGCTCGCTTTGCGCTTGTTTTGGAAGGCAAACACTTTGTCGCCGTTGGACGGAACGTCCACGAACCCGATTATTCGGACCGGGCGGGCGGGTAGTGCGTCGTCGAGCTCTTTGCCCCACTCGTCTTCCATCCGCTTTATCCGGCCTCCGCTCGTGCCGCAGACGAGATGCTGGCCGCGTTTCAGCGTGCCTTGCATTACTAGCACCGTTGCGATAACGCCCTGCCCTTTCGTAATCTCGCTTTCCACGACTATTCCGTAAGGCGGCGCGGTAGGGTCTGCTTTGTATTCCAAAAGGTCGGCTTGAAGCAGAACCATTTCGAGCAATTCTTCAATGCCGTCGCCTTGGAGAGCGCTGATTTTCACGTACACCGTGTCTCCGCCCCACTCTTCCGGCACGAGGCCGAGTTCGGAAACCTGGCTCATGGAGCGTTCCGGATTCGCGCTCGCCAAATCGCACTTGTTCAGGGCCACGATAATGGGAACTTTGGCGGCGCGGGCGTGTTCGATGGCTTCTTTCGTTTGAGGTTTGACGCCGTCGTCCGCCGCAACGACCAGAATGACAATGTCGGTTACCTGCGAGCCGCGCGCACGCATTTGAGTGAAGGCAGCATGGCCGGGGGTGTCTATGAACGTAATCGTTCTGCCGTTATGAATAACTTGATATGCGCCGATGTGTTGAGTGATTCCGCCGGCTTCGCCCGCAACGACGTTCGTGTTCCGGATTCTGTCCAGCAATTTCGTCTTGCCGTGATCGACGTGGCCCATTACCGTAACGACGGGCGGACGCGGTTGAAGATTTTCGGTTTGAATCTTCGTGTATTCTTCCAGAATGTCTTCCGGCGCTTCTTCGGGTCTTACTTCGCACTTAACGTTGAAATGCTCCGCCAGGAGTTGAATTTCGTCTATTGACAACAGGTGATTAATCGTGGCGAATGTGTCGAGTTCTTTCAAAAGGAAGCTGATAATTTCGCTTACCTTAATTCCGCTGCCCAATGACACGTCTCGCACTGTCATATCGCCGGACACCTTGAGAACGTGAACGGTTTTTGCCGCCGGCATGCTTGCGCCGCGTGCGCCTTTAACCGCGAAAACCCTAATTTTGCGCGCGCCGCGAGTTGGAACCGCTTCGTCCGGCGCTTTCCCGATTTCTTTGATTTTCTTTTTGACGGGCGGGCGCTTTTCGGGAAACTTGCGAGCGGTTTCCACTTTCCCGCCGGTCTTCTTCAGCGCGGCTTTTTCCTCTTCCGTCAATTCCGCCGCCTTCGCCGGAGCCTTCGGAACCCCGTCCTTGGGCTTCTTCGCCTTTCTTGCAGCCGCTTCCTCGGCGGTTTCCGTTTTTTCGGCTGGAGGTTTGGGCGGTTCGGCAACCTGAACGGCGGTTGCGGTTTCCGGCTTCTCGGCGGCCGGTGCCGTTTCCTTTGCGGCCTTTTGCTTTCTTTTGCCGGCGAGGTCGTCGGCATCGAAAAACGTCTTGATTGGCTGAACTTCGCGAGTCTTTTTTTCCGCCGGAGCGGGCGGCGTAGCGATATCGGATGAAAGAGCGGCTTTCGCCCTGATTCCCATTCTTGCACGCGACGGTTTTGCGGGCTCGGGCTGCACCTGAACCTTCGCGGTTTCCTGCTTTGCCTCCGGGCGTGGCGCGCCGCCGGGCGAAAGCTTCACTTGAAGCGCTTTCAAAGTTTCTTCGCTAACGCTTGCGAGCGGCCCCTTGCCCTGCTCGTCCGTCCAGCCGAGTTCCTCTAAAAGTTCCTTGATTTTGTCGACATCCTTGACCGGAAGATGCTTTGCAAGGTGTATCAGCTTGTAGGTTTTTGCCGCCATATCGGGGAATCGCCGTTAACCGGCCTTTCCCAGCCCCCTTTCGCGAATGAAATTCATAAACTTGTTCTTAAGGATGTACCATTCGGTTTCTTCAAGCCGGATGGTTTGCCTGTTGTATTTTCCGCGCGCGAAATCGATGCGACCGGTTTTGCGGAGCGCATCGAAACATTTTTCGCGCGGGCACAGATAAACGCTTCTGCCTTCCGCTAGTCTTGCCTGCGCGACTATAACGACCTTATCCGAGGTAAAGTTGAACCGCACGAGTTCCACTTGTGGCGAGCGCTCGCGGCAGGCAATGCATGTACGCGTCGGAGAATGAACCATACTGCTTCCGGCGTTACTCGTCGCTACCGGCATTTTCACCTCCGTCGTCAACCGGCGCTTCCGGCACTTCGGCAACCGCGACCGACTTTTGCGGTTCCGGCTGCTTCTCTTTGCCCGCGCCCTTCCTGCCTTTTTTGGAATGACGCTCGGATTCGTGCTTTTCGCCGTCTTCGATTTCCTTCATGCTTTTGACGTCGAGCCAGTATTTCGTGATTTTGGATGCAAGTTTTACGTTGCGCCAACCGCGCCCGATGGCTAAACTTATCTGGTCGTTTGGAACGATTACGATTGCTTTTCTGTCGTCTTCGAAAATTTCCACGCTGACAACGGCGGCGGGCGAAAGCGCCTCGCGTATGTATTCGAACGGATCTTCTTTAAAAGGAATGAGGTCGATTTTCTCGTCCTGAAGTTCATGACTGATGGCGAGAATCCTAATACCCTTGGTGCCGATGCACGTACCCACCGGATCCAGTTCGGGTATATTGCTTCTGACCGCCACCTTTGCCCTGTGGCCTGGGTCGCGCGCTATGGAGATGATTTCGATTGCGCCTTCGCGAACTTCGGGTATTTCGTTTTCCATCAGTCTGCGGATTAGGTCGGGATGGGTACGGGAAAGAACCAACATCGGGCTTTTGCGCGCGGTTTTCACCTCGATTAAAAGCGCCTTGATACGCTGACCGGGCATAAACCGCTCGGTTTGAATTTGCTCTCTGTATGGCAGTATCGCCTCGACGTCGCCGTCAACTTCCACGAATACATCGTGTTTTTCGACGTAAAGGATGCTTCCGCTGATAATTTGAAACTGGCGGTCCTTGTATTTCTGCAGTACGTTCGTTCGCTTCGCGTCTTTGATTACGCTTACAATCTTCTGCTTTGCGTAATGTATGGCGAGATAGTTCAAATTGTCGAGCGGGACTTCCGTAAGCAGGATATCTCCTTCTTCGGCCTCGTCGGTTTCCGCGCGCGCATCTTCTAGGCTGATTTCAGTGCGTTCGTTCTGAACTTCGGCTACCACGACTTTTCGAAGGTATGCTTCTATCTCGTTATCTTCGCCAAGCTGTACGTCGACGACCAAATTGTCGACCGGCCCGTTGGTTTTGTAATAAGCCGTGCGTATGGCTTCTTTCAGCGATTCGATTATCACGTCGCGGGCGACGCCGTGAACGTTTTCGACTTCCTGAAGCGCAAGCACGATTGTTGGGTCGAGTCTCATCCTATACCTCACTCACCAGCCTGACTTCGATAAGTCCTTCCCGTGAAACGTCGAGCGAGTCGCCGCCGCCGTTTTCGATGCCGGAAATCGTAAGATTTTCGCCCGTAAAACCGGCGAGCGAGCCGATCACCGTGCGCTTGGCCATTTCCTCGCGAAAGCGCACGCGGACTTTCGAGCCCACAAAACGCGCGAAATCCTTGTCGCGCTTAAGCACGCGGTCGAGGCCGGGACTCGATACTTCGAGCACGCACCTGTCGTCGAACGCGCCAATGGAGGTCATAAACAGCTTGAGGGGATTCGTAATTTTTTCGCAGTCGGCAAGCTTAAGCGGAGATTCGTCCAAGCGGTCGATAAACGCTCTGTAAACGGTAGTTTGCGCGGCACGGCCGACCTGAAAATCGATCAGGTCGAAGCCAAACCTGATGAGGTGGTTACGTACCTCATCTTCCAGCTTTGCCGCATCTACATACATTTACAAATTCTTTCATTGGCAGGTACCGCGTGAACAAAAAAGCCACAGCAGTGGCTCTTTCATCATGCCCAAAACCGTGCTGTCACCGCCAGACGGTCAAATTATAACACCAGTTAACGGCATTAACAAGTATGATGACCGGTTAAATACAACAATCAGCCCCATCAGTAGCATTTTAAACGCGAAATTGCGCGCGGAAATGAATTTCGAATTATGGGCGATGTAACTTTGCAGAATCGAAAACTACTGCACCTTTTCTTCTTCCGCGCCGCCGGACATGTCGGAATTCGACGCTTCTTCCGCCGCGGCGTCAGGCTCGAAAAATCCTGACTCGCCCGGCTCATCTTGCGCGAATTGAGACGAAGCATCCTTGTCTGCGGACTCTTCGGACTCTTGAAATCCCGCATCGGGCTGGCCGATAACTTCCTCGACTTCTCCAGATTCTACGGATTCGATGGCGATATCACCGGTTACGGCGGGTTCTTCCGAAACGGCTTCGAAAGTTTCGGTTACCGCAACTGGCGCATCGGCAGGCAGTTTCTGTTCGATCGGTTCGATTCCGAGTACACGGACTTTTCTGAAAAGACTGACCAATCTGCCATAGCGGCGGCTCGCGGTATTCTTGTGAATTACGCCTTTGCTTGCGGTCTTGTATATCGTGCGTTGAGCGTCCCGAAGGGCTTTCGCCGCATCGTCTTCGGATATTTCCAAATTGGTTATCGCAAGACGCGCGCTTTTGAGAGCGCCTTTCATGCGCGTTTTGTAATACTGATTACGCACACGATTGCGTTCGTTAATCAAAATCTGCTTTTTGGCGCTCTTTGTGTTAGCCACTCAGAACTCTCCTGACCTTACGGTTGAAAATAAAAATGCGCGGCAACCACCGCCCCCGAAAGGGATAGGGATTATACCTTAGCTTCGGCGCTTGTCAAGCAATTTTTCCCAATCTTTTACTTGAAAGCGGTTTGCTGCCGCGAAATAGGTGCGGCAATCGCTTCTTTCCGCAGGTCGAAGTTTCGGGCGCGGGCGTTTAGAAATTCGAAATAAGAAGTTTCGGCCAGTTTTTCGGATAGCTTTCTCGCTTCGTTCAGCCGCTTTCTTTCTTCGGTTACGTCGGCGGCGATGCCCGCGCGACGGTCCCCGATTTCAGTCAATATTCTCCTTGCGTTGTCGAGGTAATACCGCGCCGTATCGTAAAATCCCTCGGCAGCAAGGTACAGGTCTATTTGCCTGCCCCAGCCAAGCGGAGAATTAAGTCCTCTCGCCCGCGATTCGGCGCTGCGCGCCTGCGAGCGATAGTATTCCGCCTGAGAAAAATTTGTGAGCATGTTTTCGGCAAGCGACCCCACCGAACCAAGCCTAGCCCTCATGCCTACGAGCGTCCTTTCGGCACGGGCGATGGCCAAGTCGGCCGATTCGTAAAACCTCACATTCGAGCCGCCGTATTTCGAGCTGTAATCGCCGACGCGGCCGCTCCATTCGGAAACTCTGTCTTTGAAATCGTCGATATCGGATTGGCTGAGCGCTTCGTCGAATTTAAGCGATCTATCCAGTGCAGTCGCGTCCCTAAGAAGTCCGTCAAGTTCGTCAAGCCGGGCGGTTATCTCGGCCAGGCCGCCGGTTTTGGTTTCGGAAAAACTCAAGTAGTCGAATATGAAAAGCGTCGCAGCCGTCGCTAGCGCGGCAATCCAAGAAGTCCATACCATTTTCGTAAACGCTGCGTCCGTCACGAAAGAAATTGTACCGCAAATCAAGCGTCATTCCGCTTGCCGGCGTCACTTTCGTACAGCCAGCATTCCACCCTGTCCGCTCCAAGGCTGAACCGCGGCGGATATTTTCGACTGCAAACTTCCATCGCTTGGCCGCATCTTGGGGCGAACGGGCATCCGGCGCCGAGGCCGATTAGGTCCGGCGGCTGTCCCGGAATCGGAACCAGCGTTTGCTTTTCTTCGTGCAGTTTCGGCAGGCTTTCGATAAGCCCCTTGCTGTATGGATGCTTCGGATCCGCAAAGAATGCCCTTGTCGGGCAGGATTCCACAATGCGGCCCGCGTACATCACGTTAACGTGGCTGCAGGTTTGCGCGACCACGCCTAGATCGTGAGTAATGAGCAAAATCGCCGTCTTGAAATCTTTTCGAAGCGTGAATAAAAGCTCCAGTATTTGCGCCTGAATTGTGACGTCCAGAGCGGTAGTAGGTTCGTCGGCGATCAATAAACGGGGATTCAATGCCAGCGCCATCGCAATCATTATCCTCTGACGCATGCCGCCGGAAAGCTCGTGCGGATAGCTGTCGAGTTTTCTCGAAACGTCCGGCAGCCCGACGACTTCGAACAGGTCTGCCGTTCTTTTGCGCGCTTTTTGCCAGGATGCCCCGGAATGTTTCCGAATCGCTTCCGAAATCTGTTCGCCGACTGTTAATACCGGATTGAGGCTTGTCAGCGGATCCTGAAAAATCATCGCGATTTCTTTGCCGCGAATCTTGGACATTTCGCTGCGGCCGATTTTTGAAAGGTCAACCGGCTTGCCGGCCGCCGGAAAGTACCAAACTTCCCCCGCAACGATTTTCGCCCTCGTTTCGTTCATCAGACCGAGAACGCTCATCGCCGACACGCTTTTTCCGCAACCGCTTTCTCCGACAAGGGCGACCATTTCTTCCTCGAAGAGCGTAAGGTCAACGCCTCGAACAGCTTCGAGAAGCCCTTCTTCGAGTTGAAAATGTGTTTTAAGCCCGCGTATTTCGAGCACTTTTTTTCTGCCGTCTTTATGCAAAGGCGATGGCGGTGCGATGATGCCGGAAGTATGGGAGCGAACCGCCGTCATATATTTTCTCCCGGTTCCGGCTCGTTCCAGCGGTAATACTCGAACATATGGTGTACGGGCGATATTCCATTTCCGATTCGGCACGCGTTTTCAAGCGCGCCGGATATGAAACGCTTGGCAAGTTTCACCGCAGACAAGGCGTCGTACCCTCTCGCCAAATACGCCGCGATTGCCGCGGATAATGTGCATCCCGTACCATGAGTATGTGGAATTTCCAGTCTAGGAGCGGATAATTCGACAACCGAATCGCCGTCGAAAAAGAAATCCGAAGCCAATGCGCCGCTTTCCAGATGACCGCCTTTCAAAAGTACATTTTTGGCTCCGGTTTTGCCAAGCTCGATTGCCGCCTCGCGTGGATTACCGAGTTCCTCGATTTGCCTTCCGAGTATCGCCGCGGCTTCATACGCATTCGGCGTTATCAAAAGCGCCAGCGGAAACAGCTTATCAATTAAAGTTTTCGCCGCGTCCGGTGCGATAAGCGCATGTCCATGTTTTGAAATCATAACCGGATCGATTACTAGATTGGCCATTCCGTGTACCGCCGCTTTTTCGGCGACGGTCTCTACGATTTCACGCGTTCCCAGCGCCCCGGTTTTGACGGCGAGCGCGCCCATGTCGCTCATTACGGCGTCTATTTGCGCCGCGACGAATTCCGGCTTGAGCGGCTCAACCATAGTTACGCCTACGGTGTTTTGCGCCGTGATTAGGGTGACTGCGCTCGTGCCGAAAACCCTTAGCGCTGCAAATGTCCTCAAGTCCGCCTGTATGCCCGCGCCGCCGCCGGAATCGCTTCCGGCGATTGTCAGAGCGACCGGAACGGCTTTAGTAGCGTGCACTTTATCGCTGCTCATCACAAGACGGATTCTAGCATTGATCAATTTTCCCCGGCGGATTAAGCGGCGCCGAGAGGCATTTGCGGAATCTTAACGCAATCCACACAAGTTCTTCATATTCGGGCTTGTTTGTGTTAGCCTTCGCTGCCCGCTCAACCAGTCCCGCGGGCGGTGGTGATATGCGCAATCTGTTGGCTATTTTCTCCAAGTCTCCCCTCGGGCCGCTCCACGAAATGATGGCCGAAATCGAGCGGCTTATGGCACTAGTTCCGGATATGCTTGACGCCGTCAAGGTTAACGACCAAGCCGCGGTCAAAACCATCGCCAAGCAAATAATGCACATGGAGCACGAGGTAGACAACCTGAAAAACGACATTCGCGACCATTTGCCTAAGTCCATTTTCATGCCGCTCGACCGGAAGGATTTTCTGACCATTCTGTCGCGGCTGGACGGCATTGCGGACAACGTCGAAGATTTGGCAATCCTTTTCACACTAAGGCCGATGTCCGTCCCCGAAGGTTGCGAGGGTTTGATCATGGAGCTTTGGGAAAAAGTCGAAGCCACGTTTGCGGAATGCAAACTGATGATCGAAGGATTCGACGACCTTATCGAATCGGGATTCGCAGGACCTATGGCCGAGGAGTTCTTAAAAATGATTCACTCGGTCAATATGTTCGAATGGGAGGCAGACAAGCGCGCATACAAGGCATCCCAAGCGATTCTTGCGCTCGAAGGTAAAGAAAGCCCGATTTCGATAATGATGTGGATGAAGATTCTGGACAAAATGGGCGACGTGGCCGACGCCTGTGAAAGCATGGCGAAAGGCATACGCATTACGCTCGCTAAATAATTCCCTCGGCTTGACCTGATGACCGACATATACCTTTTTTACGCAGTAGTCGCGCTCGGGCTTTACGCCGCATGGAACATCGGCGCGAACGACGTCGCAAATGCGATGGGCACCTCCGTCGGCAGCAAAGCGATTACATTCAAACAGGCAATCCTTCTCGCAGGTATATTCGAGCTTATCGGCGCAGTTTTCGTCGGCGGAAACGTAACAAAAACCATTTCGAAAGGTATCGTTCAGCCGGACATTGTGCCCGACATTTCGATATTCATAATCGGAATGATGTCGGTACTTCTTGCGTCGTCGATTTGGCTAAACATAGCCACTCGATTGGGATTGCCTGTTTCCACCACTCACAGCATCGTCGGGGCGGTAATGGGTTTCGGCATCGTTGCCGGCGGATTCGGCAGCATCGACTGGAAGGTGGCAGGCTCGATAGTCGCAAGCTGGGTTATCAGTCCGGTCGCCGGCGGGCTTATAAGCTTTTTGCTGTTTTGGTATTTGTTAAGGCGAGTGATAGCCGTTCAAGACTCGGTCGCGGCGATTAAACGAACCGCCCCTTACCTTATGTTTGCCGTCGGAATGATGCTCACGCTCTCGATGCTGTTCAAGGGGCTAAAAAACCTCGGCATCGCGCTTCCGTTCGGATTGGCCTTTCTTTATTCTATTGGAGCTGGGCTAATAGCATTCTTCATCGGAAAAATCTGGGTTTCCAGGCTTTCCGCCGGGGCGAACGGTTCGTTCGCTTCGCGTACAAAAGCGACGGAGAAAATATTTTCCGTGCTTCAAATCATAACTGCTTGTTACGTGGCGTTTTCACACGGCTCTAACGATGTCGCGAACGCAATCGGACCCGTCGCTGCAGTCGTGGAAGGTTTGAAAACCGGCAGTATCGCTCAGGAAGTACCGGTGCCATTCTGGGTTCTTCTGCTTGGCGGACTCGGAATTGTAATCGGCCTCGCAACGTACGGCGGACGGGTAATCAAGACGATCGGCGAAAATATCCTTGCTCTAAGGCCAAGCCGTGGATTTGCGGCTGAATTCGGTTGTGCAACGACAGTGCTGGTTTGCAGCAAGCTCGGACTCCCGGTAAGTACGACGCATACGCTTATCGGAGCGCTCGTCGGCGTCGGATTTGCTCGCGGCATCGGCGCAATCAACATGAAAAGCGTACGGTCAATCGTTGCGAGCTGGCTTTGGACTATTCCCTTCACGGCCGGGCTTACGATGATCGTTTTCCTAATAGCGCGCGCATTTCTGCTTCCCTAAGCACACGGCAAACTCGGAAATAAATGGCCGTGCCGAAAACTATCTGCCTCTTAAAGTCGCCTCAAGTTCCACGCGCTCGCCGTTCCTTAAAACGGCGATTAGCACGATATCGCCCGGCCTATGGTCTTGAAGCGCGTATGTGAAATCGTAGATGTTCTTGATTTCAGCGTCCCCGATTTGCACAAGAATATCGCCCGCCAACATACCGGCCTTTTCGGCTGGACTGCCCTCGCGAACGCCGGCTATCAATACGCCGTCCGATCCCGTGTAACTGTAATCGGGAATAGTGCCAAGATAAACGCTAAAGCCGCCGCCTTGGTCAACCTGTCCGGATTGCGAAGTTTCCGGCGCCGTAGTTTTCTGGAAAGTAAGCGATTCGTACTCGTCGAGCTTCATAATCACGTTTTTGGCGATTTCGACGACTTCGACCGCGTCTTCCGCATTTATTTTATCCGCGGTATCGGATGGCCGGTGGTAATCTTCGTGAACGCCGCTGAAGAAATTCAAGACCGGTATTCCCGCATTGTAGAAACTGGTGTAGTCGCTACCCCCCACTCCGTCGTCGAATCGTTTCAGTTCGAGTGGGCTGCTTTGGTCCGCCGAATCCAAAATTTCGGGCCACTCTTCCGCCGTGCCGATACCCTGAAGCGTAATTACTTTGTTTCGAACCCGGCCCACCATGTCGAAGTTAATCATTGCAACGGTCTTTTCGAGAGGCACAACGGGATTTTTCACGTAATGCAGGGAGCCGAGCGTGCCAAGCTCTTCTGCGCCGAACGCAATGAAAACGAGCGTCCGCCCGTTGTCCCTAAAATCGCTGAAATATCTCGCAAGTTCGATGACGGCGGCGGTGCCGCTGGCGTTGTCGTCCGCTCCATAATGGATTCTTTCTTCCATCGGCAGCTTTTCGAGTTCCTCATGCGGCAGAGTCGTACCGCCCTCGCCGTAACCCAGGTGGTCGTAATGCGCGCCGATTACGATGAATTCGTCCGGTCTTTCGGTTCCGGGAACAATTCCGATGACATTTTCGGTTTCGGTATATACCTTTATCAAATCGGTCTTAATTCTTGCAGTTACGTAACTCGCGTCCAGCGTGGCAGGTTTAAGCTCCTCGTCCATTTGACGCTGATATTCGGTCAAATCGCCGCCGAAGAAGCCCAAAACATCCTGCACCGTATCGCGCTTCATATGAACAATCGGAATCGCGCTTTCGCCGTACACGTCGCTTCTCCCGAAGTCCATGAGCCGGTCCTCTTCGGTCGCCCTTCTGTCTAGCGGACCCGTAACCACAATCATTCCCACGGCGCCGCGCTTGTTGGCGTTGTACGATTTGTACCTTAAATCGCTGTACGCCGTCGGCTTTTTGCCGGCGAATCGGGCTTCATCGTCGGTCTGAGGCTCTCCGCGAAGAACGATTACCACCTTTCCTTTCACGTCTATTCCGTCGTAATCGTCGTATTTCTCGTCTTGCGCCGCGCTTATTCCGTAGCCCGCAAACACGATTCCTCCCTCGACTTCGGTATTCGGGCTGAAAAACACCGGAATAAAGTCCTTTTCGATTTTCAAAGGTGTAACCTGTCCGTGCGTAATCCAAGCGGCCTCGTTGTCCGGGCCGAGAGTTACGCCGCTGGTGAATTCGAAATTTTGAAACCAGCTGTTTATCGGCTCGCCCGGCGCATCCATGTGATTATTGTAAAACTGAACGCCTATGTAGGTCGCGGCTTTGCTCGCTCCGGGCGTTCCGCTCATCCTGCCTTCGAATTCGTCCGATGCAAGCGCTTCGACATGCCGCATATATTCTTCGGAATCGAATCCGCTTTCGGTTACGTGTTGGGCGAATACGTTCGCGCTAATGGTTAAGAACGCGCAAATTGCAATTAGAATCCGCATGGTTACTTCCTTTTGAAATACGACGCCGGCTGGCGGCAATAAACTATATCATTCCGAACCGAAAGTATCTTAAACGGCCGCCGAATAAATGCATTAACGGCCTTGAGTAACGGCTTGCGGCGCGGGAATACCCTTATCCAGTTTCGAGTAATCCAGTTCGCTTCCCATCATACTGTGAGGTATGAGAAAAATCGCCACGGTAACGAGAGCAGCCGCGATTACCGCCATCCGCCTTCTTTTTTCAGTTGCCGCCTTCCAGAACGAAACTACCCAACACGCGCCGGCCCAAGCAAGAAAAGCGATTAGAGTCTTGTTGTCGGTAAGGTCCCAACCCAGCGGCACACCGGTCCAATATGCCCCAAAGGAATATTTTTGAACTATCGGACCGAATATCAAGCCGCCGGCGAAATAAGTCCAAAGAGACCAGTACGCCAGCTTTTTAAGCATTCCGGAGGGCGAAATCGCTTCCAACAATGCCCGCATCGAAATCAGCATTGCGGCGAACATCAAAACGATATGAACCGCCATAGGGAAAAACGGCACATCTCCTCGAAATCTGATTACCGCCGTGCGTTCATCCGGAATTCTTACTTCCGTTCCTCCGCTGCGGAAAACCACAAAATATTCCAGTTTTCCGGCGGGGGGTTGATGCGGAAGACGCGCGAATAGCTTTCCCGAGTGATATTCCATCCGGTCTTCCAAAAACGGCTCGCCCGTCTTGTACCTTTTGAAATACAGCGATCCGCCGATCGAAGGAGGCGCCTTGAAATCCATCGTTGCGTCGCCCTCTCCGGCATGGCTCCGCACAAGCCTGTATTTGATTTTGTTTCCGCCGATTTCGGCCGCGCCATATATGGGATGCGTCGGCCCGGTTGCGCGCTGATAGATAACGCTCAACAGCGTAAGCAGCAACGCAAGCGTCCAAAACACCGCATTTTTCGAGATTTTCGTGCCTTTGCGCGGCTCGAAACTCCGCTTACCGCTTTTCATGACTTCTCCTCCCGCGGCTGGCAGCCAAACGATTATATAACGGCATTGCGCTTTCGTTTGCATTCCCGCCAAAACGGGCTATAATCTCCGGCTCACGCGCATGCCTGCGCGGTTTTGCGCGTTTACCGAAGTTACCGGAGCATTGTTGATGGGATTCATTTGGATTTGGCTTGTATTAATGGTCGGCGTTTTCGTGGGCTGGCTCGTATTGCAGAACTCGGTTTCTCCGGATATGCGCGCGCGAATCACCGGCTGGATGATAATTATCGAAGTTACTCTTCTGGCATTGTGGCAGCCTGGATACCGGATTTTGGAAACCGACACGCCGTTCATCAAACTCGGTCTCGACTTACAAGGCGGTGCCGACGTTCTGCTCCAAGCCGTCCCGCCGGAAGGTCAGGACGTATCGCACGAACAGATAGTCGGAGTTATCGAAGTAATTCGCAACCGCGTCGATCCGCAAGGCATCAAAGAAATCAACATTCAAAAAGTCGGCGAAGACAGAGTTAGCCTTCAAGTCCCCGGCGAAGACGATCCGGATCAACTTGCCAAGCTTATCGGCGATACCGCGCTTTTGGAATTCGTGTTCACTAAGACCGACAGCTTCGAAAAAGGCACGGACCTGAATCGCGAAATCGAAAGCGGCGAATACCAAGTTCTCCTCGAAGGCGGCGACCTTCAGGAAGCCCAAATGTCGTTTTCGCAAAACAAGCCGGTAGTTTCCTTCAAATTCAAAAAAGACGCAGGCGACAAATTCGGCCAATTCACCAGCGAAAACGTAGGCAGATACCTTACGATTACGCTCGATAGGATGGTAATCACAAGCCCCGTAATCAAAGGACCGATTTGGGGCGGAGAAGGAATAATCGAAGGCCAGTTTTCAATCGACGAGGCTGATTTGCTCTCGCGTCAGCTTAATGCGGGCCGCCTGCCCGTTCCCGTCGAAATCATCGAAAACCGTGTCGTCGGCCCGACGCTCGGAAAAGAATCCATCGATTCAAGCATTAAAGCGGGGCTTGCGGGATTCGTGCTGATTTTGATTTTCATGGCGGTGTTCTACAAGCTCCCCGGAATGGTCAGCAATCTAACGCTCGCGCTTTACGTCGTGCTCGTTCTCGGGTATCTGTCGCTTTTCGACGCCACGCTCACGCTGCCCGGCATAGCCGGTTTCCTTTTGTCGCTGGGTATGGCGATAGACGCGAATATCATCATTTTCGAGCGGCTGAAAGAGGAACTCGCGTGGGGTAAAACGCTTTCCGCCGCCGTCGAATCCGCGTTCGCACGCGCATGGAGTGCCATTTTCGATGCAAACTTAACTACTCTTCTTGCCGCGGCCGTGCTTTACTTTTACGGCAGCGGACCGATTAAGGGCTTCGCAGTTACGCTTTCGCTCGGCGTATTGCTTTCGTTCTTCAGCGCGGTTTTCGTGACGAGATTTTTCCTGACGCAGATTTCGGTCAAAGTCAGAAACGAGTCCCTCTACGCCTAGCGTTGTGCAGTTCTGAAACCGTCCGGCGCGCCGCGCCGATTCAGTTAAATTTGGAGTGTTGTCGTGATTAAGGTAATTGAAAGAGACCCGGAAAAGCTAAAGCCGATCCAATTCATCAAGTTTAAGTGGCTCTGGTTCACCATTTCCATTTTGTCCATCGTTGCAAGCGCGTGGTTTATGATGGCGAATGCAAGCGATCCCGCAATCGGCACGCCGCTAAAGCTCGGCATCGACTACACGGGCGGCTCGCTCTTAAGCGGCACCACGGGTCTCGACGTAACTGCGGTCGAAGTGGCGAAGGTAGTTCAAAAATATTCGAGTTCCGAGCCGGTCGTACAGGTTGTGAGGCGCGACGGACATACGAGAGACATCGAAGTTCGGACTACAATCAAAGTCGATCCGTCCGCCGGGCGGGACGAGCAAAACGACCAGCGAACCGAAAATCTATCTCAGCTGAAAGACGAACTCGCAGATTCATTCGGCGGCTTCGAGCTAAAAAACCAGGACTACGTCGGTCCTACGGTCGGCAAGGAGCTAATCCAAAACGCGATTGTGGCGCTGATACTCGGCTCGATTTTGATACTGATTTATGTCTTTTGGCGGTTCGGAAATTTCGTATTCGCCATTGCGGCCATTCTCGCGCTGCTACACGACGTGCTTATTACTCTCGGCGGTGTGGCGTTGATGAAAATCGAAGTCAACTCCAGCTTCATCGCGGTCATCCTCACCATCATCGGTTACTCGATTAACGGCACGATAATCACGTTCGACCGCGTGCGCGAGAACATGAAAAAGTATCCCGCGCTCGACTTCGTCAAGCTGGCCGACATTTCGCTAACGCAAACTATCGTCAGAACTCTAGCGACGGTATTCACGGTCGTTCTTGTTCTTCTTTCTCTCGTGTTTTTCGGCGGCGAGTCAATTCAGCCATTCGTCAGGGCGATGCTTTTCGGCATAGTATGCGGCGCATACACTTCGATATTCATTGCTACTCCTCTGGTTTTGGTTTTCAAGAAAAAGGAAGCCGCTCGCGTTGCGGTAACCGTCGCGGAAGCCGAAAAAATGGCGGAGGAAATGGAAGAAGGCGCTTCGCCCAAGCAAAAGTCAGCGGCGAAGCAGGCGCCAAGGCCCAAACCCGCTTTTGCTTCTGCCGATGGAAGCGCTTCTTCTTCTGCGGAATCCACTGAAGGCGAGTCCGGCGATGAAGATAAAGACGATTATCGCCCCGAAAAATCCGAAAAGAAACAACTGGTAAAGAAAAAGGGCAAGGCAAGGCGCAGGTAAGCGTGACCGGATTCAAAACACCGGAAATCTCGCATGAAAAAGCCGCCAACGTGGCGTCTAGCCACGACTTGCCAATCGAACTTGCACGAGTCTTGGTTTCGCGCGGACTTACAGGCGGGGACAAATTAAACGACTATCTCGAAAAGCCGCGCTCGCTGATTAACTATACGGGCCATCTTACTGCCGCTCGAGTAGTCGCCGAGGCCATATCCGGCGCTGTAGACGACGGAAAAAGCGTCTTGGTTTACGGCGATTACGACGTGGACGGCATCGTGGCCGCGACTATTATGCACGACGCGCTGAAAGAGATCCGCGCATCCGTCAATGTGTATTTGCCCAGCAGATTCGGAGAAGGATACGGTCTCGCCGAGGACGCGCTCGTCCAGGCGAAAAACCAAGGCTATAAAACGGTGCTTACCGTAGATTGCGGAATTAGCGCGGTTAAAGAAGCCGAAAAGGCGAAGGAACTCGGCATTGAGTTAATCGTAACGGACCACCACGAGCCGCCCGAATCACTGCCCGACGCGCTGATACTAAACCCTCTATTGGATTCCGAATGGCTGAACAAATTTGGTCACAACCTTGCGGGAGCGGCGGTGGCGTTTTCCGTGGCCGTCGAGCTGTTCCGCTTGCGCGGCCATTCGATCGAGCGTTTCTACGACAAAATGCTCGAATTCGTGGCGCTCGCGACCGTTGCGGACATAATGGAACTTAAGGGCGTGAATCGCGCGCTCGTGCATCACGGACTCGACCAAATGTGGGACACGAGAAATCTCGGACTTCGCGCGATTCTCGAGGCGCACGATTTGAGCGTAAGCATCGCTCCCACGGCGGAGCAACTCGCCTTCACCGTTATTCCCGCGCTCAACGCTTGCGGCCGGATGCACAGCCCTCGTATCGCACTCAAACTTTTTTCTGCCGACAGCCGGGACGAAGCGCGCGTTCTTGCGGCAAAAGTAAAGGACTTAAACCGGCTTCGGCGTCAAGTGCAAGACAGGGTTTTCGACGAAGCCGCCCGAATGGCGGCAGAGGAAAAAGACTCGCCGATTTTGGTTTTGTATTCCGAAGACTGGCATGCCGGAGTATTGGGAATCGTGGCTTCCAAAATTACCGAGCTTTTCGGCAAGCCGGCGGTCGTGCTTAGCGCCGCGCACGGCGACGACGGGATGATACGCGGCAGCGCCCGCGGCCCGGCAGGATTCAACCTGAGAAAAGCCATCGAAAACTGCAGCGGCGAACTCGATCGTTTCGGCGGCCACACCACTGCCGCCGGCCTTTCGCTTTCGAAAGACAATCTTGACAGCTTCAAGCGGATGCTATTGCAAACAGCGCTCGAAAACGGCGGCGAAATGAGCATCGGCGGAACCGAAATCGCGGACGCAGAGGCGGACGTTTCCGGGCTGGCGAACCTCGAAGTATGCCAGCTCGATAGGCTCGCCCCGTTTGGCCACGGAAACGCTGCGCCGAAATTTCTTTTGAAAAACGTGACGTTTTCCGGCGTAAGAACCATTGGCCGCGATTCGACAACGCTTAGCGCCATTGTGTCCGGCGGCGGCGACAGAGTTCGCGCCATCGGTTTCCGCAAAAGTCATTTGAAACATAGAATTGCCGAAGGCGCCGGATATAATGCGGTGGTTTCCGCCGCCGTGGACGTTTATAACGGCGTGCGGCGAATCAGATTCGGCATAGAGGACATCGAGCCTTTCGAGGAGGAATCCTTTTGACGGATAACGGAATCGAAATTTTGAAACGCGCCGTACGCGACATTCCGGATTTTCCGAAACGCGGCATTTTGTTTCGCGACATAACGCCTATTTTGTCCGATTGTTCGCTTCTTTCCCTTGCAATCGACTTGATGAAAAAACCTTATGAAGGAATGAAAATCGACAAAATTGCGGGCATCGAAAGCCGCGGTTTCATTTTTGCGCCGGCGCTCGCCCTTAAGCTCGGTGCGGGATTCGTCCCCGTGCGCAAAGAAGGAAAACTTCCCGCTAAAACCATAAATCATTCGTACGACCTCGAATACGGTTCCGCCACCGTCGAAATGCACGTCGATTCGATAAGCCCCGGCGAGCGTGTAGTCCTCGTTGACGACCTTATCGCCACAGGCGGCTCGGCGTCCGCGGCAATCGAAATGATCGAGCGACTCGGCGGCGAAGTTGTTGGCGCCAGTTTCTTAATCGAGCTTCATTTCCTGCGCGGGCGGGAGAGGCTTAAAACGCCCGTACACACTCATTTGGTGTATTAATAGATGCCGGAATCCAAATCGAATTGGGAAGCGATAATAGGGCTTGAAATCCACGCCCAAATCGACACGGCAACGAAACAGTTTTGCCGATGCCCGGCGAAGTTTACGAACGAACCCTCGGAAGCCAACAAATACGTTTGCCCGATTTGCCTCGGCCATCCCGGAGTGCTGCCGGTTTTGAACGGCAAAAGCGTCGAACTCGCCCTAAGACTTGCCGCGGCGGCGAACGCGGACATTGCCGGAAAAAGCGTGTTCGCCCGTAAAAACTATTTTTATCCCGACCTGCCGAAAGGCTACCAAATTAGCCAGTACGAAATACCGCTGGCGGAAGGCGGCGCTCTGCCTTTTTATCACGCGGAAAACGGCACGGACGAACCCGTTACGAAATCCGCGCGGTTTACTCGAATGCACCTCGAGGAGGACACTGGAAAAAGCTTTCACTTTCCGGACGGCCGCTCGATAGTCGATTTCAACCGGAGCGGCATTCCCCTTTTGGAAATCGTAACTATGCCGGACTTCCGCTCAGCCGCCGAAGCTATTTCATATCTCGAAGAAATCCGGCTAACGCTCATTTACCTCGGCATTTCAGGCGCGAACATGGAACTCGGCCAAATGCGCTGCGAACCGAACGTTAGCGTAAGACCGGCGGGGGAATCCGGACTCCGCGCCAAAACCGAAATCAAAAACCTCAATTCGTTCTCGATATTGATGAAAGCCGTCAATTACGAAATTGAGCGGCAAATTCACGTATGGGAATCAGGCGGTCCGGTTTTGCCGCAAACCATGAGGTGGGACGACGGAGCGGAAGGCTTCGACGGACGAAAAGGCGCAACCGTCGCGATGCGCACAAAGGAAACCGCCGACGATTATCGCTATTTCGACGAACCCGATTTGCCGCCTCTTTCCGTAACCGCGGAGATGAAAAATGCGGCCGCGGAATTCTCCAACAAAACCGCCTTCGCGATGCGTACCAGACTGAAAGAAGAAGACGGCCTGTCGGAATACGACAGCCGCAACATCGCGACAATCCCGGAAAATTTGCATTGGTACGCCGAACTAATGCCGGAGGTCGGCGACGCCAAACTGACCGCGAACTGGGTGCTCGGCGAAATCAGCAGATGGAGAAGCGAACTTCCGAATGGCCTTAAAGTGACCGCGGTAGACGCGGCGAAAATCATCCGCGCCGCAAAAAACGGCGAAATAAATTTCGGCCAGGCGAAGGCGGTTTTCGAAAAAGCGGCGAAGGGCGAAAGCCCGGCGCTTGCGCTTATCGAAAAAGCCATCGAAGAGTCGAAAGCGTCGGCCGGCGGAATCATAGAAAAAATAAGGGAAGCAATCGCCGAAAATCCGTCCGCAGTTTCGGATTACCGCGCGGGGAAACAGGCCGCGATTATGGTGCTCGTCGGTCAGGTAATGAAAAAAACCAAAGGCTCGGCGGACGCGCTGGAAGTAAGGAAGATACTTCAGGAACTGCTTAAGTAGGCGGTTATCGGCGCGACAACTTCGATTTTGGCATTTTATTTGCATTAAAGTCTTGAAATCCTGAAACATCGCGGTATAATTGTAAACGGCGGCGCGTGAAGCTAATGGTCCGGCGCAAACGGGATTTATATATTTTCTCGCCGGTGCTTGAAGGCCCTTGGGGAAGGGGCGCCGCCTCTTTTTCTTTCGGCCCGCCATCCGCTAAATCTCCATTACGCGGTCATTTCTCCCCCCGCCAAAGCGTTTCCCTAACATGCGCAATCGCTGTTGCATATTTGCGCGCCTGAATGTATCGTTTCCCGCTTATGACCGAATCCGAGGGAAGCGCTGGCGCGGAAAACATCGAATCGGCGGACATCGCTGCGGAACATTCAATCGCGGCGGACGCTACGGCCGAGGTTGCCGCGCGCCTGCCATCGGAAACCACCGGCGGAAGAAAACAAAAGCGCGATTTGACGTCGGGCCCGCTTTTGCATCACGTAGTCAAGCTGTCGCTTCCAACGATGGGCGCAATCGCGTTTCACGCAAGCTATAGCATCGCCGACACGATTTGGGTAGGCCGCTATTTGGGAAAAGAGGCCATCGCCGCGATATCGATTTGGTTTTTCCTGTTCATGGTCTTCATATTTTTCAATCAGGTTTTCGGCGTGGGCAGCGTTGCGCTTATTTCGCAAACTTACGGCGCGAAAGAATATGAAAAAACGAAAATCGTAATCGGCCAAACGTTCATGTTCAAAATATACATGGCTCTTATCGTTACGATTCTCGGCTGGTTGTTCGTTGACGACGTTTATCGCGCGTTCATCGCCGACCCGGAAGTGCAAAGACTCGGCGTCACATACTGCCTTATTCTCTTTACGGCTCTGCCGATATACTTCAGCGGCTTCACGCTGAATACGTCGTTTCACGGCATCGGCGACATGATGCGCCCGCTGTATATCGTGGCGACGGCGACGATTCTGAACATCGTTCTCGACCCCGTTTTAATCGTCGGCATAAACGGCTCGCTTCACCCGGCGCTGCCAAATCTTACGCCCGGCTACGGCATTGCCGGCGCGGCATACGCAACCGTCATCGCTCAAGCGCTGACGTTTTCGATGGGGCTTTTCATTTTTTTCAGCGGCAGAACCTATCTCAAAATGGAACTCAAATATCTCGGCAGGCCGATTTGGCTTTGGATATGGAAAATCGTCCGAATCGGCACTCCTACTGCAATAGGCGAAACCATTCGGAACATTGCACAACTTGTAATCGGCAAACTCATCGCGCTTTTCGGCACGGCGATATTCGCCGCGCAGGGAATAATGGGCCAGTTTTTTATGCTTCTCTGGATTCCGCTCGGCGGCGTGGGACAGGCGGTTGTCACGCTCGTCGGCCAAAACCTCGGCGCCGGAAAACCGGAGCGCAGCGAAGAATCCGTATGGAAGTCGCTTTTCGTCGCGCTCGCCATTATCCTTCCAATTATCGTTTGCGGATACATATTCGCCCCCGCGCTGGTTTCGGTTTTCAATAACGAGCCGGAAGTGGTTCACGCCGGCACCCAAATTCTGCGCGTTATTTTGTTCGCATTTTTGCCGCTGACAGTAACCGCGATTCTCGGCAGCGCGTTCTGGGGCTCGGGAGATACCGTACAACCGATGATCGTCGGCGTCGCCGAAATATATTTCATTCAGCTTCCGCTCATATTCATGGCGGTGAAGCTTGCGGGAAACCCGCTAGTGAGGCTGAACGTGCTTGCCGGCGCGCCGGACCCGGTATATTACGGATGGTGGGCGGTGGTTGTCGGCGAAACCGTCGCGGCCGTCGCGATAATTTGGGTGTTCAAGCTAGGTCTGTGGAAGAAAGCCAAGATATAAAATGCGCTTGCGGAAATCCGGATTAGCACCGAAAACTATCCGCCCGCATTTCTTTGGGATGCGGCTTCCGCCTCGCGACGCTTGCGCTCGGCTTCCAGAAACTTATGCATATTGCTTCCGCCCTTGCTGCCGCACGAACAGCCCGTCTTCTTGCCGGAACATCCGATGCTGAAGTTTTCTTTGATAAACAGCTTGTATGCGTAATACGCGGCGGCAACGAAAATGACCGCGAGCACTATCGTTTCAAAAGTCATTTCAAATCACCTATCCGAATCCGAGCAATTTTCCGCCCTGATAAACGAGCAGCGCGAAAACATAAGCAAGAACCGTCGTATACGTCGCGGCGAACAAAAACCACTTCGCGCTCGCCAGTTCCTTTCGTTGAACCGCAAGAACCGCCACGCAGGGAATATAAAGCAACACGAACAGCATCAGCGAAATAATTGCAAGCGGGGTATACGCCTTCGCGCCGTCGGGAAGCGTAGCGCTTTGCAGCACGGACCGAAGCGATTCGTCCGCACCTTCCTCTGCGTGAACGTTGAAAATAACGCCCATTGTCGAAATGACGACTTCTTTCGCGAGAATCCCGCCGATAAGCCCTACTCCGATTCGCCAATCGAATCCGAGCGGCTGAATTGCGGGTTCGACTGCCTTTCCAAGCCTTCCGGCTATGCTTCCCGCCATGTTTCGCTGGGCCGCGTCGAGTTCGATTGCGTCGATTTCCGCAAGCATTTGTTCTTCGAGCGCAGCGGCTTCGTCCGCGTTTGCGGCGGCAATCATTGCGGAATACTTCGATTCGACCGCGCCGGTCGCCGCTGCCAAATCCGCCTTCGTCACGGTTACCGGAAAACTGATTCCGTACCAAACCAAAATCGCGCCGGCAAGAATGAACGTGAACGCCTTTTTAATGTATTGCCTGGCATTTCCCCACGCGTGCAGCAGCACGCTCTTGAAAGTCGGGACCAGATAAGGCGGAAGTTCGAGAATCATCGGGCTTGCGACGCCTTTGAACAGCAGCGTTCTGAAAAGCTTCGCCGTCAGAACCGTGAACAGCACGCTCGCAATATAAATTCCCCAAAGAACGGTGCCCGCTCTCGCCGCGGGGAAAAACGCGCCGATTAACAGCAGATACACCGGCAATCGCGCGCTGCAGGTAATCATCGGAATCACGAGAATCGCGAGTATCCGGTCGCGCCGGTCTTCTAGAACTCGCGTCGCCATTATTGCGGGAACATTGCAACCGAAGCCGACTAGAATCGGCACAAACGCCTTTCCCGGAAGTCCCAGCCTCGACATCGCCCGTTCCATAATGAAGGCGGCGCGGGCGAAATAGCCGCTGTCTTCGAGAATCGCGATGCCCATGAACAAAAGGAATATATTCGGCACGAAAACGAGCACAGCGCCGACGCCGCCTATCATTCCGTCCACCAATAGCGACTCCAGCATTCCGCCGCCCAATCGCCCGGACAGCATCGCCGTCAGCCAAGCGAATCCGGTTTCGATGCCCGCCACCATCGGCTCCGCAAGCGTGAAAACCGCGAAGAACAATAGCCACATAGTAGCCAAAAATATCGGAATTCCGGCCATCGGATGCGTCAAGAATGAGTCAAGTTTGTCGGTCAGGCTACGATGGTCTTCAGTCGTCGATACCTTCAGTACCTGCCTGACGATTCCGTTGATATAGCCGTAACGCCGTTGTGTTAGGCCGATTTCGAAATTGTCGCCAAGCACGCCGCGTAGCTTTCGCCTCGACTCCTCCAGCGCGCCGAAAACCGCTTCCATAAGCGGATGATGTTTTACCGCAAGCTCGACTTCGCGGTCGCCTTCGAGCAGCTTTACCGCCGCCCATCGCGCCCGCGCCCTGTTTTCATACTGAGGTGCGGATGCCAACAAGGCCGCGAGCTTTTCAATTTCGGCGTTCGCCGCATGTCCGTAATCTACTTCGAGCGGAGCAATTTTCTTTATAGGCTCGTCGCCGGACAGCGCCTTTTTCAGCTCTCCTAAGCCTATTCCGCTGCGCGCCGCCATCGGTATGACCGGAACGCCGAGAAGCTCGCTCATCTTTTTGACGTCTATGGATATTCCGTCGGCTTCCGCCCTGTCGATCATGTTCAAACATAGAACGATGGGCAGTCCAAGCTCCAATAGCTGAACCGTGAGAAACAGATTCCTGCTGAGATTGCCGGAATCCACGACGTCCACGACGACGTCCGGCGCTCTGTCGAGGAGAAAATGTCTTGCGACCAGTTCTTCCTGGCTGAAAGCCGTCAGGCTGTAAGTTCCCGGAAGGTCCACGATTACCGCGGACTTACCGCCGAGCTTTATTCTCCCCGCTTTTGTTTCGACCGTTACGCCGGGAAAATTCGCCACGTGCTGATGCGCGCCGGTAAGGTTGTTGAACACGGTCGTTTTGCCGGTATTCGGAGCGCCCGCAATAGCGACGATTTTCTGAGCCTTGAACGGCTTGTCGTCAACCGGAAAAGCAGTATCGATAATCGGCATATATTTCCTTTGGACGGCCTGCCGGCGCGTCCGTCAATCGCTTTACCAAGGCAATTTGAAAAACCGCCTGCGCCCTTTTCCGTGCTTCTCCATACATCCGCAGCCGGGTTCGCAGGTTTGAAATTCGCCGGAGGATTTGTCATCGTCTTCGGCGCTTGCTTGGCCTGTCGTGAGGATGTTCATACAAATGCTTCTGCCAAGCCCGATTCGCGTCCCGCCGATTTCGACGAGTATGGGGCCATGCCCGTTGCCGGAACGAAGAACCTTCGCTTTCATTCCCGGATGTACGCCAAGCGAAACAAGCCGCGAGCAAACGTTCGCCGGCCCTTTGACGTCGGCGATTTCCACCTCGTCGCCTTCGGCAAGCAGGGCGATGGGAACAAGAATTCCAGCGGTATCGGTCACTAAAAAGCCTCCAAGCCTCAAGCGAGGCTTATTGAAACTTAGTCTCAATAAATACTAGCCTAACGGAAAATTTGTGTCAAAATAATCGGGCTTTCGCGGCTCGATATCGCGATTGTGAAAAAACGAGCATAGCTTTCGGAGGCCGTGTTTACGGTGCATTTCGGCGCCACGCCCTCAAATCTCCGGACGTCAGTTCTCTATCATTTCGATAATTGCAGAAATGTCAGTTTCCGCGGCTTCGTTCATTCGCAAAAGCTCCTCCGAAGCGCTTTCGTCGAATCCCCTGCGATAAGAAGCAACGATGGCGTCGGTTTTTTGGCGAGGCTCCAGCACTCCCGGCGCCAAATCTGCCTGCCCGAACGCTTTCGCGAGGGCGGACACCTTCGGGTCATAGCTTATGGCGACGAACGGCTTCGAATATTGCGCCGCGAGTATGCAACCATGCAGCCGGTAGCTCATCACTACGTCCGCCCATCCGAAATGCGGCATATGTTCGATCGGGTTTCCCGTTCCGAATTCGACGAATTCGCATCCGGCCGCGCCGGCGATCGCTTTCGACACGATTGAATCTTGTTCACGGTGCAGCGCGGCGATTCGAAGTTCCACGCCCTGCCCTTCTATCTGATGCTTGGTGCCATGCAAAACGGTGGCGATGTTGGAAACCTGCGTTTCGAATTGGCCGTAAGTTTTCGGGCATACAAGAATCCGCACCATTCCGGTTCCGCCGTTGGCTCTTCTTATTGCCTCACCGGGCATCAGCGCCGCTTTTAGAGCGAAGCTGAAGTCCGCAGTTTGGCGAATCTCGTTCTTGACCTTCAGCGAATCCAATATCGCCTTGCTTCCCGAGTCCCGAACGCTTACATAATCCGCTCCGGCAAATGACCGCCTTACGGCAAGTTTCGACACGGGAGAATTCAGCGGCCCTATCCCCTGCCCGACAAGAGCAATCGTTTTCCCGAATTTGCGGGCGAGCCGCACGACGTTCGAATAGTACAGAACGCTTTTGAGGCTGGTCTTGTCTTGGAAGAGCCCTCCGCCCGGAGCGCAAACCACGTCCGCAACCCGAATCGCGGCGGTCAGCGCGCGCAAATTTTTTCGCGGAACGTATTCGGCCGGAATCGGAAGTGCGTCGTAGATTTCGTCGGAGGTGATGGCGATTTCCAAGGCGCCTTTTTCGACAAGTCTTCCGAGCCTTAGGCATGCTGTCCACAGCAGCAAGTCGTCGCCGAAGTTGCCGTGGCCGAAATACCCGAAAAGCAAAAGCTTTTTCAACGCCCGAAATTATACTTGGGAAGAACAAATGCGAAACTCCCTTCCCCCGCCGTAACAATGTTTTACACTTGCGATACATTATCGTCACATTACTCGTTTTAAGCATTCTCAAAACGGGTATAATCATTCGTAGGCGCGCAAGGACGCTGCCGGTTGGGAGGATGCCATGTTTGCAATTGGCGGAGTTTTGAAGCGGTTTGAGATTGCTATTTACTGCGCGGCCGTTATCGCCGCGATGTTTGCGCTTTTATCTTGCGGCGGCCCGTCCGGCGGACGCACCGATTCCGGCGCTGCAAAAGCCTTTACGGCGGGCACAGCCTCCGGCGGTGGGACTGGCAATTTCATCGGCCCCATGCAAGGTTCACCGACATCGCCGGGAATGCTATCCGAAGATGCGATTACCGGAATTCTCACACGCGAATTCGAGGCAAAGCTCGCTGAAGCGCGCGAAGGTAAACTCGCATCGGCTGCGCCTTCTTATTCGCCCGGACAGGTTTTCGACCTTTATTACGACGTCGATACCGAAACTCTTCACTGGACGTATTTCAACCCCGGCGACTATGACCTCGACGGCGAAGTCGGCATTCCCGACATCACGCCTCTGGCCCTGAACTTCGCAAAAACGATGACAGGCGGCGAATGGGACGACCCGTATCTCGCTTGGCTCGACGGCAGCGAGAACGGCGAAATCGGTGTCACCGACGTTTGGCCCATAGCAATCAATTTCGAAAAGCGCGTTGACGGCTACGAGATTTTTTCAGCCGGCGCGGCTGACGGCGAATACGAGCTTCTCGGCAACGTGGAGTTTACGGCATCGCCCGGCGGCTTTCCGCGTGCGTATTCGTTCAAGCTGCCGAAGCAGGGCAAGCAGTACGTGAAAGTGCGCCCGTATTTCGCAGGAGATACCGGGAACGACAGCGCTCCCATTTTGCTCGAAGCGTTTTACTTTCCGCCCGCCCCGCCCGCGTCGATTACCGCCACGCAAGGCACGTTCAACAACCGCATCAGAATCGAATGGGAACCCAGCGAAGGCGCAGTGGGGTATTTTGTTTTCGACGGCGAAACGGGCGATAACATCTCGATGGTGTACGGATTTACCTTTTACAACGATTATTCGATAGGCGACGACAATCCGCGCTCTTATTTCGTAAAGGCATTTAACGACTTGGGACAAGGGCCTGAAAGCGAAATCGCCACCGGATGGGCCAGCGGACTGCCCGTAATCAATTCCGTAATTTTCGGCGAAATATACAAGTACGCGGATGCGGCTTTCAGCGCCAGCTTGACCGGTCTCGGAACGTTCGACTATTCGTGGTATTTCGGCGATTTGGCCGAGCCCGCTCAAAGCTCGCAAGTCGAGCCAGTCGTGAAGTTCAATACCGCGGGCTACGTGGACTGCTCGCTGAGCGTGTCGAACGAGTACGGCAGCGCATACTTTCCGTTTCAAGTTTCGGTCTATCCGGTTGAAGAGCCGCCCGCTCAGCCGGAGATAATTTCCGTATCGCAGGTCGATGAAGTCGAAAACGAATTCGCCAGATTTTCCGCGGATGTAACGGGCGATGAGCCTTTAACCTATAGCTGGAATTTCGGCGACGGTGCGGACCCGCCAACCACGTCGCAAAAGAACCCGACCGTTAAATTGCAAAATCCGGGACTGCATAGCGGTTCGCTAACGGTCAGCAACGCGGGCGGAAGCGATCAAATAGACTTCGAATATAACGTCCAGTTATATTGGCAGCTACCGGCTTACTACGTACAATCCGCGCCTAACTTTGTAAACGCAAACGCAAGTCAAGCCCAGTCCGTATATAACATTACTGGTACTACGCCTATCGACTTCGAGTGGGATTTCGGCGGAGGAGCAACTCCGAATATCGTTCAAGGAGTATCGACAAGCGTTGTATTTACCGGCGAGGGTGAATATACGCTTACAATAAAAGGTACAAACGCAGTCGGCACAACCGAGCGAACATTTACATATTTTGTTGCTGGCACGAACTTTTCTACCTCGCAAATTGCCGACTTTTCGACAAGCTCGGTACGTTTGTATAACCGGGGCGGAAACGATCTTGCGGCAATATTTGCCGCTAGCGGTTCCGCATCGAATGCTGTATATACCCGGCATTTCGACGGCTCAGCTTGGGTATCAACATATGGCGGATATATAAGCTCGAGCTATGCCACCCACTTTATTCGGAACATTACATTCGACTCCGCGAACAATCCTCGTTTTGTCAACCCTTATACGAACATGTCGCTGTACGAATCTCCGGGTGCGGGATTTGAACGAGACGTAAATTTAATTCCTTACTTCGGATATTATGCAAGCCTTGCCCTCGACGGCGCCGATAATCCGCTTATCGCTTATACGCGCACCGACGTCGATGGGCTTTTCCTGGCAAAGCGCGCCGCTGGAAACTGGACGTACGAACTGCTCGCGGACAATCCTTCCGAAGCGGAAAACAGCCCGATTATCAAATGCGACTCGAATGGAAACGTCCACGTAATATACAATACGAGCGGTCAAAGTACGGACGGAGATATTAAGTACTGCTTCTTCGACGGTAATTCATGGCTGTTCGAAGACATCGGTCCGGTCTCTGGCACCATATTCAGCGATTTGCAAATTACAAATTCGGACGAACCGGCTGCTTATTATATACGTTACGATGGCTCGGTTGGCCAGGATTTGTATGTTGCAAGGCGAAACGGCGGAAATTGGAGTCACATCCTCATCGACAGCGGAGTGCGCGCGATTGACTTAGCAACTGCGCCTTATCTAATTGCTGCGCAAGACGGAAGTTTGAGGCTTTTCTATAGAAAAACAGGAATGTACGTATATTCAATATCCGATACATTGGGCAATGTTGTATCCGAGAATTTTCCTGCGTCCATAACCGGAAGTTCTATCTCTTACAATATGCAGCTAGATTCGCTCGATAATCCCCACCTGCTTTTCCAAAGTCGCGTCGGTGATTCCGGCGGAACGGGTTGTATTTTCTATACTTACAATACCGGCGGCGGCTGGATAAAACATCCTATCGATTTCACTAACGGTCCCGCTCATCTTCTGCTCGACGGCGACGAAAAAGCCGCAATCGTATATGTAAAATCGTCCGAAACAAGACTTGCGAGGTTTACGGGATAATCGGCGAAATGCAAGCGGAAGGTTTACTGGCTGTCTTCTTCCGCGAGCGAGAGGTTGTCGCCGGTTTCGAGGATTTCGATTAGTTTCTCGGCTTCTTCGAGCTTGTCTTCGGGAACGAGCAGGTTCATTTTCGAGGCGTCGAACATGTTGCCGAACACCGCGGACGACGTCGCCCTGCCCGTCACGATGCACGGGATTCCGTTCGCGCCAAGCCATCCCGCCTTCATTTCGGCTTCAATAATGTCGCGCGTAGAAATAAAAATCGCCAGTTTCGGCGTCCCCTTAAGCTCGGGCCCGAACATTGAAACCGGATGTCCGGCGATGTCGCCTTCGCGCTTTTCATAACCGCCGGATTCCGGATTTGGCTCCGCGGTTTTTCCTTCGCCGCCCGCCGCGCGCTTCCCGCTTCCGTCCGGGCGCTCATCGCCGCCGCCATGCGCTCGCATGCCGTCCGATTTCAAAGTCAGTTCGTCCACGCATATATATTACCTCCGCTGGTTCGCCTGCGCAAATCGCGCTTTGATATAATCTCGCATCCCGGTTCTGGAGACTTGTCATGCGGCAGATTATCCGGTTTCTAACCGCAATTTCGGTTGCCACTTTTATTGCGCATTTTGCCTGCGCATCCGCCGGCCCTCTCGATAGGGGCGGCTCGCCTGCGCGCGGCCTGACGGCAGATTCACGGCTTTGGGCCGGATTCTTGTCCGCCGCTTACGCGGACGAAGAGGGCGAAAGCGAAACGCCCGAATCTGAAGAAATAGAAGAGCCGGAGGAAATTCCCGAAAACGGCGGCGAAGAGGCGGAGCCCGAAGACAATCCCGAACCGGAATCCGAAGATGTTCCCGAAGAGGAAGCCGTAATCGAACCGGAAGCGGAAGAAGCCGCCGCCGAAGCGGAACCGGAAGCCGCGGAAGAGCCCGAACCTGCCGAATCCGAGCCTCTCGCACAAATAATCAGGCCGGTTCGCCAAGGCATTCCGGAAGCGTTTCTATTGCCTCCGGGATTTTTCTCGGTCGCGTTTTTGCATCGCACCTTCGACGAAGACAGCCTTGCGAGCCAAGGGAAAATCAAGTCCAACGGATTTCGCGCGGACTATGCGCTTAACGACCGCGTTCAACTTGGTCTGCGGCTTTGGCAAAACGACACGAACAACGGCCGCGGAATCGTAAGCCCGTTTTGGAACGACACGCTCACCGCGGATATGTGGGAAACCGACCTGAAGCTGTTTATCGCCGGCACTCCCCGTCCCGCGCCAGGCCCGATTGCTCCGGACCAGCTTCCGACCGCCTTCAGCGTCGGCGTCAGTCATCAAGATTCCAATCTTTCACGCGAACAGGCGGACGACGACTTGCGTATTCTCACCGGCTACGTCAGCTATTCTGCATACTTGAGCCCCCAGCTTTCCACACACACCTATTTCGGCACAGGAAGATTCACCGGCGACCTTCAAAGCGGCACTATGAACACGCTCGCGGCGGGACTCGACTATGACCTTATGCAGGAGCGGGACAAGCTTAGACTTTCGATTGACGGCATTCTCGATATTTACAACTTCCGCCAAACTTCGTTTTCTGCTACCCGCGTCAGCCACGTCAACGTCGGCTTGAAATATATGCTGATGCCGCAGCTGGAGTTTTCGGCCGGTTACGGCATTCACTCCGACAGCGACAGCGACCTTTCATCGACCGAGTTTCAGTTCGGAATCGCATACGCTTTCGGCGGGTTTTCGAAAGGAAAAACAGAATCCTAATCAAAAATCGCGGAAAGTATTTTCGCCAACCAAGCAATAGAAGGTAAGAAATGAGTTTTCGCCGCTACGTATTTACCGCCGCAGTTTCGTTTGCAATTATTTTCGCGGTAACAGCTTCCGCGCTTGCCGCGCCGCTGCAAATGCTGGGCGCGCGCCATCCGGAAATTTCGCCGGACGGCGCCAAAGTTCTGTTCAGTTATAACGGCGATCTTTGGACCGCGCCCATCGCGGGAGGCGCGGCGGCCCGTATAACCGACAATGTAGCGTACGAACGAAACGGAGTATGGTCGCCGGACGGAAAGCGAATCGCGTTTTCGTCGAACAGATACGGAAATTACGACGTGTTCGTTATGCCCGCCGGCGGCGGAACGCCGGTGCAGCTAACGTACAGCGACGCTCAAGATTACGTCACCGGATGGAGCGAAAAAGGCGGAATTCTGTTCTACAGCTATCGCGGCTTTCGCGGCTATCAGCTATTCGAAGTCGCGGAATCTGGAGGTATGCCGGCCGCGCTCACCGAAGACGACGCGGACACAAGCTACGCCTGCTACGCGCCGGGCGGAGACGTGATATATACGCGAGGTTCCGCTGAGTGGTATCGCAAGGGCTATTTCGGAGCGGCGAATTTCGAGCTTTGGCATTTCGACAGGGCATCCCTTAAAAACAAACAGATTACGAGTTACAAAGGCAACGACGGCTGGCCCGCGACCGCGGACGGCAAGACCGTTTACTTCATCAGCGAGCGCGGCGGCAAAACCGACGTATATCGAGCTTCCATTTCCGGCGGCGAGCCCGTGCGCGTCACAAACTCGTCAAGCGCGGGCGCGGCCTTTCCGTCCATAAGCGCGGATGGCAAAACATTTGTCTATGAGGACGGCGGGAAGCTTTACAAAATGCCGGCGGCAGGCGGAAATGCGGCCGAGATAGTCGTTCAAATTTCGTCGGACGAAAAACGAAATTCCGTTTTCAAAGATACAATCGATTACACGGACGAATTCGCGCTTTCGCCGAACGGAAAATATATCGCGTTTACGGCGCGCGGCGACATTTTCGTCACGTACACCGAAGACGCCTTCGAGCCGGGAACCGAGCCCGACCGCGATTTATCGAAAGCCGTGCGCGTGACGGAAGGCCCCGCTCGAGACTGGCAAATCGCATGGCATCCGGACAGCGACAAACTCGCTTTCGCAAGCGACATGGATGGCGCGGATTTGAACATTTACCTTGCCGACCTAAGGAAAATGAGCGTTGAAAAACTTACGACGTCGCCGGAGGACGACGCTTGGCCCAAGTTCAGTCCGGACGGCGCATACCTCGGCTATTATCGCGGCGGCGGCGAGCTTGTTTCGCTCGAAATCGAATCGCACAAAGCAAGCGTCATCGACAAAGGCGAAGTGCAATGGGGGCCGTTTTCCGGCGGATTCGAATACAGTCCCGATTCGAACTGGATTGCATACTGGAAATTCATCGACGGCTTCAACGCGGACATTTTCATCGCCGAATCCGGCGGCGGAAAACCCGTCAACGTTTTGCGGCATCCCGACTGGATTTGGAATTTCGAATGGCTGCCGGACGGGAGCGGCATCGTTTTCATGAGCGATCGCGTTGACGACAACTGGGGTATTTTCAAACTCGATTTCAAAACCAAAGAAAACATATTTACCAAGGGCTTCATCCTCGACCCCGCGGGCGGCGAATCGGATGAAACTAATAACGGCGCGGAGGAAAGCGGCGAGAATGGCGGCGAAAATCCGGCTATCGAAATCGACTTCGAGAGAATATGGGAGCGCGTAACGCGCCTATCCGCGCACGGCGGCGCCTCGACGATGCCCGTAAGTTCGATTGACGCGGGCTGGGTTTATTACATTTCGGACGCGACCGGGGAAACGGATTTATGGGCGGCGAGCATAGACGGCATGGAAGCCTTCGCGCTCGGCGTTGGCATTCCCATGGACCAAATGCAGCTTTCCCCCGGCGGCGATAAGCTTTATTTCCTCGCTCCATGGGGCGGCGTCGGCTTCGTTCGCGTAAACGGCCCGCAGGTGCAGGGAATGGGGCAGGTTCCTTTCATCGCTTCGATGAAAATCGACAGGCGTGCGGAACTGATGCAAATGTATTCCGAATGCTGGCGGCTTTTGAAAAACTATTTCTACGATCCCAATCTTCACGGAGCGCGCAAAGATTGGGACGCGATTTTCGCAAAGTACCTTCCTCTCGTCGAACAAGCGGCCTCGCCGGAGGAATTCAACTATGTCGTTTCGCGACTCATCGGCGACGTCAAGGGCAGTCACCTGGGAATTTGGGGCGGCACGAGTTTCGACGGAATTCCTTCCTACACGGGCTTCCTCGGCCTAGATTTCGATCCGGCGTACGACGGGCCGGGGCTCAAAGTCGAAAAAGTGCTGTACGACGGGCCGTGCTATCGCAAAGAAAGCCGCGTCGAACCCGGCGAAATTCTTTTGTCCATAAACGGCGAAAGCGTGAGCCGCAAGACGAACATCTTCCAGATTTTGGACGACAAACCGAACGATCAGGTAGAACTCGTTGTCAAAGGCAAATCCGGCGAGCGCACGGTCAGCATAATCCCCATCGACGCTGGGACGCAATATCAGCTTTCGTACCAGGCTTGGGTCGAAGAGCGCCGGCAAATGACCGAAAAGCTATCTGGAGGCAAAATCGGCTATTTGCATATTCAACAAATGGACTGGGCGAGCTTTCAAAAATTCAAGCACGACCTTTTCGGACTGAACTTCGATAAAGACGCCGTTGTCGTCGACGTCCGGTTCAACGGCGGCGGCTGGACGTCGTATTACATTCTCGAATTGCTCGCGAGAAAAGCTTTCGGATGGTCTCGCGGCCGCCACTCCGATTGGACCGGCGCACCGGCGATGAGATGGGAAAAGCCCGCCGTCTGCTTGATAAACGCAAGCTGCTATTCCGATTCGGAAATTTTTCCCGCTGGTTTCAAACAGCTCGGCATCGGCAAACTTATCGGCGAACCCACGAACGGCAGCGTCATCGGAACGCTGGAATATTCGCTCGTGGACGGCAGCAGTTTCAGGCTTCCGGTCGAAGGCTGGTACACGTACGACAGGCGCAACATGGAAGTAAGCGGCCCCGGCGGAATCGAAGGAATACAGCCGGACATATTCGTTTCGAACCACCCGGACGAAGTGAAAAACGGCAAGGACGCCCAGCTCGAACTTGCGGTGAAAGAACTTCTTAAGCAAACCGGACGGAGCTGAAAACATGAATTACGCGAAACTGATTAAAGAAGTCGATAGTTTCATGCGGGTAAACGGCTCCGCCGCGATTGTCCAAAAATACTCCCGCTATTTCAAGGAAGGCTACGACGCGTACGGCGTGCCGGCGGGCGTTCTTACCGAATATAGGGACGAGTTTGTAGAAAAATATTCCTCGAAGCTTGATTTAGACGGATGGATGCAGCTTTGCGGCGAAATGATGTCGTCCGAAAAATACGAAATAAAAGGCATGGCGTACGTAATCTCGCTTAAATTCGCGAGCGATATAAAACGCGACCGTATGCCCGAAATCCGCACGTGGTTCGCACACGACCACCACAATTGGGCAATTTGCGACGAGTTTTCGTGCGCCGTTTTTCCGGCGATATTCGAGGCGGGAAACATATCGTCCGACGATTTCGAACTTTGGCGCGGCGATACGGGAAGGTGGGTTCGGCGGGTCGCAATCGTCAGCCAAATCAAACCGATGAAGGCGGAGAAAAAAGTTAAGCGATACCTAAAGTTCGCCGAGCCGATGATGGGCGAATCGGAGAGAGTGTCGCAGCAAGGCATCGGCTGGTTTTTGCGCGAAGCGTGGAAAATCGACGCGGCCGAAACCGAAAAACTCCTGCTTAGGTTTAAAAACACGGCGGCGCGGCTTATCTATCAAACGGCCTGCGAGAAAATGGACAAAGCGGGCAAAGAACGCTTCCGCAAAGACAAATGAGGAAGTGCCGTCTCAATCGACGTTTCTAAAGCACAAACCGCCCCTGCGATGGTAAAATCTGCGCTCGCGGAGAGATGACCGAGTGGCTTAAGGTGCATGCCTGGAAAGCATGTGTGCGGTGAATTCTGCACCGTGGGTTCGAATCCCACTCTCTCCGCCAACAAGTATACGAGCCGCCCTGAGCCAGCAGGGCGAAGGGCGAATTCCAGTCCCAGAGCACTTTCCGCGAATTCAATCTCAAGTTCGAACCTACCTCCGCAACGAAGTTGCGTAGTTCACTTAGATCAACTCCCGCTTTGCGTTTTCTCCAGTCCAGAAGCAGGCTCAACGGCTTCTTCATCCGTTCTAACTTCATTCCGCCCGTGTCCGTGGCGATCTTCTTTCTTAGCTCCATTAGAGCGATCTTTTCGTTCAAAAGCTTCTCTTTGCGGGCGTGGTAATCCGCCCGATCTAGTTCCCCTTCTACATACAAGTCCGCCAGCCTCGCAAGCTTCGTCTGGATAGTTCCGAAAGCCAAATCAAGCTCCTTAGACTGCCCGCTTTGGCGGGATGTGTGAGAAACGGAAAGCGAGTCTACTTCCGCAAGCATAGATTCAAGCCAACTATCGGGAACGGGGATAGCGTCAGGCACGGAATGAAACTCGTCAACAAAGGCTTCTTCACGGATGAACGGCTGGCGGCAATCGTGGATACGGCTTCGCTTGGTGCAATGGTAATAGATGTGTCCCTTGGTTGTCTCCGCCGTAACCGCGTGTCCGCACTCGCCGCATCTGAGCATTCCGGTGAAAGCGAAGTCGTGCCGGTTGCGCCGCCTAGTCTTGAACTTGCCCTTGTTAAACATTACGGCTTGCGCCTTGTCGAATAACTCCTTGGTGATGGCGGGCTTGTGGATTCCTTGATAAAGCTCGTCTTTGTATCTGAACGCTCCGTAGTAGAACGGGTCTTGGAGCATCCGTTGGACTTGGCTGGCGGACAAGGGCTTGCCGGTGAAACCGGTCAATCCCTTTTCGTACATCGTAACGCCAAGCGATAGAAGCGATTCTTTGCCCGAAGCGTATAGCTCGAACATCTCGCGGATCAAGTGGAAGTTTTTCGTATCGGGAATAATTTCTCTCGTTTTCGGGTGGTTAGTGTATCCCCGCTTGGCATAGTTGGGATAGACGCCTCTATCCAGACGCGCTTTGATTCCACGCCGGATGTTTTCGCTCAAGTTGTCCGTGTAGTACTTGCTCTGGGCAAAGGCAAGGTAGAGCATATATTTTCCTTGCGAAGTGTTCTCGAACCAGAAGTTGGCTAATGTAAGCAAGTTTACTTTTCCGGTATCCAGCAAGTACATAATCTTTCCGCCGTCAACGGCGTTTCTTGCCAAGCGGTCGGGATGCCAAGCCAGAATGCCGTCCGCTTCTCCTTGTTCGATACGCTCGATCATCTGATTGAACACGGGTCTGCCCGGCTTTCAGGCGGTCTGGCTCTCGGTAAATTCCGAAACGACATTGAGGCCGGACTGCTGAGCCAGTTTCCATAAGACGGACAGCTGGTCTTCCACGCTTCGGGCTTGGCGCTCCTCGCCTTCGGATGACTTGCGGGCATATATGAAGTATCTCTCCGGTTGGTTACCGGATAGAGTCTTACTCATTGGACTGCCTCCTTCTTTATGTATGTAGCAGAACGGGAAGTTGATACCTCCCACTTGTTATCTTTGACGACTACCCGGATTCTTCCGTCCCCACGAGTGGTGAGAACACGGCGGAAAGAACCATCGGGCATCTTCACTCCCTTGGCGTGCTCCCGATATGGCGCTCGTTGCGTGACGGTCTTGCCCTTTGCCTGCTCCTTGTCCGACAGGACAACGAGCTTGGGAGAAAGGTAATCGAATACGGGAGCGTAGTATCCAGTAGGCCGTCCGTGGTGGGAAGCGATGAACAGGTTGGTTTCACGAAGCAGATATTGAAACGCCCTGTTATCCAGGAAAAGTTTCCATCCGCGGGCGGTGAGATCGCCGGGGAAGCAAACGGTAAAGCCGTCTTCGGTAATGAAACTAACTAGCGACAGGTCGTTGACGTCGCGCACGCTCCCGATGGGCAAATAGAATTGCCGAAGTTCCATCGTTCGTACTTTGCTGGTCGCCACAATCGGTTGTAGCTCGCTTGGCGGTTTGGTCTTTGCTTCTATGTACGCTTCCTGAGCTTTGCTCAAGGTAGCCTTGAGTTCGGCAAGCGAGCGCAAAGACAATTGCGGATGTTGCCAGACATTAACGGGCTTGAGTAGTTCGAGCACATTTGGCAAATCCGCCAAGTGGTCTTGGTCGGGATGCGTGAGGATCAGATGGTGAAGTTTCCGGCGTGTACCGAAACCTTGTTCGGCAAGTCCTTTCGCCGGTCGCTCCGTCCCACAAACGGATAATGTCGCTGGCCGAACGGACGGTTGAGTTGGGCGGCAAGCGTGGATTCTGGTACACTACCGCCGACAATATCTCGCCCGATTCCATTGCCGGGCGGATATGGGTGAAGGCTGGCGATCTGTTCGAGCGCAGAGGTCAGGACACGAGACGGGTCGTCGATCCGAGCCAGGTTCAGAAGTACGGTGTATTCGACGCTGTCAGGGGTGCGCGTGGCTGAGGAAATCGGACATCCGGCTCACGGGAGCGCCGCCATCGGAAGCGGCAAACAATCCGCGCTTTCCCGCTGGCTCCTGGGGCTGTTCGGTGCCCGGTTCGTCCTCTACCTTTCGGACTACATCTCGATGCACCTGCCCTACACGCAAAGGTACCGGGAGCTATCCCTGGAACACCTGGTCTGCCGGTTCTGCGGGCATTCGATTGACCTGCTCGGTGCCTGGAAGTGCGAGTGCGGATACAAGCGTCCGGGCAACTACTTCGGTAGGTGTCCAAAGTGCCTCGGTCATCCGCATTATATAGATTGCCCGTCGTGTGGGTTTACAATGGACGTGAGGTGAAGAATGCGATGAATGAACATGAATCTCTGAGCAAGCATGAAAACAATCTGTGTGTCTGCCCTATGTGTAAGTCGCGGAAATTTAAATATTATGCTGGCCCGAAGCTAGTAGGCGGCTTTGGGGCGACACAGCTGTATCGTTGGGGATTGCAGTGCCTTGAAATTGGTTGTGGTCACCGCTGGCAAGTTGAAACCCCAGATAAAACTCCCCCCTGCCAATCTTTGACCGGGTTCTAGTGTCCCTGAGAAGAAAATGGCAATGTGCTATTTACTAGGAAGATGGATACCGTAACGACCAGCAAGCGAAGTGAAATGATGTCCCGTGTGCGATGCCGGGACAGCAAAATGGAGGTTGCCTTCCGCACAGAGCTTCACAAGCGGGGTTTCAGGTATAGAAAGAACTCCAAGAAATATTTCGGCACTCCCGATCTGGTTTTGCCCAAATACAGGACTGTGATATTCATTGATTCTTGTTTCTGGCACGGTTGCATGCACCATTGCCGGATACCATCGACCAGGGATGAATTCTGGAAAGCCAAAATCGACCGGAACCGTGAACGCGACATTGAAGTGAATCGTTACTATAGCAAGCTGGGCTGGTGCGTGATTCGGATTTGGGAACACGACTTGAAAAGGAGCGATTTTCGGTTCGATTACGATATGATAAAGACGGGTTTAGTCCATTAGGAAAATATGTCGAACAAGTATCCAATTAAAGTAGTCGATTTGTTCTGCGGAATAGGCGGGCTTTCGTACGGCTTGGCCAAGGCCGGTTTGGAAGTGGTGGCCGGAATCGACAACGACGAAACCTGTCGATTCGGATACGAGTACAACAACGGCGCTCGGTTTATCCATAAAGACATTAAGGACATTACTGCTGACGAAATCAACATGCTGTTCGGACAAGAAAAACGCATTGTTCGTGTACTCGCGGGATGTGCTCCTTGTCAACCGTTTTCGCAGCTCAACATCAAAGGCGTAACGAAGAAAGCACTAGAACCGGTGGAAAGGTTCGCTGAATTAATAGCGAAAACGTTGCCTGAGATAGTATCGATGGAAAACGTGAGCGGATTGGCAAAAACTCTTGCCTTCAAAACGTTCTTGGCTACCTTGGATAGGAAAGGATATAAGTACTGGTACGACTTCGTGGACGCTTCGGAATACGGTGTCCCGCAGCGGCGAAAGCGATTGGTTTTGCTGGCTTCGCGTCTCGGTGAAATCAAACTGGTCGACAAAACACACGCGAATAACAAGGTTACGGTCAGGAACGCAATCGGGCATTTCGAGCCGATATCGGACGGTGAAGTCCACAAGAATGACCGTTTGCATCGGGCTAGGAAATTGAGTCCCACAAACATGAGACGAATAAAGGCGACTCCGCGCGATGGAGGAAACTCGAAAAGTTGGGATGACAGCCTGCTTTTGGATTGTCATAAAAGGGATTCCGGCAAGACGTATAAATGTACGGTTTACGGGCGGATGAGGTGGGACGAGCCTTCTCCAACTATGACTACACAGTGTGTCGGACTCGGCAATGGGCGATTCGGACATCCCGATCAGGATCGGGCTATATCCTTGCGCGAAGCGGCTACATTGCAAACCTTCCCCAAAAAGTATAAGTTCATACCGGACGGCCAACCTCTGATAGTCAAACAAGTGGCCAAGTTTATCGGAAACGCCGTTCCTGTCCGGCTCGGAAAGGTAATCGGAGACAGTATTGTCAAACATGCGAGGGAATATGTCTAGAGAGTTCACATTTCGAATTTCGATGAGCGTCTTGGATCATCTGGGACGTAACCTGTACAGGAGTTTCGCAACTGTCCTTGGCGAAGCCATTTCGAATGCTTGGGACGCTGATGCCCAAAACGTCTGGATTTACATCGACAAGGCCAAGGATAGTTTTTTTGTCAAAGACGATGGCGTAGGTATGACAGACGAAGATTTTCAATCAAAGTTTTTGAAAATCGGATACACAAAACGATTAGGCGGTCATTCCACTTCGCAAGGCGGTAGGCCCTACATCGGTAGAAAGGGAATCGGCAAGCTCGCCCTTCTGTCCTGCGCTAAAAAGATACACGTTATATCGAAAAAGCAGGATGGTGAAATCATAGGTGGAGTTATCGATAATGCTGACTTGGACAGGGCAATTACTGACGACGTCGAGCCTGACAATTATAAGTTGTCGGCACACGATTTAACTGTGTTTGCAGAATACACAAGGGAATTTGAACACGGTACGATCATTTACTTCGATAAAATCGAGGATGGAATCAGAAAGAGGCTTGAAAGTATCAGAAGAATCATTGCTCTATACTTTCGGTTTTCCCTTCTGGACGATTCGTTCAACATATTCTTGGAAGATCAAAAAATTACTCTTGAAGACTTGTCCTGGCTTTCCGGCAAGACGCAGTTCCTTTGGAAACTGGGGACATTGGCCGATCCTTTCGTTGATGAAAGATTGAAACCTCCCACACTCAAAGAAAGCACAACAGTTTCCACACTACCCAACGAAGTCCAAGGCTTCATCGCATCGGTGGTGTCTACTCACGACCTCAAGTTGGAAGGCTCCGATGAAAGAGTCGGTGTCGATCTGTTCGTAAACGGTAGATTGCGAGAACGAGATATTCTAAGGCATCTCCCTCTACCGCGAATTGCAGTGAATTACCTCTATGGCCAGATTCATTTCAACGCGTTGGACGACGACAAAGACCGATTTGCTACTAGTCGCGAAGGGATCGTGGCGGAAGACCCGAAGTTCGCGGCATTACTCGAAAGCCTCAAACCGGTTTTGAAAACGGTTTTGAGCGATTGGGACAAGTGGCGAAGAAAGCACAGAGAGACCGGCGACAGCGAAAACGCCAGCATTACAAAGAAGGACAGAGCTTCCGGGGATTTGTACAATGCGGTCGTGACTCAATTCATCCCACCTGATGGTAGCGGCGAGCGAGAGAGGATTGACGAATGGGTGAGTGAATTGCAAAATGACGCCACGTTCAATTTCGGGTCATACGGCGAGTGCTTTGTTTCCGAAAACCTTGTTCGAAAGTTACTGCGTTCGACAGGGGCGCAAATCTCGGCAGATGCCCAAGCGGAGATTACTCGGTGGCAAGGTATCGAAGCAGCAAACAAGCGAAAGGGCAATTTGAATATAGACATTCGAAAAGATAACGATTTCTTGAGCTATCTGGATATGGGGCTTTTAGCGGGAGAAGCTGATGTGTCTGGCGCTCTAAACACGATTCAAAACGACGCAAAGGAATACAAGCCAATCAGGGATGCACTAGCGCATACGGCTCGTTTGACGGAAGTAGCAAAGCATAAACTCACAAGTGTTTATGAGAATATCAAGGGGCGCATCAAAACTTTGCTGGCATCTGCTCCGCAAACTCAAGCTCCGACAGCCGCAGGTGGCGTGACGCAAGCACAAGACTCGGTTGATAACACCTAGCAGTTTTCTTCCACAATTTTGATCTCGTCGTCGGTAAGGTTGTAAAGACTGTAGAAAAGTTTGTCGATTTCGTGTATATAAGTCCGTACCTTGACTTGCTTGGCGGGATCGGCAAAGTAGTCATCATTTCCTGTGATGGCCAAGATTTTGTCTACAAGTTCAATTGCAATAGTCCCCTGACCAGACGAGAAGTCGGGCGCTGGTAAGGCATTCATCATATTCTTGGTAAAGTTAATGCCCTGATTGTAGCTGGAGGACGGGTATTTGTGCCTAATGTAAAACAGAGCAATCTTGCTATTAGCCAAGGCAAGAACAAGTTTAAGACGTGCCAGATTACCGCCTGAAATAATAAGTGTAGATTTTCCAGGGACAACAACTCCCTGTTCGTCTATTAAAGCATCAAGTAGAGTAAGTCCCTTTATGATTACCTTTGGAATCGTGGCCTTTTTCCCATATGTATTGCGAAAAAGATCCAAAAAACGCTGGCGCTCCACTACGGGGGAAATGTACTTATCTTTCAGGTAGGTCATTGGGGAATGGCCCCATTTGGAAACGTACTTGCCGATGGTTCCGGTATTTACAACTTTCAGGAACTTGGCCTTAGAAAAGTATTCATTATCTAAGTTTCTGATTAAGGGCTTGAGTGTATACGCATCAGAAGTGGCACAGGCGCTTTCGCACTGCGCCAAATCGGACAACTTATGAGGCTGCTGTTCGAATTTCGAGAGAATGTGAAGAAAAGGCGAAAACACGAAGTCAAACGCGAACGGGTCGGTAAGTGTATTTTTGTCGACTTGACCCGCAAGGAGAAACCTCCCATCTTCATAAATTAGAACATCAAGAATGGGGCACTCGCGAGCCGTAAATATGGAAACAATGGCATCGACCTTGGCTTCCTCAAAAACCTGTCTACCTGCTTTAACAACTGCACACAACCTAGCGATAGTGTTTTGCCTCAGGGCGTCGCCAAATGGCTTGGATATCCATTTGTCCGGAGTAATAAAGGTTAGACATCCAGTTTTGCTTAAAAGCCCAAAACCGACTTCAAAAAAGGCAATGTAAATATCCCAATTACCTTTTGCCATTTTGAATGTAGAGGCAATGTATTCACGCAAATCGCTTAAACCCTTGTTTACCATTGCCTCGGAGTCGATATACGGTGGATTTGCGATCACAACATCAAATCCGCCTTTCTCGTGGAATACTTCCGAGAAATAAACTTCGAAGTCGAAGTCTTTGTGGCCTTTGGTGAGCTTGGAGATTACTTCCTCGATTTGGTCTTTGAGAGCGTGCTTCTTCTTCGTATTGGTTTCGGCAAAGTAGGATGCCTTCAGTTGTTCGAGTTTGTCGAAAAGAGGCTGGTTGAAAAGGTCGTGCTCGACTCCCAGAAGCGAATTGCCGCAAACGAGTTTGTAGTCAAGGTTCGGCAAGGGCTGGATCGTGCCCCGCTCTTCCTCGTCCACTACGAGCGAAAGCCAAAGGCGAAGTTTGGCGATCTCTATCGCGCCGGGGTCTATATCCACTCCGTAAAGGCAGTTCTGGATGGCGTGGCGTTTGAAGTCGTATATCGTGCGCGCGCTGCTGTTCCCAAGATAGGCGGACAGGGCGTTTCGGGCGCGGATTATCTCCGTCATCATCCCAACAGGGAATGCGCCGCTCCCGACAGCCGGGTCGCATATGCGGATGGTTTCGAGAGCGGTGTCTATCTGCTTGGCGTTGTCCCGGATGCTTTCGGGCAAGCGGTGGGAGTAGCGCTCGGTTTCCTTGCCGTGTTTGATGATGCGGCTTTCGTGCTCTACTACGGATTCGCCGTGACGCACGAGCGTTTCGATATCCTCCTTGGGGACTTTGCCGTCAAGTTCGGTCGCAAGGTAATTAATGAGCGATTCCTGACACATATAGTGCACGATTTCGCGGGGCGTGTAGTACGTGCCTTTGGACTTACGGTCTTTGACTTCAAGCAGATTCTCGAAAACCTTACCGAGCATTTCCGGGTCAACTGCTACTTCCTTTTCGAGCGGTTCGTCTTCGTTCACGGTGAAGTTGTAGCGGTCGAAAACGTCAAGGATGCCGGTGCCGGTATCGCCCTCTTTGGTCTTGGTGGCATTCGAGAAAAGTTCATTGGGAAGCAGGATATCGGTTTCGATCCAGTCGTAATCGCCAAGCGGGTCGAATAGCCCTCCGTTCAGGAACGGGATGCGGCAATCGAAACGGCTGTAGTAATCTTCCTGACGCTCCTGTCGCAAGGCTTCGTAGAAAAGTGGTTCGAGAATGTCGTTAAAGAAGTTGTCGTAACCGCCGTGCTTCTTGGCGAAAAGTTCGCGCAAAAACTGCTTGGAACCGGAACCCCAGGGCTGGTGGCGCTTGACTCCGAACCAACCTTTCTTTTGCAGGAAATACAGGAAGACAATCTGCCCAAGGAGTTTTTTGGCGAAATCGGCGGTGCTGACTCCCTTATTGGCAAAGTCCTTCTTGATTGCTTTGTCGCTCTCAAGTATCCCGTCAAGCGTATCCAGCAGTTGGATGAACAGCTCGCGGTACTTGCCGAAGAATTCCTTTGTGGCTTTCTCGATGTTGAAAGCTTCTTCGATCTGCTTGAGCGTCGGATCGTTTTTGTCGTCCTCGATCGGGGGAACGAGTCTGCTTTGAGCGGTGTGGCTGGTTTCGTGCTCCCCGACCAGAAATGAATATCGCCTCGCCGGTGTGTATTCCGCTTGGGCTTTCACTTTGCCGGTGAGCGTTTCGGTGATTTTGTATTCCATTGTCACAAGCGAAAAGCGCCAATCGGCGGAATCGGGGGAAACGAAAGCGACAAGGGCGGCGTCTTTGAGTTCTCCGCCCCTGCTTCCGTTCAGATACCAGGCAATGAAGTTGCGCTGCATCGTGCGAGCGCGTTCGAGCGACGAGCCTTTTTCGAGGTTGACGACAAGGATGTCGATCTTTTTGCCTTCGGGGTCTTGATACTTGCCGAGTCGTTCGAGCGAATGGATGTACGGCTTATAGGCGTCAGGCACGCGATTCCCCGCATACATAAACTGCGCGTCGGTAACGTGGTTAAGCAATTCCTTGACGAAGCGGTAGAAACGCCCTTTTTCAAACGAACCCCGAAAGGTATCTCCGACAAGTTGACGGGCTGAATTTTTGTCCATTGGCTAACTTTCCTGTAAGTACTCTGAAAGTATGACTTCGCGGGGGCCTGAAGTCCGTGCGGCGCTTTCGGCAACGTGCGTCTCCAGCAATTCCGCGGGTATTTCGGTTTGTAACAAGGCGATAACCTTAAGCGGGCTTGCGTCCTTCTTTTTGATTAGCGCTTGGAGCGCTTGAAGCGTATGCTTGGTCGTCTGCTTGGGAAGCCCGCCTTCTTCCAGCTGGCGCATAACCCTGCGTAGATACTGCTCCTGGTCGTCGGTGAGCTTGCGCAGGTCGCCAAGGGCCTTCAGAAGCTTCAGGATTTGAGATGCGGCGTCGCGCCCGCCCCGCCCCGTCGCTTCCGGCTCCTCGTCCGTCGTAGCCGCAAGGAAGGCTATCTTGTTCGCTTCGAGGAACGGGTAGTAGTCCTTGCCAAGTTCGGCGCGGTCGGTCTCCGGCTCGGTCGCGAGAAGCCCCGCCGCCGTGAGGAAGTCCAACTCCACAGACTCGGTCGGTTTGGATGACATAAAGAACTTTTGGAGCTTGCCTTTGCGGAAGTAAGTCAGCAAGGCGTCTTGCTTGACGGCGGTCTTGCGAGCGGTGCGGGCTTTCTTCGGCAAACGCTTGATTTGCTCGAATAGGTCGGGATGGGATTCCCGGACTTCCTTGATGACGTTCAAGTATTTCAAGTCGCTTTCGGCGTCCTCGTCTTCGCCGGTGATGGTTTGCTTGGACACGAGACGGTCGTAAAGTCCGTGCGAGCCGATTGGTTCGCCCTCCGTCAGGATGCGGGCATCCTCTCCGAGCAGGGTCATAAACGCGTGAATCTTGGCCACCGCCGCTTCCTTGAGTTTTATCTGGTCGTTCGACTGCCTGGTCGGGAAAAACGTGAAGCTGTAAATCTTGTCGAACTTCGTGTCCACGCGGTTGATGCGCCCGACACGTTGCAAAAGGCGGGTCGGGTTCCAGGGGATATCGTAATTGACCACCACGTTAGAGCGGTGAAGGTTGACGCCTTCCGAAAGCACTTCGGTAGTGACAAGGATGCGGTAATCGTCCTTGGGGAAGCGGGCGCGGGCGTCGAAGTTTTCGATGACCTTCTCCCGTACCGGAGCGCTCGATCCGCCCGTGTAAAGCAAGACCTGGTTCGGGTACAAATTGCCGATGTATCCGGCAAGATAGTCCGCGGTTTCCTTGGACTCGGTAAACACGACCAGCTTTTGCTCTCCTAGCACGGGGGTCTTCTTCAAGGCGTCCTCGAAAGCGATAAGCTTCGGGTCGCGGTCGATGCCTTGCCACATCTTCTCGATTTCATTTAGCAGGGCCAAATCGTTTTCGAGGTCTCGCTTGAAAGTGGGTTTGAAGTCTTCGGCGGCGTACTTTTCCGCCTTGTCCTCGTCGATCAAACGCTCGATGGCCTCGGTGTCGTCGTTGTCCAAAAGCTCGAATATCTTGTTGATGTGCTTCTTGCTGACGTAAACCTGCCCCTTGTCCAGTTCCTTGAGGAAGTGCTCGTAGGAATCGGCGAAACGCCGAACCGTTAGCCGGAAAGCGTGAAAGCTCGATTCGAGCCGCTTGATGAGCAGGATTTTCATAAACCTGCCCATATTGTGTTGCGCCAATTGCTCCGGCTGGCTGACACCTTCTTTCAGGTAAAGCAATGGCATATACCGGGAATAGGTGAAGCTCTTTGCGATTAGCCCTACCGTGCGCGTGAAAACTTCGTCTTCCTTGTCGTCGAGTTCGTAAAACACGGGCTTGGGATCGGCCACTTCCGGAAATTTCAGATTCCGCTTGTCCAGGTCTTTCTTGAAATAATTGACGATTTCCGAGCGCGTCCGGCGAACCATCAGATACTTGAGCACCTTGTCCCGGATTTCCTTAGCGTTGTCGCGGATGACTCCGATATACTCCGCGTAGTCCCGTTGCCGGTCTAGGTTTTTCAGCTTGGCTTCAAGGTTTCCGAAAAACTTCTCCAAATCGGCAAGGTTCGGAATGGTGCTCTTTCTGCCTTTCTGAAACAGCTTGATTTGAGACAGAATGTCCTTGGGCGAGTTGTTGTACGGGGTAGCCGTAACAAGGATAACCCGCTTACCCCGGCATATCTGGGCAAGCTTTTCGTAAGATACGGTCGTTTCGGTGCGGAAGCGATGGGCTTCGTCGATGATTACGTTCTTGTATTTCTCGGTTCCGCGCTTTAGCAAATCGTCCAACTTCCCCAATGACTCGAAGCCGCCCTGCTGTACGCCGAAGTCCTCGAATACGCTGACCCAAGAACCCCGATTATTTTTGTCCAAAAGAACCGGCGGCGCGATTACCAAAGTCCTGCCGTCGAGTTGGTTCGATAGCATCGCTCCGACATAGGTTTTGCCGAGACCAACGACATCGGAAATAAACACGCCGCCGTACTCGTCCAAAATTTTCTTTGCGTTGAGCACGGCTTGTTCCTGATACTCGTACTGCTTGAACTCCGGCGGCGTATAGGCAAAGGTCACTTCGTCCGCCCTGGCCAAGTCGTCTTTGAAGTATTCGTACAGGAACTTCAAATAAAGCTCGTAAGGCGTGATGGTGTCGTTGAGCCAAGTGCGAGTTTGGATCGACTGGATGTACTTGTCCTTTACGTCAACCGCATCCGCCCAGAGCTTGTCGAACTCCTCCCTCGCGAACTCGTAATCGTCTCGATTCTTCAACTCGACATTGAATTCCAGATTGTCCCGTAATCCCGCTTGCGTGAAGTTGCTGGAACCGGTGATTACCCTGCCCGTGTCTCGGTCGCCTTCGGCAAACGACATTATGTAAAGCTTGGCGTGAATGTCCTGTGTGGGGTATGCCTTGATTTCCAGCTTGCCGCTCCGTAGCCATTCCAGAAACTTGCGGACGCCGTCCTCGACGCTTTCGTTGTCTTCGGACGCCTCCATCTCCGCCGCGACGGATTCTTCAAGGTGTTCTTTGACTTCAGCAGACGAGAATCTCAAATCAAGCTTCGGGGCGGTGTACGCCTCGCTGATAAGCTTAACCACCTCTTTGTTCGTGCCGATGCCGATCAGGATGCGAATTTTCTCGGTGGATTCAAGCGATCTGTAAATGGCGTGAAATCCGCTTGCGAAGAAGTATCCCACGAGTACATCGAAAAAGCGCGTGTCCTTGATAAGAACCCGGAACCTCTCCTGCAAGGTCTGATTGCGCTCGTTCGTGATGAAAGTCAGGTCGCTGTTCATAGGTTTATTCTAACCAACATTGGCGAAATCCGACAGCCGCCCGAAAAGGTCGAAACGCCCGCCTCGCCTTGACAAAACGGGCGAAACTCTCTGAAACTTGAAAATGTGACATAGCTATCGGAGTACTTACTCTCCATAGGATTAGCCTCAAAAGGCCGATGGCCGATACATTTCCATTGGTGATTGGTCGCCAAATGGCAGTTCGTCGGGTAATTGTAACACTAATCACGCCGTTCAATTTTGCATCCGTATTTCGTTCGATACCTTTGCATACCTACCCTATTTCCTCGATGTCGTATGCGCCGAGGCCGAATGCCGCCATTTTGCCTACGCCCAGCAGTTCGCCCGCGTTCCACCAAGACATATGCTCTTCCGGCACGCCGGTTAACTCTGCCTCCCCCGCGTATCCCGATGCCGGTATCCGCCTCTGTTGAGTGGAACTCCACCGTTCCAGTCTTACCTTTTTCCACTTGCCGGCCGGCATTTCCTCGTACGAACAGCCTTTTGGTATGTTTGTTGGTTCAGCGCCGTTCGCGTTCATTATCCCCATCAATCTTCGTGTCAGGCTGTCCCAAATGATCTTCGGCGTCGGCTCGACCGGTTCTTCGTCCCTATACCTGATGCGTACCGGCGTTCGGAAAACCAGCTTTATGTTGCGAGGCCGCGCCGATTCCTGCTCATCCCGCCTTCCGTCGAGCGTTAAATATTCCGGTTCGCCGGGGTGCGACACAGCGCTTTGCGTGCTTTTATATACCACTTTCGAGCGGCGGCCGCCGGTTCGCTTGACCTGCATCAATTTAAGCGGCGGCCGGTTTTTCCCCAGCCCGCGCTGCGCCATCCGTTTGAGCGCAGTCACCCAAAACGCGGTCTTGCGCGTATGCTCGCCCAATATCACGAGCCCGAATCTAAGCAGCCGTCCCGCCGCCACCACCTCCGGAGTGTCCGGCGCTTGTCGCAGTATGAACGGGTGCGGATTGTTCGTCGTTACGCCCGGCGGAATTCCGGCATTTTCATTTTCAGGATGAACGAACGTATGCCACGCGGTGGCGTATGCGCAATCGAATCGAAGCAAACACTCCGCGCACGGCGCGCCGGGAAACGGGCAGCACGACTCGCGCAGCGACACGCCGAGCGCGCTGCGAAGGTGCGCCCCCCAAAACCCGTTCGGCCTCGCTTCCGCCGATGTCTTAAGGACGACTTCAAACCTGTAATAAGGCACTCCGCTCACGGCGCCATTGTATCAAACATGAACGGATTTACGGCGCGAAAAAGCCTGCGCTTCCAGATGGCGCATATTCGGAATCGCCGGTATTCGCCAATCCCCTCATAACGGGGCAGTCTTTTCAGACTTGTTGGGTTTATGGAAATGCTAGGGTTTCTGGAAATGCGTCGTAATCCCCTAAAGCGGGGCACGTCCTTTCGGGCCTGGTATTGCCGCTGAGTTTTACCGTAAAAAACCGATGACCGTCGTAATCCCCTAAAGCGGGGCACGTCCTTTCGGACTCTCATCCATGACAGTCATCACATACACCCCTTTCCTCCCGTCGTAATCCCCTAAAGCGGGGCACGTCCTTTCGGACCCAGAGAAGAGGCGGAGGAGTATATCGCACGGCACAAGGTCGTAATCTCCTAAAGCGGGGCACGTCCTTTCGGACCCGACCACGGGCGGAACGGATTTCTACGCCGTCAAGCTCGTCGTAATTCCCTAAAGCGGGGCACGTCCTTTCGGACGTTGTAGCAACGGCATGCTACTGGTGCTCTTTTGTAAGGTCGTAATCCCCTAAAGCGGGGCACGTCCTTTCGGACAAATGTCTCCACAGGCACAGGCAGTGTCGAAGAAGTACGGGTCGTAATCCCCTAAAGCGGGGCACGTCCTTTCGGACACTTTCAATGCCAATCGTGCTATAGCGAGCAAGTCCAAGCGTCGTAATCCCCTAAAGCGGGGCACGTCCTTTCGGACGGGAGAACTGCCGTTGTTTCTGGCTTTGTTGCTGGAGTGTCGTAATCCCCTAAAGCGGGGCACGTCCTTTCGGACCGGCGGTAGAGTTAACGCCGGAATGGGACGGCAAAGCCGAGTCGTAATCCCCTAAAGCGGGGCACGTCCTTTCGGACCTGATGAGATGAGGCAACAAGCTTTTAGAAAGTTGGAAGGTGTCGTAATCCCCTAAAGCGGGGCACGTCCTTTCGGACACAGCAAGTGCGAGTTTGCCAGGCCGCAGGGGCTGAAGAGTGTCGTAATCCCCTAAAGCGGGGCACGTCCTTTCGGACCGTTGTCAAGCTTTTGCTGGCGGCAGGCGCGGATGTGCACGCGTCGTAATCCCCTAAAGCGGGGCACGTCCTTTCGGACTGAACCGTCGAATGTTTGGCGCGGTCCGCATTTCTGCTGGTCGTAATCCCCTAAAGCGGGGCACGTCCTTTCGGACCCGGAAAGCAGGTCATTAACAAGCGCACAGGCGAAGTGTCGTAATCCCCTAAAGCGGGGCACGTCCTTTCGGACCACGCGATGGACGGCAGCGCCCTCCGGTTGGCGAAGGAATAGTCGTAATCCCCTAAAGCGGGGCACGTCCTTTCGGACAGGTAGTCTGGTATGAAGAAATTATTCTTCTGCTGGACGACGTCGTAATCCCCTAAAGCGGGGCACGTCCTTTCGGACGGTATTGCGCTCCCTCGTCGAAATCCACTGTTACGGACAAAAGGTCGTAATCCCCTAAAGCGGGGCACGTCCTTTCGGACAACCGAAGCCCGCGCCGGAGCTACCGGAGGACGACATGGAGTCGTAATCCCCTAAAGCGGGGCACGTCCTTTCGGACCAGACCCACCATATGGCGTGGACGTAGCGTCTCGTCACAAAGGCGTCGTAATCCCCTAAAGCGGGGCACGTCCTTTCGGACCCGCGCTCGCTTGACTACTTCGCATTTTGGCGAATGAATCAAGTCGTAATCCCCTAAAGCGGGGCACGTCCTTTCGGACTGCAGGCTCAGGAAACCTGCATCAGTAAAAGCTTTAAAGGTGCAATTTCCGTTGCCGACAAGAACACCATATCACAAGCGCGATTGCGTGTCAATATTTTCTCTTCGGATTTTGAAAAAAGCTATTGGAGATGCCTTGAAAACCGGTTTTCCGTAACCTAGCCGGTTTTCCGGGGTGTTGGAGGTTACGGACGAGAAAAACATCGAACGCCGGATTTTCGGCTTCTTTTCGCTAACATGCATGAATAAAGGAAATTCGGCCTCTCAAGGCCTTTCCCGTGGCTTCTCGCACCGCTATACAAACGCTTTCCGTAAGCATTTCGCGGCCCGGCGGCATTGTATCAAAGTTTGTTAACCGAACTCCACACGCAGGAAAAGAGCGGGCTCGAACTCGGAAATGTTGAGAGCGCGGGTCATTGCTCGGAAAAAGTCAAAGGAGGCGCAGGCAGAATATGTGCATGTACTTGAGGCTCCACCGGTTCACCGGTTACTGTTTCGATAATATCGACAACTTGGTCGTAATATTTTTGCGCTTTTTCGCGACTGATTGCTTCCCGGCCGTGAGCAAGCACTGATTTGTTACGCCCGTCAATGAAATCCTTAACAGGCTGATATTTGTCGTGCCAAACAATTTTTCCGCCGCTAACCGGAGGATATCTGACAACATTAACAAACGGCATTTCGGGATTAACATCTTTTACTTTTTCATTCAAAATCCGCACTACTGCCATACAGTCCTTCAGCCCTGATTGGTACAACTCCGAAGGTTTTTTGTAGTCTCTCCCTTTTCCGATTGTGGACATTATTTCGCCTCCGATTAGCGTATCGTTAAATCGCGCAAGGTTGTTTTCTCTATCGCGGTCGTCCAATTGGATGCCATAATCCGTGAAAAGCGCAATTTTGGCAATCCATTCAAGGGCGCTGTTCACTCTTGCCATGGCGTCGTCGAAGCGTCCGATTTCCATGCAAGTTTTTGCATTGGCAAGCAGGCTGAATATCCAGCCCATATCGTATATTTCCGCGTCTACGTGGGACGCATGCAGGCAAATGTATTCATTGAAGAGCTTTAACCAATTTGAAAAGCTTTCGTTGTCCCACTCGTCAGCCAACCTTTTAAGCTCTATACAAATCTCCGTACCTTTCTCAAAAAACTTCTCTGGGCTGCTATCTTTGCGGTAGGGCTTAAAGCGGTCGATATCATGAACGAAATCAGCCGCACGGGCTAATTCAGCGCCGAGGATACGGTAGAAAGCCTTTGGAGCATTATATCCAAGTTTTTTGCACAAAGAAATTACGGCAGGAAAGTTGCGGGATGCCCAGGCGGATTCTATGTCTTTTAGCTCCAAATGGGCAAGCGCCTCCAAGACGCCGGTCATATCGCTTTGCGACATTGTATTGGGGTCAGGCTTGCCGTCTTTAAACCGGACATCGACATATATGGTCGGAACTCCCAAAATTGCGGAAGCAGCGGATATTGCAGCCGCCATCCACTTTCTTCCGCCTGTAGGTTCGGTAACGACAAAATAGCCGCGCCTTCGAAGCCCTTCAATTATATGAATAACTTCTGCCGTCAAATCACCGGCACAAAGCGGGCTGTCTTCGAACTTGTCGATTATTTCATAAGAAGAAGGATGTTGTTTTAACCATTCAATTGCATCCGCTGTGGATCTAGCGGTTTTAGTAGTGACTATTGAAATCCACTCGAAAGGAATATTTAAAAACCCTGTTTCGAGTTCAAACTGCACTATTTCGGCCGTTATCCCCATTGTGGCGATAAGCGCAAGGGGTTTGCCCTGCGAAATGCTTTGCAGGCTTGACTTGTCATTAGCATCGATCATCTTCACAGCCAAATACTCCTTTCTCGAAATACTTCAAAGCTTCGCTCAAAAACGACTCAACACCGGAAGCACTAACCTGCTCTGTCTTTCTGCCGAACTGAGAGTGCATTAAATCATTGCGTAAATTTGAAATGTCCGACCACAATTTCAACAAAGACTCCAATTCGCTATTGTCGGGTACGCCTTTTCGGGATGAAGGAAATAGCACCCTTTTAAGCTTGCTTTTATCGCTATTATATGATTCCAAGTATTCATAATAGCTCGAAACACTGTTTTTTGCATAATGCCCTTTATGAATATTTTTGTTTAGCCATCCTTCTAATGCCTGTCGAACATTAGGCTCCTCTGCCATGTTGTCCGAGTAATTATGTACAATAGCGGAGTAAGTTACAAGTAGCTCGCGTGCTATACTAACTGCATTATAGTAATATCTGTGCTCAATATGCCACCTAAGCTGTGCAACTTTATTACTTATCCCGGAACTATCAAAAGGAAAAGTTGACGATAATTGCTTTAGGATATCTTCCAGCAATATTTGAATTGGAGGTATTTTACTCAGGTCATTTTTGGCTGCTTTAAGCGCGCTATGCAAAATGCTAGCGGATTGGGATACTTCTTTGGTTCTGTTTAGCAGCATCTTATCCGAAAAAGTGCGCAAGTGGCGTCTCAGAGGTTTAAGCGAGGTTAGGCTTCTGTCACCTTTCAGCCAAGAGGCATTTTGTAGGTACCCAATTTCCTCAGCAAGATCGTACCCTCTCCCATGTTTTGACAAGTCTCTCGCAAGGCCCATCAGTCGCAATAGGTGCATTACAGGGGTAAGGTCAAAAACTGGTACGGTGTCATCTTCGGTGTTCTTTGCATCTAAGGCACCGTAAATCAAGTGAGTGACGTCAATATTGCGCACTTCTTTCAAATACGCCGCTATTGCAACGGCAAAAATCGGCTGGGAGCGAAATCCATGCGTTACGTCAATTAATACTCTGGCCGGTGTGCTATCAATCGATTTAATATCCAAGGCATTTAACATAACCTTGAATACATTCCATAGTTCAGATTCATTTGTGCAATTCGGTATAAGTTGCAGCCTAAGTTCTAGGCTGTTATTTATAATATTTTCATTCTTGTATTTGGTAAGCTGGCTTTCCAACCTTAAATAGTGTGTATCTCTCGCTTTTTCAGTAGCCAAAATGCAAAGAACGCTCGGCGCAAAAGCATGCGCGACGAACAATGAAAAATACTCTGTTTCAAGAGACCATTTATCGTGACTATACTTTACTGGATTATACTTTGACACTCCCAAAAAACTAATTGCTAAGTTAATACTTGACATACAAGTACTCCAATATTAGGTGGATGCAAATACGAAATAGAAGATTGAGTTCGGACAAAATGACTTGCGCCTCTTATTTAATTATCCTTACCCACCCCATCGGCCGCCATCCTTCTTTGGTATTTGCCAATCTGAAAGACAAAGGAAATGGATTAATCGGGCCGTAGTTGCCATCTTTCAGCTTGGCGCGATAGAACCGGTTTCCGATAGAATTGGCAGTGTCGATTAGCATTCGCTCGTCGCTAAACATGGCCGGAATGCCGGTCATTCCGCTCCACCCGGATGCAAAGCCAATCTGAAGAAAGTCTGCAGGCGAAGCAAGCACAGTGGATTTCAGCCAGTTTGCAGCCTGTTTCATTGCTTTGCTGGGTTTTTCATCCATGGACTTTTCCGCTCGTCTAATTAGCCCAGCTGCCTGATATCCGGCAACCTTTTCATTGTAGTTTTGAAGCATTCCCTTTATAGCATGCCAGCACTTATCACCAGATTCTTCTCTGAGCAACCATGCTTGGTCGGGGTTTGAATGGTCTCGCAGCTTTCCTTTTATTTTGGCGATTTCAAGGCATTCATCTATACGAATAAATGCTGCGAACTTCGAGCCGGGCAAAGCGGCTTCGACATATAATGGAACGCCGATACCCGATTTACTGAGGACATTTACTTTGAAAAGTGCGAGATTCGTATGCGCCAATGGTGAATCGCAAACTTGCAGCAAACGTCCAAGATCGCCTGTCTGTGCTCCTCCCCTATCGCGAGGGTCGCTTTTATCGGCCGGCCGGCACATATTCTTACTGCGTCTATCGCCATCGAATCGCTCTCTTGCTGCTTGGAGCACCGTTCTTAAACTACCTTTTAGCGAACTTCCGGGAACATACGGGATTCCGAAGCCATCGCGGATGAACTGATGAAGTTCGTTAAGACCACTGAATTCACCGCGCTCCTCCCGGACCGTAGTTTCTTTTGAAGATTTGCTAGTTGCGCCAGAGGGCAAGGCTGTTTCGCTCTTTTTGCTTAACCAGTAGTTACCGATTGTCGAATCCTTCGCGAGGTCCCAATCCTTCGGAAGTCTTTCACATTTCTTGACCAAGTCATTTTGATTTAATAGCTTTCGGAAGTCCGCTTCCATTTTGCACGCGGCCCATTTCTGCGGAAACTTCTTGTCAAGGCCAATCAGCTGGCCTACTTCTTCGAAGGAGCTTGCGGAAGCAATACGAGCTTCGAGAGAATTTCCGGAGGGTCCACGAAATGAGGATGAAGGTTCTTTTTCACTCGCGATTATGCCAGTATCAATGCTTTCTGGAGCCGGAACTGGCATTGGGCTTGAACTATATTCGCTCCAAGAAGGACTGCCCGAAATTCCATCCTTATCCCAAGAACGAAACTTTGGGATTGTTCCGCCTTCGGGGAAAATTTTCGAAAAATCGGGAAAGTACAGCCGTCCATTATCGAATCTGAAATCATATCCGTTGTATGAAAGCACTTCGCCGCTGCCAATGTGGAGTGGCGTGACCACTTCAAAAGTCCAAATCTTCGGAAGGCCCAAGTTAGTTTTGCTGACGTTAATATCGGCTTTTGCGTTCATCGAGCACCTCCATCTGTGCCATCTAATGGCAGCTTTACCGGAAGCGCAATCGTCCGCCCGCTTCGCCAAATGCATTTCTGATCGTTTTCTAGCGGTATACCGCCGGTTTGTTCCTCCGGGCGAAAACCTTCCGGGAATACGTTTACCGCACATCCATGCGAGCCCGAATGCAATCCTGCAAGTAGTGCGCCTTTATCCGCCATACGTACGCGCTTTGAAACAACCGCTTGTGAAGTGCCCGGCACCGTATTTCTGCCCTGACGTGATAATGGCGTCCATCTGGAGTTTTTGTGTTGTAGTGCATTCATTAACTCGCTTTCGGCAGGATAGCCAGGATACAAAAGCCCAAGTGTTAGAGCAGTGTTGGCGCCTTCGACTTCCGGCAGTTTGAATTCGCTTACATGTTCGCTTTTGTGAGGTTCGAAGTCAAAACGCCCATAACCATAAGTCCGGTCGCCGCCGATTCCGGTCATTCCCAGCAGCTTGACCGCTTTCAAGAAATTTTCCGTGTGCTGCCCTGCATCCACAATTAGCGCAGCCTTTGCATTATTCGCAAATCGAAACGAAGCAACGCGATATGGCATGCTTACTCTAGGAACCTCGCCCGGTTCAGACACTCTGCTTGCAAGCATTCCAGGATGAAGTAGGACGCGTTCTTGGACGGTCTTTTTAACCCAGCGGCCATCAAATTCGGACAGCGCAACCGGCGCAGGTTTGGGCGTGCCGTTAGTTTTCTCAAACTCTCTGAAATACTCGCAAAGCACTTTTTGTGCCATTTGCTCGCCAGAAGCCCATTTGTCCCAAATGTCGCTACGAAGCCACTTTATTTTGTTTACGACCTTAATAACATGAAGCTGGTTATCCGGGTCAATCTCGATTGCCTTTGCGGGAACAGGCAGGTAAAGGTGGTCTGTATCACTTGCATCGCAGAGTAAGGGCAAAAGCCCTGAACAAGCAACTGCCGTGCTATCCGGCGCAAACCACTCATTGGGGAAATCGCCCGTTACGTTTTTCCATGCGACAGCCGCCGCGGAAATTATCGTATCGTTTTCGGGAAGCCGCGCGCCATGTTCTTGCGTAACGAATCTCGCGCCGATGTGGTGGAGCGCCGCGCTGCCAAAGTCCAAAGTTAGTTTCAGTATAGGTGGCATTTGCTTTTCCCTTTACGGTCTTCGGCTCGCGGATTCTAAACGCCAGTCCCCGCACTGATTTCTTTCGGAGGATCTCCGTGAAGCAGCGATTTGAACGGGATTACATCTCCCCATCCATCGAGCTTGTTTTCGGAAACCTCGCCTTTATCTCCAAAGCTGATTTCGAGAATGTCTGTCGGGATAACTTTAACTTGTCCATAGCCTCGCGTTCCGCTCCCGCCTAAATACTCGGTTTCGAGAAGGATTAAGCAATTCTTTAATGCTTCGCGAAGTTCCTTGCCGTCGCCGTCGGTATCCCAAATAGAAAGAACGACTTCACAAGCAAAAACAGCACCACGCGGCACACGCTCTATTTGCCGGAAATTGCGGCTTTGCGGTCCACCGGTAAGTCGGTCAACACCAATTTCGGTTTTTACTTCAGTATACGGTGCGTCGAGAAATTTCCCCACTGAATCCGATTCGAATAGCCTTTGAGAATCTTCGGTTAAAAACGCGTCACGCACTGTTAGCCGAGTGGAGGTCAAATGTCCTCCTTTCGCGTCCGCCGAAACTCCGAACAACCTCCCGCATAGGCTGGAAGGGTCATTTCCTGCCCTGCCATTTTCCGCATATTCACCGAGAACCTTCTCCAGCGCGCTGCGTAGTTTGCCCTTTAGAGAAGAGCCTGGAATATAAGGTGTTCCCGAAACAGGATCTCTGATTACCGGCGAATCGATTGCACCTATGGCAATGCCGGGGTCGGAAGAGCCAATTCGCATTCCAGTAAGTAATTCCAGATTAAAACGTACAACAACCTTTTTTGTCAATTTTGCCACACTCATAGTTTTTACCTCATTTCCTCGGCATGTACGCTACAATAGTTTCAAAGGCCTCGACAAACCTTTCGAATTTTTCCTTGTTTGTTCCGACCTCTCGCAAGGCAACAAGTGTTTCCTTTTTGAAAGCATCAATGGGACCTCGATTGTATTTTCCGCCTTTGTGCTCGATATGTCTTTCAAGGCGATAGTGAATGCGTGGTTCAAGCAGGCGAAACTCCTTCCAAATGGATTGTTTGTCTTTCATCGCATGTAATCTTCGAACATGACCAAAAACGCCTCGCAATTGAGTCATTTTAAAGTCGTTTGCCTTCAGGGAAGATGCTAACTGCTCGGCCTCTTTTATCATCTGCCCAGCCGACTCCGGTGTCGGCTCGTTCCTAACATAATCAGCCAGCGACATCACTTGCCTCCTTTTTTTTCTTAGCTACATTTCTGCTCAAGTAATCAGCCCAGCGCACAACCGTTGCAAGATATTGCACCGGCTGCCTGACGCCGGGATCGTTTGACTTAGTATTTAGATCGCATGTCTTTGCCGAAACAAAATACTTCGCAAACTTTTCGGAAAGACCTCTGTCCTTCGATCTCGCTATCGAATATTCCAGTAGGGGTTTCCACCGCCATGGATTCACGAAGTCCGGCGGCATCAATTGCTTTTTCTTATTCTCGTTTTGCTGCTCAAATTTCTCCATTTCACTTAAGTAATTGCGGCCCTGCAAATAAGCGATCGCAACCTTACCCAGCATCCGGATCAATCCCTGCTCGCCGGTTTTGCAGGCAATTCCAACAAGCTCGGATCTTTTTTCCTCAATCCAGTTCCACTCATTCCAGTCCGCAGTAAACTCAAGAAAGTCCATCCTATCCTTTTGGACTGGACGTTCTTTCTGTTGCTTGCGGATTTCATACTTAACTTCGCGCTCCCATTCGCGAGAGAGGTTTTTCGCGGCGCTTTCGCACGCTCCTGCGTCCTCTGCGGCCACCGATATCGGGAATTTGCCGCTCACAAGCGCGATTCCCGCGGAAATTCCGACGTCGTCATTCCCGCCCATCCATTTGCGGAAGCACTCCCGGATGCTCATCGCAATCTCAGGCATGAGGCTCCATGGGCCGAGTAAAAATGCGTCATCGCCGCCGGCGTAAATGGTAAAAACTAAATCGGACGCTTTAACCGGATTGCCCTGCTCGTCAAATGCCGGTTTTTCATCCGCTCCGCCGTACTTGACAATGCAATCGTCCAAAATCCGCGGCAAAAGCCCGCTGAAAAACTTGACGAGAAGCGACGAAAGCGACATAAGCCTGCCGAGCGAGTATGGATGACCTTCCCCCGATTCTTTGCTCAATTCAGATTTTTCAAAAACGTCCAGCCCTTGAGACAATAGCCAGCCCAAATTATCGACGTCCATTCGCAGAATGCCAACACGTCCGAATCCGGTAAGGACCTTGGCGGCTTTGTCGATCGCATCGAACGTAAGCAAATCTCCGGCTTTCGGGCGTTCGCCCCGTTCTAGATTTGGGGCATCGTCGCCCTTTTCAATTTTATCCTTTAGTTCTTTCCAAAATCCTGTAGACGAGGATTCAATGTTGTCCGGCCAAACCGGCTGTTTATATCCCGCGTACCACCTTAAACCATCGAAAGCCGAATTGAAAGCATTGAATGCAAAAGTCAATTTTGACTTCGCCAACCCGCCCTTGCTATCCGATTTCGAAAGAGCAATGCATTCTCCCGCACCTGGAATTGGAATATGCCCGGAACTAAAGTCGCCTTTACCTTCTAGGATATTCACCCGTTCGACTTTCGCCAAATTTCGCCCCAGCGCTTCGATTGCCTTTTCGAAATTCGTTTTTTCTTCGTTATTACTAATCGTGCAATCCGATGGTTCCTGCGGCGCAAAGAACTGCTCCAATTCGCCAAAATCAGGCCGCGCCGACTGCTTTTGGAGTTCGCGATCCATCAGCTCTCGCAGTCTTTCGCCGAGCCTCTTTGCATAAAGGTCGCCTTGCGAAACCGGAACGGAAGCAAGCCGCAATCTGATGTTTATCTGATTGTCGATTCCTCCGCCGTTTTCTTTCGAGGCACTTTCATCCTTGGTAGACAGTTCCATTCCGAAGCAAGATTCAAAATCGGCGTTTACAGCCTTGCGGATTTTTTTAAGTTTTTCATCCGCGTTCGAAACGTTCGGCAAAAGCAAAAGAAACTTTCCGCCCGTTGCGTAAATCCTGCAAACTTCCGGCATTCCGAATTCGCGAAGCACGAGCGCCGCGATTCTGTCCGCCCACATATCAACCAAGAAGCTTCTCGCCTTGAGGTTTCTCGACGCGCCATCCGTCTTCGTGTCAGTTATGAAATTCTGTATGCCCGCTAGGTCGCCGATTACCAGCCGGAAAAGCGAGCCGCCGCAATCGCTCTCCAGCTTTCCGCACCCGGCTCCGCCCTGATTTGAGCTTTTAACAGCATCCTCACTGCCGAAAAGTTCACCGAAATTCGCGCCGCTTTCGTCCCCGCCTTCAGTTTCGAAAAACGCGCCGATCGCCGAGGCGATAATTGCTACGGCTTTTGAATGCTCGCTGAGGCTGATGTCCGGAAATGCGTTAGTCGCGGCGGGCACGGTCCAGCTGTACCAGTCAACTATCGAAGCGAGTTTTTCGAGCACCGCGTCCGCCTCGCAGGAGGAATCGATTTCGCTTACAGCCGCAACAAGCCCGCTCCACAATTTCGAGTAATCGTCTTTGTTGCACCGGTAGTCTTTTTGCGTGGAATTATCAAGCTCAACGTTTTCGAGTCCCTCCCTTAGCGGGAGGCGCGAAACGTCCTCCTTGCCAATGGAACTTCCTTTCAGCTTTAGTAGCGATAGTGTGCTGACAAGCGCGGTCTCACGATATTCCTTATATCTCTTTTCATACTCCTCGGAAGACTGCCTGTCCATCGCGCTCGCAAGCCTGTCCGCTCGCGCCAGAATGGACTCCGCAAGGTTTCCGCCGCCGGGTTTGTGATGCGCAAGCGCGATTCCTTGTACGCCGCCCCATTGGCTTCCTGGGGGACATAAATGCTTGGCTTTATCTAGAAGTTCCATCGTATATGCGACGTGCCAGTGCGAAAACCCGCCTTGATTGTTCGATGGAAGAAATGAACCGAGCCGGGATTGGTCGAATGTGGCGCCGCTCGAATATTTGCAGTATTCGCTCGCCCGCTGGCCGATTTTGCCGAGGTCGTGCAACAGCCCGGCCATGCAGAGCCTGTAAGCCAGCCCAATACCGTTTTTGCCGCTATCCGGCGTCATCAACCCTCTCCCCGTCCGTCGGGCCCCTAAAAACCGGGAACGATACTAATCTAACAGCCCGCCCGGACACGCGAATCTCATATGCCTTTGCGTCGGATTGCCGCAATCGGCACAGATAAATTGTCTATACCAAATCGCACGTCTACTGTCAAGGCTTCCGCGCCTTCCCGGAGAAATTTCCCCGTCGAACACTGTGCGACCCACGCAATCGACACCCTTCTATGCGGCGTAACATGGAGTGACCCACGCAAGTGACAACTTATCCGCGGTATCCCGGCACGGATTGAGCCACCTAAGTGACAATCCATTGTTGTATCCGGGCATGGAGTGAGCCACGCAAGTGGCTCCCATAGTTCCGGCACGCAAGTGCCGGAGAAAAGCGCCCTTCAATTGCCAACTTGCGTTGGCGAAAGAAAGGATTCATTTGCGTGAATCAGTCCATGCGTAATCCCCTAAAGCGGGGCACGTCCTTTCGGACCTAAGAAACGCACCAAACATGGGCAACTCGGTAGCGGCGGGGTCGTAATCCCCTAAAGCGGGGCACGTCCTTTCGGACACTATTACAGTCCTTGTGCGAACGGACGGCGGAATAGAAGTCGTAATCCCCTAAAGCGGGGCACGTCCTTTCGGACACTTTCAATGCCAATCGTGCTATAGCGAGCAAGTCCAAGCGTCGTAATCCCCTAAAGCGGGGCACGTCCTTTCGGACGGGAGAACTGCCGTTGTTTCTGGCTTTGTTGCTGGAGTGTCGTAATCCCCTAAAGCGGGGCACGTCCTTTCGGACAAGGCGAATGGCTTTATCGTGCTGGCTGTGATTGGAAAGGGTCGTAATCCCCTAAAGCGGGGCACGTCCTTTCGGACCTGAATCGACGGTACTTAATTGCGCGGATTGCGGCGTTGTCGTAATCCCCTAAAGCGGGGCACGTCCTTTCGGACATTTCAACGGCGACCAAACACGCCCGAAAAGCGAAATCGAAGTCGTAATCCCCTAAAGCGGGGCACGTCCTTTCGGACCCCGAAGATGGTGTAATGTATCTAGTACCAATGGAGGTAGTCGTAATCCCCTAAAGCGGGGCACGTCCTTTCGGACGCCATCAGGCTGATGCACAAAACAGCCATCAGGCTGATGCAGTCGTAATCCCCTAAAGCGGGGCACGTCCTTTCGGACTCGACATAAACGACTTCTATTCCGGCAAATCGCGACGGAATGTCGTAATCCCCTAAAGCGGGGCACGTCCTTTCGGACTGCAGGCTCAGGAAACCTGCATCAGTAAAAGCTTTAAAGGTGCAATTTCCGTTGCCGACAAGAACACCATATCACAAGCGCGATTGCGTGTCAATATTTTCTCTTCGGATTTTGAAAAAAGCTATTGGAGATGCCTTGAAAACCGGTTTTCCGTAACCTAGCCGGTTTTCCGGGGTGTTGGAGGTTACGGACGAGAAAAACATCGAACGCCGGATTTTCGGCTTCTTTTCGCCAACATGCATGAATAAAGGAAATTCGGCCCCTCAAGGCCTTTTCCGTGGCTTCTCGCACCGCTATACATACGTTTTCCGTAAGCATTTCGGGGCACGGCGGCTTTGTATCAAGGTTTGTTAACCGAACCCGATTAAATGCGGTTAAATTATATAAACATCGTCCATACCGTCGTCGAATACTGCGCCATACCGTATTACGCCGCTTTTAAATGACGAATCAACCGGATAAACCGCTATCGAATCGCCTTCGTCGATTTCGAACCTATCCAGCGCGGCCAGTAATTCGTCGAATCTTTTCAGCGATACCGTCAGTTCGAAAACCGAAAATTGAACGCGCACGCCGAAGTCCTTAAGGCGTTCAGCCAAGCGCGAGCGCACACGCGAGTTGGCTATGTCGTAGCAGACGATAAATTTATATGGTTCATTTGGCATTATCTAGCGGGTGCGGCCGGTAAGGAGTTCGCGTATCAATTGCTTCACGCAACCGGTTTATCGCGGCTCTGAACGCTTCGTTGTAATTTGGCGCGGGCCACGGCAGTGAAAACGATTCACGTTGGTGCGCTTCCCACAGCCTTAAAAAGCGCTTCATTGAACTGCTTTTCAAATACACTCCGCCGTCCCGCGATTCGAAATCATCGTTTGAAAACTGCTTAAGGTTGAACAGCCGGATGACGAACTTGTCAACGAGCGGCCCGCGAAACTCCTCCAACAAGTCGAGCGCAAGCGACGGGCGGCCGTATTCGACTGCATGAAGAAATCCGAGATTTGGATTTAGCCCGGCTGCGTCTATGAGGCCGTTGATTTCGGATGCGGCTAGGCTGTAACCGAAGGAGAGGAGCGAGTTGACAGGGTCTCTTGGAGGGCGCCTGCTGCGCCCTTTGAAAAGCCGGAACAATAGCATTTCGCCAACCAAATCGAACCAAAGTTTTCCTGCTTCGCCCTCGATAGCCCTGACCTCGCGCAGGTTCGTTGCGGCGCTCAGTTTGCCCGCGATGTGCAAAAGTTGGTTTTTCCGCCGAAAAAGCTCTTTGTCATATTTGTTTTTCAGGTGGTCATTTAATACCTGTGCGCAGCCTGTGATTTTGGCACGCACCGCATTGCAGGAAGATTCGAGCGTCCAGTCGGGACTGCGCATCAAGTCGCATTGCGCGATCAGCCTGCCTACGTTTTTCGCGGCGGGCGGTGTGAGCTGCGCTATGAGCTTTCCTTCCGTTGTGCAAATGGCAAGCTCGATACCATGCGCTGCAAGCTCGAAAACTACTTGCGTCGTGAACTGGATCGGACCGAGCAGTATAATCGTGTCGAGCATGTCAAGCCTTATCTCGGAAAGAACTTCCCGATCCTTTTCGACAACGATACGCTCGCCGCGCTTTCTGATAGTCGCGTCGTAATTGCAAATGTAAGCTGCGTGCTTCATGGCGGCCAAAATGATACTATAAGCACTAATCGAAACTGCAAGCATTTACAGATTCCCAACAAGCAATTGATTGCTTCGGCAATATCATAATATGCAGAGGTAATCCCAACTTAACGAGGCTTTCTTGCCGAGTAGTGACTTCCGGGAGCTTATTGCCAAAGCGGGTTTTAAATGTGCAATAGAAGCTTGATAAGCGCGTCAGGTTTGTTAACAGAATAGCGTAGAAACTGACATCGGTAACGAAAGAGGCGAATTTTCAAGCGCGCTTTTGGCCGGACAATAACTAATTCGACCTGACGAAAAAAGTTTTCCACAATTTCGCACTAAAATGTTGACAACCCAAATTTTGCGGGTATAATCCCTCTCCCTCCGGCGGCTAATTCGCCGGTTTTGAGGAATAATCGTTGCAGTCCAACATGTGGTTGTCGTTGCGTAGTTGTCGAACTAATATTGTTTAAGGCCTAGTTGAAGTAGCCCAATAGGGCAAATGTAAGCCGTGAAACGACCGATGCGGCCGCTGTATATTTGGTTCGCCTCAAAGGTGCAGGCGGGCGAATGCCGTTGGGCTTTCGTGGGAGGTAAGTGAGTGTATTATTTCAATCGTTACAACCGCGGAGCGGGAAACTTGCGCTGCTTTCCCGTTTTGCCGGTGTGGGCAGGCAACCTCCAGCTATCGCTATTCGTTTTGGACGCCGATACGGGGCCGGCGTTTTTGCCGCTGTTTTTTCCGGCGGACTATCTCGATTTCGCCGGGCCGTTCTTCGTTGTGGGTGGCGTGCTAGACGCGCGGTTCTTTAACCCGGACTTCGGATTTGTCGACTGCGACGGGGAAACCGGACTGACCGAAGAAGAAATGAAACGCGGCAGGCGAATGCGCAAACAGCAAAGCCTATTCCCCGAACTGGACGAGGTGCTGAAGAAAAGGCCGCTCGGCGACGTTTGGGTTTCCGCCGCACGCGCAAGGCCGCAAAAAAAAACGAGGTGGAGGAATTATGCTCGTACTGACTCTCGTGGGTATAACGGTAGTAACGCTATTCACGATAATAATCGTGGAGGCGATTCCGTTCAAGAGGGTGCTACTTCGCTACCCGCTGACGAGCCTGGCGCTCAACTTCGGGGTCAGCTGGCTCGTGGCTTTTTTCGCAGGACAGGGAATGAACGCAGGGCTGTGGAACCTTTCCGCAAGCGTTCTGGCATTCGCCTACTTCAGCGTTAAGTACGGGAAGAGGGGCGCGGTTAACAAAAATGGAACTTCCGCAGGGAGGTCTAGTTGAATCACGTCGAAAAAGCCGTAATGTGCATATTCCCCACGCTCGTGAAGGCAAAAAAAGGGCGCTGACAAATGAAAACTTTCGCCAGCGCCTCAGATTAACTAATGTGAGAGTAATTTCCTACCGCATCTAGCCGGTTTGGTTTTCGTTCTCGGTTTCGTCTGCTTTTTCGGGACAATCCGCCGCCTCAGGATTGCTCTCGTTATCGCCTTGATTAGCTGATTTTCCGGATTCATTCGCGGCATCGCTCGGAAATGAAAAAACCAATCTCCAGTTGCGCGCCCCTGCAATCCGCCCATCAACCAGCTCGATATTCGAGCCGGGCATTTCAGCCAGAACACTTTTCAATTTCCCCGAAAGTTTTTTCGGCGAAATGCCATTGATGCTTACCGCTCCGGCTCTTCCGTCAATTCTGGAAGCAGCATTCCGGAGAACAATCGTCAATGGTTCGCATGTGCCAGTTAGTCTCGACTCCAAAAGACCATTCTCGATGTTCTGCCCGGTTTGGATCTCGCAACCCGACTCTCCGATGCAGCCTCGCAAAAAGACTTCAAGGTCCCGACGATTTATCGAACCTAAATATTCCAAAACGTATCTTAACGACTGATCGTTCGAATCGCTGTTTTGAAAATCCGAAGAACGCTCTGCCTGCGCCCGCAAAAACGACTCGAACTGGGCAAGGATTTCTTTTCCAAGATACTCCGCCGCTGCGTACATCAAGGCGTAATACTCCAGGTGCCGGTCAAATGGGGAATTGAATTGAGCTACATTGCTAACGATCCTGATCAATGCTCGCCGTTCGTTGGCCCATCTCTTGAAAACCTGACCACAAGCAGCGATCCTTGCAGATAGAAAGCTCTTAGTCAGATCTTTCGCACGGTCCTCAAGCTCAATTCGGTCGAAGCCGGGTTTGAAATTCTCGCGGCTAGTCTCAATCGTTATCATCCGGTTGACGATGTCGTGTGTATCGTTTGGAGAAATTGCACCTAAGATCAGCTGCAAGTCGACTTCCTGAATTCTTGAGCCATTGCCTCGCTCATCTTAACTCCTCCTTGCTAAAGTATCCATTATACGTTAGACAAGAAGATTAGTGGTACACCAAATGCTACATCGACTGCAATCCGGACAGTTTGTCCCATGCTCTTCTCGAAAGTCTTCGTTTGCCCTTTGCCACTTCCCAAAGTGAACCACTAGATTCAGAAAGCAACTTCGCTGCTTTTCGATAGCTGAGCTTCCGGCGCTTCATTACGGAAATCAAGATGGATTGCATGTACCCGTTCGTCAGTGCCTCGTATGGCATCGATATGGGATTGGCTGGGTCATCGGTTCCTCTTGGTATCATTCTTTAAAAACTGCTGTCATCCGTCATTGGCGGACTTTCTAAACCGGGTTGACCCTCGGAAGCCCAGTATTCATCGGATTTATGGTCGAGAAGCACCATCTGACGCCTCCCTCCGCAGATGACGTCAAGGCTTATTCGCCGTACAATCTTAAAGTTGGGAGCAAAATCCCACTCTCTCCGCTTTCGTACACATCCTCCCAACTTCCCATTTTTCTCGTATCCGAGCCAGTACCTATTGACATCGCGCGCGGCTTGCTGTATAACCTAACGGTTAATTAACCGTTGGGTTAATTATGCGAGGTTGAATGCTATGTCCATGGATCGACTTAGTCTTACGTTTTCGGCGCTGGCCGACCCTACCCGCCGGGCGATTCTTGCCAGGCTTGCGGCCGGCGAGTCGGCGGTGAAGCATATTGCGGAGCCGTTCAACATTAGCGCACCGGCTATTTCCAAGCACCTCAAAGTGTTGGAACGGGCCGGGCTTGTAACGCGCGGCCGCAAGGCGCAGTGGCGGCCTTGCAGCATCGAACCCGCCCCACTCAAGGCGGCAACCGAATGGCTGGAATATTACAGGCGGTTTTGGGACGAAAGCTTCGACCGGCTTGACGAGTACTTAAAAGAAATTCAAGGCAAGGAGACTGATAATGACGGCGGAAAATAAAAAGTACGTAACGGTGTTGGAGCGAGCGATTTCGGTGAAGCGTTTTTACGACGCGCCGCGCGACCTGGTTTTCGAGACGTTCACGAGCCGGCTTCACCTTTCCAATTGGTGGGGGCCTGACGGATTTACGACGACAACGCACGAAATGGACGTTCGGCCAGGCGGCGTTTGGCGGTTCACAATGCACGGCCCGGACGGCACCGATTATCCGAACAAAATCATGTACCGCCATGTCGATAGGCCGCACCGGCTTTCGTACGAGCAAAGCGGCGGCGGAAGCGAACTCGTTCATTTGGTCGAGGCGATTTTCGAAGAAAAAAACGGCGGCACGGAGCTTAGTTTCGAAATGACGTTCGAAAGCCCGGACGTGCTGAAGGACGTCGAAGCGAAATACGGCGCCGCCGAAGGCGCGGAGCAGACGTTCGAAAGGCTCGCCGTGCTTCTCGGCAAGCTCGCATCCGGCGATACTCTCGTGATAGAGCGCATTTTCGACGCGCCGCGCGAGCTTGTATTCAAAGCGTGGACGGAGCCGGAGAGAGTCGCCCGCTGGTGGGGGCCGCGCGAGTTTTCCACGCCGGTTTGCGAAATAGAGGCGAAAACCGGCGGCAAATGGCGCTTTGCAATGCGCGGGCCGGACGGGCGCGATATTTGGTGCGGCGGCGAATATCGCGACGTCGTCTTTCCGGAGCTAATCGTCACCACGGATTATTTCGCTGACGAAAACGGCAATCCGGTTTACGCTCCTCACTATGGTATGAGCGCGGAGTTTCCGCTGGAAATGCTGATAACGGTCACATTCGAAGATTTGGGCGGCAAAACTAAAATGACGGTAAAGCACTTCGGACTTCCGCCGACTCCCGACGGCCGCGGCGCGAACGACGGCTGGGGTCAAAGCTTCGACAAACTCGCGGAATACCTTTCGCAGGCGTAACGTGAATTAAGCACCGGAAAATTCCGCGGGATTGCTAATTGCCTAAATATTTAGTATACGCGCCGCCTTTCAGCTTATCTTCGCGCCGGCGCGGACCTCGCGCTCCGCGGCGAGCACGCTGAATCCGCCCTTCCCGTCCTGCGCGGCGAGCAGCATCCCGCGGCTTTCGATTCCGCGCATTTTGCGCGGCTTCAAATTCGCCACGATTACGAGCGTTTTCCCTTCAAGTTCCTCGGGCTTATACCACTCCGCGATTCCCGCGACGATTTCCCGCTCTTCTTCCGTGCCGTCGTCCAGCTTTAAATGCAGCAGTTTGTCCGTTCCTTCGACTCTCGCCGCGGACTTGACCGTAGCGAGCGTAAGCTTCACTTTGGCGAAATCGTCATATTCGATGACCGCCACGCCTTCCGGTTTTTCCAGCTGCTGTCCGGCATCGCCCTTCCCGGCCGGTTTCGCCGCGCTTTCCCCGCCGCCTTTTTCGCCGCCTCTTTCCAAAACCGCTTTTTTGTCGATTCGCGGAAACACCGGCTCGCCCTTTTCAAGCGCCGTACCCACGGGATAACATTTGCAGCCCGTTATTTCGTCCCAGCCGAGTTCGCTTACGTTTCCTGCGAGACCGATTGCGCCCCACAGCTTTTGCGCAGCGCCGGGAATGACCGGCGCGACCATAACGATGACCGTGCGCAGAACGTTGTAAAGCGTGACGAACATCGCGCCGATTTCGCCCTCGCGCTCCGGCTGCTTCTTCAGCGTCCACGGCTGCTTCGCGTCGAAATATTTGTTCGCGTTCGAGATAAGCTCCCAAATCGTGCGCAGCGCCTCGCTTAGCCTGAATTCGCGATACGCCTGCTCTACTACCGCGACAGCCGCGGAGCTTTGCGTGACAAGCGCCATATCGTCTTCTTTGAAATCTTCCGGCGAATATCCTTCGCCCGGTACGGTGCCGCCGAAAAGCTGATGCGTCAGACTTATCGTGCGATGCACGAGATTGCCGAGATCGTTTCCGAGGTCGTAGTTGTAACGGTCTATCAAAAGCTCCAGCGAAAAGTTGCCGTCCAGCCCCAGCGACGCCTCGCGCGCGAAGAAATAACGCAGCCCGTCCGCTCCCACGATGTCGCAGGCTTCCTGCGGACTTACTACGTTGCCGAGCGACTTGCTCATTTTGCCGCCGCCGAAATTCCAGTATCCATGAACGATCATCTGTTTCACCGGCGGAAGCCCGAACGAAAACAGCATCGCGGGAAAAATGACCGCGTGAAACCACGGAATGTCTTTCGCCATAATGTTCAAATCGCACGGCCAGAAGTTGCCGTCGCCCTGCCCCGGAATGTCGTCTTTGCCCAGCGTCCATAGCATTTCGGGCGGCAGGTTAAGCCCGCCGGCGGCGAGATAGCTATCGATGTCGAACCCGCTGCCGGTTATATATGTGAGAAGCGCGTCCACCCAAACGTAGAAAACATGGCCCGAATCCCAAGGCAGCGTCACGCCCCAATCGGTCGAAGTGCGGCTGATGCAAAGGTCGTTCAGCCCTTCCTTGATACGGTTCAACATTTCGGTGCGGCGAAAGTCCGGTATTACGAAATAGGGATTCGCCTCGTGAAACCTGAGTAGAACGTCCTGATATGCACTGAGTTTGAAAAAATATGCCTCTTCCGTCAGAAATTTAAGTCTAGGCTCGGTTTCGGGATTATCCGGCACTTCGTCGTCGTTTAAAAACCTGTTGTCCGTCGTGTGATACCAGCCGGAATATTCGCCTTTATAAATGTCGCCTTTTTCGAAAATGCGGCCGTAAAACTTTTGTACGACGTTTCCGTGCCTTTCGCCGCTCGTGCGCTCGAAACCGTAATCCTGTATTCCCACGAGTTTCCACGCCTCGTGAAACGTGGGGATAATGCGGTCGCAAAACTCGCGAGGCGGAATGCCCTCTTGCGCCGCAAGGTCGGCGATGCCCTGGCTGTGTTCGTCGCTGCCGGTTAACATCAGCGTTTCCTTTCCGCTCATGCGCATGAACCGCGCGATTATGTCCGCTATGACCGTCGTGTACGTCGTGCCGAGATGCGGCTTGGCGTTCACGTAATAAATCGGCGTCGTCAAAAAGAACTTGTCCAAAAAAAGCCTCCGCAGTCCGTAAAAAACCGGAACGGGAATTATAGCGCGAACGTATCCTAAAGGCGGCGGGTCTGGCTTGGAAAAATCGCCCGGTTCCGCTAAGGGGCGCAATGTGTATAAGAGAAAGCCCCGATTTTCGATTCCACCCGCCTGCATACGTGGACGGTTTTGCAATGAATATTTATAGGCAGTTCGACTATTCCAAAGAATTCGCTGGCAATCGCTTATTTAACCGCTCTCGCCTTTATCTGAAGGTTATCGAGGTTCCCCAGCGCATAGACGTCTTCGGTAACCACGAAGAACACTTCGAAAGCTTCCTTTTTCCATGAAATTCTCGAAATCAACCGCTTGATTTCCTCGTAATTGACGCTGCCGACGGTTCCCTTGTCGATATCCGGCAAAAGGTTTCTTTCGTCCGCCTTTTCCCGCATTTCCCGAATGGAGTTCGCGAACATTTCTTCAACCTTGTCGCCGGACGTATTCGGCGGGACCCTGAAACTCGATACAATTTCGTCTTTCTTGAAACAAAGCCGGTTCGGAATTATGAAATATCCTACCCTGACCGGTTGGTCGGGAACGACGTTTTCTTTGCTGTAAACGATAATGACTTCGTCCACGGCCGCAAGTGAAAGCTGTGCGTGAAGCGTGTCAAGCTCTTGAGCCGGCGTTATTTCGAGCATGTATCCTTTCGAGGCGAGCTTTTGGCGCAAAGCTCCAAGCGTCGAAATTATCGCCTCCCTGACTTGCTGCCCCGTCCATTCGTTGTCAATCGAAATATATGCAAGCGGCTGTTTCGCGCCTATCAGGATGTTTTTCGACTTTAAATCTCCAAGCTGTTTCGCCAGATTTTCCACAGTACTAGACAGCCTTACTTCCTCGGCTTCGAGTTCTTTCGTGCGCACTTCCAATTCCGCGCTTTCTGATTCCAGTTTTTCGATTTCGGTCTTCAGTTCTTCCCTGCTTTGCTTCAACGTTTTGTTGTCGCTTTCGAGCGCGGAAATGTCCTTTTCGAGTTCCTTTTCCTTTTCGCCGGCTGTTTTGAGCCTCGATTGGGTTTCGGAAAGCTGCTTTTCGTTTGCCTGCAATTTCGAGGTTATTTCGCCTAAATCCGAGCGGCTTTTAACAAGCGATTCTCCGGTTTGCTCGAGCCTCGCGCTAACGTCCGACAATTCGGTTTTAACCGTATCCAGTTCCATCCGCCCGTCGTTAAGGTCCTGCGTGATTCTCTCGGCTGCCGCCTTCAGCGCTTCGTTCGCCTGCGATGCGTTTTCATACTGCAGCCTAAGTTCCGACAAATCCGCCATCAGTTTGTCGTATTCGTAAACCCACTTCCGAATGTCTCTCGATAAAAGGCTAAGCAGACCGAAAGACACCAGCGCGATTACCACGCCCGTCATTACCGCCACTACCGCGCCCGCGCGCCGCGGCCTGACGCCGAACAGCGCCATCCGTTTTTTCGCCACCCACCTGCCGGCGACGTCGCCGATGTAAGCGACCGTTCCGGAAATAAGGGCGAGTACCAAAACCACCATCACCCAACGCATCGGCCTGATTTTAACAGCACGCGCCGGTTCCGCGTTAGCAAGGTTCCGGTTTGCGGATTTTACTTTTGCAAATTTTTTCCGCCGGGGTTTCGAAAAGCGAACTTTTTGGTTTCCATTTCCATCTATGTTGGTGTCCGGGAAACGGACAAATACATCGGCGTTACGCCGGAGCGTTTGGAGACTCAGATGATTCTTGTAGACAACATTTGGACTTACGAAAACGGCCATCACGGCATACTCGACTTCACGGTCGTGGCGAAGTGCGCCGACACCCAGTCCGAAATTCGGCTCCCCGTCCGCGCCGTCGAAGATGCGAAAAACGAGCTGAAATTCGTCGAGCCCGGTTCGCTCGAGGATTTCATCAAACAGCACAGCGAAAATCCGGATGAAACGTTGGCATGGCTCAAGCGCACGCTGGGTTTCTATCTGGATTTCCAGCGGGCTCCGAGGCTGTCTCACGGCCACGGCTTCTAACCTTTATTTCGGCAACGCCGGCGGACTTGCCGCCGGTCTCCCCTGCGCCCCCGTCGCGAGAAATCGCTTCGGGGGTTTTTTTCGATTAACAGCAAACACGCCAATATTAGCCGAATGACAGGAATTGCCTTGCATTTGCAATTCCCACCAAAAAGATATAAATTACTCCCGTGCAGACCGCCGCGGAAAAAGCGAATGCGGGGGAACGTCCGGCATTTATTCTTGTGACGGACATTCACCGTTCCACCCGGCTTTGGGAAAGTTATCGTAGCGACTTCAAGGAAACGCTCGAAAAGCATAACGGAGAAGTCGAGACGAACGTTCGCACGTTTGGCGGCGAAATAATGAAAAACCTCGGCGACGGCTATATCGCCATTTTCCACAGCGCTGACGGCTGCATCGGCTGCGGCGTCGAAATCCAAAGAAAACTATCGGACCTCAAGCCCCTGCCTGACGGCTCGAAACTTCAAATCCGGGTTGTCGCTCACGGCGGTCAATTGATGCCTCTCGCGGCAGGAAAGGGATATTTCGGACAACCTCTCAACCGCGCTTCGAGAATTTGCCAGGTTTGCCATCCCGGCCAGATGTTGCTTTCGGAAGCGGCGAAAAGCTTTTTAAGCGCTCCGCCCGAAAAGGCGCACCTTATCGACCTCGGAATGCACAGACTGCGCGACCTTGCCGAACCCGAACGCCTGTATCAAGTCGATCACCCGGACTTCGAAGTAAGAGAATTCGACCCGCTGCCAACGCTTGCCGGATACCGGCCCAATAATCTTCTCATTCAACCGAATGCGTTTGTCGGCCGGGAACAAGAGCTTAGGGTTTTGAAAAATCACTTCGTGGAATCCAAGCAGCGGCTCGTTACGATAACCGCGGCCGGCGGATACGGAAAAAGCCGGCTTGCTATGCAACTTTGTGCCGACCTTCTCGATAGTTTCAAGGACGGAGTCTATGCCGTTATGCTCGCGCCGGTCGGAGATTTCTCTCGCGTCGCGTCCGCAACCGCCGACGCGCTAGGCCTGAAACTACAGCCTTCCGGCGATCCGTCCCAGCAGCTTTTGAACTTTCTGCGCGAAAAAGAAATGCTGATATATTTCGACAACTTCGAGCACGTTTTGCCGGCCGGCGGTTTGCTGTCGCAAATTCTTCAATTTGCGCCGGCGGTCAGCATCCTAGCAACCTCCAGAGAGCCGCTCAGGCTTCAAAGCGAGTTGAAATTTTCGCTTAAACCTCTCACGGTTCAAAACGGTTCCAATCTGAAAACGGGAGAAATTTCCGATGCCTCAGCGTTGTTTTTGAACCGGGCGAAGCTTGTAAATCCGGATATGGAAATCGACGGCAAAACGATTGAAATTGCTGGAACAATTTGCTCCAAACTCTCCGGTGTGCCACTTGCCATCGAACTCGCCGCGGCTTGGGCGGACAGCTACACGCTTAAGGAACTCGGCGAAGAACTGGACAGCCAGCTTGAACTAACGGCGCGGAATCAAGACATAGACGCACGGCATAAAAGTATCAGAGCGTCGCTCGATTGGTCGTACGGACTTCTATCCGCCGATCAAAGAAAGCTTCTGACTGCGGTATCGCTGTTTAAAGGCGGATTTTTCCTCGCTGCCGCAAAGGAAATTTTCCCAATCGGCGGATTAAGAATGCGGCTTTCGGAACTCTGCGACAAAAGCTGGCTTTTCACGCGGGATATGGGAGGAGATACACGGTTTTTCGTGCGCGACGCCGCCGCGCGCGAATATGCGATGGAAAAGCTTGTCGAAAGCGGAGCATGGAATTCGGTCGCGCTTAAACATTGCGGATATTTCGCGGAAGTCGCTCGTCTTGCCGGAACTTGGCTTATGACCAACAAACATTCGGAATCTTTGAAAGTATTCGCTTCCGAATCTGAAAACATATACGAAGCGCTGGATACGGCACTTAACATGGAAAACGGCCTGGAACCAAATACGAGAAGAAAACTTCTCGCAGATATAGTTCCTGGACTTTACGACTATCTGGATGTCGCCGCCAAATGGAACGACGGTTTAAACTGGGTTGACCGCATTATGAATGCCGCCGAAGCGATTGCTGACAAAAACTTAATCGCCCGCGCGAAGCTGTACAAGGGACGCAGCCTTTGCCGCTTTGCCAAGTACGGCCAAGCGGAAGAAATGTACGAAGAGATACTCTCGGCAGCGCTCGATGCGGACGACAAGAAAATTTTCGTGGATGTTTGCAGGACTTTCGGTCTTTGCGCGTCGATGATGGGCAGGCTCGAAGTCGGCGATGAAAGGCTGAAAGCCGGCATAAAGACTGCGAAGGAAATCGGATATGTTTTCGGTGCCGCGGCTTGCCTCAATAACTTGGGCGTCAATCTGCGGGATATGGGGTTGCTCGAAGATTCTTTTAGGACTCATTCGGAATCTTACGAACTCCGAAAAAAGTCGGGCGACCGGGAAGGAATGGCGCTCAGCCTTTATAACCTTGGATCAATTTACGAATTTCGAGGCGATTTGGATGGCGCCGAAAAAGCATACATCGAGGCTCTGAACATTTACGCCGAATACGATAGCGTGTGGGGACGGGCAACCGGCCTTAATTCCATTTCCAGCTTGCTTTGGCGGCGCGGCAATTTCGACGAAGCCGATAAACTGGCATGGGAAAGCCACCGCCTTTTCAATTCGATCGGTGACCGATGGGGAACGATGAGTACAATGCTTCTGCCTGGCGAAACTCTGTGGTTCAGGGGCAAGTATGACGAGTCGATTGAGTGCATAACGCCGACAATTGCCTGGAGCGAAGAAATGGAATTTGCAATGGGCATGGCATACGGCAATCAGCTAGAAAGCGAAAAGGCCTGCCTCGATGGCGATTACGCGGCCGCCAGAGATGCGGCGGAAAAAACTATGAAAATTCGTTCGGACATAAACTATCCCCTCGGCATTGCGCTCAGCAATTCGATGATTGGCGACATCGACGTTTTGGAAGGATATTTCGACGAAGCTCATGTACGCTATAAGTCGGCACTGGAAACGGCCGAACAAATCGGGGACGAATCCGCAATTTATTTTCACAAATCAAGGCTGAGTCTTGCGGAAGCTTTATTGGGAAATTTTACATCCGCCCGAAATAACCTTTCCGCCTCGATTGAGTTTTTCGCCCGCAGCGGATATTTTGTAATCCTTGTCGATTGTTTTTATGTTGGTGCATTGTTGCTGGCGCATTCCGGCCGCAATGATGAGGCCGGTATGGTCGTAAAAGAAACCGACGCCTTAAGAGAAAAAATCGGATATATATTGTTCGGCGTGCTAAAACTCTGCCGTGAGAATACCCTTCGCATGTGCGGGCTCGCGGACGGCGAAATCGCAGCGGCTCCGCCTTACGAGGCGATTCAAAGAAGCGATGCGGAAAGAATTTCCCAATTGACATTGAAGACTTTGGCCGTAATAGAAGTCTGAATCGCAATTTTCGCTTCATTTGTTCAACTGACCCCTCATGCTAAACTCCATTCTCTTACGGAGGTTTTCGATGACAGGTTTCGATATTTCAAAAGCGCGGTTCGAGACGCGCCAGCTTCATGCCGGCGAACATCCGGATTATTACAATGCCGGCTTTCCGCCGCTGTATATGACGTCCAGCTACGGCTGTCCGGACACCGCCACCGCTCAAAAATATATGGCGGACAAATCCAGCGGCCATCTATATTCGCGTTTCAACAATCCTACGGTCGATGCAATGGAGCGCCGGCTTGCTTGCCTCGAAGGATACGAGGAATGCGTGAGCGCCTCCAGCGGGCTCGCCGCCATCGCCCAACTCGTGTTCGGACTTATGAAGCCCGGCGACAACATCGTCAGCGCCACCAAAATTTACGGCGGCACGTACGGCATGTTGAATAAGGAGATGAAAGACCTCGGCTTCGAAACGAGATGGATAGACGAAGCGACGGATTACGATTCGTACCGCAAAGCTATAGACGGCAAAACGAAAATGCTGCTGTTCGAAACGCCGGGAAATCCCCTAATGAACGTAGTGGACATCGATGAAGTCGTGAAAATCTGCCGGGAACATGAAATTCTGAGCGTGCTCGACAATACTTTCGCAACTCCGTATTTACAACCGGTTTCGCATCTCGGCGTCGACATAGTCGTCCATTCGCTGACGAAATATATAACGGGTCATGGCACGGTCATCGGCGGCGCGGTAATCGGGAGCAAGAAACTTATGGACCCTGTCCGCTGGGGACCGCACGCGAACCTCGGCCCGACGTTCAGCCCGTTCAACGCGTGGCTTATTCTTATGGGCCTAGATACGCTTTCGATAAGAATGGACAGGCACTGCGAAAACGCTATGAAAATTGCCGAATTCCTGTCCTCGCATCCGAAGGTTTCCTATGTCTATTATCCCGGCCTGAAGGATTTTGCCGGCCACGAAATCGCCAAAAAGCAAATGAAGGCGTTCGGCGGAATGATAGGCTTCGGTGTGTCCGGCGGTTACGACCACGCTGTTGGCACTCTAGACAACTTGAAGCTTATCAAGAATCAAGTAAGTCTAGGCGACGTAAAAAGCATCATTCTTCATCCTGCGAGCACCACTCACTTCCCCGTCCCCGCAGATATTAAGGAAAAGCTCGGTATCAAACCGGATTACATCCGGTACAGCGTCGGGCTGGAACACGCCGACGACCTTATCGCCGACCTCGATCAGGCGCTTGACGCGTAATCAAAGGTGTAAAATATCCGCCCTATGGTTCAAAGCTTTCATCGCTTCGCTTATCGCCGTGCGGCTCTCGCCGCGGCCGCGTTTCTCGCGGCCGTCGCGATTACGTCCTTGGCGAGTCCTGCCGCCGCCACCCTGCCTTACAGCCGCAAGGAAGATAAAAAGTGCTACTACTGCCACGTGGACTGGCAAAACGACAAACACGCGCTAACCGAGCAGGGTCAGTATTATCTTGACAACAATTATTCGCTTGAAGGGTTGCCGGCGCATCTTCAGGCAGGCCCGCCCCCACCGCCCGAGGAACCCGAGGAAGAGTCCAAAGGAATGCCGGTTGGCGTCATGGCGGGAATGTTGTTTTTCGCGGCGATGATAGCGCTCATCGTAATTTCAATTTTCAAGACTCCGGCGAAGGCAATCGAGCCGGATAAAACCGCGGATACGCCCGGCCCGCCCCCAGAGGGCGGCGGAAGCGGGGGAAGCTAACCGGAAAATGGACACCGCTTCGGCATTTATCGGACTCGGCTCCAATCAGGGAGACCGGCTCGCAAAACTATCCGAAGCTGTTTACTTGCTCGGCACGACGCCCGGAATCGGCATCTTATCCCTGTCTTCGGCGTACGAAAGCGCGCCCCAAAATATGCCCCACGGCAGCCGGGATTTTTTGAACGCCGTCGCCAAAATCGAAACCGTGATTTCGCCCGCCGATTTGCTCGCAACTTGCCTCGGCATTGAAAGAATAATGGGCCGCGATAGGTCGTGGGTCGTGCAAGACCGTCCGATAGACCTCGACCTTCTTTACTACGAAGGCGCGGCGATGCGCACGCCGGAACTCGTACTGCCGCATCCGCGGGCGCACACGAGAACATTCGTGCTTATTCCTTGGATCGAAATCGCTCCGCATGTTTCGCTGTACGGCGCGACGATTGCGGACTGGCTGAAAATGCTGCCGCCGGAGGAGTACGTCCGGTGCGAGTTGTCGGGCAAGATTCCGGATTACGACTCTATCGCTTAAGCGCGCGGCTACGCCTTAAGTCATCCCGCCGCCTTCTTTAAGGAACAGGTTTAGTACGAACGAATAGCTCGTAACTTTGTTTCTGCCGTTTCGCTTCGCGAAATACAGCGCGGTGTCGGCAAATTCCATAAGCTGGTCGGTGCTTTCCGGCTTGTGGTCCAAGAAGCTCGAAATGCCGATGCTTACGCTCGCCTTTTTAAAAAGCTTCGACTCGCAGGAATAAAAGCTGTAATTCGAAACGAATTTTCTAAGCCGTTCCGCTTGCATTTCCGCCTGCTTCAAACTGGTTTCGGGCAGCAGTATTCCGAACTTGTCGTCCCCGATGCGGCAAATAACGTCGCTAGACCTGCTGTTCGTTATGATTATCCGGCCGATTTCCTGCAACAGCAAATCGCCTTCCGCCCGGCCGTAAGTTTCGTTTATATCCTTGAAATGGTCAATATCGACGATAAGAAGACCGAGTTGAACCTTGTATCGCTTGCTTCTTTCGAATTCCTTGGCGAAAAGCTTTTCAAAATGCTCGCGCGAATTCAGACCGGTCAACCTGTCATGCTCTCCGCGAGTCAAGCTGATTAAATGCAGGAAGTGGTTTTTCAGGCTTACCCCGAACTGAAACGACAGCAGATTGAACAAATCCAGCTGGTCTTCGGAAAACTTCACTTCCGATTCGAGCGCCACGCCCACCATGCTGAAAAGCTGCTGATCCAGAACGAGCGGAAACACTTTTATCGACTTCGTAAAACTCCGGCACTCCGAGCCCCGAAGCCTGTCAGGGTCCGTAATTCGCGCTTCCGCGAATTCCACGCGCGTTGCGGATTGAGTCTTCAGCTGCCACTCCCGCGCCGTGCTTTCGAAAATGCTCGCGGCTTCCTTGATGGAAATTTCCATTGCCGGCGCAAGCCATGCAAGCTGCTCCGTGCCGAGCACGTCCGCGAGTATTACGAGGCCGACTACCTGATAATCGCGAAACACCGCGTCGGCGTACGCTTGCACCATCGAGTCGGGCTTATCGATTTTTTCAAGTTCGAGAGCGAACTCCCGGACGGCGCGTATTTGCCTTGCGGCGGACCGCGGGCTTTCTTCTTCCGGAAGTTCGAGCACGCTCACTATTTGTGTGATTACGCCTATGAGGATTTCGATTAGTGGCAGCGATTTTTCTATTTTCTCGACGTTTTTGAGATTGCTTATCGAAACGACGCCGATGACGGATTCGCCGATTATCATCGGAAAGCTGGCGAAAGCCGGCGTTTTGTACGAGCCGACGAACGGTCCTACAAGATCGGGATGTTCATCGGCTATATCGCGGCAAACAATCGGCGAAGAGGTTTCGAGTACGCGAAGCCCGACGAGATTCGACTCGTTGAATTTTCCGCCCGGAATTTTGAATCCGCAATACGATGCTCGTGAAAACTCCCTTCTGCGCAAATCCAGAAGAAACAGACTCACGCGGTCGGTGTCGAACAAATCGACGAGTTCGCGCAAAAGCCGCGGGATAAATTTCTGCCCGCGTCGCGGATCGAGCCGCACAAGCCTGCGCGCAAGCGCCAGAATCCTGTCATCGAAAACGCTCAAAGCCTGTCCTCAAAGTACTTATTTTACCATATATATTGACGTTTATGCGATAAACCGGCGCCGTAGGGAATTGTGACGAAACTCGTGCGCCGCCGGAGGAGTTTGATTGTCACCAAAAACGAGCGGACATTGCGGGCTTTTGTGCCGCCTTGAATTCAAATAGTGAGATTGGCGATTAGCCCTTTGATTTCCTCGACTATGCCGAGAAGTTTCATTTTTTTCGTTTGCGTGGCGCGCACCTGCTCCGCAAGATCGAGCAGCGCCGTGTCGATTTTTGCGATTATCGTGAACAGCTTCGGCGACGATGTGTACGAATGAGCCTTCTCTCTGTCGAGTTTCAACCCCTTAGCCACCGCACGCTCAATCGCTTCCTTTACGAGCGAGCGGTAAAGCGCCAGTCCGGCTTCGGACGGCGCGGACGCGAAGTTCTTTCCTTCTTCGTCGATTTTTTCGAGCAGTTTTTCGGCGGCAAGACTTTTGTGCGGGCGCGGCTCGCGGTGAAGCAGGCCGTCTCTAGCCGCCGCCATGCCCCTTTCGGACGCCGCCTTGCTTCGTCCTCCGGCGGAAGTTTTGGAGTCTCCGAGTTTGCCGATTTTTACCATCTTACCGCTCCACCCGCTCCGCTTTCCGATTCGGCCGTTTTCAGAAACTCCTTGATGGCGAAGGCGACAAGTTCCATCGTGTTTTCCCGCTCGCCCGAGCTGTCGATTACCCTGATTCTTTCGGGATGCCTTTTCGCGAGCATCAAAAACCTTTCGCGCACTTCCGAATGATAATGCGCATCTTTCCTGTCGATTCGAGTCATTCCGCCCGCGCTCATCCTCCTGTCCTGCGCGGTTTCGACGGGCAGGTCGAGCAGAAGCGTCAAATCTGGGGAAAGTCCGCCGGTGGCGATTTCGGCCAGCGCGCCAAGTTCGGCATCCGAAAGCCCGCCGGCAACTCCCTGATACGCGAACGTGCTGTCGTAATATCTATCGCAAATTACATCGGTGCCGCCGGAAAGCGCAGGACGGACGATTTCCCTCGTATGTACCGCACGGCTTGCCGAAAAAAGCAGCGCTTCTTCCGCGGGCGTAAGCGAAATTCCTTCGGGTAAATCCAAAAGAACGCGCCTGATGCTTTCGCCAAGCCGAGTACCCCCGGGCTCCCGCGTCAAAATGGCGTTTCTACCTGCGTTCTTAAGAAATTCGCACGCGCCGGCTGCCGCGGTCGATTTTCCGCAACCGTCGATGCCTTCGAAAGTAATGAAGTAAGCCCGCGCCATACAAGCGTGCATTGTACACTGCGAGCGGATTTGAACCTAGTCAATGCGTTTGAATACCAATTTGCCGTCTGCGCCGGCCAGTATTTTCAATTGCCAACAATGGTGTTTCGACAAGATGACGATTTTACTAGTCCAATTTCAATCGATATTCAGGATGCCAATTATTGCATAAAAATTGCCGGTAAGCGTCTTTTTTCTTGCATAACCGTAATTCACCGGATATAATGCCTTCAGGGCTCGGGTCGTCATCCATTTATTGCTCGGGCGCCAGCCATTATCGTTTGTAGGAGGACGATAGAAATGGGAACGAAGTATTCAACCGGCATCGGGCCGCTGTCCTATGCCGCACTATTGACCGGAATCATTCTTCTGCTCATCATCTCCTGCGGCAAAGGAAAATCTCAAAATTTGGCGGGAAGCGCCTTCGTTCAAGGACATGACCGCATTTCCGCCGAAAATCCTGAGGCCGCGAAAGAAGTCGAACTTGCTTCGATAATCGATGAAGTGCGAGATTACGAAATTCCGGAAGACGCCGACCCGGACATTTTCAACCAACTGCGCGACGCTCTGATTCGCGAGCTTGAAAAGCGCGGCACGTCGCGCGTTACTTCCGCCGCGCCCTCCGGCGACGGAAACGAAATAACCGACCTTGCTTTTGACGCAGATACGTTCGAGCTTTCTTGGACTTATCGAAATCTCGGCGATTACGACTTGTCCGGCGAAGTGGGCGTACCGGACATTACGAAAATCGCCCAGCATTTTATGACGATTGTCGATGGCGAGGGATTGGAGCAAGATTTTTTAAAATGGGTTGACGGAAGCGGAAACGGCGAAATAGGCATATCGGACGTGACCCCGATTGCAATCCACTATCTTTCGCGGCTGAACGGCTATTCGATTCGCGCATCCGAAAACGGCCTTGTCAACTTCGAGGAAGTGGCTTATCTCGAATATCCTCGCGGCCCTCTTACCGCTCCGTTTCCGCCCGAGGGCGAGTTTCCCGTAAAATTCACTTTCGACGCAAGTCAATACTCGGGAACTTATCTGATGGTTGTCCCGCTCGACGACGCCGGAGAGGAAGGCATTCCAAGCATGATTCGCGCCGACGCGCCGCCGAAAATACTTTCCGCATCGCCTTTCGCGGGACAGGAATACAAAAATGCAACTTTCGCCGCGGAAGTCATCGGCTCGCCGCCGCTCGAGTTTGCTTGGGATTTCGGCGGCTCATCGGACACGCCGACAAGTAATGAAAAATCTCCGCGCGTCAGGCTATCCGGCAAGGGAACTTACACTGTCAATCTCACCGTTACAAACGCGTTCGGCTCCGCGGAAATGGAATTCGATTTTACGGTCTCCGAAGGCACCGGCGCGCCGGCGATTACCATTATTCCGAATACGGCGGGCATGCCCAATCAATTCGTTTCGTTCGAAGTCGAGGCCATCGGCGAACTTCCATTTACCTACAACTGGGACTTCGGTGGCGGCGCGACGCCCGGCGAAAGCACGGACGAATTTCCGTGGGTTCTTCTCGGCGCTCCCGGCGAATTTACCGGAACGGTCGCCGTGACGAATTCGCTCGGCACCGACGAAGTCGAATTTACGCTCACCGTAACCGATCCGGGCAATAATTATCCGAAAGCCATCATCACCGCGACGCCGCTCGAAGGCACTCTGCCGCTGACCGTCAGGTTCGACGCTTCCCAAAGCTACGGAAGAAACGAGCTTGAGATGTTCCTTTGGCGGATGGACGACGGAACGACGATGTACTACGATACAGGCGCCGAAAGAACGTTCGAATTCGAATTCGAAACCTCGACGGCGAAAAAGGGCGCGGTTAGTCCATGGGTTGTTGTTTACGATTCGAAGGGCAATTCTTCGCAGGCGATGGTTGATTTGTTCTTGAACGACCTGCCGAAAGCATCGTTTTCGGTATCTCCGTGGTATGCAAAAGTGGACGCAGACGTAACCCTCGACGCCTCGAATTCGAAAGACGATACCGGCTACATCGTCAAATACGAATGGGATTTGGACGGCGACGAAATTTTCGAACTGGACACCGGAAGTGAACCAATCGCTACCGCACGGTTTTCCGCGCCGGGCACTTACAATGTCCGGCTGCGAGTTACGGACAATTACGGCGCAACCAAAACCCGAAGCGAGCAGGTGTACGTCGAATACAATCATTTGCCCAGGTTTACCGCCAAATGCGATAGGACTGCCGGTGTAGCGCCGTTCTCCACCGAATTCGTAATATCCGGCGCGTCCGATCCCGATGGGACGCTTGCGCTTTTCGAAATCGATTACGACGGCGACGGCGTTTTCGACGAATCCGCGCCGCTGATGCAGAATTTCTCCCACGTGTACACCTCCGCCGGCGAATTTACGGCGAAAATCCGCGTGACCGACAACGATGGCGGCTATGCCGAAAAAACTTTCGACATCAAGGTGTACGACGATTGGGTGATTCTCACGCTCGACGATTTCGGTAACGTCGGCGAGTTCCCTTCGCTCGCGCTCATCGAAGGCGTACCGGCGGTCAGCTACCGGAACGCGACCAGCGGAAATCTGAAATTCGTCAAAGCCACCTCTGTCGCCGGAACGGCTTGGCATCCGCCGGTTACGGTCGAATCGTCCGGCCAAGTCAAAGACGCGAGCGCGCTTCTTTTCGTCGGCTCGGTTCCCGCAATCGGCTACAGCGGCTCCGGCGGCCTAAAATATATCGTCGCGCAAGACCAGCGCGGGCTAAGCTGGTATTCGCCGATAATAATCGACTCGTTCAATGCAATGTTCACCGGCGTTTCCGGCGCGATAATCGGCGGAAATCCGGCATTCAGTTACATAGAAACGTCCAGAAAATACCTACGCTACATACGTGCCGAAAACCAAATGGGCTCCACTTGGGCATCCCCGGTCGTCGTGGCGACCGACGGAACGAAATGGAAAGCGACATCGCTCGCATACGTCAACGGCGCGCCCGCTATTGCATACGGAAATTATGGGTCCGCTTCAATCGAATACAAACGGTCGCTCGACGCGGAAGGTATAAACTGGCCGGAATCAAGTTTTCAAGTTGAAAGTTGGTCGTACTCGGCATCAATGGCGGTAGTTAGTGGAAATCCAGTCATTGCATACCAAAACGGAATAATTCCAGTTCACTTCTCCACGATAATCTCGTTCAGAAGCGCATTGGATTCGATTGGTGAAAATTGGAGTTTTTCTATAATGGAACTCGACAAGAGCATAATGCAAGAAGGTGCGATGGACATTTGCTCGCTTGCGAATATCGGCGGAAAGCCCGGGATTTCCTATTACGACGGGCAGTACGGCGACCTGCGATACATCGAAGCGCTCGACGCGGCGGGCAGTTCGTGGTCGATTCCGGTCGTTCTCGACGGCGACGCGGACGTGGGCTACCACTCGTCGCTCGTAAGCCTCGGCGGAAAACCGGCGGTCGCGTATTACGACAGGACGAACGGCAGCCTGAAGTTCGCGGTTCGAACGGGCTAACCGGAGCGGATTTGATTGACTGACGCGCCCCGCCCTGCGATAATCCTTCGCGGCGGGGCGTTTTCGCGCCTACGCAATTGCAGGTGTTACGGAAACATGGGATTACTCGATTTATTCAGGAAAAAGCCGCGCGTGCAGGAACGCGCCGATGGCCGCGCGGAGACTCGCGATTTCGTCGAGGAGGCGAAGGCAGCCGCGGAGGCCGCGCCCGGCGACGCACGCGCGCTTACGCGTTACGCCATCGCGCTAAAGGACGCGGGCGACCTTAATTCCGCCGCTGACGTTTTCAAAACCGTCACGGAAAAGCACGCCGCCGACCCGATCGCCCACTTCAACCTCGCCGCGACGCTGGAAGAGCTGGGCGACTCCGCGGGCGCAACCGCGTCTCTCCGCCGTGTCGTCGAACTCGACCCCGAGGACGCGCTCGCATACGGCCATCTCGGCGCGATTTACCTTGAATCCGGCGACGCCGTCCGCGCGGAAGAAGCGCTTCGCCGCGCCGCGGAGCTAAACCCGTCGAGCGCCGTCGCAAATAGCAACCTTGGCGTGGCGCTGAAAACGCTCGGCCGCGATCGCGACGCCGCGCATTACTTCGAGCGCGCGCTGAAAATCGACCCCACGCTTACGCAGGCGGAGTTCGAGCTGGATGCCGTGCGCGAGCGCTTGTCCGCGACCAAATCGCCGGAGCGCGGCGGCCTTGCGAAGGGCCTGAACCGCACGAAGGTTAAATTTCTCGAATGGTTTCGGCCGTTCACCGGTCAGGACGCCGAAGCCGGCCCGGATTTTTATGACGGACTTTACGAACAACTTATCCTCGCCGACGCCGGCGCCGAACTTGCGGACGAGCTTGTCCGCGACCTTCGCAAACGCGCCGCGGACGAGGGCGAATCGCGGCCCGGGCGGATAATCGAAATCCTGCGGGAAATGCTCGTAGCGATACTTTCCGACACCGAACAAATCGAACCTTTCGCGCCCGGCAGATTGAACGTCGTGATGCTCGTCGGCGTGAACGGCGTGGGGAAAACCACGGTGCTGGCGAAAATCGCCCGCTACTTGCGCGAGCGCGGCGTCGGCGTGCTAATCGCGGCGGCGGACACGTTCAGGGCGGCGGCGGTTGACCAGCTTCGCATCTGGGCGGAGCGCACGGCGACGCCGATGGTTTCGGGCCAGCAGGGCGCAGACCCCGCGGCGGTCGTTTTCGACGCCACGCAGGCGGCGATAGCGCGCAAGGCGGACGTGCTTTTAATCGACACGGCGGGCAGGCTGCAGACTAAGAAAAACCTTATGGCGGAGCTTCAAAAAATAGAGCGGATTATCGCCAAAAACGCGCCGGACGCGAACGTGCATCACCTTTTGTGCATAGACGCGAACACGGGCCAAAATGCCGCATCGCAGGTGGAACTTTTCAAAAGCGTGTGCCGGGTGCGGGGGATTATCGTGAACAAACTTGACGGCACGGCGCGCGGCGGCGCGATTCTCGCAATCGTACGCGCCCACCGGCTGCCGGTTATTTTCGCCGGCGTGGGCGAAGGCGTGAGCGACCTCGCCGAATTCGACGCAAACGATTTCGTCAAAGGCTGGTTCGGGTAGGGGCGTGTCCCCGTGTACGCCCGAAAGAAAAAAAACACAGAGACACAGAGAAGAAGAATAGAAACTAGGTACGGATGGGGTTTACCCCCATCCATGTGGGCTTCGGCAAATCCAAATCCTGAATTCCGGAACGGGGTAAACCCGTTCCCAATCTCCTTATTCGCCTATCCTACCTTTTTCGAATACGAAATGCCCGGTTTCCGAACCGCGGTTACGCCTTTTTTGCGTGCACAAAATCCCGCATTTTTGGCCGAAAACAGCGTGCACAAGCACCCCGCGACGAGCGGCGATTTTTCGCGCACGTGCATATATACTTTGGATTGGAGGAGGTTAGGGGGGATTAATTTCTTCTAACTGCATCATTGGCCTGGAACCCCTCGTCAAAGTTTACCGCCGGAATTTCAATAAATTGTCCTAGCTTATTATCTCGCATTCTAAGGCCCTTAAAGAATTGAATCTTTGGACCAAACCTTCCGGTTGCCGTCAAAGCTTCTGTCATAATATCTTCCTTAAGATATTTTCCCTGATCATCGCTACAGCACTCCTTTTTTTCATCATTAGATAGCTTTGATGCCAATTTTGAAGCGAGACCGGCCTTAAACAATGCGAAAACACCATGCTCTCCTTCAATGGCTAAAACTCCCCACTTATTGCCAAATACCGCCTCTTCTATCTCTAAGCGAAGCCTTTCTATCATGTTTTCATGTGAACTTCTAAATTCTCCTAGACCACAGTCTATAGCTTGAGTTAACTTCTCACCGCTAGCAATGCCAGACGCGAATTCCGCCTCGAAACTGCGTATACGCGCAGGCAAAACAAATGGCTGATATGGGGCGGCCCAAAAGAAAGCATTACCGCGAATCGGCTCATTTAAAAGATGTGCTAACACGTCATCACTAAAATGCGCATTATGATATTGGAGAGTCTTCAGGTCATGGGCAGACAACAAGTGAAAGGCAAAGAAATTATCACCTTGACTTAAAAGCTCCGGCATAATGGAGCCAGGCTGCTGAGTGACTAATATTGCACCTAAGCTGTATTTTCGACCTTCCTTTACCCATTGAACAAACGGACTATCCTCCTTTGCCGCTTTGCCTAAAACGCTCTGAGCCTCTTCAAGAACTATATTAGTTGGTAGCAATTTACATCTTTCAACATCCGTAAAACTTGCTTGATTATTATTGAATATATAATTCATAAGCATACCTGATATTTGCAAACCAATAGCGCTAGATACCAAAGATAAATCTATAACTACAATTTTCCCACTTCGCACTAGTTTTGGTACAAGCGAGATAAGGTTCGATTCTGGATCATGAAGTGTTTTGATTATAGGCACCAAATTGTTCCTCATTGCGCTACATTGAATTGCACCAAGGCCATCTATTTCCGTTGCATTTTCTATTTCCATATCTGAGGCATTCCAGCCTTTTGCAAATAACAAATTAACAAGCGCCGGCCACTGCCTCATTCCAATTGTGCGAATCTTTATAACATTTTGATCATCATGCTTTCTTTCACTTATGCACAAAGTAACAATCTCGCTTGGGTTAATTACTCGCAAGTCTAACTTTAGGCCCCCGACTTTCCAAGAGCCATAATAAGGATTCGGTTGAATTCGATTTGTAAATACAGCCAATTTATCGCGCAAAAAAGGTACATCGCAAAGTCCTGGCCTTCCCTGTTGATCAGGCCAAAAATATTCACCTTCTGGGTCAAATACAATTGTTCCAACTGGCCTCGTTGTATGACCGTACTTGACTTCTGGTTGGCTGCGATATAGCTCAGCAAGCAAAAACTTCATCATGTTGGATTTTCCATAGCCTGCACGCGCAAAAATGAAGCTTCGCTTACCGACTAGATTGTTAATATCAAAATGAACTGGAATGCGCTCATTTTCAGATTTCATAAATGTTTCACCGCACTGTTCTCCACCGTTGTAGATTACTTCGCCAAGAGCGTAGAATCCAAGTTCGGTATTGCGAATAGCTTCCTTTGACCCAAGCCTACAAAGGTGGCGAAGAACCGATACACTAGGATACGCCACCCTTGAACCCAGATGGGGAAGTTTTCTAACACTTGGAATATATATTAAGGCGTCATTGAATTCATTGCTTATCTGAATTGCACCTAGCAACTTCACTCTCACGCTATATCTTAGTCGATCTTCTTTGAGTTGCTCCGGAATGGGTTCATATTTTTTATGCATTGCTGCTAAATATTCGTCACCCTCGAATCCAGACATTATACCAACAGGCATAAATCTGGTAATTCGTCCCAATAATGCGTTGTCGGAGTTTTCGAGTTCAACTAGCAGCAGTTGGCCGCTACGTGGTGCAAGCTGTGTCTGGGCCTTATAAGGCGCTATAATTTCCGCGGCAAACTCGAGACCACTTTCAATAAATCCTTTAAAAATGCCAATTAGATGATCACCATCGAACAACTCAATTCCCATTTTTAATTCCACCTTTAATCAACGCCTTACCGAGATTTACATGGCGAATAATTTTCTCAGACTCTTCTCGTGGCAATGCATCCAGAAGTTGCTTGATAATTAAATCGCTGAGTATTGATACTTCAAAACCACTCATATTTGCAAAATCATGCGCTCGTTGCAAGGCCTGCGGATATCCCGGATAGGGAAATGTAGCTCGAGCATCATAGGCCAAATATTCAAGCACAACAGATCTTTTTTCCTTTGGAAGCCATGATGGAACATCGACAGGAAATACGGGGCAAGTACGGTGCTCTGAGAGCTTTACTAAATGCAGTTTACCGAAGCTTTGGTAACGTTGGCGATTCTTGCTATCTAGGTCAGAGTATGTATCGAGCCATGTTCTATCGAAATTATAGCATCGGGCTTCTAATTCCTCTGGAACTTCAACATAGCATGGATAGCTCTTGTTAAACACTCCCTCAAGCAATATGGCAAGCGCCAATTTGCTTAACACGGCAGATGATTTTGCAACTCCAAGAATATAAGTATGATTGTCGGATTTGGACTTGCGACTTAAATATATGTCTTTAAAGATAGCATCGATGTATGGAAAAATATCTAGCTTAAATATTTTCGATCTTAACAGGCCGTCTCTAAGCAAAAGGACATCTACTGGCCAGTCCTTACACGCCATTTCATATAATACAGCCCACTCAAGGATATCTCTAAACGCCCTAACGCGCCCCTTTATATCTGGCAATAGCTTTTCCTCAAGATTCTGTCGTTCTTTCTGGGGTGTTGTTACTAAGTATGAGAGATCGTCAAAATCAAGTGCCCTGCCAGCACTCGAAGAAACTGCCGAGATTAGTTTTTGAACTTCTAGGATGCTTTCGGCATACTTTGAAAATGTGCTGTTTTCGAGTGAAAGAGGAATGACGGTTTCTATCCGATTCTGACCATTGCTATCTACTACTCGGATCATTTCAAAGTTGAGTGGCTCGAAAGTAATTCGGTTTTCTCCGCCATCTGTGGCGACTGGAGCAATAGAGCGGCATGGGCGCGACCCCAACTTCTCAACCTTTAATTTCCTAACTTCTGAGCGAAGATCCTCTAATAGCGGAAGTTCCTGTTTGACCGCTTCGGAAATTAAATCTGCCAGTTTCTTAAAATCGAGATCAGCGAGTGTCATTTTACACACTCTTTCCGCAAAGCTTCATAATGTTGCTGCTCTAAGCTAGCTAAATATGACTTACAAACCCAATCTCTCCAATCCGAACTTCTTTCTGATCTAGGAATACACCACCTCTCTAGCCAATACTGAAAATGATAGTCTGCAGACTCTGAAGTATACTTTAATCGGCGTGCTCTGCCATTCAAGAAGTCCCTGGTATTAGATGCCAGTGGAACCAAGAAAACTTGCCTGCGGATGCCGTGGTAAAGTACTTTCTCGCTTAGGCCAAGCTCCTTGGCTGCCTGCCTAATCAAGCGAAATTTCCAATTGGGACCATTGCCAAATCTATTCCCGTCCGCATAGGGATGTCCAATTGAAGCCAAAAACTTTTGCAGCCTTAGAAATAGTTGGTGCTCGATATGGAAATGCCCATAGCCGCGGGTAAACCATGCATCTTCATTTCCACTTACAAAGCAAACCCCACCCGGAATTTTTAGTCGGCTGTAAATGGACGACCTACCCAATGCCGAAGTAGTCGTAAGCAATGCCAATCTTGAATTTTTCTTATTTTGGCTAATCACTCCTAATGAAGAACCATACTTTTTTCTAAACGCAAAAATCACTTCTTTGCTCGCTGCCAACAGAGCTATAAGCTTGCCCCCTAGAAGGTAATTGTAAGGCGGCAAAGCGCCAAGAACAAACAAATCCATGATGTGAACAAGTCGATGACATCTATCTTCTGCAGTCCAGCCAATCCAGTTATCTCTGGCTCGTTGATTGAACACCGGATCACACAAGGCGAATATGCCAATTAACTTGTTGTTCTGCCGATCCATAACCAGAAACTTAATCCTTCTCCCAAATCCCTGGCTGACTGGAATCGACCAATTCAATGTAGCTGCGCAAAAAAGCGCTGACCTGCTCGTTCCGGAATCTACGGAAATTAACTCGGGCACTATCTTATGTGGAACAATTTCGGAAGGTTTTGCCAAATTCTCTTTAAGCAAGTTGATTGCACAATCAAAGCGCCCATTAAGGGAGGCTATTTTCGACAAACGCTGTTGCGTGTGAAGTTGCCTTATTTCGTCCTTGCTTATCCGCGATGTTGGAGGAACTGACTGAACAGCTGCCTTTTCAAGCGCAGTTCTTAACTCCTTAACGGAACTACCTTTTACCACGCATTAGATTATAGCAGACAAATGGAATTTTGAAAACACTAGATTAGCCCCCCCCCTACTCCCCGCCGGCGGCGATATATGCGATGCGTTTGCCGCGGTGGATGCGATAGCTGACGATGCCGTCCGTGAGGGCGAACAGCGTATAGTCCTTGCCCATTCCGACGCCGGGGCCGGGGTGGATGGACGAGCCGCGCTGGCGGACGATGATGTTGCCCGCAACCGCCGTCTGGCCGCCGTAAAGCTTGACGCCGAGCCGCTGAGCGTTCGAGTCGCGTCCGTTTTTCGATGAACCAAGTCCTTTTTTGTGCGCCATTTCTTTATCCTCAAAATTCCCGCTTGCCATTTCCAAAGCCGGCATCCGGGATTTTTCGCTTTTTTCAACATTCTAAGAGCGATTCCAAATACGCAACCGCATTCGCAGAGCGATTTCAAACCCGCAACCGGCGTGCGGTTTCAAAACTCGAATCGCGCCGCAAACTCAACCTGCACTCGCCTCGCATTCCCAATCCGCAATCGCATTGCAAAACGGGTTTGCGATAAAATCGCAAAGAGACCTAGCCCGCTTCGATCGCCGTGCATTTAAGGTATGTCAGGTGGTCGCGATGCCCATGCGTGCGCTTGTAATTCTTCTTCGACTTGAACTTGAACACCGTGATTTTCGGGCCTTTGTCGTGGCGCAAAACTTCGAGCTTCGCGCTCGCGCCGTCCACGTATGGCCGGCCCACTTTCACGCCGCCGCCGTTCTTTAAAAGAAGCACTTTGTCGCAGACGATGGCCTCGCCCGGCTCGGCGTCCTGCGCGAACGTGCGCAGCACCGTGCCCTCTTCGACCATATACTGCTTTCCAGCAAATTCCAAAACCGCAAGCATCGCAAAACTACCTCCGCATGAAGCGAACGGGGATTTTACCCCGCACGCGCGCGAATGTCAAGCAGATGGGCGCGAAAATATTGACAAACCGCCGCGGACGTGTATAATCACTCGCCCTGCGCATGCCCGGCTTGCGCGACGGAGGACTCGAAATGCCGAAGAAATGTATGGTAACCGGTAAGAAGGCTGGCGCGGGCCACAAGGTGTCCCACTCCCAGCGCAAAACGAAAAGGCGCTTCGGCGCCAACCTTCAGCGCGTCACGCTATATCAGGACGGCCGCAAAATCAAGTTGCGCGTCGCCACGAGCTGGCTTCGCACGTTCACGAACAAGGGCGAGCGCATCCCCGACGATGTCGTAAAGAAATACGGCGTGTAATTATAATTTCCGCGCCGATATGTCGTCCCGGCTCAGGCACGGCACGTCCGTTTGTTCCGCCATTGGCCTGTACGCCCGCATTTGATTCGCGCTCGATTTAACCCGACAAATCGCGCTTAATCGAATTCCGCACGTTTGATCACCACGCCGAATATATCGCCCGATTTGTCCCGGCAAACCGCGAGAACGGCAGGCTCCGGCCATTTGCCCTCGGCGGGCAGTCTCACAGAAATTTTCCCCGTGTATTTTCCGCCCGGCGATTTATGTTCCGAAAGCGCGAAGTCTTTGAACGGCGGCGGCACGGCGGCTCGCAGGCCGGTTTCCGCGGGCGGCGGCGTCACCGGACATTTCAAGTGTACGCCGACTACGGTCACGTCCGAAAGGCTTAGCCTGCGCTTCACCGCGATTTCCGCGACGATGCGGCGCTGGAAATCTTCCGGCGCGCTCGAAAGCGGCAAGAGCGGATACGTAACCGGAATGCCGCGTGCGCTGCCTCGCAACACTTTCGCGGGTTTAAGCCGCAGTATCTGCGAGCGGTCGCGAAAGGGCGATGGCGCGATTTGCACTGTCGTTTCCGAAACGGCGGGCCGCAGTTCCGCGTCCGGCATTTCCATAATTTCAACAGGCGAATCGGATGCGAAATCGAGACTTGATACATGCGCGGATTCCGAATCGAAATCGTGGTTTATTACCGTTGCCGCATTGTCTTCCGATTTACTTGCGCCCGATTCGGCGCTGCCGCTTACAGCCGAGGTTTCAAAAAAAACTTCGTAAATTTTCGCCTCTTTCATTCTTTTTTGGAGGACTGCACGGCGGCAATATGGTCGAGCGCTTTTTCTAGACGCTCGAACGGTTCGAGCAGGTTCACGGCTTCGGCGATTTCGCAAAGCGCGGGCGCGATTTTCTGGACCGTGCGGTCTAGGCCGTCCGCCGGCGTGACGACGACCGGGCTTGCAGCCTGCGAAACGTGTACGAGCCACCTGCCCTGCCCGATTTCTTCGATTTTTCCGGTTTCGCCACCGGGCTGCTCCGCCGTTTCGCTGAGCATCGCTAGGGGCACTTTTGCGCGGCCCTGCAGTTTGAAAAAAAGATTGTCGGCGCAAAAAATCGCCGTGACCGGCGTTGCTACGGAATTTATCAGCGGGAAGCCGATGACGTTCAGTTTCATATGCCAATCGAGCCTGCCGCCGTGAAGGATTTTCGTAAGCGCGCCGGGTTCGCAAGGTTCGGTGTGTTTGAATTCCACGGGCAGCCCGATTTCGTTCACTGCCAGCACTGCGCCGAGAGTTTTGCCGCCTTGAAACAGCTTCGTGCCCAAATATCCAAGATTTGCCATAAAATCCCCCTATGTAACGATGTCTATGCGCTTGCGGGCGGGCTTTTCACGTCCGGATTCTCGGCGGCTTTTGCTTTTTTCCTCTTCGCGCTCTTTGACTATCGAGTCCTGCTCCGCCCGCTCGGACTTCGTAACGCTCGACACGTATTCGTCTTTGATGCGCTTGGCGTTCTCGGTGCGGTCTTCGGTGTTTACCTGCGCCTGCGCCTGCGGATGCCGGACGTGCTGCAAAATCTCGTCCAGCTTCATCAGGTTAATCTGAGCGTCGATAGGCCTGACCATTTTCCGCTCCCGCTCCGTCCGGATGAACGGCGCTCGTATATTCTACCGCCTGTTCGGCGAAAAACGACGTGGGCGGGTTAAATTTCGCCGCGCCAATCCTTCATCATTCCGCGCAGTCTTAAAACCGCCGAGCTGTGAATCTGGCAAATGCGGGATTCCGAAAGCTCCAAAATGTCGCCGATTTCCTTAAGCGAAAGGCCTTTATGATAGTAAAGGCCGAGCACGTGCTTTTCCCTGTCCGGAAGCAGCCGGACGGCCGCGGCGAGGCTTTTCACGAAATGGCTTCGAGATGCGCTTTCGTCCGGCGTCGTGCGCAGGTCTTCGATTCCCTCCGTTGTGCGAACGTCCAGGTCGCTGAAACCAGCGACGGTGAGCGCGCTAATTTTGCCCAGCATTTCGCGATATTCGTCTAGAGATACTCCCAACTCTTTCGCTACTTCGGCGTCTTCCGCGGCTTTTCCAAGTTTCTTGTCGAGACGGCTTTGGGCTTCGCTGATTTCGCGCGCTTTCTTGCGCAGGCTGCGCGGCGACCAGTCGAGCTTGCGGAGGTAATCCAAAATCGAGCCGCGAATGCGCCATGTGGCAAACGTTTCGAATTTTACGTTTTTGTCCGGGTCGAACCGGTTTATCGCTTCGATGAGGCCAATTCGCCCTTCGCCGATCAGGTCTCCCCTGTCAACGCTCGGCGGCAAATCGATCAGAAACCTGTACGCGACCACTTCGACCAGATGCGAGTACGCGTCGACCAGCTGCTCTAGCGCTGCTCTGTCCGCACGCGCTTCGCTGTATACATGATGGCCGTTTCGGGGTTGGGGGTGTTCCATTATTCGGCTTTTTCGGCGGCGGATTCGCTTTCGAGTCTTTCGAGTTCCGCCTTCTTCTGAGCCTCCTTTTTGTCCTTTTCGCGCAGAAGTTTGGTAAATTCCTGCGCAAGTATCCCCATTCTCCTTTTTTTCTCCGCGGCTATTGAGCCGACGAAAAATGTCACGCCTATCGAGGCGAGAATATATCCGACAATAAACATAATTAGAGCGCCTGACACGACGTTTAGCGCGAGCGCGGATGTAGGAACGTTTCGTAAAAGCCCGACGAGCGTCGCAGAGACAATCCAAAGAGACACGAGAAGCCAGACCATCGAGCGCGCGATACCGATGACTCCGTGTCTGAAATCCTTACCGCTTTTCGAGCCGCCCGTCTTACCCTTCTGCATAGCGTCGCGTAAAATCATCGCCCGAAGCGACCTTCGGGCAGCGCGATTATATCATCGGGAAATCTGTGCGCCTCTGCTTAAGACTTCGAAGCGAATGCGCTTTTTAGCCGCGACATAAAGCCTGTTTTTGCCGCGGCCGCTTTGGGCTGGGATTCCAGCGCGGTAATCACGGTCTGGCCGAGCCGCATGAAGGCGGCCGATGCGGGCGAACGCGGGTACAGCGACAACAGAGGCTCGTGCTTGTTGATGGCGGTTCTTGCCGCTTCGTCGCGCGGTATAATGCCCAAAAGTTCAAGCTCAGCCGTTGTGTATTTTCCTGCCACGTTTCTCAGCGCTTCGAAATGCCGCTTCGCTTCCCCCATATCCGACGCCATACTCATAACCACTCCGAACTTCTGGCCCGGATGGTGATTGCATGTCGCCTTAACCAGCCCGTACGCATCGAGAATCGCTGTGCTCTCCGGCGCGGTAACGAGAATTACGCGCTCCGCCGCGGCGCTGAACGAAGTGACTTTGTTGTGAATTCCCGCCGCTGTGTCGATTATCATATAATCGGCGGCGGCCTCTATCGCCTCGATTGCATCCACAAGCCTTTCCATCTGGTCCGGCGTAAGGTTTGCCAAATCTTCGATTCCGCTACCGCCCGGCAAAAGCACAAGTCCTTCCGCGCCGTCCACGAGAATTTCCCAAAGCGTGGTGCCGCTGTTTATATAGTTCCATAGCGTGCGCCTCGGACTTATGCCGAGCATCAAATCGAGATTTGCAAGCCCCAGGTCGGCGTCCACGATTACGACGCGCCTTCCAAGCCTTACGAGCGCGATTCCGAGGTTGAGCGTGACCGTACTTTTGCCGACGCCGCCTTTTCCGCTCGAAACCGCGATAACGCGAGCGCCTTCCCGCGATTCCGCCTTCGCCGCCGTCCGGTTCGCTACCATTTGCCTTAAAAGACTTGCTTGATCGAGCGTATTCATGATTACACCTTGCCCGTGTTTATCCACTTCTGGATGAATTCCGCCGAGGCAGGCCTAATATCTTCGGGCACGGCCTGTCCCACTGTAAAAAAGCTGATAGGTCTGTTCGTAAGGCAGTTTATAGTATAGACGCTGCCGAGACTTCCGGTTTCGTCGAGTTTCGATATTACGATGTGGTCGAACCCGATGCCGCTGAATTTTTCAAGCATTATTCTGATGTCGTCCGCTTTCGTGCAGGCGTCCACCACCAGTTGTACGCTGTCGGGTGGCGAGGCGCGGAAATACTCTCTCAACTCTGCAAGGTGATCTTCGTTGAAAGGGCTTCTCCCCGCGGTATCCACCAAAACTACATGGTCGGCGGAATACTTTTTGCATGCATCGGCGTATTCCGAAGTGTTATATACGATGGTAATCGGGATTTGCATAATGTCGGCGTAAACGCGCAATTGTTCCGGCGCCGCGACGCGATATGTGTCCATGCTGACGAGCGCAACCTTGCGCTCTTCGCGAATATGAAACTGGGCCGCAAGTTTCGCTATTGTCGTGGTTTTTCCAACGCCGGTCGCTCCGATGAAAGCCGCCGTCATTCCCTTGCCTTTCGGCGGCAGCTTGATTCCGTCCGCTAGAAGAATTTCGCCGACTATAGTTTTCTTTATCCGCTTGAGCAGGAAATCCCTCGTGACCGCATCGCCCGAAATCGGATTTTCGGCAAGCGTTTTCTTTACGAGCTTAAGCGCACGCTGGGGATGAATATCCCATGAAATGACTATCGACAAGGCTTCCTCTTCGACCGGCGATAGAGAATCGGCACCCGCGACTGCGTTCGCCGGTGCTTGAGCGTTTGCGTACGGACCCGGAGCAAACTGGATTTCGCTCATTTTACGCGCAAGCCCGTCAACCATTTGCTTTAGTTCGCGCAGTTCCTGTTTCACGCCCGGCGCGTCTCCGACGGGTTCAGCGGCAGCGGCGGCGGCCGCCGCGCCATTTCCGGGCTTGCGCATATCCGACGAAAAACTCGGCTTCGATGCGCCCATCGCTTCGCCCGAAATCTCCACCGTGTCGCGCGCTACGGGCTTTTGAGCGGCGAGTACTTCGACCATTTCATGAGAGCCGAAAAGCCCGAAAAAGCCGCCTTTCTGAAACCTTCGGGTTTGGACCATAACATCCGACCCCATTTCTTCCTTTATCCGGGCGAGCAAGTCGCCGTAATCTTCGAATTTCGCTTCGTATCTTTTAGCTTTCATCGGGAGCCTCCACGAAACCCACCGTCTTTAGCTGAACTTCGCGCGTAACTTCGGAAAAACTCAAAACCGCTACGCCTTGATAGCTGCGCTCGATGATTTTCCTGAAGTACGGCCTAATCCGTGGGCTGACGAGAAACACCGGCGGGCTGCCCGCCTGAAGCATTTTCTCGATTTGCCTGCCCGTATTTTCTATGAGTTTCCGCAAGTAACGCTGGTCGAGAACGGGAATCGAACCCGTCGGAGTTTGCTGCAAACTGCCGGCGATTTTTTCCTCGACCGAGGGGTCGAGCGTTGACACGAGCATCGAGCCGTCCACGCCCGCGTATTGCGCGGTAATCTGGCGGGCTAGGGCCTGCCGGCAATATTCGCAAAGCACTTCGGAGTCTTTCACGTCGCCGCCGTAATCGCCGAGCGTTTCGCAAATCACCGCCAGGTTGCGGATGCTTACGCGCTCCTTGAGCAGCAGTTGAAGCACTTTGTGGACTTGCGCCAGCGACAGCTTTCCCGGAACGAGTTCTTCCACGATTACGGGCAGCCGTTCCTTGAGCGATTCGAGAAGCGCCTTTACGGATTGCCTGTCCATCAAGTCCGCCGCGTGGCCTCGCACGATTTCCGTTATATGCGTGGCGAGCACGGTGGTCGCGTCCACGACGGTAAATCCGGAGGCTTCTGCGCGTGCCCGGTCGGAAGGAGGAATCCAATATGCGTTTATTCCGAAGGCCGGTTCGGTCGTTTTTTCGCCGTCGAATTCCATTTCCGGATCCGATGGATTCATCGCGAGGAATCTGTCAATTTGAAGTTCGCCGCCCGCTATATCCGTTCCCTTGATTTTGATTTTATATTCGCCTTGCATAAGTTGAATGTTGTCGCGGATGCGCATAGGCGGAACGATGAAGCCCATTTCCGTCGCGATTTGCCGCCTGATGTTGTTGACGCGTTCGAGAAGGTCGCCCTGCTGGTCCGCGTCGACGAGCGGGATTAACCCATAGCCGATTTCGAGCTCGATTTGATCGACAACGAGCAGGTCGTCGAGTTCGCGCTTGCGCCGATCGTCCGCGGATTCCGCAGCTTCGACGCGCGCCGCCGCCGGCCGCTCGCGTTCTTCTTCCGCGGTTCGGGTGGTCATACGCCAGCCCATATAGGCGAGTATTCCTACAATCGGCCATAGAACCAGCTTCGGCATGCCTGGGACGAGCGAAATAATGAACAGAAATCCCGACGCAATCCACAGCACTTTCGCCTGCGCGAAAATCTGGGACAGCACGCTTTCGCCGACCGTTTCTTCGGTTGCCGATTTCGTAACCATGATGCCGGTCGCGGTGCTAATCAGCAGCGCTGGAAGGCTCGCCACAAGGCCGTCCCCGATTGTTAGGCTGGTGAAAGTTTGAAGCGCTTCGTTCCAGTCCATACCCATCTGTGTTATTCCGACGATGAGCCCGGCGATGATGTTGACGAAAATCAGTATGATTCCTGCCAGAGCGTCCCTTTGCACGAACCTCGACGCGCCGTCCATCGCGCCGAAATAGTCGGCTTCGGATTCCAGTTTCTTGCGACGGTCGCGCGCTTGCGCTTCGTCTATTATTCCGGCGTTCAAATCCGCGTCGATTGCTATCTGCTTTCCGGGGAGAGCGTCCAGCGTAAATCTTGCGGCAACTTCGCCGATTCGCTGCGCGCCGAAAGTGATGACGACGAAGTTGATGATGACGATAATCGCGAAAATCGCGATGCCGACGACATAGTTGCCGGCGACGACGTATGTTGCGAACGTCGAAATAACGTGGCCCGCGTCCGCGGTGGAAAGTATCGAGCGAGTCGTGGCCACGTTCAAGAAAAGCCGGTACACGCTCGTCAACAAAATGACGGTTGGGAATATACTGAAATCGAGAGGCTGGCGGACGTACATCGTGAGAACGGAAATGAGCACGGCCGCGACCAGGCTTCCCACGACGAAAAAGTCGAGCATCGCCGGCGGAAACCGCACTATCATCAATAGAATGCTTGCGAGGAAAATCAGCGGAACGAACATTTCGATGTGCCTGCGCGCGCTCATCGCCATTCCGTAAAATCCGCCGACCGCCTGTACCGCACGACCTTCCATTTATTCTCCTATGCCGCCTGACCGGCGGTGATGCGGCGCCTGAGCCGCTCGTCCTGACGGGCGAGAAACGCGAGAATTTGCGCCACCGCCCTGAAATGCTCGATTGGAATTTCCGCGCCCAGTTCGACCCTGTAAAGCGCCCGCGCCAGCGGCGGGTCTTCGATAATGGAAATTCCGTTATCTTTGGCGATTTCTCTAAGCCGGAGAGCGACGAAGCCCTTGCCCTTCGCGACGACGCGGGGCGCCGCCATGCCGATTTCGTAAACGACCGCGACCGCGTAATGCTCCGGGTTGGTAATCAGCACGTCCGCTTTTGCCGCTTCCTGCATCATGCGCGCCATCGCAATTTGGCGGCCGCGCTCTCGAATATGCCGGCGGATTAGCGGGTCGCCTTCCATGGTTTTGAATTCGTCCTTTACTTCTTGCTTCGTCATCATCAGGCTTTTTTCGTGTTCGTAATGCTGATAGAGATAATCGAGAATCGCCAGAATCAAAAGCACCGCGCTCGTCCATACGCCGATTTTCACGGCGAGCGCGAAACTGTACATAAAGCTCGACGTTATGTCCGTATTGAGAAACCGCGGAAAATCGTACGCTTCGCCGCGTAAAATCGCCCATACGACCGCACCGACGATAACGATTTTCAATAGACCCTTGAAAAGTTCGAATAACCCGCGCATACTGAAAATGCGTTTCAGGCCGCGAACCGGGTCGAGCCTCGAAAGGTCCGGCTTAAGCGGATGCGCGCTGAAAACGATGCCGGCCTGCATAACCTGCGTTCCGAGCCCTATTACCACCGCGGCGGCGAAAAACGGGAGGAGCACGCTGAGCGTGAGAAGTATCCAGTCCGAAGCGTATTTCGAAATCGACGCGTCGGTAATCAAAATCGAATCCGCGGCGCCGACGGTTTCCGTAACCATCCCGGTCATCAGGCCTTGTGTACGCGAACCGGCGAACCACAACGTGAGGAACAGAGCGAGCAGGCTGAGCGCGCTCGTAATCTCGTTGGATTTCGCCACTTGGCCGCGCTCGCGAGCCCGCCTCCGCTGCCGCGGGGTTGCCCGTTCCGTTCTTTCTCCGCCTTCCGCCAAGTTAAATCACCGTTACATTCGCCATATTTACATCGCAATCGCGGCGCGACCGCCGTTCCTCGATCAGCCGAGAGATTTCACCACCCCGGCCGCGTCCCTGAAAAACTTGTCCGACTGCCGCCAAACGACCGGGTCGAGAAGATATACGACGATCGCAAGCATGAACATACCGACGCCAAGCTTCAGGGGAATGCCGACGAGGAAAACGTTCATCTGCGGCACGACGCGGGCGATTATCCCCAGCCCGAAGTCGATCATGAATAGCGCCGCGACAACCGGCGCGGCCACTTGGAGCGCGGTTACGAAAAGCGTTGTCGCGATTTTCGCCACGGCGTCCATGGTAAAGCCCGCCGCGTCGATTCCTCCGACCGGCACCCAATCGAAACCGAGACCGAAAAAGACTATGAAAGCGTGATGGAGGTTGAGATTGAGAAATATAAGCGACACGACCGTGAACAAAAACTCGCCCACGAGCGATACTTGTTCCTCGGTATGCGGGTCGAGCACGTTGACGATGGCGAGCCCCATCTGATAGCCGAAAATGTTTCCCGCGAACTGAAACGCCACGAAAACGAGTCCGACGCAAAATCCCATCGCAAGCCCGACAATCAGCTCGCCTATCGCCTTCGGCACGAATTCGTACATCGGCATAGGCGCTGCGGGAAGTAGAGGCTGGTTGATTGCGAGAAAAACGTACGCGAGGAAACCGGCCAGCGCAACTTTGAACTGGGTTGGAAGGCCGCGCGCGCTGAAGAACGGGATAACGAAAATGAATCCCGCGCCTCTTAGGAAATAGAGCAAGAAATACTCGCTCTGCACCTGCGTAAATTCGAGTAGGCTCACAGCTTTTCCATATTTCGAACGGCGGCTCCCGGCAAACCGGGCACGCGACGGGCCGCGCCGCCCCGCATTCCTCACGCCGCCGCACCGCTCCGCATCGCGAAGCAAGCGCTGCAAACCCCAAACCGATTACAAAATACTAACGGCAATTTCCCCTTGAAACCGCCGTCCGCACGGGCGAAACGCCGCATGCCTCCACGCATATTGTAGCATATTTCGGCGGATTATCAACATTCGTCAACATTTTTTGGCTTGACGGACAATTTTCGTCTTGCAAGAGCGAAAAGGCAGTTTCGTGCGAGCAAGAGCGAATTGTGGGATTGGCATTATCCATTCACGACATTCGGGCGCGACTCGCGGGAAAGGCGATTAATATTTTATTGAAAACGAACGAAATGCTTCGGGCTGCGCGGTCTCGATTGAGAGCGATTCCACATTCGCTCCGGCCGGGCCGATGCGCATACGTCCGGCGAGTTCGTCCAGCGTTTCGCGGCTGGAATGCTCGACGTGCGCAAGTACGCCGCCGTCCGGCAGGTTCATCACCCAGCCGGTTACGCCGAGCTTACGCGCCCACTCCTGTACGGTCGCGCGGTAAAACACGCCCTGCACCCGGCCGCGAGCCGTTATGCGCAGCGCGACTTTTTCGCCGGTATCAGGTTCTTTCGACATAATCCGATTGTATCGCAGGACCGCTTTTGGCAGCAGGGACATGCCGCTTAACGACCGGGTTTCTTGGGAGTAAACCACGGAAGTTTTTACGTTACAAATTCCCCGGAATAGGCCAGCTTGGGAGTAAGCCACGGAAGTGGCTTCTTTTTATAATGCACGGAAGTGCATTTCTTAAAAGGGCCTGCCGCATTCCACGAACATTGAGCCGTGCTTTCAGCCTAAGAACTGCCCGTTCCAAGTCTCCGTAACCTGCGTAATGTTGCCGTTCGCGTCGTTCGTAACCGCCGCGGCGTAATTGTTCAGGTTCGTATTCTCGCTGATAGCCGTCAAATGCCCCATGGCGCCCGCCGTATACCCGAAGTTTCGCGGATTTTGTAGGTTGCCCGATATTTCGAGCGCCGCCCTGTTTCCGCAGGCTTGCCTGCGGGAGACGCCGGAGCAAGCTTAGGCATTGACGGCGCGAGCAAGCTCCCGCACTCCAGGGAAACGCTTCGCGTTTCAAGCGGGCGAGCGCGACTCGCCGCTATATCGGATATTTTTGGAAATGGATTTTGCAGGCTGGAAGCCTGCGCTACTGACATTTTTGGAAGTGGATTTTGCAGGCTGGAAGCCTGCGCTACTGACATTTTCGGAAGTGGATGTTGCAGGCTGGAAGCCTGCGCTACATACGAACTGCGCGCCTTTTGTGAAATAGCCCCAGATTTAAAAAAACGCTTCGGCATGTTTTCTCCGCCGAAAGAATTATACCGGATTTTCCGGGAATTGCAGAATTCGCGGAAAAATTGCGGTTGCGGAACCTGCAATTCGCGAAGTTAAGCCGGACTTCCGTCCGGCGTATAAAGAAGCCACTTCCGTGGCTTACTCCATGACGCAGTCTTCTCTGTGCCTCTGTGCCTCGGTGGTTTATTTTTCTTTCGGGCGAAGGGCGGCTCGCCCCTACGTTACGGGTGGGCACGGTGGGCCGGCCCTACGGTTTTCTTGCCGCTGTGCCGCTGTGGTTCTTCTACTTCTTGACCGGCTCTTACAAAACCGCCGCGGCGGTGCGCACGTTTTCTTCGATAAGCTCCAGCGCCGAAACCACGCCTCGTTTCGTTACCGCGCTAACCGCGACCGCCGGCGAAAGCTTTTCCAAAAGCATCGCCATCGCGTCCTCGTCGTGAACCGCATCGGACTTGTTCAACAGCGTCACCCTCGGCAATCCCGCAAGCTCCATTTGGTCGAGAATGGCGAGCACGCTTTTCGCGGTCTCCCACGCGTCGGGCCGGGACAAATCGACGACGTGGACAATTAAGTCCGCAAGTTCCAATTCTTCCAGCGTCGCCTGAAACGCCGCCATAAGTTCCTGCGGCAAATCCTCGATGAAACCGACCGTATCGCTAACCAGCGTTTGCGTACCCCCGGGCAGCGTCAGCCGCCGCACCGTCGGGTTGAGCGTGGCGAAATACCTGTCGTCAACCTCCGCCGACGCTCCGGTAAGCACGTTCAAAAGGCTCGACTTTCCGGCGTTCGTATAGCCGACCAGCGCGACGACCGGCTGGCTTGTCCGCTCGCGCAGGCCGCGCCTTAGCTTTCTGTCGCGCTCCACTTTTTCTAGCCGCTTTTTAAGTTTATGAATTCTGTCCTGAATTTCGCCCTTCGTTTTTAGGTGCAGTTTTTCGCCGAGGCCGCGCATTCCGATGCCGCCGCGTGCGCCGGACTGCTCCTCGAATATCTGCATGATTCGCGGCATTTCATACTTACGGCGTGCAAGCTCGACCTGCAGTTTACCTTCCGCCGTGTGTGCGTTCCTTTCGAAAATGTCGAATATCACGTCCGGACGGGCGAGAACCTGCACGCCGAGTTCCTTCGTCCAGTTACGCTGATGCACGGGCGATAAATTCAAATTCGTCAGCACGAATGCGGGCTTCTGCCGCTCCGCCTCTTCTTTCACCGACTTAAGCTGGCCGCTCCCGATGTACGTGGCGGGATTGATGCGGCCAAAGTTGAAGGTCAAAACGTCCGCTACCGAAAAACCGGCGCCGCGTGCCAGCTCGGCGAATTCGTCCGTGCGCCATCGCGCGTTAAGCCGCGCTTCTTTGCCCGCGCGCGAATACGCGCACACGAGCAGCGCGCAAGGCGCGCCGTTTTTCGCCGGTTCGCGCCCACGCGCGTCCGCAATTCCATTTTCCAAACCTGCTTCCACGCATAAAGTTTACCCGAAGTTTGTTCGCTGTGCATTAACAAACCGTTCGGGAAGCCGGGTTCGCGGGAGTATAATGCGAATTTCATCCGATTATTACCGGAGTGTTTTGGCTTATGCCTCGCGAGATTTACGATTTTGCCGTTATAGAAAAGAAGTGGCAGGCCGAGTGGGACAGGCTCGGCGCATTCCGCGCGCTCGACCCAAGCGAAGGCGGCGCGGAAAAGCCGCGCTATTACGTGCTCGAAATGTTCCCCTATCCGTCCGGCTATATGCACATGGGCCATATGCGCAACTACACGCTCGGCGACGTGATGGCGCGGCTAAAATGGAAGCAAGGTTTCAGCGTTCTCCACCCCATCGGATTCGACAGCTTCGGCCTTCCCGCAGAGCAGGCGGCGATCGACCGCGGCGTCGATCCGCGCGAGTGGAACGAAAATTGCATACAAAACATAATCCGGCAAATGCGGATGATGGGTTTCGCCTACGACTGGGAGCGCTCCGTTGTCACGAGCCGCCCCGATTACTACAAATGGACGCAGTGGCTTTTCGTCAAGTTTTGGGAAATGGGCCTCGTGTACCGCAAGGAAATGGCGGTGAATTGGTGCGAAGAGCACGGCGTTTTGGCGAACGACGAGGCGCCGGACGGCAGGTGCTGGCGCTGCGACCGCGTCGTCACCCAGCGAAAGCTCGACCAATGGTTTATCAAAACTACCGCGTACGCGGACGAGCTTTTGGAAGGGCTCGATTCGCTGGGCGACTTTCCGGAGCGCGTAACTACGATGCAGCGCAATTGGATCGGCAAAAGCACCGGCACTCGCGTGAGTTTCGAGCTTCCCGCAATCGGCGAGCGCATCGAAGTTTTCACGACGAGAATAGACACGCTTTTCGGCGTCACTTTCGTCGTGCTCGCGCCGGAACATCCGTTCGTATCGCGCATCGCCGCAAATACCGATTCGGAAAAGCGCGCCGAAATCGAAAAATTCGTCGCGGAAGTCTCGAAAGTGGACGTAATCGAGCGCACCGCGGAAGGCCGCGAAAAGCGCGGACTCGACCTAGGCGTCAAGTGCATTCACCCGATGACCGGCGGCGAAATTAGCGTTTTCATCGCGGATTATGTGCTGATGGACTACGGCACCGGCGCGGTAATGGCCGTGCCCGCGCATGACTCGCGCGACTTCGCGTTCGCGCAAAAATACGGCCTCCCCGTGAAGTGGGTGATTAAACCCGCCGAAGGCGAATGGGAAGAGCCTGACGCGTACACCGGATACGGAATAATGACGAACAGCGGCAAGTACGGCGGAATGACAAGCGCGGAAGGCATCGAGGCATTGAGTAACCACCTTGCCGAATCGGGCATCGGCGGGTTTCACACGCAGTACCGGCTTAAAGACTGGACGGCGAGCCGCCAGCGTTACTGGGGATGCCCGATTCCGATGATTCATTGCGAAAAATGCGGCTGGCGCGCCGTGCCGGAAAGGGATTTGCCCGTACTGCTACCGGAGCCGGAACTCGTGGATATGGAAAAGCGCGACAAAGGCAGTCCGCTGGAATACGTGGAAAGTTTCGTGAACTGCGCCTGTCCCGACTGCGGCGGCGCGGCACGGCGCGAGACCGACACGATGACCACGTTTATGGACAGCGCGTGGTATTTCTTCAGATACTGCGACCCGCAAAACGATGCCGCGATTTTCGGCCGCGAAAAAGTTGAATGCTGGATGCCCGTGGATATTTACATCGGCGGCATCGAACACGCCGTCGGCCATTTGATGTACGCGCGGTTCGTTTCGCGCGTCCTTGAAAACGCCGGAATGATTTCGTTCGAAGAGCCGTTCAAAAAGCTTTTCACGCAGGGAATGATTTACAAAGACGGCTCGAAAATGTCGAAGTCGCTCGGCAACACGGTGAGTCCCGACGAAATGGTCGAGGACTACGGCGCGGACACGGCGCGTCTTTTCAGCCTGTTCGCCGGGCCGCCCGAGCGCGACCTCGAGTGGCAGGACGAGGGCGTACAGGGCTGCCACCGGTTTTTGCGCAAACTTTGGCGGATGTTCGCCGAGTTCTCGCAAGTTCGAGCGAAAATGAAAAACACGCCGATCGCCGGCGAGCCGGACACGCGCGAAATAATCGCCGAGTTAAAGCGCAAGCAGCACGCGACGATAAAAGGCGTGACCGAAGACATCGAGCGAATGCAGTTCAACACCGCCATCGCGAAAATGATGGAACTTGTCAACCTTATGGCGCCGCTGCTATCGGGCGAGCTTGCGCCCCGTGCCGAGAATATCGCGGCGGGCGATTTATCGAACACGACCGGCGCGAAAGAACTGCAAATAGCGTTTTACGGCGCGCTCGAATCGCTAGTAAATATCATTTCGCCGTTCACGCCGCACATCGCGGAAGAGATGTGGCGCGAATTGGGCCACGAAGGCCTTGTTATGCATGCGCCCTGGCCCGCGTACGACGAAAGTTTGATCGCCACCGAAACAATCGAAATCGGCGTAGTGATAAACGGCAAACCGCGCGCACAGGTAATCGTCCCCGCGGATGCGGACGAACCTGCCGTGCGAGAAATCGTATTAAGCGACGCATCCGTAGTTAAATGGACGGAAGGAAAAGACGTTAAGAAGTTTATTTACGTAAAGGGAAGGATTGTGAATTTGGTTGTGGCGCAATAGCCTAATGCATGAGCTTTCGACCATTGTTCTGCAACCGGCAATAGCAAGTTAGTGAAACGAAGTTTCCGTGGAGTGCGGCGGTCTTGCCGCCGCCGTAAAAGCCGAAGCTTGCTTCGGCCTAATAATCGTCAGGCACGGATACTCGCGATATACCAAACGTAGCTAACGTTTTCAAAAATGCGCCCGATGCATTTAATTCAAGCCATCCAGCGGAGCAATACGGATACAGCCTCTCGCTTGTGACGATTCCATGCTTAACCGCGTTCTCATTTACGTACCTTAACCTTGCATACCAGCTTCTCTCATTTGTAATTTTAGTTTCCCAATAATTATGCCACACTCTTCTACCGGGTGTTGAGTCATTTGCATTTAGCTCTCTTGCCGACGACGAATGCACATGTCTCATAAACGATTTTAGGTTCGAAGCGTCTTGCGAGTATCCTACGAAATGATAGTGATTGGGAAATATAGACCAGACGTGCAACCTCCATGCGTATTTTATTGCAAGAACAAGTAAAGTATCCTGCAACATAGATAGCATTTCAGGTTGCCGAAAATGCGGTATCTTAAAAAGCGTTGCGGCGGTAACAATGAAATTACCTGCACCTTCCGTCCAATGCGGTGGGCTATGCGGCCATTGAGTCCTAATTGTTACTGCTTCCGTCAATTATCTATTCTCCACATAGTACTTGCTTTTTTTCGCAGGCAAGCCTGCGAGTTAACGGCGGCGGCAAGACCGCCGCACTCCACGGCTTGCTACTCCACGGTTCACCCCTCCATCAAAATCCTCTTTGCGGCGATTTTGCCGGCTTCGACGCCCGGCTGGTCGAACGGGTTCACGTTCCACAATATCCCGGCGTAACTCACCGCAAGCTGCCACAGCATTATGAATTCGCCCACCGCGTGCGCGTCGACTCGCGGAAAAACGATTTCGATGCACGGCCTGCCCGCGTCCGCAAGCGCGGCAACCGTCGCCCGGCTTTCCGCGTCTATCACCGCCTCGAACGGTCTTCCGTCGAGATACCCGAATTGCTCTTTCGCGAGCGGCGGCGTTTTGATTATTCCCGGCGAGGCGTCCCAGTTTTCGACTCGCAGAAAAATGAATACTTTATCCGCCGCCCCTTCTTGATATAGCTGCACCTGACTGTGCTGGTCCGTCGAGCCGAGCGCCTTGACCGGCGTCGTGCCAGCAGGTTTTTCAAGCGGCTCCCCCGTCATCGACAGCCGCTTGCCCAGGCTCTCCGCCCAAAGCTGGCGCCACCAGTCCGCCCAAAGGTAAAGCCCGTCGGCGTACGGCATCATCACGGCGATTGGAAGATTTCGCACGGCGCCGAAATGATATAGCGTCTCCGCAAGTTTAAGCGCGGGATTTTCCTCCGAGTCTTCGCTTTTACACGCATCGAGCATCGCCGCCGCTCCGTCGAGCAGCGCGTCTACGTCGATACCAGTCGCTGCGGCGGATAAAAGCCCGACGGCGGAAAGCACGCTGAACCTGCCGCCTATGTCTTTCGGTACGCAGAGCGTGCGATATCCCCCCGCACGGGCAATGTCGCGCAATAGGCTTTTTTCCGGGTCGGTCGTGCAAATAATCCGGCGGGCGACTTCCTCAGGAAACAGCTTTTCCGAAAATCGCTCCAGCGCGACGAAAAACGCCGCCATCGTTTCGAGAGTGCCGCCGCTTTTCGAAATCACGTTGACATAAGTCCGTGCCGGATTAATCCGGTCGAAAATCGCCTTCGTCGCGTGCGGATCGACGTTGTCGAGAATATGCAACTTCAAATTTCCCGCTATTTCGTTCGCGCGCGGCGGATTGAGCGACGAGCGAAGCGCCGCATTCCCCAGCGCGCTGCCGCCGATGCCTAATAGGAGAAGCGCGTCCGCCTTGATGTTGATTTCGGCGGCGTAGTCTTTTATCCGGTCCAAATCCGGGCGCTCCACGGGCCAGCGCATCCATCCGAGCGGCCAGCCGTGGGGATTTTCCGATAGAAAACTTACGGGGTTCCGCATTCCTTCGCGCGGGAGCAGCGCACTTTGCGGCTCGATGCCGAGCTCGCCGATGCGGTCCTTCGAGCAGCACGTGTAATCTATTCCAAGCACGCAAGCGCTCCCGCTTCCCCAATCCCGAAAACCGGCAATCTCAAATCGCGAACTGTCAGGCGACGGTCAGCGTAACCGAAATGCTCACCCGCGCACCGGAGCCGTCGTCCGCATACAAAGTAATCGTATATTCTCCGGCGGCGCCCGCCGTCCAGTCGATGGTGACGACGCCGTCCGCGTAATACTGATTGCTGAAAGAGCCTTCGGTCTCGCTGCCGTCTTCCCACGTGAACGAAAGCGTGTGGCCGTCGGCGTCCGTCACAGGGCAGGCGAACGTGACGGTTTCGCCCGCCGCGGGCGATGCTGGTTCGAACGTAAGCCCGGCTTCGCCGAACTCCGGCGGCAGATTAAGCGACGCTGTCGCGGGCAGTTCCTTGAAAATCGCGAAGCTTCCCGAATATCCCGTAATGCCGCTCGAAGGCATCACGCTAATTGCATACTCGCCGTCGGGCGATACGAGCGCCACAACGCCCTGAATTTCCACCCATGCGTTTTCGGGTTCCGTATAGAAGTCGTCGAAACGAAAAACCCGCCAAGTCGTTCCGGGCTCTACGTCGTCTTTGAGCAGCCAAGTGAACTGGATATTCCGCCTGAAAATGACGTCAACCGGAGAATTCAAAACGATGCTCCCAAGTACGGTGAGTGCGCCCTCCGGAAACAGCGCCGCGTCGAATTCGCTGCCGAATAGCGTATCGCTCATAAGGATAATCGTGTTTTTGGTGAACGTACCGGCGGGAAAGTCGATTCGAGTGCCGTTGTCCATGTCGGCGTAATCGTCGGCGCCGGGTTCGATTACCGTTTCCGTTAAAAGCGAGTTGCGGCGCTCGTTGTTGGTCGTGCCGCAGGCGGCCGCGAATAGCGCCCAAAATAGAAGCGAAAAAACGATTACAAATCTGCCCATGGCAACACCCGCTTGAAAGCCGAAAGATTAAGGCGGCGATAGTCTATCAATACGCCCGAATTGCGTCAAGAAACTTTTGCCGTTTCGGCCTTTCGCCGCGTCATTCAGCTCTTCGGCGGCTTTGGATACTCCGGGTAAATTCTGCCGGCGATTTCGCCCGCCTCGCCGAAAAACGCCGCGTCGCCGCAAAAATCGAACCTGAAATCGGGATGGAAAAAAAATCTTGGAATCCCGTCGCAATCCGATTCCGCAACAGCATTAAGTTTTGACGGAAAAAGCCGCCCCTTTTTGACAAAAAGCAGCGCGGCGGCAGGTTGAAAACCGATTTGTTTTTTAAGCATCGAAGACGCCCGCCTTACGCTTCTTCCCGTCCAAGATACGGTATCCACCACTAGAAAGTTTTCGAGTTTCGCCGGGATGTGGCCGATTTCCGCCTTATCGAACATGGGCAAACCGAGCGCGTGCGACAAAATTACTCCCAGCACCCATCCGCTTCGCTTGACGGCGAAAAGCGCGTGAAACGGCGGACCGTCTAAATCTCTTATCAGCTTTTCCAGCCGTTTTGCGCGTACAAAAAACTCCAAGGGGCCGACGTGGGGCGGATGTTCGAAGCAATGCCTGTTTGCGCTCTCCATGCCGGCGTACTTCTCGTTCATCGCCAATCGCGCCTATGCGCGGCCTTCCGCGCCGAACGGCTCGCGGCGCAGCGCGTGCTCCATAAACAGGCGCATTTGCGGCGATTCGTATTCACGCACGGGCGAAAAAGACCTGCGGTGAATTTCGCAAGGCCCGCACCGCTCGATGCACTCTTTATGCGCGGGCGTGCCGTAACCGAAATGCACGTCGAACCCGTATTCGGGATAATCCCCCGCGATTCTCGCCATATATTTGTCTCGCGAAACTTTTGCGATTATCGACGCCGCCCCGATTTCGGGAACGAGATTGTCGCCGTCCACAATCGCTTCGGAAGGACAATTAAGTCCGCGAATTTCGCGATTTCCGTCAATCAGAGCCATTCCCGGCGCTACGCCGAGCATGTGAATCGCGTTTTTCATCGCCAAAAGGCGCGCTTCGAGAATGTTTATGTCGTCGATTATCGAATGGGGAACGAATGCGACCGACCAGCAAAGCGCATTGAGTGTAATATCCGAATACAAAGCTTCCCTTGAAGCGGGCGACAGCTGTTTGCTGTCCTTTACGGCGCTCCAGTCTCTGCCGTTACCCAGAATGACCGCGGCGGCGACAACGGGGCCCGCCAGCGCGCCGGCGCCCGCTTCGTCCGCGCCCGCTATCAGCCTGCAATCACTCATCCGCACTTTCCTCGAATAGTCCGGTGGACGGCTCCACTATACCACCGGGACATTCGATATAAACTTCTTCGCCGTTTGATTCACCGGCCGAACCTGCCGAATCCGGTTCTTCAGGTTCCGCCACCACCGGCAGATATTCCACTCGGGCGGAATACTCGCTATGCATTAGCGGGTGTATCGCGGATTGCATCGCCGCCAAATACGACTTGTGCCGCTGCAATTCGAAATGCGACTTTCGGTGCCCTTTGGTATATGCGACGTCTCGCACGATTAGCACAAGGCCGATTATCGCGGTTCCCACGACGGCGCAAGCGTCGGCCACGTTGAATATCGGAAAATCGACCCACGCGGGAACTCCGTTTTCGATTCCGGGCACTTTCGTCGCGATAAAATCGACGACTTCGCCCAGCCTCGCCCTGTCCGCGAAATTACCCAGCGCGCCGCCGATTTGCATACCGAACGCAATCGAAAGCACGAGCGAACGCTTGCCCCACTTGCGATACAAAATGTAAAGCACGGTAATCAAAACCGCGCTGACCACCGCAAGCGCTTCGGGATTGCCTCGAAACATGCTGAAGGCGGCGCCCGTGTTCGTCGTTAGCCGCCACTGGAGAATTTCGCCGAAAACGTCGACGGGCGGTTTGTAAATCTCCGTGCCTATTCGCCACGGAAACTCGCGCACCGTCGAAAAATATTCCGCGAAAAACGTGAACACCGTGTAATCGCCATGCAAATAGCCAAGGAAATATACTGCGATTGCCTTGGTTATCTGGTCTGCGATGAACGCCGAAAAAACGATTCCGAAAAACAGCTTTTGATAGCTTTTCGGTTTTGCCGCAGCAATATTCGCGGCGGAATCTTCGCCGGCAATATCTCGCGCCGCCGTTTCCATACCCGTTTCGTCTTCGGCAGGCGGCTCCCAATCCGGCGCGGTTTCGGGCTGACCGTCAATTTCCGTTTCGAAGGTATCGGAAGGAGTGTTTTCTTCGTCAATTATTCCGGTTTGCGAACGCTCGAAAACTTGCTCGCCGGCCATATCGTTTGAATCCACGTCCTGCCTGACGGAATATTCGCCGGAATATTCGTTTTCTCCGTCAATTTCCGCACGCGAACCGGCAAGCTCTCGCTTCGGATTATCGTTCGCCCGGCCTTCGGAAGGCTTGAAAATGTCTTCCCGTTCCAATGCCCGTTACTGGTTTCCTTCGAGCGAACTCTGACAGGAATAGCAATACTTCGCCCAAGGGATAACCTTGAGACGTTGAAGGTCGATGGATTTTCCGCACATTTGACATTCGCCGTAGTATCCTCCGTCGACCGCCTGAAGTGCGTCGTCGATATCCCTTATGTTTTTTTCGAGTTGAAGTATCATCATTTCGTCGCGCTCTATTTCGCTCGATTCCGTCACGAAATCGCTGTCGGGATCCCCGGAATTGCGCTCGAAAACTCGCCCTTCGTCGAGCGACTTCTTTATTTTTTTGCGCAGTCCGATGATCTGCTTTTCGATAGCAGCCTGCTTTTCGACCAGCAAGTCCTTGAACTTGCTTGCGTCAACCGTCTTCTTCGTAGCCATAACGCAACTTCACCAGCCCGGATATCAAATCCCAAGAATTCGTACAAAATTTGCGCGCACCAACGCGGCGCACTCTTCGATAGTCAATTCCCTTGCATCCGCCAAAACCTGAAGGGTATGGCGAACGTTCGCCGGCTCGTTTCGCTTTCCCCGAAACGGGACGGGCGATATAAACGGCGAATCGGTCTCGACCAGCAATAACTCGCTGGGCACTTCCGCCGCAAGCCTGCGGAGATCCGCCGACTTGGGGAACGTCAAATTACCCGCGAAAGAAATTCCGAACCCGCGCCGGACGCTCCATTCGAAAGTTTCGGCGCTTCCGTCAAAACAATGAAAAATTCCGCGCCCGCGATAATCCGCCGATGCGAGAGCTTCGACGATTTGGGACGCAGAATCCCGTGTATGAATTATAACAGGTTTGTCAAACTCCGTGGCGATTTCAAGGTGGATTTTGAAAAGTTCCATCTGCAATCCCAGATTTTCACTTGTCCAATACAAATCGATGCCTGTCTCGCCGACCGCCGAAATCGAATCGGGATTTCGCAAAAACATCTCCCGTACGGCTCTTCCCGCATCCGCGGCGTCCGTGAATCCCGATGTCGGATGAACGCCCGCCGCGCAAAGAATGCCGTCCTCGCGTTTTGCAAGCTCAATCGCCTCCGCGCTGGTTTCAAGGTCGTACCCCGGCACGAGCGCCATCGTCACACTCGCCGCCCGCATTCTTTCCAATACCGCGTCCAAATCGGCGAAATACGACTTGAACAGATGGCAGTGCGTATCGGTTAATTCGAGCATATTCGCTTTTCCGGTCAAGTCTAAAGTGGAACGAATTTGACTTCTCCGCCCTCGTCCTCCGCACGCACCCTTCTTTCTTCCCCAAACGTTCGTGCTTGCGCGTGCCTTATGCGGAAATATACGCCGGAAAACAGCGTGACGGAAATCTCCACGCTTGCGGAGCCGAGCGCGACCAGTTTTTGCCTCAGCTCGTTGCTTTGCGCATCGTTGGATTCTATTTCCTTCTCGAGGGCAAGTTTCGCCGCTTGCAGTTTCTCGAAAAGCTCCTTTAATGCTGGAGGCGTTCCTTCTTTGCCGAGCTTTCTTTGAACCGTCGAAATGTGCGTGTTGACCTGTGTCATTTTCGCGTGAAGCGCGTTCAGTTTGCGCTCGATGTCGGCGATTTGCTTATGTACGAACGGATTCGTGCCGACCGTCACCTTAGTAAGCGTGCCCATATTGCTGCCGAGATTCGCCGTTTTGATCTTTTCAAGCGCATAAATCTCGCCGCCCACTATGACGCCGTTCGGACTGAGAATTTCTATCGACGCGCCGACCCGCACAATCGAATGGCGAATGGCGTTCTTCACCTTCAATCCGCCCATCACGTCCACCCGTGCGGAATCTATCTCCAGAAAAGCCGCGTTTCCACCCGCGTGAATCCTGCAATCGCCCCGTCCGAAAACCACGCCGTTTATCGTCAAGTCCTTGCCGGCTTTGATTACCGCGTTTTCGACGTTTCCGCGTATGTTCAGATTGCCGCCCGCCTCGACTTCGAATCCCGCAAGCACGCTTCCCGCTACGTCCACGTCGCCGAGAAATCTGATATTGCCTACGGAATAATCTATGTCGCCCGGCACTTGAATCTTGGGAAGCACCGTAATTTTGCCGTCGATTTTACAGACGTGTCCGCTGGCTTTCGCCAGGGCCTGAAGTCCGTCTTCGCTTACGCCGACAAGTTTGCCTACTGGAATTTTGGCTTTCGCCAGCTTCTCCGGAGCAATTTCTTTTCCGAATACGTCGATTCCCGCCCTGCCTTCTTCGCCGGGAGTCATCATCGCCAGAATCGCGCCTTCCTCGAAGTTATTGAACTTGCCTATCTCGCGAAAGTCTATCGAGCCGTCCGTTTGCTCTTCCAGTCTTATTTCGCCGCTGTCGGGAAAGAAATAGTCGATTCTGTGCTGAATGGTCTTTTCCGCAGCCCTGCCTCTTGCAACGACAAGCCCTTCGCCCTTGTTGAGCGATTGCACCTGCTGGAGCGCCTCCTCGATTATGCCCTCGCAAATGCCGAACTCGTTCAAGTACCTTTTGACGAGCGGCGCGTCGAAACCTTCGCAGGCGCCTTTGGCGATTAGCCGCGCTTCAAGCTTGTCGGGAGAGACCTCCACTTTGAGTACGCTGTCGATTCCCTGCTCGGCGCTTGCCATCCCTACACCTGCCTTCCCACTGCAAGTAGGCTGCTGTTACTTCAAGATATCCGAAAACGCGCTTTGGGGAAGATAGCTTAAGGCATCGGCCGCGCTGTCTCCCCTGAGTTGGGCGGTAAACTTCGGAATTTCGGTGCTCGAACCCAGTACGCCGAATCGAATTGGCGGTGAGTCTTCGGTGAAACGCGGCTTAAGTATAACTATTGCGGTCGGTACGTCGCTCGGCACGGCGGTTAGTTTCAAAATCGTGTCGAAATAGTGCCGCCCCAAAATCATCTCTAGGAACGGGTGGCCGTCCATCAGCTGGAGGAAATCCCAGCGAAGGAAATATCCTACGCGCCCGTCCTTGGTTAGAAGCCTCGTGGCCTGATCGATGTAGTTCGCCACGATGTTATGATCGCCGCGGAAGGTTGCATTTCCGAGAATCACGTTGAACACGAGATCGATATCGTTTTCCGGATTGGGAGTCTGGCCGAACACCTCCGGAAGTTCCGTAAGGAAATTCCTATTGACGAGATACACGCCTTCGTAGCCCGAAAGCCTCGTAATTATTTTCGCGGCCTGCGTCAGAACTGGGTCGGTGTCTATACCGCAGAAATTGTATTCGATAAAGTTGTCGAGAAGCTCGTTCCGGTTAAGGACGAATTCCTCTTTTACTTTTTCGATTAACACCGTATCTCGTGCGTCCAGAAACAGCTTTTCGCCGCGCTGCGTCAGGAACTGAATAGTGTCGCCGTCGCCCAAGGCCCAATACATTCCCGTCATCTGTTCGTGCAGATAATTGAGTAAAGCCACGGCAAGCCCGCCCACCTGTAATGCGGGATTTAGCACGAGATCCGTGACTTTCGGGTCGAGAACTTCGACGAGCATCCGGTTGTATTCGTCGGGAATAAGCGTGCGCTTCATCGAATAGGCCGAATAACGCTGATAAAGCAACCGCTCAACACGCGGCGCCGAAAGAGGGCCGCTCGCGCTCACCGGATGGTCGGTGAGCGGCGAAAATTCCTTCGAAGTCGCCAGTTTTTCGAGAAATGCGTTAATCGCAGCCCGTTCTTTTTGCGAAAGGCTTAGGTCGCGCGGAGAATCTTCGACTCGCTGATAACTCGTCACCTTGTCGAAATCTTCCTTCGCGACTATTTCCTGCTTTTCGTCGTCCATTAGGTCTAGAAAATGCTCTTGAATCTTGTCCGGCGCTTGAATGACCGGAGGCGCTTCCTGGCTTTCGCGCAGCTTTTCGCTTACGATTTTCTTGATGAGCACCTTTTTGAGTTTCTCGCCGGATTCGCGCTTCACGGGCTTCGATAAATCTTTCGCAACCTGCGACTTGACGAAATCCGTTTCGAGCTGCTTGTCCACTTTGCCCTTGGCCTTGAGCTTGGATTTTTTCGCCTTCTTCGCCTTTTCCTCGTCGTCGGTTGCCACGCGCCAAGCCTTGCGGTCGCGCACGAACCGCTTGTCCGTGGACGGGTCGAATATAGCCTCGTCTTCCTTTACCGCGCCGAGTTCGACGACCGCTTTGATAATTTCCTTTTCGGTCATACTCGCCTTGCGGTCATTAAGAACTTTGAATGCATCGTCGTTGATAAGCCGCCAGTGCTTTAGACCCCATTTTCTGACCAAAAGCTTCAGGCCTTTCACTCTGGACGGGTCGATCGCCACGCTCAAAACCTTAATCCCGAGAGCTTTGGCGATTTTATTTTTCAGGTCTTTTTCGGAAAGAAACTGCCTGGATTCTTCGAATACTTCCAGTATCACCTTATGTTCCGGCAGCTGCTCGATGTCAACGGCATACTTGCCGCCTTTTTTGACAAACAGGGGTTGCGAAGCGAGAACGGGCAAAACGTATTTCTTCAGGGCCGTTTCCTTGTCCGGCGACGAGCGCATTAGACGCGCCACTTCCGACGCCAATTCGTCCGGCGTGGACGGCCCCTCGTAATAGAGGTGCAATTTGATTATGTCAACGTTCGAAAGCGTTGACCCCGCCTGAACACGCAGGTTGACCATCCTGAAACTCCATCAAATGTTCTTCGCCGGGCCGGTCCTGCCGCTTCCGGCAAAGTAAAAATATGCGCGAAACTAGGCTGGCCCGCCTCAAAAAATTCGGCAAGACCTGCCACAGAAATTGATTATAGCACGAAAATTATTCGTTTGCTATATTCTGGAATCCCTTTATCTAACCTTGATGGCAACTCCGCCTTGCCAATCGCCAAGCATGTCTGCCCGGCCGTTCAAATCGAATGCGTATGTGTTGCCCGCACCATCAATGTACGCCGTTCTAATATCTTCTCCGAAAGCGAGCACGATGCTCATTTCGAAATTCCCCGCGGATGGGGCGATCATCTCGATTTTGGCTATTTTTCCGGCCACTCCGCCAACCGCCGGCGCGCCGCTAAACGGGAACATTCCAATATCGAAGAACGTCGCCGTTTGCTCGAAAGCCATCGGAAACGCGGGCCCGGTGTCGAAGCCGTTCTCATCCCAGAATTCGCCGAAATCCACTCCGGTTACCTGCAATTCCGGCTCTTTTGCATTTACTCGCACCGTAAAAATCGAATTCACCGGCTTCGCAGGCGCGAACCACGCGTAAACGCCGACCACGAACGGCTCGCCCGCAACCGCGTCGTCCGGCGTTACCAGCCAAATGCTGTCCTCGACCGCGCCGTCCAGCGGCGAGTGAACGAACGTTCGCGAAACTACGGCATCGCCGCCGAAGCCGTCGGAAATCGCAAGCGAAACTTCTATATTGTTAACGCCCGCATCGGGCGCAATCCACGCCGACGCAATTTCGCCGTCGAATTCGGTTTTTACCGCTTCTCCGCCGGTCACAGTCCATTCGACCGCGAGCAAATCGCCGTCAGGATTTTCCACGTTTGCCGTGAACAAAAGCGCTTTATCGCCGCCCGTAAGCTCTGCGATTTGAACTTCGTCGCCGAACTCGGCGGCAGGCGCTACATTCTCCACGACATTCAATGTGAAATGCTTGGAAGTTTCCTTGAAATTGCCGTCCTGCAATGTTTCTCTCACGGTTACGCTGCCCGTATACTGCCCAGGTACGCCCGTAATTTTCACCGTTATCGCTTTGGTGTTTTCGCCTTGAACGATATCGCCGATATCGCCAATCGCCCATAAGTACGATAGCTCGCCGGGAGTAGTGTTTGTAGCAGTTGCATTTACCGAAAAACCGGCTTCTTGTCCGGTTTTATACCCCGCCTCGACATTCGGCGAAAACTGAACGTCGGATACGGCTGGGCCCAGCCAACCGCCAGGTTCTATCGGTATTCTATCTTTCGACGAACATCCGGCGTTTAGCGTCAATACCGCCGAAAAAGAAACAATTGCCGCGAAAAACGCGCATTTCGAAACAAATTCCTTTCCCATTTCCCATCTCCTTTCTGCATCCCAAATCCAGACTCGAACCATTTCTAGCGGCTTAGCTAACTTGCCGCGGCCGCGATAATCCCGAGATTATCTAACTCTCACCCGAACCTCGGGATTCCAATCGCCCATAAGGTTGATTCTGCCGGAATTCCCGAACAGGATAGGCGCGCCGCCGATGGTGCTGTAATACGATACCGTGCGGTCGTTTTCCTCGAGCTGAACGCTGAGCGATATTTCTCCCGGTTTATCCGCCCTGCATTCCAAAATCGCGATATTTCCCGGAACGCCCGCCAGCCGGTTGTATTGCCCGCCGTAACGCCACCAAATATCGATGTATTTGTCCGTTTGCCAATACGAAATAGGTTCGTCCTTCTGCACTTCGAATTGGCCCGATTTCCAAATTCCGCCTAGCTTTGCGCCGGTCACGTTCACTTTTGACGAGTCGGCGGTTATGCGAATCAAATCGAATTGCGACGCCGGTTTGTCTTTGGCGAACCAGGCGTACACTCCGATTTCGAATGTCGAATCCTTTCTGACCTCGGAAGGTGCGCTAAGCCAAATGCTGTCTTCGACCGCGCCGTCCAGCGGCGATTGGGACTCCACTTTGAAATCGCTGCCCGTGCCGCCGAAGTCGTCGTTCGCGGTAAGTCCGACGGAAAGTTGGGACGCCCATTTGTAAGGCACAACCCAAGCCCTCGCTTCGCCGCCGTAAAATTCCGTTCGCCGGATGTTCCCGCCGTCCACGCTCCAGTCAATTCTCACTTTGTCGCCTTCCGGGTCGCTCACGGACGCGGAAAAAACCATCGCCCGTTCCCCGCTCGGCGCAATGTCGAACCGCCTTACGGCGTGAAAATTCACCGACGGTCCGAAGTTTTCCGAAAGCGAAATCGTAAAACGCTTGCTCGCAGAGCGCGATTCGCCCGTCGCAATCGTTTCAGTAACCGATACGCTTCCGGTTTTCGTGCCGCCCGCGCCGGCGAAACCGCCGTATAAACCGATTTCGCCCAGTCTAACGGCTATTTTGTTCGAGCCCTGCCCCGCGATTTCGCTTCCAAGCTCGTAAACGTCCCAGCTGTACGACAGCGTGCCGCCGCGCGAGGAATGGGCGTTGGCCGTGATTTCTACCGTTTCGCCCGGTCTGAATCGCGACGAGCCTGTGCTGAAAAATACGTTGGAAATTACGGGACCCGTGAAATAATCGCTTGCGGGCGGGGGCGGGGGAGGATCCACGATGACGATCGGGCGCTTTTTCTTTTTGCCGCATCCGCCAAGAACCGTTGCGGCCAAAATCAAAAGGCCGATCGCGACTAAAATCGCCGAAATGCGAAACGCTTTTTTCATAAAATCACCGCCCCGGCGCGAAGTATGCCGCCGAAAGGAACTGCCGGCTTAATTATAACATAAAGTCCCGCCGATTTCACAAAATCTCATTTTTTCGAATTCGATCCGATTAACGAACGCTCTGCCGCAAAACTGGTATAATTTGCTTGCCGCTTGGAGCCTTCGGGACCGGGACGGTTTGCATGAAAATGCGCCTTGGCGCGCAATCACGCATCCCCCGAATCAAGCGAGTATCGCCTCTTCGCGCCGGCAATTTCCGGAGCGGAGACGGGAGGATGATAGCTTGTATTTGGCGAACAATTTTGTCGGCAACAACTTTGCCCGGCTCAAGGCCGAGGGCAAGAAAATCGTGTCGGTAACGGCGTACGACCATTTCACCGCCACGCTCGCGCTCGCCGCCGACGCTGATTTCATACTCGCCGGCGACAGCCTCGGCAACGTCGTTCAAGGCAGGGAAACCACCATCCCCGTTACGCTCGACGAAATCATCTATCACACGAAAATCGTCGTCCGCTCGGTGGAGGGCCGAATTCCGGTCTTCGCCGATATGCCGTTCGGCAGTTTCAAAATCGACGCGCTCGAAACCGTTCGAAACGCCGTGCGCATATTCAAAGAAACCGGTTGCGCCGGCGTAAAGCTTGAAGGCGCGACGGAAGACAACCTTGCCGCCATCCGCAAACTCACCGGAATCGGCGTTTCCGTAATGGGCCACACCGGGTTTCTCCCGCAAACCGTTTTCGTATCCGGGGGCTACAAATATCGCGGAAAAACCGAGGAAGACAAAACAATCGTAATACAGGAAGCGCAAGCATTGGCGGACTCCGGAGCTTGCGCGGTCGTGCTCGAATGCGTCAAATCGGCGGTGGCGGCACAGATTTCGGCGAATATCGCGCCGCCCACTATCGGCATCGGCAGCGGCTCGAATTGCGACGGCCAGATTCTGGTTATCCACGACATTCTCGGAATGTTCCCCGACCCGCCCAGCTTCGTATCGCCGTACGCGAATTTTCTCGAGGACGGCACGCGCGCGCTGCGCGAGTGGAGCGGCGACGTGCGAAACGGCGAATATCCGAAAAAGCGCATGCCGGTTACCGATGCCGAAAAGGAAAGCGTGCGGGAGGATTGATGGACGTTTTCGCCGACTCGCGGGAGCTTACCGCCTATATATGGCGCATCAAGCGGAACTTCAGCGTAAAGCTGTGGGAAGATTCGCGCGCGAAGCCGCCGTTTATGGAAATCGTCGGCTTCGTCCCGACGATGGGCGCGCTTCACGAAGGACACATTTCGCTCGTGCGCGAAAGCGTCAAGCGGCATCATTTCACCGCGGCGAGTATTTTCGTGAACCCGCTTCAGTTCGGACCGGGCGAAGATTTCGAAAAATATCCGCGTACGCTCGATACCGACCTCGAAATGCTCAAAGAAGCCGGCGCGGACGTTGTGTTTCATCCCGACGCTTCCGATTTCTATCCCGGCGGTTTCGCGACGAAAATTCACGTGGACGGCGTAACAGAGGATTTCGAAGGCAAGTCGCGCCCCGGCCATTTCGACGGCGTGACCACCGCCGTCGCCAAGCTTTTCGGCGTCGTCTGCCCGGACGTCGCCTATTTCGGCGAAAAAGACTATCAACAACTCGTCGCGATAATACGAATGGCATCCGACCTCGACATGCCCGTGCGCGTGGAGGGATTGCCCACCGTTCGCGAATCCGACGGGCTTGCGATGTCCAGCCGCAACCGGATGCTTTCGCCGGAGCAGCGCGCTGCAGCGCCGGGTCTTTTCGCCGGGCTTATGCGGATGAAAAACGAATTCGAAGGCGGCATTGACGATTCCCACCGGCTCGTGCAAATGGGTATGGCGACTATGATGGAAAATATGGGGCTGATCGCGGGCTTCAAAATCGATTACGTCGAAATCGTATCGCCGGATACGCTCGAAAAGCGCGATATGACCGCGGCGAAGGGCGACCGCATTCTCGCCGCCGTAAAGCTCGGCCGGATTAGGCTGATCGACAATCTGGAGATTTGACGGAACTTTGGAGAGTGACCTGAATTGCTTTTAACAGTGCTTAAATCGAAAATACACAACGGCGTCCTCACCGGCGCCGACGTGAACTATGAAGGCTCGATAGGAATCAGCCGCGAACTGCTCGATGCCAGCGGCATACTTCCATACGAGCAGGTGCTCGTCGCGAACGTGGAAAACGGCGGCCGCGTCGTAACCTATGCGATACTTCTCGAAGAACCCGGCCGGATAGTCCTTAACGGCGCCGCCGCGCATTACGGCAAAAAAGGCGACCGCGTAATCATCATGTCGTTCGCGCAAATGACCCCCGAAGAATTCGCGGAGTTTAAACCTACGGTGATTAAACCGGGGCCGGAAAACGCGATTGTTTAACTATTTTCCATTCCGCAACCGCATTTACTTTATTGAAGAACGCCACGCTTGGGAGCAAGCCACGCTTGGGAGCAAGCGCTCTTGGGAGTAAGCCACGGAAGTGGCTTCTTCATCCTGCGGCACGGAAGTGCCGAAAATAGAACAATACCGCTAACCTTGGGAGTAAGCCACGGAAGTGGCTTCTTTTTCAATCGGCACGGAAGTGCCGAAAATAGAACAATACCGCTAACCTTGGGAGTAAGCCACGGAAGTGGCTTCTTTTTCAATCGGCACGGAAGTGCCGAAAATAGAACAATACCGCTAACCTTGGGAGTAAGCCACGGAAGTGGCTTCTTTTTCAATGGGCACGGAAGTGCCGAAAATAGAACAATACCGCAAACCTTGGGAGTAAGCCGCGGAAGTGGCTTCTTTTTCAATCGGCACGGAAGTGCCGAAAACATTTTCATTCAAACTCCCCCTATTGCCATTTTCCCTTCAACAGACTACAATTCAAGCTCTATGAGCGAATCTCGCTATACAAGCAATTTCCCGCATAGTCCGCCGCATTGGCTCGAAAAAAGCGGCACTTACATCGTAACCGCGGGAACATTCAAAAAACAGCATATCTTTCGCGACGCAGAGCGCCTATCTGAGTTGACGAACATGCTTCTAAATAAAGCAGCTCACTTCAATTGGAACTTGCAGGCTTGGGCGGTATTTTCGAATCACTATCATATAATTGCAGAAAGCGATGTTCCCGATACTCTTCCAGAGTTTATGCGGCTATTGCATTCTGCCGCCGCGACAAAGGCGAACAAAATGGATAACACTCCGGGAAGAAAAGTTTGGCAGCAATATTGGGAAACCCGCATCTCGTATTATAGAAGCTGGCTCGCGCGCCTTAACTATGTTAATCAGAATCCGGTCAAGCACGGAATCGTACAGCATGCTACCTCTTATCCTTATTGTTCCGCCGGCTGGTTCGAGGCAAAGGCGAACGCCGAACTAAGTAAAACGGTTGCGCGCTTCGATTATCGCCGCGTTTATGTAATAGACGACTTTTGAAGGCACTGTCGTGCCTTTAATAAAGAAGCCACTTCCGTGGCTTACTCCCATGAATTGTTTAGTCTAGTCTACCAAAAGTGTACGCACACAGTTACTTTCTCTTAAATGCATAATAGTAAGCCAGTATTCCGGTAACAATATTCGCTAAAGTGCCTATGAATGTACTTAGAAACATATGAATACGATACAGACTATATTCCCATCCATAATTATGACCAAACGCTCTTGGCAGATATTCCAATTCGTTTCTGAACAAGTGGTTGTTCGGCAAAAACATAATAATCATGAATACCAAGATACTGACATGAGCTGCCTTGCTCATCCAAGGATAGTCTGGATGCCATACGGCGATTACAAATGCTATTATGGGAATAGTTGTCGAGATAAAGCTAAGCCATATCGCCATTACTGCGATTAAAGAAGATTCGTTTATCACATACAGCGACGGAATGAGTCCCAATATCAAATTGATTACGTATAACCACACAAGTAATTTTCCGAATAAGTTGAGCTTCTTTATCATTAGGTTATACGTCTCCCCACTCGTTGAAATCCTTTTTGACATTGTTCTTGTGCGCCATTCGCTTGCGGTCTAGTGCTTCGTCCTGCGAATTGTCGAATACTGCCTTGATATGCGCGTATATTACAGCGTTAATTGCGGCGAACAAGGCAAATAACGAAATCAAACCCGCTAAAATGCAATAGATGTTGAGGCCGAAGGCGATTACAATTTCCTTTGGATTGCTTTTTTCCGTAATACAGCAATAATACGAATACCCAGCAAGCAATGCAAAATAGCCTGGTATCAAATATAATTGCCTAAAGCCAGGGAAAATGTAGTTATTTAAAACAGGAATTCTCATCCGGTATCCGCAATGCGGGCAAAACTGCGTAAAATACGCGGTGCTAAGCTTCCTGATTCTGCAGGAGAATTCCTCAAGACATCTCGGACAAATAACCCCGTCAATCATGCTTTCCTGCAAATTCCATTTTTTCTAATTGCAAACTCTCGGCTGAACTGCCCAAAACAAAGGCTTTTGGAGACGACTGAAATTATAAGCGTGAGTAGCGGCAATGTCAAGGACGGCCAAAGTGCCGAACCGCCCCTGCGCTATAATCCTGCGGCTTTGGCTCGCCGAAGCCGTGGAATCGTCCTTATGGAGGCATCATGAAACTCGTTGTCAAGTCTGAAACCGCCGCGCTCCCGGCGTGCGGCATCGTTTTCGCGCTCTCTTCCGATTTCGGTGCGCCGCTTTTAGGCGCGACTACTGCGGGCCGCGCAAAGTCTGCTACTAAAAAATCTGGCGCGTCAAAATCCGCGCCGCCCGCGAATAAGCCCTCGGCGCCTTTCGACGTTCTCCCATCGGCGGACGCTGCCGGCGCGCCGCTGATGCTTTTGATCAACCCCGGCTATTACAAGGATTACCCGCCCAAAATGCGGTTCGGCGCGGCTATCGGCGAGGCCGTAAAATTCGCGAAAGCTCGCGGCGTATCGAAAATCCTGTTTCAAATCGGCGCGCCTTCCGATTCCGCCGGCAGCCCGGCGAAGTCCGCGAAAAACGCCGCCGGTTCATCTGCGGCCGAATTCGAAAAAACCGTCGGCTTCGCCGCCGACGCGCTCTTCACCGCCGCTTATCCGTTCCAGCGATTCCGCAAAGAGCCGTCCGATTATTTCGACAAGCTCGAAGTTATTTTCGCCGTCCCCGATTCTTTTTTCAAAACGGCAAAGTCAATCGTGAATAAAGTAAAAGCGATACAAGACGGAATATACCTCGCCCGCGACCTCGGCAACCTCCCCGGCAACGTCGTGAACCCCGCGTTTCTGGCGGGCAAGCTGAAAGAAGTTGCGGCCGCGGCTGGCGTAAAAGTAACCGTGCTCGACGAAAAAGCGCTGGCGAAAAACAAATTCGCCGGCCATCTCGCGGTCGGCGGCGGCAGCGCGTCTCCGCCCCGCATGGCGGTTGCGCATTACACACCGAAATCGCCGCGCAAAAACGCGCCGCACCTTGCGCTCGTCGGCAAGGGCATAACTTTCGACACGGGCGGCATCAGCCTCAAGCCGTGGGAAGGTATGTGGGTTATGAAGGACGATATGGCCGGCGCGGCGGCGGTAATCGGCGCGTTCATGACGATTTGCCGGCTCAAACCCGACATCGAAGTCACCGCAATCGTCTGCTGCGCCGAAAACATGCCGGACGGCGCGGCTTACCGGCCCGGCGACATCGTCACGTATAAAAATGGGAAGTCCGTTGAGATAATGTCCACCGACGCGGAAGGCCGGCTCGTTCTCGCGGACGGCCTCATTCACGCCTGCGAACTGGGAGCGACGCACGTCGCAGACATGGCGACGCTCACCGGCGCGGCCGTCGTCGCGCTCGGACACGACTTCACCGGGCTTTTCGCGAACGACCCGGATTTTTGCGAATCGGTCAAATCGGCGTCCGCGGCAACTGGCGACTTGTGCTGGGAAATGCCGCTTCCCGCTTGGTATCGCGAATACCTCAAAAGCGACTTTTGCGACATGAAAAACGGCGGCGGCAGGTGGGGCGGCGCGATTACCGCGGCGGTGTTCCTTTCCGAATTCGTCGAAGACGGAACGAAGTGGTGTCACCTCGACATCGCGCCGACGTTTTACAACGAATCCGCAAAGCGCGAATATCTTCAGGCGGGCGCGACGGGCGCGGGCGTCCGGCTGCTTGTCGAGCTTGCGGAAAGTATGGCGAAATAGTGTAAGTCAACCGGATGTGCGCGATGTACCTATTGCTAATCATATTGCACAGCGAAGACGAATGGGAACGGGTGGCGGAAATTTGCATCCGCCGCTCGAATGCCCGCGTAATGGCGTTCGAAGGCAGCGGCGTGGGGCGCACGACGGCGAAAAAACTTTTCAGCCAGCCTAGTTTTTCGCCGGAAATCTGGAAACACCTCGAAACGAAGCGCCAATGGGCGGTAACCGGATTCGCGGTTATGCCGAGCCTCGCCGCCGTGCGCGAAGCGATCGCCGAAATCGAATCGGTAACCGGCGGGCTAACCAAGCCGGGCACGGGCATCGTCGCGGCGATTCCGCTTTCTCGGTTTTTGCCGAGCGCGAGCGTTTGAACGATTATCCGATGCGCTCGCCGGTTGGTATAATGCCGGTTCGGTAAACATGCCTCGCATAAATACATTCGAACCGGCGGCAATCGCCAGGGAACTGGCAGAGAATTCTTCGCGCACGAAACTTCCGGCATTCGAAGGATTCTTCGATTTCGCCTCTCAAAAAGAAGCCGCGTCCTCGCTATCGAAATTTCCGGTTTATTTCGAGCTATACGGCGGCTATCCATATGCGGAAAGAAAGCTCATCGGCGTTCACTCCGAAATGCCGCCGCACGGCGCACATCCGGATGTCATTGCGAAAAACGGCACGCTTTCGCCTGGCTTTGATTTTCCCGTTTCGGCCATCGAAGTGCGCGGCGTTACAAGCGACAGGCGCATCACACCGAAGCAGGTTCGCTTGACCCTCTCGCAACTGGGCTTGCCCGAGAGAGCGCTCGGAGACGTTATCGCCATCGAAGGCCGCTCGGTCGTTTTCGCGCTCGCAATATTCGCGGACGAAATAAAATCCGGGTTGTCCGTAATCGGCGGCGCGCCGGCCGTCGCGAAAGTTTCAGCGGCAACCGGCTTTGCAAACTACGAGCCGCCGGAGGAGAATGCGGTCATCGCAAGCGGCCGGCTTGACGCCGCGCTAAGCGGCATTTTCCGGATTAGCAGGGAAGATTCCAGCCAAGCGGTGAAAAACGGGATGGCGCTCGTGAATTACGAAACAGCCGCAAAACCGTCATTCGAGGTAAGGCCGGGCGATTTCGTTTCGCTAGAAACCCGCGGACGCGCCCGCATAATTTCCGCGGAAAAAACCGCAAAGGACCGGCTTAGGGTAGTATTTACTCGCTATTAGCGCGTGCCTTGGATTTGCCGCGCAAAAATCGGAGCGAAAATGTCGAAAGCAATCGAAGAAGAAAAACCCGGCGGGGCGATACCCGAGCGGAAAAATCAGGTCTGGCGCACGATTTGGGCCATCGTTTTCGTCGTGCTGTCGGTGGAGGCGATTTTAATCGCCGCGCTGATTAACTCACGGCGCGAAGTAGTGGTGACAAGACCGATTATCAGCGTCGCGGGCGGCGCGGGAAAATCCGTCGAACATACTGAAGCTGTTAAATATCTCGACGCCTCTTGGTCGTTTCAAGATATCACCCTTAGGTTTTACACCGGCGGAAACGTTGCGCTCAACCCGAACGCGTTTCTCGAAGCGCTCCGCAGCGATTACGAGTTCGTCGCCAAATTCGCAGGGCTAAAAGACGTTTCCCTTCCCGCAGAAATCTACTTTTTCGGCAGCGAACTGGACGAAGTGCTTGCCGCAACCGGCCTTGAAAACGGCTGGATAGAAAACGAGCGGCTGTTTATACCGGCCGAAAGGTCGGCGGCAAAACCGCTGCTCGAATACGTATGCGCCAAATCCGGCGAGCAGCCCGACCCGGCCATTCTCGCCGCGTTTGCCCCGTTTTTGGGCGAGTTCTTGGATTTTTACAACGACCACCCTTACGAAACCGCATTCGGCCGCAAATATTCGAAGTGGCAACGCGACACCCAGCTTGCCCTTCCCCTCGCCCAAGTGCTTCTCGACGACGAGCGGCTCGGTCCGGACTTCGTCTCTTTGCCTTCGCGACCGGCGGCGATTCTCGATTCCCAATCGCCCGCCGCCGATGTGCTGAGGAGAGGATTCTTCCGGTTCCTTTTGTCGAAAAACGGCTGGGAAGGATTCGCCAGGCTCGCTTTGTCCGGCAAATCCGGAGCGGAAGCGTACGAAGACGCGTTCGGCGAGCCTCTTCCCGATTTACTGAAAAAATATCAGGAATCTCTGGATTTGATGGCGAAAGACCCGTTTACGACGACGCTCGCCAAACTGAACGCGCTGGATTTGGGGCTGTTCAAATACACGCCCGCGGCGCAGGTAATCGCGGATTCCGAATGGACGCTTAAAGAAGAATCGAAGAAATTCAGGCTGCCCCCCAGAGACCTTGCCGAAAGACAGTCTGCTCTCGGCAAACTCGTATTGCGCAAATTTTCCGCCGCGCTCGACCCCGGCGCGCCGGATGCAAAACGCTATTTAACCGATGCTCAAGGCATACTTCTATCTCCGAAATCGATAACCGACGAGTTGGCCGACGTCGAGCATAAATGGCTGCTCGGCATTGCGTATGAAAAATCCGGAGATTACGAAACAGCGGACAGGTTTTTCTCCGCGGGACTTTCCTCGAAAGACACGCGCCCCGATTTGCTCGGCGAATACGCCAAAATCCTCGTCGAGCGCAGAAATTTCCAGCACGCGGCAGACGTCCTCGGCGAATATCTAGTTCGCAATCCCGCAAACGCGCAGGCGCTATACCTGCGTATGAGCACGCTAAACCGAATCGGAAACGGCAGCGCGGCCGCGGCTCTTGCGGAAAAACTCCTCGCGCACCCGGCGGTTAAAATCGGAATGCACGACGATTGGGCGGCGGTGGCAAACTATATCCAGCAAACCGCCGCAACCGCTCCGCCGGCGAAAACCGATACCGGCGGTTAGAGTGATGCTATTTCATTGTGCGGCGGCTTAACCGTCCGCCGCCGCTTCCTCCGAACCTTCGGCGTCATCCTCGGCATCGTCCGCTTCGGATACGTACACCAGCCCTTCGCCGGCCATTCTGCGCTTTAGCACATCCACCTTGCCGCCGACCTCGCCGGGTTTCACCGGGACGCACTGCGGCCCATAGCAGAGAAAAACGCTTACGGGCACAGTGGTCGTATATCCGAGTTTGGAAATGCGCTCTTCGTCCTCGCCCGCGACCAGAACCTCGATTGCCCTGAACGGAAACTTGCTCAAAAACGCTTCTTTGACCGCCGCCGCCGCCTCGCCCTGGCCTGCGCCGGACAGGAGAATATGAAAGTCCAGCGGCTCGCTCGAATTCTCCCGCACGGCGAGCGCGTACACCATCGATTGGTCTGCAACGCCTACCTGCGGCAAATATGCCTGCGCGAATCCCGCGATATATTCATTTGCAAGCTCCAAATGCTCTTTCCCGGAGCCTTCCACTCCGGTTTCCTTGGCAAGCTGATAAAGCAAAACTTCCGAGCGCGACGCAATCGCGGCATAACCCATCGGCCAGAACGGAATCGAGTAAAGACCGGGGCCGCCTTCCGGCGTATCGGTCAGCCCGCCGCCATCCGCCCAAAACTTTTCGCGCACGGCCTTCATCGCCTCACGCGCGGATTCGATGTATTTGTTTTCGCCGGTCGCCATATAAAGCGTGATAAGCGCACGCGCCGCCCAAACCTGATCGGCAAGAAAGTAAACCGGCGCGGGCTCGCTCGATGCGTACCTTGCGAACAGACCTTCCTTTTGCATATGTTCGATTAGGTTATTCGCCACGCTCCTTGCTATATCGAGATAGCCGGCTTTTTCGTCCACAGTGAAGTGCGCCCAAACGAGCGCTTCGACGGCGGCGAAATTGTATTCGGCGATTATGCTCGGCTCGACGTCCGGCGCCGGCATTCCGGAGCGCTTGGACGGCTCCGATGCGTAATACTCCGGCACGTTTTCCGCACGGCTGCCGAATCCGACGATTCTGCCGTCCGCCGATTTCGCGAGCTGTTTCGTCATGAAATCCAGCGCGAACTTCGCCGCGCTTCTATGCTTTTGGTCGCCCGTCAACGTATAAAGCCTCGAAAGCTCCATCGCCGTTCTCGCGTTCGTATCGAGCCGTTTGGTGAAGTCGAAATCGTTGAAACCGGCGTTGTAACTCATTTCGTAAAAGCCGCCGTCCACGTGGTCGCGCAATTCGAGCAAAGTTTTCTCGAAGTACGAGTTCAGGATTTCTTTCGACTTTTCGTGGTCGCGAAGCGCGGCGTCAACGAAGAACTCCATCGCCTCCACACGCGGAAACCTCGGCTCCCTTATAAAATCGCCCAATGACAAGTTGAACGTGCCGGAAAGCTCGGCAAGTACATTCTCGTAAGCGTCGGCGGGCAATGGCTGATTTACCGCCACGCCGAACGCTTCCGCCTTCGCGCCCGTCACCGCCACGAACCCTTCCATCGCGGTGTTCGCGATTTCCTCATACTTTTGTCTGCCGTCTTCGGATTCCCAGCGCTCGATGAAAATATGAAGCCAGTCCACCACTCTGTCCGGGTCCTCGCGAGTCCTCGATAAAAGCTGCGGGCCAGCCGGATGCAAAATCAAAACCGCCGGCGTTTCGCTGTTGTTCGCCTGGTAACGCTCGAACAGCCCCGGATACCTGTCCCTATCCGCCCAGACGCAGAGATACTTTTCGGAGAGGATTTCCTTGATGCCCTCTTCGGCGAAAACCCTTTCCGTGTACATTTTGGACGGAATAGAGGTGCTGTCGGCCTCGACCAAAAATACCGGTTTGTCTTCCGCCGCGGCTTCCTCGAACAGAGCGGAATCGAAATCTCTCCACGCAATGCCCTCGGGCCGCCAGAAGTCCTGGCGCGGCAAGAATTTTTCGAGCGCGACCGGCTCGACGTTCACGGTCTTACCGCCGCCCTTGCCCGTCCCGCCGCCGCTTACGCCGCCATCGCTATCGCCGCCGCCTCCGGGACAGCCGGACAGCAATGCCGCCGCCGCGCATAGAAGCCCAAACAAAACCGAAATCGAAAAAATTCTACGAATCATCGCCGCCTCCGGGTTTTCCTGCAGTTTTTCGCCGCCGAAAGGGCCGTGCGAAATCCGCCGGAACGAACAACCTCAAAGGGGACATGATAACAGGTATCAAAAGGCGACCGGTAGCGTGATGGAAATCGAATCTTAAAAGCCCGCGCTACGCCTTAACCGCTATTTTCTGGGATATTGTCGTCGGCTCAGCTATGGGCAAGCCGTCTTCTTTTAATCCTTCGAAATGAAACTTCAACGCCCCGGCGAAATTCCGCGACGTTTCTTCTTTGGTCTTGCCGGTAGCCACGCACCCAGGCACATCGGGCGAATGTGCCGCCCAGTTCTTTTTGGCTTTTTCGAATAGTTGTAGGTATTCTCTTATCAATTCTTAGCC
>CAYMAI010000003.1:0-345564 GCA_964388445.1 uncultured Planctomycetia bacterium
TGTAAAGGCATAAGGGAGCTTAACTGTGAGACTTACAAGTCGAGCAGGTGCGAAAGCAGGTCTTAGTGATCCGACGGTTCCGTATGGTAGGGCCGAAGCTCAACGGATAAAAGTTACCCCGGGGATAACAGGCTAGTGAGATCCAAGAGTTCACATCGACGATCTCGCTCGGCACCTCGATGTCGGCTCGTCGCATCCTGGGGCTGGAGAAGGTCCCAAGGGTTGGGCTGTTCGCCCATTAAAGCGGTACGCGAGCTGGGTTCAGAACGTCGTGAGACAGTTCGGTCTCTATCCACTGTGGGCGTAGGAAATTTGAGAGGAGCTGCTCCTAGTATGAGAAGACCGGAGTGGACCAGCCGATGGTGCATCTGTTGTCTCTCCAGAGGCATTGCAGAGTAGCTATGCTGGGCAGGGATAAGAGCTGAAAGCATCTAAGTTCGAAGCCCCCCTCGAGATGAGATTTCCCACTGGACAACCAGGTAAGGTCCCTTGAAGATAACAAGGTAATAGGCGGACGGTATAGAGGCAGTAATGTCACAGCCGAGCCGTACTAATCGACCGAGGTCTTGACCACTTTTGCCTGGCTTCATACATAGAGAGTGTTTCGGCATTATCGGGCGTATGCCCGTTTTGCGATACTGCATGGAGAATCACTCCTTATCTACATCGCAGCGTTTTTACGATGTTGCGCCGTAAGGCGCAGCGGGTGCGTATTCATCGCAATTTGGTAAAGACATATAGTCTTTATCATTACCAATAAAACCCGGAAGCCGTTCGGCTTTTCCGGGTTTTTTTTGCGCGAATGCCGTTTTGGCCGTGTGCGCGGCAAACCGGAAACATTCAAGATTTGGCGGGGATTATGCGAATCGTTACGTTTTCAATAGTGCGAAGGGCTTAAAAGGGGAAATGTCCGCGGCTTTTCCAGCGTTTGCTTCTGCTCTTTTTGCTTTCGCTTTTCGATTCGGTCTTCGAATAGCCGCTCGTGAAGGTGGCCGGTTCTGAATCGTCCGGCAGGTCGTATTCGACGTCTTCTTCTTCGAGAAATATACTGATTTCTTCCGTCGTGTTGCGCTTCAGCTCCAGCGTTTGGGTTTCGCTGTAAGGGCCGGTTGCGGAATTTAGCTGAATCGTATATATACCGGGCTCTGCATCCGGAACCTCGAAAAAGCCGTCGCGATCGACTTCGACGGTGTATGCCACTTCGCCGGTCTCATCGATCAGGTTTACGGTCGTATATGCGTAGAGCTTGCCGTAGCCGTCCGAAACGTAGCCTTTGAGCGAAGCTTTGCCGGTTAACCAGCCGGAATCGCTTGCATACAGAGTCAAAAGTACGGCGGCTATCGCGCAAAGAGTGAGCCATGGAATGTATGGCTCCCAAGAGCGCCGCACTTCGAAATGCTGAACGTGGTCATCTGTTTTAATCGGATGCACCGCGGGATTCTACCCACATCGGCGAACTTTTGCAACAGATGTTACGCGATTTTTCCTCCGTACAAAAAATTTTACAAATCGCCAATCAAGGGCAAAATTGGCCTGCCATCCGCGAACTTTCCTTTAACGATGCGGATTTTGGGAACTCCGGGTAGGTGGTTGGCAGCTGTTTGCGCATCGTGGAGAAAATTTTTCCGGAATAAATATTGCGGAGTTATCCTTTGCATGTTAATATCAACGCATAGGTAATCACGAGCGAGATTATTACAGTCCGTATTACTCTGAACCCGCAAAGTCGGGCGGCGGAGTGCTCGTTTGGCTCGTCGGGCTGGCGGTCGTTCTTGCGTTCACCGGATATTACGGTGCTACGCAGGGATGGTTCGCGGCCACCGGAAGCATAAGCGGCGTTGTCATCGACGAAAGAAGCTCTCCCATCACCACAGGCACGCTTAAAATCGCGCGCGCCGACGGCAAGGAAAGCTATCAGGCTGCGGTAGGAGCCGACGGTTCCTACGTGGTGCCGGGCGTCAAGGCTGGCAGATACTACGTAACCCTTGAAACCCAGTACGGCACCTATCCGAATTCTTTCGAGGTGTTCGTTGCCGCGAGAAAGGAAAACAAGATAGGCTTCTGGTTCGAGCGCAGCTGGTTTAACGAGCAGGAAGCTCTGGCGAACAAGCCTGTGAGGCGCCGCGGCGGGATCGGGTGAGGATAGAAAGCGTCCGTGTGACGCTTTTCAAGATACGGAAATAATTGGCGAAAACCTGTCCATTAAAAACGGACGGGGTTTTGCGCGCCTGCCGGCAAGCCGCTTATAGCGTTACTCTGGCGAGAATCGAAAGCAGCGAGCCGGGGATTACGCCCAGCCAGAACGTAGCGATTGCGGACGTCCACACGACTGCGTAAATCCAAGCGTTCGCGGCCGGTGCGGGTTGCGAAGCTTGTTCTTCGCCCGCCGGCCGCATATACATCGCCACTATGACTTTGAGATAGTAGTATGCGGAAACGACCGCGTTCAAAAGCGAAATGACGACGAGGATTGCGAAGCCTTGTTTAAGCGCGCTGGTAAAGAGGTAAAACTTGCCCAGAAATCCCGCCGTCAGCGGAAATCCGGCCATCGAAAGAAGGAAAACGGTCATCATCGCCGCCTGGAACGGGCTGCGCTGACCGAGTCCCTGAACGTCCTCGACCGATAGCAATGCCGTTTCGCGATGCCGGCCGCTAAGCCACCAAATTAAAGTGAAAATTCCGATTACTCCGAAAGCATAACCCGCGAGATAGAAAAGCGAGCTTTGAACAGAATCCGTAAAAATCGCCTGGGACTTAACCGAAAACCGCTGCCACTCGCCGCCCGCGATGAGAAGCGCGAGCGCAAGGTATCCGGCGTGGGCGATGCTCGAATATGCCAAAAGCCGTTTCAGCGAAGTCTGGTGCAGCGCGAGAATGTTGCCCGCTGTTTGAGTCAGCACTGCAAGGACGGCAATGGCAAGCCACCAAATATCGTACAGCGGCGCGACCGCCTCGGCAAAAAACCTAATGACGGCGAAAAATCCGGCGGCTTTCACGATGCTCGCCATAAAGCCGGTTATGAGGGCCGGGCTACCTTGATAGACGTCGGGCGCCCAGGCGTGGAACGGAACGAGAGCGACCTTGAATCCGAAGCCGACGGCGATAAGGGCGATGCCGGCGTACATCGTGAAGTCGCTCGAAATAACGAATGAGGCGCTTTTAATGCCGGCATAGTCGAGCTTTCCGACTGCGCCGTACACCAGCGAAATGCCGTAAGCCAGAAATCCGCTCGCGAATGCGCCGGTCAGGAAATACTTTAGGCTGGCTTCCTTGCTTCGCTCGCTTTCAAGGTTTATTCCTGCAAGGACGTATAGCGGAATGCTGAGAGTTTCTATGCCCAGAAATGTGACGATGAGGTTGCGGCTCGCCGCCATTATGAGCGCGCCGAGCGTGACGGTTAGAAGGAGCGGGAATACTTCCGGGCTGTCGGCCATGCCTTCGCCGTCGGGGGAGGATTTGCTGAATGGGCAGTAGCGAGCGGTAATCGCGATTACGGTCGCGGCCGAGCAAACGAGAAAAATAAAATTGGCAAATAGAGCTGCGTTATCCGCCGCGAACGTTCCGCCGAACGTCGAAAGCCCTTTGTTCCATAGCCCGGCGGACGAGAAAAACGCGCCGCCTATAAAAACTAGCGTGCTTACGGGCAAGAGGACGGCCGCTTTTCCGCGGGCGAAAAATAAAAGGAACATCGTAAAAATAACGCCTGCGCAAATCCATATCGCAGGCGCTATGACTCCGATTTCGACAGATTGAGGCTGGATGCTAATCAAGCCGCCCATTGCTTGCCTCCACGGGAAGAATCAAATTCGCTGTTTTCAAGGTGGCATCTTCCTCAAAATTGTATATCGAGCTATCGATCACCGCATGGCGCACGCTGTATCCAGATTTGCCGAGCCTTTCGATAATCGGCGCGGTTCCGGAGCCGATGTGGTTCAAGAAAGGCGTTGCGTAAAGTCCTATCCAAAAACAGACGAGCACGATGGGAACGAGAGCGCACAGCTCCACCGGTTTAAGGTCGGGAATAACTTTGTTTTCCGGCTTTTCGATTTCGCCGTAAAATACGCGCCGGAACATCCAAAGCATATACACCGCCGCGAGAATAACTCCGGTCGTGGCGATTCCTCCGAGAATCGGGCTTACTTTGAAAGCGCCGAGCAAAATCAGAAATTCGCCGACGAATCCATTCAGTCCGGGAAGTCCGATGCTCGAAAGCATCACGATAAGAAACACCACGAAATAGACCGGCATCGTGCGCGCGATTCCGCCGAAATCGCTTATCAGCCTGGTGTGCCGCCGGTCATATAAAATGCCGACGAGAAGGAACAATGCGCCTGTGGAAAGGCCGTGATTAACCATCTGCAGGACTGCGCCGTCCACCCCTTGCGAGTTGAAGGCGAATATTCCGAGCATTACGAACCCGAGGTGGGCGACCGAGCTGTATGCGACGAGCCGTTTCAGGTCCGGCTGCACGGCGGCCACGAGCGCGCCGTACACAATGCCCACTACCGCGAGCACCGCGATTACTTCCGAATACCGATGGCTTGCTTCGGGAAAAAGCGGAAGGCAAAACCTTACGAATCCGTACGTGCCCATTTTTAGAAGCACGCCCGCAAGGATGATGCTGCCCGCCGTCGGCGCTTCGGTGTGAGCGTCCGGCAGCCAAGTGTGGAACGGAAAAAGCGGCACTTTTATGGCGAAGGCGATTGCGAAACCCCAGAACAGGAGACCTTGAACCTGCTGCGAAAGCGGGAACCGGTCGAAGTATTCGATTAGATCGGGAAGAACGAACGTGAAGTTGCTGAAATGTCCATGGTGGCCGGATTGAAGATAGAGATAGATTATTGCGGCGAGCATCAATGCGCTGCCGGCCATCGTGTAAATCACGAACTTGTATGTGGCGTAAATTCTGTTCTTCGAACCCCATATACCGATGAGGAAGTACATCGGAATGAGCATCACTTCCCAGAAAAAGAAGAACAGGATTAAGTCGAGCGCGACGAAAACGCCGGAAATTCCCACCGTGACAAGCAGAAGCATTTGCAGATACAGCTTAAGCCGGTCTTTGATTTGATTCCAAGTTCCGAGAATGCAAACGGGCAGAAGGAACGTGGTCATTAAAAGCAGGTAAAGAGAAACGCCGTCCAAGCCGACCACGTATTTGACGTTTAAGGCGGGAATCCAGCTCGACTGGCTTACGAACTGATAGCCGGGAATGATTTTCCCCGCCGCCGCCGGATCGAAACCGAAGTAAATGAAAAGCGACAGGAAAAAAGTGATAAGCGACGTAACGAGCGCGACCGCCTTGAGCATGCCGTGATCGTCTTTGCCTATAAAGCCGAGAACGAGCACGCCGAGAAGCGGAAAGAAAACGACCAAACTGAGAATGTCAACGGATTCAGGCATCGGTTACAGCACCATTCTCGAAATTATTACAATAAGGATTATCGAAACCGCGCCGGCGAAAATGCCTAGCGCGTAAATCCTGACTGCGCCGGTTTGCAGTTTGCGCACGCTAGAACCCATAAAGCCGAAGATTCCTGCCGTGCCGTTAACAATTCCATCCACGACCACTCTGTCGAAAACCCAGCAGACATTGGCGAGAATTCTTCCCGGCTCGACTATCGCATACTGATAAAGCTCGTCAACGAACCACTTGTTCAAACTGAGGTATTGCAGGCCTTTCGCACGCTCGAAAGCGCGCCGCAAACCGGGCATTTTGTCCCAGTTGAGGTCTCGGTAATACAAAAAGGCGGCGTAAATGCCGAAAGCGGCGATAAGCACGGAAGCGAAAATCAAAAGCCATGAAATGTTCGCGGGATGGTGCGCTTCGCCATGGTCTTCACCGTGAGCGAGGGGCGTGGCATGCGGAATTATTTCGCTTTCGAGAGCGGCGCCGTGCGCTCCCCCGGGGAAATCGCCGGTTTCGATAAGCTCGATTCGCGCCGGCACGATGGGCGCCGTCCATTCTTCCGGCAGGCTTTCGTACGTTTGCGCCGCCGGAGCGATGAATTTCTCGAAAGGATTGGGATAGTGCAACGGTTCGCTTATCACGTGGGGCAGGGCGATGTAGCCGCCGATTATCGAAAGCACGGCGAGAACCGTTAGCGGAACGGTCATGACTCTTGGGGATTCGTGTGCGTGAGAGGCCTTTTCGCTTTGCGGTTTGCCGAGAAACGTTCTGATAAGCAGCCGGAACATGTAAAACGCTGTCATGCCGGCCGTCAAAAGCGCGACGAAATATAGAGATTTACCGGTTTGGTTTTCTACGCCGAACCAGTATGTGAATGCCAAAATCTCGTCTTTACTGAAGAACCCGCTCAAGAGCGGCACGCCGGCGATTGCAAGCGTGGCGATTAAAAACGTCCAATAAGTGGCCGGCATTTTCTTTGCGAGGCCGCCCATATTCCGGATGTCCTGGTCTTCGTGCATCCCATGAATCACGCTTCCGGCGCCGAGGAACAAAAGCGCCTTGAAAAATGCATGAGTCATAAGGTGGAAGATGCCCACCCAAAATGCGCCGACGCCGCAAGCGAGGAACATGTAGCCGAGCTGGCTGACCGTGGAATATGCCAGAACGCGCTTGATGTCAACCTGGCTTAACGCAATCGTTGCCGCGAAGAAGGCGGTGGCGCATCCGATTACCGCGACGACAAGCATTGCGGAAGGCGCGCTTGCAAACAGCACGTTAAGCCTTGCAAGCATATAGACGCCGGAAGTCACCATCGTAGCGGCGTGTATCAGCGCGCTGACGGGAGTTGGGCCTTCCATCGCGTCGGGAAGCCAAACGTAAAGAGGAATTTGAGCGCTTTTACCGGCCGCACCGAGGAATAGAAACAGACAAACAGCAACGAGAAATGGCGTGTTTCCCGCGGCGTGCATCATTCTTGCGGCCATCTCGTTGATTTCGATGAATCCGAGGGAATTGAGATTGCCGTACGTGACCAAAAGAAACATCGCCACGAGAACGCCGAAATCGCCGATGCGGTTCACAACGAAAGCCTTCATTCCGGCAATGTTCGCGCTGTTGCGCTCGTACCAAAAGCCGATCAGCAAATAGCTGCAAAGCCCGACGCCCTCCCAGCCGATGAACATCACCGGAAGGCTGCTGCCGAGAACGAGAATGAGCATCGAACCCACGAAAAGATTCAGATAGCAGAAGAATCTTGCATAGTCTTTGTCGTGAGCCATGTATCCGACGGAATATACGTGGATAAGGAAGCTGACGCCGGTGACGACGAGCATCATCGTAATCGAAAGAGGGTCGATTAGAAACGCCCAATCAACGTGAAAATCGCCGGCTTTAATCCATGTAAACAGAGTCGAGGTGTAGTTTGTAATTCCGGAGGAAGATTTTTCGAGTCCGAAAGCGTACAGCGTAAAAAGCGAAACGATGAACGAAAGACCGATTGCCGAAGGCGCGAGATACGAAACCGCGCGTCTTTGCAATTTCGCCCCGAAAAATCCGAGGATAATCGCTCCTATCAGCGGAAATACTATTGCCAGCGGCGCAAAGTCGAGCATGTTCATGGGTTTACCTGCTTACTCCTTCATCAGTCCGGCAACGTCGATATCCACTTCGCGGCGGTGGCGGAACAGCGCGACGATAATCGCGAGCCCAACGGCGACTTCCGCAGCGGCGACGGTTATAAGCAAAAAAGCGTAAACGTGGCCGTCGATATAGTGTAGATAACGGCTGTACGTCACGAAAGACAGGTTGACCGCATTAAGCATGAGCTCGATGCCCATGAAAACGACGAGCGGATTTCGTTTGATTATCACGCCGGTCGCGCCGATGGTGAAAAGTATCGCCGCGAGCGACGTGTAGTAAAACATCGGAACTTCAGGCATTCGCGCTTCCTCCCTCGTTCTCCCTGTCTTTTCCGGGGCTGCGTTTCGCCAAGACGAACGCGCCCATCATCGCTGCGAGCAGCAGAAATCCCGTAATCTCGAACGGCAGCAGATTTTTTGAAAACAAAAGTTTGCCGACTAGCGCCGGATTGCTTTCCTCGAATTCGCGCTGGGCGTCTTCCGAAGTGGTTTTCACCGGTCCAACCCAAGCGAGAGATTGATAATCTCTTATGTGCGCGGCTTCCGGGGCGCCTACCAGATCGATTTGGCGGCTCAGATACATGCTTCCGCCGATGAGCGTCAGAAACACCAGCGCAAGGATAATCGCGCCGGCAGATTGCACGTAATGCACCGACATTCCGCCGTCGCGCGTGCCGGGGGCGTAAAAGAACATAATTATGTAGAGAAAAAGAACCATAATCGCGCCGGCGTAAACTACGATTTGAACGACGCCGAGGAAATACGCGTGCAGCATAATGTAATGCACGGCAAGGGTCGCCATCACGCCGACCAGACAAAGCGCGGCGTGAACCGGGCTTTTAACGGTAAGCATCATAACTGCGAGGATGATGCCTACCGCGGCGAGAAACCCGAAAAAAATCACTTCCAGACTTATCGGCATACCTTTACCAGCCTTGGACTCCAATGCGGAATCGCGATTAGCTTCCGTTCCTTATTTTGAATTCCGGCTCGGACGGGCCGACGTAAACCCTGTCGAGCAAATCTTCTTTCGCGTAAATGAACTTGTTGTTGCCAAACTCCCTGCTGTCGTCCGCAAGCTCGAATTCGTGCTTCATTACGATTGCATCGTGCGGGCAAGCTTCGACGCACATTCCGCAGAAAATGCAGAGCAAGTAGTCGATGTCGTAAACTTTGGCGTATCTTTCGCCGGGCGATTTCCATTCCGCGGGGTCTTTCGGATTGTCTTCCGCGATAACGGTAATCGCCTGTGGCGGGCACGCGGCGGCGCAAAGCGAGCAGCCGACGCACCTTTCGAGGCCTTTATACGGGCCGTCTTGATAGCGCTCGAGCCGGTGCATTCCTCGAAAACGCGGAGGAAGGTCGGGCATTACTTCCGGATATTCGAGCGTAACCTTTCCGCCGGAAAAAAACTTTCCGAATTCCTTTATGGTAAGCGACAATCCTTTCAAAATCTCGAAAGGATTCAGCTTTACGTTTTTTTCACTCATAAAATCACCTCGATATATGGGCGAATTCCGATTGGTTATCCCAATGGAATTCCTATTCCGAAAACCGCGAGCGTCGCCATCAATACGACGTTGAAAAGCGCCAGCGGAAGCAGAATCAGCCAGCCGAAGCGCATCAGCTGGTCGTAGCGGAATCGCGGCAAGGTGGCGCGCACCCAAACGTACAGGAAAATGAAAATGCCGGTTTTAATCACGAACCAGACAAGGCCGCTGACTGGGCCGAACCACTGCGGGCCGGCCCATCCGCCGAGAAACAATGTGGCTGCAAGCGCGCTGGCCGCGATAATCGCGACGTATTCGCCGAGGAAAAACATCGCGAACTTCATCGAGCTATATTCGGTATGGTAGCCGGCTACAAGCTCGTTTTCGGCCTCGGGCAAGTCGAACGGCGCGCGATTGGTTTCGGCGAAAATGCTCGTCATGAAAACGAAAAACGCGATAAAGATTGGCACGGCGGCGAGTGCTGCAACGGGGCTCGAAAACGCCGCGGGCCAAAATTTGGTTTGCGCAATTACGATGCCGTTAAGGCTGAAGGTTCCGGCGTAAAGAACAATCGGAATGATGGATAGTCCCAATGAAAGCTCGTAGCTGATCATCTGGGAGCAGCTTCGGAGTCCGCCAAGAAAACTGTATTTGCTGCCGCTCGACCATCCGGCGAGAATTATTCCGTACGTGCCGAGGCTGGACATCGCGAGAACGTAAATCAGCGCGACGTTTATATCCGTAATCATGAAGTTGCTTTGTATCGGTATGACGGCGAAAAGCATGAACGCCGCAGTAAGCGAAATAGCCGGCGCTAGAAAATAGGTGAATCTGTCGGCGTTGCTGGGAACGATTTCCTGCTTGAACAACAGCTTGACTCCGTCGGCTATGGGCTGCAAAAGCCCTTGCCAGCCGACGCGGTTCGGGCCGGGCCGCCGTTGGAAAAATCCGACGACTCTGCGCTCGAACAGCGTTAAATATGCCATGCCGCCGAGCGCGACGACCAGAACCACAAGGATTCTGACGACCGACCATAGAACGTCCATCCAGCTCATACGGCGCCCACCTTGACCGATTGCGGAATGAGATTGACAACGGTATGCTCGCCCATCGTTAACAGGTCGGCGAATCGTTTGCCCGGAAGACTGTCGCTTAAGAGTACGTGGCCCGCGGGAACCCGGCCCGTAATGCGGGCTTCGACTTCCACGCTCCCGGCGCGGCTCGCGATTTCCACGCGGCTTCTGTCTTCAATTCCCAATCTCGACGCGTCGAGCGGGCTGATTTCGCAAAACGGACCGCCCACGGCTTGAGCGAAAAGCTCCGAGCGCATCGAATGGTTTTCGCCGTTGAACATGTACAGCTTCGGTATTAGAACCAGCAAATTGCCGTCCTTTCCCGCCGAATCCTCAATCGTGCCTGGCGAACCGAACTTAATGAACTCCGACGGTGCGACGGGCTTACCCTCTTCGCTGACGACGCCGAATTCGAGCAGCACGCCGGTTTCGGGAATAGTCCCGTAATCTACGCCGAGAAGTGCCGTCATTCTCGCCGCGATTCCTTCGAAATATTCGCCGATAACGGCGGTTCTAGGCTGGTAGCCCATTTCCGCGAGCACTTTTCTTAAAATATTGAAATCGCTGTCCGCGCCCGAGAAGTGCACGTCAGCCTGATGTAGCTTCTGCAAGCGTTTTTCGCCAGAGAGAACCGTGCCTTCCGATTCTACGGCCGCGAGCGCGGGCAAAATCACGTTCGCGCGCTTGGCGGTTTCGGTCATAAATTGGTCTTGGACGACGACGAACTGGCATTTCTCGAATGCTTTGACCGCCAGCGCGGAATCCGGGAAATTTTTCACGGGATCGGCGCCGACGACGTAACAAAATCCGCTTTCGCCCGACGCCATTCCGTTTAACACTCCGTCCAGTCCCGGACACTCGCCTTCGTGTTCGTCATCGCGGCTAGCGGCGATATAAGTCATATGATTGAAAAGCAATGCGCCTACCGAATTGCCGTCGCGGAAAATTGGATTAAACGTCATGCACGGCGTAACCGAGAATTCCGGAGCGCCGCTTTCGCATTCCTTCGCCCGCTTGACTCTAAGGTTGTTTCTGACGGCAAGCAATAGCGAAATAAGTTCGGATGCGTTCGGCGCGCCGAGCACCTCGTTGCCGGCAAGGATGGCTACTCTGTTCGCGCCGAGGAGATATTCGAGAAGCGGTTTCATTTCTTCCGGTGCGGATGCCGGGTCGGCAATGGCGTTCGCCATTGTTTTTAAGGCGTCCGCCTGTCTGCGAAGGGGATAATGGTAACGGGCGGTGGCGAACCTTTCGCCTTCGGTCTTGTGGCTGTTGGCGGTAAGTAGAATTGCGCCGCCCGCCTCCATATCTCGTTCTATTTTAAGCGCGAGCACGGGCGCTTCTTCAAGCAAGTCCACGCCCCATGCGAGAATCGCGTCGGAATGAGTTACGTTTTCCCACGACGTCGAGTCGTAAAGAAGCGAATTGAGAAATTCGGTAGGGTCTTTTGCAAGGCCGGGAATGTGCGGGCCGAAGTGGTAGCGGGGGGTTCTGATTCGCGCTGTCAACAGACGCCGGAACGACGCGTACACCTCGTTCGAAAGCCTGCTTCCGGCGATTCCCGAAATGCTCGCGCCGCCGTCGCGGTCGATGTACATTTTTAGGTTGTCAACCACGTAGGTAATGGCTTCGCGCCAGCCGGCTTCCCGGAAAGTGCCGTCGGACTGTCTGATAAGCGGTTTTTTCAGTCTTTCATCCGAATAAAGCTGTTCGTACACGAAACGGTCTTTATCCGAAAGCCATCCCCAATCCACTTCGGAATTGTCGCGGCTCCAGTAGCGCATTATCCTGCCGAGACGGTGGTGAATCATCATATTCGTGCCGGTCGCATCCGCGAGCGAAACGGTCGGCGTGTGCTTAAGCTCCCAATCGCGCGACAGAAATCTGTAAGGTTTGCTCGTCAGCGCGCCGACGGGACAAAACTCGACTTGGTTGCCTGAAAACTTGCTTTTGAAGCCGTCGTCCGCCTTCGGCTGGATGAACATTTCGCTGCCGCGCCTGCCGAATTCGAGAAGGTGGTCGCCGGCGATTTCGTCGTGAAATCTTACGCAGCGCTTGCAGTGAATACAGCGCTTGTAATTCAGTCTGACAAAGTCGTTCACGTCCGCGTCGGGGATGACGCGCTTAGGCTCGTGCATTCTGGATTTTTCGAGTCCGTACTTGAAGGTGATGTCTTGAAGCGGACATTCGCCGCCTTTATCGCACACCGGACATTCGAGAGGATGATTGATAAGCAAAAACTCCAGAACCTGTTTGCGGTTGAGCACGGCGGCGTCGGTTTCAGTCCATACTTCCATGCCTTCGGTTACCGGCATGGCGCAGGCGGCCTGGAGCTTGGGCATTTTTGCGACTTCGGTTATTTTTTGGCCGTCGCGTTCGATGGTGCGCGGGAGTCCGACGTCCACCAGGCAAATCCTGCATCCGGCCCATGGCTTAAGCTTGTCGTAACCGCAAAAGACCGGAATGTCGACGCCGTTCAATTCCGCCGCTTTCGTAATGTACGTGCCTTCCGGCGCGGAAGCGTCCTTACCGTTTATTTTGAAATTCACAATTTTCGTTTCGTTCATATCGTTCATCTCCCCATTCGCGCCCGCAAGTGCGGAGCCGCGGATTGGGCTATCTGTAGTTGATTTTCACCAGCCTGTCGTGACCAATCGCCCCTACCGGCTTGTAAACAGCCTCGAACTTGCGCCCGCCTTCGATATATGCGACGAACTCGTCGCGGAAATGCTTCAGGAAACTTTGAACGGGCCAAGCCGCGGCGTCTCCGAACGGGCAAAAGCTCTTCATTTCGATTCCGTCGGCAGCCTGCTGAAGCGTTTCGAGGTCGGACAACGTGCCTTCCCCGCGCAAAATGCGGCTAAGAATCATCTCCATCCAGTTCGTGCCTTCGCGGCAAACCGTGCATTTTCCGCAGGATTCGTGAGCGTAAAAGCGCGAGATAACCTGAAGCACTTTCACCATATCGGTATGTTCGTTGAAGACGATGAAGCCGGCGCTGCCAAGCATCGAACCTGCTTCCTGAAGTCCTTCGTACGAAAGCGGACAGTCGCAGTTTTTGGCCGGCATAACAGGCACGCTCGAACCGCCGGGAATTATCGCCTTGAGTTTGCCGCCCTTCACGCCGCCGCACAGCGAATCGATGAAATCCAGTTGGTTCACGCCGTATTCGATTTCGTACACTCCCGGGCGGGTGACGTGTCCCGATGCGCTGAACATTTTGATGCCGGGGCTTTTTTCGGTGCCGAGCGAGAGATGCCAATCTGCGCCTCGCTCGATTATCGCCGGCACGGTTGCGAGCGTTTCGACGTTGTTAATGATGGTCGGTTTGTCGTAAAGACCTTTGATTGCAGGGAAGGGCGGTTTCATTTTCGGCTCGGCGCGACGGCCTTCCAGCGATTCGAGAAGCGAGGTTTCTTCGCCGCAAATATACGCTCCCGCGCCCGGATGCACCGTACATTCCACGGCGTAATCGCCGCCGCAAACACCTTTTCCGAGATACCCCGCGGCGTACGCCTCGTCAACGGCGCGCTGGGTAATCTGCATTTCTTTCCAAAACTCGCCGCGGCAGTAGATGAAAATGTGGGTTGCTCCGAACGCGTAGCCCGCGATTATCGAACCTTCGAGCATCCGGTGCGGCATTTTTTTGAGAATCATTTGGTCTTTGAAAGTGCCCGGTTCGCTTTCGTCCGCGTTGACGCAGAGATATTTTTCGCCGGGACCTTTCGGAATGAAACTCCACTTGACGCCGGCGGGAAATCCCGCGCCGCCTTTGCCGCGCAGCCCGGCTTTTTTTACTTCGGCGATGACTTCCTCCGGCGTCATTTGACCGATCGCTTTTTTCAGCGCCGCATAGCCGCCGTGCCTCTCATAGACGGAAAGGGTTTCGATGCCTTCCACGTCTATATCAGCCATCACAATTCTGGTTTCGACTGCCATATATTCTCCGCTTTCGCAGGATCAGGCCGCAGCCCTATTCCGAAGCGATTCGATCAGTTCGTCCACTTTCGCGACGGTCATATTCTCGTGATATTCCCGGTTGTTCACTTGTATTACCGGGCCGCGCCCGCAGGCGGCGAGACACTCGACCGTGATTAATGAAAACATGCCGTCTTTCGTGGTTTCGCCGCACTTGATGCCGAGCTTGTCTTGAATGTGAGCGACGATGTCTTCCGCGCCGAGAAGATAGCAAGTGACGTTGTGGCAAATTTGCAGAACGAATTTGCCGGGGGGCGCCATGAAAAACATCGTGTAAAAGCTGGCGTCGCCTTTTACGTAATTCGGCGAAAGATTAAGAAACTCGGCGACGGCGTTAACCGCATCGCCGCTTATCCAGCCGAAGTGGTCTTGGGCGAGGTGCAAAGCCGGCACCATCATAGATTTTCGTTTGGGATATTTTCCGCGCGCTTCCAGTTCCTTGAACTTCTCAAGGAGTTCCGCGGGAATATTTCCGAAAGTCACTGACATTCAATCTCTCCGATTTTCATCCGTTTACCGGTCGATTTCTCCAAGCACGATGTCGAGGCTGCCGATGGTGGCGACGACGTCGGCGACAAGCTGGCCGCGAACCATTTCTTCTATCGCTGAAAGATTGACGAAGCTGGGCGGGCGGATTTTTACGCGCCAGGGCAAGGCGGTGCCGTCCGAAATGACCCAGAATCCAAGCTCGCCCTTCGACGCCTCGATGTTTTGATACGCCTCGCCAACCGGCGGGTGTATGCCTTCGGTCCAGTATTTGAAATGGTGAATCAGTTGCTCGATGGAATCCTGGACGCCGTCGCGCCTCGGCGGCGTGAACTTCGGGTGGCGCGACATGTAATCGAGTTCGCCGTCGCCGCGCCCCATTTTTTTCAATTCCGCAAGCGCCTGATTGCAGATGCGCACGGATTGGCGCATTTCTTCGATACGTACGAGATAGCGGTCGTAAATGTCTCCGTTCTCGCCGATTGGCACGTCGAAATCGAGTTCGGGATAGACGAGATACGGGTTGTCGCGGCGGATGTCCCAATCTACGCCGGTTGCCCTGAGAAGCGGGCCGGAAAGTCCGGCGGAAATACTGTCTTCCCGGCTCATATATCCGACGCCTTTCGTGCGGCGCAGCCAAATGGGATTTTTGGTCAACAAACCTTCGTACAGCTTGATTCTTTCGGGGAATTCTTTCAGAAATTTCGCGCAGTTATCTTCGAAACCGTCGGGCAAGTCCGCGACGACGCCGCCGATGCGCATATACGCGGTCATCATTCGCTGGCCGCCCACGGCTTCGTAGAATTTGATTATCTTCTCGCGCTCGATGAAGCAATAAAGGAAAACGCTCATCGCGCCGATGTCGATAGCGTGCGTGCCGAGCCAGACGAGATGGGAAATAATGCGGGTAAGCTCGCTCATTAAAACTCGAATGTACTGAGCGCGGCGGGGAACTTGAAGTTCGAGAAGCTTTTCGACCGCCATGCAATAGCACATCTCGTTGTTCATCGGGGAAAGATAGTCGAGGCGCGGATAGTGAGTGATGTTCTGCGTCCAGTTGCGCGTCTCCGAAATTTTTTCGATGGCGGTGTGGAGAAATCCGATGTCGGGTTTGCACGAAACGACTTTTTCGCCGTCGAGTTCGAGAGCGAGCCGAAGAACGCCGTGCGTGCTGGGATGCTGCGGGCCCATGTTTATGCGTATCAGCTTTTCCCGCCTCGGTTCGACTTCCTGTTTTTTGCCGTTTTGAACGGCCGCGTCGCTTGTCACTTAGGAATTCACCTACTCGTTGTACCTGTCCAGAATTTCGTCGAGATCCGACGGAATCACGTTTTTGCCGAGATTCCACAAAGCTTTGCCGCGCGCCGGATAGTCTTTGCGAAGCGGATGGCCGTCATAATTTGGGGGAAGCAGAATCCGGCGCGGGTCAGGGTGATTTTCGAAACGGATTCCGAAAAGGTCGCCAATCTCGCGCTCGTGCCAATCCGCCGTGGTGAATAAATGAGCCACCGACGGAAGATGCGGATTTTCCTTCGGGAGAATCGCGTAAACCGAAATTCTAGCTTTCAAATCGAAGCTGTATAAGTCGTAGGTAACGTAGAATGTGCGAAGCGGCGTTTGCTCGCTTTTGTGCCATTCGGCGGCCGCAGCTTGCGAGAGATATTTGAAAGATAGCGCAGGTTCGTCCCGAAGAAACCGGAGCACTTCCGGCAAATCTTCGCCGGCAACTTCGACGCGCACTTCGCCACGAAACTCCCGGACGTCCAGCACCTTTTCGCCGAATTTCTCGCGAAGCGTATCGGCGGCCTGTTTGGAAGCGCCGAGCGAATTCGCCTTGTACTCGGCAATGACTTTTTCGGCGGAGCCGGGCACCGCTTTGTTCGGCATGCCCCAAAGAACTTCCGGATTCGGCGACATTACGTCTTTCGACATTAGAATCCGCCCTCCCTTAACTTAACGGTCTCGGGGTCCGGAACGCCGCGGTTTTTGATTTTGATTTCGTACTGCGGGTCGCGAATTTTCTTCTGGAGTTTCATTAGTCCGTCCAGAAGCATTTCCGGGCGCGGCGGACAGCCGGGAATGTATATGTCAACCGGAATTACGCAGTCTACCCCGTGCACGATGGAGTAGGTTTGAAATACGCCGCCGCTCGATGCGCACGCGCCCATCGAAATCACCCATTTCGGCTCCGGCATTTGGTCGTACAAGTGCCTGATAATCGGCGCCATTTTCCATGAAAGCCGGCCGGGGACGATTAATAGGTCGGCTTGGCGCGGGCTCGCCCTGAAGACCTCGCTGCCGAAACGGCTGATGTCGAAGTTCGACGCCGATGCGGACATCATTTCGATGGCGCAGCAAGCCAGCCCGAAGCCCATCGGCCAAAGCGAGTTCGACCTCGCCCAATTCATCATCCTCTTTATAGTCGTGAAGACTACGCTGTCACCCAACATGTCTTCAAGTGCCATCTGTATCACCCATTCGATAAGCGTTTCACAAACGCTTGTGAAATAAAGTACACAAAACCCCGTACAACTTTATACCGGCTTAACGCATTCAATCGTGAATTTCCGTGCCGATATGCGACACCGTTAATTCCAGTTCAGCGTACCCTTGGCGACCAGGTAGATGTATCCGGCAAGCAATACAAATAAAAAGACCATCATTCCGCCGTACCAGTACATCGTTTGGCCCAAATCGGCAAAGTTTTTAAACGAAACCGCCCAAGGCCAGAGGAAAACGGCTTCAACGTCGAATATGACGAAGTCGATTGCTACAAGGTAAAAGTGAACGGGATAACGAGCTTGTTTGATTCCGCCGGTGCTGAGGCCGCACTCGTAAGGCTCTTCGAACTTTTTCTTCGAGGAGTACTTGCCCGAAGAAAAAAGGTGCGACAGCCCGATGAGCGTGAGCGACAGAATCACCATAAAACCTAGAAAGATAAGTATCGGAATATATGCGGCTAGCATGAAACCTCCACTAACGGCAAACAAGCCGCGGGATTATAACATCGGGTTTTTTATGCGGCAAGCGATTGGAACATAATTCCGCAGGTATAATCTATTAACCGCCGGAAACGCATTTTCCGGCAAGGAGTGGCGTTCGTGCGAAGCGTATCGATACCGTTTTTTTTGCTGGCAATTGCCGTCACGATTGCGGCGTTTTCGGCTGTCGCGGCGGCGCAGGAATACGGCTGGGAGCCGAATCCGGGAAGAACTTGGGCTCATGAGTTCGCGCAAGGCGTCGAAACGGTCACTTTCAGGGCTGCAAGCTATTCGGACCTCGTTGAAACTTCAAGCTCGATTTCGTTCAAAATAAAAGGTCTCAAGGTTGCATCGCCCTCGATCGAAAAGATTGGCGGTGCGGTCGTGTCCGAAATGATGCTCAAACCGGTCGCGGACGGCGCGGAAGTAGTAATCAAACTCCGCGGAATAGCGGACGGTTTTTCCATCAACTCCGCGCCGCGTTCGAGGGCCTTTCCGAACAGCGCCAGCGTAGTCGTCGGATTCACCGGACTTCGGCTTCCGCCGAAGGGCGCGGCGGCGGCGAATGCGAGCGACGACTATCCGATGATTGAAAGCGTGGCTGCGACTCGCGGCGAATATGAACTTCCCGAATTCGAGCGGAAGTATAGGTACAGCGACGCTCTGATCACGCTTAAGACGAGCGGAGCGAGCGTTACCGGCGTAATCGAATTCTTATCTTTCGTCAGCGGAGTGTCGATAATTCTGGATCCGTATTGGGATCAGGAGCCGACGGGCACGGTCAGGCCGCCTTTATCGGGCGGAGGACCGGGGCAGGGTCCGGGCACCGGCGGCGGACCGGGAATTGGATATCGGGGTCTCGGAACCGGCGCGATAACCGTCAATCTCGAAGACGTGCCTTTCGATTTGGCGCTCGACTTGATACTCACGAGTGCTGGACTTGTTTATTTCGAAATCGGATAGTGCGCAGCTTTCATTTTCGCCGAAACAACGCCCAATGCCTCGCCGAGGGCATCCCGCATTTGTCTGTCCGATGCGGTTTCGCGTGTACCGTTGATATGCTGCGAAACGTCAAGCGCCAAAATTGCTCTTTCCGCTTCTTCCGACACTTTTCCGATTGCCGAAATCGCCTTCAAGGCGCGGCGCACAATCATTTTGTCGGTGTCTTGCAAACATTCGATAAGGCTTGGCAGCGCGGGGGCGGATTGTTCGCCGAACTGCTTTAATCCCCAAAGCGCGGCTACGCGAAGCATCCGCTCGCCGCTGGACAAACATTCGATAAACGCGGGAACGGTCAGTTCCGGATGTGACGTAATTTTCCCTAGCGCTTCCGCGGACGAGCCGCGTACGAGAAGGTGAGCGCCGTTCACGAGTTCGATTAACCTCGGAACGGATTCGATGGCGGGCGGTCCGATGCAGCCGAGGGCGTCCGCCGATTCGAGAAGTACTTCGGGCGAATCGTCCCAAAGCGCGGCGTGAATGGCTTTTAGCGCGGGCAGTGCGTTTTTGCCGAGCCGCTTGAGTTTCTTGCCGGCGGCTGCGCGAGTTTCCGCGATTTTCGAATAAAGTCCGCACGCCGCCTGAAACGCGGGGTCGAAAATAATCGGGGCTATGTCCGCGGCGGTTTCCGCGACGAAATGCGCGTCCTTGACTTCCCAGCCGCCGTAGCCGTACTTCGCCCATACAAACGGAATGCCCGTTTCAAAAGCCGCTTCGCGGTCGTATTCCCTATCCCCGGCCATTACGGCGAAATCCGCGCCGGTTTCTTTGATGAGGCTCGCGATTTGAGCGGCTTTTGAGAGTTCTTTGTCGCGAGTTTTTATAAAATCGAATTTTTCGAAAATCCCGAAGGTTTTAAGCACGATTTCCGCGTAGTGCATTCCGGCGTGCGTGCAGATTGCGAGCGCAAACCCGGCGGTTTTTAGCGCATCGAGCGTCTCCCTCGCGCCGGGATAAAGCGACCCTTCTTCGTGGAGCTTGGCGGTGTCGTATTTGTTGATGAGATTTGCTAGTTCGCCGAACTTTCCGCCGTTTAGCTGCGGCGCCACGAGGCGGCAGTATTCCGGCATTTTTTCGCCGATCAAACTCGTGAGAAATTCACCCGGTTTTTCGGGGAGTCCGAAGTCGCGCAGCGCGAGGTTGGTGGAACGGACAACGCTCTCGTGCGAGCGGTAAAGCGTTCCGTCCATATCGAAAATCGCAAGCCGTTTTCCGGAAGTCATAAAGGAAGAATCATAGCAGGAACATATCGCTCGCGACAAAACGGCAAAAATAAAAGATGGGATAGGCTTGATTGAGGGCTTGCGGCGCGCAGCCGGATGTGCAAAAGAAATGCGGAAGGTGGGACTTGAACCCACACGCCCTTGCGGGCACAAAGTCCTTAGCCTTGCGCGTCTGCCATTCCGCCACTTCCGCCGGCGGGATGGATTATACCCGAAGAAATAGCGGCGGTCAATTCGTTTCGCCGATTTCCAAGGAAACTAGGCTTCGGCGAAGGGCGCCGCCACATTCGGAAAGATTAGGTCTCGCCGCCCTCGTATTTTTCGACGAATACTATGTCCGGAGGTTCGAGGACGCCCGCTGCCTCCATCGCCGCGGCCAGTTCGGGCGATTCGAGAAACGCGCGGGCGCTGTCGAAGTTGTCGAATTTGAACATCATATGGATATCGTTAGGGTCGTTTTCGGAGTGGAAAAGCTTGTACGCCCGTTCTCCGGCGGCGCGGCGAGTTTCCCTGAAAGCGTCGAAGTGCACTTTCCATGCGGCGTAGTCGCGAACTTTGTGTCTTGCAAAAACGAACGGCATGTCGGTTCCTCCGGATTGGATAGAATAAGCGTAATTGATACCGGCCGGGTGGAACAATAATCGCAATGCGCAGGCATGCAGTTTTGTGTATGCGGTTCTACCGGATTTTCATCCGCGGGTCGAGTATTTGGCGCGTTTATGCCAAATGTACTTGTTCATGATAGATATTTAATGAAATCCTGAATCGAAATGTCTGCTTGCCTTAAAATCGCTCTCAGCGTGCCTTTTGGCAAGTTTCGATGTAAAGGAACGACAATGGTGATTGGTGGCGAGTCCTTGTACATAACGCAATGTCCGCCTTTATATCTTTCGATTTTGAATCCCGCCTTTTTGAGCGCGGCGATGCACTCGCGAGGGCGAACGGCGGGAAGTCGAGTCAAACCTTTACTACCTCTGCTTCTGCGGTGTCTATAGGAACTTCCAGATTTCTTGCGACTAGCGACTCGATATAAACCTCAATCGCTTCTTTTACTCGTTCGAGGGCTTCTTCCCGCGTATCGCCGAAAGAATTGCAGCCGGGAAGGCTGGGCACTTCCGCGATAAACACGCCGTCTTCGTCCTTATACAAAAGAACGTGCCTGCCTAGAATTTTGCTCATCAAGGCAATTGTACCGGATTTTTAAGGATATGTCTGCGTTCGGACTCGCATCAGGCACGCGCGCGCTTAACGGTTTTTCATACGCGGGTCGAGGATGTCGCGCAGGCCGTCGCCGAACAGGTTGAACCCGAATACGGTTATCGCGATTGCGAGGCCGGGGAATATCGCGAGCCATGGTTTAGTAGTCATGTAGTTTCTGCCGTCGGCAAGCATTTGGCCCCAGCTCGGCGCGGGCGGCGGGATGCCGAGGCCGAGGAACGAAAGCCCGGCTTCGGAGAGAATGTTCGTCGCGACGCCGAGCGTGCCGAGAACGATTATCGGCGCCAGACAGTTCGGCACGATGTGGCGGAATATTATGCGGGCGTGTCCTGCGCCGATTGCGCGCGCCGCCTCGATGAATTCCTGCTCTTTGAGCGAGAGTACCTGGCCGCGAATGACCCGCGCGATGCCAGTCCAGCCCGTTACGCCGAGCGCGATGAACAGCCCCCAGATGCCGGGCCGCTCGAAAATTGCCAGTATGCCGATGGCGAGAAGGATGCCGGGAAACGCGTAAAACGTGTCCGTTATGCGCATCAAAAGCGAGTCGACAAATCCGCCGAAGTATGCGCTTATCGCGCCGACGATGATTCCTATGATTACGCTGATAAGAACGCTGACGATGCCTACGAGCAGGGAAATTCTCGTGCCGTAAATTATGCGCGAGAGAATGTCGCGTCCGTGTATGTCCGTGCCGAGAAGAAACTCGGATTTAATCGCGCTGTCCGGCAGCGCACGAGTTTCGGCGACCATTTCGGAATATGGTTTTTCGCCATGTTTAATCCGGTCGCGGTCGTAAAGGCCGCGCGAAACCGACGGCGCGACGCCGGAGACGCCGCGAATTTGTTCGACGGGATCGTACGGCGCGAAAAGGTCCGCGAAAAGCGCGACGATGACTACGAAAACGACAACCGCCAGTCCGGCAATGCCGGTTTTGTTTCTTGCGAGCCTTTTGAAGATTATGTAAATGCCGTGCATATCGAGCTTGCTTCCCGCCTACCCGTACCTAATCCGCGGATCGACGGACGCGTAGAGAATGTCAACGATCAGGTTTACGACAACGAAAACGACGCTCATTACTATGACGCCGCCCATAACGACGGGAAAATCGCGCTGAATTATGGCGTCCACCATCAGCCTTCCCATCCCCGGCCAGCTGAAAACGGTTTCGGTCAGCACGGCGCCGGTCAAAAGCAGCGCGAAGTTATTGCCGATTACTGTGATTATCGGGATAAGCGCGTTCTTGAGCGCGTGCTTCATAACGACGATTCGCTCGGTCAAGCCTTTGGCGCGAGCGGTGCGGATATATTCGAGGTTCATTACTTCGAGCATACTGCTTCGCACCATACGGGCGATTATCGCCATCGGCACAGTAGCGAGGGTGATTGCCGGTAAAATAAGGTACTTTAAATTAACGTACCACGGATATCGAGGGTCGAAATAGCCCGATATCGGGATAATCGAACGCGATATTTCTCCTGTAAGCGACGCGTTTAGGTTGTTGGCGAGTATCTGGAGCATAAGGCCGAGCCAGAATACGGGAAGCGAAATTCCGACGATGGCGAGCACCATGAAAAGGTAGTCCGAAAGGCTGTTCGGCTTCGCCGCGCTGACGAGTCCGGCGATTACGCCTATTACAATCGCCAGCACCATCGCCGCCATAGTCAGCACGAGCGTTGCCTGAAATTTGCCTTTCAAGAGCTCGCGCACGGCGATTCGTTTTACGTAGCTGCGGCCGAGGTCGCCTTGCACCGCTTTCGTTACGTACCGAGCGTATTGCACGGGGATTGGTTTATCGAGACCTAGCTCGTGACGTATCGCGGCCGCGACTTCCGGGTCCTGATGCTGGCCCATCATTAGCCGCACGGGGTCGCCCGGAATTAGATAGATTAGCGAAAACGTGATGACGCTTATTCCGAACAATACCGGAATAAGCTGCAACACCCGCTTTAAAATATACGCCGTCACAGGGAAGAGAGTTTAGCGCACGGATGCCCGAATTTTTAGCCGAAAGCAGGCTCGTCACGGAAATTGAAAAACGGGAGGCGACTTGACAATACACTCCATCGCGAAAAACTGGTAAAATCCAGCCGTGTTTCGCGTACATGCAATTTACATTATCGCCGTTTATATCGCCTGCGAGCTTATCGCGAACGTGACCGCCGGGAAAATTACGGTTGTGGGACCGTTCACGGTTCCCGCGGCGATTTATATTTTCGCGTTAACTTTCACGCTAATCGACCTCATCAACGAAGGCCTCGGAAAAATAGCGGCTCGCCGAGTGGTTTTCGCCGCGTTCGGCGCGAACATCTTGCTCGCTCTATACGCGCAGATAACGGTTATGCTGCCGTCGCCGGTGTGGTTCGAGGGGGCGGCAAGCTTCGAGGCGGTTTTCGGACAGGTGCCTCGCATCGTAGCCGCGAGCCTGACGGCGTTTCTCGTCAGCGGGCTTTTGGACGTAGAGCTTTTTGCAAAGCTGAGGAAGAGGTTGAACCCCGGATGGCGAGTCGTCGCGAGCAACGCGGTAAGCACGCTGATCGACAGCCTTATTTTCATCACGATTGCATTCGCGGGTGTATTTCCGGCTGCTGATTTGATAATGCTCATAACCGGGCAGTACGTGATTAAACTTGCAGTGACGGGAGTCAGCGTCCCGCTCATTTATCTGGTGCGAGCGACCGTGTCGGTTAAAACCGGTGAGGTTTAGGAACTCCCGTATCAATAGCGAATTTTGAATATGCGACGCGATAAGCTTAAAATACACGCGTTCAGATTGGCAGGTAATGTTTGTTCACTTGCACTTTTGGGTTTTTCGGGAGAAAGAAGGAGGATTAAGAACGTCATGAACATTCGTGATGGAATAGCGGCGCCCAATGCCTCGAAAATGCACATTCGAAGTTTTCGTCCAATTCCAATTCTGATTTCACTATTGGTCTTTTTGGGCATTGGCAGTTCATTACTTATTTACGAGCGGAACTCACTTAAAAACGAAATGGGTGAATATCTTCATTCGCTTGACTCCATTGGAGCGTGGATTCAAAATATCGAGCAGCTTGAAGGAGCAGTAACTGATTCGTCCGGCAACGAACTTCAAGGATTTCAAGGCTTAAGTAGCGTTTTGCACGAGCCAACCGCAGAAGACCTTGAAAAGAGCAAAGAAGAATATTATTACCCTCTCATTGCATTTTCCAAGGCTTACTACTGGTCGTTAGAGGCTGATGCAAAAACCGCTATATCCGAGGAGAAAGCAAAGGAAGTTCTTGCGCAAATGACACCCGAAGAACGCGATGCGGCAATTAGCGATGGGCGTATTGACTTCGGCAAATTCGGAATTGATTTTTCGGACCAAAAGCAGAAGGTTGCCATTGCGCTGGAAAGACACTTTTTGAACACGCTTCGAAAGGTCGCCGATTCCGGTTAGAGCGCGCTACAAGGGCGTTGAGGTTGGCAAAAAGTTGACGCGGCGCGAACGCATCTACGGCTTCGCGCCGCGCTCGACGGTGCATACTTGATGGATGCCGCCGCGGATTTCGTAGTCAATCTCGATTTTCGCCCACTTGGGCTGTACGCACTCCCAGAAATCCTCGATTATCCGGTTCAGCGCATCTTCCTGAAAGATGCCGACGTTCCGGAAGCTGTGCAGGTAATACTTGAACGATTTAAGCTCGATAATGCGCTCGGATGGAAAGTACCAAAGCCGAAGCGCGGCGAAGTCTGGCAGGCCGCTCCATGGGCATACGCAGGTGAATTCACGCGTTTCGAGGAAAATCTCGGTGTCTTGCGGTTGGTGAGGGTAGGGCGCGTGTTCCAGCGCGGCCGTATCTATGACTTCCGCGGTTTGAATGTCGTATCGCCTGTCTTTAAGTTTTTCCGTATCCACGTGGGGATTTTATCAAATCGCCGCCTGAACTGCTTCGGGATTGCCGCATCGAAAAAACTACGCCAACGCCTGAAGCCGCTTGACGCGTTCCGCGGTCGGCGGATGCGTGGAAAACAGGCTGGCAAGCATTCCGAGGGCGCCCGGCTTGACGATGAAAAGATGCGCGGTCGCTGGATCGGCATAGGGTTGGCGGGCATAACTATTGACGTTTTCCAGTTTCAAAAGCGCTTTCGCAAGCGCGCCGGGATTGCCGTTTAATTTCGCGGCGTGCGCGTCGGCTTCGTATTCCCTGCTGCGGCTTATCGCGAACTGGATGAGCATCGCGGCGATAGGGCCGAGAATTAGAATCGCGAGCGAGCCGAGCGCGTTGTTGCGGTCGCCGAAGAAAAAAGCGAAGCGCGACGCGAACATAATCATCGTTGCAAGCGCGCCTGCGACTGCCATCGTAAGAGTGTCGCGATTTTTGATATGTGCAAGTTCGTGGGCGACTACGCCTTCTACTTCTTCGTAATCGAGCATTTGCAATAGCCCAGAGGTTACCGCGACCGCGGCGTGACTGGGCGAGCGGCCTGTTGCGAACGCGTTCGGCATTTCGGTTTCGACAACGAGAACGCGCGGCTTCGGGATGCCGGCTTTGGCCGAGAGACGCTCGACCATTTCATGAAGGCGAGGCGCTTCGCCGGGCGTGACTTCTTTCGCGCCGTACATTTTCGCGACGAGGGTGTCGCTGTACCATAGGCTGCCGAAGTTTATCGCGAGCGCGATCACGAGCGCGATTAAAAGCCCGCTGGTGCCGCCCATTGCCGAGCCTATCCAAAGAACGATGCCGCTCATCGCGACGATTAAAACCATAGTTTTAATGTTGTTTGCCATCTTATTTCACCATTTATATTTACCCCGAAAGTTCGTTTCCGGAGTTATTCCAAACGATTCGCCGAAGCGATTTTCCGGTTGTGACAACGAAGTTGAAGTCAGTCGAAATGCAAGCCGCATGCCGGGCAATTGTCCGTCGAATAAACCGTCACTGTTTCCGGTGCGGGTTTTAGGCTGCTTACGCCTCGGCCGTAGCTCGTAATGAAAGTCGGAGTGTTGTAGAGCTTGTAAATCGTGTTGATGTCGCGTTGACTGAACGACGCCCTGCTGGCAATCGGATACATAACGTCGTTCGACGAGGACGAGTGTTCCCAAAGGCCGAGCGCATGGCCCATTTCGTGAATCGCGGCAAGGCCGATAGTGCCAGAGTTGTTCTGGCGTCCGTTGATGTGCGTCGGCAGTTCTATCAAAACGGGCAGCAGCAGCGTTGTGCCTTGAGTTCGGTAACTGGTGCGCCCGGCGTTGTTTCCGCCGAGAGACTCCACCCATTTTACGTAAATGGCGCAGGTTTGCGAATTCGAGGTTTCTCCGATGGAAAAAAGCCCGTATGCCGAGCCGATTTCATTCCATTTGAGCATATTGGATTTGGCCGCGCCGGTGAACGCGGGCAGAAAACCGGTTACGCTATCGCCGGGTTCGATGTACATGGATATCGAGCCGCCGCGCGGAAACCGGACAACCTTACCGCCGGATAAAAAGCCATAGGCTTCGATTTCGTTGATGTCGCCCGGCGGCGCTATCGTCGTTCCGCCGCCTCCGCCGCCGCATGACGCAAACAGCGAGAGCGCAGCTGCGAATAAAGCCGTCAGCAGAAAAATGCGCATGTTCATCTCGATCACCAGCCGTGGAAATGATACCCGATACACGTCAATCAGGACAAATCGCGGCACGAATTGTTCGCCGGAGTGAAGGTTTTCGGGCAAAAAAAAGAGGGAGAGGCGAGCCTCTCCCCAAGATGCAAAGCAGTGAATGGCTGGTTACATCGGGCCGTCCCCGCCAGGGGCAGAGCCGCCGCCGCTAGGGGGCGTGGTCTCACCGTCGCCGGGAGGAGGAGGAGGCCCGCCCGGAGTCACGATGCCGCCCCAGCCGCCTCTGCCCTGCATATTGAACGGCCATAGGTAAAAGTCCATCTGCGGATATGAGGTATCCACCCAGAACCACGTATAGAGGTTCTCAAACCCCTGGTTTTCCGCGTCGATGTCTATGGCGTAATCCGTCGGTACGAGATTCATCGTAAAGATGCCTTGAGAATCCGTAGTAGCGGTTTGCCAGTATTTGTTGTCGCCGGAAACGACGTACAACGATGCTCCGGCTACCGGATCTCCGCTCGTGCCGTTGATTACTTTTCCCGTAAACAACACGGTGTCAACCTGCGGTGGCGTGTAGCGCCTAAGTTGGAAGTCAACTTTGCGCACGTCGCCGTCGCCGATGAACACTTCGACGCCTTCCGCCGCGTAGCCGATCGCGTATGCACCGACGATCCAAATGCCTTCAGGGATATTGTCGATGCGGAACCGGCCTTGTGCGTCCGTGAATGTAAACGGGTCGCGGAAAGGCTGTACGCAATTGACGAGAACATCCTCGAGAGGATTGCCGTTTTCGTCAACTACCGAACCCTCCACGCTGCCGACAGGGGTATTTTCGAGAAGGATTTCGACTTCGCTTGTTCCGTCGGGATTCACTTCGACGTTTCCGTTGAAGGGAATATGACGGTAAGCGTCGGCGAATACGTAATAAGGACCGGCGGCTACTTCGTCGAAAGTGAATTCGCCGTTTTCGTCCGCCTGAACCGAGTAGTAGCCGGTAAAGTAATCCTGCGGAGGCATTTCCGGAGCTACTTGACTCGATTCTCTGTTCTGCCGTTGTTCGTAGAGATATTTCATGAACATCGGATTGTCGAAGTCGTTGTTTCCGCCGCCCGAACCGGCATAAGCCGGTGCGCCAGCGGGCATCGGCGCGCCGCCCGCGCTGTCGGCGTAATCGCGCGTCGCACTTTCGACGCCTTCAACCCAGCCGCCCATAAAGTCCGGCTCGACGAGAGGCATCGCCCAGCCGCCGCCGCTGCCGCCTTGGAATATGAACTCGACCCAAGCGCCCGGCACCGGCGCGCCGTTTTCGTCCACGCATTTGCCGATAACCGTAGTCATAACGAGCGGCATAACGGTTAAGTCTTTGATTAGTTCGCCTTCCGCGGGAAGCTCCGCCCAGTCGTTGCCGGGCAGGTAGCCTTCGGCGTTGACGGTGAAGTATGCCGAGTAGCCGACGACGCCATCGGGAAACTCGAAGTTTCCGGACGCATCCGTTATGGTTTCCTGATAGCTCGGCATATAAGGCATGCCGGTTACGTCGGGAATTCCGATTTCGGGGCCGACTCCGCCGGGGGGCATCGGATCCGAAGAGCCGGGTTCCGTACCGCCGCTGCCGCCGGAATCGCCGTCGCGCATTCCCGGCATCGGCATTGGCTCGGGAGGATCCGTGCCGCCGCCCATATAGCCGGTGTCGGCCATTAGCGTGACGAGAGCATTGGCTATCGGAGCGCCTGATTGGCTGTCAGTAACTGTACCTTTGACCTTGATTCCCGCCGGCGGTTTGGGCTGGCCGGTGGGCGTGAGGTAAATGTCTTGTGCGGTTTCGCCGCCCGCTTGAATCTCGACGACCGAAACGCTGGGATTGAAGCCGTCCTTCCAGCAGAATAGCAGCCAATTGCCGGAAGGAAGTTCGAGAGCGTAATCGCCTGTATTCGATTCAACGAAAAACAGCCCCGCGTCGTAGGCGAACGCGATAACGAGCGCTTTGTCTATGCGCGCGGAATCGGATTCGTTATAGACGACGCCTTTGAGCATGCCGGTTTCGCCGTCGCCCGACGAAAACTGGATTTGAAGATCGCCGTTGATTGCCGGGCGGATGCTTTGTTCGGCGAAGACCACGCCGCCGATTCCGAGTGCGAGCCGGTAGTCTGCGTTCGCGCCTTTGGCGAAAAAGCTTTCGGTGATTTTGAATGCGCCGGTGGAACTTGTTATGACGCTTGTCGGTTTGCCGTCGAGCAAAACCGAAAGGCCCGGCACCGGGTTGCCGAGGCTGTCAACGACGACGCCGTTCACTATCCGATTTCCCGGTCCCGGATCGATCGGTGGATTTACGGACTTTTTGCCGCCGCCGCAAGCCGCGAGCGACAGCACAAATGCACTCAATACTATGAAAACAAGCAGTCTTGACATTTCGCTCCTCCAAAGCAGCGAGTTTCAGAATGAAGCCAAGATGCAAGCGGCAAACCAACCGCGCCGCTCGCATGGGATTATACCCGTGTAGAACCGGCCGCAAAACTGCCAATTCGACAGAATTTTACGGGTACCAATAAAAGGGCGGTTAACTAATTCGCCGGAGATTCCATTAGCTCTATTATAGCAAGTTCCCGTTCGGCAAGCTTTGAACCGGCGAATTTCAAACTCGCCGAATATACGAAAGCCGCGAATCCGGCGGAAACCGGAAATAGGAGAATACCCAAAAAAGGATTTCCGAAATAGAACGGCAATATTATCGCCGCCATTACGGGAACGGCGAGAAGATTAGTTCCCAACGTCGCGAGCAGGTATGCAAGTTGGAACATGCAGCCGCCGCTTTCGAATCGCGGCTGGCCGCGCCTCCCGCTCGTTGTAATAAGCTTGTATGGGAAAAACACGCTGAGGACGTTTCCCCATGCTTCTACGATAAGCGAACCGGCGAAAATGCCGAGCGCGCATAAAACGATTAGGACGGGCTCGGCTTTGAGAAGAAGACCGCCAGCGACGATGATTATTGCGTTAAGCGTTTGAAGAACCGCGATTCCGAAAAACGACTTCGCGAACAGGATTTCTTCACGGTAAACCGGAGAAATAAACAGGCAGGATATTGCTTCGCCGTCCATGCCGAACTTGTTCGCAGCGAGCCTCAGGTCGCCAAGTACGGTTATATATGCGAGTATCGGAAGAACGTAGGAAGTCACGAAAAAGCCGTTTCCGCCAGAGCCGCCCCCCATCCCGCCGCTTCTCGAAAAAAACAGCAGGAAAAATAGAAAGTAAGCGAACATCATCAGCGAATTTATCACCCGCAGTTTGTAAACCGGCTCTCGAAACAGATAGCGCCACTCCTTCACGTAAAGCCCCGCCGCTCCGGTGCCGTAGCCGAGGGACGCGGAAAGCAAGTTCAAGAGCCGGAGGCCTGGCGCGAACGGTTCGCCTTTTCCGGCAACTTCTTTCTTTCGTTCGCGGACGGTCGAGCCGATCGAAAGCTCGCCGATGAAAAATCTTTCGACGGCGTAACCGGCCGCAATCAGAAGCGCAAGCACTTCAAAAGCAACAAGAGCAAGCGTCGCCGAAGCCGCGAAAGTATCGCCTTGCGCCATCGCGTTGTATGACCAGCCTGCGAGACCGGGCGGAAAGTATTTCGCTATGGATGCAATCGGGCCGAATTTTTCGGTAAACGCGGAAAAGCTGCCGGTTTCGAAACTGTCGGTAATGAAGATAAAGCGAATGAAATAGAAGGAAAAGGCGATAATCGTTCCGACGATAATAGCTATGTCCGTAAAGCGGCGGCTGGAAAGAATGCGCCCGAAAATCAATAGCATAAGCTGACCGGCAATCAGGAGTCCAAGCCAGAAAAGGAACAAAAGTATCGTGGTCCATATCGCCAGCGCAGGCGTATTGCCGAATGCGATTACGATAAGAAGTGTTAAAAGCGGAACGAACGCGCCCGTATAGCTTACGAGAGCGTTTATCGCGAGCGCCCAAACGAACTGCGTTTTGGTGACCGGCAGAAGCGCAAGTCCTTCGAAATGGAGGTTGTCCTGAAGCGAATAAGGCGAGACCATTACGGACAGCCAAATCGCGGCAAGCAGCCATAGCAGCCCCGGGAAAAAATGGCCGGCTAGTTCGGCATCCGATTGGCTATGAACTTCGCCAATCCATAGTATTCCCGCTGTAAGCACGAGCGCGATTAAAAGCCCGACGAAAATCCTGAGCACGGTTTCGAGAGGATTTTTTGCGCTGCTTCTGAAAGCGAGCGTTGCCTTTATGGAAAGGACTGCTTTCAGCTTATCCAAGAAAGCTCCTCCGTGACCGTGCTTCCTTCTCCGGCGATTTCGACGAATATATCTTCGAGTGGCCGCCCTCCCGAACGTATTTCGTTCATCGGGGCGTGGAAGTGCATTTTGCCTTTGTGAATGATGGCGACCGATGTGCAAAGTCTTTCGACGAGTTCCATCACATGGCTAGAAAAGAAAATGGTTACGCCGCGTTCAACAAGCCTGCTCATTACTTCCTTGATTTTTTTCGATGCGACCGGGTCGATGCCGTTGAACGGCTCGTCGAGGAAAAGCACTCGCGGGTCGTGAATCATTGCAGCGGCGAGCACGGTTTTCTTGCGCATACCCGTGGAGTAATCCACAACCATTTTATTCGCGGCGTCTTCGAGATCCATCAGGTTAATCAATTCTTCGGCCCGGCGGTCGGTTTCGCCGCCCGCAAGCCCGTACATTCTGCCGATGAATTGAAGATATTCCCGCCCGGTCAGGCGTTCGTAAAGGTGCGGGTCTTCGAGCATTACGCCGATGCTCGCTTTCACCGCGAGCGGGTTTGCACGAAGGTCGTTTCCGGCGATTTGGATTTTCCGGTAGTCCGCCTTGAGAATGCCTACGAGTACCTTGATTGTCGTGGATTTGCCGGCGCCGTTCGGACCGAGAAAGCCGAAGAATTCTCCCTGCGGAACCGCGAGCGAAAGGTTGTCCACGGCGGTAAAACCGTTGAATTTTTTGGTCAGGCCGTCCACGACGACCGCGGGCGGGCGCGACATTTTGTAAGCGCCTGAATCGGGGCTTTTTTCCGAATTGTCCGCGATTGCGGATGACTGGTCCGTCCTGTTTTCGAAGTCTTCCATCCCGCGGATTATATCATCGGGCTTGGCCGCCTAAAAGCCGCCTTGACTTTCGGATGCACAAGTATTGCCAGAACCAAAAGCGCCGCCGCAAGAATGAAAGTGCCGAAAATCAACCCCATCATTCCGAATACGGAGCCGATAATCGAGCCCGTGAAATCCGTGCCGATGGCGAATATAAAACTGCCGTAATCGATGCCTTCGTCGTACGCCGACGAAATCGTGTATTCGCCGGGAACTTCGGCTTTGAAGGTATAGACGCCGATTCCCGAGCGGCTGCCAAGGTCGTAGGACGCGGACATATTGACGGGTTCGAGCGGCAGCGGCTCGCCGGAGGGGGATGAGACGCCGACGGACATGTCGGCGAGGTTTGCGGAAGAAGTGAACACACGGCCATCCAGTACGCCTTTGTATTCGAAGAAAATCGTATAAACGCCAGGCTTGTCGAGCGTGAACGCGGCGTCGCCCGGCGCGGGAACGCGGGTCATTCCGTCGTCCATTTCCGTCATCCGGTTCATAAGCCACCAGATGGATAGGCCGATGCCGCATGCGAAGACCGCGAGCGCGAGAAGACCGAGAAAACAGGAGCGTCCCATAATTACCCCCGATCGCGTAACGCGATTCCGCGGAAAATTCTATCACCGCGCGGCTGCTTTTCGCCGAACTTCGCCGGTTGATATAATTTCCAGCTTGCGTTTCGTTTTTGGAGTTGAATGATGAAGGTTTTGATTTCGTGGCTCAAGGATTTTGTCGAATTCGATTTAAGCGCGCATGAATTGGCGGCGGGCCTTACTCTTCAAGGCACAGAAGCCGAAACCGTTCAGCTTTTTTCGGATTTTATCGGCAAAGACGCAAAAGCCGCAAAAGTGACCGGCGCCGCGACCGCCATCGGCGAAAACGATTTCGAATACGTTATCGAAATCGGCGGCAAAACCGCGACTGCGAATAGCCGTGTAAAGCATATTCCGGCCGGATTTCAAGTTGTGGCATTCGAAGACGGCGGAAGCTTCGACATACCATCCGCGTCCGAACTAGGGCTTAATCAGCAAAGGTTTCCGATAGTAATTCCGGAAGGGCAAACGCTGGACGGCATCAGGGCGGATGCGGTAATCGAATTCGAGACTTTGAGCAATCGAGGCGATTTGTTGAGCCATATAGGAATCGCCAGAGAAATTTCGATAATGACCGGCAGTTCGCTCAAGACGCCGATAGTTTTCGAGGATTGCGGAGAAACTGCCGATGAGACTGCGCGCCCGATAGAGCTTGCCGCGCCGGACCTTTGTCCGAGATATATCGGAATGTCGTTTTCGGAAGTGAAAATCGAGGATTCGCCGGATTGGATGTGGTATCGGCTTATCGCCGTCGGCAAGAACCCGATTTCGAACATCGTAGATATAACGAACTATGTTCTGATGGAACTCGGTCAGCCGCTACACGCGTTCGACCCGGGCAATCTCGACGGCGGAATAATCGTGCGCCGTGCGCGGGACGGCGAAAAGTTCGCCGCGATTAACCATAACGAATACTTGCTTTCGGCGGAGCATCTGGTTATCGCCGACCAATCGAAAGCCGTGGCTATCGGCGGAATTATGGGCGGGCTCGAAAGCGAAGTTTCGGATTCAACTGCGGAGCTGTTCCTCGAAAGCGCCTACTTCGCGCCAATAAATATCCGGAAGTCAACGAAGAAACTCGCGCTTATGAGCGACAGCTCGCTTAGATTCGGACGCGGCGTGGACACGGAAGGAACGTTGCGGGGCGCATTGAGGTTCGCTCAATTGCTGCACCAAACCGGAGGCGGAAAGTTCGTGCCGGGGAGTTTTCGCGACGCCGACTTAATGGACGCGGGCATAGCGAAAATCGAGTTTCCGCTTTCAATCGTGGAATCGTTTCTTGGAATTGCAGTCGAGGACAACGAAATTCTTGGGCTGTTGAAGGCGGCGGGTTTCGAAATCGAAGGCGAGCCGCCGGTTGTAGTCGTTAAGCCGCCAAGCTGGCGAGGCGATTTTTCGATGCCGGAAGACGTTAGCGAGGAAGTCCTGCGACTTTACTCGTATACTAAAGTGAAGCCGGAAATGCCGGTCGTAAAAATGGGGCAGGGCAAAACGGCGCGTTCGTTTTCTCTCGAGAATCGCGTCCGCGACTTGCTCGTTTCGATGTCGCTTCAGGAAGTTAGAACATACACGCTTATAAATCCGGAGCAAATAAGAAGGTGGCTAGGAAGAAGCTTCGAAGACGAAAACCGCTCGTACAAGAAGCTTCTCGGAGAAGTTGTTTTTCTGGATAATCCGGACACCGCGGACATGAGCGCGCTTAGAAACACTTTGGGAATCGGCTTGATTGAAGTGCTGACTTCGAACAGGAAAAAGCATTTCGACAAACTGCCGGCGATTTTCGAAATCGGCCGAGTGTACGAGGCCGGCGCGCCGGTCGAGCCATACGCGTATCAGATGGAAAAAGGCGGCGCCGAATGGTTCGAAACGCGCAAGCTTGGGATTCTGGTGTCGGAAGACATGATTGCTCCCGCATTTTCCGGACCGGAATTCGCGGAAATTTCGCCGCTATTCACGTTAAAGGCGATTATCGCCAGGTTTCTTTCCGAAATGGGCGTGGATGCCCGTTTTGAAGTTACGAGCGATTTGCAGCCGGCGTTTTTACGGCCGGATACCGCGCTTTGCGCCGCATCGGGCGGACGGAAACTCGGCATCGCGGGACTTATCGCCGGTTCTATCGATCCGTTCGGCGGCGAGCGCGGGGAAATTGCGTATGCCGAACTGAATCTCGACGCGATAATGGAAATTCCGTCGCTCTTAAAGAAAATCGTTTCGCCCTCGCAATTCCCTCCGGTGAATCGCGATCTTGCGCTAGTGCTTCCGTTAAATGTTCCCGCATTTGACGTAACGGAATCGATAAAGTCGAGCGGAGGAGCAAATCTCGACGACGTCGCCGTATTCGACCAATACACCGGCAAAAATCTGAAACCGATGAAGCTCGGCGGCATGGACGCCGCGGCGAAAAACCTGGCATTTAGCTTGAAGTTTCAAAGGCCGGACCGTACGCTGACTGCGGCGGAAGTGGACGGAGCGATTTTAAGCATACTGAAGAACGTGCATAGCAAGTTCGGCGCACACCTTCGGGATTACGAGCATGTCAAAAGCGATTCGGTTTTTTCCGAACCGGAATATTGGCAGGAAATAGTCCGGCTATATTCCAGCGGCAGTTGATATATGAACGCTCAAGACCGCGACGAGCATTTCTTGCGTAAATGCCTTGTCGAGGCCGTCAAAGGTCTCGGATGGGCGCCGCCGAATCCGCTGGTCGGGTGCGTAATCGTGAAGGACGGCGCCATCGTTTCGCGCGGCGCGCATTTGAAAGACGGGACGGCGCATGCAGAGCAAGCTGCAATCGGCGCTTGCCCGGTTGAATTACTGAATGGGGCTGAGCTTTACGTCAATCTCGAACCGTGTTCGCACCAAGGAAGGACGCCGCCTTGCACGGCAAAAATAATCGAAGCGGGAATTTCGAGAGTGGTTTGGGGCGAAAACGACTCCGACCCGAGAAGCGCCGGAAAGGCGAGGGCGATTTTGGAAAGCGCAGGAATCGAAACGAAATCCGGCGTACTTTATGAAGAATGCAGAAAGCTGAATCGCGTATTTCATTTCAGGCAGCGCGGCGGCGCGACGCCGTATGTAGCGGCCAAGCTTGCGATTTCGGCGGACGGAAAAATCGCTGCGCATCCCGGCGAAAGAACGGTCATTTCATGCCGCGCGAGCCGCGGGCTTGCGCACATTTTCCGGCAGCATTTCGACGCCGTGCTGGCGGGAGCGAACACGATTGCGGCGGACAATCCGCTTCTTACGGTCAGAGAAGAAGAAATCACGGCATTTCGAGAATCGCAGGCGAATTTAGGCGGCACGTTTGCAGGGCTTGTTTCAAGCGGCAAGTTCGAAAGAAACCGCGACCCGATTGCAGTGTTGCTCGATGGAAATCTGCGCGCATCGCCCGAAATGAAAGTGTTTAACGAAACACGCAATTGCAGAGCCGATAAATCCGTACTGCTGATTGTTAGGCCCGAAAATTACGAAAGGCGGCAAGCTGAATTTGCGCACATAGATTTCGTCGAAGTCGTGCCGGTAAAGCATCAATATGGAAAGGCGGATTGGCGCGAAATTCTTTCGGCGCTTTACGAAAGGGAGATATATTCGCTTTTGGTCGAGGGCGGGGCGGCGGTTTTAGAAAGTTTAATGGAATCCGGCGAATACGGATTAACGGGTAATCCTGCGGAAGGCGGAAGGCGGGCGTTTCCGCATAGCATACACATTTTCGAATCGCCGATTATTATTGGCGAAGAAGGGGTGGGTGTTTCGCCAATCTTTGCAGACTCGAAGGCTGCCGAGTCATTTTTCGGAGAAAACGCGGTGAAAGGACAAATCGATGGCGACGGCTATTGGGAAATTCTATTCGGCTATTGATGGCAACAGTCAACCGCAGGGTAGGCGCTAGGTTGCCGATTGTTGACCCGATGTTGAAAATTCCGCGAAAATGTTGAAAACTTGACAGGATTATGGTATAAAGGTTGCGTACGCCGCCGCAAATCGTACCGGAGGGCTTTTGCCTTATGTTTAGGTTTAGGTTTGGTTTACTTGCGCTTGTTTGCGCGCTATCCGTCGTCCTTACGTCTTGCACCGGCGGCAGCAATATGCCGGGTTCGATTTCGGGCAAGTTCAGCGATGCCGGCGGCACTATAAAGGCCAATAGGGCTACGCTTTACATCCCGCCGTTCGCAATCCTCACTTCCGACGAGGGCTTCGAGGATTTGAAAGGATCCGGCAAAAATTTCGAGTATTTCTTTACTCTTACGGAAAGCATACTCCAGCCGACTGGCTACATTGATGGCAGCGTTTATTCTTTTACGGCGGTAAGCGAGTTTGCGGCGGAGATTAAGGCGCCTCTCGAACTTTCGATGGATATTACAGGGCTGCCGATTCCCGCGGGTGCCGGTCCGAGCGGGCTTACGATTGCGCATTACGATATTGCGACGGACACCGTAACCGACGTGGCAAGCACGTATAACGTAAAAACGAACCGGCTTCAGGCTCCGATTATGGCGCTCGGCGTTTACTTTTTGAAAGCGGCGTAATCCCGGCGTACCGCAAGCTTGTTTTTATATCTCGAAGGAATTCGACGGTAAATGCCGCCCAAAATCGAGCCGATGAGGCTTGAAATTCTGCTTTGGGAACCGGAAATCCCGCAAAACACAGGCAATATCGCGCGCACTTGCGCGTGTACAGGATGCAAGCTTCACCTTGCCGGGCCGCTCGGATTCAGGATGCGATCGCCCCATGCCAAAAGGGCCGGTCTGGATTATTGGGAGCTGATCGAATGGAAAAGGTGGCAGAGTATCGGCGACGTTTGGGCGGCGCACACCGGAGTTACATTTCCGCTTGACAAGACTGAGCGAGAAAATCCGGGGAGGCCGCGTACGGCGTGGTTTTATTCGACCAAAGGCAAAATTATGCCTTGGGACGTTCCCGCGATTAAGGGCGATTTTCTTGTTTTCGGGCCGGAAACGCGGGGACTCAGCGACGAAATACTCGAATCGGCGGGCGAAAATATCGTCGCGTTTCCTCAAGTGGACGGCACGAGAAGCTTGAACGTAAGCAATGCCGTCGCGGCCGCGGTTTATTTAATTGCTGCTAAATGGGTTTTTCAAAAGTAACATTGACGGTCTTTTTGCGCCATTTGCTTGCCATGGCTTAACGGTTTGCCAATTTCTATCGTGAAATGGAACACAATCGCGCCGCCGCTATCCGCCTAATTGGTTTGGCAGTTAAGCTTTAACCGGCAGGCTTCGGTTGCCCGGATTTGCGGGGAGAAGATTGCCGGATTTCCCTTGGCGATTTTTGGTTAGTTAACGTTGCGCGCCATTCCTGTGGCATAATTCGCCGGACTTGTAAGGGAGGATATCGCGATGATTTTCGGAGTGCCTAAAGAAAGAATGACCGGCGAATTCCGGGTAGGACTTACGCCCGGAGGCGCGGCGGCGCTGGTGCAGCGCGGACATGCCGTTTACATCGAAAAAGGCGCAGGCGCGGGCGCGCACTTCACCGATGCCGATTATCGCTCGGTCGGCGCGGAAGTCGCTCACAGCGCTGAAGAAGTGTGGGGCAGAGCGGACGTAATCCTCAAAGTAAAACAGGTGTTGAAGGACGAGCTCGAATTCGTTCACGAAAACCTGCTAATCGGGGGATTTCTGCACCTCGCTATGACGCCGCGGGACATCCTCGAAAGTCTTATCGAGTCGAAAGTGAGCGCGCTCGCGTACGAAGTGATGGAAGATGAAACCGGTCATTTTCCGATAATCCACCCGATGAGCGAGCTATGCGGAAGGATGCTTCCGCAAATCGCAGCCAGATATCTGGAATGCGAAAATGGCGGGCGCGGCGTTTTGCTATCGGGAACGGTCGGGATTCCTTCGGCGGAAGTCGTTGTACTCGGCGCAGGCGCGGTCGGAAAACACGCCGCAATCGCTTTCGCGGGAATAGGCTCGCAGGTTACGGTTCTCGACCGCGATATAAAGAAGCTTCAGGAACTCGATACGATTTTATCGTCTCGACTAAACACGATGCTGGCAAACAAATACAACATCCGCAAAGTGTTGTCATACGCCGACGTATTGATAGGAGCGATTCATTCTCCGTTCGAACTTGCCGAGCATATCGTGACCAGGCAGATGATAAAGCTAATGCGGCCGAGAGGGGTTGCAATCGACGTGGCGATAGACGAGGGCGGATGTTTTGAAACCAGCCGTCCGACAACGCTGTTCAATCCTACATACGTGGTGGAAGGGATAACTCACTATTGCGTGCCGAATATGACGAGCTCGGTATCGCGTACGGCGTCGCACTCGATAACGAACGCAGTTTTGCCTTACATCATCGGAATTATGGATGCGGACGGGTTGGAATCGGCGTTCGAAAGCTGCCACGAGATGAAAACGGGCATCTGCATAAGAAACGGGCGCGTTTTTCATCCGAGACTTGAGCAAATTTTAACCGGCGCGGGTTCCGGCGAGGGCCGGCCCGGGGAGTAGAGATAAATGGGTCTTAGCGGACTTTACAGGAGCAAAGTTACATCGGCGGAAGAAGCGCTTAAAGCCGTCGGCAGCGGCGACAGAGTTTATATTCATCCAGGATGCGCAACGCCGCAAAGGCTGGTGGAAGCTCTCGGCGCCAGAAAGGACGAACTTCAAGGCGTAGAGGTAATCCACATTCTTACTTTCGGCGGCGCTCCGTACGTCGAAGAAGGCACCGAAAAGCACTTTCGCCACAACGCGCTTTTCGCCGGCGCGAACGTGCGCAAAGCTATCGCCGAGGGGCGCGCCGACTGGATGCCGATATTTTTAAGCGAAATCCCCAAGCTTTGGATGACCGGGCTTATGCCAATCGACGTTTCGCTTATCCATTTGAGTCCGCCGGACGAGCACGGTTTTTGCAGTCTAGGTGTGGGCGTGGAAACGACGCTTTCCGCCGTGCGATGCTCGAAGGTGGTAATCGGCCAGCTAAATCCGCAAATGCCGCGCACTTTGGGCGACGCGTTCGTTCACATCAGCAAAATTACGAAAATCGTCGAGGTGGACGAGCCGATAATCGAAGTGCCGCAAGTGAAGGAATTCACCGAGGTTCACAAGAAAATCGGCAAGTATGTCGCGGACGTAATCGAAGACGGTTCATGCCTGCAAATGGGTATCGGCGCAATCCCGGACGCGGTGCTGCATTACCTCAAGGACAAGAAGGACCTGGGCATTCACACCGAAATGTTCGCGGACGGCGTAAAAGAGCTGTTCGAAGCCGGCGTAATAAACTGCGAAAAGAAAAACCTGCATACAGGCAAAATCGTGACGAGTTTCCTTATGGGAACGCAGGCTCTTTATAGTTTCGTCGACAACAATCCATTCGTGGAGATGCATCCGACTGAATACGTCAACGACCCGTTCATAATCGCTCAAAACGAAAAGATGGTTTCGATAAACAGCGCAATTGCCTGCGACATTACCGGACAGATTTGCAGCGAATCCATCGGCAAAAAGATATATTCGGGATTCGGCGGGCAGGTGGACTTCGTACGCGGCGCGTCGAGAAGCGAGGGAGGCAAAGCGATAATCGGCTTTCCTTCCACGACGAAAGGAGTTTCGAAAATTGTGCCGCACTTGCCGGAAGGCGCGGGCGTGGTTACATCCCGCGCGGACGTTCATTTCGTCGCCACCGAGTATGGCATCGTCGATTTGTTCGGAAAGAACCTGCGGGAAAGGGCGAAAGCGCTAATCAGCATAGCGCATCCCGACCATCGTGAAATGCTTGAGAAAGAAGCGTTCGATCGGAAGCTTTTCTTTTAGCGTTTGATTTTCTTGCATTTTGTTCTCGATATGTTAAAATACATTTCGCCGGTCTATCAGCCGGCGGCTGCCGCCTTAACGCGTTATGGATTTTGGCGTATCGACACTTATAGATTTCGACGTGCCCTTCGAGGCGAGGCTCGACACCTTCAAGGCGGCGGGGATTACGCGCATCGCGCTATCCGAGGAGCGAAGACTTCCGCTGGCACAGCCCGACGCGCTCTCCTTCGTTAAAAAAGCCCTGGATGTTCGCGGCCTTTCGCTCGAACACGTACACGGCCCGATTTCGCCAAGGCTGGATTTCACCAGCCCGGACAAGGACGTCGTCGATGCGACGCTTGCCGTCCACCGCAACGTCGTCAGGGCGACCTCCGAACTGGGCTCGTCGATTCTCGTAATCCACGTTTCAAGCTATCCCGACCTGGATTTCGGCGACCTCGCGGAAACCACGAAGCGTGCAATCGGCAATATCCTCGACCTCGTCGAATACGCAAAGCCTTACGGCGTGGACATTGTCATCGAAAATCAGCCGTACAGGTTCAAAAGCCAGCGCGTAATCGATCAGGTTATCGAGGAGTTTCCGATTTCGGAACTGAAAATCTGCTTAGATACCTGTCATATTACGATGGGCAATCCCGACCCATTGCATTTCGTCAAGAAATGGGCCGAATTTATCGTTACTACTCATTTCAGCGATTCTAGCGGGCTCGCCGATGAGCATCTGATTCCCGGAACCGGCAGTTTTCCTTGGCTCGAAGGCCTCGGATGTTTGAAAAAAGCCGGCAGGCTGAAATTTATAACGTTCGAAAATTCGAGTTGGGGCAGAGAGCCGTTCCAGCAATATATGGAGCGCACGGTTTTCGCCGGCAAATGGATTTGTCAGCTTTGGGAGAGAGTGGATGCCACGGTCGTTCAACCTCGCGCCGTATAGGTTTCAACGGGAAACGGCATGGCAATCGACATCGAGGGAGCGGAGATGACCGAACCGGGCAACGTATTCAAGTATGGGGATTCCGTCAACACCGACGTTATATTTCCCGGCAAATATACCTACACGATTACCGAGGCTGCGGAAATGGCGGCGCACGCGATGGAAGACCTCGACCCAGAATTTGCCGCCAAGGCCAAAAGGGGCGATTTCGTTGTTGCCGGAAAAAACTTCGGGTGCGGGTCGAGCAGAGAACAGGCGGCGACGTGCCTGGTGGAAATCGGAATTCGCGCCGTGGTTGCAAAAAGCTTCGCACGCATTTACTTTCGTAATGCAATCAACTTGGGGCTACCGGTTATAGTTTGTCCGGAAGCGGTTGACGCAGCCAAGTCCGGTTCGAAAATGTCGGCCGATTTCGAAAAAGGCGTTATTCAAGTGGACGGAAACGAGTTTGCGTATTCGCCTTTTCCGGAGCAGGTAAGAGAAATACTGGCATCCGGGGGGCTGCTAAATTACGCGAAGACAAAGCTTCAAGCGCCGGCTTGATTTTCAAGCTGCCAGGTGTTTAGCTCCGAATATTTTACGCCGCCGCCCTTGAACTCGCTTTCGTAAAGCACTACGCGCTCAATCCGGCAAGAGACCGGCTCGAAAACCAGCCATTCGGGAGTCGTCTCCGATTTGCCTTCGCTCAACCCGCCTTGTCTATTTGCGCCGATTTCTTTCAATCGTTTTTCGTTCGCCGCTGAAGGCGGAGCGCCGGGCCGAAGTCTTGCGAATCTGGCCAAAGTCAGATGTGGAGCGAATTTCTTGTCGTCGGGGGCGCCGAAGCCGGCCGCGGCGGCGCGGATTTCGGAAGCGAGCTTTTCGAAACTTGTTAAATCGTCCCGCGAAGCATCGGCGCGCAGAAAAAGAACCCTCGGAAAACTCGGCTTTCCGAAAAACCCCAGCGAGCCGAATTCCAAAGTTCCCGGTTTGAATCGCGGCGGCACATCCGAAACCGCCTCGGCGAGCGAAGGAATATCGGATTTTGAAACTTCGCCGATGAAAAAAAGCGTCAGGTGGTAGTTCGCGGGTTCCACCCAGCGCGCATCGTCGAATTTGGATTTTAACTTGGCCGCGAGATCTCCGATCGCACGCTTTTCGTTCTGCCCGATAGGCAGCGCAAGAAAAACGCGGCTCATTCCTTTACGTACTATCGGCATCCGAGTTTAGTTTTGTCGCGACCGGCCGCGGCCGCAGGGGCACGGCGCTTACTTCGCTCCGGACTTTTTCTTTACGATGTTAATGGGGATCATGTACATATCGTAAATAACGAAATCCATCGGCACCGTTACTTTGACCATCCGGTCGTTCATATCCTGCACTTCATGGCTCATCATGCCTTGCGCTTCGGCCTGTTGTTCTTCCGGAGTCGGCGGCTTCGGGATAAAGACCATCAGTTGATTGTTTTTATCGCCTTTTTTGATGAGATCGAGAGCCTTGTTCAGTTCCAGAATTCCGGGGCCGAGCGGAAGCGCGCCTCCTTGAATCGGGAAGAGAATCGTGCCTTTTCCGCCGTATTCGTTATATATGCTGACGAGTCCGCCTCCGCCTTGAACGATTAGGGTAGTCTGTCCTTCCGGAAAGTCGCGCGGAATTCGAATGGTTAGCTCTTGAGTTAGCGCATCCGAGCGGTAAGGCTGAAGCGTGACTTTTACGCGCACGATTTCGCCGGGCATAAATTCCTTGACTTTGAAGTCCGGAGACATTTTGCCTTCTTCGGGAGCGGTTATCGGCGGGGCGGGCATTTCGCCTTCTTGCATTTTCGCAGCGCCTTTGCCGTCTTTTTCGACGCCGGGCGCCGAGGTTTCGCCGTCGTTTTCGGACTCGGAGGACGTCTCGTTTTTGCTCCTTGACTTTTCGTCCTTCGGGGGCGTTTCGACGATTTCCGCCTTGTCTATGCTGGCATTGACTCGATTGCTCGTTATATCGATGCCTACCGAGAATTTTTTGATTTTGATTTCTTTATAGTTGTTGAATAGAATCAGCGCGGTTGTGGGAAGGGCTTCCGCGGCAAGAAATGAAACCGCGTTGAATTTATCGTAAAAATAATTTTCACGTTCGAACGGGGCTTCAAGCCCGTCGGTTTCGATTTTGTAGCCGATTTTTATGGTGCCGCCGCCGTCCCTGTCGAGAAATTCGTAATAGGACATCACGGTGACGATATAAACGAGCGTTTCGAAAAGCGATTCGTCGCGAATAATCTGGAAATTGAAGTCGCGTGTTACGCGCTTGTCCACGTCGTTTATCGAAACCGTTACGTCAACCATATCGGGCTGTGCGCCGATAATGCCGCCGACGGAGGCGAGGTGGTCGTAAGTGAGCGTGCCTAGCTGGTTTAGCATATAGCCGTCTTTAAAGCCGCGGTAAAGCTCTCCGAAGGTATAGACGATGTACGCTTTGCCGAAAGGAATGTCGATTTTACCCTGACTGAACAGGCTGTGGCCGAAGGCGAGAAGCCTGTTTTGGCCGTCGACATAAGTAACGGTGCCGATTCCGGTGAGGTCGAAATCGCCGGTTACAAGGGCGATGCCCAGTGCGTCGCCGGGTTCGAGTTTAGTGACGTCGCCGCGGTCCTTGAGCATGCCAAAGCCGCGAGGGCCGGCTCCGGAGACGCTTTGAACGGCGGAAAACTGGGAAAGTTTCGGATTCGCCTCAACAAGCGGTTTGAGGTGAGCGAATGTTGAATCGCTTACGCCTTTTATCAGCAGCTTGTTGCTTAAAGGAATCGCGTAAAGCGGCGCGCCGTCGTTTCCGAGCCGGGATTCGTTCATTCGAGCGGCAAAACCGGGCTTGTCCGTAACGGTTACCGAAGGTGCGCCTTTCAAACTTGCGCTTTGTGCGCCGCCGCCGTTGTTGTCTTTCTTTTCGGTTTCCTCGGTTTTGCCGTTTCCAGTCTCAGGTTCTTGGTCAACCGGAATGACCGGACCGCCGGGACCGGTCGAAAATTGAGTGTAAGATGGGGGAAGCACCGAGTTGCCGGAGTAATCGCGCGAGTCGCCCGTGTCGAGCGCCTTAAGCATCGAGCGTATCGGGGTAACGCCGCAGACATGCGTGTCGGTGCCGGGAATTCCGTATGAAATCGCGCCGGCGAGCTTGCCGCCGAAATAAACCGGACTGCCCGAATATCCCGCGGCGATGCCGTCCGAGAAGTCGACCACGGGTCCGGTGGCGCGGACTAAAATCAACGGGCCGCCGTCGAAACCGCCTTGCGGAATGATGTCGATTACTTCGACGTCGAATTGGTCGATTCGGGTGCCTTCGATAACTGTTTTTCCGTAACCCTTTAGTCCCGGATAAACGTCTTCGACCGCGTAAAACGTGTTCGCCTGTGCGAATGCGCTTGCGCAAAGCAAAAACAGCGCCGTAATGGACGCGAGCGCGCAACCAAGAAGCTTCCTCATTTTAACTCCAGAGAAATTGGGAAGTAGAGTTTAGGCGGGCAGCCGGATACTGTCAACACCACCATAAATTATATCTTTACAATCGGGATTTTCGCTCACTGGCGAACCTCGTAATTGACGCAAAAAGAAATTTTTCGTTCATATATACAAAAATATGCCAATTCGGGCGCGCCGGACGAACGGCGTAATAAACGGGGATGGAATTTTAAAGACGGTTGCGGCTCACTCCGGGGAAGCTTGCCGCATTAAATTCTACCCGCAAATGCTCAACATGAACCGCCGAAGCAACAATGAGAAAAGATTAGTTAACGACTTCGAAAAAAAGCTTATTCGAAACGAATCCGCCCCTTCGAGCGTAAACGTAGCCGCTTTCGGCGTCTTGCGACGGCGGAATAATCGCATCAAGGACAGGCGGGATTTCCGCGGAAGAGCCGGTTTCACCTTCGAGCGCAGGGTCGGGCGGGAAAACCGGCGGGAATTCGACCGGAAGCGAAAGCGGATTGTAAGGAACGAGAGCCGAAATGGCGGTATCCGACCAGAAAAGCACCACCGCATCGATTCCGCCAAACACAATGGACGGCGGCGCGGATTGGCCGAAATGGTTTCCGGTGAACTGCACAAGCGCGCCGAGAGGCGCGGACGCCGGCGTCATCGTGCGAATTACGGGCGCGAAGACGTCGCCCTCCGCCTGCGTTCTTGTAATCACAATTTTGGATATTGAGACACCGTTCGCTACTCCGTCGCCGTCGAGCATGTTGTCGGTGCCGGAAAGGAATCTCACAACGATATGTTTTGCAGGCATCGCAGAAAACTCGACAGTCGTAGTGGATTTGCCGTCAATCGTGCCAATGCCGCCGGGCAAGGATTCGGCGTTCTCAATTTCTATGAATTCGCTGTCGAGGAGCGGAAAAATGTCGTTATAAACTCCTGCGGAATATAGCTCGAAACGGGATGCGTAAGGCGGCTCGGAAATTCCTGCGGTTCGGCCTTCGATTTGGATACGATTTACAAACTCGACTTTGGGCAATGTAACGACAAAATCAACGAATTCGCCCTGGGGCACTTCCGCGAACCAAAACGTGCCCGAAAACCCGTCAATCGCCCTGTCGGGGGAATATGGAACGTCGAAATGGGTTTTGGAATATGCGGTCGAGCCGTTCGAGGAGCGGGCTAGGTCGAAAAGGCCGGCTTTTGCGGTAAATTCGATGCTTTGTTCCGCTGGAAACATGGCTTCGCCGTCCGCGGCAAGAAGTCCCGATGCTGTAACTTCATAAGTCGAATTTATCGAAAGCGTTTCCGTTTCCAGACGAACGCGCCTGCCATCGTCCATCAAAACCGCGGCGAATACATACTTGTCCGCCTCGATTTCGTAACGCGAAACGTCGCAGGCCGATTCGGGTTGAAGTTTGCGGTTAAAAAACAAATCCACGTAATTTGCTCCCTGCGGACGCGCAGCCGTAATGGATAAGCCGTTTTGAGCCGACGCAGAAAAAGCGGTCAGTGCATTGACGAGTCCCGCTCCCATTTTTCCGGCTTTGTCCGGATGTACGGCGTCCAGGCTTTTGGCGCCCACCGTCAGTGCCGCTCGTACGTCGTCAACCGTATAGCTCGGATTCTTCGTAAGAATGAGCGCGGCTATTCCGCTAATCAGCGGCGCGGCGAAACTCGTGCCGTTGGACGCGCCGTAGTTGCGCTGCGAGCCGTTCGAGTTTACGGTGAATATTAATTTGGCGGGCGCGAGAATGTCCACAAAAGTTCCGTAATTCGAGCCGGTTTCTCCGTCGTCCCATATTTTGTTGAGACCGTCGGTCCCTCCGACTGCAATCGAGCTGTCGAAAAACGCCGGAGCGCAAAGGGACGGAGTGTCGAAAGCTTGATTTCCCGCCGCGGCAACGACAATTTTTCCGTATTCGGTGCAAACGTCCGTAGCTTCTTTAAGCAATAGGGATGACTTCGGGTAAACGGCGCTGATATTCAAAATGCGTACTTCGGGGAGCTTGAGCGTATAAACCATCGCGCGTACGCAGTCTATTACCAGCCATCCGGTCGGTTCGCCGATTGCCGAGTCTATGCGCAACGACAAAACGCGTGCACCCCAATTGGCGCCGGCGATGCCCTCGCCGTTGTTTCCGATAGCGAGCGCGACGCCCGCGACGCGACTTCCGTGAAACGCACCGTTGTCGGGAATGCCGTCGCCGTCCTGATCTTCGCCGTCGCCGGGAGTCGCTCTCCCGTCGCCGCCTTGGGGCGGGTCTATGAAGTCGCGGCCGCCGGGATGGATTTTGCCCGCGAATTCCGGGTGTCCGTAATCCACGCCGCCGTCGAGAATTGCAATCGTTACTTCGCTTCCGCCGGTTTCAACGTCCCACACTTGATTGAGATTCGTTCCGGTTATGTAGTATTGCTGGGAAAAGTATTCGTCGTCCGGAGTAAGGGCTGCCTGCCCGAAATAGTGCGGTTCCGCGTGGCGGACCGAGGGATGAGCCAGAGCTTTTTCGATAAAAGCGCCGAGTTCGGGAACGGACGAAGCCGAAAGCGACGATACGAGCCTTTTGTTGCCCGATTTCGTGTGCGACGGCAACCGCTCGTCCGCGATTTCGATTTTCAGTTGTGCCGCGGCAATCTCCGGTACGAAGGAAACAAGCTGCGCCCCGAGGCTGCTTGCGACGGCCACGGCATCGGATTCCGTAGAACCTCTCGCCAAAAGGACGATAGCTTCGTCGGCAACGATTCCGCCGCCGGATAATCCTGCTCCGGGTGGAGATATATCGCTCCCGGAATCGCCCGGCGGCTTTGCTTCCGGTCCGATCGCTCGATTCTGTTCGGGCGATTCCGGGGAAGTTTCGGAAGGGACGGATATCGCGGCGGAAGATTCGTTCGCTGCGGAAAATGCCCCGCCAGATGACGGACTGCCGGACGATTTGCAGGAAATGAGCGAAACAAGGACAATTGCCGCGAGCAGAAAATGCCGCGAGGAGACGGAAATCGCGAATCCGGCCCGCTTAAATCGGTTTGTCCGCACGAATAGATTTTACCCGAAAGTTGGGATTTACCCTCGATTACGCGGTCAAAGAGAACCTTCTATGCTTGCGTGGTCTCCCAAATAAAGCGTTTTGCCCGGCTGATTGATGACTGCGCGTATGCCGATGAGAGAATGCTGCAGGTTGCAGCCGGTTACCGCGGCGCCTGAATTGACAATCGTGTCCGATAGTACGCAGCGCTCGACGTAGGCTTCGCTGGCGATTGTGACGTTGGGGCCGATAATTGAATTTTTCACGATTGCGCCCGGCGAAATGTAAACCGGCGGAACGAAAACGCAGTTTTCGCCTACGGGAGTTTCGTCGAGCTGTCCGATTATATGACGGTTTGTAGAGATCAGCTCTTCCGGTTTTCCGCAATCGAACCAATCTTCTATCGAGTACGTTCTTAAATCCGATCCGTTTTCGACCATGTGTTGAAATGCGTCTGTGATTTGAATTTCGCCGCGGGTCCTGATGTCGTTTTCGACGATGTGATTTAGCGAATCGAAAAGCGTTTTCGGCTTTTTAATGTAATTGACGCCGATTAGCGCCAAATCGCCGATGAAATCTTGAGGTTTCTCGACAAGACGCTTTATTCGGTCGCCTTCGAGCTCGACGATTCCGAATCTTTCGGGGTCGGGCACACGCTTGACGCCGAGCGCACCATCGCCTTCGGTTGAAAAAATGCCAGTGAGTTCGCCGTCCACTATCGTATCGCCGTAAATCATGAAAAGGCCGTCGGAGTCCGCTGCGACGTCTCCGCAGAGCCATATGGCATGCCCGAGACCGAGTGTTTCGCGCTGGTAGATGAAATCGAATTTGATATCAGGATATTCGGAGAGGACGTATTCACGAATCAAGTCTCCGAGATAGCCAATTACGATTGCGACTTCGCCGATACCCGCATTGGATATGCGGTCGAGGATGTGGCCGATAATCGGCCTGTTGCCAACTTGCACGAGAGCCTTCGGAGTGGTGTTCGTTATCGGCCTAAGCCTCGTGCCCACTCCTGCCGCCGGAACTATCGCCTTCATAAATGCCTCCAAATGCCGTTATCCGCGGACTTCGGCGCTTCAATACTATCAAATCCGAAATCCACGGCTAGTTTCCAGCCGTTATTTGTGATTCATACAGACCCGGCAACGGGATTTTGCGAAAGCGAACCCGCGATTTGCATAAAAATAGGCGTTCGCTTAAAATATATGCGCCGCTTGCGGCAGGGGTATTGGAGGATCGTATGGGACGTTCAAGCGCTTTAACGGCGGTCTTGAGCTCCGCTTTGCTGCTGCTCTTCGCGGCGGGTTGCAACAGCACGGGCAAATCCGGCTCCTTAACCGGGGTCGTGGGCTCGGAAGGCTGGGATGCAGATTTCGAGGTTAGGCTCGGAATTCCGCCGGCGGAAGCGCCAGAATTTGGCCAAGCGCCGGAACTTTCTATCGAGGAAGGCTCCGGAAATGGCGAATACCATCTGATTGCCGATGGCGAAGACACGCGTGCCGTATTTGCGACGGTCTCTTACAACCCCGAAGTATGTCACTTTGTTGGCGTTTACGCCGCCGATTCCTCCAAGTCGATTTTTACGGCAATCGAAGTAGAGCCGGGAAATATACACTTCGGCTGGATTATTCCTCACGCCGATAAAAAGACAGGACTGTCAGGAAAGTTACCGGTTGTCACATTTAAGTTTCTCCCCGGACAATCCTCCGAAAACAGATTAATAAGCACGGCGCCGTCCGGTGCACAGCATTCGGTCGGCAATCTTGAAAGCGAATGGAGCGAAGCCGGCATAGTCGCGACGTTTTTCGAACGAAATCCGGGCGATTACGATAGAAGCGGCGAAGTCGGAATTCCGGACCTTGTTCCGATAGCGATCAATTTTCAGGCGAGCGTTTCCGATTATGAGGGCGACCCGCTTGCGGCTATCGACGGAGACGGAAACGGCGAAATAGGAATATCGGACATAACCGTTATCGCGCAAAATTATATGAGGACGATTTCGGGATATTCGGTGCAATTCTCTGTCGACGGCGGTTCAAGCTGGATTCCGCAAGATTTTTCGGGCATACATTTCGAAGATTCGCAGGGTTTTCTTCGCGGCACCGCGGAAGTCGAAATCGTGCAATCTAAGGCATTTCCCGAATGGAAAATAGTTATTTCTCCCGAAAATATCGGAGCGCTCGGTATTCCGGGTCTGGAGCCGACGTCAAGCGGGCTAAAAATGCGAGTTTTTCCTTCGGACGGTGCGATTGTAGGCGCCGAAAGCAACCCGGCCGAAATTCAAATTGCGGTAAGCGGAGACAACGAGCCTCCGGTCTGGGATTCGACCGCCGGAGTTACGGCGGTTTTGCCGGTGGCGAATACAAATGCCTTGACCGTTACTTTCGGGAAAGCCAGCGACAATTCGGCCGCGCCCGTGCAATATCGTGTTTATTACGCGAAGGCTGCGGATTTTTCGCTAGACGAAATAGGCGAATTTCCGATGGGAACCGACACGATTAGAATGAAAAAGGCGGAGTTTTCGGCGCCTGCCGAGCCACCGTATTCGGTAATGTTGAAAGGTCTAGTTCCCGGCGAAATATATTCGGTGGCAGTGCGCGCATTCGACAAAGCTTTTCCGGTGCAAAATTTCGAAGAGAACAGCGTCGTGATATCCGCGGCCGTCAGCGCGAACGGGCTTTTTGTCGGACCCATGGAAATGAATACTTTCATGGGTTTTCCTTACGAATTCAATCCAGATTCGGGAGACCCGATTCATTTATCGGCAATTGTGTCGGGCGGAGACGGTGTTTACGAAGCCGTCTGGAACGATTTCAGGCCGAACACCGGATTCTTTTTCGGCCATTCTCTCGTTTCCGGTCCTGGCGGCGCGGAGTCTGTCGTTTCTTCCAATTGGGGAACCGGGTCCGGCGATGAAAAGTATTTAATCGAATTAACCGTAACGGACGGCGCAGGCCGTACGGGGATTCAAGAGCGTCAAATTCGCGTGAACCGGGGAGCGAATACGAATTTCGGCATGCATGTCTGGCCGATTATCGAAGCCAAGTGTGCATCGTGCCACACGGGAGACACAGCCGGGGGACTCGATTTGAGCAATCCGCTCGATGCGTATTCGAACCTTGTAGGCGTAAATTCCACAGCGATGCCTTCGAAAAAGCTGGTTAAGCCGTTCGACCCGCAGAATTCGTATTTGATGTCCACGGTATATGGCGGCGTCGCCGGCGAGCGCGTTGGAGAAAGAATGCCCCCCGGAGAAACTCCGCTGGAAGCGCAAGAAATAACGCAGTTACTTAGGTGGATTATCACCGGCGCCGCGCAAGGAAACACGGCTGGCTCGATTGCGCTGGGCGACCCGGCGCTTCTGGTGGTTAATCCATCGACGCTTGAAGCATCCGAAGTGGATGCAATCCCCGTGGGGGCGTTCGGCAGAATTGACATACCGGTCTTGACTCAGGTTTCGCCGCCGCTTTCAATAAGCGTTTCGACGAGCGAAAATGCGCTTGGCGACGTTTGGTTCGATTTGGAGGACGTTTTCTCCGACGGGACAATCACGCTTTTTACCGGCGGAAAAGACGCGACAAAGTTCACCGTCGAAGTCGAAGTCGAGGACGAAGCGGGGAAGGTTGGAAGCGCGAGCATCGATGTCGAAATATCGAAGGCCGGTGAGGATGCAAGCGTTATTTCGTATTCGTCCGGGCTGGAAACTTTGATTTCGGCAAATTGCGCCTCGTGTCACACGAATGCCGCTCCGGTGCTCTCGCAGGGAAGCGGATACGCCAATATGGTAAACGCCAGCTCGTCCATTTCCGGCTGGGACTATGCCGAGCCGGGATTTCCTTCAAAGAGCTATATGATAAACAAAATGATGGGATGGCCGCCTTCCGGCGAAAAGGCGCATCATTTCGACAAGAATTCTAGTGACGATATGCGGTTATTGGTGAAATCCGCTATGTGGATTTACGGCGGCGCAAAGCCGTAACTTTGTATTGGACAATGTTAAATCGGCAGTCAGTTTTCTTCTATGATTATTACTTCGGTCGGGCAGTCTTCGGCCGCGATTTTAATGTTCTCCGCGTGCGCGTTAAAGTCCACGCCTTCCCGGACGATGCAGGTGTCGCCAGTGACGTGAAAGACTTCGGGGCAAATATCTTCGCATGAATCGCAGACGATACAGCCCTCGTCGATATAGACTTTTACAATCATTTATTCTCCGCAGAACGAAACAAAAGCAAGTCGTTATATACCCCGAAGACGCTTGCGCTATCGGAAAAACGGCCGTGCAAAGCCCTCAATCGCGGATTTTATATATTCCGCGCCGTTTTAGGTATAATGTATCGTCTTACATTAAGTATCAGGCGGTTTGGATATGCGAAAGCTTTCGATCCTTTTGATGGTCATCATCTTTATAGCGGCGATTACCGCAATTCAAGCATGCGGCTCGAAAACAGGCGAATCGCGCGCCGGCAAGACCGGCATGAACGTAAGTTCCGAATGGCAAATGCCAATCGGCCAGCCGGACAACTTCAGACTGGTATCAATGGAAAATCCTGACGGGACGGTCGAAGTATCGGTGTTTGCTGCCGGAGACGACGTGCGCGGAGCGCTTTTACGCGTCGAGTTCGACGATTCGAAGTATCGCGTCATCGAGGCCAAGCCGGGCGAAGCGTTCGGCGGCGAAGACGTCTTGTTTCTTTCGATGCCGGTTAACCGCGGACTCGACGTCGCGGTTATGTTCGCCGACCTAAAAAACGCCGCCGGCTTTTCGGCCGAAGCGGAAGTGCTTTCCATTATCCTCGGCAAAAGTAGCGGCATTGTCAGGCGGGTGAGCGCTGCCCCGTCGGGAAGCGCGAATCAGGTTACGATTTCGCTTGCGGAATGGGACGAGTCCGGCAATATGTCCATTAGATTTATGGGCAAAAATATCGGCGACTACGATTTATCGGGTGAGGTCGGCATTCCCGACGTTACCGCTATCGCTCTCAATTACCTCGCGGTTGTGCCCGGCCCGCTTTCACCGCTGGCGGTAATCGACGGGGACTTCAACATGGAAATCGGCATACCGGATATTACGCCCATTGCGCAGAATTACCTGTCAACGCTGGCCGGATATAACATCCAATACAGCACGGACGGCGGCACGAATTGGGAGTTTCCCGATATTCAAACCAATCCGAATATAAGCGTGGAATTCGGCGACAATACGAGCCTCAATCCTTGGCCCGTTTATGAATTCGTTATCGGTCAGCCCTACATAGCCGGGCTTCCGGGATTCGAGCCGGAAAACGACAGTTTGAGGGTTCGTGCGATTCCGCACGACGGTACGAATTTCGGCGTACCGGGATTCAGCAAGAAGCCGACGGGCGGCGGTGATCCACCTCCGGTTGACGAAACTCCTCCGGTATGGGACAACTTAAGCCAGCGGGGCGTTTATAACGTAATACCGGTTCCGGATACGCGCGCCCTCGACGTTCAGTACGGCTCGGCAACCGACGCCGACACTCCGCCGGTTCAGTATTTGCTGTACTACGCCGAGCAATCGCAGTTCAATATTGACGATTTGGAAGGCACAACCACTCTGGTTGTTCTAACGCCGGGCGGCGCGGGACCGTTCACCCACAGGGTTACCGGACTTGAATGGAGCACGACGTACACGTTTTTGATGCGTGCACGCGACTCAGTCGTTCCGCCCAACGTAACAACGGATTCGAATACAATCGACGGCACTGTCGTGGACGAGGTAATTATTCCTAGCGACTTTACCTTCACCAATATTACCTTCAATCCGAATTCGCCCGTTTCGCTCGGAACGGCGATTACGATGACCGCGAGCGGAAATAAAACGGGTCCTGGCACTCTCACTTTCGAGTGGGTGGACGACAACGCCAGCTACGGATTCTTCTACGAACAGGTTGACGGCGCAAGCTCGACGCAAGTTAAATTCGTTGCAAGCGAGCCGGGCGATTACCAGATAACCGCGAGGGCGTTAATCAATTCCGTTCTCAGCGATACGATTACACAAACCCTCACAGTCAACGACGGAGCGAGAGTGGTTTACGATCCGGACGTACTCGGAGCGATGTCCGGGCTTGGCTGCGTAACCTGCCACGCCGGGGGGTCGCCGGCGGCGGGCCTCGACCTTACAAGCGCCGCATCTTACGACAACCTTGTTTGGATAGTTAGCACGACCAATCCGCCGCTTCTGCGAGCGCATCCCGGAAACCCGAACTGCATAATCGGCAATATGGGCAGGGGCGCAGAGCCGGTACCGGGCGGACATGGCGGCGGCGGGCCGATAAATCCTCTCAGGATGCTGCTTTCGGCTTGGATAAATACCGGCGCATACCGTTCGGCGGGAGTGCCGCCTCCACCTCAGCCGTAAACTAAATAATCAAAGGGGTTCGCTCTGGTATCTAAAGCGCCTGCTTTGAAAAAGATCGACCGCGGATTTAGGCGGCTCGAACCCGTCGATTGGGTGTTCGGCGTATTCCGCGCCGCGTCGGTGCTGATAATTTCGATTTGGGTAATTTTCCACCCCGCCTTGACCGAAACGGCCAGGGCGGGGCTTGCCGCGCTTGCAAGCTATTTTGCCCTATATTCGCTGGTGTTCGCCTTTATCGGAGTAACCAGAACGTCGAGCATTCGGTTCGTCTATCACATGGCGATGGTATTCGACATCGTATTTCTCGGCGCAGTAATCGACGTCACCGGCGGTATAAATTCAAGTTTGTTTTTCCTCGGCTTTTTCCTTCTGGTGCCGCTTCATACGCTCTATTTCGGATTCAGGGTAGGCGCGCTTGCATATTTTCTGTCGCTAGCGGTTTACATCGTTCCGCACTTTAAAGACCTGACGGGCGTAACGATAATGGAAGTGTTTCTCAAAATCGGCGTGCTTGCGGGAGTGTATGCGACAAGCGGATTTCTCAGGCTTAGGCAGGAAATGGCGAAAGAAAGGCTTTCGCGGTTGAACGCGGAGGTTGAAAAGAAAAGCAAACTTCTCGCGGTGAAATCCGCTTCGGAACGCAGCCGCCTTTTCGAGCTTTACACGCTTAACAAAGTCGGCAAAATGATTGCGGGCGCGCTGGACACTCGCGAGCTATTCAATCAAGTTCTCAAACAAGTCGGGACGGAATTGCACTTTCAGCACTTTTGCCTGTGGCTTTACGACGAGGCGACGAAATCTTACGTCGCCAAGGCAGTCGAAGGGATACCCAAAGAGGCGGTGAACGAAGTTACGGTTACGGCGGATTCGCCTGTGGAAGGCGCGTGCCTTCGCGAAAACCGGCCTTGTTTGTTCACGAACCTTAAAGATATTCGCAATTACGATTTCCTGGGCGGTTATATGCAGGATGCCGTCGCCGCGATCTGCGTGCCGGTTTTCGTGCGCGGAAACCGTGCGGGGATGATTTCGGCATACACGAAACACGAGGAAAGTTTCGGACAAGACAGATTGGAGGTTTTGTGCGCGGTCGGAGAGCAGATTTCGGTGGCGCTTCAAAACAGCTCGCTCTATAACCAGATGCGTTACCTTTCGATGCAGGATGGATTGACGCACCTATACAACCGCAGGTTCTTCGACGAGCAGCTCGAAGTCGAGTGCGAGAAGGCGGTCGAGGGCAGGGGCGGCTTCGCCCTTCTTCTCGTCGATATCGATCATTTCAAGCAAATCAACGACGAGCTTGGCCACTTGGCAGGCGACGAAGTTTTGAAATCGGTCGCTCAAACGCTAATGAAAAGCACCCGTCAAACCGACTTCGTTTGCAGGTACGGCGGCGAGGAATTCGCGATTATTTTACATAACACCAGTATCAACGCGGGGCTTTCGAGAGGAGAAGTGCTCAGAAAAGCCGTCGAATCCGAAGTGAAAGTTCATCCGGAAGGCGGCGAAGCGCGATACGTTACGATTTCCGCCGGAGTCAGCGTTTATACGCACGGAGCGACGCCGGAAGAAGTAATCGACCGGGCGGACCGCGGGCTGTATCAGGCCAAGGAGTCGGGAAGAAACCGGGTGTGCGCGGTTCAAGCATCGTTCGAAGATTGAGTATGGCAACTTAATCGCTACCGTACCGGTGTATAATGAATTTCCTTATCCTATCATCCACGCGCTTGCGCGATTCGGGGCAATTTATGTCGAACAAATTGGGGAGTGCTTTGGTTGTTGCCGCCGCGCTGATGCTTTTCGTAGCGGCGGTTACGGTCTCGTGCGGTAAACGTTCGCCGGGAAACGGCGGCGCTTTCGGCGCAGCCGCGCCGGATAAATCGGCTTACGGAACAGGCGAGCGAGAGTTTCCGCTTTTAAAAACCGCGCTGGAGAACCTCGACCAAAACCGCGCCGCGACCGGCGGAGGGTTTTCGGTTTACAGGTTGGATGCGCAAAACAAACAAATGGACGGCGAAGGCATTTTCGTTTCCGCGTCCGAAACCGGAACTGCGATAGAAGTCGAAGTTAGCGCGATCGCGGCGGCGAACGGCGGCGACGTCTTTTTGTATCTTAAGTACGATGCAAACCGGATGCACCCGATTTCGGTTGAGCGTGGAGATTTTCTTCCCGAAACCGATGGAATATTCATCGCCGTGGATGAAACACCGGGATGGGTCGCGGCTGGAGCGGCGGCATTCGCAGACCGGCGTAGCGCCGTCAGGGAAGGAACGGTTTTCACTTGCCGTTTCGAGCGCGGCGGAAAGGCGCCGGGCAGGAGAACGGCGAAAGCCCCTTCGGGAGACGTTAACAAGGTCGGCGATCTATCTGCAAGCGTGGAAGGTGAAACCGTGACTTTGGCATGGACCGAGGTCAATAAAGGCGATTACGATATGAGCGGCGAAGTCGGAATACCGGACATTACGCCGATAGCTTTGAATTACTTGAGCACGGTCGCGGGTGGGCCTGGAGCGCCGGAATATATAGCTTGGGTTGACGGCGATGGTAGCGGTGAGGTGGGCATTCCGGATATCACCCCGATCGCTCTCAATTATTTAACAACGATTGCCGGATACAAGGTGGAAAGGTCTGGTTTGCCGGGCTTTTCCTCGCCGGTCGCGTTACCGGGCGGTGCGGGCAATATATCCGTGTCGCGGAACAATCTTGACCCGAAAGTGCCTACGGGTTACGAAATATCTGACGAACCGGGTGATGGAACCTGGTATTACCGGGTTTCGCCGGTAAGCGCGCTCGACGAAATCGGCGTCGCTTCCGCATCCGCGATCGCGACAATCGGCGGACAGCAGGGACTTTTGCCGCCGGAAAACTTGCAGGCGGAGGGCGGCGCGAATTTCGTGCGGTTAACTTGGGTGGAAAGCCCTAATCCCGCGGTAACGGGATATATCGTTTATTACAGCCAAACGCCGGCGCCGCAGTCGTCAATACGGCACAACGTTGAACCTGCGGCGGGAAGCGCGTATTCGCTTAACGATATAAACGTAGGAGTCAATTATTATTTCTGGGTCAAATCGACCGACGGCGTAGAGCAAAGCGATTTCAGTAACTCAGCGGCGGCGACTTTGCTTCCCCCAGACGGAGACGCTCCCGGCCCGCCGGACGGACTAAGATGGACGAGAAGCGGAAACGACGCGAATATCGAATGGGATCCAAACACCGAAATCGACGTCGAAGGATACGATTTATACAAATCCGCATCGGCGGACTTCGGTCAAGCGACAAAAGTAAATTCTGAATTGATTGGCGGAACAGCTTATACGGCGTCCGGATTGAATCAGGATATGAATTGGTATTTCTGGGTAAAGGCAATCGATTTTTCCGGAAATCAGAGCGCGGAATCGAGCCCCCTGATTGTGCGAATCGACGACTTGCCGCCCGTCGCGCCGGTAGGGCTTTTCGGAACTCCGGGCAGCGGCTCGGCATCGCTGGACTGGTTCGACAATCTCGAAAGCGACCTAGCCGGATATAACGTCTATATCAATACGGAAAACGATATTGCGGGTTCGTCACTTGCGAATAGCGCGGGAATAGTTGCGGAATCCGAGTTTTCCGCGCTCGGGCTTGAGTATCAAACCGAGTATTTTTTCTGGGTAACCGCGGTCGATCTTTCGCAAAACGAAAGCAGCGCGTCCGCGCCGCTTCAATTAACAACGCTCGCGGAAGACGAAACTCCGCCCGCCGCGCCTACCGGACTTTCGGCAAGCGGCAGAAACGTATCCGTACAGCTATATTGGAACGAGAACACCGAGCCGGATTTGCTCGGATATCGGGTTTACGTTTCCCCCGTCATCAACGATCCGAGTCCGCCGCTGTACAACGGCGGGCAGGTTTTCGATTCCGCGGAAGCGCTGGTCGCCGGTCTCGTCAACGGCACCCAGTACGCGTTTTGGGTGGATGCGGTGGATTTCGAAATGAACGCCAGTCCGAGGAGCGAGCGCGCTCTTGCGACGCCTTCGCTAAGCGGTCTAGCGTCGAGCGCGTGGCCAATGTTCGGCTATAACGAAAAGCATATCGGCAGAAGTCCGTACACTGGAAGCGTTGCGCCGGCGCCGAGAACGCCGGTTTGGAGTTCCCTCCCGAAAAACGATTCGGGAAATGCATCGCGCATGGATTTGTCGTTCGCGCTTGCGGAAGACGGAACGATTTACGCGGGAGGGGACAACGGCTGGTTTTTTGCGCTAGACCCGGCCGACGGCTCGACCAAGTGGAAGGTGGAATTGTCCACGAGCTTGATCGACTCGTCTCCCGCGGTCGGAAAAGACGGCACGATTTACGTCGGCTGCAACGATGAATCGCTTTATGCCGTGGATGCAGTAACTCACGGAATCAGATGGTCTTTTCCGACGGAAGGCACGATTCACAGCTCGCCGGTCGTTACTTCATCGAACGTTATTTTGGTTGGTTCGAACGACGGATTTTTATACGCTCTGAACGGCAACAGCCCTACTGGAGAAATGATTTGGTCGTACGACACCGGCGGCATGGTTGACTTTTGCTCTCCCGCAATCGGATTGGACGGCAGGATATACATGGCGGGCGGCGGGACGCTGGAATCGAAACTGATAAAGCTTTCGGCGAGCGGCTCGTTTTTGTGGGAAAAGCCGCTTGGTTCGACGACGAATTCATCGCCGACAATCGGTAGCAACGGCGATATTTACATAGGTACTTCCGAGCCTAAAGTGATTTGTTACAGCGAGGCCGGAGATTTCCGTTGGGAATTCGTTCCGGATTCCAGCAGAAGTATCAACTCGCCTCCGATAATCGGCAACAACGGCACGGTTTACGTGATGAACTCGTATTCGATACTTTACGCAATAGACCCGGAATCCGGAGAGCAAATTTGGAAATACGACGGTGCGGAAAGCTATGGCACGAATTCAAACGGCGCGCCGATAATCGACGCTTCGGGCAACATTTATTTTTGCGCCGGATATACGCTTGTCGCCGTACGCACGACTACGGACCCGCCGCAGGAGCTTTGGAGTTATGAACTCCCGGGCACGGCAACTTGGTCAATTCCGGTTATAACGGCATCCGGCGCGGTTCTCGTTGGATGCGCGGTGAATGGCGATGCGGACACTGTGTTTGCGTTCAAAGACTGAAATCGCCGGAAATTTGCATAATTAATCGCAATTCGCGTTTGAGGCGGGTATAATCGAATATCCCTCCGGCAGCCGGCGAACGGGCGCCGCTCTTGGCGTCCATTTTCTGTTATTCAAGTTACGGTTATTGGCAAGGGGAATTGAATGGTGGGGCTTGAGATATCGGCCCGAAGGAAGGATTTCCTTTGGGGCAGATACAGGGCGCTGCAGAACTTCAGGGAGAAGCTTCTCTTCGACTCGGACTCGCTCGAAGACAAAAGGCATGACATTCACTTACGCACGCTCGTTGACTGCGGCGATTTCGACGAAGCGCTCGCATACGTCGATGAAATGGCCGTCTTTTGCGAAAGCATTTCCGACTTTGTGGCGGCGGAAATATACCGGAACTACCGCAGCCGGGTCATCGGATTGCGCGACGAACATGTCGAAATGGAAGCCTGAAAAAAGCGGATTACTGATATAATCCCGGCGTGCGTCCACCTAGAGTTGCGATACTGCACGACTGGATAACGACATTCGGCGGCGCCGAACGTTGCCTCATCCTATTTCACAAGCTGTTTCCCACGGCACCCGTTTACACGCTCGTATGCGACCATAAAAACTTGCCCGAAGAGCTGAAAAACGCTCGCATTATCACGAGTTTCATACAGCGATTGCCGGACGCCGTCAGAAAATATCCGAATTACTTGCCGCTGATGCCGCGAGCCGTGGAGCAGTGGAATTTATCCGGCTACGATCTTGTGCTGTCGAGCAGCCATTGCTGCGTAAAAGGCGCACTCACGCGCGAAGACCAGGCCCATGTCTGTTACTGCTATACGCCGATTAGATACATTTGGGACCTTTATCAGACTTATTTGAAGCACACCCGGATGAGCGGGCTCAAGAAAAAAACTTTCGAACTTACATCGCATTACCTTCGCATTTGGGATTACTGCGCGGCGCAGCGGGTGGATAGATTCGTTGCGATAAGCGAGACGGTGAGGCGGAGGATAGAAAAAACATATCAGCGAAAAAGCACGGTGATTTATCCGCCTGTAAGAACCGACATGTTCGTGCCGGCTGAGGACGGAGCGCGGGATTACTATCTAATAGTAAGCAGGTTCGTGCCGTACAAGCGCATCGACCTTGCCGTAAAGGCGTTTGCGGAAAGAAGCGAGCCGCTGCTTGTGGTAGGAGAAGGGCCGCAGGCTAAATCGCTGCGAGCCGCCGCGACTCCGAACGTGGAGTTCTTGGGCGGGGTGGACGACGAAGAATTGGTGGCGCTTTATCAGAACTGCAAAGCGCTTATCTTTCCGGGAGTGGAAGATTTCGGACTTACGCCGGTCGAGGCGCAGGCGTGTGGAAGGCCGGTGGTCGCAAGGGGAAAGGGCGGGGCGACGGAATCTGTGATAGACGGCAAAACCGGCGTATTCTTTGCCGAAGATTCGCCGGACGCTCTTAACGACGCAATCAACAGACTCGAATCCATGCAAATTTCCGGCGAGGCTTGCCGCGAAAACTCGCTTAAATTTTCCGAAGACAGGTTTCTCGAGGAAATGGTCGCGCTTCTCAAGCCGTATTTGGCCGAAAAAAGCGGGATTATCGGCGCATAACTCAGGACGAAATCAAAAATTGGCAGCCGGCAATTATCCCGGCTTTTTTTCAGCCGGCGAATCCGGCTTTTTTTCCGTTTTCGATTCGGGTTTGGAGTCCGTTTTAGAGTCGGGTTTCGATTCTTCCGGGGATGATTTCAGATTTGAATTTTTTGCGCTTTTGTTGTCCGTTAAATAAAAACCGGAACCTTTGAAAACCACTTGCGCGCCGCTGATTAGCTTAGCGAGATTGCGCCCGGGCGCGCCGCATAGCTCGCATTTCGACGGAGCGGGGTCTCCGAACTTTTGCCAAGCCTCGAAGACGCCGCCGCATTTATGGCAATGGTATTCGTAAATCGGCATATTCAATCACCGTTTTCTGAAATCGAAATTTGCTGCCGGAATGGGGGTTCCGGCTTTAAAGCGTGGAATTATACCCCGAGAGCGGAAAAATCTTCTTGAAATTGCTCGAATGATTGATTATTATATTCGTCTTGCCTTTCGGCAATGGGAAGTTAGGTGACGATTTATGACTGACAAGCATTCGCATATGAAGTCTGACCGGCTTATGAACCGGATCAGAACCAAGGGCCAGGTTTGGCTCTTGTGGGTTACGATATTTTTCGTGGTTAGCGTGTTCGCCGGACTGGGCGTCGGCAATTTCACGCAGGGCCAGCGCGCGGCCGGAGCATCCGGCGCGCCGGGCAATTTCGACGGTCAAATACCCGAAGAAGCAAAATACGCCGCGCATATAGGTGGCGTAAAAGTGGATTTCGTGAGATTTCAAAATCTCGTCGAATCGATGAAGCGCGAACAGGAATCTCAATCCGGAGGCACGCTGTCGCCCGAGAAAACGCTGGAAATAATGAACGGCGTAATTGAAAGCGTAATAGCGGAAGAGCTGCTGCGTGCATACGGAAAAAAGAACAACGTTACCGTATCCGACAACGAAGTTCGGGATAAGGTGAACGAATTCAAGGCGCAGTTCATTAGCGCGGGCTCGGCGAAGGACGAATCGAAAACTATCCTCGGCGAAATGAAAAAAAGCCTTGGAAGCGGGAAATCGGGCGAAGAGCGCTGGCGCGAATGGCTTATGCAAAACAATTATTCCGACCGGGAGTTTTTCGACGAGCAAAAATCCGCGCTGATGCTGGAAAAAGCGCGCAAGCATATCGAGGAAAAAATTGTCGCCCGGAAAAAGGAAGTCGGCGATAAAATCAGAACGTTTATCGACGGAGAACTTGAAAAAGGGCGAAGCTTCGAGGATTTGGCGAGGCTTTTTTCGTTCGACTTTTACACTCGCGACGACGGCGGCGAAATTCCTATCGCTATTTCGCAGGGATTTTTCAGCGTTGAATTCGATAAAAACGTATTCAAATTAAAGACGCCGGGCGAAACTACGGAATGGTTCCACACGGAATTCGGATGGGAAAAGGCGCAGCTTATAGAGCGCACGGTTAAGGAAAAAGACAAGACTCTCGACGAACTTCGCGAGGAACTCGTAAAGGAGATTCGCACCGGCAATCCCGACGAAAACTACGAGCCGACCGAAGAAGAACTGAATGAAGCGTACGAACTTCGTTATACGTCGGTCAAAGTAAGGCACCTAACGCTTAGCGAAATGTCGTCCATCGACCTTGCCAAACATCTTGAAAAAATGGAGGCATCGGCGCAGATTTTAATCGTGCATCCGCTCGTGCGCGGATACCGGGCGATGAACGGCTTCGTAAACGAACAAATGGAAAAACCGGAGCCGGCGATAGAAGTCAAGTCGCATCTTGCCGCGGAAGACTTTCAAATTCTCGAAGGCGATACGATTCACGCGGACAGGCTGGACGAAGCGATTAAACTGCTCAAGGACGGCAAGCTCCCGAAAGACGCAAGCTGGTACGTTGTACCCGCCGAGGAAAGCGCGGCAAAATTAAAGGAAGACATTTCGGCAGCCGCGGCTGCCGGAGACGGCGAAGGCGAAAGTGCGGACGGCGAATCTACGCAGACTGGCGGCGATGAAGCGCCGGCGGCGGAGGAAGGGCCGTACGTTTCCGAGCCGCCGCAATTCGGAAGCAAGCAAGGCGAACCGCGATATGAGGAAGCGGTGAACGGATTCATGGTGGCGCGGGACAAAGTATTCAAGAAAATGGCGGCGCCGCATTATTACGTTGCGTGGTGCTATGAGACTTGGCTGGCCGACGAAAAACACAAAAGCGAATTGCCGATTTCGGAAGAAGAGGCCAAGAAAATAATCAAGGACTCATACACCGAGGCGGCGGAACTTTCGGAATACGAGCCGTTCTATCATTTCTCGCTGGCGAAGTATCTGGAAGGCGAAGGCGACGCCGAAGGCGCTCTGAAGTCGGCCGATAAGGCGCTCGAATTCTCGGGACTGAACAAGGACATTCTTCTAGGTCTCAAAGGCATTTATACGAGATTGGGCGCCGGCGAGCAACTTGAAAAAGTCAACGAAAAGGTCAAGCTTGCCGACGAGCGGGAGCAGGAAAAGCAAGGAGGCAGGGGCGGTATGTCCATGCCAATCGAAATACCCGCCGGCGGCGGCGAAGGCGGCGGACCCAACGTCAAAATTCAATTCGACGACCCGATGCAGCCGGAAGGCGAATAGAGGGGAGCGGCGGGAGCCGTAGTTTGAGGATACCTGTAATGGCCGATTTTGCGTTCGGTACAGCGGGAGTGCCGGTCACGGTCGCATCCGGCGATACGCTCAAGGGCATCGAAGAGGTGAAAGGCCTCGGCCTCGACGCGATGGAACTCGAATGGGTTCACGGCGTAAGGCTCAAGCCCGAAAAGTGCGACGAGTTTAAGGCGAAGGCCGAAGAAACCGGCATCCTGCTGAGCGTGCATGCGCCTTACTATGTGAATCTCGCGAGCGAAGAGCCCGACAAACTCGAAGCGTCCATCGAGCGGATTGTTCAAAGCGCGTCTCTCGGCGAGCGCGCCGGCGCGACGGACATCGTTTTTCATCCGGCATTCATGATGAACCGCGAGCGCGACGTTGTCGAAAAACTCGTATTCGAATCGTATTCGGAATTGATAAAACGTTTCGAAAAGGCGAAACTGGGCGTAACGCTCAGGCCGGAACTTACGGGCAAAGACAGCGCATACGGCAGGCTTGAAGAAGTTATAAAAATGTCCAAAGAATTTCCGCATACGATTCCCTGCATCGACTGGGCGCATTTGCACGCGCGAACTGGGGGGCAGTGGAACTCGTACGACGAATGGGCGAAGGCGCTTTCGATGCTTGCCGACGGCTTGGGCGAAGATAAGGGATTGAAACGAATGCACGTTCATTTGAGCGGAATCGAATACACGGCGAAAGGCGAGCGCAATCATTTGCCCATCGAGGAAAGCGATTTGCAGTTTCGCGAGTTGTTCAAAGCGATGAAAACATTCGGATGCGAGGGGAGGATTATCTGCGAATCCCCCCACAAGATTATGCACGAAGACGCGCTGTTGATGAAAAAAACTTATTCGTCAACGCAAGCGCGCAAGAAGTAGCAGTTATCCGTGTTTGTCCGGCTTTCCGTATCCGCCGCCGCCCGCTGTTTCGATTTTAAGAACATCGCCAGATCGAACTTGAAAACTCGATGCGTTCGGCAGCCTTATAACCGCATCGCGTTTGCTTTTTCGAATTTTCTTCAAGCTGTATTTCGAAGGCTTGCCGGGAGAGCCGCCGTAAAGTCCTGGCGGCGATAGTAAGCATCTTTGTCCGATTACGGAAACGTCCGAGTCCGCAAGAAACTCGATTTCGCGAATTATCCCGTCGCCGCCCGGATGGCGTCCAATCCCGCCGGAGTTTTTTCTTATCGCATATTTGAGGACGCGCAAAGGATAGCTATATTCGATGGCTTCGACCGGGGTATTCAGGGAATTCGTCATATGTGCGTGGCGTGCCGAAATACCCGGCGAATTCGGGCCGCCGCCGTGCCCGCCGCCTATGGTTTCGTAATAAGCGAAGGACTTGCCGGTAGCGGGATTTATGCCTCCCGCGGTTACGTTGTTCATCGAGCCGGGGCCGGAGGCGGGTATTTTGTCCGGAAACGCTTTTGCGAGCGCTTGGAACAGCACGTCAACAAGGCGCTGGCTGGTTTCGACGTTTCCTGCGGATACCGCTGCGGGGGGTAACGCATCGACAATAGTTCCCGGCGTTGTTATCACATCGACGCGGCGAGTGAGACCGGAATTTGCGGGTACATCTTCGGCCAGCAGACATCTTACGGCGTAAGTAACGGCGCTTAAGGTAATGGCACGAACAGCATTGAACGGCGAGCGCGTTTGCAGATCCGAGCCCGAAAAATCTGCGACGATTCCGGTTTCGCGAATGTCCAATTTGAGCCGGATTTTTGAGAGGCTGCCGTCCGGAAGTTCGATGGAATCTTCGGCGGTGTAAACGCCGCTCTTCACGTTTGACAGCATTTCAATAAATGCGATTTCGGAATAATCTTGAAGCGACTCGAAAATCGAAGGCCACATCGACGAGTTTTCGTTTCGCGAGTTCGAGTAAAGGTCGCCGGATATTTTATGCAATCTTTCCGCTCCCCGCGTTAAAGACGCCAATTGCGCGAGCAGATCGCCTCTTCTTTCTTCCGGCGTTCTGGAATTTGCGCAGATAATTTCGATTACCGCCGCATTCAACGCGCCATTTTCGACGATTTTAACCGGCGGAACGATTAGACCTTCCTGATAGATTTCGGTCGAAAGCGGCAAACTGCCGCTCGTCATACCGCCGACGTCGGCGTGATGCGCCCTCGCCGCGATAAAAGCAGCCGGGTAATTCGATTCACGTTTGCCCTTCGGAAAAAACGGAGCGACGAGGGTGATGTCCGGTAAATGAGTGCCTCCGCGATAAGGGTCATTAAGCGCGACCGCGTCGCCGGGAAAGAAATTGAAGAAGTCAATCGCAGCTTTCGCCGCGAGTTGCATACTGCCCAAATGAACGGGGATGTTCGTACCCTGAGCGACAAGGCCGCCTTTGGCGTCGAAAATCGCGGTCGAGAAGTCGCGGCGCTCCTTTATGTTCGGGCTTAGAGCGCTCATCTGCAGCACGGACGACATTTCTTCGCAAACCGAAGAAAGCAGCTCCGAATAGAGCGTGATTTCGACGGGACTAAGCTCGGCTTTTATTCCCGTTATTTTCTTTTTTCTCTTTTTTTTGTTTGGGCCGTCTTGCATGCGTTTATCCTCTTCTTGAAAGCCGCACGTTGCCAAAGTCGTCAATGAATCCGGTCCATCCTTCGCCAATATAGGTTGTCGCGGTGTTATCGATTATGTGCGTAAGAGGTTTCAGTTTCATTCCAATTTCAATGGAGCGACCCGTTTCGCGAACCGACCTTGTTTCTTCGAAATTCCAAACGGCTGTATTTTGTTTTGCGGGAACGACGGCGGCAACTTTTACGGCGACGATTTCGACGGGCGAATCCGGCTTTGAAAATCCATAGTGCATCGCGTGAAATTCGGCGAACGTTTCGCGAATGTTTTTCGTAAAAGGAACGGCAAGTTCATAGCCTTGCCCCGGATAGCGCGCCATTACCTCGCGCCGCATTGTGCAGTTTTTGCCAAGTTCGGATTCGATTCGCTTTTCAATATCCGCATATACCTTTGGAGAATGTTTTAAAAAGAACGAGTCGTTCATCAGCACGGTTACGGTTTCGTCCATTCGTTTTTGTGCGATAAACGCGCCGAGAGCGGATAAACAGCCGGCTTGCGGCGGAACCAGAATATTCGCGATACCCACAAGACCGGCGACCGCGCAAGCGTGAACGGCGCCGATTCCGCCGAACGGGATAAGCGTGAATCCGCGCGGGTCGAAGCCTGCTGATTGACTTACGTGTCTAACCGCGCCGGCCATTTTCAGATTGACGATTTTTACGATGCCCTCGGCGGTTTCGTCAGCCGAAATTCCAAGCGTTGCGCCAAGTTCTTTTATGTAGTCACTGGAACGGCGGGAATCGATGGCGAACTCGCCGCAAAGCAGCAAGTCTTGCGGCAAAAGCCCCAAATAAAAATCGGCGTCCGTAACGGTTACGAACTCTCCTTTGCCGTATGCCGCAGGGCCCGGGTCGCTTCCCGCGCTTTCGGGGCCGACGCTTAGCGCGCCGCCTATTCCTCTTTTTGCGATGCTTCCGCCGCCAGCGCCGATTGTATATACTGCCAGCCGCGGCGTCCTTAAAGGCAGTCCGTCAAAATCTCTTCCCAAGTTTTCCGCAACCGCGCCGTTCAAGCCAAGACAGACATCGGTTGAAGTGCCGCCCATGTCGAAACCGATGAAATTGCGTACGCTTGCGCGCCGGGCTATTTCCGCCGCGGCAATGACTCCTGCGGCGGGGCCTGATAGCACGAGGTCCGCGGGGCGTTTTATTGCCCGCTCGACAGTGCAGGTTCCGCCGTTGGAAGTTAAAAGGTCAACTGAAACTCCGGAACCGGCTTTTGCAGTTGAGAAATCACTTTGCTTTTTGCGCAATAGGGAAGCGAGATTTCGCGGAAGACTTTCGGCGCTCTTTCGAACCGGACTTGAGAGAAATGCGTGTATTGCAGTTGTACCGGTTCGCTCGTATTCGCGAGGATAGCTGTCCAATTCAGAACTGACAAATACCGGCACGGATTCACCGAATTCGGCGAAAATCGCGTTCGCAAGCGCAATTTCGTGAGACGGGTTTTTATAGCTGTGGAGGAGGCAAACGGCGATTGCTTGGGGTTTTAGACGCCTGACATTGTTAATAGTCCTTTCGATTTCAGCGCGTGTCAGATGCGTATGAACCTCGCCGGATGCGCCGATTCGTTCGCCAATTCCGAGCCGCAGGTTTTGCGGAATTAACGGCTCGGGCAGTTCGGGGGAAAGCACATAAAGGCTAGGCCTGTTCTGGCGGCCGATTTCGATTACGTCCTCGAAGCCTTTCGTCGTAATCAGAACGGTTCGTGCGCCGGAACGCGTGAGAAGGGCGTTTGTTGCGGTTGTCGTGCCGTAGCCGGCGGATAGTATTCTATAAGTGGATTCGGTCGAATCCAAGATTTCGCGAACGCCATCGAGCGCACTCTCGGATGGCGAGTCTTTCAAAGTTGACCGTTTGAACGCCTTGCGCTGGCTGCCTGAAATGTAAACGAAATCGGTGAATGTTCCGCCGGTGTCTATTCCAATACGCACTTGGCGATTATAGCGGCAGATCGCAGTTTGCCGGCAATCCCGAATAGTCAGGTTTCACAATGAAGACGGTTTGGGAAAAACTGGCGCGGTTATTGGCTTATAATTGCCGGGTGCGGATTGGACTATGCCAGATTAACACCACGGTCGGAGACCTTGACGGCAATGCTGCGCTAATACTTAAAGCGGCCGAGTCCGCGCGTGAAGCGGGCTGCGATTTCGCCGTGTTTCCGGAGCTGGCGACGACCGGATATCCGCCGCTCGACCTGCTTTTCAAGAAGCATTTCATAGAGAAACAATTGGATTTATTGCACGGCCTAATAGCCAAAGAGATTGCGCTTCCCGCATTCGTGGGATTCGTAAACAGGGATGCAGCGGGATTCTTGTTTAACGCGGCGGCGTTTGTACGCGGCGGCATTGTTTCTGGCGTCACGCATAAAACGCTTATTCCTACATACGACGTATTCGACGAACTGCGATTTTTCAAGCCGGCAACTTGCAACGAGCCGATTAGTATCAACGGTACTTCGGTGGGCGTGACGATTTGCGAGGATATTTGGGATGACGGATACGAAGCGAAGGTGGTTCCGGCGCTGGCGGAAAAAGGCGCCGATTTAATAATCAACCTTTCGAGTTCGCCGTTTCATGCGGGGAAGCTGGCGGAAAGAATAGCGCTTGCAAAGCGGCATACAGTAGCTCACGCTATTCCATTGCTCTATTGCAATCTCGTAGGAGCACAGGACGAACTGATATTCGACGGCGAATCGTTCGCGGTCGACGGGCAGGGCAGGCTCGTAGCCCTCGGCCCGCAATTCGAAGAATCGCTTGTAACAGCCGAAATTTCGAACAAAACCGGCACGGTAATCATTGAAACACCGCAATCGAATCCCGAAAAGGAAATTTACGGCGCGCTCACTTTGGGAGTAAAAGACTACTTTCGCAAAACAGGCTTCGGGCACGCCGTTATCGGGCTGTCCGGAGGAATCGACAGCGCCGTTGTCGGGTGCATTGCGGCAAACGCACTCGGACCTGAAAACGTGACCGCGATAGCAATGCCCAGCAAATTTACAGCCGATTATTCGAATAGCGATGCACGGGAACTGGCGGAAAACTTAGGGATTAACTTTATAGTCATTCCAATCGAAGAATCGATCGAAGCGGCGAAAAGTCGATTTAAAAACGCGTTTGGAGACTACCGGGCGGAAATCACGGCCGAAAACTTGCAGGCACGGGAGCGCGGCAAAATCCTGATGGAATTCAGCAACGACAGAAACGCCTTGGTGCTTGCGACAGGAAACAAGACCGAATATGCGCTCGGATATTCCACGCTTTACGGCGATATGTGCGGAAGCCTCGCGGTAATCGGGGACATAAGCAAGCCGGAGGTATACGCGCTTGCAAAATACATAAATGATATAAACGGCAAAAAGGTGATACCCGAAAGGATTATTGAGCGTCCGCCGTCCGCTGAGCTGCGGGAAAATCAGGTTGACCCGTTCGACTACGACAGAATAAGCCCGCTTACGGATGCCGTCGTTGAAGAGCATCTATCGAAAGAGCAGTTGATGGAGCGTGGCTATTCCGAAGACGAAATCGAAAGAGTGTTCAGGCTGGTTCGGCTTAACGAATATAAAAGAAGGCAGGCCGCGCCGATTTTGCGGGTGACCAAGAAAGCGTTCGGCATAGGCAGAAAAATGCCGATTGTAAACAAATTTACTTATTAAGTTTTGCCGCAGGCGAAGAAAGGGCTTGCGCATGGGGAAGAGCTAAGTTAAACGTTAAACCTGATAATTATGTAATCGCCGTCCGAAATAACGAAGTCTTTTCCGACCACTTTGAATTTATCCGTGCCGCGAAACGCTTGAACGCCGCCCAACGACACGAGTTCGTCGAACGGATAAACCTCCGCGCGAATGAAACCGCGCGCCAAGTCGGAGTGTATTGCGGCCGCGGCGTCGAGAGCGGTGCCGTTTTCCGGAATCGGCCAAGCGTGGACGTCTTTGTCGCTTCCCGTAAAAAACGTTTTCAGCCCCAAAAGCTTGTACATCGCGCGGATAAACCTGGAAAGCCCGGGTTCCGTTATTCCGAATTCGGACATTAGCTCGGCCCGCTCGTCATCGTTTTCGATTGAGGCGAGCTCGGCTTCTATTTTCGCGCTGACGGCCACGAATCCCGCGCCGAATTCGTCCGCCAGTTTTTCGAGCGCCGCTTCGGTCTCGGTTTTTTCGGCGAGCATGTCGTCTGCAAGGTTAGCGACAATCAAAATCGGCCTAGTCGTAAGCAGCGCATACTCGCGAATGAGAGCTTGGTCGTGAGGCGTCAGACCGGCGCGGTAAGCGGGAATTCCATCTTCGAGCTTCGTAAGGAGTCCCGAAAAAATCGCAACCTTTTCGGAGGCGTGCTGCTCTTTTCCGGCGGCGCGCTTTTTGAGTACCGGTAACAAAGTCTCGATTTGTACGTAATCGAGCAGCATCAGTTCTTCGAGAAGCGATTTAGTATCTGCGGCCGCAGATTCCCGCGCCGCCGGTTCGAATGAATTGACGACTATCGCCAGCGCGTGACATGTCCTGTAATTCGATAGCGCGGCTGTGACGAGTTTTTTGTCAGTCGCGGCGGTGAAGCCCGGCAAATCCAATAGCTCGAACTGCGCGTAAAACAGCTTTTTCGGTTTAAAAATTGCGGCAAGTTTTTCAACGCGCTCGTCCGGCACTTGTGCGGTTGCTATGTCCGGCTTAATTCCGGTCGAAAGAAAGGTCTCTTCCGAGAGAGCACCTGTTACGAGGGTAAAAAGAGCGCTTTTGCCGCTTCCGGGGCGGCCGAGCAGTCCGACGGTAATTGCCATTCTAGATTTGTCCTATTCGCCAGGCGTCATTTGGATGGTTTCCTGATATACGAGGTTTTCTACGACCTGCCCGACTATTTCGAGGCTTTCGGGGCTGCATTTGTCTATGGTGTCCTCGATTGTGTGCCAATACGGATAATCGAAATCGATAAGGTTATACATTCTGACGCCTTTTTCGATGAGGGGTAAATGGTCGTCGTAGATGCCGCGTTCGCCGGTCGAATAAAAATATCGCTTTGTACCCAATGCCTCCGCCAGAGCAAGGACGCGCGTATATATTTCTCCCGCCGCTTCATTGCTGAATTTCTCGGGCTTGATTTGCAGATCGGCGTCGCCGATCATATCGAGCAACACTCCCCAACGGTAGCTGTTCACACGCGACTGGGACAGGCGCTCGGCGAAGTATTTGCTTCCGATAAACATCGCCGAAAGTTCGGGGCCGTAGTCCTCGCCGTCGAAAAAGACGATTTCGACGCCGACGAGCGGACGTTTTTCCGCGAATATACGCGACAGCTCCAGAAGCGCGGCGACGCCGCTTGCGCCGTCGTTTGCGCCGGGCACGGGCTTGTTGCGGTTTTCGAAAATGTCTTGGTCGCTCCAAGGCCGCGTATCCCAATGTGCGGCGAGAATTACGTTGTCGCGCTTTCCGGAAACCCAGCCGAGTCTGCCGATAATGTTGCGCATGGGCAGGTTTTTGCCGCGCACGGTGGCCGTGAAAGTTTGCTCTTCGACTTCCCAGCCGTTTGCCTTGAGAGTATTCACCAAGTAATCGCCGCATTTTCGATGCGCTTCCGTGCCGGGGATGCGGTAGCCGAAGTTCATTTGGGCGGCAAGGTGAGCGAAAGCCCGGCCGCCTTCAAATGTTTTTGAAAGCGCGGGAGGGGATGGGTTGCCGCGATTATCGTCCGGCGGCGCGGCATTGCCGCGCGCCCCCCCGCCATCTCCGCAGCTCGACGCGCCGAGGAACAAGGCGGATAGAAACGCGAGAACCGATATCTTTGCGAAAATAAAAAGTCTCATATTCACTTCCGTAGGCACTTTAATTATACATCGCCGAATTTGATACCTGCCGCTTTGGATTATCGAACAAGATCCGCCGGTGTGCGTCATGGATTCCGTAGGCGGCCTTGCGGCCGTCAATTCTTCAAGGAGTGCAGGCATGAACGCAAAACTTTTATTTGCAGTTGTAATTTCGGCGCTGGCGATTGCCGGAGCGGCGATGGCTTATCCAGCCGACGGCGAAGGCCCCCGGCGTATGGGCAAGGTTGTATTCGGCACTCTCGACTCGATTGACGCTGCAGGAAATTCCGCCGTTATAAGCGTCGAGAAATACAAAGTCCGGGGACAGGGCGAAGTGCCGGGAAAAGGCGAAAAGCTGACGGTGTCTTTTCACGAAAAGTCCAAATTCGGATTGCGCGGCGACAAAGCGGCACTTGCCGACTTTAAGAAAGGCGATAGCGTTGTGGTAATACTCGTCGAAAAAGAAGGCGCTACTTTCGCCATCGCGATGAGCGATCCGGAAACCGCCCGCAAATTCAAAGAAAACATGCACGGCAAAATGAAAGACAAAATGCACGGCAAAGGTCGCGGCGAGGGCTGGGGCGGCGGTGAAGGCTTCGGCCCCGGCGTACGCGACGGACGCGGCCCCGGGAGAGGATTCGGCGAGGGTAAGCGCGACGGGCGCGGACCGATGATGCGTCACGGAATACCCGTTTACGGAGAAGTCTTGTCCATCGATAAGGACTTCGTTACCGTCAAGGTCGAACCGCTTCCCTTCAAGGAACTCGGATTCGACGGGCCGAAAGATCGTCCCGGATTTTTCGGCAAGGACGGCGAGCGCAAACTTCCCGAAACCGTTAAAGTGAAAATCGACGGCGAATCGATGGTGATACTTTCCGGCGAGCCGGCAGGACCTGATTCGATAAAGAAAGGACTCAAATTCGTTTTCAGGTGCATTACTCCGGAAGGCGATTGGAGCATGGACAACCGCCCGGAATTCCTGATTGCGAAACATATCGTAGATCTCGAAACCGTCAAGAAGCATATGGCGGACCGCCCCAGACCTGCCGAAGGCAGGCGCGGACCGCAGTAAGCGAAGCGCGACGATTAATCAACATCTCTCCTACTCCGAAAAGGCCCCGAAAGGGGCTTTTTTTTTTACCGAACTTCCACAATCGCTTCTTCGGCGCCTGCATGTTGTTTGAGCAGGGCGGCCATTTCATCGCAAATGCTGATGGTTTGCTCTTTGGGATAAAGCGCCGACGGAGAGTAAATTACGGCAAGAATTTGAGTGCATCCCTGAAAGATTTTGGTGTGCATGCTGTCCTTAACCGGCGAGCCGTATGGAATACTCGTGTAGTCCGGTTGTTCTTCGCAACAAACCACGAGCCTTTTGACCTCGATAATATGACCTTCGTCGTTGAAAACGTACGCCTCGCCCGGGCCGCCGGTCCTCAAAACGAGCGCGCCCTGAATTTTGCCTGCATCGAAAATGCTTATCGGAATGGTGTATTTGAGGCTTATGTAGTTGTTTATATCCACAATGTTGTTAATGAATTTGAAGCGCTTAGTCCGCTCCAGTTCTTTGAGCAAAAATTCGTTTGCGGGCCGGTTGCGGCCGCTCGGAGAGAAGCCGTCGAGCTTGAGCATATGCCTGACCTTTCGCCTGACTTCTTCCGGAGTTTCGCAGTTTTTCCTTAGGATGTCTTTCACAAGGGTTTCGATTTGGTCTTTCAGCGCGCCGGGACTTTCCTTTACCTGCACGCCCGGAGCGCGGACGATGCCGAAAGAAATCCTGTCGTCTTCAATGTGCCTGCGCACTCCGATTTTGCGAACGTCCATTTAATGCCGCTCCAATACCTTGAATTCCAAAATTCCGCCGGCGCATATCATACCGCGAAGCGCAGGTTTTTGGGCGGCCTGCTCAAGTGCGGGGTTTTTCTGCCTGTTTCCGCCGGAGCAGGCATCGGCCCATAAGATGCAATTTCTGCGCCAAACTTTACAAAAGCGAAAAATGGTGGTAAAATTCACAAGGTAGATGAAACGGTTCACCTTCGATTTCGAGCCGCTAGTCTGCTTATAATGCGCCTTGCCAGCCGCTAAGCAGGGCGGGAATCTTCGGAGGCCGAAATGTCCCCACGTCGTATGCGTATCAAGGAGAAGGTGGATTACCGGTTTTATAACTATCTCTATGCGCTGCGGATTATGGAGCACCAGCAAAAAGAAACCGTTACGAGCGACGAGATGGAAAAGGCGACAGGCATATTGTCGCCCACAATCAGGAAGGACTTCAGCTTGCATTTGGCGGCGGAAGGCATCAGGGGGAAGGGTTACGTCGTTCAGGAGCTAATCCGGGAAATCGAAAGCCTTCTGGGAATCGACCAGAAGTGGGATGTCGTACTGATCGGAGTCGGCAAAATCGGTGGAAGCATTCTGGCGAATAAAAAGATTCATCAGGCCGGATACAGCATCAAATATGCTTTCGACAGCAACCCTGCAAAAATCGGCAGCATAATCCAGAGCATTCCCGTCCAAAACGTTCGGTATCTCAAGCGAATCGTCCAGCAGGAGAACATCAGAATCGCGATTGTGGCTGTCACTCACGACCAGGCGCAAAAAGTCGTGGATGATTTGATAGAAGCCGGCGTGGAAGGAATACTAAACATGAGCGGCGGCCAAGTAAAAGCGCCGGACAATGTAATGGTTATCGAACTCGATTTAAGCTTTTATTTGACAGAGCTGTCGCATTTCATAACCCAGACGCACGCCAAGGAATCTCACTCGGAGGAGTCGTTCGACGATTTGGACGACGATTTGAATCTTCTCGACGAAGAATTCGAGCAGGGCGGAATCGGCGGCAGTTGATTTAAAGCGCCGCTTTGTCCGGCTGAGTTGAAAGGCGTTAGATTGAAACGCTAGGAAAGTCGGCCGACAATGCTCCGGCCATTATTTTTCGACGTTCGATTCTTCCTCGATACGCTTTCCGAGCCTGACAGTCCTGCCGCCGTCGGAAAACTCGACGTAATCCACGATTCGTTTCGTAAGCAAGATGCCGCGTCCGCTCGTTTGGAACGGGTCTTCGGATTCGAGCGATAGCTGTTCGATTTTGGCAAAGTCGAAGCCGCGTCCTTGGTCTGACAGGGTTATCGACCACGAAGACGGCAGAATTACACCCTCGATAGTGGCGTTTTTATTGGTATCGAACAAGTGACCGTGTTTTACGCTGTTCACCATCATTTCGTAAAGAGAAAGATGGAGAATCATGATTTCGTCCTGCGGATAGTTAATCATGTTGCAAAGGCTGACGAGTTTCTTCGTTATTTTGTCAATTTGACTTATGGAGTTGAAAGATTCGAAAACTTTAATTCTGTCGCGAAACTCCGCTGCGACGATAAGCCGGTCGTCATCGAACTGACTTTCGTCGAAATCGAGGCTGCACAGCGCGATAAGTTCGTTAGGAATTTCGGTGACTTGGCGATTTTGAAACTCGGCGATTACGCTGTGTAAATGGTGCATGTCGAGGCCGATACGTTCGTTAATCATGCCGTCGGTGTAAAGGAAAATCCGCGTGCCCGGTCGAAGCCTTATGGTGTTTTCCGTCACATTTTTCTTGAATTCGTCCTTGAGCAATCCGAGCGGAAAATTGGTAGATTCGAGCGAAACGATTTCGTTTTCCGGCGTTTGAATTATTACCGGCGGATGCCCGGCGTTTATATATTCCAAAACTCCGGAGCGAATGTTCAGCCTGCTGCAGAAAAACGTCAGATAAAGCCCCATAAATCCAAAGTTTTCCGCGATGTATTCGTTTACTCTGTGAGTTATATCGACCGGCGATGCCATTCCGGCAATCAGTCTTTCGACTTCGCTGTTGATTCCGCTCATTACCAAGGCTGCTGCAATTCCGTGACCGCTGACATCTCCGATGATGAGGTAAACCGAATCTCCGGCGCTTATTACTTTCGCGTAATCTCCGCCTACCTGACGCTCCGGCGCGTATTCGAGGCTGATTTCGAGATTCGGATGGACGAAATCCCAGGGCAAAAGGTTGTTTTGAAGCTTGCTCGCAAGCGCCAAATCGCTTGCGATGTGTTCCTTGTAGGCTTCGAGAGTTTCGCTGCGCTCGCGCAGGCATTCGAAGCTGTATGCGTTGATAAGCGCCGTTGCGAGAAGGCTCGAAACGGTTTCGAGAAGCGAAATGTCGGAATCGCGGAACGAGTTCGGCTGGCGGTTGACCACGTTCAAAACGCCGATGGCAAGGTTGCCTTTCTTTATCGGGATGGCGGCTTCGCTTCCGACGGTGAGCGCCCCGGGAAATAAGTTAATAAACCGTCTGTCGGACCGCGTGTCCATCGCGACCTGATTTTCACCCGTTTTCGCGGCAATGCCGGCAAGCCCTTCGCCCATGTTCAGCCGGACTCCGACGGACAGGAAATCCGCGTCGCGGCCGACCGAAGTGAATAGGTAAAGCTCTTGAAGAATCTCGTCCACGAGGAACAAGAATACGTTCTCGAAATTGAACAAATCGATTAGATATCTGGCGGTTTCCCGCAAAATATCTTCGATTGTGGAAGATTTAAGAATGTGCTGCGGAAGGTCGTTAATGAGCTTGAGCTGCGCCGTACGCAGTTTTTCCCGCTTGGAATATTCCGCCTTCAATAGTGCATTTCCGTAAGATATGGCGAGCCGGGAAATCAGGTCGCAAATGTCGTGCGTGAAGGCGTTTTCCGTTTCGGATTCGACCAATACAACGCCCATAAATTCCGCACCTAGCTTTATCGGCGCAAACAGAAGTTCTTTCGGCAGATTCTGCGATTTCGGATCTTCGTCGAGCAGCCTGAAAACCGGCGCGTCGAACGGCCTGGTTAATAAATTGTATCGAAGGTCGGCTCTTAACTCGTCCAAAGCTGGAACCCGGCCTATTTCGAATGCGCGGCCGGAAAGAAGCTCGGCTTCCCGGGATGGCAACGGCAGGTCCTTGCGGGTTTCGATCCAGTGTCCGTCGTACAGCCTTACAGATACTCTCGAAACCGGGACGATTTTCAAAAGCGAGCGTATAAGCGCTTGCGTTACTTCTTCGGCATCTTCGTGGCGGTTCAAATCGCAACTGATTTCGTAAAAAGACTGCGAAAACTCTTGTTGGCCGCCGAGCCGCGCCATATCTCTAACCCGGTCGGTGATATCGCGGGCGGACGCGATAATGAACGAAGTTTTGCCTGTCGTAACGAGATTAACTTTGAATTCGGCGTAAATTTCATCCCCGTCCGGCGCTTCGAGGGCGATTTCCATTCTCCGCTCGCCGCCGGATTGATACATGCGAGTGAAAAGAGACAGAACTTTGTCCGATTCATGATGGGGGAAAACGTTTACGACGCTTCGCCCGATTATTTCGGGCCGTTCGAGGGAAAATAGCTTTTCCGCCGCCTCATTGCAGTCCGCGATTACAAGCGAAGTAGGATTGACAACTAGAAACGCGTCCGTCGCGGCTTCGATTACGGCTTCGGCTGTCAGCTTTCGCAAGCGCCTTACCGGAAGCGGTTTTTTTGTGATTCTGACCTTAAACTGTTTGACAAGAAAGAACTCGACTGCGGCTGTAACCGAGATAAGGCTTATGAAAATTAGGTATGGAAGCGAGAGGTTGCCGATGCCGTGCGGCAAGAAAACCGCGATCAGGGATGGAATGATTGCGATTAACAGAGTGAAGGCGAGCGCAATGAGCGGTATTTTGCCAGATTTTTCGGTGCCGCTCGCCATCTGCCAGTTACGTTCCCGCGGAAAATATAAGGTGCTTCAGTCCGATGCGCAGCCCACTTCCTCCCTGAAGCGGCCACATTATAACTTATCGACATTGCGAGTGCAACCTGCAGGAGGTTAGAAAATATGCTCGATTCGTTTCGCTCTTGCAGATATCCGCGAATGCGCGCCGGAGGCCGGCTATTGGGTATAATATTGCGTCCGGAGGTGAGCCATATGCGCTCTAAGATATTCGCGTCGATTTCTGTTTTGGTTATTTTGGCATTCGCCTTCCCGTCTTTCGCAGAAACGGTCAAAGGCACCGTTTTACTTAAGAACGGGCTGATGGAGTTCAAGAATGTATCGGTCGTCGATACTTATTCAGACGGCTACATGACCTATTGGGTAGGGCAAACGCAGCGGGGCGGCGAGAAGCTGTTATACGACCCGTACAATGGAATATGGGTGCCCGGGCCGCTGTCATGGGAGCCCGCGACGCTCCCGTTCGGACATTCTACCGTTGACGGCTGGCAGCGCAGATTCGGCAACGGCTCGATTGATACCAGATTTTTCTTCGGCGAAAACGGCCACGTCTATTGGCGTTTCGACAAATTTAAAAAGCGCACGATGCAGAACAACAGACGCAAAAGCTATCGCGCATACAGCTTCTGGCTCGACCTCGATACCGGATATCGCGGCCCGGCCTATCGAATCGTGAACGGCCAGGCGATTCCTCTGGCGCAAGCGCCGCAATGGGACCATGAGCTGAACATTCCGCTCGAACCGCCGCCCACGGAAATCGAACTGGACCAAGAGGCAAAGGACGCTCTTGCGGAAGCGAGCTTCCCGACTTGGGAGGAAACGAAAGAAGAAGCGCCCGAAATCAAGCAAGGCCCGCTAACCGAAGAAGAGCAAATTTCTCTTGGCGATTTAATCAAGAAGGTTACGGAAGACGGCGGCGGCAAGTAACTATCAGGAACGGCGCCGGCCCAATCGTGAAGGTTGCTTCAAGCATCGCCGCGTCCCTCGCGGCATATCTTGATTTTGCCCTTAAGGTGGAGTAAATTTCCTGCGCGCGAACGCCATCCGCGAGCGCGCACGATTTGAAATCATCGCTTAAGGTTGAATATGTCCGGACAAATGCGCGCTGCGCTGAAAATCGCGCCCGAAAAAGGCTGCACCGTGATGGACGCCGATATTCCGGCTCCGGTAGATAACGAGGTTTTAATCAAGGTAATTCGCGCCTCGGTTTGCGGCACGGACAGGCATATATATTTTTGGGACGAATGGTCGCAAAATAGAATCAAACCGCCATTGATTTTCGGCCACGAGGGCTGCGGCGAAGTCGTGGAAGTAGGACCTAACGTCAAGTCCATCAAGCCCGGCGATTTCGTATCGGCCGAAACGCACATCCCGTGCGGATTTTGCTATCAGTGCCGGACGGGCGGACAACACTTGTGCCAAAATTTGAAGATTCTCGGTGTGGATACGAACGGTATGTTCGCTCAATTCGCCAAGTTTCCCGAAACGGTTTGCTGGAAAAATCCGCCCGAAATGAACCCCGACCACGCAAGCATTTTAGAGCCGTTCGGCAACGCGGTTTATACGGTTATGGAGACGGGCGTATCCGCGAAGGAAATTTTGATAACGGGCGACGGTCCGATTGCGGCCTTCGCCGTGGGCATCGCGAAAGCGGTGGGCGCGACGAAAATTTTCGTTACGGGCCTTGTCGAACCGCTGCTTGAAATCACGCGCAAAATGGGCGCAACACACGTAATTAATGTGCTCGAAGTTGCCGATCCGATTGCGTACATAATGGACAACACCGCCGGGGAAGGCGTGGACGCGGTGCTCGAAATGAGCGGCGCGCAACAGGCAATAGACCTTGGTTTCAAAGTTGTTAAAAAGCTAGGTACATTCACGTTGTTCGGTATCAGCGCGTCTAATCAAATAAGCCTTCCGATGAACGAGGGAGTGATTTTCAAAGGCGTGAAGATCATCGGGATTAACGGACGGAAAATGTTCGAAACTTGGTATCAAGGCAGAAACCTGATTACAAGCGGTTTGGTCGATCCTTCGCCGGTGATTACGCACACGATGCCCCTTGCCGAAGTGGGCAAAGCATGTGAAATGATTGCCGAGCGCGACAGGATTGCAAGCAAAATTACTATCGATCCTTGGGCTTAGTCCTTGTGAATTTCCGTTCGATTTTCATCAGCTAGTGACGCTTTTAACAGAGGATTTTCACGCTGCCCGCCTGGGTATCCCGTGTTATTCTTATTCGTGCCTGGCTCCGGCCGGGCTTGTTTTTGCGGCCCGTTATTCCGGGACTTTCATGCGGGCGGTTTTAAACGAATATATCGAGGTGATACTTGATTTCCGAACTTGAATATATGAAGCGGACCGGCAAGCCGAATATCGGCGATTACGACGAGCGCGTAAGCGGGTTTTCGTGGAAAATCGCCGAGGAAGAACTCGAACTCGCGGCGAGCCGGTCGAAGAACATCGCATATCTATGCGTTGATAGAAACTGCGAGCGCGGCATAGGCGGCAAAAGGGCGCTCATTTGGGAAAGCAGCGTCGAAAATCAAACTTTTACATACACGTTCGACGACTTACGCCTGTATTCGAACGCTTTCGCGGAAAAACTGACCGCACTGGGGGTTAACGCCGGCGACAGAGTGGCGATTTTTCTCGATAGAATTCCCGCTCTTTACTTCGGATTTTTCGGGATATTGAAGATTGGCGCAGTCGCGATGCCCCTGTTCAACGCGTTCAAAATGGAATCCTTGGAAGTCAGGTTAGCAAGCGCGGACGCCGTGGCGATTATAACGAGCGCGAAGTTGGCGCGCGAGGTGCGCAAAATCCGCGACAGGCTGCCAAATTTGAAAACCGTTCTCGTGGTTGACGGCGACGAAGGCAAACTTAAGGAAGGCGAAACGTTTTTCGATTTCGTATCCGCGCCGCGGGTAGAAGATTTCGAAATTTATCCCGCCGACTCCGAAACGCGTTCGGTCTTGCATTTCACTTCCGGTACGACTGGCCAGCCCAAAGGCGCGCAGCACGTTCACGGCTCGATTCTATCCCAGTATTTGACTTCTAAATGGGTGCTTGATTTGAAACAAGACGATATTTACTGGTGCACCGCCGATCCGGGTTGGGTGACCGGCATTTCATACGGAATAATCGGACCTTGGGCTTGCGGCGTTACGCAGGTCGTTTTGGAGTGCGGTTTTATTCCGGCGCGCTGGTACGAGGCGATTCAAAAATACAAAATAACGATGTGGTATTCGGCGCCTACGGCTATCCGTTCGCTTATGCGCGAGGGCGACGAAATCATCAAGCAATACGACCTTTCTTCGCTGCGGCATTTGTGCAGCGTCGGCGAGCCGCTCAATCCCGAAGCGGTCGCGTGGTCGCGCGAAGTTTACGGGCTGCCGTTCCACGATACGTGGTGGCAAACGGAAACCGGCGCGATTATGATTACGAATTTCCCGGGAATGCCGGTGAAAGACGGTTCGATGGGAAAGCCGTTTCCTGGAATAACCGCCGCCGTATTGGACGACAATCATCATCCTATCGACGGTACCGGCGTCGCCGGCAAACTTGCGCTTCTTCCGCCGTGGCCGAGCATGTTCAGGGAATATTGGAAAAATCCCGCGGCGTATCAAAGCAAGCTTGCGAACGGCTGGTACCTTACGGGCGACCGGGCGCGAATCGACGAGGACGGCTACTATTGGTTCGAGGGCCGGGACGACGACGTAATAAACACTGGCGGCCATTTGGTCGCGCCGTTCGAGGTCGAAAGCGCGCTGCTCGAACATGCCGCTGTCGCAGAATCCGCGGCGATCGGAACGCCGGATCCGGTCAATATGGAAGTCGTTAAAGCGTACATCGCGCTTAAGCCGGGATTCGAGGCTACGAAGGACTTGGAACTCGACATCATGAACTTCGTGCGCAAAAAGCTATCCGCGCTGGCGATGCCGCAAAAGGTGGAATTCGTCGAGAAGCTTCCCAAGACCAGGTCGGGTAAGATTATGAGGCGCGTGCTGCGCGCGATGGACAGAGGCGAAGATTTGGGCGACATTTCGACGCTGGAAGACGACTAAGCAGTTTAACTATTTGAGGAGCAAAAGAATGAAACTTGAAGATGTGGTAATCGAGTATGTGCGAGACGAATATCTCGAAGAGGACGACGACGATTTGGAACTCGACAGTCCGCTTATTTCCTCTGGAATAGTGGACAGTTTTTCGATGGTTTCGCTGAAAGCGTTTCTCGAAAACAAGTATTCGATAAAGATTCCGGACGAAAGAGCGACGCCCGAAGCGTTCGACACGGTTCGTAAAATCGCGGCGCTTGTGCGCGAAATCAATCCGGAAGCGTAAGCTGTGCCGCCGATCGGCGGTTTTCATTTTGTTCTCGGAGGGACGAAATGGTTTATTCGGACAAACTCCGCACGGAGTATCGTAACGTCCTAGCCGGCTTGAAGGACGGCGGTCTGTTCAAGGAAGAGCGGTATATACATTCGACGCAGGGAGTTGAAATTGACGTCGAGTATCCCGCAGGAAATCCGACAAGAAATGTACTCAATTTCTGCGCGAACAACTATCTAGGGCTTTCTAGCCACCCGGAAGTTGTTGACGCCGCGCATTCCGGGCTGGGCGATCGCGGATACGGAATGTCGAGCGTACGCTTTATCTGCGGCACTCAAGATATCCATCGTACGCTTGAAAACAAGCTTACGGAGTTTCTTGAAACAGAGGACACGCTGCTATTCCCATCGTGTATGGACGCGAACGCAGGTTTTTTCGAGGCCGCGCTTCTCAAGGAAGACGTGATAATAGCGGACAGGCTGATTCATGCTTCTCTCGTGGACGGTATCAGGCTGTGCAGCGCGAAATACGACACTTTCAAGCATTCGGACATGAAGCACCTAGAAAAGAAGCTTCAGGAAAATCAGGACGCCCGCGCGAGAATGATTGTCACCGACGGCGTGTTTTCAATGGACGGCGACATCGCGAAGCTGGACGAAATCTGCGAGCTTGCGGATAAATACGACGCGATGGTGTTGGTTGACGACAGCCATGCATCCGGTTTCATCGGAAAGCGCGGCAAGGGCAGTCATGAGCATTGCGGCGTTCTCGGCAGAATCGACGTCATCACGACAACACTGGGCAAAGCGCTGGGCGGAGCATCCGGTGGATGCGTGAGCGGCAGGCGTGAACTTGTCGAAATGTGCCGTCAAAAAGCGCGGCCTTACCTTTTCAGCAATACCGTCGCACCGGTAATCGTGTCGGGCGCGCTTCGCGTAATGGACATAATCATGGGTTCGACCGAAAGGCGCGACAAGCTGGAGTGGAACACCGATTATTGGCGCAAAGGGCTTACGGAACTGGGATTCGATTTGAAAGACGGTGCGACGCCGATTGTTCCGATAATGCTTTACAACGCGAAGCTGTCGCAGGAAATCGCCCGCGATATGATGGACGAAGGCGTGTACGTCATCGGATTCTTCTTCCCGGTCGTACCGGCCGGGCAGGCCAGAATACGGACGCAGATTTCCGCTGCCCACGACAAGAATCATCTTGACAAGGCGCTGGAAGCGTTCGGCAAGATTGGCGCAAAATACGGCATTTTGGGCCTGAAAAAAGACGAAATCATCGCCAAATACGGAAATTAACCCAAATTTGAGCCGCCAAGGCCGCACGATGCGATGTTATAATCGCATTGTTGCGGCTTTTTTTTCGCAGCGGTTTTTGAAACGGAGTTTTTATGCCTGAAACGACAAACAAAGATATTGGTACGCTCGAAGCGCTCGAAGCCGTGCTTGAGCTTCTTGCCAAGAAGGAAGCGCAGCTGGCCGATCTGTCGAAGGAGATCGAGCGCGTCAAGGACGAGAACGCCAAGTACAAAATCAAACTGCCCGGACAAGAGCAGCAATTCGATTCGTCCCAGCAAGCCGAGGTTGAGCAGGGAGCGAAAAGGGCTTTTATAATCGATCACATTAAAATGTTCCGTACGACACTCAGCGCGCTATTGGTCGAAAATGGCGTAAAGGTCGTTGGCCAAGCCGAAAGCGCGGAAATAGACGCAATTATTGACGAGATAAGGATGGCGCAACCGTCCATAATCACGCTCGATTTTCATATGCCCGGCTTGGACGGCATCAAGCTCGTCAAGAGCATACGGTCGCTTTCGCCGCATATCAAAATAATCGTTATCAGTTCGGAGCTTTCGCCGGAAGCGATTTATTCTCTGCTGAGGTCGGGCGTAAGCGATTTCGTTACCAAGCCGGTTCAGCAGTCGAGATTTGCCGGCGTTTTAAAGGGACTTTTTTCGAAATGAAAAATTTTCAGAAATGACCCCCCGAAATGGAACAAAACCGGAGGAGGCTGCGTCTATATAACTGAAGCCACCCCAATGGCTTCAAGCTTCAAATTACCCCTCCCCCCAATGAGGGCCTTCCAAAAGGAAGGCCTTTTTTTTTGCGCGAACGGAGATTGCGGGCAGTTGCCGTATCGAGCCCGTTGCGATAAAATCTGACCGCCTATGAATATACATCCGGTTCGATGCGGTGTCGCGCTCGGGATAACTCACGCGATTTTTTTGGTCGCCATTGCGATTTTGGCGGCATTTTTCCGCTGGTCCAACGAATGGGTTCATTTGTTTTCGAGGCTGTATCCTGGCTATTCGATTTCGATTTTCGGAATCGCGTTCGGAATGTTTTGGGGCTTGCTGGCGGGATTCGGACTGGGCTGGATTTTTGCAGTTGTGTTCAATTTCTTCGGATATCTGGACTCCTCCGATGAATACGATTAGCGCACAAGCGCTTTGCCGCCGAAGCCTTGGCGAGAAAAATATCCATAATCCGCTCAAACATTGAAACTCACGGAAAAAGCATATATCCCCATAATGACCGTTCAGCTTCTCCTCGTGAGCGGAACGTATCTCTTCGCGAAAATCGGCACAAATCAAATACCGGTTTTGCCGTTCGCTATGCTCCGATTTTTGTTGAGCGGAGCAGTTCTTTATGCAATTTGCGCGGCCACCGGAAGAACAAAGAAGGTTGAGCGAAAAGATTGGGGGATTCTTATTGTCCTGTCGGTTCTGCTGATTCCGGTAAACCAAGGGTTTTTCCTTTACGGCCAGAAGATGGCGAACACGACGCACGGGGCGTTAATTTACGCCTTAACGCCGATTTTCATTGCCGTTTTCGCCCACCTGTTTATCGGCGAGCGAAATCCCGCTCTACGCTGGATTGGAATTGTCCTCGGAGTCTCTGGGGCAATGGTAGTAATTGGCGGAAGCGGTTTAAAGCTTCGCGAATCAAGCTTTCTCGGCGACGTGCTTATATTTTTCGCGATGATTAGCTGGGTATTTTTTACGATTTTCGGCAAGGCTTTCGTTACGAAATACGGCGCGTTTTATTCGATGACCGTTATACAAATTACCGGTCTTATTTTGGTTTTGCCGTTTGCGCCGAAGGCATACTTTGAACTTTACACGGCGCTCGCGGCCGGCGCGGTGGCGGCGTCGGGCTGGCTGGCTCTGCTTTACGTATCTTTGATTACTTCAGTACTGTCATATGCGCTGTGGTATTGGGCTCTCGCCAGAGTACCGGCGGCGAAGCTGGGGGTTTGGATGAGCCTTCAACCTGCCGTTGCGACGATTTACAGCATAGCGGCATTCGGATTTGCCGAAATTTCATCGACATTTGTTTTTGGCGGAATTTTGGCGGTAGCGGGAGTCATTCTGGCCCAAATTGCCGGTAAAAGCCGCAATAATGCGCCGGATAATGCTATAGGTGCGTGATACAATCGGCGTGTGTTCACCGGTCTTATACGCGAAATAGGCAGGGTCGCAAAGCTTGAGCGGCGCGATAAGACCCTTCGCTTATACGTCGAAAGTCCAAAAACGACGGAAAATTGCGAAATCGGAGATTCGATTTCGATTTCCGGCGTCTGTTTGACCGTTGTTGAAAACGAATTGGCGGTAATGGTTTTCGATGTTTCTACCCAAACCGCCGAAACAACTACATTGGCACAGCTGACCGCCGGCGATTTTGTCAACGTTGAACCGGCGATCGCCGCGGGAGAGAAATTCGGCGGTCATTTCGTACAGGGCCATGTTGATACAAAAGGCGTGATAAAGAAAATCAAACAGACCGTTAAAGGCGAAGACGGTTGGATAGAAGTAGGTGTTCCGAAGTCATTTGGTTCGCTTTTTCACGCAAAAGCAGCAATCGCTTTGGATGGCATCAGCCTGACCGTTCAAAAAGCCGAAGGTATTTCGTTATCCTGCGTAATCGTGCCGCATACATGGAATAACACAAATTTAAAGTATAAAACGGCCGGGCAGCTTGTGAATATAGAGTTCGATATGCTCGTCAAAGCCGTCAGTCATGCTCTTTCAGGTATTATTTCCGTTGACGGCGGGTTGACTGCCGGAAAACTTAAGGAATGGGGTTATTGATGGAAATCGAGCGCATCGAGCGCGTTGAAAGGGCTGTTTCGGCCTTGAAATCCGGCAAGTTCATTATCATTGTGGACGATGCGGATAGAGAGAACGAAGGCGACCTGGCAATGGCCGCCGAATTCGTGACGCCGGAAGCAGTAAATTTCCTTGAAACGCACGCGCGCGGATTGATTGTGGTTCCTCTGGCTGGCGAGATTTGCGATGCCTTGGATTTGCCGCAGATGGTAACCGGCTCTTCTGACAGACACGGGACGGCTTTCACGGTGACGGTGGACGCCAAGGAGAAGACTACGACGGGGATTAGCGCAAGCGACAGGGCGATGTCCATTACGAAGCTCGCCGGACCGGCAACGAGACCGGACGACTTTTACAGGCCGGGTCACACATTTCCCCTTCGCGCTCACGGCGGAGGAGTGCTCGGAAGAATCGGACAAACCGAGGGGATAGTCGATTTGTGCGAAATTGCCGGTTTGAGGCCGGCGGGAGTGCTGTGCGAAATTAAAAATTCCGACGGAAGCATGGCAAGAATGCCCGAACTAGAAGCGATGTCGAAGGAATTCGATATCGTCTTGGTGCAGGTCGCCGACATCGTTCATTACAGGCTTCAAAGCGAACTTTGGGTAGAAGAAGTAGCGCGCTCCATTCTGCCGACGAAGTACGGCGAATTCACCGTTGTGGCGTTTAGAACCAAAGACGGCGCGGACGAGCATTTGGCGCTTACTATGGGAGGCGATTTTGAAAGCGGCGAATCTTTGGTCCGGGTGCACAGCAAGTGTCTTACCGGCGATACTTTCGGCAGTCTGCGCTGCGATTGCCATGACCAGCTCCATTTCGCGCTGAAAGCCATATCTGAAGCAGGCAAAGGTGTTCTTGTCTATCTGAATCAAGAAGGCAGGGGTATTGGGTTAGCGAACAAAATAAAAGCCTATTCCCTTCAGGATGAGGGATACGACACGGAAGAAGCTAACGTCAAGCTCGGATTTCCGCCGGATAAGCGCGAATACGGCGTCGGCGCTCAAATTCTTCGCCAGTTGGGCATGCGCAAAATCAGGCTGATTACGAATAATCCGCACAAGATGATTGGGCTTGAGGGTTACGGGCTAAAAATCGTCGAGCGGGTGCCGATACCGTTCGAAACTGTTTGCAACGAGCACAACAGGTTTTACATCGAAACGAAAGAAAAGCGAATGGGGCATATTCATTCGTCGCTTAACGGAGTTGAAGAAAACGAAGTACCGGCCGCGGGTATCGCGGACTGATTCAAATTTATGTCAAAACGCACGCTCATTTCTTCAATGGTTTTATTTCTACTTATCCTTGCGGCGCCGGCGGTATTGGCCGGTTGCCCCAGCGCATCCAGAAATTCAAGCGAGGAACTGCCAAATGGAACACAGACGGCGAAAGTACCCACAAAACAAGCGAAGTACCAGCTTAAGGGTTCGTTCGGTGGAGATGGTACGCCTGCAGGGACATTCGAATCTCTAAGTGCGGTTGCGGCCGGCGGAGGCGACGTGTTCGCCGCCGACCGTGCATATTCGTACGTGCATGTTTTTAGCCGTGAAGGAGTCTTGAAGCGCTCGATTGGATGCGGATTCAAAATCGAAGATTACCTGAAGTCCGACCAAGAGCTTATGGAAGCATATTACGACGTCGAAGATAATATGGCTCCCGAATTAGAGAACCAAGTGGCATTGAATAGGTTTTTCCGGCCGGAAGACATCGAGTTTTCTGGTGGTCATATATACGTCTTAAGTTCGTTTTTCTCCAGTTTGGTTGCCAGTCCGAAAATAGAGCCGTCAATCTTGGAATATACGCCTCAAGGTCAGTACTTGAAAACCCACATGCTTTCCACGCTTATAATGCCGCTGCATTTTGCGGTGGATAAGTCGGGGGCGATTGCGGGCACGGACTCGGTTAAAAATATTATTCAGATTTCGGGCGGAGATGAATCCAATCTTTATGTAGATACGAAATTAACGGCCAACCTTCGCGATTATATGTCGGAAACAATCGAGGCAAAAGGCAATGCCGCCAAGATTAACGCGATTAAAGCCAAAATGAGTAATACCGGAATCGGCAGAGCACAATATATGCAGATATCCGGCATCGCGGCATACACGCCGGTTGTCGACGGCGAGCCGCATCCGGAATCCACGAAGTTCATAATTTGCGACAGGGGAAACAAACGGCTTAAGGTTGTTAGCCGCGAAGGAGAAATTCTGAGGCTAGTCGCCGGAACGGACGGAAGCACAAGCCATTTCGGCTCTCCAATCGATGTTGCCGTCGATACAAACGGCAGAATTTTCGTCCTCGATGCCGAGGGCAAAGTGGCCGTGTTCGATTCGAATTTTGCGAGTATGGGGTCGTTCGGAGAAGGCGAACTTGAAAATCCGGTTTCCATAGACGCGGATGAATCGGGAGAAATCTGGATTGCCGATTCGGGCTTAGGCAAAATTCTTCACTACGCCCCGGATAAATAGTAAACTGGCGGCGTGGATAAAAGAAACACCGGCAGCGCCGCCAAAGCGCTGGCCGAACAAATACTTGGAAGAGACAGGCTTGCGATTTCTCGCGCGATTTCATTAGCGGAAGATTCGCCCGGATTCGCGGCGGAGTTGCTTTCTGAACTTGGCAAGCCGAAAGAACCGGCATTGAGACTCGGAATTACCGGGCCGCCGGGCGTCGGAAAAAGCACGATAGTTGCCGGATTGTTGCCGCTTTTGCTGGCCAAATATGAAAAAGCAGGCGCGATTTTGGTGGATCCGACAAGCCCGTTCAGCGGCGGCGCCGTCTTGGGAGACAGAATCAGGCTTAAGGAAGCCGCGGAAAGCGACCGGGTGTTCGTTAGAAGCATGGCGAGCCGAGGTTCTTTAGGCGGAATTAGCTCTTCCACAGGTGCCGCGCTTCGCATTTTGGAGCATTGGGGCGCAAAGGCTATCGTCATCGAAAGCGTCGGAACCGGTCAACTGGGCACCGACATAGCAACGCTGGCCGACGTCGTGTTTCTTGTGCTTGCGCCCGGAGCGGGCGACTCGATGCAAACGCTGAAAAGCGGTATTTTGGAGGCTGCCGACGCGTTCATAATAAACAAGGCAGATATGCCCGGGGTGGCGGCGCTTGCGGCAAACTTGGAGGCCGACGCAAGGCTTTCGGACGGTTCGCCGCCAAGAATAATCGAAGCTGTCGCACGGACCGGCGAAGGAATCGATGCCCTTTGGGACGAGTTTGTGAAAATCAGGGCGAGTCTCGTTTCGGGCGGCGATTGGGAAAGGCGGCTCAAGATGCGAACCAAATCCGAACTTTTGTTTATCGTTCAATCGCTGATAATGGAGAATTTAACCGCTGATGCGCGATTTTCAAAGGAATTCGACGAATGTGTAGATAATGTCGTTTGGGAGAAAGAGGAAATTTACTCGATTGCTCTTAAATTGGCTGAGCGGGTAGGCAAGCATTAGGCGCTCAACCGGCACAAAGGCTGAAATAAAACGTAATGTTAACGCGGTATTAACCGTTGTTTTGGCAGAGCATATCGTTGCTTTGTCGAAAAAACTAAAAATTTCTTTAAAACGCGCAATTGTGGATAATCCCGTTTTTATCCGGTATAATTGCGGGTCAACGAGAGAAGTTCATTTCAGGGCCAAGCCTCTCTAGTTGATTGAATGAGGGTTTTGCCCGTAAGTTCCGTATATGCAATCCTGCTGGAGGTCATCGCGTTTTGGCGGAGAAGATTATCAACACAACAGCTTACTTTCCTGGCGAAGATTCCATCGTCGCTGCCGTGCTTGCAGCCAACTGCTTCATGTGTCTCGGCGAAGTGGAGGACGTCGTTTTGCGCGAGCGCTCGGCGAACGGCAAAAAAGCCGACGAAATGATAAGCATTTTCAACTCTCCCGCATTTCGCGCCGCGACGCGCTCCGGGGCGAAGCTAAGGCCGGCATACAGCTTCCTTCATTTCAGCAAGGATGAAGTAAGCAAGGCCGACAGCTTGCGGCTCGACGACTCGGTGAAGATGTATCTGCGCGCCATCGGTCAAGTTCCGCTGCTAACCCCCGAAGAGGAAATCTACTTTGCCAGGCGATATCGCGAGGGCGACCTTTCCGCCAAAGAACGGCTCATCGACGCGAACCTGAGGCTGGTCGTTTCCATTGCCAAGAAGTTTCTTAACAGGGGTATGAGCTTTCTCGACCTTATTCAAGAAGGCAATCTTGGATTGATAAGGGCGGTGGAGAAGTTCGACCTCGACCGCGGCTTCAAGCTTTCCACGTATGCGACTTGGTGGATACGGCAGGCAATCAGCAGAGCGCTTGCCGATCAAGGCGAGCTTATTCGCAAGCCTGTTCATATGGTCGAAACGATTACCAAGCTGAGTAAAGCAAGCAAAGAACTTCAACAGACCAAAGGACGCGAACCGACCAGCAAGGAAATCGCCGAACGCATGGACGTCACCGAAGAAAAAGTGCGCGATATTCTTAAGGTAGCTCAAAAGCCGATTTCGCTCGAAAAGCCCATCGGCAACGATAAGGATTCGTTGTTCCAGGACTTTCAGGAAAACAAGAACACAATCGTGCCCGAAGTCGAGACGATGTACGAATTGACCAAGGCGAAAATCGACAAAATTCTGAAAACGCTCGGCGAACGCGAAGAAAAGGTAATCAGGCTCCGTTACGGCCTCGACGACGGACATCCGCGAACGCTGGAAGAAGTGGGACGCGAATTTAACGTAACCCGGGAGCGCATCCGTCAAATTGAGGTCAAGGCGCTCAAGAAGCTGAAGCATCCCAGCAGAAAGCGCCAGTTTGTGGGGCTTCTGGAATTTTGCGACAGAACCCGCGCTTAACAATTACTGAATGTTTCGAAGCGGCGTCACACGGCGCCGCTTTTGCTTTTTCAGGCGCAATTTAATATCATTCGGCACGTATGGCGAAACCTCACGATTTTCCCGATTCGAGCCTCACTAAACGCGGCGGATATCAACCGGCGAAATTCTTTGGCTGGTTTTTCGTTCTGCTTTTTTTTGCAAACCTGTTTTTCGGAACGGCGTATTTCTTTACCGGCTCGCCATTCGATATCGGCGGCAAATACGAAAAGCCGGGACCTGCTCCAGATATAACCGATTATCCCTTCAAGTTCAGCGCTGGCTTTCCCTTTCCGCCTGCAATTTTGAATTTTAAAGAAATCAGCTTGACCGGCGGCGAATCGTCTTACGAATGGACGCGCATTAACTATATGTCGCAGCTTGAATCCGTGCGCTTCGCTGGCTTTCGGGAAAGTCTCGGAGTGCCGAGCATTCTTCAAATCAAGGATACATCTTCAATTTCGCCGAATGCGATGCGTAAAATCGCAGGGAAATCGCACGACGATCCGGCCGTTTTCGCCGCACTTAGCGAGAGGCTTGCGAAGCTCGATTCGGGCTGGATTGCCGTATTGGCCGTGCCGGACAAGTCGTTAAACCTTTTTTCGCCGTCGAAATCGGGGGACGGCCTTCCAAACGGCGATCCGGAAGACTGGAACCCCGCGCTTATCGGCGCATTGCCGGAAGGCGCCGTGCCGGACATCCGGGTGCGGCTGTCAAATCTGTTGCCGGATTACGAGTATCCGCTGGCGATTGCTGCGGGTAAGTCCGCTCCTCTGCTGATTGCCGGCAGCCACGGAAGTTTGCTCAAGCTGGACGAAAGCGGGCGGCTTATCGAGCGGGCGAAGTTGTCCGGCGAATGGTTGCCGATCGGTGGGATTATCTCCGGTAACACATTCGTAGGAATGGATATAGTCGTTCTTTTCCGGCGGATAATCGCCATTGTATTTTTGATTACTCCGATATTGGCGTATTTGTCATTTGCGGCGGCATCCCGCAAGCACGGCGACCATCAATCGCCGGGGCGGTAGGGGCGGAGCGTGGTACAATCCGGCTTTCAATCAACGATCCGGCGTGGAGAAAGCATTGGCTATAAGTCCGCTTAAAGCTGTAATTTCGATATTCGTTACCTTATTGACGGCACTTTTGCCCTTAACCGCTTTTGGGCAGGACAAAGGCGAAGTGGATATAGACGTTCAAGTCAAAGAAGTCGACCCTGACAAGGAAAGGGAGCCGGAAAAGCCGGAACCCGGAACCGCAGAGCCAGGCAGCCGGTTCATGTTCGAGCCGAAAGGGCCGTTCGATTGGATTAGCCAGCATCCGCTTACGCTAACCGTTCTGCAGTTTCCCGCAGAGCAGGCATACGTGCTCTTGCCTGGTGAAACGCGGATTGGATATAGAATCGACCTTGCAAACGTATTTTTGAAGGAGCAAAGCGGTACGGCGCTTGTCGATATCGATCTGGAAGGCTTGCGTCAGACATTAAGCTATCGGCGCGGGTTCGAAAGCGGCTGGGAACTTGGCGTATTCGTTCCGTTCCAGTACAACTCGCACGGTTTTATGGACGGAATAATCGAAAGCTGGCATGGATTTTTCGGACTGCCGAACGGCGATAGGCCGCTGTTCGCGAAAAAACAATATAACTACGTTGTCGCCAGCGGCAACGAGTTTAAAATTGCGGGCGAAAGCGACGAATTCGGAATCGGCGATATTGTGCTTACCGGGAAATACTTGTACAAACCCGAAACCGGTAAGTCTCCCGCCATAGCCGGAAGGGTAGGGTTGAAACTTCCGACGGGAGACGCGGGTGCACAGCTAGGAAGCGGCGGTTTCGACTTCGGGGTTAACGTTATCGCCCAAAAGACATACGGAAGATGGATTCTGTACGGCCAAACTGGGTATATTTTTACCGGTGGGAACGATTTCGGACTTAAGGGTAACGACGTCATTCAGGCGACATTTGCCGCCGAATATCAGCGCAACAGGCGGCTATCCTGGATCGGCCAGTTTCAACGAAACACAAATCCGTATTTTACGGGCGCGGACAACATCGACGTCGATACGCTTGAAATGGCTCTCGGATGGAAATACCTTTTCGGCAGGAACTTGCTTTGGGAAGGCGGATTCAGCGAAGACGTCGTGGTTGACAGCGGCCCGGACTTCGCCATCTTTTCTCAAATCACCTACGGCTTTTAGCGCTTTGGCGGGAGGGATGACGATTGTTTGAAACGATGATGCGCCTTGGATTTGCGGTTTTCGTTGCGCTTGTCATCTTGTCGCTTGCCGTTTCTTGTCCTCGCCGGCAAAAAAAAGGAATCGATCAGGGCATAGCGCCGGGGACGGAACTCTCGACCAATATAGTGGCGCCCCCCATTTCGGACGAAGAAAATGCCGGCGAACTACAAATCCTTGCATATGCAGCAGGCGAACGGCTGGGCTCTTCCGCGCAGATTTTTCTTTACAATCCCGGGGATTCGAAACATGCTATCGCGACGCTATCGGACGGCAAGCCCCAAAAACTTAACGCCGGAAAATACGACGTTGAAATGGTTTACGTGGACAGATTCAACGTGGAGCGAATCAAATGGGCGTACGGCTTGGATGTCACGCCGGGAACGATGCTAAAAGAAAAAATAGAATTCGAAAACGGTACGATTTCGTTCGACGTAGGCGGGGCGGGAACGACATATACGGCGGGAGATATTTCCGTTAACGTATACGCGCCTGGAACAACTACGCGTCCGGTCGCTCAGGGCACGGCAGATTCCGGAATCGACGTTCTCGAAGGAACATACGACGTACAAATCGAGCTGAAAAAAGGGACAAAATCGGACGAAATTTGGGAAAAAGGAATCGCGGTAAAACCCGGCGAAACTACATCGATAGAAGTTAATTTCAGCGGTGGCGGGCTAGTCGTAACGGTGCAGGGCGGGACGGCGCTGCCCGGCGCGGTGCTGGAGGTTTTTTCGGCGGGCACGACAACGAATCCGGCCGCAACCGGAGTGCCGGGCGAAAACTTCGAAGTGCCACCTGGAAAATACGACATCAAGCTATCGGTTGGCGAAGGCAAGGGCGCATACGAGTATTGGCAAAAGGGCGTCGAAGTCGTAAAAGGCAAATCCAATAAGGTAGATTTGGCACTTCCGGTCGGAACGGTCAAAGTAAACGCATTCGCGTCGGGAGGCGGACAAATTGCCGGAACCGAAGTGACGATTTACGTCTATAAGCCCAGCGATACGTCTTCCGCCGTTTTATATATGAACGGGGCGGAGACCTTCGCGCTCGACGAGGGAACTTACGACATTCGTGTGGAATATACGAACAGCCAAGACAAGCCGTCGGTTTGGATTCGCGGAGCCAAAGTTGCCGCGGGCAAACATCACACTTTGCGAGCCGACTTCCAGGCGACAAGCATAACTACTATCGTCAAAGCCGGAAACGAGGAATTGCCCGGAAAAGACGTTCAGGTCTATTACTATCGCGAGGGGAACGACAGCAATTATGCCGGAGCCGTAATTGCCGGTGCGCCCGCGATTCTCGAATCAGGCAGATACAGAATCAAAGTTGAATACACCGGTAAGCCGGTGAGTTTCGAAGAATGGGCAGGCACATTCACCGCGGAATCAGGTAAAGCCGTTACAGTCGAATATAAGCTTAAAGGCGGGTTTGTGAGATTCAGGAACGTTTCCGGAGAGCTTCGCGGCCTAAGCGTTCGCGATGTCGAGATAAGAGTCAATACGGGCGACAAAGTATTGCTTCCGCATGGCGTTTATACGCTAAGAACCGATGAAGGGGACGTACTAACGGTGGAGGCCGGAGGCGCGACGATTGAGTATTAGGGGGCTTTACTTATTCTGTTGCGATTGAAGCCTTAAGGGCTTCCGCCGCGGCACGTACATCTTGTGTTCCTATCAATGAACCTATCGCGGCGACGCGCGGAATGCCGAAAGGAGTAAGTGCGCTTACGTTGCTTGGAGCAATACCGCCGAGAAAAACAACCGGGAATGGCTTGCCCGATGCACCGAGCCGAATGGATGTTTCGACGGCAAGTTTCGCCGCGGCCGGTCCGACGCCGAGCATTTTTTTTCCGCCTTTCGTTGTGGAAAAGACTGGAGAAAACCAGCAGTAATCCGCGCCGGATTTGGCTGCGAATTCAATGTCCTCGATAGAATGCGCGCTGTAGCCTATTGCGATGCTGTCTCCTACCAGATTCCTAACTTCCGGGATGGGCGGATCTAGGTTGCTTAAATGAACGCCTTCGGGTTGCAGCATTTCGAAAAGCTGGACATTATGCGCGCAAACCCATGGAATCCCTTTTCTTTGGCAGGCATTTTTTACCGCACTTGCAGCGGGAATGAATTCCGAATTCTTCAATTCATTAAATCTCGCGACTACTACGTCGACGCCGCCGTCGATGCCTGCCGAAACAAGGGATGCGAGATCACGCCCTGCCGCCGCCTGCAAGTCCGCGATCATCCATAATCTGGCGGAATCGAGCCATGGTATCGGATTCATAGGCGTTGATTGTATTTATACGCTCTCGATTGTTTTCGGATCCAGCGATTGCCAGACCGCGCTCAAGCCGGGGCCGATTAGCTGGCTTATTTCGTCTTCCAGTTCCTGCACCTTGCCGCGCGTTCCGCAAACGAAATCTTCGTCGAGCGTTGTTACGTGAGTAAAATAGTCGTTCATTTTCAGCTTTCCGCCGATGAACGACGAATAGAGCAGCTGAAGGGCGCATCCTACGTCGCTTAAATCGTGTGAACTCGAAACCAGACTTAGCTTGTGTGCTATAGATGCGACGCGAGCCGCCCCCGCGGATACCGCGGCCGCCACGCTGAGCGCGCCGCGATAGACTTCGTCGGGTGTAAATCCTTCTACGGTTTTTCCCGATTCAATTTCTTTAACGGCCTTCAACGCAGCGTGATTTTTATCGAGAAGCTTTTCGAAATGTTGTATTGAATCGTCAATTTCCCATCGCAAGTGTTTTTCTTCCTCCTCCGAAAGCGCGCCTGAAGGTGAATGAACGCCGTTGTCCAGGGCTTTACGGCAAAGTGCGGCACCAATTAGCCCGGCTAAAGCCGCCGCTGCGCAACCGTCGGCATGCGATTCCGGTCTGGAGAATTCATCTACGATATCTTCAAGTTCCATCTCCGCAAATTCACTCATGTCCGCCTCCAAATGAACGTGGTCAGCCGCGAAAATCGCCCAAAAGCCGATGTTCGCGCTTAACCCACTCGCCGCGAATCATAACATTTCCAACAACATTTGCTCCTATCTTGTAGGGCAGTTCGGAAAAGTCCTCGACATCGAGTAGCAATATATCCGCATCTTTTCCCGGTTCGATACTGCCTTTGCGTTCCGCTCTGTTAAGAGAAAACGCGGCGTTTATCGTAGAAGCTATAAGACACTCCTCCGCGGACATTTTCATTTTGAGCGCGGCCAGGGTCATTACGAACGGAAGTCCGAAAATCATGCTGCTACCGGGATTGTGGTCGCTTGCAAGGGCTATTGGAGCGCCGGCGTCGATTAGCCTTCTGGCAGGAGCATAGCCGTCGCTTCCGATGAAGAATATTGTCCCCGGCATGAGCACGGCTATCGTATCGGATGCCGCAAGGGCTTCGATTCCCGAATCCGAAATCGCACCGAGATGGTCCACGCTTGCCGCCCGGCATTTGGCACCGAGGGCGGCGGCACCCTTATCGGTAAATTCGTCCGCATGAATGCGAACGCCAAGACCGTTTTCAATCGCGGCATTCACGACGCGCTCGCCTTCTTCCAGCTTGAATGCACCTTCTTCCACAAACACGTCGGCATACTCCGCGAGGTCTGCGGCGGCGACGCGAGCGAGCATATCACCGCATACCAAATCCAAATAATCGCCGCGTTTGCCTGCGAATTCCGGCGGAATAGAGTGCGCGCCGAGAAAAGTCGGAACAACTTCCTGCGGAGTTTTTCGGGACATTTCCCGAATCGCTTCAAGCATTGCCAGTTCAGATTCCAGACTTAATCCGTAGCCGCTTTTCGCTTCGAATGTCGTTGTGCCGTGAAAAAGAAACTCGCGGGCATTTCCTAAACCGAGTGCGGTCAATTTTTCCACGCCGGCATTTCTCGTTGGAGCAAGGCTTGCGGAAATTCCGCCGCCGGACGAAGCGATTTCGAGATAGCTTTTTCCGGCTGCACGCATATAGAATTCCGCCGCTCGGCTTCCGGCATAAACAGGATGCGTATGGCAATCAACGAAGCCGGGAACGGCGGTGCGGCGCTCGGCATCTAATCGCTCCGATACGCTCGATGCATGTGCAGGAGTGCCGCTGCCAATTTCAAGAATCTTACCCGAATCGCTATCGGCCACGATAAATGCGTCCCGTATTTCGCCGGTGTCGCTCATCCCGGCTTTGCGGCGCGGCAGGCCGCCGCCGGAGCAGGTTAAAAGTCTTCCGATGTTGTAAATCAGTTTAATCGGCATATTCGGACTTCCAAATCAGGCCGTTATTATACTTGTGCATAAGCTTCGAGCAATAACCGGGGGAGGGAAATGGATATTCGAAGAAGTGCATGTTAAACTAAATTTGTGATTTATTCCCAGAATTCAAGCGGCCAAAACGACGTTGCAACCAACGGAAAATTGCTTGCCGTAAAGAACCTATCGAAGTATTTTCCGGTGAGAGCCGGAGTGTTCGGCCAGCGCGTTTTGGGTTACGTGAAAGCGGTGGACGGCGTGTCGCTATCCATCGCGCATGGAGAAACTCTGGGACTAGTGGGCGAAAGCGGATGCGGGAAAAGCACGCTCGGCAGGTGCGTGTTGCGGCTAATCGAACCTACCGGCGGCGAAATGTACCTGGACGGCCAGCCGGTTCATTCGCTCAAAGGGCGCGATTTGAGGCTGCTTAGAAGAAACATGCAGATAGTGTTTCAGGACCCGCATGGAAGCTTGAATCCGAGAATGAGAATCGGCGAAATAGTTCGAGAGCCTCTCGATGTTTTCAAGGTCGGGGCTGGCGGGGAAAGGACGGAGAAGGCGAAGGAACTCCTAGCGCGCGTAGAGCTTCCAAAAGACGCTTATCATAGATTTCCGCACGAATTTTCCGGCGGGCAGCGGCAAAGAATTGGAATTGCCAGGGCGCTTGCTCTTAGCCCCAAGCTTATCGTTTGCGACGAACCTGTTAGCGCGCTGGACGTATCGATTAGAGCGCAAGTTATCAACTTGCTGATGAGGCTCCAAGAAGAATTGCGGCTGACTTATCTATTCATCGCACATGACCTGGCAGTAGTGAGGCACATTTCGAATCGTGTTGCCGTAATGTATTTGGGGAAAATCGTGGAAACCGCGGATTCGTCGAGAATCTACGAAAATCCCAGACATCCATATACGATGGCGCTTTTATCGGCCGTGCCCGTGCCGGATCCGGAATTGAAAATGCAGCATACTCCGCTTAAGGGTGAAGTGCCGAGTCCGACAAACTTGCCCAAAGGCTGCAGGTTTCATCCGAGGTGTAAATTTGCCACGGATTTGTGCAGGGAACGTGAGCCGGAGCTTGAAGAAGTCGAATCCGGTCATTTTTCGGCTTGCCACCATTGGCGTGAGTTGAAGGAAAGATAGAGCGAGGTTATTCCGGTTCGCCGATTTTCGAACCTTTTTTGCCAAGAACGGCAATCGTAACGCCGATGCCGCCCTCGGAAGGCGAAGCGCTTCGTACGTGGCTAATGTTCGAGTGCTTTCGCAAAAAATCCTTTGTGAATTTCATAAGTGCGCGAGTACCGATGCCGTGCATTATCCGCACTTCGGCGAAACCGTGCCTGATGGCGGTATCGATGAAAGGTTCAAGTTCATCCAGCGCTGCATCGACTGTGAAGCCGTGAAGGTCCAAGGTTTGGCTTGCTTCGGGTAGCGCGGCTTTGGCGATCGCGGCGTCCAAGTTCGAGCCCTTCGCCTTCGACTTCAGCTTTTTCGCGAGTTCGTATTCTTTGCGGTCAATCGGAGTTATATCCGCAAGCTTCATGTTCGCCCTGATGCCGCCGATGTCAACCACGGCGCGCTTTTTCGGAAGGTCAATTTCGATAATTGTTCCGAGGGTTTTCGTTCCCGAAATTACTACCGCGTCTCCGGAAGAAAGCGGCCGGGCGGTCGTGTCGATGATGAATTTTTCGATATCCAGTTCCTCGTACGCTTCTTCGATTTCGCCGGTAAGCTCGATTGAGACTTCCTTGGCGATTCTGTGAGCGTCCGAAACAAGCTGAACTTCCGCTGCGTCCTTTTTGCGCCGGACGCGGTTTTTAATCCGCTTCTTCGCGCCGTCAACCATTTCGTCCAACTTCTTTTCGATGTCGCTTTGGAATTTTTTGGATTGGCGGACGAATTCTTCTTTGCGCGCTTTCAGTTCGTCCCTGAGTATCCGGTTTTCTTCCTCGAGAGATCCGACCGTAGCGGTTTTCTTTTCCGCTTCAAGCCGAAGTTCGTCAAGTTGCTTGATTATATCGGTCATCAGCCGGTCTTTGCTCGTTAGAACCGCGCGGGCGCCTTGAACGATTTGGAGATTTACGCCGAAGCTTTCCGCGATGTCGAGCGCGAAACTTTTGCCGGGCTGGTGATCGATTACACGGTAAGTGGGTTTAAGTTTTCCTTCGTCGAATTCGAGCGAGATGTTTTTCAGAGCGGGAAATTTGAATGGCATGCCTTTCATCAAATCGTAATGGGTGGTAAGAAGAGGAATCGCGGGTTGTTTAATCAAATAGGCGATTACGCCGTACGCCAGCGCCGCGCCTTCCGTCGGTTCCGTCCCGCCGCCGATTTCGTCCATGAGAATCAGCGCAGGGGCTTTGCAATACGGCAGATTGGTATCGGGATCGGCGCCGTACAGCCAATTGTCGAGTCCGCGCAAGAAATGAAGGTGGCTGGTGAAAGTCGACAGCTCATGAGCGATGGATTGGTCGTCGCCGATGTCCGCGAACACTCCGCCGGCAAGCGGCACGCCGCTTCCTTTTTCCGCCGGAATGAAACAGCCGATGTAAGTCATAAGCGTGCAAAGGCCGATGAGTTTCAATAGAACGGTTTTTCCGCCCGCGTTCACGCCGCTGACGATTATGCCCTTGTATGGTTCTTCGAGTTTTATGTCTTCGGGTATGAAGTTTTTTATAAACGGGTGGCGGACGCCAAATAGCGCGAAATTCGTTCCCGAAAGCGCCGCACGGCTTCCGCCGAGCGCGGTAGCGAATGCCGCGCGTGCGAAAATGTAATCCAGCGAGGCGATGATTGCCAGATTCGTATTCATTTCGCCGGCGTATGCCGAAACTTCTTTCGCGAAATCGAATACGATTCGTCTGACCTCGATTTCCTCTTCGACAATCATCCTTACCCGCTGGTTGTTCGATTCGATAATTTGCTGCGGTTCGAGAAGCACTTGCGCGCCGCCCCCCGATAAATCGACGACCATTCCGGGGACATGAGTCTGCGCACCGCGCGGAAGGGCGACGAGAAATCTGTTGTGCCGCATCGAAAGATGCACTTCGTCCCCGTATTCGCGCTGAAAACTCGAAACGAGCGCGTCTACGGCTTTCTTGATTCCGTGCTCCTGCGCGGCGATTTGGCCCCGAAGTTTGCGAAGGGCAGGGGATGCTCCGTCCCGGACGTCGCCTTCCGGCGTGAACACCGAGCGATATCGCCCGTATAAAATTCCCAGAGATTCCCATGGATAAAGCAAATCCATGAGCCGCGGCTCTTTGTCAGGGCGAAGCCGCTTGCGAAAATCGTCCACGCTGCCGCATGCTTCGAGGAATTCACGGAGGACTTTAAGCTCGTCCTTTTGCAGCGAGTCTCCGATGGCGGTCTTCTTAAGCAGGCTTTCGACGTCGCCGACTTTTTCAAATTCGATGCCGGAAAAGTCCGGCCGGGTTTCGAGAAACTTAAACGCTTCTTCAGTTTCGTCGAGAGCTTTTTCAATATCGCCGCGATCGAATGAAACCGGATGTTCTCGCGCGAGCGTTTTTCCGCGCTCGCTTTTGGCATAGCCGGCCAGCCTGCGTCTGAATTCGGTGAATTCGAGATCCGAATAGGATTTTTCGATTAAGTCCGCTATTTCCACGGCGAGGATTTTATCACCGAAGCCGCTTCCGGATTGATATAATCAGCGCGTGCCGGCGAACTTTAAAGAATCGGAAGAACGCGCGAGAAAATTGCGCGAGATTCTTGCCGAATACGCTCATGCATATTACGTTCTCGATAAGCCGATCGTGCCTGACGAGGTTTACGATTCTCTTTATCGCGAGCTACAGCAAATCGAAAACGATTTTCCGCAGCTTATCGCTCCCGATTCGCCGACTCAAAAGGTTGGCGGAGAAATTCGCAAGGAATTTCCGGCAGTACGGCACCGCGTGCCGATGATGTCGCTACAAAATGCGTATTCGGCGGATGAGCTATTGGATTTCGACAAGCGGATTGCGAAAATTCTGGCGGAAACCGGCGGCGGAGAAAGCCTGTTCGAAGAGGATCTCGAATATTTCGTTGAAGCAAAAGTGGACGGCCTTGCAATAAGCGTTACATTTGAAAACGGAATTTTCGCAAAAGGAGCGACGCGGGGAGACGGGCAAACGGGAGAAGACGTGAGTCACAATATAAGGACGATCAAGTCGCTTCCACTCAAACTTAAACGTCCGGTAGATATTGAAATTCGCGGCGAAGTTTTCTATCCGAAAAGCGCGTTCGAAGCTTTGAACGAGCGGCTGAAAGAATCCGGCGAAAAGCCGTTCGCCAATCCGAGAAACGCGGCGGCAGGGGCCGTAAGACAGCAGGACAGCTCGATTGCGGCGTCGAGACCTCTCGATTTGTTTATATATTCGATTGTGGAGCCCGAAAAACACGGCATTAAAACGCAATCGATGGCTTTCGAATTCCTTACCGAACTCGGAATCAAAGTCAACCCGCAAACTGCGCGATGCGCTTCGATTAGAGAGGTAATCGCTCTGTTGGAAGAGTGGCGGCACGACAGAGAAAAATTGGATTTCCCGGTTGACGGCGCGGTCGTTAAGGTAAATCAGCTTGAATTGTGGAACAAGCTCGGTTCGACGGCAAAGGCGCCAAGAGCGATGATTGCGTACAAATGGGCCGCGGAATCCGTTACTACGCGGCTTTTGGACGTGGAATTCGGAATTTCGCGAAACGGCATATTAACTCCGGTGGCGATATTGGAGCCGGTACTTCTAATGGGAAGCACCGTCGGGCGCGCCACGCTGCATAACCTCGACGAGATCGCACGGCTGGATTTGAAAGCCGGCGATACGATTATTCTCGAAAAAGGCGGAGACGTCATACCTAAGGTGGCCGGAGTGGAATTCGCGCTGAGGCCGGACAACGCTTCCGAATTACCGCTTCCGGACCGTTGTCCGGACTGCGGGGCGGAACTTGCCGTTGACGCAATATCGCATAATTTGAAGTGCGAAAACCGCAGGTGTCCGGGAACGCTCGTACAACAAATCGCTTATTTTGCCTCCAGAAACTCTCTCGACGTCGAAGGGCTCGGGGAAAAAACCAGCAGAAAACTCGTCGAACTGGGCTTTGTTTCAGGCATCGCGGACTTGTTTGCGATAAGTAAACGGCGAAACGAACTTCTTCAAATCGAAGGGTTTGCCGAAATCAGCGTGGATAAGCTCATTTCGGAAATCGAACGGACGAAATCTATGCCGCTCGAAAGGTGGATTATCGCTCTCGGAATTCCGAACATAGGCCAAGCAGCGGCGACGGAGCTTGCTTCGAGATTCAAAACTCTGGATGCGCTTTCCGCGGCGACTTTGACGGAAATCGCGGGAATTTTCGGCTTCGGGGAGGCAACCGCAAAGAGCGTGGTGGAATGGTTTGATGATGAAGAAAACAAGAATCTTCTTGCGGAACTGAAAGCGGCGGACGTTAATCCATCGCCGCCGGAAAAGGCAAAACGGGACGGCGGATATTTCGACGGAAAAAGCGTTGTAATTACTGGAACCGTAAATGGAGCGTCGCGCGGCGAGTTAAAAACCTTTTTTGCCTTTAACGGGGCGAAAGTTGCGGATTCAGTTTCGAAAGCTACAGCGCTGCTTTTGGCGGGCGAAAAGTCGGGAAGCAAAATGGCAAAAGCAAAGGAACTCGATATCGAAATTATGTTGCCAAATGAACTACTATCGCTGATTTCGGAAAACCGGGATAAAATAGCAATTCCGGAAAAATTGCGCGACGTGGAGTTTTTCCGGCGGTTTTTCGATAATGACTAGCAACGAATTCGATATTGCGATTCTGGGCGCCGGACCCGCCGGCGCGGCTGCCGCGCTTTCAGTGCCGGAAAACTGCGCTGTCATCCATATTGACCGCGCGGGACCGGAAAAAGAAAAGCTCTGCAGCGGGCTTCTCACCAAAGATGCCAGGCAAGCGCTTAAAAAACTTACCGGAAGCGATAAGCCTCCGAAGTCAGTCCAGCGCAATCCTTCGGTTGATGTGCTCCGAGCCGTTGATTTCGACAACGACTATTCGACGACCGTCGGAGTAGATTATATGAACGTATGCCGGGGATCGCTCGACCGCTGGCTATTATCGCTTTGTCGCGGCAAAAATTACGTTAAATGTTGGGGAGCGAATGTTACTCGAATCGAATGCCTCGAACGGCACTTCTCGATAAAAATATCGAGCGGGGATGAAACCAGAAAAATAGCCGCCAGATTCGTGGTCGATTGCACCGGATGGGCGGCTGTATCGCGAATGGCATTTCGGGAGACTCGCGCTCCGAAGCGGTTTGCGCTCCAGGTCAATCTCCCTTATAAATCCAGCGTTCACGAATTCAAAGCGTTTTTCCACAAAGATCATACGGATTGGTTCGGATGGACGGTGCCGAAGGAAGATGAAATTCTGGCGGGCATCGGCTTCGAGCGGGATTTCGATGGAATCAACGGTACAGGCGGTGCGGCGAAGGCTGAAGGCGGAAACCGGCTGGTCGCTCTTTTGAGATTTCTGGATTTGCTCGCAGGCAGAGGATTTGTAGATAGGGAAATAATTCCCGAAAAAATAGACACGCGATCATCGAAAGCGTTTCATTCAAAATACAAAGTAAAGGGAAGTCCGATCACGACGATATCGAGCCTGAAAGAACTGCATTTCGGTTCTTCCGGCTTGTTTGCCGCAGGTGAAGCGGCTGGGCTTTGCAGTCCGTCGAGCGGAGACGGAATCAGCTATGCGCTTGCTAGCGGATTGGCCGCCGGCAAAATAATCGACAAAATAGTTTCCAGAAAATCCGGAAAAGTTAAGGCCAATGCCGACGATTACAGGCTTTATAAGGATTTGCTTGCCGCCGAAATACGGGAGCTTCGGTTCAATACGCAAAAGGCGAAAATGATGGCCAGCCCCAGGATGCGCGGCGCCGCCTTAAGGTTTCTGTCTTGGCACAATGGAAACAGGATTGGCAAAATCGCGGCGATGGTATAAGAACTCTAAGTTTGAGCGGATTTCGCCGCACTTCGCTGTCTTTCGGGTTTCCCCGCCTTTCCGAGCATTCCGCAAGCAGCTCCGATGTCACGGCCTCTAGGTCTGCGAAGAGTAACTCTCGCTCCGTATTTCCGAATTTGCATGAAAAATTCTTCCATTTTTTCTTCGGCCGGGCAAAGCAGCCTGTCGCCCGCGAGGCGCGAAATAGTCTTGGCGTTCGGGCTAATCGGATTGAAAGGAATTAGATTAACCTTGAACGATTCCCTTGAAAACGGCTTGCTTCTGTATCTGCCCGACTTGAAAAACTGCGAAACGAAAGCAGGGTCGCCAATCCGGTCGTCCCATCCCCACCTCGAAAGGTAGGCAAGGGCACGTGCATCGTGTGGTGTATCGTTGATCCCATCGAGGAGAATGTACTCGAGCGTAATATCCGCCTTAGTGCGGGCGTGATATTCCTCGAGCGAATAAAAAATATCGCGCAAATGATGTGCGACTGAAACCGGAATGTATTTTTTTCGAAGCTCTATGCTCGTGAAATGCAATGAAAGCGCGAGGTTGTATTTCCAGCCCAGTTTTGCGAGGCTCGCAATGCGCTTCGGATAACCGACTGTGCTAACGGTGATTCTTTTTGCGGAAAGTGCGCGTCCTTTCTTATGTGTCAAAATGTTCAGAGCCGTATCCACGTTTGGCACATTGAGCATCGGTTCACCCATGCCCATCAGGATGACGGTTTCTATTTTGGAAGAAAGATGTTTTTCGGCTGCGTAAAACTGGGATACGATTTCATCGGCAGTCAGACTGCGAAGTAACCCCATTTGGCCCGTTTGGCAAAATAGACAGCCTACCGGGCATCCAATTTGACTCGATACGCAAAGCGCGGGTCCGTATTTAGTTGGAATAATTACGCTTTCTATAACCGCGTCATCTTCAGGTTCGAAGAGCAGCTTGACCGTTCCATCATCGCTGGTCAGCGCATTCGACGGCGCCATGCGTTTTATCGGGGCTTTTTCGCTAAGCAAACGCCGCAAGCTCTCCGGCATCGTGAGCGCGTCATTCCAGTGCGCGAGACCATGCTTGTGCAGGGATTCGAAGGCCTGTACCGCTCTGTAACGGGGCTCGCCGATTTCTTCGAAAAAAGTTTGCCAGCCGCCGGGGAGTATGCCCAAGGCAGAAGAAATGCGCGCATCCGGCGCAGGTTCTGCGCTTTTATCCGCGTTGCCAACGGCTTCGGCTGGCCGAATTTTTTCCTTTGGCTTCAATCCGCAATCAACTTGAACCGCCGGCGCCGCCATTTTCCGGCGATGCCTGTTCGGTTTCCGTTTTCAGATTATCCTCGGCAGGCATTTCGTTTGGATCTACCGGTTCCGTTTTGGAAAATTCTTCCGGCACTTCATCGCGTGCGGCGTCCGTCGTGGTCGGCTTCCAGTACTTGCCCTTTGCCTCAGGTTTGACTTCCGGCGCGTACTTTTCGATAATGTCGGTCGCGTCGCGGCCGTACCTGACAGCGTACTTCTCGGCGAACTTGTAAAGCGGATAGTTGTTGCGCCGAAGGTAGCGCTCCAGATCTCGAAGCGGGATGCTTTCCGTGCTGAACGGATCGAGTCCTTCCGGAATACGTGCGTTCCAATCCTCGCTGTCTTTAAAAACAGCCCTTATTTCTCTTTCGATATTTTGAGTTGCGGTCGTAAGTTTATTCGCTGCGGTGGCTGCTTCGGGCATTTCATTGATTTTGTAATACTCTTTCATTACGTCCGCGATTTGATATGCGAGATAAAAGAACGTTCTGTCGAAGGGATCGGTTCTGGCCATTCTATATATGACTATGTACATCGTCGGGAAAACGGATGGCCCAAGCCGCTCCGCCGCTTCGAGCAAACCGCCTTTCGTGATGTACCTTTCGATTGTCGTATTCAGGTAGTAACCATAGTTGCGTTCGATTTCGTAATGCAGATTGGTCGAGCGGGTTCTAAGGTTTGCCGCGTTGAACCAGTTCGTGGATTTCGCGGGGCGGGGCGGCGGTTGGTAATAGTGACCGGTGGGGTCGCAGTCCGCGGCACGCTTGAAATCCTCGTAAATTTGCACGGCGTCCTGGCCGAGCGAAATTCTGACCTGTGCGGTATAAATCCACGGAAAGGCGTTGTCGGAATCCAGTTTTTGAATTTGTTCAAGCTCTTGAAAGATTTCCTTTTGGTACTTTCTCCTTCTTTCGGCAGGCGTTTCGTCGCGCAATACTACAAAACCGTGGCTTTTGGGAGATTGGTAAAGGAAATCCACAAAAAGAAACCTGAAAGCGTAGTTTTTCGGCCACATTTTAATGCCGCGCTTGAAGTTTTCGTACGCAAGCTTTTCGTTTCTGGGCTTGAGGAAGATTGCGTAGCTTACAAAGTTGCTCGCATTACCGGGGCTTTGGCGAATCGCTTCCTCGAACATCCATCCCACACGCAGCACTCTTTTCTTGGCTTTGTCCTCCGGCGAGTCGCTTTCTTCTTCTTTGGGCAAATCGCCGCCGGTATGAGGTTGATAGTCGAAAAACAGCGCCATAAACTCGCCTTGCATTTCTTTCTTTTCCGCATCGGATGCGGAGTTGAACTTCTCGAAGAATTCGCTGTGCAACCGGTTAAGGCGTTTCCACGCGTCGATGATTAGCACGTCGCACTCTTGCGATTGCTCATTAACAGGCGGCTTGGTGTAGTCGTTGTTCGCGTCGATTATCGTACGCTCGCCGCCTTTAACCGGCCGACCTTCTTGCGAGGTTGTAGGGCGGCCTATGTACCAAATCGTAACCGCCGCCAGTCCGATGAAAACGAACAAGCCCAACAGCTTCGTTAAATTATTACCCATCAAAATGACTCCAAGGGGCGAAAGCCCACCCAATGATAGTACCAGACCGGCAATGCGCATACAGACAGGGGCGTCCGGATGGAAAAGGTAAAATAATCACCGCCGGCTGGTGTTATAATTACCTCGTGTTACGACGATTGTTTCGCGCCGATGTTCGATTTCATGCACTTTGCTGCGCACGATTTTTGCCGCTTATTTGCATTTTGTTCATCGTTTCGGCTGCGGCTCCGTCGCTTGTGTCCAAGGGCAAATATTTGCTTCCCGGCCAGCCAGGCCTTATATCCACGGAGGCGCTTAAAAAAAGCGAACTCAAATTCGTTTGCATAACGATTGACGACGTGCCTGAAGCGGTTTATACGAAGCAAATGCTTGAAGTGCTTTTGAAACACAAGGCAAGAGCCACTTTTTTCGTCAATGGCGCAAGGGTAAAGGCATTTCCGGAAACCGCAAAGATGATAGCCGCGGCGGGGCATGAAATCGCGAACCATACTTGGTCTCATCCGCGAATGACCAAGCTTTCCTCGTCCGAGGCGAAGGCGGAACTTCAAAAAACGAATGAAATCGTTAAAAAGCTTTGCGATGTTACGCCCAAGTTTTACCGGCCGCCGTTCGGAGACAACGACGCAAGAATTACGAATTTGGCGGGCGAAAGCGGCTTGATAACGGTGCTTTGGAGCATAGATACTCAAGATTGGAAAAAACCTGGCGTAGATAAAATCAATGCGGCCGTCTCCGGCTCGCTCCATAATGGGGCGGTAATTCTAATGCACGGCACGAACGATCAATCGCCTCTCGCGCTCGACAAAATCCTTTCGGATCTTAGCGCCAAGGGTTACGTCACGGTAACCATGTCCGAATGGTACAGGCTGCTCGGCGGGAAAATAAGTTTTGACCCGGGAAGGTCCGGCGAAAACGAAAAACTGATCGAAAGGCTATACGAGCAAATGGATGTTGAGGATGTTTCAGGAGAGCATTTTAAAATACTCGTTCCGAAACTGGGAACCGGCGATTTGCGGCTTTCGGAATTGCAGATTGAAACGGCTGACGCTTCATTGAGCATTTATTCGAATTTCAAGTTCGTGGACGGCGAAGAAATACCCGCCGCATATTCGGGCTTATTGCGTCCGCCGCCGCCGAATTTTTTCAGACTGCCGCATAACACATTCGAAATACGTCCTGACGGAAGAAACTTCGCTTTGACGCTAACCGATTCTCCTCTTCCCGAATTCAATCCTCATTATTATCCCAGGCCGGCTCTCGTTATGCTTGCACGGGCGAAAGATTTTCCGGCGATAAATCCGTCAAGGCTCGATGCTTTGTACAAAAGCGCCGGTTTTGAAAAGCTCGTAATCCTGAAAGAAAATCCGGAAGATTCGGACCCGGATCTTTCGGGACTGACTCAAGGAATTTCGGCACAGGTTCTTTCGAACAAAATGAATTTTCCCGTAGCGTCAATTGAAACGGGCGAAGGACTCGTTAGGAAGTACATTGACCTTTTGAGGCAAAAAAGAACCGCCGTCACGATGCTTGTAACTCCGGACACATTTTTGGACGACGACGACGTGGCGAACGAACTTCGGCGATTCGTGCAGTTCAGGGCGATTTCCGGAGTTTATACGTACGACCCGGCGGACGACATAAGGACCAGATGGGCGATGCCGGAGGATGTCGAGATTTCGAGATTCACCGCAAACAACAGAATTATCTTAATGCTGTTTTCGAGAACCGGCGAATCATTCGAGCTAGCCGCGACGAAAAACGACGAACATCTTGAAATCGCCGTATTGGATAATCCCCGGCAACCAAAATTTTTGCGGATAGCGGCGGGCACCAGAATTTCAATAGGCGCGGAGCCGGTTTATCTGATATATAGGTGGGGCGACGCAGCAAGCGAAACGCACGAGGGGCCGGGTTAATGGAGCGCCGTGCGACCGAAATTAAAAGCAAGCCAAACGCAGCCGGAGTTTCGCGCATCCTCGATTTGTTAAAAGCGGAATACGAACTTCATGAACTGGCGCGCGTGACGGGACGAAATCCGTTCAGGGTTCTTATCGGCGGAATACTTAGCGCGCGTACAAAAGACACTCAAACCGCGCCGGTATGCAAAGCGCTGTTTAAAATTGCGGACACGCCGGCAAAATTATTGGCTGTCAAAGACGAAGTGCTGCTTAATCTTATTAGACCGATAGGCTTTTACAATCAAAAGGCGAAGGCCGTTAAGGAAACCTGCAGAATTCTGGTTGAAGATTACTCCGGGAAAGTGCCGGACACCTTGGAAGAACTGGTACAGCTTCCCGGTGTTGGCAGAAAGGTGGCGAATCTCGTTTTGTCGAACGCTTTCGGCAAAGACGCAATTTGCGTGGACACGCATGTTCACCGGATTACGAACCGGTTGGGATGGGTTTTATCGCGTGACGTTTTGGACACCGAAAACCAGCTAATGAAGCTCGTTCCAAAAAAGCGATGGAGAGACGTCAACTTCGTATTCGTGCGTCACGGACAGGAGCGCTGCTTTCCCCAAAGTCCGGTTTGCAGCGGTTGTCCCATCTTCGAAAACTGCGCGCGAATTGGAGTGGGGCGAAGCAGGTGAAAGAGCGGTAGCGGAATCTATTTGAAAAATTATTGCAAATTTAAGCCGAAAACGCAAGTTGACCTGCATTTTCCGCTTTGATAGACTTCCCGCCCTGTGCGCTCAACTGGGCGCCTTGGAAAGTTAATGAGTGTAACCGCAATTGTCGGCGCGCAATGGGGCGACGAAGGGAAGGGTAAAATTACCCACCTTTTATCGCCTTCGTTCGACGCCGTAATACGCTTTCAGGGCGGCTCGAACGCCGGTCATACGGTCAAGACAGGCGGGCAGACGTTCAAGTTTCATCTTTTGCCGAGCGGCATTCTGTACGACGGCAAAGTTTGCATACTCGCGGCAGGCGTCGTTGTAGATCCCGCCACGTTATCCGCCGAGATTAATACGCTTATAGAAATGGGCTGTTTTCGCGGCAAACTAATCCTTTCCGCGGACGCGCATATCGTTACGCCGTATCACAAACTCCTCGATTCGCTCGAAGAAAAGAGGATGGGAGATTGCGCCATCGGCACGACCGGACACGGCATCGGCCCGGCTTACGCCGACAAGTATCTGCGAATCGGCATACGGGTTGGCGATTTGCTCGACCCGCCGGTTTTAAAGCGTAAATTGAAATATGCGATCGAATCCAAAAACGCGGTACTGACGGGCCTGTACGGCGCGGAGCCGGTAGATCCGGAGGAGCAGTACGAAATTATCTCGAAATCTTCGGAATCGCTGGTGCCTTACATCGAAAATACGACGCCGATAATCAGGGATTATATGGCCGAAGGCAAGAATCTTCTTCTCGAAGGTGCGCAAGGAACGCTTCTCGACATCGACTACGGCACTTATCCTTACGTTACTTCCAGCCATCCGGTTACTGCGGGCGGTTGTCTCGGCACCGGCATATCGCCGCTCAAAATCAAGCGCGTCATTGCGGTTTCAAAGGCATACACCACAAGAGTCGGCAACGGCAGTTTTCCGACGGAGCAACTTAACAGCATTGGCGAAACGATGCGCGAAGCCGGAAAGGAATATGGAACAACGACCGGCAGAAAACGCAGGTGCGGATGGCTCGACTTGGTTTTGCTCAAGTATGCGATATTGATAAACGGGGCGACGGAAATCGCGCTGACAAAAGTGGACGTATTGAACGAATTCGAGACGATAAAGGTTTGTACGAGTTACATGTACAAAGGCGGACGAATCGAAGAAGTCGATATGGATGATGCGATTTTGGCGCAGTGTACGCCGATTTACGAAGAAATTCCGGGTTGGAGTACGGACATTTCCGAAGTTGCCGATTTCGGCGGCGTACCCCGGAATCTGGCGGAATACATTTCGTTTATCGAGGATAGAACGGGCATTCCGGTTTCGCTTGTGAGTACCGGTCCGGATAAAAGCCAGACGCTTGTGAAAGACGTCCAGCCCGAAAAGCTACCCGCTTTTTAAGAAAAGCCAGAGCAGCAGAAGAAAAAGCGAAAGTGCGATTAGGTTTATCGCGAGATAAATCGCTTTTACGGGAGTATTCGAAGCGAGTTTTCCTGATTTTTTAAGCTCGGCAAAGAAATCGGAGCGCCGAAGCATTTTAAGCCCGCAGCGAACGCAATATTCCACATCGGCGTCGTTTTCCATCCCGCAGTCGGTGCAGTATATCGGCGGTGTGTAAGAACGCGGCGGAATTACTCCCGGAGGCTGTGCGACACCCGCATCCATCGCCCGCTTTATGTAGAGTGGAACTCCGCCGTCTTCTTCGATATCATCGGCGGGTTCGGCGGCTGGATGTTTTTTTCCGCCTAGCGTAATGTTTTTTACATGCTCGTCCTGTTCGAGTTTGGACAGCGCAATCGAAAATTCGGAAGCCGACGCGAAGCGTTCCGCTGGATTTTTCGCGAGCACCCTGAAGAGAAGCGGCTCGACGGCTTTCGGAAGGGCGGGATTGTATATAAGCGGGCTTGGCGGAAAGACGTGCGTTATGTTAAACATCGTTTGAGTTACGTCTTTGCCTTCAAACGGCTTTCTGCGCGTAAGTAGTTCGTACACGATTACGCCAAGGCTGAAGATGTCGGATTCCGGGCCTATAGCGGCGGCGTGGCTGCCTTTGATTTGCTCCGGCGACATGTAGTTCGGCGTGCCGACAATGCTGCCTTCCTGCGAAAGCGTGGCGTCTTCCGATAGCTTTACGATGCCGAAATCGGTAATAAAAACTCTGCCGGAATCCATGCGCACGATGTTTGCCGGCTTGATGTCGCGGTGCACGATGCCGAGAGAGTGAATCGCATCGAGGCCCTTCGCCACCTGAATTGCTATGTCCGCTACTTCCGCCAGCGAAAAATGAGTGCCGAGTTCAAGCAGTTCCTTGAGATTCGCGCCCTCGACGAACTCCATCGCTATAAATTTCGTCCCATTGTCGCTGCCTGATTCGTATATATCTATCACGTGTTCGCTGGAAATGCGGCGTACAGCTTCGGCTTCGTTTTCAAAGCGAAGCAGTAGTTCGTTCATTTGCTCCGGGGATAGGTTGGATTCGGTTTCGGGGCGAAAAACCTTGACTGCGACGCGGCGATTTTCCTTGGGGTCGAACGCATCGTAAACGACGGCCATCGCGCCTCTTCCGGCGATACCGCGTATTTCATAGCGGCCAACTTTGGCGGGCAGGGCGCCTTTTCGTGAATTCATCGAAGCAATTATAAGCCTTGAATGTCTTTGGCTTAAATGTGAGAAGTACGCCGCACAGGAATCGAACCTGTAACCTACTGATTAAGAGTCAGTTGCTCTGCCAATTGAGCTAGCGGCGCACGGGCGAGGATTATATCAAAGCCGGAGGCGGCATAACGCAAATTTCTTTCGCCTAAAGCTAAAAAGCGGACAGCTTTTCGGGATCGGTTCCGTATCGCGTTTGCATATGAACATGAGAATGGCACTTCACGCTGCAGGTTCCCATTCCGGTATCTTGAGTGTAAATCAAAGGAGTGCCGTCTTCGATTCTATCGCGCACAAGCTTTGGCGCGAACGAACCATGCGGAGTATGACATTCGATGCACGCCGCAAAACCGCGTTCCAAATGCACTTCGTGAAGGTTGACCGTATTGGCAATCACGAATCCGCTGCTTCTTAGGCCCGTCAACGAAAAATAAGGGTGACATGAAAGGCAAGCTGCGTTTTGCTTTAGCGGATCATGGCGTTCAATCCAGCTTGCGCCAAGAAACTGAACTTGTCCGTATGTCAACGCTATTTTCCCGGGTTTATGAGCCGGATGGCAATCGAGGCAGGCGGTAATCCCTTCCGTAACCGGATGGCGGCCAATCAAGTGGATTTCTCTGCGGATAGAGCTGTGGCAATCCAGACACGGACCGACGGTTTTATCCGGCATTTGCGCAGTGCCTTCCGCAGAAATCGAATGGCAATCGAGGCACTCTTTTCCGGCGAGCGTCATGTCGGATACGGGATGCGTCCAATCGCCGATTTCGGTGTTTAAAAACGCTCCGGTGTGACAAGAGAAGCAGTCTTCATTTCTAACTTGCGCGATTGATGGAAATCTCGATTTCAATTCCGAATGACACTCGATGCAGGAGGCCTCTTCGGAATGAACGAATTGGGAAGAGCCGGAGGAAATTGAATCGGGCTGCTCTATTTCGGGCGTATCTTCCGCCGCCGCCAGAAATATAACGGCCGCCAGTATTAATACCGACTTAAACAAATTACCGGCTGTCACGGGCGAAGTTTAGCATGATGGCGGGGCGGCTTGTTGGAACAAATTATCAAACGCGGGGCGGCGTTACGCCGGATTGATGTTGATATTTCCCGGATTTGTCTCGATAGCTTTTTTCGCAGAACTCATCGCTTTCGAAAAACAGCATTTGAGCAAGACCTTCGCCGGCATAGATTTTGGCGGGGAGAGGGGTGGTGTTCGAAATTTCGAGCGTGACGTATCCTTCCCATTCAGGTTCCAGAGGCGTGACGTTCGTAATTATCCCGCAACGGGCGTACGTGCTTTTGCCGACGCAAATCACGAGCACGTTTCTGGGAATTCTGAAGTATTCCACCGTCCGGGCAAGCGCGAAGCTGTTCGGCGGGATTATGCATACATCTCCGGAGAAATCCACAAACGCCTGCTGGTCGAAGTTTTTCGGGTCGACCACGGTGCTGCGAACGTTGGTAAAAATCTTGAATTCGTTAGCGACGCGTACGTCATATCCGTAACTCGACAGGCCGAAGCTGATTATGCCGGGAACAATTTGCATTTCGGAGAACGGCTCGATCATTCTGCAATCGTTCGCCATTTTTCTAATCCAGCGATCGCTTTTAATCATTGCTCAATCTCCCGCCCGCCGGGCAAATCCGCCGCCTAATCACGCGCCAAAAGCCTAATATTTTTCGTCGTCGTCTTCTTCGTCGTCGTCGTCGATGTCGCTTTCTTCGATGTCGCCGTCTTCTTCGTCATCGTCCCAATCCGATTCTTCGTCTTCGTAACCGTCCGTATCGCTAGCGTCTTCGGGATAGATATGTATCGCGCCGCAAACCGGACAATACGGAGCGTCCATCGGGAGCCGCGCTTTGCATTCAAGGCAATTCGAGGTGAGGCTTTCAAGCTCCAAAGTCATATCGGCGACAAACGAGCCACGGTCGCCCGCTTCGAGCCTGGCATTTATTTTGGAGTAAATTTCTTCCATAGCCTTGCGCTCGTCGCCGTCTTCTTCGACTTCCAAATGGCGCTCGGCAAATTCCTTCGCAAGCTCGAAATCGCCTTGATCGCAAAGAAAATCGGCGATGTAAAAGAGCGTGCAGGAATCGTTTTCGTCGGTGCGAAGCGCATGCTTGAAGCTGCGCCATGCTTCGCGATGATAGTTAAGCGCGGCGAAAGTAAGGCCGAGCATGTTGTACGCTTCGTGGCTGTCCGGATTCGCCCGAATGACTTCGTTGAAGCACTCGAGAGCGTCTTCGAATTCGTCGTCTTCGTACGCCGCCATACCGCTTTGCATAATCTCGTCGATTTCTTCCGGGCTGAGATCGCCCGCGGCGGTCACCCCGTCCGTCTCGAAGTCGTCGTCCAGCGACTCGACGAGCGGGGAGTTGCAGTCGTAGCAGGTGGTAAAACCTTCTCGATATTCAGTTCCACACTTAGGACACCAAGGCACGGCAGGGGATTATATAGCCGCGCGGCAGGATGTCAATAGGATAGAGGAAATATTCGAAATTGGCTTGTTCGTATCAATTTAGGGCGGCAGATAATCCGGGTCATCCGACAATCGCTTCTTCGATAACACCGGTTAAAAAATCCTCGTCTTGGACGCCGAATAACCGTTCGACCGCTCTGCCGCTTTTATATATAACCAGCGTGGGAACAACGAGTACGCCTGCAAGCTCGCAGGTTTTTGGGTTTTCGGCGACATTTACGGAATAGAATTTGGCGCTGTCGCCGAGCCTGCGCTCGATGCTCATTACCGTGTCGGTCATTTTGCGGCAAGGTTTGCAAAATCCGGCCCAAAACAGGCACACCGCCGGCTGTTTGGAGCGGCCGATTTCGGTTTCGAATGCAGATTGATTGAGAGGAGTAATGCTCATGAAAAGTTCTTCGACGCGAAAACCCCGCGTTGCGGATTCCGTTGGTACAGTCGGATGTTCCAAGTGGGTACCCTGGCGTGCCCCCACGAGGACGACGCTATACCCGGCTCCCTTAGGAAAGGTGTTGACTCCATCAACTTAGAATCCACTGGACGCAGGGCAAATTGATTATATCCCGAAAGTTTCGGGTTCGCCACAAATTGGCGATTTACGCAAGAAATGGAGCAATAGAGGCATGTCCAAGCAGGCATCATGCTAGACTTTTGCCGTGGTTTCCGAAGTGACTTTTTCCGGAGACAAACGGCTGGACAGCGCCAAGGCGGCCTTGCCGGACGGCTGTCTTCAACATTGTTCGCAAGCTACCGTGACCGCGGCGGGCAAACCGCGCGGTCATTCGAGATCGAAAAGGGTTTATTGGAGCGACGGTTCAATTTGGCGGATTCCCGAAACGGTTGCCGATGAATTCGGAATCGAAAAGTTCAGGGAATTTACCGCCGGGCGGCGTATGGAGCTTTGGGCCGCTTCCCAGCGCGAGCGCGCAAAGCAGTCCGCGCTCGCGATGCTCGCGGTTCGCGACCATACCGCATTCGAAATCGGTAGAAAGTTGTTCGGTAAAGGTTTCGTCAAAGATGCGGCTGAATTCGCCATTTTCGAGGTGAAAAAGCTCGGACTCGTTTGCGAAGCCGAATACGCCAAAAAATATGCCGCTTCGAGGCTGGCAAAACCGGGCAAGGGCGAAAAAGCGGTTAAAAATGAACTGCTTCGGAAAGGCATCCCATCGAATATAGCCGACGAAGCGATAAAAGAGGCCGCAAGCCCCGAATCCCAGCTTGAGAGCGCACTAAATTGGCTTGATCGAAAGGGTAAGAAATACACCGCTCGACTTACAGATGAATACGAAGCTAAGGAGAAAAACAAGCTGTCCGCCGCGCTTTACAGGCGAGGATACAGCGGAGAAATTATTAGATCGGTACTTTTAAGAATTGATAGCCAGGTTTAAATATTTGAAAACGCGATTTCCCTCAATAGTCATTTTACTCGTTTCGGCGCTGGGATTCATAGTTTTGATATTCGGCATATCCGCCGCTGTCAGGCAAATTGCGCTCGGCGCGGCGCAATCGCCTCCACACGACGCAAAACGAATCGGAGTATGGTCGTGGGAAGAAGGGTATATTTCACAGCTTCTTTTCAGGGACGATTCGAGGCTATGGATTTATTTGGTCAATCCCGAAGGAGCCGCACTTTGGGAATTGAATTTGGACGGCCCTTCGAAGCAGAAATTAATTCCTGCTACCTTTCTTGACAACTTTGTTTCAGGTCCGGATTGGCTTGCCAACGCGAGCATCGCGGCATCTCAAACGAGAAAACACTTGCTTCTTTGGCCAAATTCCCTAAAGAGCTTGCGGCCCGCTTGCTTACTCGTTCGCGTTGAACAGGATGCCGCAGTGCGTGCGGTACCGCTTGAAATACCGGATGAATTCGCGGTCGGGTGCGCAGACTTTTCCTTCGACGACAAGTATCTGGCAATTGTCAGGCATCCCGCTTCCACCGCGGGAAGCGAAGTATTGATGTTCGACTTGCGAAAACAAACCGAGCTTGGAGTGCTTAAACCCGTCGAATTCAGCCCCGAAGGCCATCCGGGCCTCATAACAAGAGCTAAGTTCGAATTCGCTACCGACAGGCTTTGGATTTCCGCCGGTATTTTCAAGAGCGAGATTTACGAGCCGCCGCTTCTTGTGAGCATTCCTTCCGGAAAAGGAGACTACATCCCGCTGATTCAAGGGAATATATTGCCGGACGGACTTGTCGTCGATTCGCTCGGCGTATCCGTGCTTCTCGACGCCAAGGCAGCTCAAGGAAAAACCGGCGTCGATCCGAACAACTGGTGGGTCATTTCTTCTTCGGGCAGAAACGCAAAGAAGCCAAGCGCTCTCAAAGGGGCATTTTCGAGAGTCTGGCCTTTCGGCGAAGGCTATTACGCGGCGATATTCCGCCAGTCACAGTCTTCGGGAGGCTACAGCGACAGGCGCCTAATTCTCGTTTCGCCGGACGGCGTCAAAAACATATTCCCTAATCCGAGGTTAGCCGCGTGCTCCCCGTCCGGAGCGTATATCGCGGCAATTAAAGAAGGCTCGAATAGGCTAGAAGTTTATAAATTGCTGCCCAAACCGGAGGACCAAGCGCCAGATGCTTAAGCTCGAACGTCACATTTGCGGACCGCTGGCAAACAACGTGTATCTTTTTTACGATCCGAAATCGCTTGAAGCGATGCTAATAGACCCCGGAATCGGATCAGAATATCTGGCCGAAAACATCGGCGCCGCGAGCTTGAATTTAAAATACATCGTGAACACGCATGGGCATTTCGACCACACGTTTAACAACGCGTTTTTTAAAAAGAAGTTCCCCGAAGCTCAGTTGGCAATACATAAGGGCGATGTTCATATGCTCAAGGCTCAGACCGAGATGGCAACGATGTTCGGCTTCGACGCGGAATCTTCGCCGGAACCGGATTTGTTCCTTTATGAAGGCCAAAAGCTCGCCCTTGGCGAATTTCAGGTGGAAATAATCGAAGTGCCAGGACATTCTCCCGGGGGAATCGCTCTCGTTTATGAAAACATCGCTATCGTTGGAGATGCATTGTTCGAGGGCAGCATCGGCAGAACGGATTTGCCGGGCGCGAATCATCGCCTTTTACTCGATTCGATTATGCAGAAACTGCTGGTATTGCCGGATTCAACCGAAGTGTATCCCGGTCACGGAAACGCGACACGAATCGGCGAGGAAAAGGCGTCGAATCCGTTTTTGAAATAGACCGAATACATATCAACCTACTCCGGCGGCGCTAAAATGCCGGCGCTGTGGTATAAACTCTCGTTTCGTTTGAGGTACTTTTCAGCTTATGATTTCAATCAGTTGGCACGAGAACCGGCAGACGGAGTTCGAAATTCTGCCGCACATACTCGAACGCTGGTCGCCGCGGTCTTTCACCGGCGACCCGATGCCCCGTGAAGACCTGCTCGCGATGTTCGAAGCGGCTCGCTTCGCTCCGAGCAGCGCCAACGAACAGCCGTGGCGGTTTGTCTTTGCTTTTCGCGACTCGCCGCAATTCGACAAGTTCAAAGAAATATTGAGCGAAGTCAATTGGCAGTGGGCAAAACGCGCATCGGCGTTGCTGATTATCTCAGCAAAAAAAACGCTTTCCGATACCGGCGAGCAGAATTCCAGCGCGGAGTTCGATACGGGCTGCGCCTGGGGATATTTCGCGCTCGAGGCCACTAGGCGCGGTTACGTTACGCACGGAATGGCCGGATTCAGAAAGGACAAGGCGGCTTCGGCGCTGAATATTCCCCTGGAATATACTCCCATCGCTGCTGTGGCCGTCGGCAAACTTGCCGAAAAAGATTTTTTGCCGGAAAGCATTGCGGAATCCGAGTTTCCCCAGCCTCGACTGTCTCAATCGGAATTCGCTTTTGAAGGATCGTTCGATAAATAGCCGAATCCGGTTTGACTGGCCGCCGGTGCAGGCAAAATTAATCTGGAGAATACTGCGATGACTGAAACGCGTAACGGTGTAGTTTGGGATTTGACGAGCTACTTTCCGGAATTCGGCGGCCCGGGCATGACCGAATTCAAGGAAAATCTGCATTCCGGCATTTCGGAATTGGAGCAATCCGCAGCCAAGCTAAATCCGCTTTCCGACGCGAACGCCGACGATTGGGAGGCGCTGCTCCTGAAGTCGGAAGAACTTATAACGCGTCTTGGACACCTGTCGTCGTATATCGGTTGCTTGTCCGCCGCAGATGCGGGAAACGAAGCTTATTCGCAGGAAGAAGGCAGGCTTGCAAAGCTGTTCGCCAGTTTCGAAAAGTACAACACGGAGGTGCTGCGCGGATTCAAAGATGTACCGGACGACGTTTTCGAGAGGTTCATTTCCCGTGAAAAATTGAAGGGCGCGGAGTATTACATCAAACGTATTCGAGAAATGGCCAAGTACACGATGGCGAAAGAGCTGGAAAATCTGACATCCGATTTGAATATCGACGGCATCGGAGCTTGGGGCAGGCTTTATAACAAGATTAGCGGCAAACTTGAATTCGAAATGCGTTATCCGGACGGTAAAATCGAGAAAAAGCCGATTTCTCAATGGCGATCGCTAATGTCCGACGCGGACAGAAACGTCGGAAGGGCGGCATTCGAGGGTGGTAACGAAGCGTGGAAGGGCATCGAAGACGTTTGCGCGGCGTCGCTCAATTCGATCGCGGGAACCAGACTGACGCTGAACAAATACCGCGGTATCGACGATTTTCTACATAACGCACTTTTTCAATCCTGCGTTTCCAAAGAAACGCTCGACGCGATGTATAAAGCGATTTACGACAATATCGAAATCGCAAGGGATATTTTGCGCATAAAAGCGCGGGCTTTAGGACGAACCGGAATCTATTGGTTCGAGCGGGAAGCGCCGTTACCTATGGACGAGGCGGTTGTATACGGTTGGAATGAAGGCTCCGCGATGGTGGAAAAGGCTTTCGATAAAGCGTATCCGAAGCTCGGCGAATATTACAGGTATGCGTTGTCCAAAAAGTGGATCGAATCCGAACCGAGGCAGGGTAAAAGGCCCGGCGCTTTCTGCACCGGCTCGCCGTTCACCAAAGAGCAGCGCGTATATCAGACGTTTAACGGCGCAATCGGCGACGTCACGACGCTCGCGCACGAATTGGGACATGCTTTTCACGGGCATTTGCTGAAAGAGCTTCGCCCGATGGCGCGAAGATATCCGATGACACTTGCAGAAACCGCTTCGATTTTCGCGGAGCATATTCTAGCGGACGGAGTTTATCGCGACGATTCAATAGGCGATGCCGCGAAGCTTCTTATGCTGGATGCCGACCTTTGCGGCTCGGCTATTCTTATGCTCGACATAACGGTAAGATTCGAATTCGAAAAGGCGCTTCACGAAGAGCGGAAACACGGCGAAGTATCCGTGTCCCGGCTCAAGGAACTGATGGTGGATATGCAAAAGCGCGTATTCGGCGACTCGCTTATGGAGGACGGGGTTGACCCGATGTTCTGGGCGTCGAAATTGCATTTCTACATTACCCAGGTCACCTTTTACAATTTCCCTTACACTATGGGTTTTCTTCTTGCTCGCGCGCTGTACGAAAAATTCCGCGAAGAAGGAGACAGCTTCCTTCCGCAGTACGAAAACTTCCTGATGTTGACCGGCAGCGACAGCGTCGAAAACGTTGCGAAGCAAACCATCGGCGAAGACACGACGAACCCGGAATTCTGGGCAAAACCACTCAGAAGCCTTGTTCCGCAACTAGAGAAATACGCCGGGTTGCTTAACGGAACGTCCGCAGCCAAAGCCGAGTAAAACAGCCGGAAGTTGCCAGATTTCATCATAATTCCATAGTCAACGCGCCAGTTCGTTACACCTGTAACAAAGCCGGGGATGCCGCTTAGTCCGCATAAATAAAATAGCTTTAAGCTCCTAAGGCAAAGTCTCGATTAAAACCGGCGAAAACTTTCGCGAAACATCCCGTAAACTATGCGCGCGGCGATTTTTACCTGATGCCTGCCGTTCTACTTTCGGAGGTTTATGTTTCCAATCTCGAACATGCCAACCGTAGTTCAAGCAATAACTTATGTAAATCCGCTCAAGTTTTTCGTCGAAATAATTCGCGGAATATTGCTCAAAGGACTGGGCATAGGTTCATTGGGAATCGAATTCGCCGTGCTGGCGATCTTGGGGATTTCGACGATGCTCCTGGCTGCGTCGAGATTCAAAAAGACTGCGGCGTGATGCCGTTCATACTGCGGCCGGCGCGGCCGCTCATTCCGGCCAGCACTTCCCGAATCTTTTCGCCTGCGTATTCCGCTTCAGATTCCGTTACGTCCAGGTGAAGCACAAGCCGAATTCGCGTTTTGCTTATGGTTAAAAACCTGACGCCGCGACGTTCCATGGCCTGCCTAACGAGTTCGGGGTCGTATTTCGAGTTATCGAATTCGACTATCAGAATGTTGGTGTCCGGCTCGATAGGCGCGGCTCCGTCGAACCCGCCAAACGCTTCGAACAGCAAACGTGCGTGCTTGTGGTCTTCTTCGAGCCGGGAGATATTGTTGTCTAAAGCATAAAGCCCGGCAGCTGCCAGAATTCCGGATTGGCGCATGCCTCCGCCAAGGTATTTCCTTATCCTGTGGGCATAAGCGATATGATCGCGGCTTCCCGCAAGCAGCGAGCCGGCGGGACAGCCCAATCCTTTCGATAGACAAACGCTGACGGTATCCGCCGGGCGAGAGAGATCTCCAAGTGGAATTCCGGTTGCCACGTGGACGTTCCAAAGCCTTGCGCCGTCAAGATGCAGGAGCATTCCGCGCTCATTACAAAGCTGGGATATGGCGATGATTTCGTCCTGAGGAAAAATCGAACCGCCGGCCCGGTTATGCGAGTTTTCGATTTCAACAAGCGACGTGCGCGCAAAATGGCTGTTGTCCGGAGCGATTTTTTCTTCGACTTGTTCCGCCGTAAACGCCCCGCGGGTTCCGGCAATTGTCTTCGGAATCACTCCGCTGATTGCGGCCGGCGCACCGCCTTCGTAATTCAGTATGTGGCAACCTTCTTCGCATATTACGGCGTCACCGGGCCTTGTATGGACTTTGAGGGCGATTTGATTCGCCATAGTGCCGCTTGGCATAAACAGCGCGGCTTCCTTGCCGAGTAGTTCCGCAATGCGATCCTGAAGCAGGATAACCGTTGGGTCGTCGCCGAGAACGTCGTCTCCGACCGGAGCTGACATCATCGCTTCGTACATTTCAGGACTAGGACGCGTCACCGTATCGCTTCGCAAATCGACCGGCTTGGAAAAGCTGTTGGAGAAATCCGTCATCTTGAAACCGCCTAATTACAGGTAGAATCCGGATTATCGCGCATGCTGGACGCTGAAGGTGCGAACAATGGCAGAAGACAAAATGCCGTTTAGTAAATTTGCGGCGGAATTTCGGGCGCTTCAGCATCTGGGCCGAGATACAGACTTGGGCTGATAACCACTTTGCCGAAGTATTTGCCATCCTTCACGGCTCGCCATGCCTCAGGCGCTTTGTCCAGCGAAAAAACCTTACCGATAACCGGGCGAATTTTGCCCGCTTCGATGTATTTCGAAAGCTCGCTTTCCGCTGTTTCGAGCAATTCCGGCGTCTCCCGGAGCGTCATCATGGTAAATCCCAGAACTCCGTTGGATTTGGCAATGAGGGACGCGAAGTCGATTTCCGGGGTTTTCCGGCTAACCGCACCGTACACGACCACTTTGCCGTGGGGGCGGAGCGATTTCATCAACTGTGCGGTAGTCTCTCCTCCAACGGCATCGAACGCATGATCCGCGCCGCCGAGCGATTTAACCTGTTCACTAAGGTCCTCGCCCGAGGTAACCAGTATTGCGTCTGCACCTAATTGAGCGATTTTGTTCGCCTTTTCAGCAGAGCGTGTTGTCGCGATTACCTTAGTTCCCAACGCTTTGGCGAGTTGCACCGCAATGTGTCCAACTCCGCCAGCGGCGGCTGTAATTATTACGGTTTGACCCGGCTTCAAATCGAGCAGGTGAATCAGACCTCCCCACGCGGTTAGTCCTGCAAGCCAAAACGAGCCGGCTTCTTCGTCAACGAATTCTTTCGGAGTGGGCATCAAATCGTCTTCCCGGCAAACTACAAACTCCGAAAAAGCGCCGGTCACGCGGCCGAACCCGACGCTGCCTTGACGGAAGGCCACGCGATCATTCGCGTCGAATTTGGTTACGTTTTCGCCTTTTTCGTACACGAAACCGGCGCCTTCGAAACCGGGCGTTATGGGCAAGGGAGGTTTGCGAAAGTACAGGCCCGCGGGCACCAGTATGTCGACTGGATTTACGCCGGCTGCCATAACCTTCACTACTACTTCGTCCGCAGCAGGCGAAGGTTTTGGCATTTCGACGATTTTCATCGCGTTCTCATTGCCGTATTCTTCAAACTTTATTGCGCGCATTGAATCCCCTCGTAACGGTTCAAGGAGATAATATAGCAATTAATCGAGAAACGCAACACGCAGATTACTTTCTTGCCGGAGACTTGGCATGCCTTAGGCCGTTCGCTACCAACTTGTCGAAGGTAATCGAGCTCAAGGATTTCCTGATGCTCGAATCGAGGCCGGACCAAACGCTGTGAGCGGTGCAGCTGTCCAATAGCTTGCAATCCGGCGGATTTTCGAGGCAGGGGACTAGTTCGATCGGACCGTGTACAGATTCGACGACTTCGAGAAGCGTGATTTCGCTCGCTTTTTTAGATAGCTGATAGCCGCCCTTGAATCCCCTGAAGCTTTTTATGAAGCCGCTCTGCTTTAGGCTGCGAATGACCTGCTCTAGAAATCTGTAAGGGATGTTCATTTGAGCGGATAGCTCCTTGGCCGATATAGGCCCTTCGCCGTTGCGGGCAAGCGCAATCAAAACTCGTACTCCGTAATCCGTTTTCCTGGAGATCCTCACCGGAATCCCTCCGTTGATGCGTAGAAATTCGCAATCACTTTTATTTATACCGAATAGCTCGTATATGTCAACAAATATTCCACATTGCGGGCGAGTTACGAGCGTAACATATTTAACTTTTCGAAAATCGCGTTATAATCGATGTGCCATGAAAACGCATTTAATCGCTCTTGCGCTGATTTTAATGTCGGGGTACGGACTTTTGGTATCCCAGCCGGCAGTATCGGCCGCGGAGCCGGTCAGGCTTGGCGTGCTGGAATTCGAGAATGTCACGAAAGATACCAAGTTCGATTGGGTCAGCCGAGGAATTCAAGAATCCTTGTCATCGAAGCTGGCGGCACTTCCGAACGTCGTCGTAATCGAGCGCGGCCAGATGAACAAGATTTTGCAGGAGCAAAGGCTGCAGGCATCCGGATTCGTCGATACGGAAACGGCCGTTGAACTGGGCAAGGTTATCGGGATTAAGAAAGCGGTTACCGGCAGCTATCAAGTCAGCACCACGAAAATACTAATAAGCGCGCGCGTCGTTGACGTCGAAACGGCGGAAACGAGCGCGGGATTCGAAGCTCAAGGGGCTGTGGACGATATTTTCAGCCAGTACACGAACCTCGCAACCAACCTGTCCGGCGCTCTCGGCTCCGGACCGACGGCGGCGCCCGTTCAAGTTGAAGCTCTTGCCTCGGAAGCGAAGGAAGAATTCAAGCGGCAGGACACGACCAGCTTTAGCGCATACGAGTATTACACTCGCGCGAACGAAATCGCGTTCGGCTCCGATTCGTGGATTACCGCGATGATAGACCTGATAGATTCCGGCGTAGAAGTTGACGATTCCGTTGCCGCAACGGAACAAGCGATGGCGCTATTGGAAAAAGCGGTCGAAATCGATCCAAATTACGCCAGAGCTTGGGCACTTATGGGCTTCGGATATGCGTCGCTCAACGAAGTTACGAAGGCGGAGTCGGCAATGAACAAGGCGCTGTCGCTGGCATCTGACGACCCGTTCATCCTTTGCACCGCCGGCGTATTCCGTTCGTTCGCTTCCGAGCAAACGGTGGATAACGTAAAGGCGCTTACGGCGTTCCGGCAAGTAAGACGCGATTTCCCCGGCACTTATTATTCCGGACTTGCCAGCCTGTTCGTGGTGCTTCTCGAAATGACGAAGGACGAGCAGTGGATGCTCGCTCACGCGACAGAAGGCTTGCGCTTGCTTACCGAAGCGCGGGCGAATATGCCCGAAGCCGGATTCGTAAGAGCGTTTCACGGGATGTTCGCTATCGTCGAGCTGTTCGGGGATATGGAAAAAAGCCTTTCGCCCAACACCACCTTGGCCGACCTTCGGGCGATGAAAAACAGATTGGACGTGGCCGTCGTGGACATTGACGGTTACATCAGAGAGTATCCCAAAAGTATGCTCGTCGCCGATATCAATACGTTTTTGCCCGACGCCAAAGGTTTGCAGTCGATGTTCGGAGCGCTCGAAACCATGTACGAAATCGACGAGCGCACCGGCAAAGATCCGCAAAGGGCGCTTCAATTGCCCGAGGCCGATAGAAAAAAATATGCCGCAACGATACGGCAATACTTGAGTGCGCTGGACAACTATTTAAGGCAATATCCGAACGGCCAATTGGCGGAGCCCATTAAGTCCTTCTCGCCCGGAATGAAAGACTATGCCGATATGCTTGAAATGGGCGCTCAGCAAGGTCAAAGCGGCGGTTTTTCTCCGCCGGGTGGCGGCAAACAGCCGCAACAAAGCACAATCTCGCTTCAAGAAGGTTTGACCGCCGCATCGAACTACATAGCCGCCGGAGATGCTTACAGTGCGGTGGATTTGCTTGCCTCGCTCGATCAGCTTTACCCGAATACCTTCGAGATTTATTATATGTCCGGGTTGGCGTATATCGTGGGAGGGGATTACGAGACTGCTGGAACGGTTTTCGCGACATGTGTTCAAGGATGGCCTGAAGAGCCGGAACCATATTATTGGGTCGGCGTAGTTTACGATTTCTTCGGGGATTGGGGAACTGCGTACGATTATTATTACGCCTATCTCACACTTGACCCGAACGGCGAGTTTTATGCCGAAGCCTATAACCGTTGCGTCGAAATCGAGCAAATCGCGGCATCCTATTATGGATAGGGCAGGGCATTAGGGCTGTACTGGTATGGAAACGTTACGAGCCGTTTTTCACCGAGGATGCGCCTCTATCCAGCGCTTCGAGGTTAAGCGGGATAAGCTTGTGCCGGTGTTCGGGCAATAGCTTTTTAAGCGCCGCGCCAAGCGATTCGTTTTTGACCAGCTTCATGGCTTCGTTTAGCGCGCCGAGAGCGACCATTCCGGCGAGTACGGGATTGCCAAGCTCCTTTGCTACTTCCGCCGTGTCAAGATAGTAGCTTTTAATATCCTCACGGGCGGAACGCGCGGATATTAGCGAGCTGTTAACGACAATCGTACCGCCAGGCTTTACCTTAGGCTCGAATTTGTGGAAGCTGGGAAGGTTCATAATCAAGACCGCGCCGGGTGTGTCCGTGGTGGGGCTTCCGATGACCTCGTCGCTCACGATTACGTTGCAGTTTGCAGTTCCGCCGCGCATTTCGGGGCCGTACGAAGGAATCCAAGCGACGTTTTTATCCTCAATCATTCCGGCGTACGCAAGCGTCATTCCGAGCGTCATTATGCCTTGACCGCCGAATCCTGCAAAAATCATTTCAACAAGCATAGGTAACTCCTTCACTAACTTCCGGCAAACGACCGCGTTAGCGACTATTCTTACTCTTTCTGTTCTTTGTCAGACGCGAACACGTCCTTATAAACGCCGAGCGGGAAGACGTTCACCATAACTTCGTCAATAAATTTATTTCCTTCCAGCGGGCTTTTGTGCCAGTTTGTGTTGCAGTTCGAAAGGATTTCGACAATGCCGAAGCCTTTTTTCTCTGTTTGCGCACGAAAGGCCTTTTTCATATATGCCTTGGCCTTCAAAAGATTCTTCGCGGAACTTGCGGAGCCTCTGGCGGCAAATGCAACCCCATCCAATTGCGACAGCAACTCGACCATTTTCAGGGGATTTCCGGCGAGCAATGGGTCGCGCCCGAGCGGCGATGTCGAAGTAACCATATTGATGAGCGTAGTCGGCGCCATTTGGCCGCCGGTCATTCCGTAAATGGCGTTGTTCACGAAAATAACCGTGATTTGTTCGCCGCGGTTCGCCGCGTGCATAATTTCTGCCATTCCGATGCTCGCTAGGTCGCCGTCGCCTTGGTACGTAAAAACGAACGCGTCCGGATGAGCGCGCTTGACGCCGGTTGCGACCGCAGGTGCGCGGCCATGCGCGCAGCTTATGAAATCGACATCGAAAAACCAGTAGCTGAAAACGCTGCAGCCAACGCTGGCCATGCCAATCGTGCGGTCCTTTAAACCGAATTCGTCGATACACTCCGCGACAAGTCGATGAATCGCACCGTGTCCGCAACCCGGGCAGTAGGTGAAATTGCGTTCGCTAAGAGCGCAGGGTTTATCGAAAACAAGTTTTTCTTCTTTGGCTTCCGAAATCGTTTTTACTTCAGACATAACTTCTCCTTAGCGGATTACGCTCCACAAAGTTGACGGATTTTTCGGGTCTTTATCGACTGCCTTGACTAGGTCTTCGATTTCGGCGGGCGTAAAAATCAACCCGCCGTGTTTGCCGTAAAAGTGAATCGGAGTCCGGTCGCCGACGACTAGGCGTACGTCTTCAACCATTTGTCCCCAATTCATTTCGAGAACGATTATCGCCTTGTAATTTGCACACATTTCGTCAAGTCTGCCATACGGGAAAGGCCAAAGGCTAATAGCTCTGAACATTCCGACTTTGGCTTCTTTCGACTCGCGCAAGTGGCGTATGGCCGTTCTGGCAACGCGGGAACTCGTGCCGTAAGTTACGATTAATACTTCCGCGTCTTCGGTGCGGAATTCCTCGTAATACTGGATGTTTTTGCGCGCTCTGTCGTATTTGTCGATCAACTTTAAGTGCATGTCCGCCATATCTTCGGGGTCGAGATAAATTGTGGTAACTACGTTGCGGGAGCGCTTGTCTTGGCCAGACCCGACCGCCCATTCCTTCACCGGCGGATCTTTCGCGGGTATTTTTGTGAGGTCCACGGGTTCCATCATTTGGCCGATAACGCCGTCGGAGAGAATGAGCGCCGGATTGCGATATTCGTCGGCAAGATCGAAAGCTTTGTACGTCAATTCCGCCATTTCTTGCACACTGGCCGGCGCAAGCGCTATGGTCCGATAGTCTCCGTGACCGCCACCGCGTGTTCCTTGGAAATAATCTCCTTGATGAGGTGCGATGTTGCCGAGGCCCGGTCCGCACCGTACGATGTTTCCGATTACGCAAGGCAATTCCGCCATTGCGGCGTAGCTAATGCCTTCCTGCTTGAGCGAAACGCCCGGCGAAGAACTCGACGTCATTGCGCGTACGCCTGCGGATGCCGCGCCGTACACCATATTTATTGCAGAAACTTCGCTTTCAGCCTGAATAAAACTGCCGCCGGCTTTCGGCATTTCTAGCGACATATATTCCGTGGCTTCGTTCTGGGGAGTAATGGGGTAGCCGTAATATGCCCTTGCACCGGCTTGAATTGCGCCAAGACACATGGCATGGTTACCTTTCATTAACTCCCGGTTTCCGTTATCCGTCATCGAAACCTCCTGCGCCCATTAAAGAGCGCTACTTGAAAACTCTGATGGCAACGTCAGGACAAATAATCGCGCACAGCTTGCAGGCCGTGCATTTTTCGTTTGGGTCTATATACTCGACGGGATAGAATCCCATCTGGTTTATTTCTGCTTTAGTGTAATGAATCAAATCGTGCGGACAGGCCGGCACGCAAAGCTGACAGCCTTTGCACGTTTCCTTGATGACTTCGATTCTGGGCATCGCTACCTCCAAGATGCGGGATACGGTAGGAAATTGAGCACCACGCTGCTAACCGGTTCATCGGCTACTTGCGGATTTCGCCTAAATACTAACATGCAAATATGAGATTTCAAGAATTTGTGAAATAAGAAACCGACTTCACAAGAACAGCAGGGCAGGGGTACGACCTGCAGTTTCCGGCGAGCGTTGGCATTGAACCTGAATCCGACGCAGGCATTATATATACTAGGACTCAATGCAAGAATAAACCCTTCTTTTTCCGACCTGAACTTGGCCATATAAGCCTGCCAAGTAATCAACAGAAAACAAGCAATGGGTTTCGCTACGATTGGCGCTGCCTGAACAAAAGGCAACAAACGCACCGAAAGGCGGGATCCAGACAATTGCGTAGCGCGCCGGCGCGCTGACCTGCTATGCGCATAAGGTATATTATGTTACATTGCGGCATTGAATATTGAGGCGCGGGGCTGGCGGCCTGTTTCTTGAGGTTGCGTGGCGCCCCATGTGTATGGCTTCCGATTGTATAATCCATTTCGGAGGTTTGCTATTACCGGTAAGGAGACGAGCGATTTCGTGTTTGTCGAGCTGGTTCGGATCGCTTCGGATTCGACCGGGATGGATGTCACTGCGTTTAAAAAAGAGCATCTGCTAAAAAGGTTCCGGGCCCTTGCCGATAAGTTAAACTGCGAAGAACTTGCCGATTTGATACCGTTGTTTAAGGCGAAACCAGAAGCGTTGCGGGTTATTCCGGAGTTCATTCCTCTTGGATTTACGGAATTCTTCAGAGATCCCTCCGCTTTTGACCTGACTTTGGACTATTTTAAAACCTTTCCAGATAGATTTTGCGGACGGCGTACCTATAAACTGCTTAGCGCAGGATGCGGTACTGGAGAAGAAGCCGTGTCGCTATCGTGCGTTGCGCTTCAGACTTTTACGAAGATAAACTGCGATTTTAGTTTACAAGGCGTCGATTTGGCCGAAGGCAGAATCGAGATTGCCCGAAAAGGCATTTATTACGTCAAAAATGCTGCTATTCCAGATTACTACTCGAAAGAAGGGTATTTTACTCAACCCAAGTCTGGAATTCTTCAGCCTTCACCTAAAGTCAGGCAGTGCATAACATACGAAACGGGTAATTTTTTTACCGAGCGTTTTGCCAAGGAGCACTCCTGTGAATTCGATTTTGTAGCTTGCAGGTATATCCTTTCGTCGATGACCGTCCCGGCTATAAAAAGCGCGCTGCCTCATTTGCTTGCGGCAATTCGCCCCAAGGGACTTTTATGGCTTGCGGTCGGCGAATTTATCGACAATCCCGCGGCATACGGTCTTATGTTGATTGACTCGAATCTTTATGAAATCTGCCTTAAAGTAGATGGCGGCCTATTTGAGAATCCGGTTTTCTGCTAATATAATGACCGGCTTGGCAATTCCGCCTTGGGAGGGGCTATGGTTTTCACTTGCCGGTTAAAGCAGTTGTTTCTGTTTAAAATCTGGCTTTGGGCCGGATTTTTCGCGCTTGCTGGGGTGATTGCGGGGATTGCAGCGTCGAACTGGATACTTCTTCCGATCGGCGTCGGCGTCGCGGCAATTCCGCTTCTGATTTTTCTGAACACCGTTCTATTGCCGCCAAGAATCGAAATTCACGACGATTCAGTTAGGCTGAAAACCTTCAAGTTTCTTGGAATGGCGGTCGACGTTCATACGGTTCCATATTCGAAAATAGCAATGGTAAAAAAGAACGAAGGCCTTATATTCAGCAGCATCGAAATCGAGACAAGCGGCGGTGATCAGGACTTGCTCTTTGCCGAAATGAAGCGAGGCGAAGCTAGAAAATCTTTCGATCTGATTCAAGCGCATAGAACGAAGTCGGAGGTGCGGCATCCTTCCCACAACGAATAGCCGCCCTGCCCGCCTATCCGAATGACTTGCCGCATCAATCCGGATTTCGTCTTAAGCCGTAAATCGAACCTTTCAGTTGCCGATAATATTATGGGTAGTTTAAAGAGGTTTCGATGGCTATTTATACCGGCGAATTGATAAAGCGAAATTTCGCGGCATCGCGCCGCGCAAACGAGACAATAATCGATTGCGAGTACATTGACGAATCAAACGGCGGACTATTGCTTGATCTAATCAAAGCGGTATTGAGGCTTTCCGCACAGGGCCAGAAAGTTGTTATAACGGGTTCAAAACCGGAACTTCGAAAGGTTCTCACCAGGCTTTGTTACAGAGCCGAAATCGAATTCGCAGAGTAATCTGCTTTAGAATCCCGCTTAAATCTGCCGGCATAGCGGTTTTATCTGCCAAAGCATTTCACTGAATCAACCGCAGATTGCATTTAACTCGCCTCGAATGTGGTATTTCTTATCGTCATGAATTTGGTTAAAGAACGGCGGAAGACGCGCGCGGTAAGCGTAGGCGGAGTGCAAATCGGTGGCGGAAGTCCGGTTGTAGTACAATCGATGACCACTTCGTACACGCACGATATAACGGCGACGCTTTCCGAAATCGAAGTGCTTGCCGATGCGGGTTGCCAGCTTGTGCGCGTTGCGGTTCCGGAGGAAAAAGACGCGCTCGCCCTGCCCGAGATAGTGCGACAAAGCCCGGTGCCGATAATCGCGGACATTCATTTCGACGCAGATATGGCTCTACTTGCCATAAAGGCCGGAGTTCACAAGATTCGCATCAATCCCGGCACTCTGCGCAACAAGGACAAGGTTGTAGAAATTGCGGCGGCTGTCAAAAGCGAAAAAGTGCCGATAAGGATAGGCAGCAACAGCGGAAGCCTGCCCCCTCAGTTCAGGAAGCTTTACGAACACAATCAACCCGAGGCGCTGGTCCAAAGCGTTCTGCATTACATCGACATCGTTCGAGAGCACGGAATCGAAGACATAGTTGTATCGTTAAAGTCGAGCGATGTCTTGAACACCGTCGCCGCCTATACCAGGTTCAGCGAGCTTTCGGAATATCCGCTGCATATTGGCGTGACCGAAGCCGGCCCGGGGATGATAGGAACGGCTAGAAGCGCGACCGGACTTGCGATGATTCTTACTCAGGGTATCGGCGATACGATGAGGGTGAGCCTAACCGAAGATTCGGTTCACGAAGTCCGGGTTTGCTATGAAATCCTTCAATCGCTCGGCCTGCCTACCGCAAGACCGCAGGTTAAGCTGATTAGCTGCCCTACATGCGGCCGAATTAGCTACGATTTAATCGGCTTGATTGACGAACTCGAAGAGCAGATTTTGTCGTACAAGAAAGATATTAAAGTTGCCGTTATGGGATGCGTGGTAAACGGTCCCGGAGAGGCGAAAGAGGCGGATATCGGAATCGCGGCGGGCGATAACAGGTTCGTCCTGTTTCGCAAGGGCGAGGTGTTCGGAAAAAATCTAACCCTCGACGAGGCGCGTGCAGTATTGCTTGAAGAAATCGAACGGCTATAGCTATATTTTGACGGGCATAAGCTAATATTTCAATGTGATTTCAGAAACCTCAGGCGCAAATATTTCAAACACAAACTGCCGCGCCGCCGCTTTGATCGTGCCGGCGTACAACGAGGCGCGTACCGTTGCCGCAGTTTTATCGGCCGCGAAAGACGCGGATGTATTCCGGGAAATAATTTGCGTTGACGACGGCTCTACCGACGGAACTGGCGAAGAAGCGTCAAGCGTATCAGGCGTCAAAGTAATCCGGCAAAAGAATTCGGGAAAATCCGTTGCATTGGAGACTGGATTTAAAGCTGCTTCGGCCGAAATAATCGCATTTTTGGACGCGGATTTGACTGGAATTACTGCAGAGCACATTCGAAAACTGGTGCGCCCAGTAACCGATGGTGCAGCCGCCGCCACTATCGGAATATTCAAGGGCGGGCGCGCGGCCACCGACTTCGCTCAGAAATTTGCACCGATGATTAGCGGGCAGCGCTGTTTGAAAAAGGAGTTGCTAGAAGGTTTCGACCTTTGGCACACGGCCGGCTTCGGAATCGAGCACGCCATAAACGACCATTTGAGACGAATAGGCGTTGCGATGGTTGAAATAGAACTTTTCGGCGCGAGCCACAGGATGAAAGAAGAAAAGCGCGGAATAATACGCGGCTCGTATCAGCGGCTAAAAATGTATGCCGAAATCGTGAAATACAACATAACCAAGCGCTTTAAGAAGTAGCTGTGCCGCCCTGCCCTATTCGGGTTCTCCCGGTAACGTTGGTCCCTTCCAGTGCTTGATTTTCGCGAAATAATCCCGGTAATGTTCGGCGAACTCGGTCGAGTTTTCTTCGTCGTGGCATTTGATGCAGTAGTCGAAGTCGATAGTTTCTCCGAGCGGGGTAACTGCGGCCGGATTGGCCTGGGCTTCCGCGATATGGTTGTTCCATGCGTTGTAGTGGCAGGTCGTGCACTGCATCGACAGCGATTTGTCGTTGATGCTGTCGTATTCGATATGACAGCTCACGCAGTCCGGATTCCAATGTTGGCCTTTTGCTTCGAGCGAATCGCGCGAATGAATGTGTCTGCTGGCTTCGAAAGCTTTGTATTGCTCTACGTGGCACTTTTGGCAGGTTTGCGAATAGACGTATTCCCTTCCTATCGGCTGCGTTTGATTACGGAAAATGCCCTCCAATTTCGGTCTGTAATCGCTTACCATAATCGCCTTTAAATCACTGCGCTCCTTTATGGTGTCCATTACTCCGACTTCGTTTTGGGAGATGAAAAACTCGCCGCCGTTTTTATCCACGGAAGTAACGCCAACGTACTTGCCGTCCTGGAATATATTCATCCAGTATTGAGAATCGTTTATTTTGGTTTTTGCGACCTGCGCTTCTCCATATCGCGGATTTCCGCTAAGCCAAATCGATATTTCCGGAAGCTGGGCCGCCATGGACTGAATGCTTGCCCCGTGACCTTCTATCATTGCAATCCACAAGTCGGCTTTATCTTTGTATTTAACGATTAAGTTTTTAAGCGCATCGCGCATCGGAAGAGCGACGAGGGTATCCGGTCCCATAGTTTCAATCCATGCCGGCTCGGTTGCGGCGAGGATGCCGATGCGGAAATTGCCCTTGTTTATGAATATTACCGGAGAAGCAGTCCAGTTTAAGCCGGAAGGCGAATTAGCACCAATTACGGCCTTGTAGAAATCCGCGGCGGATAATGCCTGGGTTACGTCTTCGCTTCCCGCGGCGTCCAACGCGCTTTTCCGGATAAGAGGCTTTGCCGCCGGGTCTTTTGAAAGTACGTTTGACGAAACGAACGGAAATTTTGCTGAATCGGCCCATTTTTCAAGAATATCTGCGCCAAAACTATATTCATATGAGCCCAGCTTGAGGGCGTCGTATTTCATAAGGTTGTACATTCTGAAAATCACTTCGGCCTTGAGAAGCGAGAAATCGGTCGTATCCGGCAATATTTTGCCGCCATCGAGGGCTAAAACATGCCTTCCGTAATTATTGCGGTATTCGTCGTATAGCGTGCCCCGGCGAGCGAGCCCGCCAAGTTGAAGGGTAGAGCAACCGCACGTTTCCATTTTGCCATTTAGATCGTACGAATAAAGGACAAAAAGACCGTCGGGATTTGACGGCATGGCATCGCTCGCCGTTTTTCCGGAATCCGCCTTACCGGCATTCGACGCAGTTTCGGCATCGCCGCCGTCAAGTTTTTTGCAGGACGAAAAGTCCGCTACCGCGATAACAGCAAGAAGCAATAGAATCGTTATGACGAGCTTAATCGACATCCAATAAACCTCCTTAAGCCCGCACTTAATTTTACCCGCCTAAAGCGCATTGGCGGGCAACTTAAGAGAATGCGCAATCGGTTTCAATCCGGATTGCGGTTCGTGAGACCGAAAACGAATTCGATTTCGACCGGCGCACCCAGCGGCAAGGAAGAAGCGCCGAATGCGGCTCTCACGTGCTTGCCGCGGTCGCCGAAGACTTCGACGAGAAAATCGCTGGCTCCGTTCGCAACCTTCGGCTGGTCCGTAAAATCGGGCGCCGATGCGACAATCGCTTTCACGGAGACGACCTCGGAAATGCAATCGAGCGAGCCATATTTCTCGACAATTAAGCTGAGCGCGTTAAGAGCGCATAACTTTGCGCAGGCTCGCGCATCTTCGATCGATACGTTTTCACCGAGTCTTCCGGTTACTGTCAGCTTGCCATCTTTTATGGGAATAATTCCGGAAGTAAGCAGCAGCCCTTGGATTTCCTTGAGTAAAACGTAGTTTCCGACCGCCTTGACCGGCTCCGGCAATGTATTTTCGAGTTCGCGCAAGTTCATTCGATACCTCACAATACGGGAAAGCTATTTTATGCTAACGATTCCGTGGGGGCAACCTGCTGACGCTTGCGTTATCCTTTTCGTAAAAGCGCCAATTGAGTTCGCCGCCAAGCGTAAGACCGATTCTTTCCGAGCTTTCAATGACCGGCTTATTGATGCCGTTTCGAGGCTTTAGCCACAATCTGCCATTTTTCACGTTTAGCAAGTCTATTCCGTTATGCGAGCGGTCGATCTGAAGTTCCCTGCAAAGCTTTCCGGGTCCGGAAAGTTTCTTGGCGAGTTTACGGTTATCGGTATCGGAAAAACGGGAGGTTTCAGATTCGTATTCCGCCGCACGAACAAGAACTGCCGCGCCTGTGCCTTCCCCGCAAACCACGACGTTAAGGCAGTGGTACATTCCGTAAATGAGGTAAACATATGCCGTGCCGGGCGCCTCGAACATTGTCGCCGCCCTGCCCTTTGGGCCTTTGTACGCGTGAGAGCCGGGTTCGCTTTGATGGTACGCTTCGGTTTCTACTATTCTAGCTGTTATTACTTTTCGGGCGAATCGTACTGCCAGACGGCAACCGATAAGGCCTTTCGCCGCCGATAATACATCTTGTTTCAGGAAATTCCAATCGCCCGATTTATCCGGGACGGAGGCGAGCAAAGAACTATCCGTTCTGGTCGTCATCGCCGTTAATCCCGCTCATGTCGAAATCCTTGGGCTTGATGTATAGAGTTCTTCCCTTGCCGGTTCCGCGACTTTCGGTGGTGAGGTAAGAATGTTTTGAAAGATGCTGATGGACTATTTTGCGCTCTTTGGGCAGCAAATTCGGAATCGGCCTCGGCCTATGATCGCGCTCTATGTCTTTGATAACGTCTTTTATCATTTTTACGAGTGCTGCTTCCCGGCGGTCACGATAGCCGTTCACGTCAATATGAATAAGTCGGTTTAGCGCAAACTGGCGGTTAAAAATCAGGCTGATCATTAGCTCGATAGCGTCGAGAGTAGCGCCATGATGGCCTATGAAGTGTCCCTTTTCCCGGCTCGAAATCGATACCGTGAATTCGGTGTAATCCTTGTTCGGTTTTACTTCAACACGCGCTCTCGGGTCGATGAGCTTGATTACGAAATCCGCCACCTGCCTCGAGTAGGTCATAACCTGCTCGGCAGCATATGCGCGGTAGGTGACTTCGCCTTCGCGCTCGATTTTGTCCATCAACAACCGCAAGTCGCCGAAGTGCGACTGCGCTTGTTTTTGCGCCTCGGCGTCGTTATCGCCAGACCAATCGAAAACTTCGAGTTGCTGAATTTCCATATCCCCCACCATTATCGCTTTCCGCGCTTCCGGCGTGATTTGCTTGCCCCAAAGCTTTCGGCTTCGGGCCGCGACATTTTACCATCGCCGCCGGCGATATTGCTTGCGTTGTCAACAGGCGCCGCTGCACCGCCGTTTTGGGAGGGCTGCGAGCCGGAGTTTTCCTTTTTTATCAGCTCTTTGTACATTTCTTCCAAGTTCTGCTTTTCGATTTGCGGAATGACATTGTTCATAATTAGCGTGTATTCGATAATGGAAAGGATGTTTTGACTGATGAAGTAAAGCATCGCGCCGGCCGGAATGACCATTCCGAAAATAACGATTACAAACGTAAGCACGTTCGGGTTGAAAGGCTGCTTCGGCGGTTCGCTGTTTCCGAAGTTGTATTGCGGAATTTTTTTCTGCACTACCTTCATTCGGTGCTGGTAATAAAGGCTGGAAGCGATATACAAGAGCACGATTGAAAGCGCGGGAATGTATAGGTAAACGTTGGATTCGCCGAAAACGAACCTAACAACTCCGGAGCTGTTAAGGTCTATGACGCTGTCGAAACCGAACTTATCGAATCTGGCCATTTCGATACCGGGAAGCGCCGCGTACATGAGGTGAATGCCAAGAAACTTCGCCTTGCCGAAAACTTCGGGCTTGTAAAGAGCCTGAAAAATGGCGAACATTATTGGAAGCTGAATAAGCATCGGAAGGCAACCGCTCATCGGATTGATTTTGAGCTGCTGATACAGCTGCATAATTTTCCGGTTTGCGGTTTCCTTGTCGCCTTTGAAGTGCTCGGTCAATTGTTTTTGCATCGGCGCGAGCACTTGCATCCAAGCCATTCCGGTAAACTGCGCGACGCTGAGCCTGAACATTAGTAGCTTGACGACAACCGCCGTCAGCATAATCGCAAGCCCCCAGCTGCCTGTCATATTGTGGATGGCCACGATTATCAGGATGATGACATCCACGATAGGGCCGAGCATTCCGCCCGTCGGGGCGTGCGTAAAACCGGGCTTTGGCAGCGGACCCATTACTTGTTGCGCGTCAACCTGCAAGGCAACGAATGCCTTAAGCAGGGCGTTACTGAAAGTCATATACAAAATTTCCTCACGGCACCGGGTCGAAACCGCCCGGATGAAATGGATGACATCTCGAAATGCGCTTTACGGCAAGCCAGCTGCCCTTAATGGCGCCATACTTTTCGATTGCTTCAAGAGCATACGCGCTGCACGTCGGCGTAAATCTGCAAACCGGCGGCTTAAGCGGCGAGATTCGGCGTCTATAAAACCGGATAAAGCCAATAAGTAGCCGTTTCAGCATTTCAGCCCGCCGCTATGCAGTTAAAGCGCGCTCGATTTCGGATTTCAAAAACTCGAATCCGGCTGCCGATATGTCTTTCTCGACATACACCACAACGTCCGCTCCGACCGCCCAATCGCGCACCGCAATAGAAATCAGCTGCCTCAACCTGCGCCGAATCAGATTGCGTTTTGCGGCGTTGCACGCCCTGCGCGTCACCGATATGCCTGCTCGAACTACGTCGCCGTCTCGTTTTAGAATGTACAGGCGGAACAGCTCCGACCGGAATTTGCGCCCCCTCCTGAATACAGCGGCGAAGCTTGCCTTGCCTTTGAGGGAGGCGAAATTTGCCATTATTCGGATAGCTTTTTCCGTCCGCGTTTGCGCCTGCTCTGAATGACGCGGCGACCCTGCGGTGAACTCATCCGCTTCAGAAATCCGTGCACACGCTGCCTGCGGCGCTTTTTCGGTTGATATGTACGCTTCATAACTCGCTCTCAACTGAATGAACTTGCCAGAAAAAAGGTGAACGGGTTTTATATCACATAATTTGAGCGAAATCAAATTCAACCGCCGTAATCTTGGCAATATGTGATTCCGCGAAGGCTTGCAATGCTAAAATAATCCGTCATGAAAAGCAGCTTAGCCCATTACATGGTCTTTTCTATTGTAGTTTGCCTAGCGTATGCGGCGCTTATCGCCGCGCCTGCGCCGGCGTTTGCCCAAGGCGTGAGCATCGACCAGTCGATATTGGAGGCGAGCGCGATATCGGTGGATATTCCTCTGCCTACGGAGCGCCCCACGCTGACTTGGCTATTGCGCCATAAAATGCGCTTTGCCGAGGACGACTTGATAAAGAAGTTTATGAAGGGGAAAACCTCGGTCAAGGAAATCAACTCGCCGATTTACGGAAAAGGCAAAGGGTACATAGATTCGGCCGGCGCTCATCTTAAAGTTTTTCAATACGGATTCGAGTATCAGCTCGCCGCGTCGAACATCAGCGCGGGGGTCGCCAAATTTATTCCGGATCCGGACTCGATTGAAACCGATACCGGCGGCACGCTTATGGACCGCGGTTTGGAAGGCTTCGAATACGCGAAAGATGTAAAAGGAAGGTGGGAGTATGTTTTTCCCCCGGACGAAGGCAAGCTTATCGCTCTCAAGCACCTTAAAGATTACATCGGCGAAATACCGGATCAGGGAAAGGATTTCAGCGTAGAAATGAAAGCCATTATGGACGGCACCGAGGATGGATTGTTTCATCTGGATGTAATCAAAAAATATCGCGGCGTTCAGCTTTTGGACGACTACATTCAAATTTCGCTCGACGCGGACAAAAAGCTTGCTGGCGTATCGTATTTCTGGGACGACAGGCTGGTGCCGGGACCGGGCGCGAAAGACGTTCAAATAGTCGATTCCGGATTTGCGGTCAATCAAGCAAAAAAGTGGGTAATTCAACAGGCGGGCGGTCGCGCTCCGCATTTAACTTTGATGAGTATCAGACTCGGATTTATGAATATGCGCGGCGATTATGTAACGCTTATTCCTTGTTGGATTCTCGCCTGTTCTTGGCAGCATACGGTCGGTGCGGATTTGGATCAGACTCCGCCGCCCGGAATGAGCAAACGGAAACCAACATCGAAGCGGTTTATACAATGGCTTGAAAGGTACGACACTTACGTCGCCATTGAGGCGGTAACGGGATTGCCGACAGCTATTTAGAACGAGGGAAACGAAGTTTCAAATACGCTTACCAAAAAAGGGTATTATTTCCGCGTGACTGGTGAAAGAATAGTTGTTGCAATGAGCGGCGGTGTGGACAGCACGGTCGCGGCTTACCTGTTACATAAAGAAGGATTCGAGGTTACCGGCGTGACAGGCAAGCTCCTTCCTGACACTTGCGCGGAAGATTCCAGTCAGTGCTGTACGGCCGAAAGCGCATATGCGGCACGGCGGGCGTGCGACAAAATTGGCGCTCGACATATAACGATGAATCTCGTCGATGAATTTCGCGACAGCGTGATTGCCAGGTTCGTAAAAAGCTATCAAACTGGGCGAACACCGAATCCCTGCATAGACTGCAATAAATACGTCAAATTCGACTTGTTTTGGCGTATGGCGGCGGCTGCGGACTGCGATATGCTTGCCACCGGCCACTATGCAAGAATCGAACGTGACGCAAACGGGAAATACAGGCTTATGAAGGGGCTCGACAATTCAAAGGATCAATCGTACTTTCTGGCGGTAATACCGGAAGATCAACTGGCTCGAATCCAGTTTCCGGTCGGTTCGCTTGAAAAAACGAATGTTCGCGAAATCGCGGACGACTTCGGCTTTCGAAACGCAAACCGGCCCGACAGCCAGGACGTTTGCTTTCTCGGCAAGAAGCAAAGCTTCGGCGATCTTGCAAAGTTGGCGGGAATTGCCTCTCAAGAGCCGATTCCTGGCGCGATATTGGACGAGTCCGGCGAGGTTCGGGGAACGCATCCCGGCATCGAATATTTCACGCTGGGCCAGAGGCGAGGCGTGGGAGTCGGGATGCAAGAGCCGAAGTATGTTTACGACATTTCGCCGGAGACCGGCGACGTCAAGGTGGGGCCCCGGGATTTCAAACCGTACACATGGGCGAAAATCTCCGCCGTCAATTGGACAGCACCGGACTTGCTCAACAGGCAGGCCGAATTTGAATGGAAACTTCGCTATCGTTCGAAGCCCCTTCGGGCTTGTTTGAATTTCGCGGGCGGCAATTGCGCCATGCTCAAGTTCGAGGAGCCTCAGTTTTTCGTAACGCCCGGACAATGGGCCGTCGCATATTTGGGCGATGTTGTAGCGGGTTGCGGCGAAATAGAATCGGCCGGCTGATTGTTTGCGAAACCTCTCTGATAAAATGCGACGGTGCGAATCGCAATTACAGGCGGCGGAACAGGCGGACATATTTATCCGGCGGTAGCTGTTCTCGACGCGCTCAAGTTAAAATTATCTCGCAATTTAGAAGTGCTTTGGATTGGCACTTCCAACCGAATGGAGGCGCAGATTGTTCCTGCTCTAAACATTCGGCTGGCTACAATTGAAATTATGCCCTTGAAGCGGGGGCTTTCATTTACCGCATTTGAGCACAACGCCGCGCTTGCGTGGAATTTGCTTTCGGGCAAGTCTTTTATGCAGGCCGCTCGGCATTTGGCCGAATTTTCCCCGGACTGCCTATTGAGTACAGGTGGATACGTTGCGTATCCGGCATGCAAAGTTGCCGCAAAACTGAATATTCCGTTGTTTATAATCGAGCCTAACAGCACGCCGGGCCTAACCACTCTCAAAACGGCAAAACTGGCACGGGCCGCGTTTTGCGCATCGACATCTGTCGCTTCCAAGCTTGGCAGAGTGACCGAAGCTATCGAAACCGGCGTTCCCATTAGGACTTATTCGGGCGGATTGTCGAAGGAAGAAATCCTGGAAAAATACGGTCTAAGCAGAAATAAAAAGACGATATTCATAACCGGCGGCAGCCTTGGGGCATCGTTCGTTAACAAAACCGCATTTTCGATCCTCGTCGAAATGATCGATTCCAGCGCGGAGTTGGTAAAATCGGTTCAGGTTCTCCACCAAACCGGAAAGCGAGATTTCGAAGTAGCCAAAAAACTCAGCGCGGATTTGAGGTTTAAGTATATACCGATGGAATACGTCGCAAACTCATCCGAAGCGCTTTATATTTCCGACGTACTAATCGGCCGTTCGGGAGCGTCAACCGTGGCGGAAGCGGCCCATTTCGGTATTCCCGCTGTGTTTTTCCCTTATATGTTTCATAAAGACAACCAGCAAATTCTGAACGCCTTGCCGATGGTGCAAGCCGGGGTTGCCTTTATGCACCGCGAGGACGAATTCAGTCCGGAGGACTTTAAAGAAAGCGTGCTCGATGCGCTTGCCGGCTCGGCCAATCCCGAATTTAGAAACAGGATTCGCGAATTCGACAGACGGGCCGCAGACGCTGTTGCCGGCAAAATCGCTGCGACAATCCTAGGAGCGGCGAATTGACTTTTCCCTTTTGGTCATTGAGATATGAAGGTAAATACCGGCCGCTATCTGCCGTAAACGCGGTTTGCTTACTATTTGCGGTCATCTTATCGATGCTTTTATCGGCCGGGAAATTGCATGCTCAAACATCGAGCGGCGGCAGCGAATCCCCTTGGGTGCTTTATATCGGGGATACCGCGATTCCAACCGAAGCTAAACCGGTTATCGTTGTCGATGACCGGATTTTCATGGCCCTTGAAGCGGTTCGCATTCTAGGCGGCGAACTGGATTTCGACGAATCAGCCAAAACGGTTTACGCTTCGATTGCAGGAAAGGATTTCCGGCTTAACGTATCGACCGCCAAGGCTAGGCTTGACGGCGAGTTATTGGCGGATTCCGAGATTAAGGCAGCGGGAAACAAGTGGTATTTGTCTTCGGAAACTTGGGAAGACTGGGGCTTCAGGCCCGTTTGGCATCCCGTTTTTAAGTCGTGGCAAGTGATCGGCAGGCTGCAAAATTGGTCCTACAATTTTGAGGCGAAAGATTTCATATTCGAAACGCTTTTGCCTGCGGAAATTATCGAAAGTCAAAACTATCCGGACAAAACAATTTCGATTACCGCTATGGGGTGTTTTGTCTCCGCAGACGACTTAAGAACGTTTTCGAGACCGGAATTGAATGTTGCCGAAATTGCCGAGGACGAATTTTCGAGCTCGGTAACTATTAATTTAAGGCAATCCGAAACGACCGGTTTCAGGGTTTTTTCAACAAACAATCGGACAAATCATCGGGTAAATTTGCGCAATCACTTTCAGATTGCAGATTTCGAAGAAACGAGTTCGGGTGAAATAGTTATCAAAGTAAAGTTCGGCAAGCCGACAGAAATCAAAACAATGGAACTAACCGGACCGGATCGGCTGGTTCTGGATTTTCCGGATTCGATATATACGGATCCGACGGCCGCCATCGACGTAGGCATAGGACGGGTGAACAAAATCAGAATCGGCCAATTCAGTCAGCCCCCGAATCCCTACATCGTGCGCGTCGTTATCGACCTCGCGGGGAAAATCGGATACAGGATTATTCCGTCAAGAAACGGCGACACGTATTACATTCAGTTTTTGGAAAGAAGAACGGGTAAGTTCGCAATCATGATCGATGCCGGTCATGGCGGAAGCGACCCCGGCGCATTGTCAAGATTTAGCGATATGCAAGAAAAGGAACTCAATCTTGACATCGCCAAAAGGGTTCGGGACGTTCTTGAAAGCAAAGGCCAAACCGTGATTATGACAAGAGAGACGGATATTTTTGTTACGCTTGCCGAGAGGGCGGATTTGGCAAATTCCATGCTGCCGATGTTCTTCGTGAGCATTCATAACAATTCGATTGAAAATCCGGAAATCAGCGGCGCGATGACATTTCATTACTCCTCGAGCGCGGAAGGCAAGAAGCTTGCAACATATATTCAGCGCCGAGTCACCGCAGAAACCAGCGCGCTGGACAAAGGCGTGCGTACAGCGAATTTCTATGTGCTCCGAGAAACCATCGTTCCGGCGGCGCTTGTCGAATGCGGTTTTCTGACGAACGAAACGGAGGAGAAAAAGCTGCGAGACCCGCAGTACCGGCAATCAATGGCGAACGCAATTGCAAACGGAATTCTGGATTACTGTGCATCTATCGCGCGTGAATGACCCAATGTTGACGAATGTTGATAACAGGTTTCACGTGAAACCGGCGTTAAATTTCGGCTAATAAGGGAGAATTATTTCAAGCCATTTTCTGCGGTTAACGCGGTGAACGATTAGCGAAGTTTCGACGAAATTCGATGCGAGCATTGACAGCCAAATGCCGAGTAGCCCCAAATTGAATGTTACGGCAAGAAGATATGCCAGAGGAAGCCTGACCGCATAATTCGCTATCAAAGTCATAAGGAACGGGTATTTGGTGTCTCCGGCGCCGCGAAGACATCCCACACCTGCGAATGTGATTGCCATTAACGGCTGAGCGAATGCGTTAATTCGAAGATATAAAACTCCTTCACGAATAACGTCGGGATCTTTCGAAAAGAAAGTAACGAACTGCTCCGCAAAAACGAAAAATAGCGCGCCGAGCGTGGTCATAATTATCAAGGTCAAACGCCGGGCTTCGAAATAAGTTTCGGCGGCTTTGTCGAGCCGTTTTGCGCCGAGGGCTTGGCCGACAAGTGCGCCGGTTGCAACCATTATCGCAAGTCCGGGCATAAAGCTTATGCCTTCGCAAAGAATTCCGAGTCCGAGCGTTGCCGCGCCTGCGGTTGCGTTCGGAGTAAGCGAGATGATTTTGAAAAGCAGCATCATCGAGCCCGTGCGGCAAACCACTTGGGCGATTGTAGGGGCGCCGAGTTTCATCATATTCCGAATAGCCTGCTCCGCGCCTTTGAACGCCGACAGAGCGAATGCCGCCCATCCCCTGCCCCAAAGAATGGCAACGGCGGCCAACTCGGCGAGCAAACAGGTGATAATGGTGCTCATAGCGCAGCCCATCACGCCCCAAATTGGAATTAGCAATAGGTTGCCGAAGTAATTTGCGAGATTGAAAAACACGTTCAAATACATCGGTATGCTGGTTTGGCCAAGCGCGTTGAAGATTGCATTGGTTACGAAACGCATTCCGAAAACGGACATTCCTAGGAAAATGATTGAGATGTAATCCCATCCATAATCCGCCGCGGGTCCGCTTGCACCCAGCCAAATAAAAAGGCGTGGTCCGATGGCGTATCCGAGCAGCATTATCGGAAACGAAATATAAATGGCGGTCATCACGGCTTGCGCCGCGTAAAGCCTGGATTTTTCCTTGTTACCTGCTCCGAGGGTGCGCGCTACGTATGCCGCCGCGCCGATGCTCGCTCCCATAAAGACGCTGTTCACGAAAAATATGCCGCTCCGGCTTATGGATAAAGCAGCATGTGCGTCCTTGCCAAGCGACTGAATCATATAAAAATCGACGTACCCGACCAGCGACGTCAATATGTTCGAAAACATAACCGGAAGCGCGAGGCGGGTAAGCGTCGGACGAAGCGGCCGTTCGAAATCGACGGCTTCTATTTCGCGCCTAACCTTTGGCTTGCGCGAAAGCGTTTCGGCCTTTTGCTCTTCGATTTCCGGCAAATCCGCCGGTTGGGCGGCCGAGTTTAATTCACCGGGGTCGTTGCTCAAGCGGATGGATTAAGAATATTATCGTCGTAATCAAGTGGAGGCCCGAGTTCTTCGTCCTCGTAATCCGTGGAATCGTCGGATGTCGAACCTGACTTGCCGCCGCCGCCCGGCGCAGGTCCCGAGGCTTCGTCCTTACGGCCGAGAAGCACAAAATGAGTCGCCACGATTTCGGTCATAAACTTCTTGACATTTTCCGCATCAGTCCAAGAACGAGTCGTAATCCGGCCTTCGACGAATATTTGCCTGCCTTTTCGGATGTATTCGTTGGCGATTTCCGCCTGTCTGCCCCAAACGACTATATTGTGCCATTCGGTACGTTCCTGTTGCTGCCCGCTCCTGTCTTTGAATCTTAGGGACGTGGCAAGCGAAAACTTGCACACCGGCGTGCCTTCACCGATGTACCGGATTTCCGGATCCTTGCCGGCGTGTCCGATTAACATTACTTTATTCAAACTCGACATGACGCCCTCCCGGAAGTATTTCCTTCGAATCAGCTTAAAACGACGCCGTTGATAATGAGTTCGAACGAAGCTCCGAGCGTGGCCGAAGCCCGCCGGCTCATTACCATACGGTCGAGAAACGTTTCGAAATATACTATAACCGCCGCGATTTTTGTATCTATAGTTAAATCGAGCGTAATTTTGGGAATTTCCTCGTGAACCAGCAAACTGGATTTTACGCAGGCGTAATTGATGTCGTCGTGAATATCGTTGGCTTTCGGATCATAATCGCGAACCCTGCTTCTGTGAACGTCGCTTTTATCGGAAACTATTACAGCGGCGCACACGGGATTAAGCGGCGTGCCGTATTCTTCTTCGTGGTTTCCTATGGCGCCCATAATCAGCGCCTTCGGGTAAGCCGGAAGGCCAAGCCGGGTCAATATCGGATAGGCAAGGTTTGCGCCTGTTTGGCCGTGCGCGGTTCTTCCGAATAAGTTGCCCATGTCGTGCAGAAATCCCGCTATTCTGGCGCATTCAACCTGCTCTTCCGAGTATCCGAGCGCCTCCAGCAGATAGCCGGCGCCTTGGCTCACCATGAGTGCGTGTCTGAAGCCGTGTTCGGTGAATCCGATTGCGGCAGTGTTGGCATCCGCCATTTCGATGTATTCGCGCACTTCCGGATCGTTGTAAACCCGTATGAAGAAACTCGAATCCTCGCTCGGAATATCGCGCTTGTCATGGTAAGGATGCTCCAGAGTCATCGCATGTTTGTTTTTCATCATTTATGTGGCACTTCCAATGAAATACAGTAAGTACAATCGCCTTAACCGCCGGTATTCTCAGTTCCGGCCTGCAGATTACTATTACCCTCAACCGAGCCGTTTTGCGCAAGCGAGGGGTTCCGCTTTTCCAGTTTAAGCAGGAAGCCTTTAAGAAGCCCGTAAAACTCGAATTCGAAGCTTTCTCTGTCGGATGCGAGGCCGGCGAGTTCATGCTTGAGCTTGACTTCTTCCAGCCGGGCTTCTTTCAGTATGTTTTCGGCTTCTTTCTTGGCGGCCTGAATTACATTTTCACGAGTTTCTTGCGCGAGTTGCACGCTTTCACTGACAAGTTTTTCCCTTGCGCGAAAGGATTCGACTTCTTCGGTCATTCTTGCAATGCGTTCATCCAGTTTCTTTTTCTCGTCGATGTGACCGACTAGGGTTTTTACGACGTCGTCAAGAAATTCATGGACCGCTTCGGGATCAAGACCGCCGAACATGCGTCTCGGAAATTCGACATTTTCAACATCAAGTGGAGTCAGCAAAAGTCATCACCCCGATTTGCCGTGACGGTAAGACCTACAAACGTGCAAAAATGCCTGCAACAAGCTGCAATACAAGAAATGCGATTATCGGCGAAATATCGAGCATTCCGCCAATAGGAGGAATAATCCCCCTGAAAATGCGTAAAAATGGCTCTGAAAGCTCGCCGCAAAACCTGACGAAGGAAAACTGTCTGAACTGCGGAACCCAAGATGAAATTATCCAAACGAAAATGACCAGCATGTAAAGCTGGATAACGCCCGCAATAAGTTGTCCGATGCCCACGAGGGGGCATTATAGCGCAAATGGACACCGGAAATCGACGGACGATTGACCGGTTTTTGGTTGATTGAAGGCGTCTAGCGGACTATACGGAGATTAAAAAACAGACTTAAGCTCTTTGCCGGGGGTATAATCAGTTGCTTTGATTGAGGCTATTTTTTGGGTAATCGTCGTTTTTGCCGTCATCGTGTTGATTCACGAAGCCGGGCATTTTTTCTTCGCGCGTCTTTTCGACCTTGAAGTCGAGGAATTTTGTATCGGTATCGGGCCGAAGATTTGCGGCAAAAAATTCGGCGAAACGTTTTACGGTATTTGCGCGTTTCCTATCGGCGGCTACGTGAAAATCGCCGGAATGGACCCAAGCGAGCCGCAAACCGAACGCAGTTTCAATACGCAGTCCGCATGGCGCAGATTTTGGGTAATTATGGGCGGACCGCTGTTCAACTTCATTTTGGCGATTCTGCTCGTCTTTTCTCTCGGATTTTTCGGTTATCCGAAGAACAAGGTTTGGGTCGGCGACGTCCGGCCGGGTGGTCCTGCCGATGTCGCCGGAGTGAAACCATTCGATATCGTTACAGCTATCGATGGCATTGCCATCGATAACGTGGCGACTTTGCAGAAACTCGTGGCGCGTTCGAACGGCCGGCAGCTTGAAATAGCGCTCGACAGGCATGGCGAGCCGATTTCCCTCTCGGTGGCACCCGAAATCATTTCCGAATTCAACAATGGCAAACCGAGCCTCGGCGTAGCGCTCGCACGTTCTCCGATACTAAAGAACATCGTGTCCAGCGTGCTTCCGAATACTCCTGCATATGCCGCGGGATTCAAGGTTGGCGACGAAATAAGTGCCGTCGGCGGCGAACCGGTGATGGAAGGCATGGAGGCGATGGAAAAAATAGACAGGCTCGGCCGCTCGGCCGCCCAACCTCCGGCCGACAATCCGGAGAGCATTCTCGTTCCTGTCAAAATCGACTTTACTCGCGACGGCGCGCCGATGTCTATCGAGGTTACGCCGGAATTCAACGCCCAAATCGGAAGCAACGTGGCATTTATCGGAGTGGCATTCGAGCCTGTGCTAGTTAAACTGCCGTTTTTGGAGGCGTCGAGAACCACGTTCGAGTACTTGCAGGATTTGGCCGGAAGCTTGTCGTCGGGACTCAAGGCTGCGTTCGCCGCGCCATCGAAAAGCATAGTCGGGCCAATCGGCATTGCGGATATGATCGCCCAATCGGCAAAAAGCGGCTTTTACCAGCTCGTAATCATATCGATATTATTGAATATCAATCTAGGCATTATCAATCTGTTTCCGCTTCCCGCCCTCGACGGCGGCAGGCTGGTTTTTATTCTGATGGAAGGCGTTCTCAGGATAAAAGTCAGCGAACACAAGGAAGCGCTAGTGCATCTCGTCGGATTCATAATGCTTATGTGCCTGATATTCTTCGTGATTTTCCGTGAGGTCTATATCAAAATAGGCCAAACGACATCGCTTTGGTAAGAAATCACCGGCGGATCGATTCCGCCTTCGGGGGTTATATGCGCAGATTTTTTCCCGTATTCTTGTTAGCTTCCATTTTGATTACCGCGGCATTTGTTCCGTCTTGTTCATCGGGCAAACATACGAATCCCGCTTCGGATACTTTTCAAGTCCGCGCAACTGGCATTCCATCGGGAACGGACTTTAATACCGAGCGCGACCTTTTGACCGCCGCTCTTCAAGCCCGCGTTCATCCGATTGAAATCGTCTTCTTCGATAGCGGATTTACGTTGTTGGATATGCCAAAGGAATCCGGCGCGAATATTTCCAATACGCCTGCCGGTGTCTCCCTGGAGCAAACTTTGGATGACGTTTCCGGCAATGCCTTTATGGCGGTTGTTTTCGATCCCCAAAGATACATTTACGCAGGGTCGGGGCAAAAATCCGGCGCTTCCGGTAAGTCCGTAACGCTTATTGCCAATCCTTTACCGGGCGCTGTAACCGCGGGCATTGCCGTTATAAACGGAGAAACGGAAAGTTTCGAATTTGTAATCGAACTCGTCAGAGGCGCATCCAACGCAAACAGAATTGCGTTAAAAGCGCCGTCCGGCTCTCACAATCAAGTTGACGATTTGACCGTTACGATTGACGTAACCGACAAAATACTCGAATGGACGGAGAAAAACATCGGCGATTACGGGAACGACGGCGAAGTCGGTATTCCGGATATAACCCCCATCGCGTTGAATTACGCCAAAGCCGTAAATCACGCGGATCCGAATGACACGGCGGCGATGATTGACGGCGATTTGAATGGCGAAATAGGGATTTCAGACATTACTCCGATTGCGCTCAACTATCTGAATCTTGTTTCCGGCTATAACGTTTACCGGTTTCAATCGGGCGTTAGCGGCTGGGAACTGCTGGCGATGGAGCCCAGGCCTTTACTTGACCCCGCTTGGCATCCGCCGTCGTACGATTTCGCGGACTCGGATGTGGTGGTTCCGAATACATACTATGCGGTTCTGCCCGTGGATTCCGGCGGAACAACGGGTGAGCCCAGCATAGTCGTTGGAATTCCGGGAGCGAGCGAAGCGCTTAAACCCGGACCGCCAGACGGAACAACCGGACCGGGCAATACGGTCGATTTGCAAATAGCCGGCGTGAAAGATTTTTCCGTGGAGCCCGACGGCACGGCGGAATTCGATTTGAAATTTACGAACCCGGATTCGGCTTACGTTATCGCGCTAATGAACATTGGCGGGCCGTCCACGCAAAGCGAGACGATTACCATTGGTTTCGGCGGCTCAGGCACAGTCAGCTCAATCGGTCCGCCAAAATCTTTCAACCCGGAGTATTTGGAGGTTGACGTTTTCGAACAAAGACTGCGGAAGGCATTGGCCGAGCAAGAGGCGTATCTACTGCGGCACGGCAAACGTCCTGAAAATATCGAGAGAAGCGCCAGCGCGCTCGGCGATTCGCGAAATTTCAACATAGTCTTCGCCGACTTGAATCCGAATACCGTAGACGCAGTCATTACAGCACGGCTAAGGGCGGAAAACGCCAAAGTTCGCCTATGGGTCGATGAATTCGTCGACGACGGACGGCTGACGCCGGCACAACTTTCGGAAATAGCTTCTGACGCGATGAACGTCATACTTCTACAAGAGGAGACCGCATTCGGCAGTATGTACGACGTGGACGAGGACGATATTCTCGACGTTTTGTTTACTCCGCACATAAACGCGCTCCCCAGCAGAATTCTTGGGCTATTCGTTTCGAACGACTTGCAGGATACGGTAGGAACCAATAGTGCAGATGTCATTTACCTGCAAGTGCCTGATATGCTCGACGGAGATCCGCCAACTCCAATCCCGCCGGGAATTTTCGATGCGCAGGTGCCGGTTACGGACAAGTATTTCGAAGACAACGTTCGCCAAATAATTGCTCACGAACTTCAGCACTTACTCAGTTTCGGAAACAGACTGAAAATCAGAGACGCTCAAGCGGAAATGCCGGTCGTGGAAGACTTGTGGCTCAACGAAGGGCTGTCTCACTTTTCGGAAGATTTTATCGGCTTTCAAGGCCACGCGAACCTTACCGGCGTTCAGCAATGGCTGGAAGCAACGTATGCGCACCCGGTGTTCTGGCCGCCGGAGCTGGACGGGCCGCTCGTCCGTGGCGGAACTTATTTGTTCTTGCGCCACTTTTTCGAAAGGAAAGGTACGGCGGCAGTTTCCAAGTTGCTCCATAGAGACGTACCTTCGCTAGCGTTTGCCGGAATTTCCAACGTCGAAAACGCCTCGGGAGTTGAAATAGAGGTTTCGGCTCGTGAATGGCTTGGAGCGATGGCGTTTGTGGGCTATGAAGTTAATCCGGCGAGTCCGTATAATTACAACGATTCCGCACCTCATCCCGAAACCGGCGGCAAATCGGGTGTTGATTTTCTTTCGCCGTACACGGATTATCGCGGACTTACGCAATTTCTTCCCCGGCCTTTGACCATGTTTCTAGGCTCGACCCCGCTTTCTTTAGACGTCAAGCCAAATACGGCGGTTTTCGTGATAGTCACATCGAACGGTGAAACTTCGAGACGAATATCGATTTCATCCGGCGCAAGTGGCGTGGCGGGAGTTTTCGCGAGGGTACACGACGGCTCGGTAACGCCGGAAGCGGCTCTCGGCCCGACGCCATTCGAGTTTTTCAAGCTTTATTCGGGAAGAATAGACTCCAACTCCGATTCGGACGACTTCTCCGTCCTAATTACCGATGGCGGCACTTGTTTTATCCGTGCGGTATCGAGCAACCCCGGGGATTTCGCACCAGAAATAAGGGTCAACGGTGATGTATACTCCGACGTCAATCCGCTGCCGGGCGCAGATTTGAAGTATCTGCTTTTTCCGCCGGGAGCGGGTCTCGTGACAATTTCGGTTTCGGGAGCGGGAGGCGCCACCGGCGACTATCTGCTCTCCGCGGAGTTTTATCCCGAGTAATTGGATGCGGGGACTTATCCTTTCTGACGGAAAGCCTGGACATGTAAATCAATCCAGGGCGCTATGCGCACTACTTGGCATTCCCGCGCGCGAGGTTGCCCTAAGGTTGCGAAGCAATATCCGGGAAGGTTGGCTGAGAGCCAAATTCGGAATAAACCATAAGGTTCCAGGCAACATAAACAAGCTTCCCGCACTTTTTTCCGGTGTGCTTGACCCGGAATCGCTAACCAAACTCCAAGCGGCCCTACATGAAAAACCTGTTGTCGTGGTATCGGCGGGTTCGACGGTTGCGATTGTAAACCTTTATTCGGCACGTGCCATCGGAGCAAAATCTGCCGTGCTTATGCGACCGTCCGGTTTGCAGCTTTCCAGTTTCGATCTCGTCGTATTACCGGAACACGATAGACTCAGCATCAAACAAAACAACGTCGTCTATGTTCCGGTTGCGCTTTCCTATTTCGACCAAGCCAGAAAATCTGCAGCGGAAGCCGAAATTGCAGCAAGATTCGGCGAACAAGTTCTGCGGTCTTCGCCGATAGCGCTGGTTATCGGCGGTAGTTCGCCATATTTCGACATTCGCAAAGAGGCAATAACCGATGCATTCGATTCAGTCGCAAAGTTTGCGATGGCAAAAGGCAAGTATGTAATCGGTACAACTTCCAGAAGGACGCCGGAAGCGATTGAGGATGCGTTGAAAAAGCGCTTGGGCGTTTTGGCAAACGAGGAGGCGGTGAAGTTTGTTTGGGGCCGAAGCGACACGTTTAACCCGCTGCCGGCAATTCTTGACGCCGCTTGCTGCGCGATAGTAACCGAAGACAGCGTTTCAATGATTAGCGAAGCGGTATTGCTAGGCAGGAAGCCGCTTGTCTTGGAAGTTGAACGGAAAAAACATTCGGCAAAATTCGCGAGGTTTCAAAAAGTGCTTGAGGAAAGAGAGTTTGCCAAATGGGTGACTGTTCGCGAATTGCAGCAAATTCTCGAAGCAAATCCTGCTGAGGCAATGCAAAAAACGTGTTTGGATTTAATGGACTTAAAGGCTAAAATTGCTGCGTTATTGAAACTCGATGATGTCTAAACGAACAATTCCGGAAGCCCCATCTCGGATTCTCGTAACGGATCTCGCCATGATCGGAGATCTCGTTTGCGCCATTCCGGCGCTTAAGGCGCTAGCCGTCAAATATCCGAATGCGGAACTACACGTCCTTGCGTCGGATACCTCCGCGCATATTTTGAAATACGTCCCGGAGGTGGCGGGAGTAATACCGGTTAGCAAGAAAAACGTCTTTGGAAATCCAATAGAGCTTATCAAAACCGCTAAGTCTCTTAGAAGGACAGGGTTCGATGCAGCATTTCTATTTCACAATTCAATCGGAAGCGCACTCATTGCATGGCTTGCAGGAATTCCTCAGCGGATGGGGTATGCAACGGAAATGCGCTCGAATCTGCTTACAATTCCCGTTGCGCCACCTGCCGAAAGACTTCATTTGACGGACGAGCGGACGAACTTGCTTCGGCGGCTGGCTATACCGGCCAAAAACGAGCCGCCTGCGCTTAATCTTGAAACTTCAAAAGCATACGAAATTTGCAGCCGATTGTTGCCGGAATTCGATTTATCTCGAAACCTGGTTTTGATCGCCGTTGGAAGCACGTGGCCGACTAAAATCTGGCCGAAAGAGCGAATTCAAGCACTGCTTAACAAACTCCCGGTCGGCAGTTGCTCGGTGGCGCTAATCGGCGGTCCAGGCGAAGAGCAACTTGCCAGCGGCCTTTCATCGCTTTCAATCCCTGTTTATAACCTCGCAGCAAAGACCACGCTCGAAGAATTGATTCATCTCATTGCCGTTTGCGACCTTTTGATTACGCCGGACAACGGCCCGATGCACATTGCGGAAGCGCTTGACAGAAATGTAATCGGGCTATTCGGTCCGACGGATCCGAAGCTTTGCGGAATGCTTCACGAAAAAGCCGTTCACATTCAGCCCGATTCTCCGTGCAAATGTTGTTGGGAGAAGAAATGCAAGTATCGGACTTTTTGCATGAGCGAAATCGGCGAGGAGGAAGTTTTGGACGCAGCGCTTAGGATTTTGGATAAAATCCCCGCAAAAGGAGCGCTAGAAACCCGTTGAAATCCCCCGCTGTATTTTTCGACAGGGATGGTACGCTGATTCACAACGTGCCTTACAACGGAAATCCCGATGCAGTTAAGCTGCTCGATGATGTTCCGGAATCGCTACTAATGTTAAAAAATCTCGGCTATGCGCTAATAGTCGTCACAAATCAAAGCGGAGTAGCACGCGGGTTTATTACCGAGGCCGAAGTGACGAATGTCAACGAAAGAATGCAGTTTTTGATAATCGAAGAAGGCGGACCCGTAATCGACGGTGTCTATTATTGTCCCCATCATCCGGATGGAGTAGTAGCGGAATATACGATGTGTTGCGACTGCCGCAAACCAGCGCCGGGAATGGTTTACAAAGCGGTCGAAGAACTTAACTTGGATTTGCGGAATTCGTGGATTATTGGTGACCATTACCATTCGGATATGCTTCTTGGATTAAGACTTGGATTGAGGACCGTGTTTTTCGATTCAAGGGGAGAAAACGAAAAACCGCCTGGCGTTTTTGCGATTACCGCATCGTTTCATGAACTGGCCGAAATCATCGCGACTGCCGGTGAAGCCGACCATGGATAGCTGAATTAGCCGCGATGATACAATTCCGGCGATGAAAAATACGGCAAAAAATTATCTTCGCATCGAATCGGCGCTGCGTGAGTTCGAAAATCTTAAAATAGCGGTGCTAGGCGATTTAATGCTGGATAAATTCGTCCACGGCGACGTGGCGCGCATTTCCCCGGAAGCGCCGGTTGCCGTGCTGCATCGGAAAAGCGAAGAATATTTCCCCGGCGGCGCCGCAAACGTCGCGATGAACGTCGTGTCTATGGGCGGATGCGCGCTGCAAATCGGCGCAATCGGAGCGGACACCAGCGGAAACCAGCTAATCAAATTGCTTAAGGCAAAAAACATTGATATTTCCGGAGTAGCAAGGCTCGCCGGCGCGATTACGACGGTAAAAACGCGATTCGTTTCGATGGGTCAACAGCTTTTAAGGCTGGACGAAGAGCGGAAAATCGAACCTTCTTCCGTTTCACAAACGAAATTGCCCTGCGTTTCGCTACTTAAGAGTTGCAGTGCCCTGCTCGTTTCGGACTATAACAAAGGAATCGTGCCGATGATGTGCGCACCATTCATACAAAAAGCCGGCGAAATGGGCATTCTGTCCGTGGTCGATCCGAAACCGCCGAATTGGCCGTTTTATTCGGGATGCAGCGTAGTTACGCCAAACCGGAAAGAATGCTTGTCTACAATGCCGGAAGGCGCGCTCGACGGCGCTGAACCTGCTGCCGTAGCGCGCGCGGTGCGCAAAACCGCCCGCTCGAAGAAGGTGATAATGACTTGGGGCGCGGATGGGCTTTATGTTTTCGACGGGAAAAGCGCGAAGCTAATCGAATCGCACCGCGTGCGCGTATTCGACCAGACAGGAGCCGGAGACAGCGTAATCGCCGCATTGACGCTGTCGCTCGCCGCCGGTCTTTCGCTTTACGAAGCGGCAATAGTAGCGAATGCAGCCGGCGCGGCAGCGGTCAGCAGACCGGGAATCGCGCATATTACTAGAAACGAAATATTGAAAATCATTGCCGACGGGGGCGCTTAATGGCCGGCGAAAAAAATGCATACTCGGATATAGCCAGATTCGCGGAGGAGCATAAAGCGCAGGGCAAAAAAATCGTATTTACGAACGGCTGTTTCGACCTGTTACATCCCGGACATATAGACATTCTCAAACGCGCTCGCTCGCTCGGCGATGCTCTTATCGTGGGACTCAATTCCGACGATTCGGTCAGAAGGCTCAAGGGTGAATCGCGCCCTCTTATTCCCGAGACCTTGAGGCGGCAGTCGCTTGAGGAATTAAGATGCGTGGATGCGGTTGCGATCTTCACCGAAGACACGCCTGTGGAATTGATAATGGCGATAAAGCCGGATGTTTTGGTAAAAGGCTCCGACTATACGCGCGACACCGTGATTGGCGCGGAAATCGTCGAGGAGTACGGCGGCAAGGTTGAACTTTTGCGCCTCGTGCCCGGGTTTTCGACTACCGAGCTTATAAAGAAATTGTCGGCAACTTCCATTTAGCTTTCATGAGAAATGTCCACGCCAAAAGCCAAAAGACACGAGTTAGGGGCTTCGATTTTGGAAACGCTGTTTCCGCAACACTGCGCGCTTTGCGGAAAGGAATCGCCTGAGTCCATTTGTCCTGAATGCTTCGAGACGTCTTTTATCCCGATTGCGAAAGCTTGCGTAAGATGCGGAAGAGAGATGCAGACGGAATACGATTCGCCCGACTGCGGCGCTTGTCACGGAGAAAAACATGCTTTCAAGCGGGCAATCAGCCTATTTTCGTATGCGGATCCGGGAAGGTCGGTTTTTCTCGCGGCAAAATTTGGAAGCGAAAAGCCCTCGCTCGGCACCGCGATTGCAAAAAGTGCGGCGAAGCTTTTAAACGAAAGTGACAGAGTGCTTAACAACGAAAACGGCGAATCGGCACTTACGCTTCAGCTTTTAAAAATGCTGGATTTCACTGTTGACGTACCGGTTATCCGGCCATATACGCTTGTAAATGCGATAAGGAATCCAATCGAGATTTTAAAGCCCGGTGCCAGAAAGCCGCAGGTCAACAGGCGGACTTACAATTTCTCCTCGGTGTTCGCCCACTTCGCGGCGAAATCGCTTGAAATCCCTCATCTCTCCGGCGCGCTGCTGAAGGTAAAAGACATACCGTCCCAAGTCGGGCTTTCGCCGTCAGAGAGGCGGCTAAACGTTCTCGGCGCATTTTCGGCGAACGAAAAGTTCGAGCCTAAGATAAAAGGAGCGAGCGTGCTTCTCATTGACGACCTCTTTACGACAGGCGCGACCGCAAGCGAATGTGCGCAAACGCTGAAACGCGCAGGCGCAAAACTGGTAATCGTGCTTACTTTATTTTCCACGCCGCCAAAGCCTGAGGCGAGAATTGACTCGGCATACGAGCTTCCCAATTTCGACGAGGATTTCGTGCCGCCGCCCGGCATCGGCTAAATTGCTGCCTAAATCAAGATATGGGCGGATCGGCATGCGGCTCGCCGAAGTTATGACAGAAAAACTGATGCCAGCCCTCTGACGCGGCACGCGGAATGAAAGTCTTCTTTTGCGCAAGCGTTTCCATCGGAAAGTTGTCTATCGCCGCGATATAAGGAATGTACGCGAAGGTGGACATCGGGACGAGATCGCCCCAGTAAACAAGCTTCGATTCGCCGCCGTCGAACAGGACGATTTGGTGGCCGGGAGTGTGGCCGGGCGCGGGGATAAGCCGCACACCGTCTAGTATTTCCGCTTCGCCCTCAACAAGCGTCAGTTTTTCGCCCGGCTTGTAGCCTTCGAGCGTGTTTTTGTAATAACTTCCCTTCGTGCGCTCGTTAATTTCGTGCGCCTCGGCATATTCGATGGCCGTCGCGTAAACCTGCGCGTTGGGGAATTGCAATGCGTATCCGCCCTGCCCGTCCGCCGCGGTCACGCCGCCGTTGTGGTCGAAGTGCAGGTGAGACAAAATTACCGCGATGACGTCGCCCGGCGAAAACCCGGCGGCTTTAAAACCGGCTATCAGTTCGCCATCGGGGCGCTGGATATCGAAAATACCCATCTGCTTTTCGGTCAGCTTGTCGCCGCAACCGGTATCCACCACGATAAGCCCGTCGGGATGTTCGACCACAAGACACCACATGCCAAGGCGGATGCGATTAAACGCGTCCACATCGTGCCATTTCTGCCAAAAAACTTTGGGCACGATGCCGTACATCAGCCCGCCGTCGAGCGCAAAGCTGCCGTCGGAAACGGCATGAAACGTCATTTTCGATGATTCGAGGATTTTCATTACTTTTTTCTCCTTCCTTACATTCCAAGATATGCTCGCTTTACATCCTCATTTGCCAATAGCATCGCACCTGCGCCTTCCAGTTCGATTCGTCCGGTTACAAGAACGTAGGCGTAATCGGCGATATTGAGCGCTTGAAACGCGTTTTGCTCGACGAGCAAAACCGTCGTGCCGCGCTCGTTTATCTTTCGAATCGTGGCGAATATTTCGGTTACGAGGTTCGGTGCGAGGCCGAGCGATGGTTCGTCGAGCAATAGCAATTTCGGCGACTGCATCAACGCCCGGCCGATTGCAAGCATCTGTTGCTCGCCGCCGGACAGCGTGCCGGCAACCTGCCCGATACGCTCCTTGAGCCGCGGAAACAAATGAAATACTTCTTCGAGCTTTTCGTCGCGTATTTTTTTGTCGCGCTGAAGATATGCGCCGATATTCAAGTTTTCCGAAACGCTTAGATTTAGGAAAATGCGCCGGCCTTCCGGAACGAGGCTAATTCCTTTCGCAACGAGTTTGTGCGTTTTCCGGTTCGATATTTCTTCGCTTTCGAAGGCGACGCTGCCCGACGCGGCGGGGACGAGGCCGACGATGGTGTTAAGCATCGTGCTTTTGCCTGCGCCGTTCGCACCGATGAGAGAGACGATTTTGCCCGGCGGGCAGCTGATCGAAACGCCGCGAAGCGCCTTTATCGCGCCGTAATTCACGCAAAGCGAAGCGACTTCAAGCATCAGCCATCGGCCTCCCGCTCGCCAAGATATGCTTCGATGCAGCGTTGGTCGTTGCAGATTTCGTCCGCCGTGCCTTCTGCTATTTTCTTTCCGTATTCAAGCACGGTTATGCGCTCGCAAATGCCCATGACGAGTTTCATATCGTGCTCGATAAGTAATATTCCGAGCTTGTGTTTGTCTCTGAGTGCGTGAATCATTTCCATAAGCTCTTCGGTTTCGCTGTCGTTCAATCCCGCTGCAGGTTCGTCGAGCAGAAGAATTCGAGGACTCGTCGCCATCGCGCGCGCGATTTCGAGATGCTTCTGAAGACCGTACGACAGATTCTTCGCTAAAGAACGGGCGTGGACGTCCAGCTTGTGGTACTTGAGTATTTCAAATGCCCTTTCTTCGATTTCCCTTTCGATTCGTCTGCATTTCGGCGTACGCAAAAACGCGTCGATAAGCGAGTAACCGTAGTTTTTGTCGAGGGCGATTTTGACGTTGTCAAGTACGCTCAAATTTTTAAAAAGGCGCAGGTTCTGGAAAGTTCGGGCGATTCCGCGCCGGCAAATAAGGTAAGTTTCGATTCCGTTTAAACGCTCGCCGCCGAGAACAACATCGCCTTCGGTCGGCGGATTGACACCGGTAATGGCGTTGAAAACCGTAGTTTTACCGGCGCCGTTCGGCCCGATTAGTCCGTTGAGTTCGCCCTCCTCGACGGACAGCGACAGGCCGTCAACGGCTCTTAGCCCGCCGAAAACAACGCTGACGCCGCGAAGCTCAAGCATTTTCCCGAGCCTCCTTGCCGCGACGTTTATCGAGAAAGCGTTTCAGGAAATCCGGCGGCTCGAATTTGAACTCCGCGCTGCCGAAAAACCCGCTGGGTTTGAATATCATCAGCAGCACCAGCGTGAGCGAGTAAATTACCATCCGCCACTGCCCCCATTGGCGCAGCGCTTCGGGCAAAATAGTAATCGCGGTCGCGCCGAAGAAAGTGCCGGTAATGCTTCCCATTCCGCCAAGCACCACCATTAAAAGCACGTCCACGCTTTTAAACAGGTCGAATTCGAACGGATTGAAAGCAGGAATCGAATGTGCGAGCAGTCCCCCGGCGACACCGGCGAAAAAGGTGCCGATAAGAAAGTTTATAAGCTTGTATCTGAATTCGCCAATGCCGAGCATAGTGGAGGCGATTTCGTCTTCTCGAATCGCAAGGACCGCGCGCCCGTAACTGCTCTTTATGTAATTGACGCAAAGCCACGTGACGAGAGCGACAACGATCAAAAGAAACAGGAATACGCTCCACTGAGTGGAAAAATAGCTCGCCCACGTGCGCGAGTGATGAACCTCGAAAATTTTGTAAAAGAGATTGTTTAACTTGCTCGAATTTGCTGCTGCAAAAACCGCAATGCCAACCCAATAGACGGCACGAAAAATCCAAAGCCCCGGGCCACCCGGAAATTTTCTTAGCAGTATGGACTTGAAAAATCTGTAAAACGCGTATATGCCGTAAATTGAAACCGCGATGGCGGCAAAGGCAAAAAAGTAAGTGAAAACTATATTAAGCGCTTGATTTATGTTGGAAGGTGGCGAACCCGGAAGTTCCGACAGCATTTTGCCCGCAAAATCCTGCGAAACCGCACCGGGAATGCGAAGAACATCGGCAAATTGCGGCACTCTGTTGATTGCGGACGCTCCGCCGGGAATTCCCGTCGCTCCGCCGAAAAGCCTGTCCGGCAAAATCAAAAGAACCATTTTGGTTATTTCGGCAAATCCCAGCGTAGCGATTGCGAGATAATCTCCGCGAAGCCTCAAGGTCGGCACGCCTGTAATAAGCCCCAGCAACGATGCAAGCACGCCGGCAAGTACTAGCCCTATGATTAGCGGAAAGCCGAACGCGCCGACGAGAATCGCGCTCGTATAAGCTCCGATTGCCAAAAATGCAGCGTGGCCGAGTGAAAACTGACCGTTGAAACCGAGAATCAGGTTGAGGCTGAGCGCGAAAATGGAGTTGATTAATATGAGGACGATAATCGTTTCGAAATATCCGTTTATCATCCTACACCTTTTCCTTGACAACTTTGCCCATTAGTCCGGTGGGTTTAACAAGCAGAACAACAATAAGGAAAGCGAACGCGACCGCGTCGGCAAGAGGGCTGATTCTGGATGGAATGTAGCCCTTCACCAGCGTTTCGGAAATGCCCATTATTAGTCCGCCCGCAGCAGCGCCGGGAATACTGCCGATACCGCCGACGACTGCCGCCACGAATGCCTTTATGCCGGGAAGAACGCCCATAAGCGGGTCGATTCGGATTAGATAAAGCCCGACGAGACATCCGGCGACGGCCGCGAGCGCGCTGCCCAGCGCGAACGTCAGACTTATAACCGAGTCGGTGTCAATGCCCATAAGGCGCGTAGCGTCTTTATCGAAACTCACAGCTCGCATAGCGACGCCGAACTTGGATTTGTTTATCAGCCACCAAAGGCATATGAGCGTTATTGCCGTAACGGCGAGGATAAGCAAATGAATCGGCGCTGCGTTGAATCCGAATCGTCTGGAGCCGCCTTCTTGGCTTTTATTTGCTCCGATGCCGAAGTCAAGCGGGACGAACGAAGTTTTGTCGGGAACTATTGCCGCGAGATTGCGGAATTCCTTCGGCGATTCCGTCCAAGCAATCGCAATCGTATTTTTTGCCATGTCTCGAGTAATTACTATGCCCGCTGGAGCCGGGACGACTCCCGGCAAATGCCGGGTTTCGTCCGCGAATTCGCCGATAGCGTGAATGCCATCCGCTCCGAGGAATACGGGCTCGCTCCAATCGCTGCTTCCGCCCGGTGTTTTCGCTTTTACTCGAACGTACGCATCTCCGGAATACGGAATTTCGATTCTGGAATTTTGATGAGTTTTCCTGGCGTAAGCCGACGAAAAGTCGGAATCGTTAGAAACTTCAACGACATAGACGGCAAAAGTGTTCGGCGAAAACGACCTTGGATTGGGAGAAAAAACGATCAGTCCCAAATTCTGAAGGAAAAACGACATGCCGACCGCAGTTATGAGGGCAGCAATGCGTGTCGATTTGCGAAGCGGAAGATAGGCAAACTTTTCCATTATTACTCCGCAAATCGAACAGCAGAGCATGGAACAAAGCATTGCGAGGGCGAAAACCGCGAACAGCGAAATGCCGCGTGCTAGGTGAAGATGCTCAATAAAGATGCGAAGAAAGTAATAGCCGAAATACGCGCCGAGCATATAAATTTCGCCATGCGCGAAGTTGATGAGCTGGATTACGCCGTACACCATCGTATATCCGAGTGCGATAAGCGCATAAACGGCGCCGAGAACGAGGCCTTTGAATAGTAAATCTGCAAAGTAACCGCCCGTTAACAGCTCATTGGAGGGAAAAGCAAGGGCGAGAATTTCAAATAGCGCGTATAAAGCGGCAAATGCGCCGATTATCGACGCAAGTACGAACCATCCTCTGCGTGTTGACGGGAATAGCCTTAAGCGCACCTTCGGTTCCCTAATTGAAGTAAAGGCCGCGGCATTTTAACCGCGGCCTTCGAAATAATCAACAAAATCGGCAGTAAATCAACTTGCGGCGGAGCCTTCTCCGCCTGCTTCCCCTGCCGCGGGAGGTGTTTCCTGCTCCGCATCCGGCTTGGGCGCTTCCGCGGCAACTCTGCCGTGCATAACGAACTTACCGCCTTCGACTTTCATAACGACGATATCCTTAACCGCGTTGTGATTTTCGTTGAGCGTAATTGTGCCGGTAATAGCCGGAAATCCCTTGGTCTCCGCCAAAGCCTTGGTAAGCGCTTCCGGATCGACCGAACCCGCTCTTTCAATCGCGTCCGCGACTATGTGCATGGCGTCGTAGCCGAGCACCGCCATCGCGTCCGGGACGATTCCATACTTGCTTTTGTACTTTGAAACGAAAGCCTGTGCCTTTTCACTTGGGTCGTCCGCCGAAAAATGGGTCGTGAAATATGCTCCTTCGACTGCGTCCCCGCCCACTTCGATTAGCTGCGGACTGTCGAAACCGTCGCCGCCTATAATCGGCTGTTTCATGCCAAGCTCGCGAGCTTGCTTGGCGATTTGACCGACTTGCTGGTAATAGCCGGGAACGACAAGGACGTCGAACTTCGCCGCCTTTATTTGGCTCAAGTGCGCTCTGAAGTCGCTATCCACCTTTGCGTCATAGGTTCTTTCGGAAGCAACAACGCCGCCAAGAGAAGGAAAAGTTTCTTTAACTCTCTGGTAAATGCCCTTCGAATAATCCTGCCCGTTGTCGTACAAAATTGCTATGCGGCGGGCTCCAAGGTCGTTGTAAGCGAATTTCGCGATTGCGTCTCCTTGGAAATCATCGATGAAGCACGTGCGGAAAATGTATTTCTTTACCGTCCCATCGTTGTTTAGCGTAAGGTCGGTTCGCGTGCTTGCCGGAGTTACTTGCGGAATGCTGTTGTCCTGCGCAACCTGACTTATCGCAATTGAATTGGTACTCGCCACGGCACCGATAATTAAGGGAACTTTGTCCACTTCGATAAGCTTTTTCGCTACCGTCGCAGCTTCGACTCCCTTGCCTTTGTTGTCGTCGGCGACAATTTCGATTTTGCGCCCGCCAAGCACCCCGTTTTCATTTACTTCTTCAAGTGCGAGCTTGATGCCGTTAAGGCAGGATGTGCCGAAACTTGCGGTATCTCCGGTGAGTTCCAGATTAACGCCGAGCCTGATTGCGCTTTGGGCGGCAGTTCCGGCAGCGCCAGACCCGGATTGACCGGAATCGTCTTCAGGCGGCGGATTGCACCCCGCCAGCGATAAAACCGCCATCAAAACTAGAATTGAAATCGATAAATTCCTCACGATGCACCTCCCTAAGAACCCGAACGGAATCAATTATACAATATGAGGCAATTCCGTCCGTTTCGATATTGACATCCGTTAAACGCGAGATTATGCTTCTCTTTTGCCGAAGTGGCGGAACGGCAGACGCGCCAGACTCAAAATCTGGTGTCCGCAAGGGCGTGTGGGTTCGAATCCCACCTTCGGCATTTTCAAAGTACCGCCGTAGCAAACCTATTTGAGCTGACGCGACATTTCGTAAAGGCTGTGATTTATAACGCGCTTGGGACCCTCCAGCCTTTCGAGCGGAAAACTCTTCACCTCGTTTTGCGCAAGCCCGATGTAAATACCATGTTCGCCTTTTTCCACAGCGTTAATCGCCTCAAAACCCAGCCTGCTTGCCAGTATTCTGTCGTACGCGGTCGGGGAGCCTCCACGCTGTATATGCCCCAACACCGTAACCCGCAAATCGACGGGTTTCGTAAGAAGGCTTTGAAGAACGGTTTTAACGTCGCTTCCGCGCGATGCGCCTTCGGCAACAACGATGAGAACATAAGCGCCCCAGGCTTTTAGCCGCCGCTCGACTTCCTTTGCAAGCGCGGGATAGTCAATGGGCACTTCGGGAAGCAAAATGATATCGGCGCCACCCGCGATGCCGGACGCCAGTGCTAGCCACCCGGACCGACGGCCCATCGTTTCGATTATAAAGGCTCGATGATGGCTGGACGCCGTATCACGCAGTTTTGTCAGCGCATCCACAACCGTGTTTACGGCGCTATCGAAACCGATCGTCGTGTCGAGTTCGGGAACGTCGTTGTCTATAGTTTTCGGAATCCCGACTATTTTTATCCCCTTTCTCGAAAGAGCGAGTGCGCCAGTCAAGCTGCCGTCACCGCCGACGACGACCAGGTAATCGATTTCCCAACTCTTTATGGCTTTGACCGCGGCTTCCTGGCCTGCCGGCGTTTCGAATTCGTCGCACCGAGCGCTGCCGAGAACCGTTCCGCCCCGCTGTAAAATGTCCGCGAGGTCGAGGTAACTCACGCTCATCGCGTCGCCCTCGATAAGCCCTTTATAGCCCCAGCGAAACGCTACGACTTTATGGCCGCGGCTTAGCGCCACGCGCGCAACGGCACGATAGGCTGCGTTCATTCCGGGGCAGTCCCCGCCGCTGGTGAGCACGCCGATCGTCAACTTTTCCTTCTTTTCTCCCTTGCCCATAGCCAGATTTTAGCACCTGCAAGGTATAAAGGTGTCAACTGCCGGCCGGATTCTGGCAATCCGTCCGGCAATTTTTTGGAGGAACGGATGAAATTCGGAATTCTTACGGGCGGAGGCGATTCTCCGGCCATAAACGCCGCAACCCGCGCGGTGGTACTTGCCGCGTTCGAATTGGGGCACGAAGTCGTCGGAATTCGCGACGGCTGGCTGGGAGCGATAAAAAATCGCACATTCAAAATGACTGCCGCACACGTTTCCGGCATATTGGACGAAAGCGGCACGGTGCTTTGCACATCGAGAACCAATCCATTCAAAATAAAAGACGGCGAAAAGTCTGTTCTTGCTACGCTTAAAAAGAACAAAATCGATTTTTTAATCGCCATCGGCGGAGACGACACGCTCGGAGTGGCTCACAGGCTAGCGCCGCACGGACTGAAGGCAGTTGGAATTCCTCAAACCATCGACAACGACATAGGAGAAACCGATTATTCGATCGGTTTCGATACATCGCTGAATTTCGTTATGGAAGCAATCGACAGATTAAGGACGACCGCCCATGCGCATTCGAGAGTTATCGTCGTCGAAGTTATGGGACGCGACGCAGGTTGGCTTACTCTTCTTGGCGGAATGGCAGGAGGGGCAGACGCCATGTTGATACCAGAGGCTCCGTTCTGCCTCGACAAGCTGTGCGTGAACTTAAAAACGCTTCATAAGCAGGGCAAGAGATTTGCCGTGATTGCAGTGGCCGAAGGAGCAAAGCCTGACGACGCTTCGGAGCAATTTTCGAAAATCGGCGAAGTCGACGCATTCGGACACACAATTTTGGGCGGAATTGCGGACTGGCTTGCGAAGGAAATCAAGCAGCGAACCGGCTATGAAACCCGAAGCGCAATTCTCGGTCATCTTCAACGGGGCGGTGTGCCGACCGCATTCGACAGAAATCTCGCCACTTGTTTCGGCATTGCGGCGGTCAATGCCGCTCTTGAAGGCAAGCACGACGTAATGGTGGCAATCAAAGGCCACAATTTCATTACGGTGCCACTTGAAAAGGCGTTGAAGAAAAACCGGCGCGTAGATATGAACACCCTCAGCGAGTCACGCTTCTTCCTTCAAATGGCGATGAGGGATTTAAAGTAAACCCGCCCGCCTTATTTGAACATGTGTTTGATGAGATCGACACAGCGAGCCGAGTAGCCCCACTCGTTGTCGTACCACGCGATGACTTTGGCGAGACGCGGTCCGGCGAACTTCGTGTAAGCCGGGTCGAATATTGCCGAATGAGCGTCCTGTTTGAAGTCCATCGAAACGCACTGGTCTTCGCAGTAGGCGAGTATGCCTTTTAGTGGACCCCCGCTTGCGCTCAGCATCGCGCGGTTAACCGCATCGGCATCGGCGTCCACCTTCAAGGTCGCGGTCAAATCCACAATGCTTACAGTCGGAGTCGGCACTCGAATCGCGAATCCGTCGATTTTTCCTTTCAGATGCGGCAATACGAGGCCGATTGCAGCCGCTGCGCCGGTTTTGGTCGGAATCAGATTCAGGGCCGCAGCCCGCGCTCTTCGCCAGTCCTTATGGGGCGCGTCGAGGATTATTTGGTCGTTTGTGTACGAGTGAATCGTTGTCATTAGGCCGAATTCGATTCCGAACGATTCGTCGATAACTTTGACGACCGGTGCAAGACAATTCGTCGTGCAACTGGCGTTCGATACTATGTTGTGCTTCGCGGGGTCGTAGTCGTGATCGTTGACGCCCATCACGAAAGTGCCGTCGACATTGGTCCCGGGCGCGCTTATGACAACTTTTTTTGCGCCCGCCTGAATGTGAAGAATCGCCTTTTCGCCGTCAGTAAACTTGCCGGTTGCGTCGAGAACGGCGTCAACCCCCAAATCTCCCCACGGCAGATTCAAAGGATCTTTTTCCTTAAATAGCTTTGGTGAATATCCGCCGCCGAACTCGAACGCACCTTCCTTAACGGAAAAAGGCGTTTCGAATTTACCGTAAGTGGAATCGTATTTAAGCAAATGGGCCAGCAAATCCGCGTCGACGAGGTCGTTTATGCCGACAACTTCGATTTCGGGCGAATCAAGCGTTAAATTGAAAAACTGCCTGCCAATCCTCCCGAATCCGTTGATTCCAACTTTAATCGCCATAGCCTCCTCCCTTTCGCGCAAAAATGCGCTCAATCTGCATTATACATCCAGATTGGTCCCCCTGAAAATCGCAAATCCAGCAACGTACATTTCTAAAAAAGTTTCTTAGAAAACTTCAGCAGCAGTTCGACTTCGGATTTGCCGATTCCAAGCTCCTTCGCGATGTCGCTCGAATTCACTCCCAGATCGTGCATTTCGAGCACTTTATTGGCCAGCGAATCGCCGGAAGAATTTTGCATTTTCCCTGCGCTTTCCCCCGTATCAAACAACGGGCTTTGGGCAGTTTCTTTGCCAAAATCCTTCTCGGTAGAGTTTTCGACCTTTAATGGCGGTTTTTCGGCGCCGGATTGCGGCAAACCTTCCACGGCTTCTTTTATGGTGTCCGCTAAGCGGGAAGCATTAACCATATCAATCACGCGCTTTGCCTGCACCGCAGTTCTGAAGATGCCAGCTTCAAGCCGCTCCGCCTCTTGAACGACCTTTTCGAACCTATTAAGCCTTTGGTCGATTTCGTCGAGGATTTCGCGATGGACTTTTTCGCTGCGTCCGCCGGGAATCACGCCGCCTTCGCGCAGCCAAATCGCGATAACCGCAAACAGCCCGGCCAGCACCAGGCTTAACAGGATGAACAGCACCACGGTTGCGGCGACCGGCATAGGGTTTCATTATACATACGGTTATTAAGAATGTGAATTTACGGACAATCTCAAATGGCTCTGGCATTTCGAAAATCGGCGTTTTGATTTGACTTAACGCTGGCAAATGGATATTATTATTAGTTTGTGATTCAGGCGGGAGGAATCCATGCGGTTTGCTTTTTATTTGCCGGCGTTTCGTATCGATGACAGCGGGTTTACGTTCGAGGAGTTCCTTAGGAACCTCGTCAACGCGGTCAAGATAAGTTCGCCCGACAACTATCCTTATCCGCTCTACACGCATTTTCATGCGGGTGTCGAGGAGGGAGCGGAAGCAAGCGTCGCGCCGATGAACAGAAGCGACGAAATGCACAGGCAATATGAGAACTACTTACACAAATACAAGGTTCTGCCGGAAGAGGATGCCCTTGTCAAGTTTTACAAGAAAGTTCGCGTCGACATCGATGCGGCGCATCAGCCCGGCGCGCGACTTTCGGAGGTTTCTTTTAGGGAATATTTGGAAGATTTCATTAATTTTCCGGCATTTTTGCAGTGTTTCGACTTGATTACCAACTATTTCATGCACAAGTCTGCGGCGGAAGTCAGCGCGGCGGAAGGTCTGGTCCTCATTGACAACTGCTTTTTCGAAAGAAGCAACGAAGCTTTCGAGGAAACCCTTGCCAAACTAAGGGACGAATACCGCTCCACGGTATATGCAGTGCCGCTAATGGCGTTTGAAGTAAGAGTGAATCCCCGGTTCAGGATGGACAGGTTATATTGCGTCAGATTTGACGAAGAAAGGCCGATCCAGACGACATCAACTTTCTACGCGCATTTTACGAAGCAATCCGCAACGGAAGGTACGGCCCACGTCGAGGCGTTTTTGTCCGCTGAAGAGACGAAGAAATACGGCTCGGATGAGAGCGGTTGGGAAGTCCTTAAAGGCGAAGTCAAAAATATGTTCGATTTGCGGTTCACGCTTGCGAGAACCGAAGTCAGTTTATCTTAAAAGGAGACGGCGATGCCTGCTCAGTTTTTGCATATCGGCTTTGGAAATATGCTTCTTGTCAATAAAATCGTGGCGATACTCAAGCCCACCGGAACGCACGTCAAAAACATTCTGAAATCAGCACGAGAGAAACAGGTTCTTGTCAGCGCGACTCAGGGAAAGAAAATCAGAAGCGTTATTTTGACCAGCGACGGGTACGTATTCCTTTCCACGCTCAACTGCGAAAGCCTTGCGGGCCGTATTGACGACACAAAAAGGCATGGCGGGAGTGACGGATAGTGTCGCGAATCGTTGTCGTTAGCGGTCCGTCGGGTGTCGGAAAAGGCACGCTGATTCAGGTGCTAAACGAGCGCTTCAACGGCGCGCGCATTACGGTATCGGATACGACTCGGCCGCAAAGAAGTCACGAGAAAGAAGGAGTAAGTTACAACTTCGTTTCGGTCGAGGAGTTTAAGAAACGAATAGCGGCTGGATATTATGTCGAATGGGAGTATTTCTTCGACACGTATTATGGTACGCCGAAGTCCGAACTGAAAAGCCTGGGTCCCGACGACGCGGTGCTTCTCGAACTCGACCCGAAAGGCGCACTTTCGATAAGGCGCGAATATCCCGCCGCTGCCCTGATTTTCGTTCTTCCGGCGTCGGTAGCCCAGCTTAGAGAGCGGCTGGTCCGCCGCGGAACGGAAAGCGAATCTCAACTAGCAACAAGACTTGGACGTATCAATGAGGAACTTAATATGGCTTCGAATTTCGACTATGCAATTGTCAATGACGATTTGAATAAGGCGTCGAACGACGTTTGCGAGTTGTTCGACGCGCTTAGATTCAGGATTGAAAACTTTGAACCGGCAATCTCAAAACTTCGCCAGGAGGCGGTGGTGACCAGATGATTTACTTGAAAAAAAGAAGGCGGGCAAATTTAACCCAACCGTCTCTGGAACGGCTCTTAAAAAAGGTGCCGAGCAAGTATGAACTCGTTTTGCTCGCAAGCAAGCGCGCCCGTCAAATCAAAAGAGAAATCGATTACAGGCCGGAAGCGGCGCGGGAATTCGAGTTTACGAAGCCGCTGACGATGGCTTTGTTTGAAATCGTCGAAGGCAAGGTCAGCGCGGAAGATTTGAAGTATGTCGATATACTCGAACAGACCGACGAAGCGCGCGAGGCGCAGTACGCCGCGACCGAAGAGGCGGCTCGCAAGTTCTTCGACGAGGATGCCGAAGAAGAAGTAGAGCTTGAAGAATATGATTTGAACTTCGAAGATCTTGAAGAACCCGACGAATACGACGAACTTGGAGATGAGTAGCCCTTGGCCTATTTAGTGCCGAAATCGCTTCTGCTTTGCGTATCCGGAGGCATCGCGGCATACAAATCTTGCGAAATCGCGCGGCACTTCGTGAAACTGGGAGTACAGGTAAATACCGTACTCACGGAAAACGCCGCTCGCTTCGTGTCTCCGCTAACGTTCGAAAGCCTTACAAACCGTCCCTGCTTTACCGGAATGTTCAAGGACAAGGACATTTCCGAACCCGGAGGCGCGTACAGGCACATCGACCTCGGAAAGGACTTCAACGTTATGCTTGTGGCGCCTGCAACCGCAAACGTAATCGCGAAATTCGCGGCGGGGATTGCGGACGACCTTTTGACAACGACGTTTCTTTGCGCAGAACGTAAGGTTATTATCGCACCGGCGATGAACACGAGAATGTGGAATCATCCCGCAACGCAACGAAACCTGAAGCGAATAATCGAAGACGGCGTGCAAATAATCAGTCCCGGAGCAGGAGACTTGGCCTGCGGCGAGTTCGGCGAAGGAAGACTGGCGGATGTCAATCGCATTTGTTCGGACGTCGAAAAGGCGCTCGGAGCGGGCGGGCACTGGAGCGGCAGATCCGTTTTGGTGACGACCGGGCCAACTCGCGAAAACGTTGACCCGGTAAGGTTCGTATCCAATAATTCGACCGGCGAATTTGGCAGATGCGTTGCAAGACAGCTAATTCATTACGGCGCGGAAGTAACGCTGATCGAAGCCAATCCGAACCGGACGAGTTCATTCGATTTAAGCTGCAGAAAGATTTCTGTGAAATCTGCTTCCGAAATGGCTTCGAAGGCTCTAGAATTCGCGGCGGGTTCCGATTACGTTTTCATGCTCTCCGCAGTAGCGGATTATGCACCTGCTTCGCCGTCGCCGGGCAAAATCAAGAAAACCGGCAGCCAAAAGCTGACAATCGAATTAAACCGAACTGCGGACGTTTTAAGCGAACTTTCCAAGCTCGATAATCGTCCATTGCTCGTGGGCGTAAGTGTGGAAACCGAAAACGTTGTCGAAAACTCCAAGGCGAAGCTTGAATCCAAAGGATTGGAGGCGATTTTCGCGGTGGAATTGACCGGCAACAATCTTCCCTTTGGCGATTCGCCGCTTTCGGGCACACTCATCGGAAAAAGCGGAAACGAGGTTAGGCTCGAATCGGGTTCGAAGGATATAATCGCCCGCCATTTTGTTGACTTTGTTCTCGAACCTCCGGCCGACGGGGGTTAATACGCAATTGGAACCGGAAATGAACGAATCTAGGTTTAAAAAGCCTGACAGGAGAAGCATCATGAAGAGAGTTCTTACTTACTTCGGCATCCCGATTATGTTTTTCATAATCGGTATCGTCGTTGGCAACGTAGCGGGCAAGCTGCCTTTCGCATTTGCCGCTCCGAATACGGTTATTTTGTCGCAGGGAAGTCACGACTACACGCTCGACGATTACACATTCTTCATATTTATCCGCTCGGACAAGGTGTTCGCTCCCTTCGTCGAGCTATTGATCCGGCGCAGCGAGGCCGAAAGCCGCGGATTGCAGGTCACGGACGCGGAAATCGACAAGTTCATTGCCGAAAATATGAAGGATGAAAAGGGCGTCGATAAGTACAAGGCGTATTCCGAGCTGTTCGATCCGACGGTGATAAAGCGATACGTAAGAATGCTAATACTCGAGGAAAAACTAGAAGATACGGTGCGAACCGACATAATCAAAGAACAAGGAATAAAGGTCACTGAAGCGGATGCCAAGGATTATTACTTAAAAAATATCGACAAAATTTTCAAACCTGCACTAGTCGAACTCAGCATTATTTCAACCAAGAAACGCGAAGAATGCGATGCCGCGCTGAAGCGCCTGCAAGCCGGGGAGGATTTTAATGACGTCGCGTCGCAGGTGAACGAAAACCCCGACATTCGGAAAATGGGCGGATATCTGGGGCCGGCTTCTTACAAGGAACTTGAGCAGATAAACTCCATACTCGCCGAATCCGCATTCAATCTTAAGGCCGGCACATACAGCGCCGTGATCAGAGGCGAAAGCGCGTTTCATATTTTGTTTGTTCATGCCACCGCTCCCGAATACAGTCCGTCCTTCGAAGAGATAAAGTCGGATTTGATGACGCTGATGCTCGAAGACAAACTTAACAAGCCCCTCTCGGCCGCGTACGGCAAAATCAGAGAACGCGGTGCAAAGACTTATAATCCCAAGGCACAGCTCTTCGCGATTAAAAACGCTGACGATTTGAAAACCGACGGCGAGTAGCTTCCTCCATTCGACAGTTGTTGATATTTAGCGGGCAAGTATGGCAACAAGCATTAAAAAGCCGGCGATATTAGACGTCGAGCTGCTTTCCAGCACTGGAGGAGGCAGGACATATTCGTACGCATATTCGCTACACTACAAAAAGCCCGAAAAAGGCGAAGTAGTCATCGTACCGTTCGCCGGAAAGCTCTTCCCCGCCGTGGTTCTAAATGCGAATGATACGGATACTGCAAGCGGGCTGCACGGCAAACAGGAAATTCGCCCGCGCCATTTGCGGCCGGTATTGGGCGTCGCACGCAGCTCCGCATTTCTGCTTAGGGCGGCGAGGCTTGCCGAAATTTCGATGGAGGATTTCCTGAAAAACGCGGAGACGGCGTTTTCTATGTGGCTTCCCGCGCCCGTTCACAAGGCATTCGCCGTGTTTTTTTTTGCCGTAATTTTGAAAAGGCCGAGGCTTACTTAAGTAATCTGGCAAAAATCGGCGAATTGTCTGTTGCATCACAAAAACGGCTTTTAGAATTATGCAGAACGGCTTCGAAGGCTCCTAAAAAACTGATTAAGCCCAACTTCGAACTTCTTTTGGAAAATACTTCCAAAATGAGCAGAGAATCGAAGGATACGCTAAAAGATTCAAGATTACGGGCGATGGTCAACCTCGGACTCGTGAGGTTCGATGTACTCGCTTCAAACAAGCAACTAGCCTCGCTGCCGTTAGTTGAAACTTCGTCTGTTGCATTTCCTAGCTTGTTTACACGATTCGAAGAATTCAGCCCGATAAAGGTTTACGCTGCCGTAAAGAGGTTCGGTGTTTGTACACCGACGTTTCTCGCTGAATCGAATTGGCAAAGGTTGGTCGATACAAGCTTGCCGGAGTTTTTGTTGGCGGGCAAAACGGAATGCCGGCTTAAGGCGATTATTCTGCCTTCGGCAGCGCTAGAGCCGGAGTTTTCCGCAAAAGCCAAAGAACTGGGATTTAAGGTGTTTCAGGCAAAACAAGCCGGTGCAGATGCACAGCCGCCCATAGACAAATTTGCCCTAAACAGCCAGCTGAACCGATGCATTATCGGCACCAGAGGCATCGTAAATTTAATCCCGCATTTGATAAATTGCGACACGCTGGCGGTAGTCGCTTCAAGCAGCGCATATTTTGCAGACGCCTCCAGCAGTTCGGCAATACTCGCCGCATATGCCGGTTTGAAGCAAGGTGGCGCATTATTTTTGCATGCTTTTCCAGGTGCCGGTCTCAGGATTTCGGGCAAACCGCCGGAGTTGAATACACCCGGTACTGAAGTAGTAAAAATCTCGAAATGGCAGCCGGGAAATCCTTCTTCGGCTTCTCAGTTACCCAATTTAATCTTCGAGATTTTGAAAACGGCAAAAACCGTTCTCGTTGTTTACAACAGATTGGGCAAATCCAGCGGATTTCAATGTGTAAACTGCTTCGAATCAGCCAGCTGTCCTCTATGCGACGGAATTTTGCATTACTCAAGGGGAAATTACCAATGCTCGTCTTGTGGATTTAAAAGCGGTAATCTTGTTTGCCATAATTGCGGAAGCGATGAACTGGCGCCCCAAACCGAAGGCGCCGATGCAATTGCAAAAGCCGTTTCAGCTAAATTGGGCAGCGGAAAAGCGGTATTAGTAGGAGCCGTAGAGCCGGATATAACCGCAATCGATGGAGCGAAAGTCGTAATAACTACTGACGTATGCCTGTTTCGAAGGCTTCCTTTTGAGGCCGAAGCGATTTTAATATCGGGAATCGAAGATAAGCTTTATAGAGGAGAGCTTGACGGACCTGAAAATGCAGCGGCTTACATCGCACAAATACGCGGAATGTATGAATGCCAGGGCGCAAAAACGTTTGTAGCCGCCGCAACGGAACACGAATTCTTCAACTGGTTAACCGGTTCAAATAAGCAGTATTTCACCAAAAGGTACGACCTCGCCCGCAAGTTCGAGCTTCCCCCGTTTTCACCGAGGTATGTGTTAAGAGTGAGAGCCGATACGGACGATGCCGCCGCGAATTACTTCGCAAATATACGCAGGGAATTTAAAACCTTGGAACTTGGAGATCCGAAGAAATTGAGAAGCGAAAGCAAAATACAAAAAGTGTATGAAGCTATCGTTTACACCGGAATCAATTACGCCTTGAAAAAACAGCTGGTTGAAACAGGGCGAAAGCATAAGGTAACCGCCTTGCCCTATCCGATCTACTTTTAAGTCAATTTTGCCTTGAATCCAATTCGCTAGTAATTTGCCCGAGTAAATCGAAAATCTCCCGGCATCCCTTTTCGCCCAAAGCAATCACTTGCTCAAGCTGATCTCGCGTAAACGAACTTTCCTCCGCGGCGATGCCGAAATCCACCAGTTTTCCGCTCGAAAGCATTACTAGATTTGCATCGGCCTGGGCGTTCGAATCTTCGTCGTAAGCAAGGTCCAGAAGAACTTTTCCATCCACCAAACCGGCGCTTACTGCGCAGACCGAATCTTTCATAGGCCATTCCGGCCATCTTGATTCCGTCGACTTTATCAGGCTGTAGAGCGCCACATAGCCGCCGGTTACGCTTGCAGTGCGTGTGCCGCCGTCTGCGGCGAGCACGTCGCAATCGATATGAATTGTCGTTTGCCCAAGAGTGCCGAGTCTGACTACGTTTCGAAGCGCGCGGCCGATGAGCCGCTGTATTTCGTACGTCCGGCCCGACATGTTTACGCCGCGTTCCCGCTGCGTGCGTTTGTCAGTAGAGCCGGGAAGCATCGAATATTCTGCGGTAAGCCATCCGAGTCCACTCCCGTATCGCCATTGGGGCACTCGATTTTCAAGCGAAGCGGAGCAAATAACCTTCGTATTGCCGTACGAAACCAGGACTTGATGCGGACGGTGAAATGCCGGAACGATGTTTACGGGTCTTAACTCATCGTAATGTCGGCCGTCCTTGCGCGGGCCTTTCGGCGGAAGTCCCATTTTCTCCCGCAATCCTTCGAAGCTTTTTAACGGTTCATCATTCATATGAAGACTCCCAGTTTTTCGATATCCGCTCGTTGATGTTCGCTACTTCAACGATAGACGAGATGTCGAATTCCAAAAACTCACCGCCTTTCTCGACAAGCATCTTCGACATTTCGCTTAAATAGATCCTGTTATTGGCATCGTTAAAATGCTTCATCCGCTCGTTTTCCTGCATTGAAAGCAAGTATTCAATAACTTCCAAAGCCAAATACGAGCCCGGATCGACGAAAGTAATTCCTCCGCCAGAAACATCCAAAAGCGCTTCCGACAAAAAAGGATAGTGAGTGCAACCGTAAATAACCGTATCACATTCCGCCTCAATCACGGGGCGAAGATATTCCCGGCAGGCGTCGTATACGGCTGGAGTTGTTCTCTCGCCGGCTTCGACGAGAGGCACGAACTTCGGACAGGCGACGGATACGACGGTTGCGTCCGGGTTTCGAGCCGTTATTTCCCGATGATAGCTGCCGCTTTTGACAGTCGCGGCGGTCGCGAGAACTCCGATTCTGGAATTGCGGCTTAAATTGACGGCATGCTGCGCGCCGCCCGCGATCAGCCCGAAGACGGGCACCGGGGAAGCGGTCAAATCTTCTTTGGTAAGCACGCTCGATGAAACGTTGCACGCAACGGCGATAACAGCCGCTCCTTTGTCCGCAAGAAACTCGATGGCGTTTTTGGCAAAGGCGCGGATTTGGTCTAGCGGTCTGCCTCCATACGGAACATGAAACGTGTCTCCGAAATATACGAACGGAACTTGGCTTGCGTGAATGCGAAGCTCCCTTAATACAGTAAAACCGCCTATTCCGGAATCGAATAAACCAACCGGAACCGGCGGAACGATGCCTTTAGGAATCATTCAAACCTTCCAGATTTAGCTCGGAAATATACTTGACACACCCTTCGCCGGTAAGGTCAACGTCGAACAACATAACGACTTCCTCGCCGTTATATTTGAAGGCATACGCCGAAAAACCCGAGTGCGAAAGAGCGAAATTATATACTGTGCATGCAAGGGACTTGACTATGATTTCACATCTTTGCTTTTCCAATTTTAAAAGCGAATCGTCCAAATTTACAACCAGCGCGTGCGGGTTTTTCTTTGGCGAAGAGATATCGAATTCAATTTCGGTAAGTCCCGCGTCGAAAAGCGCGCCGTAGGTGTATTCGCTTTTCAGCTTCTCGGTAAGTTCATCCGGCGTACTCGCTGCGATTGCCGCAGGCACGAGATACGGCGCCCCCCTTAGAGGCAAAAATACCGTGAACTTGCGTTCGTCGGGGCCTGGGTCATAGTTGTTATCGAAGGTTGGAATCGGAATCGGGGCGCTGATATCCGTACCTTCGGGTAAGTATTCCACTACGTTTCCGCCAATTTTGAATTGCACCGACTCGACACCCTCGATTTGTCTTGACGAATAGAGAACGGAATTTACAAGGCCGATTTCCGTCGCGCTTCCGCCGCCGTACTCCCGGACGTCCTCGCTGAAATCGAGCGTCAGAACGCCGTTATCGATTTCCACTCCTAGCAGTTTCGTCTTTTCCGGTATGGCTCTTGCCAGCTTTTTCCTGTCGGCCGGGCCTTTGATAAGTTCCTCGAAAATGACCTGCGGGTAATCCCTATCGCCTGTAACAAACCTGGTTACCGGAACCAAGAGGGCGGCTTGCCCATCATAAAAATAAAGCCTTATCGGACGCTTGCCGCCGGCCTCCGGGGGCAGCAATGTCAAGCTGCGTTTGACTTCTTGAAAATCCGTCGCCGGTTTTTCCTCCACTTTCTTGCATCCGCTGTGCAAAGTCAAAATAAACATTAAAGCTATCGGAATAGCCATGCGAAAAGGATTTCCGAAGGAAAAATGGAGGATGAACGGCAAATAGTATGAAGATTTCAAAATCTTTCGCGCCTCCTTTCCCTTTCCTCGTCGCGTTTTTTAATCGTTTCACGCTTGTCATACTCACGCTTGCCCTGGCAGAGGCCGATTTCAAGTTTGACTTTGCCTTTCGAAAAATAAAGTCTTACCGGGATTAGAGTCCAGCCCTTCTCCTCGGATTTTTGCCGTAATTTCAAAAGTTCGTTTTTATGGGCAAGAAGTTTCCGCGGCCTGCCCGGGTCGTGGCCCTCTTTCCCGCTTTCCTTATATTGCGAGATGTTAAGACCTAGCACGAACAACTCGTCTCCGCGGAATTGCGCGTAAGAATGACGTAGATTCGCGCCGCCGCGCCGGACGCTTTTCACTTCGCTGCCAAGCAAAACGATTCCGCATTCAAGGCGGTCGTGGATATGGTAGTCGTGGAAAGCCTTCCGGTTTGAAATTTCGACGCTTTTCAAAAATTCCGGCACTCGAAACCGATTATAGCATCCGGCAAAGTCCCATTAATAAACGGTTTTGCTCGCACCTTCCCGTTGATGCGCAAGTAAAACGGCAATAATTCTGAACAAAACTAACAGCAAATCAACCTCAATAAACATATGGGCGTTAAAAAAATGTTGATAACCCTGCAAAATGTTGATAACTCAAATCTCGGGCAAGCTTGGCATCTGGTTAAGTGCCAGAGATCACCATGGGCAACAACGGCGGAATATAACGAAAATATTCTGGGTAAAAAAATCGCCAAAGCGGGAAAAAAGAAAAATTTCGATTGACTAGGTATGAACTGACTCATATAATCGGCGCGATTTTTATCCGGCGAGGGCAATCATGGCTTATTCGAAACAAGACATACTGGACATCGTGGAAAAAGAGCAAATCAAGCTGATTTGGCTCTGGTTCGTCGATATAGAAGGCATTCTCAAAGCCTTCGGGATTACCGCGGACGAGCTCGAAACCGCGTTGAACGACGGTATGGGATTCGACGGCAGCTCGATAAGCGGCTTCAACGCGATTGAAGAAAGCGATCTCGTTGCTATGCCGGATGTTTCGACGTTCACGATTTTGCCTTGGACGGAGCCGGACAGACGCTCGTGCAGAATGCTCTGCGATATTTACGACCCGCTCAAGAAGCAGCCTTATGACCGGGACAGCCGTTATATTTTCAAGCGGACGCTTGAAAAAGCCGCTCAGCAAGGCTACACTTTTTACATAGGTCCCGAACTGGAATATTTTTACTTCAAAGATTCGAAAAGCACCGAATTTATCGACGCAGGCGGATACTTCAGCGCACCGCCGGTGGACCTCGGTGACGAATTGCGCAAGAAAACTATCGACGCGCTCAACTTCGTGGGTATACCCGTGGAATATCATCATCACGAAGTCGCGCCGAGTCAGCATGAAATTGATCTTCGTTACGACGAAGGTTTGAGAATGGCGGACAAGTGTATTTCTTACAGGTATCTGGTGAAAGAAGTTGCAAGAATGAACGGCGTATATGCGACATTCATGCCGAAGCCCGTAGCCGGAATAAACGGCAGCGGAATGCACACTCATATGTCGCTTTTCAAAAATGGCAACAATGCGTTTTTCGACGCCGGTTCGGAGGATAATCTGTCGGAAACGGCACGCTTTTTTATGGGCGGCCTAATTCACTACGCTCCCGAAATTTGTGCGTTTTTCGCCCAATGGGTCAACAGCTACAAGCGGCTAGTGCCCGGCTTCGAAGCGCCCGTTTACGTTGCGTGGAGCCGCAGGAACCGAAGCGCGCTGATCAGGGTGCCGACTTACCAGCCGGGGCGCGAAAAGGCTACACGAATCGAATTGCGATGCCCCGACCCCGCTTGTAACCCGTATCTGGCTTTCGCCACAATGCTCGGCGCCGGCTTGAAGGGCATCGAAGAGAAAATTGCCCCGCCCGACGAGCAAGTGCGCAACCTATATCACTTGAGTGAACTTGAGCGACATTCAATGGGCATTAAGAATCTGCCAAGCAACCTGCATGAAGCGCTTCACTTCGTAAAGAAGTCCAAATTCGTGCGCGAACTTCTCGGCGATTCCATGGTCGATAATTTCTTGGACGTCAAGTATCGTCATTACGACGAATATCGAATTACGGTCGCCCAGTGGGAAATCGACACGTACTTGAGCGCCTTATAGTCAAAATCTACGGTTTGAGCTGAAATCTGGGAAAACGGAAGGCCGTACTAATGCGGCTGATCTTCGAAATTCGGCTTGCGTTTTTCCAGAAAAGCGGCCGTTCCTTCTTTGAAATCGGCGGTCGAACACGTGAGACCAAAAAGCTGAGCCTCGATCGCGAGCCCATCCTTCAAATGCGATTCGAGTCCGTGATTAACTGCATTTATGCAGCAACCGACTGCATAGCGCCCATTCGAGGTGCATTTCCCCGCGAGTTCGACAGCCTTGTCCACGAGTTCAGCGAGCGGGAAAACTCTGTTTGCAAGACCGATTTTAAGCGCTTCATCGGCGCCGATCATATCGCCGGTCATTAGAAGTTCCATCGCCCTTCCCTTTCCGACAAGCCTTGGCAGCCTTTGCGTTCCGCCGTATCCGGGAATGATGCCTAGCTTTACTTCAGGTTGACCGAATTTTGCATTTTCGCTGGCAATCCTGAAGTGAAACGCCATAGCAAGTTCGCATCCGCCTCCCAAAGCGAAACCGTTTACCGCGGCGATTGCCGGTTTGGGACAGCGTTCTATTCGATTGAAGATTTTCTGGCCGGATTTGGCGAATTTCGCCGCCATCGCTGGGGTAAGTGATGCGATCTCCCCTATGTCCGCGCCTGCGACGAAGGATTTTTCGCCGGCGCCGGTCATTACCATCGCGTGAATCGAATCGTCTTTATAGACCGAATCGACGAACGCGCCGATTTCCTTCATCGTCGCGTTATTCAGCGCATTCAGTTTTTCGGGACGATTAATCGTCGCAACCGCGACGTTTCCACGCATTTCGACAATCAAATTTTCGTACGACATTTTGCCCTCCGCATTAAAATCAAAAATCACAGTTATCCGCTCCGGCTTCCGCGAGAATATCCCAGTCCAATCTGTACACTTCCGGCCTTCGTTCGAAAAAGGTGGGGATATGATTGCGCGCCTTATCGGCCTCGACGAAATCTGCCGATATTTTCAAAACCCGTTCATCGATTCCTTCGGCCTCTGCCAGAACGTTGCCCCACGGATCCACGATGAGCGAGCCTCCATATTCGACGCCGTCCGAGTCCTTGCCGGCGCGGTTGACTCCGACCGCAAAGCACTGCTGTTCCATTGCTCTCGCCATAATCAGCGTCTTCCAAATATTTCCGCGCTTCGACGGCCAAACGGCGGGAATCGCAAACAGCAAAGCGCCCTCGAGAGTCTGCCTCCGGTATAACTCCGGAAATCTAAGGTCGTAACATATGGAAACGCCGCACAAAGCACCGCTTAATTCAGCGACAAGAACGGAATCTCCGCGCACAAAATGCTCGTCTTCGCCAAAAGGGGAAAACAAGTGTACTTTGGCGTACCTGCCTAGTTTCTCTCCATCTGGGCCGAATACGTACGAAGCGTTGTAACGCAAATCTCCAACGGCTTCCGCAATACTTCCAGCAATCGTAAAAATGCCATGTTTCGCCGAAATATTCGATAATTGGCGCAAATGCTCCGCTGTATCGGCTTCGGTTAATCCGGAAATCGCATTCCAGTCATATCCGGTGTTTAAAAGCTCGGGTAAAACGACAATGGCATCTTTGGAAGGATTTGCAGACGCAACGAGAGATGCTGCGTTATCAAGATTTAAGGCGGGATCTCCATCAGAGATTTGCATTTGCACCGCTATAAGTTCGAACTCGCGCATTCGAAACACCGGCCTCAATCGTGTCCGGCGAATTCCGGACCGGGTTCGCCGTATCGGTTTTCGAAATACAGGTTGCTGAAATGCAAGTATTCATCGACTATACTTCGGAAAGTTTCGATGTCGAGTAACGCCAGAGGATAATCCGCAACGTAAACGACGGCATCTATGTCTTTTTGGTAAGCGAATCTTCCGAGTGCCATAACGAAATTGAGCTCCAGAATTACCCGAAGTTGGACCGCCGCGTCGCTTTCGTCGATTTCGTCAATAAAAATAACCATTTTCAGCTCGTAGCCGTCAACGTCCCTGTACGCGATGACATCGAGCCGCAGGTCCGCCTCGCTGTCGATTACGGCGCTGACGAGGGCTATACCTTCCTCGTAAACGGTTCGCTCGAAAGCAAGATTCGCCTGCTTCAAAATATCTTCCAGCTTTGCCAATTCGTCGGGCATCGGACTACCTGTATCAGTAATAATTCTTGAGAGCGGTAAGGTTAGCACAGTCCTTTTCGGTGGCTATCCTTCTGTCGTCCCATTTTAGCAAAGACTTGATATGCGAAGTCATCCAAAGGATGTTAGCCGCACCGCCGTTTGCGGCAAGAAACATCCTACTCCCGATGTATGCCAAGCTTGTCGCGATTATTCCAGGGCATTGTCTTCCCGTTGCGGCGCAGGCGAGTTCGTCCCAAGTTCGTCCATCGGGTGTTACTCCTCCGAATCCCTTGTGAATGAGGCCGATTCCGTCCAATCTTGCTATGTGAAATGCAAGTATGTCGAATTCCGCGCTCGACGGATGCGGATAGTTGGTAAATGAATGCAAATGAAGCCGTTTGATGCCGCCGCCGGACATTAGCCTGGCGATTTTGTTTATTCCGGCGAATTCACCTCGTTTTCTGTCCAATAGTTCGCCTTTTTTAATTGGTATGTATTCCGGAGATTCGGAAGCGTGAGCCAAAGTCTTGATCATCTCGTAACTTCTGCCGCAGTGGGGAGGTCTTTCCGGCGTCACAACGCAAAAGTGGTCTTTCGAGTAGCTCCGGCAGCGCGTGCACATATAGAAGCTTGAATTTAGATCGTCTTGGCGGTCGAGTTCCTTTTCTCTATTTTCCCTATAGGCAAGTATTGCGGGTTTGAGCGAACCCAGCCTGAAGGGATCGCAAAGTACGTTTACGGACACCTGTTTTAGGTCGAACTCGGACTTCAGAACCGAATAAACCAATTTTCCAAGGTCGTTTAAAGTAGTGCTTTCAGGATCCAAATGAATTTTCAGCCATTCGTCAATTTCGACTTTTACATTGCCCGTTTCGTTTAGTAGTTCAATCAGTTTCTCTTCGATGAACGCCGTCATCGTTATATCGATATCGCTGTCGCCGATATCGATGATTATGCCGATATCGGTCGTCACTTCGCCGCGCACGTCAACGCCGTCAACTCCGCCCATCGAACGAACGACGAGAAACGAGTTGTAACCTCCTCCGTAAACTGCATGAAGGGATCTCTCATTATCGGAGCGCCGTGATCCCGGTCGCGCCGAATGCCACCCATGCTCTTCGTACGCCCTGACTAGTGCGGCGCGGAGTTCTTCGCTAGAAACGAATCTTGCATTCGCATCGGGCAGATATCTTTCTCCTACCTGCCAAACTTCAATGCCCAAATACTGAAGACATCTCAGAAGCAGCAGCTCGAATTCGCCCGGATTGCGGTTCAGGAGGATAATGCCGGGCAAATGAAAGCGGCAAAACCTTTGGAAAGCATCGACGTCCTTATAAACTCCCCCGAAATGGTGGCCGTAACGTACGATGTTTTGAGCAAAATAGATAAGGCTTTCACGGCTTTTTGCGATTTGCCAGTAAGCCCCACCCGAAGACTGCTCGGCAAAATCTTCAGGCTTTTCCCAAGCGAAAATGAACACGTCTGCAGGCAAATTTGCGCCGTAGAGGGCGAAAAAGCGGCTTTGCTCAAGATACTCGTCGCCGAATAGCTTGCTGCCTTCTATGTTTTCGACGGCGGCAAGTATAAATTCCGGATTTAGTAAACACCTTTCTACTGCCTCTTCTATGTCTCCGTCCAGAAGCGCCCGCGAGTCAATCAAGTATTTATTGACGACCATGCTAGGCAGCCCTATGCGGCTGACCGAAATGTCGCGGAAAGTCTTGACGATTTCCTTGATTAAGCCAGCGAATTTGCCCAACGAATTCTGGTTCGGCATTCGACCACCGCCGGCTACATCGCTTGCGGAATTTCTATACCGAGCAGCCGGAGAGCCGATTCTAGCACGGTATAAAAGCCTTTGACGAGCGTCAGCCTGAAACTTCTGACCGGTTCTTCGCTTTTTAGAACCGGGCAAAACCGGTAAAACTCGCCGAATCGCTGCCCAAGTTCGAACGAATATCGAGTCAAGTGATATGGAGCCAGTTCGGATGCCGCCTGCTCGGCAATATCGGGAAAACGCGCTATTCCGAAAGCAAGCCTAAGTTCGTATTCCGAAAAAGCAGAAATATCTTCTAACTCGCTTTTCAGCTCTCCCGCTTCATCAAGTATTCGTTTGGCTCTTACCGCCATATACTGCACGTATGGGCCGGCTTGACCGCTGAAGTTCAACGCCTTCTCCCAGTCGAAAACTACCACTTTGTTGTGGTCGACATTGAGCATCGAAAATTTAATGGCGCCGATTGCTATTTTCATGGCGATTTCTCGCGCATCGCTTGCGTAACCTTTTTCGCCGGTTATCGCTTCCAGCCTAGAAAGCGTTTCATCAAGAAGGTCGTCGAACATTACGACCGTGCCGGAACGCGATGACATTTTCCCTTCGGGAAGCGTAACTATTTCGTAAGGAAGATGGACGCACTTTTCGGCTTGCGGAAATCCCCATAATTTCAAAATCGCAAAAATCTGCTTAAAATAGAAAGACTGCTCGCTTGCGACGATGTAAATAGCTCTGTCTATTTCAAAATCCCGGAACTTCCGCCTTGCAAGGGCAAGCTCCTTGGTTTGATATAGAGAAGTGCCGTCCGCCCTCAAAACAACCATTTGTCTTAAATCCGCCCCTGGCAGATGCTCGTCGAAATCGACGTAAACGGCACCTGTGTAATCGCCTTCCACGCCGGCTTTGGCGACCCCTTTTTCAAGCAGTTCCCGTACCGCTTCTTTTCCCTCGGCTTCCACATCGCTCTCATAGAAAATGTGGTCGAATCGCGCGCCAAGTAATTCATAAATCCGGTCGAAACTATCAAGGCTTTGACGTCTGGTTAATTTCCACGACGAAATGAGCTTTTCTTCCCGCGCTTCCCATCTTGAAAAGGTTTCCTTAATGGAGGCGTCGAACTCAGCTTTCGAAAAAGAAATCGCCCCTTCTGCTGTTTCGACAGACTCCCCGTTTTCCAACTTGTCGGCAAGGGCGTAATATTCCCCGAGTTTCCTGCCCGGATCGGCAATATGATTGAAGGAATCCGGAAACCGCTCCATCGCCCATAGACATTTGATGACATGCGCGCCTATGTCGCCGATATAGTTGGCTCGAACTACCTCATAGCCGGCGAACTCCAGCATATTTGCGACAGATATGCCAAGAGCGACATTTCTAGTATGGCCAACATGAAACACCTTGTGCGTATTCGGCTGGCTGTACTCGACCATGACACGTTCGTTTTTTTCTTCGCCTTTACCGAACGTGGGTCCGGCAGCCAATGCAGTCCGAAGAACTTCCGAAATTAGGGAGGAGGTATCGAAGTAAAAATTGACGTAACCTTTCTCGGCTTCAACGTGCGAAATAAGCGAAATGTCTTTTACTGCCGCGTGAAGCCTTATAACGGCTTTCTGGGCAAGCTCTTCGGCACGTTTCGCAATTCGGCCGGTTAAGGCTTTTTTAGCCTGCTTTTTGCCGATTTCGACACATAACCTGTCGAATTCCGCTTTCAATTCCTCGCTTGCAATGTCGAAAAAAGCCGTTGTGCTATATCCGGGGCGGCGCGGCGGCTCGATAAACAGCAGTTGAGGCGTGGCTTCGGAATCACCGATTTCGGGCAGTTCCGCGACTATAAGTTCGCGAAGCGAGCGCCGAATTTCGGAAAGGGGATTTTTCAACTTGATTTCCTCTTTATCTTTTAAACGACCTGTGCTATGATGCCAGTTTTGACAGGGGGATGAGCGCCGATTGTAACACGCGGTCTAACCAGTGTCAATCTGCGAGGGAAGCGTGATTAGGAAGTCTAAGTATTCTGCAGATTCGATCAGGGACTTGCTGGATAAGCTTAATCCGGCGGATGTCCTTGCGGATTTGGGCGTATCGGTTGATGCAATGAAGATGCGGGACAACGGTATCCTCGCGCCCTGCCCCGCGCATTCAAACGGTACGGATACGACCCTCGTTTACGACTCAGAACGCCACGAAGTTTATTGCCGCGAGTTCAAATGCCCGGCTAGCAAGGTTTCCGGAGGCAGCGGTGACCTTGCTTGGCTTTACGCTCTGGTCAGACACACTTCATACGACAAGGCGGTCGAAATTTGGGCGAAAAGGCTCAACATAGACCTTAAACCCGCTCGAGAGGAGCCGGATATCGTAAAGCGCGCAGAGGATTTCAAATATCTGGAAGTGGCGCGCTACAACAGAAGCTCCGACGACAATTCGCTCCTTCCCGCGCAGTTCGGGTTCGGCGACCAGCAGTCATTCGACGGCAGAAGTGTGGTCATTTCGCTTTCGAATCTAGAGGAGTTCGTGAACCGATACCGGGTGGACTTGTTCCAGTCGCGTTTTCGATTCGAGCTTTCAACGAAGGACGCGATAGACGAAGCATACCGGCTCGGCGCGCTTTTCATGATCGCGAATTACTTCATCGTTTTCGAGGCGAAAAGCAGCGCTGAAATAGTGCATTCCATAAACCAGGCGATAGAAATTGTCGAGTTTTTGAGGCTTACATACGACATACCCCTCGATGCGATCCATATCCTTTATGCCGGGAAGCGCATAGAAATCGAAATCGATTATTCGGTATTTGGTATTACGCCGAGAGTCAACCTTCACGAGTATTTCAAGCGGATGACCCAGCGAATTGCAGATCTGGCTTCCAGCGAAGAGGCGAACGGCTCGGAGCAATTCAGCCAAATCGATTACGACGCATACAAGTACGACAGCCTAACTCAAATTCCAGGCAGCGCAATCGCGGAAGGAAAGGGCATCCACAAAATCCGGCTGCCGTACAACGTATTTAAGAAAACCAATTATGTGCGGCTGTACGAAATGTCCCAGCAGCGGCCGCGCTTCGTCATTCCCGGCGTAATAGAACACCGCAGCGAAACCGCGGCGGAGCTTTTCAGAAAAATTTCCGGCGAAATCGAAGGTTCAGCGGAAGAAGAGCGCGATATTATCGCCTCGACCTTCTATCAAAACCGCGAGCCGGAAGAATTCGACAGCCTGTCGGCATTCGCCCCGCAGCTGCTGCAAAGATTTTTCAGCGAGAAACGCAAGGTCATACCGACGCCCAGCAAGCACCTGAATCACCTTCTCGGCGGCGGTTTTCAACCCGGCAGCCTAACGATTATCGCGGGATTCCCCGGAAGCGGTACGACCAGTTTTTGCCTGTGGTGCGTGAATTACATTGCGCAGTATCAAAACATACCGTGCGTGTACATTACGCTTCAGCAAGGCATAGAAGAGATTTATATGAAAAGCCTTGCTCAAATCGGTGAGCTGGCCACGAGGGATTTGACTTCACGCCGCAACGATCCTGGCAGCCTGAAAAGGGACGACGATTTCAACAGGTCGCTTATGAGCGCTTACGAGCGCTACCAGGATTTCAATCAGAACGTGACGGTCATCGAGGGCTCGGTGTCGACAGACGAGCAATTTCTTCGCACGACCTTGGTCGAATTGCGCAAAAGATATAAGGCGCGCGGCGAGTCGAACACGATATTCGTAGTTTTGGACAGCGTGCAGTTATTGCTGGCAAACATAAATGCCTCGCATCCCGACCGCCCGATAGACATGAACATCATTACGAGCAGGATTAAATCGCTTGCGAGAGAACTGGATATCTCGATTTTGGCCACTAACGAATATTTGCTCGACTATCACCACTTCTACCCGACAAGCGATATTTCGAATAAAGTCATCGTGAGGTTTTATCAGGACACTCAATTCGCGGATTCCGTGTGTTTCCTGGTGAGTCAAGACAAATCTCTATCGAATATCATTAAATACTTCCAAATTAACTATACGCTTTCTTCGCAGCAGGACGAAGTTGCGAAAATTGTTTCGAAACTAACCGACATCGAGAGGCAATTCAAGGACAATCCTCGCAGCGATAAGTTTTCGGGACATTTCAGCGTGCTAGAAGTAATTAAGAATCGAGGCGGAAAACGCGGCAAAGTGCTTTTCTTCCATGAAAGGTCGATAAGCAGCTTTATCCCCATTGACTATCGCGATTTCGAAGGCGATTCCGAGGTTTATTGACACATTGAATCCGGAAGAACAAGTACCGGAATCCGGCAACCGGAAAGCCGCCGACGTCGAAACCAAAGCGAATAAACTTCCGCCAAAAACCTCCTTTAGAATTCTGCTTTCCCTTATTCTCGCAACAGCGCTGCTCGTTTTCGTGTTGCGCGGAGTCGATTTCAAGGAAGTTGGGTCCCACATTTCATCTGCTGATACCCTATTGATACTATTTGCAATGGTAGCGTATTACGCCTCTTATGCGGTTCGAGCGGCAAGATGGTCTTTTATGATAAGGAGCATTGGTGGCGGAATCGGATTCGGCACCTCATTGGTTTTAATATTGTCGAGTTATGCAGTCAACTGCCTAGTTCCTGCGAAGGCCGGCGACATTTACAGGTCGTATTTCGCCGCGGAAAAAGGCAGCTCGGGAATGTTTAAAATACTCGGCACCGTGGCTGCGGAGCGGGTTGCCGATTTGATTTGCGTCCTCGCCGCTTTTGCGCTTGGAGCGGCGCTGGTTTTTTCGTCTGCCAATTTCTATTCCGGGCTGTATGCGGTTTCCGAAAAGCTGCTATGGTCCTTAGGCGCAGCGGTGATACTCATTTTTGTTGTAGTCACCGTCATCGCGAAAATAGACAAAGTTCTCGGCATATTAATCCCCAAGAAATTCGCATCAGGTATTTCGCCAATAAAAACCGGATTTTTCGCCGCCATTTCCCGGCCATGGGCGGTTTTCGGGTTTACGATAGCAATATGGATTCTCGAACTCGGGTGTTTCGGAATTGCGCTTGCCGCCGTCGGAGTGGGGTCGGATTTTGCGGAATCGCTTTTCGTTTCTTCAGCCTCCACACTTTCGAATGCCGTGCCGTTCACTCCGGGCGGATTAGGAGCATACGAACTGGCTGCAAGGGAAATTTTAAACGCGGCAGGGCGCGAAATGGAGCCCATTATTGCGGCGATAATCATTATAAGACTTATCAATTATTGGAGTTTGCTTCTATTGGGCGGAATAGCCGGTGTATTCGCCGGTTTGCGAACGGACATTAAGCGCCAAAAGGCACGCAATTAGTTTGACAGCGCCATACCCCCGCTATATAATCTGCCCGCACCCGTAGCTCAGTGGATTAGAGCGTCTGACTACGGATCAGGAGGTCGCAGGTTCGAATCCTGTCGGGTGCGCATCCGCCCCTGTAGTTCAATGGATAGAACGGGAGTCTCCTAAACTCTAAATGCAGGTTCGATTCCTGCCGGGGGTAATTCGCCGGCAGTAGTTTTCCCCTTCGCCAGCAGCAAGTTACAGCAATTTCAGAATCTTTTCGCGAGTTATTTTCATACTGATCAACGTCCCATTTTCGGTGAACTCGACATCGTCCATTATGCTCCGGATTAGCAGAAGTCCTCTGCCATAATTGCGCATCAGGTTTTCCGGATCGGTAGGATCCGGCAAAGAATCGAAATCGAAGCCTTTGCCTTCATCTTTGATATTAAATACGGCAACCTCGGAATCCACTTTGAAGCGAACATTGATTTTTCTGTTTGCAAACTCGGGCTGTCTCGTCCTTTCAGTTAGAAACTTTTCATAGCCGAGCGGGTCGCGAGAAAGCGCGTCTTCTTTGTCGGCGCTGGTGATTTCGAGATTGCCGTGTTCGAAAGCGTTAAGGAGCGCCTCGTAAATGCAGATTTTCACATCCAGCAGTGAAGAAACATATTCGGGCCAAGTGTGCCGCAGCAGCTCGTTCGCGAAGGTAATAACCCCTTGAAATAAGTGATGGTCGTTCGGGAGTTCCATCTCGGCGTTTTGGGCGGTGATGAACGGCACGATGTCCCTTATAAAAACCTTTTCCTCGTGGACGGTGAAAACCTTATCGATTACGCTGAGCAATTCATTCGCCTGAAAAGGCTTTTTAATGAAATTCGCCGCTCCGAGTCTGAGAGCCTCGATTGCATCGTTCAGCGTTCCGTAGCCCGTGATAACTATCACCGGTATGTCGAATCCGGCTTTGCGCATTTCGCCGAGCAATTCGATGCCCGTCATTACCGGCATTTTTATATCCGTAATCACCAAATCGATTTTGTTTTCGGCGAGTTTTTCGAGCGCGTCTCTGCCGTTTTCGGCCTCGACGACGCCGAAGTCGGTTGCCGCAAGAAGTTTGCGGCGGATAATATCTTTGATCATCGCTTCGTCGTCGGCGATGAGCACCGTTTTCTGACGTTTCTGCATTCGGAACTCCGGTGATTGCCAATGCCATTTTAAATCAGATTTAAACGCCAGGCAACAGGTGATTACGCAAGGCATCCGCAAAAGCTGCAAAGTAACCTTGAAAGACGATTTTGTGTTAACATTTGCCCGTGACCAAGACAAAATCGCGTAACTGGACTACGCATATAAAGGAATCCACGCTTTCAAACGGACTGAAGTTGTATTTATACCAAGTACCGGGAAGCGGCCGCGTTTTCGCCGATCTCTGGCTCGGAGTAGGCGCGAAGCATGAAAAACCTCAGGAATTCGGCATATCGCACTTTCTTGAGCATATGATTTTCAAAGGAAACGAGCGATTCGGACCTGGGAAAATCGATTTGCTAACTGAAAGCAGCGGCGGCTACAACAATGCGGCTACTCATTCGGAATACACGCACTATTATTTCGTTATGCCGGAGCGGAAACTGGATTTGGCGCTCACGCTGCTATTCGAGATGTGCACTCGTCCGGCTATTGACGCTGGCGAGTTCGAAAGAGAGCGCGAGGTCGTTATCGAGGAGATAAAGCAATATCGCGACCATCCGGTCTATGGCGCTTATTTGGAGCACCAAAACAGATTTTACGAAGGCACGGCATGGGGGCATAGCACGCTGGGAACGGAGGAGACTCTTATGGGCATGTCTCCCGATTCAATGCGCAGGTACCACAAGCGACATTACACGCCGGAAAACGCTGCACTGGTCGTTTCCGGAGGTTTCAAAAACGCGGATTCGGTAATCGAATCAGTCGAAAATGTTTTCCTGGGCTGGAATAACGGTTCAGTTTCTAGGCGGCCAAATTTTGGCAGTTTTAAGTGCGGCGAATTCAAGCGATTCACGAAGTCGGCGAATCAGTCCGTTTACGGCTTTTTAAGCTTGTCCGCATTCGGCGGCGGACTTTCAAAGGAAGGGGCTCTCCTTACGGTATTTCTTTACGCACTTGGCGCCGCATATTCCAGCAGGCTACACCAGGGATTGATGGTCGAGGAGCATCTCTGCCAAGAATACGATTTTTCAACCGAGAATACATGGCCGTCGAATTCCGTTTTGTTCAACTTTACAACGGATGAAACGGCGAAAGTAGCCAGAATCCTGGAAGTTTTCAAGCGTTGTCTCCATTCGGCGGCACTTCGGCCATTGAGCATGCAAGAAATTTCCAGCGCAAAAGCGGCTTTGATTTCCCAGCGTGCAGCCGACAGCGAAAGCGCTCCGGGGGCAGGCTCTTGGCTTGGCGAACTCGCGTATCCCCGTCATTCGATTGAAGAAATCGAACGTTACGAGGAATTCATGGAAAAAGCGACGCCGAATGAGCTTCAGGATATCGCATCGAGGCTGGTTAAATATATCGAGAGGGCCGGACTTACGGTCTCTTATCCGAAAGAGATGAATAAGCCTCAAGCGCCCGGTAGTCTTAGAAAGTATTTCCAGTTAGCACGAATGGAACGGGCGTCGAGTTCTTCGTCAAAATCGGAACCTCATTTCATAGCTGAACTGGATTGCGGGGCAAAGCTGTTTGGATGGCCATCAGGCAATTCCCGTCTTTTCGCGGCCAAATTTTATATCCCGTACAACATTCTGGCTGAACCGCTTGCAGGAATTAGCAGGATTGCAAATCAAGTTCTGGTCAAAGGAACAAAGGGCAAAAGCGCAGTAGATATCTCGCGATATTTCGAATCGGTTGGCGGAAGTATCGGCCCCGCATTTTCGCAGCTGCATTTGGGGGTGGAGACAGGTGTTTTGGCTTCCGATTGGAGATTGCCGATAGAAATCGTACCGGAAATACTCTCGGATCCCGCGTTCGACGGAATTGAAACGGCAAAATCCGTTTGGGAAGCGCAAGCAGCGCTTAAAACTCAGCGCGACCAAAATCGAAGCGTTGCGTGGGCGGAGTTCGCAAGGACATTTTTCAAAGAATCGCCGTTCGGAGTTCAGCCGCTGGGCGAAGAAAAGGACTTAGGACGGATTACTCATTCGAGATTGCACAAATATTTCAAATCGGTATCGTCTCCGGAAAAAATGCTGATTGTGGCGGCGGGCAATTTCGACGGCGGTGAACTGGTGGAAACTCTGAACCGTGAATTCGGCAAACGTAAATTCGACGGAAATCGAGCCGCAATACCGAAAGAAGGCAAGTTTAAAGGGGAGAAACGCCGACTCGAAATCGAAATGGACAAGGAACAAACGGCCCTCGTCGTAGGTATTCCCGCCCCGGGAATCGGGCAGCCAGAACACGAGTTTTGGGAGATTATCAATTGCGTATTGGGTGTAGGCGCAACTTCAAGATTTTTCGTGAATCTTCGAGATAGAGATTCGCTCGCATACGCGGTTTATAGCATGTATATTGCCGGACGCAAACTTGGATGCCTGGCCACGACGATATTGACTTCCCGCGAAAAGGTTAATCAGGCCTGGGACGGAATTTTTCGCGAAATCGCCGGCGTATTCGAAAAAGGCATCACGAAGACCGAATTCGAAGCAGCGAAAACGTTCGTCGTTCAACAATCGCTGAATGCGATCGAAACAACGCCCGGAAAAGCGCGCGAATTGGCAAAGGCGGTGCTGCTGAATCTACCGCCGGAACATGCGCTTGCCCGAATCGAAATGCTTAAGAACATTAAGTATTCGAAATTTTTGGAATACACAATGTCGCTGGAAATAAGGGACTGGGGAGCGGTTCAAGTCGGACGGATTTAACGCGGCGGCAGTTCCGGGTATAATTGGAGTGATGGTAGGCGAATATTTGCTGTTGGCTCTCGCGATATCGTGTGCCGGCTATTTTGTCTATATTCAGGATTATATTTCCGATCCGCAGAAGCGAAAAAAGGACGCGGCATGGCTGGATGTTTGGGAGCGACAAAATAAAAAGCGGCAAATCGAAAACGAGAAAAGGCGTCCTTCGCTGGACGGAATGTTCTATCGGGAAAAACTGGAAGTCAAGTAACTCCGTGCAAAAAACTTATGGCTTTCGAAGCTTTGACGCCTCTTTGGCCAAATAGTCCGCAATCGAATTTTCGCCGCGAGGCACGTGGGTAATCTTTAGTTTTTTGAATCTTGCCGCAAGTGCGCTTGCTTCGGCGAAAAGACCGCTCACGCTTGGGCTTTTTACCTTGTATATGCCGTTCACCTGCTTAACCACAAGCTCGCTGTCCATTTTAATTTCGATTCGCGATTCGAAAAAAGACGAGCCATCGAAAAATTTAAGCAGTTCTATCAGCGCCGAGTATTCGGCGACATTGTTCGTGGCATTGCCGATTTTCCACGAAAACGCGCATACCGGTTCGCCGCCCGGTTCGCAAATAACCGCCGCACAGCCCGATGGTCCGGGATTTCCTAGCGACGCCCCGTCCGTGTAGCATAGAATCGAATCGAGTTCCTTCAGCGCCGCCGACAATTCGCGGATGCCGCTTATGGCTGCTGAAGGCGGATGTTTATATACCGTGCCTGGGAGTTTTTCCTTGCCTTCAGCGGATGCTCTTGACTTGGATTTTGGCATTTCGGATACTTCGCCTCCAGCCGGCGCGCGAACGACCGTTACAGCGGCAATTGCGGCTATCCCCTCTTTGCGACCCGCGAAACCCAATCCTTCCGTAGTTGTCGCCTTGACACTGACGAAGTCGATTCCTCCAAGTTTCATCGCCGAAGCGATTTTCTCCCGAATTCGAGCGTTGTATGGTGCCAGTTTTGGATGTTCCGTTATTACTGTCACATCTACAAACTCCGGAGAAAATCCTGCTTCAATTGCCATTTCCGTACATTTAGCCAGCAAGTCTGCGCTCGAAATGCCCTTCCATTTTGCTGATGTATCGGGAAAGTGCATTCCGAGGTCGCCCAGCGCGCAGGCGCCGAGAAGTGCGTCGCAAATTGCATGGAGCAATACGTCGGCGTCGGAATGACCTGCAAGACCGGGTGAGTCAGGTATTTCTATTCCGCCTAATACTAACTTGCGGGTATTGTCGAATCTATGTGCGTCGAATCCTATGCCAGTCCTGTAATCGCCTTTCATTTCGTTTCTTCCTCGGTTCTCTTATCGAATACAAATCTTGCATAAGAGATATGAAACTCGGTTGTAATTTTAAAATTCTCTTCCTCACCCGCAACAATTTTTAGAGATAAACCGTGCTTAACAAATATGGAACCGTCGTCGCTGAAGTCCTTGTCGATAATTTGCGGCTTGCCGTGCATTTCTTGAATCAGGCCCAATGGGAATCCCTGAGGAGTTTGGACTGCCGTTAATGCCGACCTATCGAGCACTTCGATCGCACCGCCCGAATGCAAAGCAATGTATATCGTGTCCTGTACCGGCAATCCCGGAATTACGCAGCAATCAGGCGCAAGATTATCGATTACCCGTTCGAACAGCGCTTTCGACGCAAAAGGTCTTGCGCAATCGTGGATGAGAACGTAATCGCCCGCGCATTCCCTCAAGCCCGCACGAACCGAATCCTGACGTCTTTCGCCGCCTTGAACGATTACGCCGTCAACCTGCAACGATTCCATAACTTCGGAAGCCGGCATTGCCGTTTCATTGTTAGCCACGATCACGACTTTCGTCCATTCGGCGGCGCGAATTGTATTTGCGATAACATGGCGTAATACGGATTTGCCAGGCGAAATTTCGGCCAGAAGCTTGTTTTCGTTTCCAAATCTTACCGAACGCCCGGCGGCGAGCAAAAGGAGCGCAACCTCCATTTTCACTCCCTATGGCCGGGATTGTCGGCATCGAGAAGGTGGGCGAAAATGAGCCTTCCCGCAGCCGTCTGCATAATGCTCGTCACTCTCACGATTCGTTGATGCCCGATGTGGTCCACCCCGTTTTCAACGACTACCATCGTTCCGTCGTCAAGGTATCCGACGCCCTGACCATGCTCTTTTCCCGGCTTGCTTAAAAGCACTTGAAGGTTTTCATTCGGAATTACCATCGGCTTTACCGCATTCGCAAGTTCGTTAATGTTCAAAACGCTTACTTGCTGAACCGTCGCCACTTTGTTCAGGTTGAAATCGTTGGTTACCACAATGCCGCCAAGGTTTTTTGCAACGCGGATTATCTGCTCATCTACCGAATTCGACTGAGATTCCTCTTCGGCGTCGTTGTAAATGGAAATCGGAATGGACGGATTTCCGCGCAGTTCGTTTAGTATCTCAAGTCCACGCCTGCCTTTTGTTCGGCGCATATGGTCGTTGGAGTCGGCGATATTTTGAAGTTCCCTTAGCACGCTTTCCGGGATTACCAATACTCCTTCCAAAAAATGGGTGCGTGCGACCTCGGCGATTCTTCCGTCGATTATTGCGCTTGTGTCGATGACTTTCGGCGGAATACCCCTGATGCCGAACTCGGCGCCCAATACGTCGGCTTTCCTTTCGGGGTAAAATACGTTAACCGCAAGATACATCCCGAAGTATCCGAGCCACAAAAGGAAAATCAAATAGAGGCCGATTCTTACAATGGGGTCTTGAAACAAGTTCGATTCCGCCTCGCGCATAAAGGAATAGAGCGGAATGACAATTAAAAACGTGAGCCCGGCGCCCGTAATCAAACCTAATATGCCGGCTACGATTCTTTCTTTGGAAGTTCTTTGAAGTACGGCAAGAATGTTCGTGAGAAGCGAGTCAAGCCGCCGCCCGAGAAATCCGCTGGCTAGGTATCCGAACAAAAATCCAAGCGTAAGGATGATTACTTTGACGATTCTGAGAAGTCTTACGTTTTCAACCTGTTCTCCGATGATGTTGGTCAAAAGATTAGGGTTGTTTTGAACAAACTGGTCAATTTGCTGGGGCTGAAACTCCGTAAGGCTTTTTTCGAATGGCGACAGCCACAAATAATCGTAAAGCTGCGCGCATACATAGCCCAAAAGGCCGCCTATTAAAACACCAAGAATTCTCGCAACAACTTTGCTCATTTATAGCACTTTGCCCGCAATGGTCAGCGGGGCTAAATTCTAGCACCACAATCCGCTATATTCCATTCATTTCTGCGCTCGGCTCATTTTATAGCTCGTAAACTGCCCTAACCGCTTGAGCGATGTCAGTAGCGACCTGAGCGCCGTCTTCGTATCCCGCTTCCGGACCGCCGACAATTACGCGCTTAATCCCGAATCTTGCCGCTTCCGCGATTCCACGTTTCATTTTTGCAGTCCTTCTGATTTCTCCGGTCAATCCGATTTCACCGATTGCGGCAGTAGGTCCTCCTGGGAGTTGATCGAGAAAACTTCCCAAAATCGACAGAACTACAGGCAAATCAAGCGCCGTATCGTTGAATTTAAGACCGCCAACAACGTTGACGTGAATGTCTCGAGTGCCGAGCGGCATTTTCAGGTGCTTTTCGATAACAGCAAGGAGCATTGCGAGCCTATTCGAATCGAATCCTACCGAAATCCGCCGGGGATATTGAAATGCGCTGGGCGTTACAAGTGCTTGAACTTCAGATATCCAAGCCCTGCTGTATGAATTTACAATTCCGAATATCGACGGAAATCCCAGATTTAGTTGCCCGAGCCAAGGGAGTTCGCCCTCCGGGACGGCAAGCATGCCGGACTGCGTCATCTCGAAAAGCCCAATTTCGCCAGCGGCGCCGAACCTGTTCTTGTACGAGCGCAGAACACGCAAGTCGAAGCCGACATCCTCGTCCATGTATAGAACGACATCAACCAGGTGTTCAAGGACTTTCGGGCCGGCAATTTGGCCTTCTTTAGTGACGTGGCCGACAAGAAAAACCGCAGCGCCGCTTGCCTTTGCCCATTCCGTTATACGCGCAGCACATTCCCTAACTTGACCTACCGTCCCGGCTGCGCTTCCGAGACCGGAAAGCCTAATCGTTTGAATCGAATCGATAACCACCAGCGAAAATTTTCCGCCGCTTAATGATGAAAGAATCGACTCAGCCTCGGTTTCGCCAAGTATCGTTACGGGCGCGTGCGCCAATCCGAGCCGAGCCGCCCTCCCGGCCAGCTGGTTTGCGCTTTCTTCGGCACTAACGTAAAGCACATTGCCGTTTTCGGATTGGGCTGCCAACGCTGCCTGTGCGATTATTTGCAGAACAATCGTTGATTTTCCGATTCCGGGCGGGCCTCCGAGCAGTACTACGCTGCCCGCCACAAGGCCACCGCCCAAAATCCGGTCAAACTCCGGGATGCCGGTTGAACGTCTATCCACTGTGACGTCCATCGGAATCTCGCTTAACAACTTTGCATTTTCGAATGCGCCGGACGCGCCTCTAAGTTTCGGCAGCCGCCCGCCGGGCGAAAAAACTGGAACTGGCTCTTCCGCGAGCGTTCCCCATTCTTCGCAGGAAGGACATTGTCCCATCCACTTTGATGTTGATGCACCGCAGGATTGGCACACAAATTGGGTTTCGGATTTAGCCACGCGCGAATTCTATCAGACGTTTTTCAAAACGTTTGCATGTCGCTGTTATCAGAAATCCTCTTCGCTAAGCCAACACCAGGCCGCCATTGCCCAACGCCTTCGCAGATTCCTTGACAAGCTCTTCAATGCTCACCGGAACGGGAACGCCGATTGCCTCGAACGCTTTTACCTTGCTTTCGGCAGTGCCGGTATTTCCCGAAACGATTGCTCCGGCATGTCCCATTCGCTTGCCTTTCGGGGCGGTGCGGCCGCTGACGAATGCGACTACGGGCTTAGTCATTACTTGCTTTATAAAATCCGCCGCCTGCTCCTCGTCGCTTCCGCCGATTTCGCCCACGAGGACGACAGCTTTTGTCTCAGGATCGTTCTCGAATTCTTCGAGCAAATCGATAAATGTCGAACCGATTATCGGATCGCCGCCGATTCCGATACACGTAGATTGGCCCAGACCGGCGCGCGTAAGTTGGTCCACGATTTCGTAAGTAAGCGTGCCGCTGCGCGATATGAGACCAAGGCCGCCTCTTTTGAAAATATGACCGGGCATAATGCCGAGTTTGCATTCGCCCACCGAAACAAGGCCGGGGCAATTAGGCCCTATCAATACAGCTTCAGTAGTCATCAGGTAGCTGTAAACTTTTAACATATCGTTGACTGCCACGCCTTCCGTTATGGCGCAAACGATTTCGATTCCTGCGTCCGCGGCTTCGATTATTGCGTCGGGAGCGAATGGCGGCGGCACGAAAATGACACTTGTGTCGGCATCGGTCGCGTCGATTGCTTCTTCAACCGTGTTGAAAACCGGCACTTTTTCGTCGAATAGCTGTCCGCCTTTTCCGGGAGTAACGCCGCCGACAACATTCGTGCCATATTCGATCATCTTTCGCGTGTGAAACGCGCCTTCGCCTCCGGTAATGCCTTGCACGATGACTTTGGATTCTCTATCAATAAGTATTGCCATTTGTTTCTCCTCACGCCTTCATTTCGAGCGCGTTTATGAGCTCGACAATCTTGTTTGCTCCGTCCGCCATAGTTGACACAAAAGTGAATCTCGTGCCCTCCAGCATTTCTTTTGCTTTGTCTTCGTTCGTTCCAGTAAGGCGAACTACCACCGGAAAATTCTCCGGGAACTTATCCGAATAATCGACAAGAGCTTGCGCAACCACGTCGCATCGAGTAATTCCACCGAATACATTAAGGAAGAATCCCTTGACTTCAGGGTCGCGAAGCACCGTTTCGATGCACTTTATCGTGTGTTCGGCATCTCCGCCGCCGCCGATGTCGCAGAAATCGTTCGGTTTAAGTCCGGCTCTCGCGACAACGTCGAGCGTGGTCATTACTAGTCCGGCGCCGTTGCCCGCGATTCCTACCGGTCCTCGCATTTCCGGGGGCATATGCACGTAAGTGACGCCGTTTTCCTTCGCGAAGGCTTCGTATTCGTCCAAATCGCCGCCGATTTCCCGGTATTTCAGCAAGTCTTTATTTCGGAACAGCCCGTTATCGTCCACGTCCATCTTCGCGTCGAGAGCGAGAACTCTGCCGTCTTCCGTTACAACGAGCGGGTTGATCTCCAGAAGCGAGCAGTCTTTCGCCAAAAATGCGTGAAACAGCTTGGTGATGATGTCGGAAATTTCCTTGGACTTCGACGTATCTACGCCGCTATAAAAAATCGCACGGCGGATTTGGTTCGGCCAAATGCCGATTAGAGGATCGAGGTGAATTTTCGCGATTTTATCGGGCGTCTCTGCCGCAACCTGCTCGATGTCCACTCCACCCGCCGCGGATAGTATCAAAACCAGCATTCGCTCGTCGCGATCGACCGTGATACCGCAGTAATACTCGTCCCGAATTGCCACTTGTTCGGTTACGAGCACCTTTTGAACGGTAAAACCGCGAATATCCATACCCAGAATTTGCGACGCTTTTTCACGCGCCTCTTCGGGAGTATCCGCAAGCTTGACTCCGCCGGCCTTGCCGCGGCCGCCGATATGAACCTGTGCCTTGATAACGACCGGCCGGCCGACTTCGCGGGCAACCGCCTCCGCCTCTTCCGCAATGAACGCGACGCGCCCCGCGGTTATCGGGATACCGAACTCGGCGAAAACTTCCTTCGCCTGATATTCATGAACCTTCATCACGCCTCCATAATGTCCGCCGAAGCGGCAGCCTCAATTTCCGGTCAATCTCGCAGTTCATCTCGGCGCCGGGCGCCCATTGCGAGAGACTGTGGAAGAATACTCGGTTGAAGCCCGATTGGCAACGAAATTGCAATATCAATCTGCAATTCGAAAACCTAGTGGCAAGCGTGTCAATCGACGCAGCCTTTTTATTGAAGTAATCGACTGCAATGCTACTCGGTCAAAATATCCGCGCAATTTATTTCACACCGCGGCGAGTTTGCTGGACTCGAAAAGCTCCATTCCGAATTCGAATGCCGCTTTGTTCGCGTCTTTGAAACGTTTCGGTACGCGGTCGAGAAGCGCTCCTTCCAGAAACGCCGGGTCCACAATTCCGCTGGATTTGCACATTATTCCGAGACCGATAATGTTGGCAAAAATAGCCTTCTGGAATTTTTCGATTGCGGTTTCGGTCAGCGGGTGGTGAAAAACGGACGACGCGCCGCCTTTTTGGATTTCCTTCACCCAAGTGCTGTCGAGAAGCGCCATCCCGCCGCTTTTCACTTCGGGTATAAATTTATCGGAAGCTTCTTGCGTCATTGCGAACAGGTAGTCCGCCTCGATTACAGCGGGATAATCGATTTCTTTGTCGGAAACTATTACTTCGCTTCGGGACGCACCTCCGCGGCTTTCGGGACCGTAACTTGCCGTCTGAACAACATTTTTGCCTTGAGCCATCGCCGCCTCGGCGACGATTATTCCGGCAAGAACCAAACCTTGACCGCCCATTCCGCTCAATCGGATTTCATAACGCATTATTTTCCGTCCTGCTGCGCCTTGGCAGCCTTTTGTTCAATCGCCTTTTCTATCAGTTTATCGTAAAGCTCGATATACTCCGGCGCTTCGCGCTCGTACAACTCTCCGATTACTATCTTTTCCTCTTCTCCGTCAGCCTTTTCGATGCGAATCGTTTGCGCTTTTTGGTCTTCGAGCATTTCCGCAGGCGTTCCTATCAGGTTAAAGCGGCCGAAATACGTAGGACACTGCGAAATGACCTCGAGGAAACTTAGCCCTTTATGATTGATAGCCTTGACTACGTGCTTGGTAATCATTTCGAAATGGTAAGTTGTCGAGCGGGCGACGAATGTTGCCCCGCATGCTTTCGCCAGCTCGCATAAATCGAACGACGCTTCGACGTTTCCATACGGAGACGTGGTTGCTACGCTGCCTAGCGGGGTAAGCGGGCTGTACTGGCCGCTGGTCATGCCGTAGTTGCTGTTGTTCAAAACGATGACGGTCAAGTCCAGATTGCGCCGGCAGGCATGTATAAGGTGGTTGCCACCAATTGCGCTCGCATCGCCGTCGCCGCTGACAACGACTACCGTTAGTTCAGGGTTGGCCAGCTTTATACCTGTGGCAAAGGCGATTGCGCGGCCGTGCGTGGTATGCACGGTGTTTACGTTTACGTACGCGGGCATTCTGCTCGAACAACCGATGCCGCTGACAAGCACGGTTTTCGTCGGATCGAGGTTTAATATTTCGAACGCCTTTACAATGCTGCGCATATCCGTGCCTAGGCCGCAGCCCGAGCACCATATGGTAGGCAGGTTTTCGACTCGTAAATATTTTTCCAGAAACGCTTCGGGCATTTCGTAACTCTCCTAAACAACCGCTCGCGCAACATCAAGAATTTCCCGGGTCGTAATCATCGAACCCGTGACGTTATTGACTCCGAGCACTCGGGCATGTCCGCAAGCTACTCGCTCGACTTCAAGTTTCAATTGCCCGAGGTTCATTTCGGGAACGATGAACGTATGGCATTTTCGAGCAATGTCGGCTACGACTTCCTCCGGGAACGGCCATACAGTTTTAAGCCGCATATAACCGACTCGTTTGCCCGAATCCCGAAGGTTTTGGGCAACGTTGAAGGCCGCTCGCCCGCTGACGCCCCAGCTGATCAAACAAACGTCGCAGTCGTCCGTATACCACTCCTCGAAGTCGTACAAATCTTGCTTGTGCAATTCGATTTTGTCGTAAATCCGCCGTGTGAATGCCGATACTTCGTCACCGATACTGGTGAAAAATCCGCGACCGCTGTGTACAAGCCCTGTGTAGTACGGGTTGAGCCTCGAACCGATGTTTGCGAGAGCGGGTATGAGAGTTTCATCCGTATTCATGGGAACATAGCTGTCCGCGTTTTCATCCGCGATTTTTCGTTCTGCAAGCTCAAGCTCTTCCGGCGTGCGCATTATTACGCGCTCACGGATGTGGCCGACGACTGCATCGCTTAGAACCGTAACCGGGACACGATATTTTTCGGAAAAGTTGAACGCTTTCGCGGTCAGGTCGTACATTTCTTGGCCGCTGGCCGGCGCGACAGCCACGGCGGGATGGTCGGAATGCGTTCCCCATTTGGCTTGCATCAAGTCGCCCTGCCCCGTGGCGGTAGGCTGTCCGGTTGAAGGGCCGCATCGCTGAACGTTGATAATCACGACCGGGATTTCCGCGACGCAGGCATAGCCGATGTTTTCCATCATGAGGCTGTATCCAGGGCCGCTCGTCGCAGTCATAGACTTCACGCCTGCCATGGATCCGCCGATTATCGCCGCGATACTGGCGATTTCGTCTTCCATTTGAATGAACCGCCCGCCTTCTTGAGGCAGCCTGTACGACATGATTTCGGCGATTTCGGTGGACGGAGTTATCGGATAACCAGCGTAGAACCGGCATCCTGCGGCGATTGCGCCTTCCGCGCAGGCCTCGTTACCTTGAAGAAGCCGAGTTTTGCCGTCGGACATTATGCTACCTCCTCGCCCGGGTCGGAGTTTGCCGGCTTCGAATTGGCCGGCTCCGCAATTTCGTCAATTGTAATGCAATAATCCGGACAGCGGTAAACGCACTGCATGCATTTCGTGCATTCGTCCAAGCGCGACATTATCGGCTGGTTGATGCTCGAAATATCGAAGCAGTCCTTCGGACAATACGCTATACAAATGCCGCAACCTTTACACCAGTCGTAGTTTATCGCCATCTCAAGGTCTTGGTACTTTTCCTTGAGCTTGCGCTTGTACTGCTGCTGCAGGATGCCGCTTTCGGAATGATCGATACGGTTTGCCATATTCGTTCCCTGCCCGCTTTGCGCTGACCGAAGGCCGCTTACTGCAAATATTGGGCAAATAACCGAGAAATTATATGTTGATAACCCGCCCTGCGCAACTTAGCCAAGTTCGGAAGGTCTTTTTAGTGCCGCCTTGCGTGAATCGGCACAAACAAAAGACAATTGAACACAACGTGCCGTTTTGCTTGCATAAACTCTTGAAATCGAAAACTGGTTTGTGAAATTAGTCCTCTAAATCCCATGAATTTAAGGACATCTAGTTTGGAAATAGCCATTTGAAGCTTGCAGGCAACGGGCATTTGACACGTCAAACCTTGAATGTCACAATCGCCCATCATGCGCATTATTACGGGCAGTTTGAAAAACAGGGTGGTACCCCGTTTGGACTCAAAGCGCGACCGTCCAACAACCGCCTATATAAGAGAAATGGTATTTTCGATTATCGGCCCAAACCTGATTCAAGGATGCAATTTTCTGGACCTTTTCTGCGGGTCCGGAATCGTCGGTCTCGAAGCAATCAGCAGAGGCGCGTCGCATGTAACTTTCGTTGATTCCGAGTTCAAACATATTGCAGGGATAGTCGAGGTTGCGCGGCTTTGGGCCCTGGAAAAACAAGTGGAAGCGGTTTGCAGTGATGCCGGAAAGTGGCTTAAGTCAAAACAACAGCGCTCGGCATCGTTGAAATATGACATTGTTTATGCCGATCCGCCTTATTTTTCGGGGAAGCCGGACAAGCTGTACGAAACTTTTAACGGGTTGATATACGGCATAATGCAATCGCAGGATTTATTCGCGGACAGCTGCCTTCTTTTTCTCGAACTTTCTCGCGAATCGGTCAAAAGCGCCCCCGAGAAGCCACAAGGCATTAGGAGGGCAAATGCCGTTAAATCGCTTTCCGAAGGCGGAACTTCGCCTTATCATTGCCAATTCGATGCACCGTGGCCGGAAATTTACCGGTCCCTCGGTATTCCCCTTGAGATTCCGCTTTTCGATTGGAGATTAACAGGCACTACGGCGATTCTTATAATGGGTATGAAAGCGTGCGAGCCCGTCAGAGAAATTTACTGACCAAGATGCCGCTTTTCAATGGTGAAGCCGCAAATTCGGGGTGTATAATACTTGCCGCCAACCGGGATTGGGGTCCGGGTCAGCGAGGTAAGGATTGAAATCGATTGCATCGTTATTACGCGCAGCGGTCTGCGCAGCGGCCGTATGCGCGCCGTTTCTATTCGCCGCGTGCCAGAAAAAAACCGGCGTAGATAAGCCCGACCAAGTGAAGCCGAAATTCGTGGTGGTTCAACCAGTGCCGAAAGGGTTCATCCGCAGCTCTTTCGTAAAACCGGGCGAACTCAAGCCCGTTATCCAGGTAACTTTGAGCGCGCAATCGCCTGGCCAAATTATGCAAGTCGGAGTAAAAGAAGGCGACGTAGTTAAATCCGGTCAGATGCTCGCAGTAATTGATGACCGCGAACTACGGGCGGCCTATGCCCAGGTTAACGCACAATTGATTTCGCATAAAGCAACTTTCGAAAAAATGCGCAACTTGAGCAGACCTCAGGAAATTGCCAAACTGGAATCCGCGGTGGAAAGCGCCAGAGTCGGATATGAAAATGCGGAAAAAAACCTAGCCCGTGCAAGCGAATTGTTTGATTCCGGCGTAGTGCCTCTATCTCATGTCGAAAATGCGAGAGTGGCGCTTGAAACGGCAAAAACGGCATACACCGCAGCCATGGAAAATTTGAGCCTGGCGAAAGAAGGGGCGAGAAAGGAAGAATTGTTGAGCGCCGAAGCGGCGGTAAAGGCGGCAGAAGCTGAACTCGAGCGTATAGCCATTCAAATCGATAAGGCAGCCATCAAAGCACCCGTTGACGGAGTAATCGCCAAAGTTTACATCGATCCGAGCGAGCTTGTCGCCCCCGGCACACCCGTATGCGATCTTGTAAATTTATCCAATATGCAGGCGCAAGTTTGGCTTTCCGAAGCCGATTTGATTACCGTAAAGCCCGGCGACACGGTCGCCGTAACTCTCCGGCTGGCTCCCGGTCAACCAATTCCGGGAATTATCACGGCTATTTCGCCGGCGATCGATAAATCGACCGGAGCATTTATGGTTGAAGTAACGACGCCCAATCCGGGAGGTCAAATTCTCGGTGGATTTTATGCGGATTTCGAATTTACTCGAGCCGCGGTCAAAGACGCGATTATTGCCCCGATTGACGCTCTTATAAACGAAAACGATAATTGGTTCGCTTTTGTCGTAAACGGAGGTCGCGCGGAAAAACGTCCAGTCAAACTCGGAATATTAACGCCGGAATTCGCTCAAGTAGTTGAAGGGCTGGAAAAGGATAGTTTGCTAGTAATAACCGGTCAACGGCTTCTTTCGGACGGCGACCTGGTGGAAATCACAAGAACGGACGAGCCAAAACTTCCATCCGAAAATAAGACCATTAAAGAAATGCAGGAAGCCGAAAAAGAAAAGCTCGAAGGCGCTGCAAAAAGAAAAATCGAATCTCCCGCTCTTGAACCGGAACCCCGCGAGGGAGATGGCGAAAAGGCACCGCCGGAAAAACAAAGCGGAAACGGCGAAAATAAAATCGAAAACGGAGCCAGTAGCGAGTAATGCGCTCTGTAACCGATTTTTTTATCGGAAACTACGTATTCGCGGTCATTTTGACCGTTCTTGTCCTCATACTCGGAAGGGTCGCGTACAGCTCGCTGCCGGTAGAACAAAATCCCGACGTTACGATTCCAATCGTAATTGTGGTTACCACTTATCCCGGCGTTTCGCCCGAAGATATGGAGCGAGACGTAACCGAAAAACTGGAAGAATATATCGACGAGTTGTCGGATTACGATTATTACCAATCCGTCTCGGCGGAGGGCGTAAGCTCTCTCGTGGTCGTTTATAAAGCCGGATACGACATAGACAAAGCGCTGCGCGATGTGCGCGATAAAGTGGATGCGGCGCGGCCAGAGTTGCCCGAAGATGCGGAAGAACCGATTATCACGGATTTCACAACCGGCGAAATCCCGACAGTTATTGTTTCCCTTTCGTCGGACAGGCCTGAAAAGCAAATGAAGGAAATTGCCGACAAAATCGAGAATACACTCGAAAGAATGCCCCAAGTCAATCGAGTCGATGTATTCGGCACTAGAGAAAGGGAAATCCACATCGAAGTAAAGCCGGACAAATTACAACTATTCGGAATACCGGAAGAACAAATTGTCGCGGCCGTCAGGCGGGAAAACTTGAACGTTCCGGCCGGAAACATCGATTTGGAAAGCACGCGCTACACACTTTTAACCCCGAACAGATTCAAGTCGCTTTCGGATATTGAGGACGTCGTCGTCGCGGTTCGCGGAGGCAACCCAGTTCGGGTGAGTGACCTTGCCGAAGTAAAGGATTCATTCGCCAAAAGACAAACTTACGGCAGAATTAACGGCAAGCCTTCGGTCAACTTCAGTGTCTTCAAAAAGGACGATGCCAATACCATTGAAACGAGCAGGTTAATCCAGCAAAAGCTAAAGTCAATTAAAGCCGAACTGCCGACCGACGTTGAATTTACGATTACAGGCGATCAAGCCGACTGGGCATCGAGAAACCTTAGACTAATGATTAACTCCGCGGTCGGGGGAGTAATTCTTGTCGTACTAACGATATTCCTCTTTCTCGGATTCCGCAACGCCCTTTTGATTAGTCTTACTTTGCCCATTTCGCTGACGTTAACCTTTCTTTGGCTTTGGATAAACGGATATAGCTTCAACGGTGTCACCCTGTTCGGACTCGTAGTAGTTATCGGTATTCTGGTTGACGACGCAATTATCATCATAGAAAACATTTACCGCTGGATGGAGGCGGGTTATACGCGAACGGAGGCCGCATACAAAGCGACCCATGAAGTTGGTCCCGCCATTCTTTACGCAGGAGCGACGACCATCGCAGCTTTCGCGCCAATGCTGATTATGACCGGCACCACAGGCGAGTTTATGAAGTACATTCCGATAACGGTCATTGCATCCATAATCGGGGCGATTTTCGCCGCTCATACGATTATGCCGGCGCTGGCTAGCCGGCATTTAAGGCTGAGCAAGCTGGCCGAAAAAACGGGTTCTAGCCAACACGGATTTTTCGGCAAGGTAAAGAAGCAATACTCAAAGTCGATTAACACGGTGCTAAGAAAGCCGCTGCTTTTTCCGGCTGCCATATTTCTTTCGTGGATTGGCGCGATTGTCCTTGTTGTTTCCGGAGCGCTCGATATCACGTTTTTCCCAAAACTCCCCATCGAGCAGTTTAGCTTCAAGATTTCCACGCCTGTGGGTTCTACTCTAGATGAAACCGACAGGGTCGTCAAAATCGCGGAGGAGCGGCTCGGAAAATATCGCGAAGAATTCGATTATCTGACCGCAAACGTCGGCGCCAGCGGAGCGCGCATTATGGGTTTCGACAGCGGCGGAAGCGGTCCGAGTTACGGCGAAGTACAAGGAATGCTAAAAAACGACGATGTGAAGTACATTCACGATATGGAAAATAAAATGCAGGAATCCCTGCGGGATATTCCGGGTGCGGAATTCGAACTCGTCGTTTTTCAATCCGGGCCGCCGGTTGACAAGCCTGTTGTCATCAGAATCGCCGGAAAGGATTTTAGAGTACTCAGCGGGATTGCCGCAGAAGTCAAAGCGAGACTGGAAAAGATTGAAGGACTTGTGGATTTGTTCGACGATTACGACGCGACCAGGCCGGAAATATCGGTTAAAGTAGATAAGGAGCGCGCTCATTCAAACGGCATCTCGCCGGCGCAAGTTGCGATGCTAGTCAGGCTTGCTTTCAACGGAGTAATTGCTTCGAAGTATTTCGACGAAAAGGAAAATGAAAGTGTTGATATTTTGGTAAAGTATCCGGAATTACTTGCGAAAACGCCTACTCAACTTAGTCGAATCGGCGTTATCGGCGCGTCCGGAGTTCCAATTCCTTTGAATCAAATCGCAAGCGTGAATTTCACCACGGGAGTGCATTCGATTATCCGCCGTAGCGGCGAAAGAACGATTTCGGTTCGTTCGGACGTGGAAGGCATTTCGCCTTTCGAAGGTTTGAAACGAGCAAGAAGTTCCCTTGAGGGAATATCGTTGCCACCCGGATACGCCATAGAATTTGCCGGAGAAAACGAAGAACGCGACGAAAGCTTCAAAAGTCTTGGAATTGCGCTGCTGGCAGCAATATTCATTATTTATCTTTTAATGGTGCTTAAGTTCAAAAGCGCGATTCAGCCGTTCGTAATTATGGGAGCCATTCCGTTCAGCATGGTTGGCGCGGTTCTCGGCCTAATTATTACGCGAAATTCATTCAGCGTACTTACATTCGTTGGAATCATTGCGCTCTCCGGTATTGTGGTGAACGACAGCATCGTTCTCGTTGATTACATAAATCAGTTGAGGGAGCGCGGAATCAAAAAAGTGCTGGCAATCCGCAAGGCGTGCCTTCACAGAATGAGGCCCATCCTATTGACTTCGATAACTACAATTGCGGGAATATTGCCGCTTGCAACCGGCTGGGCGACGGGCGGAAATAACGCGCAAGCGATGTTTTGGTCGCCGCTGGGTTGGGCAATAATATTCGGCCTTATCATGAGTACCATTTTGATTCTGCTTGTTGTTCCTTCCATTTACTTGATGTTCACGCACTTCGAAGAAGTTTACTTGCCCAAAATTTTCCTGCGCAACAAGACAACGCCTGAAAAGGAGGGGAGCGAGACTCCTAGCGCGTAAAATGCCAGTTATCGGAACAGCGGGACATGTGGATCACGGGAAAAGTTCTCTCCTCGAACGGCTTACCGGCAGAAACCCTATGCATCTTCCCGAAGAGTTCAGCAGGGGGCTAACAATCGAACTTGGCTTCGGATATTGGCAAAGCCAGTCTGGTGTCGAATGCGGCGTTGTGGATGTGCCCGGACACGGGCATTTTATAAGGAACATGGCCGGCGGAGCTTTTGCGCTTGACGCGGCGATATTCATTGTGGCTGCGGACGACGGTTGGAAACCGCAAACCGAAGAGCATCTTTTCATTCTGAATACGGCAGGCGTCGAAAAGGGAATCGTTGTCCTTAATAAGGCCGACTTGGTTTCAAGCGACAGAATAAAGGAACTTGAGGAAGAACTCGAAATCCGGCTCGAAGGAACGTTTTTGGAAAGCGCTCCTATTATCGCCGCCAGTTCGGTTTCCGGAGCCGGATTTGCAGAAATCGAATCCGCTTTAAGTTCGATAGTTGAAAGCCTTCTTGAACCGGAAAATTCTGGTTTACCCAGACTTTGGATAGACCGGATTTTCAAAATCGAAGGTGCTGGGAGCGTCGTTACAGGAACACTTAAAGGCGGCTATTTAAACGCCGGTGATCAGCTTGCCGTTTTGCCGCAAGGCGAGCAAACTCGAGTTCGCAAATTGCAGGTTCATGGTAGAGAAGTTCAAGCATGCGTGCCCAATACACGCGTTGCGGTCAACGTTGCAGGCGGACTAAAAGCCGAGTTTTCGCGAGGAACGTTGCTTTGCGGTGCCAATCCGCCGGCACTTTCAAGCGAGGCTTGGATTGCGCTTAAAAAGTCTCCGAGCTGGGAACCCAAAATCAAAAGTGGTGGAGTTTATCTGGCACACATCGGAACGCAATCCGTAGGGGTAACGCTCTATCCCTCGAAAACGCCGATTGATCCAAAAGGAGAATATGGAGCTTACCGGGCCGTTTTTGAGAATTCCATACCGGTCGAGCGCGGATGGAATATTCTAGTTTTTTCCAGCGCGAAACATGGAGTGGTGGCGGGCGGCAAAATCGTAGTGCCATCCGGAGTATCGAAGAGAACTAGAGATTGCGCTCGCTTTTTTGAGAATTTTTTAGCCGCTCACGCAGAATTGAGGAGTTATATTCAGCTTAGGATTTGCGCCGAGCCGTCAACTGAAGACGAAATTTTCAAGTCGTCGGGTGTTTCTCAGCGCGTTTTTGCCGCTTCGGTTTCCGAACTTTTGGCCAAAAGCCAATTGACGCAGGTGAAATATGGCGGCAAAGCCATGCTGATTAACCGCGAACAATATGAAATCGTCGATAAGCACATCGTCGAAAAAGTTGCAAAGTTAAGAGCCGGTAACTCTGCTGTTTCAAGTCTATCGGCGTCCCAGCTTGAACCGCCCATCAAGCTTGACATAAAAGTTCTATCGGGAATCATGGCGCAGACGGCAGCCAAGATTGAAGGCGCCGAGTTTTCCGCGGGCGTAATCCAGCTTAAGCAAAACGAAGAAGACGACATTGCCTCTGATCCGAAAGCCAAACAAATACTAGCTGTTTTCAAAGGCGATATTGCCTCTTTTCCAAGTCTCAGGCAGCTTTACGATAGGTACCCAAAGGATAAGCGAATCATCGCTAGATTGCTTGAAAAGAATCTTCTGGTTAAACTGCCGGATGAAATGCTTATACCGCCGGAAATGTTGAAAATTCTCGAAACAAAACTCGGATTGCTTCTCAACAGAAAGGGCGAAATATCGGTTGCGGATGCAAAGGACGCGTGGGGAGTTACGCGAAAACACGTCATTCCTCTCCTCGAATACTTTGACGCGCAACAATTCACCCAACGGCGCGACACGGTACGCATCAAGGGACCGAAATTCGCAAAATGAGCGGCTGCTAGAAAGTTCTGCCGCCGTCGCCGCTTTGATCACCTTGCGCTCTCGGCGGCTCTGATTGCACCTGAGGAGAAGGGGCGGACGGAGCCTGATTCGAATGCGGCGGCTGAGGCGTCCTGCCCGCACTTAAAATGTCTCCGTATCTGTAGTCCTCTTCGTCGTTTTCCAGTTCGATCGTTCGTTTGGAGAAAGCCTGAACGAACCTGAAGTAAAATTCCGCATATTCCTTGCCCGCGACATCCGCATTTTGAGTTTGGCAGATTTTGGCATACGCCGCCGCTGCTGCAAAGTGTAAATTTATGTCCTGCATTTGGCCTCCGAATCGCCCGAATGGCATGCGAATTGTAGCATTGTTCAAAGCATGGAGCAATTGCGGGTTAAGGATATCTCTGCTACAATCTAGCCGCCACTTAGCATCGAGGAGTAAATCATGCAGAATGGGTTTCCGGAAAAAGACGTTCAGGTAGCCGCAAGGCTTATAGAGAAACTCGCAAATGCGTCGGAGGAATTGTCGAAAATTCAAGCCGAATTCGACGATGCTTCTAAGGAGCACGATGCGCTTCGAAACGAAAGCGAAACACGAGGCGCGTATATTGACGTTTTAAAAGAAATTGCAAGCGAACTCGGAGAGGAAGTCGACGACCACGATCCTTCGAAATTTGACGAATTCGAAATTCGCATTAAGGAATTGCGTGAGTCTCTCGACAAAATCAAATCGGAAAAAGACCGGCTTCAAGAGCTGGCAGACAAGCTAAAGACATCCTCGCCGGATTTGTTTGAATTCGCTTCTTCAGGCATATCGAAAACGCAATCCGCTCAAAAAAAAACGGGTAAAACTTCCAAATCGCAATCTATTAGAGCAGATGAGCCGGCCGAAAAGCCGGCTGCAGGAGTTGAAATTCCGCCGATTGAGCGAAATCCATTCGAACTCCAATCTGTCTTTGAACTAGTTTCGCTTAGGCAGAATGCGCAATTGAGGCGTAGAGGCACCATTGAACCGACGATAATCTTTGACGCGTTCAATATGACTCAAGTGCTGAATAGATATAACACCAATCCCATGTTCGGTACGGACTATCCGAGAAATCGAATGGTTTGCGATATCGATTTTTTGGCGGGAGAGGTAAACCTGCCATGTGTAATCGTTTTCGATTCCCAATTTAATCCAACCGAGGAAATTAAAAACCGGGTATCCATTTCATCTGTAACAGGCCGAACCGGGCCGGACAAAGCGGCTAGTAATCGGCAGATTTTGAGGCTCGTCGAAGAAGCTCAAGTCGAACGGCGGCCTGCAATTTTGGTTACAAACGACGTTCCATTAAGCCGGGAAGCCGCGGCCTTGGGTGCGATAAATCTGACGTTGCAGGAAGTGTTCACTGAGGCGTAAGTCCGTTTATTCAAGCAGTAGCGGCGTCTTCGGAATCCTCGTCGTCGAATACGGAAAGCACGGCGGCTTTGAAACCTTCAGCGTCCTTTTCCTTGAGCGAATATCCAACTCTCACCGCTTCTTGGTCGATTTTGATTACTCGCGACAAATCAATCGGCGTACCAATCAACACGGCATCGCAAGGCGTGGCGCGAATCGTATCTTCCAGTTCCTTTAACTGCTCGCTGCTGTATCCGAGTGCCGGAATTACTTCGCTTATCTGTGGATATTTTTCATAAGCTTCCGAAATCGAACCGACCGCGTATTCCTTCGGCTTTACTATTTCCGCAGCGCCGAATTTGCGTGCCGCCACATGGCCCGCTCCGATGCTCATATTTCCGTGAGTCAAGGTTGGTCCGTCCTCGACGACAAGAACCCGCTTACCTATAACCGCTTCCTTGTTCGAAACTGTGACCGGGCTTTCGGCTTCGATAATTTCCGCGTCGACGTTTCTTAGTACAATGTTGCGGCGTACGGCTTCGATTTGCTCCGGGTTTGCACTGTCAACCTTGTTGATGATTATCAACTCCGCAGTTCTAAGATTAACTTCGCCCGGAAAGTGCGTAACTTCGTTTCCGGCGCGAAGCGGGTCGGTCACACAGATCGTGAGATCGCTTTTGAAAAAGCTCACGTCGTTGTTTCCGCCGTCCCAAAGAACGACGTCAGCTTCAAGTTCGGCGGCCCGAAGAATTTCCTCATAGTCCACTCCGGCAAAAACCACGTTGCCCGATGCTATATGCGGCTCGTATTCCTCCATTTCCTCGATTGTGCACTTGTGCAGCTTTAAATCTTCGATTGTCGCGAACCGCTGTACACGCTGAGCCTCAAGGTCGCCGTACGGCATCGGATGCCTGACGACCGCGGTCTTTTTACCCGCAGCTTTCAAGATTTCGGCTACGCGCCGGGTAGTTTGGGATTTGCCGCATCCTGTCCGAACCGCGACAATGCTTATAACCGGCTTGATTGATGCAAGCTGGGTTTGTGCAGGCGAAAGAATCGCGAAATTCGACCCCGCAGCCATTATCCTGCTCCCGATCCCCATTAGTTCTACGTAAGAAACGTCGCTGTAACTGAAGAAACACGTCGATACATCGTTATCGGCGATTAGATTTTCGATGTACTCGAAGTCCGTTATTTGAATTCCGCCCGGATAAAGCGAGCCTGCAAGCGACGCAGGATACTTACGGTCGTTGATGAACGGAATCTGGCTTGCCGTAAAGGCGACGACGTTATAGCGCTCGTTGTCGCGGAAAAACGAGTTAAAGTTGTGAAAGTCGCGACCGGCTGCGCCGATGATTATGACGTTCTCTCTCATTTGGGTGTCTCCTTTTTAAGATTATGCACACGGGATTAATCCGCGTGCGAACACTCGGGAAAGAATCCGTCCTTCATTCGGCATCCGCCAGGGGAAAGCGGCACCCTACCAGCAAATTCTAGCATGTCAATCGAATTGGTCAAGGGAATAATCCGTAAATCGAGATTTTTGCTCCATTCGCCTTTTAACTGGGTAATTTACGAAAATTTCTTTTAACCGTTGCATTTCGTAAATTTTTGGGTAGAATTCGTTCATCGCCGGAAAGCTTCCGTCCGGCGAAATCCATTCGAAGGAGGTATGCCGTATGTATATATTTGCATTGAAGCAAGTCGCGCCGATCGCGGCGCAAAATTGCGCACGCTTGTGCGCGCTGAACGTTGAAACCGGCATCCTCGCGATGGATAAAGAGCTTTTCGGAAATGGGGGTAGTCCGCCTTAACGGCACTTGCATTTTTTGCATTAAGACTACGCCCTCTTCCATCGAAGAGGGTTTTTTTTTGCCGGAATTGCGGTGAAAACAGGCGCGCTGGCGCCGATAGCACCAAGGAGAACGGAAAACCGTGAAAAAGAACAACGAAAAGGCGCGAAGAATATCTCTCGCCCGTAAGGATTGGGCCAAGTTCAAGGCGTCCAACCACGGGCAAGGACCGCACCGCGATAAGTCGAAATACACGCGCAAGGACAAACATGACGACGTTGCGGATGGCGAACAAAAGGATTTCATCGAAGAAATCGGAGGAAAAGAAGATGAGTAATTGTGTTTTAACGGACGGACTAATCGGCTTAAGGCCGATTGAAAAGAGCGATGTGGATTTCATGTGGCGGCTCGAACTTGAACCGAATCCCCACGACGGAATCGGCTTGATGCCGCGCAGCGAAGCCGAGCGAAGAATCGAAAAAGAATATTGGGGCGACAAGTCCAAAGTATTCGTCATCGAGTCAATGCGCAACGGTGAACCCGAACCTATCGGTGTAATCGGCTCGGATATGGAAGATTGGAAAAACGGGATCGAGATCGGTACAACCGTAATGTCGAAATGGCGCCGATGCGGCATTGGCTCACGCGCAAAGGTGCTGATTTGCGATTACTTGTTTGGAACATACCCCGTCGAACGAATTGAATTGATGACCTGGGCTGAAAACCTAGCCGCCATCCGCTCGGCGGAAAAGGCTGGATTTACGCAAGAGGGAATATCGCGAAGAGAAAAATTCATTCGCGGCGCCTGGCGCGACTTCGCCAGGTATTCTATTCTTCGCGAAGAATTTCCCGGCGCAAAAAAGCGGTTTTACGAAACAGCGGCGGAACATATCGAGCAGCGCGAAGTTTCCGCGTCCGAAATGGGTATTGAAGTCCTTAAAGGCGATTTGATAAACCTGCGGCCAGTAGGTAGCGAGCACGTGGGATTTCTGGCGCGGCTATTCACCAACCAGTGGCGTTTTCTGCATCATGAATTTGTTGCCGAAGACGAGATGAAAAAGGAAAACGACGGTGAAGACTCGTTCTGGGGCGATAAGAACCGTGTGTTCCTTATCGAAACAAAAGCTGGCGAAGTGCTGGGCAAAGTCGGAATCTGGTCGTACGATGAACGAAATCTCCAGGCTGAAGTCGGCACGCTTATATTGCCCGAAGTCGAGCGCGGCAAAGGCTACGGAACCGAGGCGAAGCTATTATGCATGGACTATGCATTTCAAGTATGGCCGCTAAACCGGATATGGGCCGGCACTAACCAATACAATCGCGCCGCAAGATGCTCGCTTTCGCGGGCGGGACTGCGCCTCACGCAGGTGTTTTCCGGAATTCAAACGGGAACGCGCAGCCCGGACGGCGCGGCGTTATACGGAGTTACGCGAGAAGAGTTTTACAACGAAAGGAGTACACCAGATGCATAAACACAAAAGCGTTACGCTAATTCCGCTCGACAGCAAGAATTCGGCTGAATTTTGCGGCATACTTAACCGCGTCTATTGGCGCGACAAGTATGAAATCGAGCGTATCGAGGAGATTGAAAAAAAGCTGAAGGACCTTAAGTATGGCAATTACAAATCTCCGGCGGTTTTGGTGCGCAGAAATTCGGACGAAATGATTCTAGGCTACTTGAAACTTAAGCCTTGCGGATGGAGCATGCACGGATCATTCGAAGCCCACGCGGACCCGGCCATAGAACTGGACGAGGAATGCTGGCACGACGCCCTTGAGTTCGCACGCGATTTCATCGCAAATGAGTATTCCAAACTCCGCGTTTATTCGACATCAATCGTAAACCACGATCCGCTGTTTCCCTTATACGAGCGGCTCGGGTTTAGGAACGCGGGTTTGTATAGAAAAGCCAGATTCGTACGCGGCGAGTTTTGCGACGAGGCGGAGTTCGAGTTCATATGCGATACGCCCTATCCTGTTACAGCAATGTCGATTTCGGAGTTATCGGGTGCCGGAGGAAAGCCGCCGGATTGGAAGGAAATGGGCGGACATTAGTCAAATCGAAGCGGTTTTTTGGCATTAAAGCTGCGTCGAAAAGTTTGAAATTTCCCTTTCGGCCGGTATAATGGAAAGAAGTGGGCCGGTGGCTCAGCTGGGAGAGCGCATCCCTCGCACGGATGAGGTCGTGGGTTCGAATCCCATCCGGTCCACTTTTTTTTGCATCGGGCCAATTACCGGCTTTATGCGCATTACCGACACAAAAAAGCTTTTACCATTGGCTTAATTCGGCCAATCCATAGCGACAACTTCCTTGATCAAGTTCATTGCGAGAACTTCCGCTTCCTTGGCTGAATCTAAAGCCTGTGCTGCTTCCTCAACCGCAGGGCTTTCCTTGTTTACGGGCATCCCCCACTCGCCGGGGAATGGGTACACCTCCGCCACGCGCTTCATTTCAGCGGCAGCCTTGGAATAATTTGTTGCGGCTAGCTTTAGAAGCTCTTCTGCGAATGCCCTCCTCGCCGCGATTTCGAATAAAAATTCTGCCGCGAAGCATTTCGCTTCGGCAAAGCAAGCAGCGTTGTAAGCGTTTCCGCCTCCGTCGGCCGTCCCGCCGCGTAGCGCCGATATCCACGCATCGTACGAATCCGCACCGAAATTGTACTTGCCGTTCGGACGGCTCCAAAGTTCTACTGCCCTTGATAGCGACCATCTGTCGGCGAAATCCGGGTCGAGCGTAGCGGATTCCGGAAACGCCAAAACGTAAATTCCACCTGGCGCATCAAGCTCGTCGAATTTAACCGGCGGCTGTTCTTGGCCGCATAGGCGCTTAAAGCTGTCAACAATGTACGAATCGGCATCCGTTCCAACCACTATTGCGAACTCCGGGATGTATGCGCCCCAAATAACGCATGGCCGGCCGGCTTCCGTTTCCCTCAGAGCTATTTCGAACGCGATTTTGCAATGCCGGGCGGTTTCGCCGTCAGCTGTTTTGATGGTGTGGCATTTGCCGCCATAAAAAGACAACGGGGCGCGACCGAGAAATCTGGCTGCCCAGTTAAGTGAATCCCAATCCAACATATTCGGGGCTGACGGGCAAAGCGCGGGATGAATACACTGGTGAAAAGCGTATCCGCTGAATCCCGCCACCTGCGCCAGAGTACATTCGCTACCGAGAGCCTTTATGCAGCCCGTGGTGGCGGAAACCCACGAAAGCCAAGCGCTTTGATACTCGGCGGAAATTGTCCGCCGCGCCGATGCTTGAGGTACTGACATTTGTTTCCTCCTTTTGAACCGAACAAATTTTATCACATGACTAGCGTTAACAAATCATGATAGAAACTTCTTCGGTTTCTTCAACTTTTAATTTCCGGTGGTATTCTTTATCTGCGCCGTTCGATGTTACGGCAAAGGAAGTTCGATGGCATTAGTAGAAGATGTCGCATTCAGTTCCGCCCAAGTTGAGGAGGAGGCGCGCCGCCTGCTCGAATCGCTCGGCGAAGTTCAATGGAATCTGGAAGCCTGCCTACAAATAGCGCCGGTTACTCTGGAAATCGCACGTTTAAAGCGGGAAAAAAACGCCGTAATTTTGGCTCATAGCTATCAGACACCCGACATTATTTTCGGCATTGCCGATTTTGCGGGCGATTCGCTCGGTCTTTCGAGAGAAGCGGCGAGCACTTCCGCTGACATAATCGTTTTTTGCGGCGTTAAATTTATGGCTGAAACCGCCAAAATTCTGTCGCCAGAAAAGACCGTATTGATGCCCTCGCCCGAAGCCGGATGTTCGCTATCGGAAAGCATTACGGCGGCCGACGTGCGCGCCTTAAAAGAAAAATATCCCGGCGTTCCGGTCGTTTGCTATGTGAATACCGCGGCGGAAGTTAAGGCCGAAAGCGACGCTTGCTGTACCAGCGGCAATGCGCTGAAAGTTGTGAATGCCCAGCCGGGTTCGCGCGTGATATTCATTCCGGACAAGCTGATGGCGAAAAACCTTCAAGCCGAAACGGATAAAGAAATAATTACCTGGGACGGCACGTGCATAGTCCACGAGGAATTCAACCCGAAAAGCATCGAGGTTTGGAAGTCTCTTTATCCCGACTTGCAGGTGCTTGCTCACACGGAATGCGACAGCGCGGTTGTTGAAATCGCGGACATGGCAGGCTCTACGGAAGGCATGATTTCGTACATCAAGGAATCGAACGGCAAGCGATTCATGCTGATAACAGAATGCGGCCTATCGGACAGGCTTCGCGTTGAGTTCGGCGGCGAAAAGCAGTTCCTCGGAAGCTGCGTGCTCTGTCCGTATATGAAAATGGTCGAACTTCCGCTCGTGCTCGAATGTCTTAAGAACCCCGCTCCGGAGCAAATCGTGTCACTCGACGCGGATATTGTCGCCCGTGCTAGAAGGGCCATCGACCAAATGCTGATGTATTGATTTTGGTATTGAGTTGAGTATCTGATTTTCAAACTGTGCCGTTGTGGCGACTTCGGATGTATACTTCGCTCGTGAATCTCAACACGCTGAAATTTTTTGGCAAAATTTACTGGCAGGTCGCGTTTATCGCTTTCGCCTTGTCGCTTGCAAAACCGGTGTGGTCCGCAGCTTACGCCGTGATTTTCCGTATGGAAACCGGAAGGTGGATCTCGGCCTCTTCAATGCAAGATCCTATTGAAGGTCTTGCTTGGCGCGCATTCATTCTCTTCGGTTTGGGCGTGCTAATTCAAGTTTTGATAACCGGATGCGACTTTGCTTCAAAAAGCAGGCACGTAATCGCTGGCTTCCTAGGCATTCAATTGATTGAAGGTAGTGCTGAAATCGATTTGCCGGATAGTCATTCCCAAGGGGGTTAATCGATGATTAGAAAGCTGTTGAACGCATATTGGATCGTTGCCGCATTAGCATTGGTTTTAACGATTGCGGGCGATGTAAATTACTTTTACTTTCAATCTGACGAGTATTCTTCGAATTCCGCTTGGACAATGATATTGATGCTTGGAAGCAGATGGAATTCTGCCGCGCAGTTCCTTGCATTCGGTATAGCGTGCGAATGCCTGTATGTAATCGGCGAAACCATCGGCGACATTGCCCGCTCGAAAGAGCCGCCGCAAAACAGGCTTTACTGATTCGTAAAATCTAGATTCGGTCTAGCGAACAAACCTTTACGCTATCCTGCCGCTAATTCCGAAAGCAAATTCCGCGCAATTACAAGCCGCTGGATTTCGTTTGTTCCTTCGTAAATCGTCGTGATTTTTGAGTCGCGGAAGAAGCGCTCCGCCGGAAAGTCGGTCGTGTAGCCGTAGCCGCCCAAAATTTGAACGGCACGCTCCGCTATCCAAACTGCAGATTCGCTGGCATACATCTTCGCCATCGCGCTTTCCATCGTGTGTTTCATCTTCTTCTCTTTCATCCAGGCTGCCTTGTAAACAAGCAGTCTCGACGCCTCGATGCGGGTGCGCATTTCGGCTAGGTAATTGCCGATGGATTGAAATTCGACGATCTTCTGACCGAAAGCCTCACGCTCGTTGGCGTATTTCAATGCACATTCGTAGGCGCCTTGAGCGATGCCTAAAGCCTGCGCCCCGATGCCTACCCGGGAAACATCCAGCGCGCTGAAGGCGATTTTGATGCCTTCGTTTTCAGTGCCCATCAAGTTCTCGACCGGCACTTCTACGTTTTCATACACCATTTCGGCGGTATCGCTCGCACGAAGGCCGAGTTTGTCTTCGATTTTGCTTACGGTAATGCCCGGCCAGCTTTTTTCCACTATGAAGCAGCTAATGCCCTTCGCGGGTTTTGCTGTTTGGTCGGTTCTGGCAAATAAAACGATTAGGTCGGCTGATTTTCCGTTAGTAACCCAAAGTTTCGTGCCGTTGACTACGAATTTTCCATCTCTCATATCCGCCCTGCACGATAAGCTTGCAGCGTCACTTCCGGCTCCGGCTTCGCTTAAACTGTATGCGGCAATCCATTCTCCGCTTGCCAGCTTCGGCAGGAACTTGTGCTTTTGTTCCTCGGTACCCCAATTGACTATCGTTTTCGTCGTCAGTCCGGCCTGCACCGCGAACGCAACCGAAAAGGACGCATCGACGCGCGCCAGCTCCTCGATGACGATACATTCCGAAACGTCGTCCAGAGGGTTGCCACCGTATTCTTCGGGAACGGCCATTCCTGCGAAACCTAGTTCGCTGAATTTCTCCCATTGCTCGCGGGCAAAGGTTTTCGATTGGTCACGCTCGAGCGCGCCGGGCGCAAGCTCGGTTTCCGCGAAATCGCGAACGGTTTCGCGAATCATTTTCTGGTCGTCAGAGTAGGCGAACTCCATAATGCCCTCCGGAATCCTGAAAATAGGAAGCTACAGATTATATCAACCTCGGCGTTTGGGCAATAAATGCGGCGCATGTGATTTACACGCCGTTTATTCGCGTTCTTTCGGTTTCGATAATTCCAAAATCCTTTCTACCGCTATTCCGAGCGGGTCGGGTTTGGCAATTTGACCGTACAGATCCTCCAAATCGGCCAGCATTTTGTTTCGTGCGTCGCCTGCATATATCAAATGGCTTACTTCGACGCTTATCGTCGGCGCGGCGAATTTTTCCTTAATCAGCTCCGGAATTATTTCCCGGCCGGCAACGATATTCGGAAACGAATAATATGGGAAATTGAAATTGAGAACCTTTTCGGCAACCCATCGCTGCACTGGCGCAACATCGTAGACCATAACCATCGGCACTTTTGCCAGCGCGGCGATGTGAAGCACAGTGCCGCTTTTACCCACCACAACCCGGGAATGGCAAATTGCTTCGGATGCGCTGTCGGCTCCGCAAAACGAAATTCTTCCGTCAAGTCCGGCGGCATGCGCTTGTTCTTTTACAAGCTTATCGAACACCTGATGGGCAATCGGGGCGATGAAATGCACGTCGTGATAGCGTTCCGCAAGCGATTTCGCTGCCGCAAAAACCGTCGGCGAAATGCTTCTGACTTCTTCCCATCTGCTGCCAGTGAAAAGCGAAATCCAATAATCGTCAACGGGCGGCGCGGGCGAGCACTTTTCGAGGCGAACAAATTTTTCCCTTGAAAGCGTTGGCTTTGAGATTGCGGACATCGGATGCCCTATGAAATCATGTGGCAATTCCAGCTTTTTATACGCTTCAAGGCTTACTGGATAAATCAAAAAGAACCAATCCACAAAGCCTTTGAATTCCTCGAAACGCCTCAGATTCGATGGCGCGTCAAAATATCTGCCGTCGAACGCTCCTTCCCATTTGACAGGCGCTACGTGATAAACGATTTTGCCTGTGTACCCCTTTTCACGCAGACTTTTTGCGATTGCGAGATTCACAACGCGGCTATCGACCAAAATTACTACATCGGGATTTCTTTCCAGCAAAAAAGATGTAAACTCGGCCACGAGCGCTTGCGGGGATTTTTTCCTCGAAACCAGCATTTTGCCAATGTTGACGATATTCGTCACCGCCCCCATCGCTCCCCATTCCGCGATATCTTCGAACAGCTCTGCAGAGCGCTCCTTTAGCCTGTTCGAGCCCAGCCCGAAAACCGCCAGTTCTTCGCTTCGGTCGGCTAACCCTTCTCCGAGCCTGTCCAAAAGCAGAGCGGCATGATGTTCGCCCGAAAGCTCCGTACATGAAATACCGACTCTCAATTAAATGCTCCGCAGGTTAGAAATTGATATCCACGGCGCGATTGGATTTGTATGACTCGGTAGCGGCAATCGCGGCCGCTAGATTATACGTCGCATCTTCACCGCCTATGAACGGAGGCGTTCCATCGACAATGCTCTTAAGCGCGCTTAAATGCTCCCGCTTGAGCGGTTCTTCGTCGGGACACGGAATAATTTCAATATCGCCTCCCCTGATTAGTGAAAGCTCGCGGGAAATTAAATCGACAAGCAAGAAGCCTTTGTCTCCGGTTATGAACATTTGCCTCGACCTGTGGGGCATAAGCCAACAGGTTTCGATTATGCCGGTTTTCGCCATCGGAAATTTGAGCATAATGCTTGCGTGGTCTTCGAAATTGCCTATCTTACGGTGGGCAACTGAAAAAACGGATTCCGCCTTCGAGTTTAAAAGATAGCTTATTAGATCGATGTCATGTATGGCTAGATCGAGAATGATGCCCGTGTCGAAAATCCGTTGATTGACTTGACCGATACGCAAATTGGCGACCGAAAATATTTCTCCGCACAACCCTTGTTCTATCGCGTTTTTCGCCGATTCGACCGCCGGGCTGAATCGCTCGATATGGCCGACGAATAGCAATCTGTCGGCTGTTTTAGCCGTTGCGCAAAGCGCTTCCGCGTTTTCAACGGTATCCGCAATAGGTTTTTCCACCAAAATGTGCGAACCGGCTTCGATTGCATTTTTGCCCACTTCGAAATGCAATGAAGTCGGTACTGCGATTACGGTTAAATCCGGCTTTTGCGCCAAAAGCGCATGATAATCGGGATAGTTTTCGCATCCGTATTTCGCGGCAAGTTCCGCGGTTTTTTGGCCGTCCACGTCCGAAAATCCAATTAGTTCGGTCTCTTCGAGTTCAGCAAGTACGCGAACATGGTGGCGACCCATGCTTCCAGCACCAATAACACCAGCGCGTATTTTTTCCACGCGCGCATTATATTGCGGATTGATTGAAAAGCAATGATTTCCTATTGCATTTTGTGCGCTTTTTATTCTTTGATGTTATAATGCAGCCGTGGAACACGCCACGGTGCTCGTGCGGGAACGCACTTACGAAACGCTTTCTTTGGATACTCCGGTAAGGTTAGTTCCGTTTGCGGCGGTCGACCTTGAAACTACGGGTAGCACGCCGCCTGTGGACCGGATTATTGAAATCGGCGCCACGAAAGTGCAAGGCTTTAAGCTTGGCGATTCATATGGAAGATTCGTCAATCCGGGCCGGAAAGTTCCCCCTTTCATTTCGCGCCTTACGGGCATTCGCGAACGCGACCTAAGCCGCACGCAATGTTCCGCGGACGTATTGCCCGAATTTATCGAATTTTTGGGCAATTCCGTAATAGCAGCCCATTCAGCCTCATTCGATTACAGCTTCCTATGCTCCGAAGCAAGCGAGATGCTGGGAAAAACGCTTGACAATCACTTGCTGTGTACGTGCAAACTCGCGAAGAGGATAATGTATTTTCTTCCAAGCAAAGGTCTCGACGCAATCACGCATTTTCTTGGAATTCCCGTCAACGGCAGGCATCGGGCCATTGGCGACGCCGAAGCAACCGCAAAAGTATTGTTGGTCTTTCTTCGCTATTTGGACGATTTGGGTATGAAAACCCTCGGCGACGTTTTGGAATTTCAAGACTCGAAGTCGTAAATTCGCATATTTCGATTTGCGCACATCCGCAATCTGACAAACTTTAGACAACTTACGCGATTTCAAACAAGAATTTGCGGTCGTACGCGGACCTAAGCTTTTTGAAGTGGGAGAGATATTTCCCTTTTTGGCTTTGCGAACGGAGAATATAGCTCGGGTGATAGGTGGCGAAAAATAGCTGCCCTTTATGGGTAATGAAGTTTCCTGCCACTTTTCCGATCGTATATTTCGGACCCAGAATCGCACCCAGCGAAACGGAACCGAGTATTACGATTACGCTTGGCCGAATTAGAGCGATTTGAGCATGCAAGTAATGAATACAGGCTTCCGCCTCTGCTGAGCTTGGCTCTCTGTTACCCGGTGGGCGGCATTTGACTATATTGCCGATAAAAACATCGGAGCGGCTGAATCCGACTTGATTTAGCATTTGGGTCAAAAGCTGGCCGCTTCTGCCTACGAACGGCTTGCCCTGTGCGTCTTCGTCGGCTCCTGGGCCCTCGCCGACGAGAAAAATCGATGCATCCGGATTGCCCTCGCCCGGCACCGCATTCGTACGCCCGGCGTGCAGCGGACAGGACGTGCAGGTCAAAATTTGCTTATGTACTCTATCTAGAAGGGACATGTCTCGATTTTATCAAAACTATTCAGAAAAAAAACTCAGATGGCGTTTCCCAGCACAGAAGCAGCTCTTAGGACTACCGAACTTTGTAAGGGCAGTTGGAGTAAAACTCATTCATTTCTTCGTTGCTGGCAAATTTGAAATCGAAACCAGTGCTAGATAGCAATAGATTTGCTGGACTGCCACCATGCTCCATTTTCCAATCCGGATTTTCAATTAGAAATAGTAGGTAACCATATATGCCGTTTCCTTTTGAACTTTCCATTGCAATAGTGCTCAAAGAATTTTCAACAGCCAAGTATAAAATGTCACCTCTTTCTAAACCCTGCAACAGCTCCTTTGCAAAGGCTTCCTTCCCCGATAAAAATCCTTAGCGTCCGAATAGCTCACTTTGGCGCTGTTTGTCTTTATCTGCCGTTTTTCAAATGGATTTTGAAGTTTCTCCGCATTCAAATAGCCAGTTGTAAAAAGCGCTTCCAGATCCACTGGATAAAAGGAATTTTCATCTTCGGTTGCCCAACGTTCAAGCTCTCGCAGCAATAACCAAGCGTTTTTCCTGGCAATCTTGGATGCCCGCGAGAGAGAATTATGGTAAAAACATATTAAAAAAGTAGCAATGAGCAACAAAAGCAACAATAAAGGGACTACTACAAGCTGTTTCCTTACAAACTTCATTACTGCCTACTAAGAAGGCTATGGAGCGGGAATAATCCTTCCAAGGCCGGATGGGAAGTAATTTATCCCGACGTTTTCCCTGACATGTTCCAGCGTTTTCATGCCTTCCCGTCTCGCCTTGCGAGTGCCTTCGATTAGAATCTCGTCAACTTCGTCCGGTTTCGACTCGAATTCCTTCCGGCGCTCGCGGAACGGGGCGAGCAGCGCATCGAGCCGTTTAAACAATTCCATTTTGCATTCGACGCAGCCGATGGCTCCCGCCCTGCACCGCTCCGCAGCCTCGTCCATAAAGTCCTTGCTGAAAACTTTGTGGTACTTGTAAATATTGCAAATTTCCGGCGTTCCTTTGTCGGTGGGATGAATTCGCGCAGGGTCGGTCACGCCTTTCATCACTTGCTGCTTTAGTGTCTTTGAATCATCGGAAAGGTAAATAGCGTTGCCGAGCGATTTGCTCATTTTCGCTCCGCCGTCCAGCGCGTGCAAAAACGCATCTCCGATCATTGCCTGCGGCTCGTGGATTTCCGTGCCGAACATTCCGTTGAACTTCTTAACTATGTAGCGGCATAGCTCGATATGCGGCGCCTGGTCTTTACCGACAGGCACCAAGTCCGCGTTGACGAACGTAATATCCGCGGCTTGACTGACCGGATAGCCGAAGAAACCGTAAGTCAGCTGGTCGAAGCCCGTCATTAAATCTTCGCCCTGTATAAGACCCATTTGTTGGGCTTCGGCTTTCGTCGTGGGGTTATGCCGCAGCTTGTTCATATTGGTAATAAGCCCATAGAACGCTGTCAGCTCGGCGATTTCGGGAATGAGCGACTGGACGCAAATCGTTGCCGCATCCGGGTCGATGCCGACTGCGAGATAATCGAGCGCGACGTCCCGTACAGCCTGAGCGATTTGGCTAGAGCTTTCGTAATGCGTCGTAAGCGCCTGAACATCCGCGATAAGAATGAACGTATCGAACTCGTGTTGAAGCTTAACGCGGTTTACGAGCGAGCCTACGTAATGCCCGAGATGCAGCTTGCCCGTAGGCCTGTCGCCGGTTAGTATTCGCTTTTTTTCCACTTGATCTCCGTGCCGGAAAACACCGGCGCAAAGCGGATTATACCCGCGCAGAAGTCACATATGAGACTATTAAAACAGATTTGGATCCTGTCGGGTTTGAAAATCGCTATGTTGTACCGAGCCTGATCATCCAGTTGAAGTTTTTTTCGTCTATTTTGAACGGCCAATCCTTCGGCTGGCCGATTTGGGTAACCGTACTGCCTTTGTTCGGCGCGGCGTCATGGCCAAGAAAAAGCTGAACCTCGTCCCTGCTGTTAAGTTCGATTACCGCATAAATTTTGCCTGATAAACGCGTATCGGGAATTTCCAGCTTTACCCAGCCCGGCGCGCTGGAAAAAACCCTTTTCTCGAAGGTTTTCGACATTTGAATTCTAAGCGCGTCGTCGAGAATGTAAACCGTGAATGGCTTTTCAGTGGAAAACCAGTTGCCTGTGAGCCGCCCGTAAAGGTATATGGAATCTACCGTTTTCGGTTGAGGAATATCAAACTGGACTGTCGCTCCCCATCGATACAGCGTTTGAAAACCCACGCAACCGCCGGTATCTCGAAAAATGAACTTCGAACCGCTAATTTGTTCGGATGTAATGTTCGGCCGCGACGGGGGTCCATCGTTTAGCTCGCAACGAATCATCCAATTGTATTTGCCATCGGTGATTTGTCTGAAACCGCTGGCGTGATTGCCAATTCTGGATCGGAAAACCGCAGGTTCGAGGTCTTTGCCCATAACCACGCCGCCGGCGGAATTAGACGGAAGAAGCAGGTAAATCCAAAATGTGCCGCTGAGGGGGATAGGTTCTATGGACACGTGATTCCACTGCGGCAATTTGCCGGCAAGAGTAAAAGGAAAGTCTTTTGAGGTTATTTTGTTGTACTGGCCGTCCAAAATTGCCACATATCCCATAGGCGGGCTGTCGGTGTTAATTTCGCCGTATCTGTATCCGAAAAAGCTGATGCTGGTTAAGAACGGCTCTTCGATGTCCGGCGCCGTGTATCTGACGAGATAGCCGTCGGTATTTTGGAATGTAAAATCGTCGGCTATGCCGGAATCGTAAGCCAACTCAACGTTGTCCGCATAAACGCTGGCGGCACACGTAAGGACGGCGGCAATCATCAGCGACAAAATCACTAACCGGCGCATACTAACCCCAATATTCAGACTTCAAATCCCCGCATATATTTTACGGCAGGGTTTATACAATGTCAAGAAATGCCTACCTTGGCGGCGATCTTGGCATATTGAGCGGGCGTATCTATATCCACGGCTATCTGGGCATTGTCCATGACCAAAGCGGCAACTTTTCCCGTTATTTTTGCGTTGAGCATTTCTTCCAAAGTGCTCAACGTTCCGGTGCCGGTCGCGATTTTGAACAACGGCAAAATGCCCAAGAGTCCGGCAAGTTTAATTGGGGATTTCCGGTTAGCGAGTATTTTCTCCAAAAACGGCAGATTTTCTCTCAACTTCCTCCGGTGAACTAGAAAGACGTTTCCGCCCGTGAATTTACCTTCGCGTGTTTTTATCGAAGTGCGGTGCAAGTCCGGCGCCAGTTTGGTACATAATCCGACCGGCACGACGGGATAAATGAAATCAAACTTCGAAGACATTCTTTCAAATTCGGAGACAAGCGAATAAGTAGCATCTTCAGTAATAAATGGCATGTCGCTTGTCGAAATCACCAAAAAGGGGGCTCCGCTCGATTCAAGTTCAATTAGAACATTTCTGATATTGGCGAGCATTCCGTTACCGGTACCGATCACGGCGGCATCGTAAGAACGCGCAATTGCGCCGATTTCTACTCCTTCGCCGACGACGAGCCTTCGTTTAATGCCGCTAAGCGGCGAAAAGGCACGCAGCGCAAGTTCCAAGAAAGTAGATGGACCAAGCTTTAAAAGCGCCTTATATGGTGGGAATCCGCTTCCCCATTCGTGCGGGTCGCATCTGCCCCCGGCAAGAATAACGAGGTCGAAATTCATCAATTTCCCCTTGAAATCGGCCGGATTATAGCATTTCGGAACAAGCAGCAATACAATCCTCCGGCGTGAAAATCGAAATACCCAAATTGCATCCGGCTGTTCTTTACGGCATTCTTTCGGCCTTGCGTGCGATGGACGGGTTGGAATACCGCCGAATATCGCAGGAGTTCGGCGTAACCGTTGAATCAACCGGAAAATTGGCGAAAACCGGCTCTTTACTAGGCGATATGCCGTTTCGGGCAATTCTCGAAGACCTAAAGCATAATCGCCAATATTCGAGGATAATGCCGCTTGCGGGCAGCGAAACGTTTCACTTTCTCGGACCGGCGGCGATTAGGCCCGCCTTGCGGTTCTTAATGAGTACTTTCTCGGTTCGACCCGCCTCCGCCGTAAAGGAAGCTTGTATTGCCGCCGGAAGACTCTCCACAATTCCGGGATTCAGATGCACCGAAAAAGGGCGCGATTTTGTAATCGAAATCAGCAATTCGATTTTCGTTTCCGGCGAGCCTTCCGAATTTCAAACTTGCGGCTTTTACTGCGGATTTATCGAAGAAGCGTGCGCTCATGTAACCAGCGCCAAAATCGGAATCACGGAAACCGCCTGCGCCTCGGTGACCGGGGGGACGATTTGCTATTTTGCGGCATCGGTCAAATAGGATTTGAAGCTACTTTCGGGCTCTCACAATCAAAATTATGCCCATTGCTATAAACACGACGGTCGGTATCCAACCGGCCAGCATCGGGTGAATTTCGCCATAGCTGCCTAATACCCGGAACGAAAAAAACAGGATGTAATAAATCATTAGTAGGATAAATGCCTGAATGATGCCGAGATTTCGCTCGTCTCTCGGACCTCGAAGCGAAAGCGGAACGGCAACGAGAACGAACACCACGCTGGCGAACGGAATGCTGAATTTAAAATAGTATTCGGTAAAATCCGTCCAATAAACATTTGCCATATCCTTAGGTGGATCGGCGTATTTTGCTATTATATCGGCTCGCTCCTTGATTCTTAACAGCAATTCTTTGCTGGAAAGCTCCTGCGGGGACTTATCGTATTGAACTGCTCCGAACCTTCTCGATATATCCATCGCGGTCCTTTCGGCGACCGCCGAAGCGATGACCCGTCCTGTCGCTTGATCGGTCTCGATGACTCGCACGTTCAGCAAATTCAAATACTTGTTTTTTACCCATGCCTCGTCGGCGAGGAAAAGACGCGGATTCGGCCGTGTGCCCGCAAAGTCGTATAAACGTATGTTGTACATCCTGTCTTTTACGCGATCGACTTGGTCGATATAAAAGTACTTGTTGTCGGGCGCTTTGATAATCACCCCCGGCCGTATGAAATCCACAACTTGACTGTCCCAAAAGACGCCCAAGACCTTCGTGAATTCTCTGTTGTTCGCCGGAACGATGTATTCGTAAATGCTCCACGTCAAGAGCGCGTTATACAGCGCAAGGCATAAAAACGGCGTGAAAATGCTGTAAAGGCTGACGCCGCTCGCGACGAACATGGTCACTTCGTTATCCCTTGACAGCCGGCCCATCGCCATCAATGTGGCAAACAACATTGCAACCGGCAACGCCAGCACGAGAAAAGCGGGGGCGGAAAGAATCAATACTTTAAGCGTTGTATAGATAGGTATCTTTTTCGAAAATATTTTTTCCCCAAGCATAAATACGCTCGTGATCGTCATAAAGAACGTGAATGCCATCGCGCCGAGTAAAAACCAACTCCAAACCTCGGAAAAAACGTATTTCTCAAGCTTTCTCAATCGCAAGTTCGGTGTTGCGAGCCATTTCAAGAAATACAGAAGGTAGCCGCCAAACCGCTTAAGCGCGCCGCCGCCGCCGAGTTCCGGCCGAGTGATTCCGGTTTTGATTCGATACTTTTTCACGTTTGCATTTCTTCCCTGGTCAAGACGGCCTTGTTGCCGGGAAGTTCGAGAGGGAATTCTACACCAGTAATGCGCCGGTCTTATTTATCGCGGTTTCCGCCTGAGAAACTTCTTACGCCGAGCACTTTATGACGCGAAAAAGTGCTTTGCGGCACAGCTTCCTCCACCACGCCTTTCTGAGGCGATGCGTGGATGATTGATCCCTCGCCGGTTAGTATTCCAACATGGCTGGCTGTTGTTTTGTAAGTTGAAATATAGAGCAAATCGCAAGCATCCATCGAATCTGCCGCGACTTTTTCGGCAGATTCGTCGGCGAATTGAATGTCCGCATCCCTTTTCAGCAACACGCCATTCATCCTGTAAACTAAATGTACGAATCCGCTGCAATCCACATGGCTGAATGAAACTCCGCCCCATTTATAAGGTTGGCCAATGAACAATCTGGCAGTAGCGAGAATATTCCCTTCGTTCGCCGAAACTCCCGATTCCAGCGTTTTCACCGACGCCGCATTGACCCAAACCGTTCCGAATGGAGTTGCCACCTGCAGCACGTCGCCCGCCGAGCCAAGAATTGGGAGAACGGCACCGGGCGGAAGTATCAAATCTGTCTCGCCCGTATCCACTCGAAAACCGCGAACGTTTATATCCTTGACAATTCCAAGTCCTCTAATTGGGGCGATATCGAATTCCGAAATCCGGTCCTCTTTGACAAATCCTGTATAACCGCGCTGAATCGGAAGTTCAACATTAACGAATCCGTTTTTCGGTTCGCCAATAGGATTGACCGGTTCGAGAAAAACCGCCTCGGTTACGATTTCGCCGCCCGGTTTCGAATAAAGTCCGGCGGATTCAACGCTAATAACGGTGCGCCTTTTCCGCATATAAAAATCTGCCAGAAGAAAATCAATTGTCGAGTCCGACGAGATGTACACGTCTTCCGGTATTTGGCCGTTTCCGCTCCAACCGAACTCTGAACGAAACTTGCCGGATAAAATCGAGTCGTCAACCATATCATCCGCGACAATCGAAGCCGAAGGCGACTTCGGGCTGTACACAAGCAAAACGGTCGCAGCCGTCATCGACATTATGAACAAGCCGGAAAGGAGGGCAAGCCGCAGGAAATGAAACTGCATTCCGTGGATATACTACCAGCAAATGACGCTATGGCTGCGCCGTTTTAGTGCGATTTGTCCAAGGCTTCGTAGGCGGTCGCATCCATTAGTTCGTCCAACGATGCTGGATTGGCAATTTCGATTTCGAGAAGCCACCCGTCGCCCAACGGATCTTGATTAACTAGTTCGGGCCTGTCCTCGAGATTCGGATTGCCTCGCACTACTTTGAGAGCTACCGGCGCGAAGTACTCGCTGACAGCTTTTACGCTTTCGATTGCTCCAAGCGATTCGCCGGCCGCAAGTTCCGAGCCCTCATCGGGAAATTCGACGAACGTAATGTCGCCAAGCTCCGATTGGGCAAACTCGCTGATGCCAAGTCGGTATCTCCCGTCGAATTCAGCGATCCATTCGTGACTTTGCGTAAAGCGATATTCCGGCATAATTCCTCCACACAATGAGTTATTCGAACTTGCTCCTTCGGAGCGTTACTCGGCGCGTTGATAGAACGGCAAATTCACGGTCTCGGCATTCACCCGCTGCCTGCGAACCTCCACAAGCAGCTTCTTTCCGGCCTCGCCGTAAGATGGCGGCAGATACGCAAGCGCAATGTTCAAACCCAAGGTAGGCGAAAACGCGCCACTGGTTACTGCGCCGATTTCGCGCCCTTCCGCGGTGAAAACCTTCGCTCCGTTACGGGGAATACCGTTTTTCCTGTCCGTAACCAGACCGGCAATTTTGCGTGCGAGCCCGGCTTCGGATTGTTTAACCAAGAATTCCTTACCGACGAAATCACCTTTATCCAGTTTGACCGTCCACGAGAGACCGGCTTCGAATGGAGTAGTTGTATCGTCCAGCTCGTGTCCATAAAGTGAATAGGCCGCTTCGAGTCGCAGCGTGTCGCGGGCGCCGAGACCAATCGGAACGGCGCCGTACTTCGGCGCAAGCTCCATCAGTTCATCCCAAAGCCACTCCGCCCGCTCGTTAGGGACAATGAGTTCTGCTCCGCGCTCGCCGGTATATCCCGTCGTAGCAACAATAATGTCATTGCCGCGAACGGATTTTTCGAAAACACGAAATGGCCGGGTTTTTCGAATTTCAATCCCAAATTCCGCAAGCATTTCTACCGACGCCGGTCCCTGTAATGCAATAAGCGATGTTTCGTCGCTTACATTTGTCATTTGCACGCCGCCGGAAGGCAGGTGGGATCTAAACCAAGGAATATCGTTATCCACCCGGCTCGCATTAATGACCGCGAGAAATTTCTCCTTTCCGAGTTGATAAATTATGAGGTCGTCAACCACGCCACCCTCCGGCATGGTCAACAAAGTGTATTGGCATTTTCCTTCGGAAATCTTCGAAAGATCGTTGCAGGTAATCGATTGTAAGTAATCGTATGCCCCAGGCCCTTCGAAAAATACTTCGCCCATATGCGACAAGTCGAAAATACCGGCTTTGGTCCGCACAGCAACGTGCTCGTCCACCATGCCCGTATACCACACGGGCATATCGAATCCGGCAAATTCGATGATGCGCGCTCCCAATGCAACATGCTTGTCGTAAAGGGCCGTTCGTTTCACACTAGATTTAAGGTCGCCTTCCATCATAATCCTCATTGAACACACCGCATTATCCCGCAAGTTTGGAGTAGAGCGATTTCACTTTGCGGACGTAATTTTGAGTTTCCTTATACGGCGGAACGCCGCCGTACTTTTTGACCGCTCCCGGCCCGGCATTATACGCCGCAAGAACGAGGTCGAGTGAATCACGCCTGCCTTGATACCTGTAAAACTCCCGTTCGAGATAACGGACACATACCCAAATGTTTTGAACCGGCTCGTACGGGTCACGGATCCCGAAGCTTTTCGCGGTAGCGGGCATCAGTTGCCCTAGGCCCATTGCGCCTTTCGGACTTGTGGCACGCGGATTAAATGCGCTTTCCGCATGTATCAATGCGACCACCAATCTCGCGTCTATGCCGGTTTGGCCGCTGAAAGTTAGAATCGAACGGGCTATCAAAAGTGCCGTGCGTTCGTCTAGGCGTTTGTTGAATCCCCGAATCGCATCGACGTAGGCCTGTTCGTATGGAAACGATTTAAGTTGGCGGTCAAGTTCGTTCATTCTAGGCAGCTTACTATTGAAACCTGATATATCGTCGTGAGTAAGTGGTAATCCGCCGGATTCAAGGTCGCCACCCCTGTTTCCAGCTGTTAAAATCGATTTGTATTTTTCCCGAAAAACGACGTAAAACCTATCGAAGCTATCTCGGTTTTGACTTCTGTTCGGACCTGCCCAATATCTGATTACTGCGTTCTTCAAAGTCCTGTCGATATAAGCTGAGGCCCGGTTGGTATCGTCCAAAGCCATACGCATCGTGCTAATTGCATTCGGAAGATCGTCCCAAACGGGAGGCGCATCGACCTTATCGTACGAATAAACCCGCTTCAGCTCCATTACGCTCGACCACTGGCGGGAAAAAGCTTGCGCTGGGTAAAGACTCATTTCTGCGGACACGAACGCCACGGAAAAATCCATATCGAGCCCGTATCTGCTGGCGTTAAGCTCGATTTCCTCTAGCATACCGTCTATTTCGGAAGTAGTAAGCGCAGGACGAGCCCATCTTATTGCCTTTTGATGAGCGTTTAAATCGGTGTCTGAACTTGCACCGGTTTGTGCGGAGACGGAAGAACCATTTGTCATTAATAAAGCAATAAAAAATCCCGCCGAGGCAATCGCCGGAAGTTTGGCGAAAGCATCCAAAGACATACCGAATTTCACTTGACATCACCATCCACTCCGCTTGTGACTGCTTCGCTAGCTTCGCTTTTGGCCCAAATCTCCCTAACTTGTTCACGCAAAGCATCGAGCGTACCGTCGTTTTCGATGATTACGTCCGCGTATTTCGCTTTTTCCGTAAGCGGCATTTGGGCATTAATCCTGCGCATCGCGTCAATCCCCGAAATGCCATCACGCTGTTTGAGGCGTTTGATAATCGTGGTTTCTTTCGAGCGAACCACCCATACCCGGTCAACCAAATCTACGAGGTTTGCTTCGATTAGAAGTGGCGCCACTATAACGAGAGTTTCGCTTTTCTTTTTGGCTTTTGCCGCTTCCGTTTTAAGCCGAGAAATAATGAGCGGGTGAAGTATGGTTTCAAGCCTAGCCCGGTCGCGAGGAGACGCGAAAATGATCGCGGCAAGTTTCTTTCTGTCCAGGCTTCCGTCCGCGCCGACAATCTGATTGCCGAAAGATTGCTTGATGGCATCGAGAGCCGGGCTGCCTTTCTGAACGAACTCCCGCGCCAAAACGTCGCAATCGACGACGCGCGCGCCGAGAAGCTCCAGAGTTTCAGCCACGATGGACTTTCCGCAGGCGATACCACCCGTAAGTCCGATTATCATCTCTCAGTCACCTTTAAGGGACTCGTCCGCTCCGTTTTCGTTCGAGGGCTCTTCAACGGCCGGTTCGGATGTCTCTTCAGATGCTGCAAGTTCTACTTCCTCGCTTTCAAAAGGATCTCCGGCCGCTTCATCCGAATCGCCGGATTCTACGAAGTTTTCCGCGTCCGGCCGTTCGTTATCGCTTTCGGGAGATTCGCCGTTGTCATCTTCCGTTGCAGCCGGACTTTCCTCGGATTCCTGTTCGATTTCGGGTTTTGCATCCGATTCGCCGGAAGATTCCGCAGGAGACGAATCCAGGGCCGCTTCGCTTTCGGAGGGCAATTCCGGCGAAGATTCCTCGGCACGTTCTTCCACCGAAGATGGCGTAAGGCCGCTCTTCGATAACAAATCTCCCAAAGTCATTGCAACCGCGGTCGGCTTAGCTTCTTCGGTACTGATTCTGACGTCCTGAACCGTTTCGTCGGCGTATCTGTCCAGAGTTTGCCTAATTGAAAGTTTGATTTTCCTTCTTTGGCTGTCGATGTTAATTACTTGAGCCTTGACGACATCGCCGTCAGCGTGCAGCTTGCTCGGATGTTCGATGCGTTCGTGAGATATTTCGCTTATCGGAATGAAGCCCTCATAGGAATCGTCGATAGTAACGACCATTCCGCCGTTGTTCATTTCCTTTACGGTAACGTCAAGTCTTTCTCCGACGGCATACTTTTCGTGAACCGCATCCCAGGGATCTTTATCCAGCTGCTTGATTGAAAGGCTAACCCTTCTGTCTCGAAGATTGACGCTCAACACCTTAACGCGTGTCTTTTGTCCGGAACGAAGAACGTCCTGAACTTTTTCGAATCTGGCGTATGAAATTTCACTGATATGAACGAGACCGACGACACCGTTCGGAAGGCGAATAAACGCCCCGAACTCGGTCATATTTTCGACAACGCCCTCGTAATCTTCGCCCTCGACGATTTCGAGTATCGGGTCCGAATAAGTATCTTTTCTCGACAGGCCTACTCTGCCATTTTCACGATCTACGCTGATTACTTTTACTCGGATTTTATCTCCGACTTTGCAGACCGAAGCAGGCGCCTTGATGTGATCGTGGCTCATTTCGCTGATATGAAGCAATCCGACCACGTGGTCGGTAATTTTCACGAAGGCGCCGAACGCCGAAAGCTTCTCCACTTTGCCTTCAACTTCCATTCCAATCTGGATGTTTTCGTATTCCTGCTCAATCTTTCGCTTCTTTTCGGCGATAATAAGCGGCTTGCGCGAGAAAACGACCTTTTTCTTTTTTGAGTCGAATTCAGCGATGACTACTTCCGTAAAATCGCCGGATTTGGGTTCTTCGTGAAAGTTTTTCTCGTGAATGAACCCTGTAGCGACCCGGTATGCCTCCGCCATATAGCCGTTTGCGACCTTGCGCGCCAACCGGACTTTAATGGTGTTTTGACTTTTGTAGTCCTTTTCAAGCGCCGCCCAACCTCGTTCGTAATCGAGCGCTTTTTTGGAAAGGAAATAAACGCCGTCTTTGAACCCGATTATCTTCGCCTCGATGTCCGAACCTGCATTGATCTCCGGAATATCGTCCGTAACGACTTTTCCGTAATCAAGCCGCGCTTCAGTTTTGGTGCCGATATCAACAAAAATCCCCTCCTCGTTGATTTGCACCACTTTTCCGCGGACAACGCTGCCCACCGTGTAGTTCACGGGTAGGCTTTTGTCCACCATATCGCCATAACTGTCAACCATCAACAACGCCTCCAACGACAACTGCCGACACTCAAGCGTTAAATAATAGCACCTGCAGGAGCGCTTTGTAAATAATATCGATGCAAATTTATACGGATTTAGACGAACTTGGCGTGCGATCATAGAAAAAACCTCATTTCACATAGGCAACCGGCTGTTTTTATTTCAAATCCGCATTGAAACAACATCTTGAATATTCCGGTATAAACTTTTACGTTAACGGAAAGGTTGGCGCGGTAATCGTAAGTTCTTTAGAGGTCGAATGGATGGAGTTTTAAAAATCGGCGAGTTGTCTGAATTGAGCGGAATGACCGCAAGGTCCATCCGTTACTATGAAGAACTCGGTTTGCTCAAGCCCGTCGCCCGCTCGAACGGCAAATTCAGGCTGTACGACAGGTCGTCGCTAACCAGGCTCGAATACATCAGGCGGCTTACCGAAGTGGGCCTTTCGCTTTCGGACATTATTCGGTTGTTTAAGGTTTGGGAAGTGAGTCTTTCAGGCGAATCGAGGCGTGACGAGATTGTGAGATTAATCGCGGAATACAGAATCGAAGTTGAAAAGCGCAAAGCGGCGGTAGAGCTTGTTGAGCGCGAGCTAAATCTCATCTGCGAGATAGTAAAAGGCTGCGAGGGATGTTCCGCCCTGCCCGTTCCGCAAAATTGCCTGGAATGCTCTACTGTTTGCGAGCACGGAGAGCTGCCGGAGCTTGTGGAAATCTGGCGCGCAAGCGCCGCAAAAACCAGTTTGAACTAATTCTCCGGCATTGCCGGATTTGGAGAGTCGAATGTTGAAGATTGTAGATTTGAAGGTCGAAATCGCCGGGACAGAAATCCTGCGCGGCGTTAATCTGGAAGTTGGTCCTGGCGAAATACATGCCGTAATGGGGCCTAACGGTTCTGGCAAAAGCACGCTTGCCAAAGTGCTTGCGGGCGACCCCGGTTACGAAGTTACCAGCGGCAGCGTGATGTATAAAGACGGCGATTTGTTCGAAATGGAACCAGACGAAAGGGCGCGGGAAGGAATATTTCTTGCCTTTCAATATCCGAGCGAGATTCCCGGCGTTACGATTCAGAACTTCCTGCGCACGGCCATTAATGCGCGGCGTGAGGATGAAATCCCAGTTTTCAAGTTTTACACGCTTCTGAAGGAAAAGTTGAATCTGCTGCAGCTCGACGAGTCTTTCGCCTCCCGATATTTGAACGACGGATTCAGCGGCGGCGAGAAAAAGAGAACGGAAATTTTGCAAATGGCCATCCTCGAACCGGAGCTTGCGGTTTTGGACGAAACCGACAGCGGTCTCGACGTTGACGCTCTCAAAATCGTCTCGAACGGCGTGCTCGGAATTTTCGAGAAGAAAAAGGAAATGGGCGTTTTGCTAATAACCCACTACCAGCGGATTCTTAACTACATTAAACCTCATTACGTCCATATAATGATGAATGGACGCATTGTCAAAAGCGGCGGGCCGGAGCTTGCGCTGGAAATAGAAAACGAGGGCTACGACAAAATCAAGGCGGAAGTCTACGAAGGCGCCGCGTCCGCGTAATGTGCTGCTTAAAACCGGACCGGCTTCAAACCGGTTCGGCAAGGAGATAGTTTATGACCGATGTAAAGCTTAAAGAAAAGGAAAAAGGAATCGAGCTTGGCGCTTACAAATATGGTTTCTTCGATGAAGTGGAGTACGCGCACAAAGCAGAGCCCGGATTAAAAGAAAGCACGGTCCATATGATCAGCGACCTCAAGGGGGAGCCAAATTGGATGCGCGAATTCAGGCTGCGCGCACTCATGCACTTTTTCGAGCGTCCGATGCCAACTTGGGGCGGCGACCTAACGAGAATCGACTTCGATAAAATCTACTACTACCTGAAACCCGATAGCTCTCATGCTCGAAGCTGGGACGACGTCCCCGAAAAGATCAAAAACACATTCGACCGTCTCGGAATTCCGGAAGCGGAAAAAGAGCAACTTGCTGGCGTCGGCGCGCAGTACGACAGCGAGGTCGTCTATCATAATCTCAAAGGCAAGTGGGCCGACCAAGGCGTTGTTTTCTTGGATATGGATTCGGGACTGCGGGAATACGAGGACCTTGTCAAAGAATATTTCGGCACGATAATTCCGCCGGAAGACAACAAGTTTGCCGCCCTCAACAGCGCGGTATGGAGCGGCGGCTCGTTCGTATACGTTCCCAAGGGCGTCAAAGTGGAAATCCCGCTGCAGGCGTATTTCAGAATCAACGCCAAGAACGCCGGGCAGTTCGAACGCACGCTTATAATCGCCGACGAAGGAAGCGACGTTCACTACGTCGAAGGATGTACGGCGCCTGTCTATACGACGGACGCGCTGCACAGCGCGGTCGTGGAAATCATCGTGAAAGAAGGCGCTCGCGTTCGATATACTACGGTGCAGAATTGGTCTCACGACGTTTACAATCTTGTTACTAAACGCTCGGTTGTGCATGCTCACGGCGTGATGGAATGGGTGGACTGCAATATCGGCAGCCAGCTGACAATGAAATATCCCGCGTGCTATCTTGTCGGCGAAGGCGCACATGGTGAAGTTCTTTCGATCGCGTACGCAGGACCGGATCAACATCAAGACGCCGGAGCGAAAATCGTTCATGCCGCGCCGCGCACAACGAGCAGAATCACAAGCAAGTCGATAAGCAAAGGCAGCGGGCGCGCAAGCTATCGCGGCCTCTTAAAGGTGCACAAGGGCGCGGAATTCGCCAAGTCGAACGTAGAATGCGATGCTCTGCTTATGGATTCCGAAGCTCGAACCGACACTTACCCCTATATCGAAGTGGAAGAAGACACGGCGACAATCGGTCACGAAGCAAGAGTAAGCAAAGTGTCTGAGGAGCAGCTTTTTTACTTGCAGAGCAGAGGCATAGACGAGGACACCGCGCTGGCGCTTATCATCAACGGATTCCTCGAACCCGTTACGAAAGAACTTCCCCTGGAATACGCGGTCGAAATGAACCGGCTGATTCAACTCGAAATGGAAGGCAGCGTAGGCTAATTCGATACGATGCCCCGCTTTTGCAGGTTGTTGCTTGTTGTAATAAACTCGACACGGCTTTGAAATTCGCAACGGGCCGTTTCGAAAATGGTGGATGAATGAGTACGGAAACGATTGAAAAATTTGCCGAATCCGGCGCGGCGAAAGCCATTTCCGACAGGAACGGCGAGCCAAACTGGGTTCTCGAAAAGAGGCTCCAGTCCCTTGCAGCGTTCGAAGCTACGCCCTTCCCGACCACACGGGACGAAGCGTGGCGCTATACCGACATTCGGAAAATAAGTTGGAACGGGCTGGAACTTACCAACGGAGCGGGCGCATCGTGCGACGAATCGCAGAGGGTGAAGGCGCTCGAAGGATTCGAGGAATTGTCGGACCAGGCTGCAGTTACCATAAATTGCGATGGCGCATGCGGTTTTTGGAACATCCCGAAATCTTGGCAAGAGCGCGGAGTACAGGTTTACGACTGGCAAACCGCCTTGCGCAAAGCTCCGGATTTCCTGCGCAAGCATTTTATGCAGGACGTATTGCCGAACATGTTCGACAAATTCACCGCGCTTCATGGCGGCTTGTTGAACTCCGCCACTATAGTCCACGTTCCAAAAGGCATCGCCCTCGACGAGCCGTTAATCAACGTGAATTGGCACACCTCGCCTCGCATGCTTTTAATGCCTCATCTACTTGTGGTAATGGAGGAAAACTCCCAGCTTCGCATACTAGATATTTTCAAGGGAACCGGCGAAAATTCCGTCCATATACCCGCTTTCGAGTTTTCGCTCGCACCGGCAGCGAACCTGAAGTACATCCGTTTGCAGCAACTCCCGCTTTCGTCCATTTCGCTTGGCTATCAGCGGGCGCTGGTTTCACGCGACGCGCATATAACTACCGGCGTGGTCAACCTTGGCGGAAGCCTGGTCCGCGACGCCATTCAGGCAAAAATCACGGGCACCGGCTCTACGGCGAGATTGCTCGGCGCTTACGTTGCGGGCGAAGGTCAGCACTTCGACCACTACACGCTGCAAGAGCATGCGGCGGGCCACGCGATGAGCGATTTGCTTTTCAAAGGCGCGATGAGCGGAAACGGGCGATCGGTGTTCAACGGCAAGATTATCGTGTATCCCGACGCACAAAAAACCGACGCATATCAGAAAAACCGCAATTTGATACTCTCTAAAGGCGCACGTGCCGATTCGATTCCACAGCTTGAAATAGCCGCCGACGATGTCAAGTGCAGTCATGGGGCGACGATGAGCCGCGTTCAGGAACATGAGTTGTTTTACCTGATGAGCCGGGGAATAACTCGCAGAATGGCCGAGGAGCTTCTTATATTCGGCTTTATCGACGAAGTGCTGGATAAATTCGAATGGCGTGACATCGCTTACCCGATTGAATGCAGAATCAGCCAACGCATCAAAGAATGGTAGTTAGAACCTTGGACATTTCCCCCGGTATCGTTAATCCAGATTCGCCGGCGCATTTCCCATTACAAATATTAATGGAAATGCAAAAGCTCGCACAAATGCCGTTGAATATGCCGAATACACATTTCAACATTCTTCGATGGAGTTTAAGCGAAAAATGGCAGATTGGATAAAAGTCATGGAGCCGACGCAATTTAACCATGGAGACATGGTGGTCGTCGAACTGGACAGAGACGACGTGCTAATCGGATGCGCATTCGGCAGGCTGTTCGCCGTGCAAAACGAGTGTACGCACGAAGAACTGCCGCTTGACGACGGCTCGATTACCGGCGACGGCGCGCTCAGATGTCAATATCATGGCGCTAAATTCGACCCGTTTACGGGCAAACCGCTTTGCTTCCCCGCGGTCGTCCCGCTTAAAACTTATCCGGTCGAAGTCAGAAACGACGGAGTTTATTTGTTTGTTTGATTTTATAGGTGTAGTTTATTCATTCATTACATTTTTTCTATTTTCCTTCACAAGTGCATTTTCAATTGCATTAATCACTTCCTTTATTTTATTTCCTTCATAAAAAGTAATAATACACAGCGGCTTCTTTCTGTTGTTTAGACGAAAAATCAATAATTAGCTTTTTGCGTATTGCTTGAATGCATCAATGCTGGCAAAAGGTATTTCAATTATATTTCTGTTGAAAGGGCGCTCTATTAAAATAACTGAATGTTCGGTTAACCCGACATAATACCAGCGAATCACAATAGCTGCAATTACAACCAAAAGTGCTACTCCGAATTCGAAAAGATACTTCCAGAAAATTACTTGTGTTTTGGAGTACAAAAACATCATAACAATCGGAGTCACATATATCCATTGAGAATGCAGCAAAACAATCAGCGCGTAAATAACAATACATAGCGAATCGTTGCACTGAAACAACTGCCGGCATTTAATGTAAGTTAAAAGATTGGATTTCCGCATATCCATTGATCCCTAGTTAAAGTGAAAGTCATATCAACAAAGGAAAGAACTGGTTGAAGGTGTTAAAACCTAACTTTGTTATTGTAACACAATCTAAAATTCGGTACAAAATGCCATTCGAAGCCGGAATTGCTCGTTTTCTCCCTCGCCCCAACTTTCACAAGCGCGGCTGAGGGGCTGGATGCGGCGAGGTTTCCGTATAATTATGTCGGTAGTTTTATGTAGTTCGTGCCGGGCGGCTCAATCGCCTTGTGAAAAGGGCCGCGTATCCATCTCAAGCCCGGCGCATTTCGGCCGGGAGCGCCGCCCCGCCCCGCCTTGGGAGAACGACGGGTTATGCGAAGAAAAATCGGAATCCAGTTCATTGCCGCCGTCGGCGTAATCACAGTCGCGGCGATGCTGGTGTTCGCCTCGATTCTCCTCAAGGCTCAAGAGCGCCAGCTTTTGGGAAGCAAAATTACTGCTGCAAACCAGCTTAGCGAAACGATTAAAAAAAGCACCCGCCAGGATATGCTTATCAACAGGCTCGACAACGTTTACTTGATAATCAAAACGATTGGCGAGCAACCCGGCATCGAGCGCGTACGTATAATCGAAAAAACAGGCCAAATCGTCTATTCCACTCGAGAAACCGAAATCGGCGGCAAGCTCGATTTGAAGGCGGAAGCTTGCTATGTTTGCCACGCCACCGACATGCCCCTCGCGCAAGTGGACGTCCCCCGTAGGACACGCGTCTATCGCGACCCCGAAAATATGCACATTCTCGGCATCATTAACCCCATTTACAACGAACCAAGCTGCAGCACTTCCGGCTGTCATTACCACCCGCCCGGCAAGAGAGTTCTCGGCGTGCTCGATATTACGATGTCGCTCGGCGACGTCGACAAAGAGCTGGGAGAAATGCGGCGCGCCACGCTCGGCGCGGTGCTTATTGCTGTTCTCGTCATCAGTTTTCTGATTTATTGGTTTATCAACCGAAAGCTGCTTCTGCCACTTCGCGAAATCGTACACGCTTTCAAAGAAGTTTCGGGCGGAAAACTCGATACGCGCCTTGAAAAAGCTCAGCCGGACGAGATCGGACAATTGATGGACTCGTTCAACGACATGACCCGCAAATTGGCCGAAGCTCAAATGCAGGTTTCCCAATCCGACAAACTCGCGTCCGTCGGCCGTCTTGCAGCCGGCGTTGCTCACGAAATAAACAACCCGCTCACAGGCGTACTTACTTATTCGAGCTTTATGTTGAAACGAGCCGACCAGTATCCCGAACTTAAAGAAGACCTAGATGTAATAGTGCGCGAAACGAAACGCTGCCGGGAAATCGTAAAGGGGCTCTTAGATTTCAGCAGGCAATCTACCTTTAAGAAATCCGATTCGAACCTCAACGATGTAATGGAGCGGGCAATTGAGGTAGTATCAAAGCAAATTTCGCTGCGGAACGTTTCGATCGAGCGCTCGCTATCGGACAAGCTTCCGATAATCTGCATAGACCCCAATCAAATTCAGCAAGTTATAGTCAATTTTCTCGTCAACGCGGCGGACGCAATGGCGTCGGGAGGGACAATCAAAGTTTCGACCGTCGCAGTTAGAGTTCCGCCGCGAGGAAACGCGCAGATTCGCGCCGCGTTTTGTCCCGAAGGTTGCCAGCTGACCGACGATAGAACTCGAATCAGAAATATGCCGGCGGTTACGGTGAACTTTAAGGACGAACTCGGAAGGGGAGTAATCCATTTGGATCCCGTTTATGGAAATACAAACCATGTTTTCTCGCGTGACGCCCGGCTTAGGTCTTTGCTTCAAATCGGCTGTCCGAAGTGCGAGGCATCGCTAATCAAAGACGGCGAAAAATGTCCGCTTTGCTCCGCGCCGCTATTTTACGTGCGTTCGCACAGAGGAAGCGAAGCCTATTGGTGCTCAAGGCGCGGCTGCCCTTACTCAATTTGGGAAGAAGTGGACGCAGGCGGGGAACGGGAGTACGTAGAGTTTTTCGTTGCGGATGAAGGCGTGGGAATGTCCCCGGAAATGTTGAAAAACCTGTTCGAGCCGTTTTTCACTACAAAAGGTAACAAAGGCACGGGTTTGGGCCTCGCTGTTTCATGGGGAATTATTCGCAATCACGGCGGAACGATTCAGGTTGAAAGCGAAGAAGGCAAAGGTTCGATTTTTACCGTAAGGCTTCCTGTGGAAGTCACCGATGCGGAGTAGCTGAAGAAATGACCGGCGAAGCTAAAGCAATACAGGATTTAAAAATTCTCGTAGTAGATGACGAGCCGGTAATACTCGCCGCAATTCGCAAAGTTTTGCGAACCGAAGGTTTCCAAATCGACGAAGCGGACAGCGTAAATGCCGCAAGAAAGATGCTTGCGGAAAATAGCTATTCATCGGTTTTAACCGACTTGATGATGCCGGGAGAGTACGGCGATGTACTCCTTAGAGAAGCGCTGGCCGAAAATCCGGGAATGCCCGCGATTCTCGTTTCGGGTTATGCAACTGTCGAAAACGCTCTCGGATCGATTCGGAACGGTGCATTCGATTTTCTGCCGAAGCCGTTTTCGTTTGAAGAACTTGGTGCGCTTGCCATCAGGTTGAAGAGGTTTCTCGCATTGCCGCTGGATACAAGGCTGTCCGCGTTAAAACCCAAGCCCTCGAAATCGCCGGAGAAAGAAGCCGTATTTTGCCTCGGCGGACATTCCTGGGTTCGAATTCATGAAAACGGAACAGCGAGCGCCGGAGCAGGAAAAATCCCTCGGCTTACGTCCGGAAAAGTGGTGCTTGCAAGATTGCCGCGTGCCGGAGAAGCGGTAGAAATCGGTCACCATTTCGCGCATTTCATAGACAGCGACGGCTACGAGCATCCGCTGCTCGCGCCATTGAGCGGCAGAGTGCTCGAAGTGGAACAATCAGTTCCGCAAGAGCCGGGAGCGGAAGGAGATTCGGATTTTGAGTCGAGCCGCCTAATTACGCTTTTGCCGTCGAATTTGGACGGCGAGCTTGGATTACTGACGAGGTGTATTGAAGGCGGTTTGACGCCGGAGTGAGATTTTGGAGGACATTATGAGTTACGTACTTGTGCTTGGAACGATAATTGCCTTTGTGCTGCTCGACCTTTTCGTGCGCACGATGATACAGATTTCCAAAAACAGAAAGCTCGCGAAAATCAGGCGTGAAGCGTTGGACATCGGCTTGAAATTGGAAATAAGTCCTGACACGCCTACCCTTAAGCGCGTCGGTCTCGACACACCGATTGCCAGCATTCTTGCAGTGGACGACGAAGCCGTCGTGCTCGACAGCTTCCGGAAAATACTCGTTATGCAGGGCTACGCGATGGATACGGTGGAAACAGGACAGGAAGCGCTTAAGCTTGTGCAGGAGCGGGATTACGATTTCGTGTTCACCGATCTAAAAATGCCGGCGATGGATGGAGTGGATGTCGTCAAAGGCGTACACCACTTGAAGCCCGACGTCGATATAATCGTGATTACCGGTTTCGCGTCCATTCAAAGCGCGGTCGATTGCATGAAATACGGCGCGGTCGATTATGTTGAAAAGCCGTTTACCGAGGAAGAGCTGTCCGATTTCGTAAAGAAATCGCTAATCCGCAGACAGGACCGGCTTGCAAGCAAGAAATCGGCGGCGGGATAATTCCGGTTACGCAAGGTCGAAAAGCAAGAACTCGCATTCGGATTGTGCAGAAAAAGCGAGGGAATTTTCGGCGGATACGGAGGCGCCATCGCCATCTTTCATATGCGTGCCGTTTAATATCATTTCGCCCGAAAGTAATTGTATCCAAGCGAAACGTTCGGCATCCATTTCATATTCGATCTCGCCGCCCTCCGTTAAAATTGCACCGAACACCTTCGCATCCTGAAAAAGCGGAAGCGGCGCACCTTCTGTAGCCGTAATCAAGAACAGTTTGCCGAGCTTATCTTCCCTGGAAATAGATATTTGAGCGTACATCGGCTCGATTCCCTTTTGCGCGGGCGTAAGCCATATCTGGTAAAAGTGGCCGGCTTCGGAGTCCGAAGGATTGAATTCGCTGTGTGTTATTCCTCTTCCCGCGCTCATTTTCTGAACGTCGCCGGCGCGAATTATCGAGCCGTTTCCCATGCTGTCACGATGCTCCAATGAGCCGGAAATTACATACGTAATGATTTCCATATCCGCATGAGGATGAGTTGGAAAGCCGCCGGCGGGAGCTACCTTATCCTCGTTTATTACTCTGAGGCATCGAAAACCCATGAATTCGGGGTCGTAATAGCGGTTGAACGAAAAGGTGTGGCGCGTGACTAGCCAGCCGTAGTCGGCACCGCCCCGGTCGTTCGATTTTCGCAGTTTAATCATGACGCAACGGTTACCGCCGCGCCATCAAACTTATCGCAGTGCATTTCCTTTGTGACGTACGAACGAATTGTCTGGCCGGTTTACCGCTTGTGACGACCGATACGCCCGGTGTTGTTTCACATATGACTATTCTTGATTTGGCTACGGTAACGGGGTATAATGCCGCCCCGCAAACGTTGCGAACGCGCTGGGGACTCGTCTAACGGTAGGACAGCGGACTCTGGATCCGTATGTCTAGGTTCGAATCCTAGGTCCCCAGCTTTTCTTGCGTCCATTCCAAAAATGAGGAATTGACCGACCATCGTTCGCATTAAGAATCAAGACACTTACGCCAATGCCCTCAACCCACCGTAATTTCGATATCGCGCTGGACTGGTTTGATTACGAAATCCGCGCTCTGAATTGACTCGCCCGGCTCAATTCTTATGCGCAATTCTTTAGGTATCGCTTCGGTATATTTCGGAAGTCCTTCCTGCCAAACTCGAACGGCGTATTCGCCCGGCGCGAGTCCGCTGAACATGAAACGGCCTCTGGTGTCTGTCAGCCTGAATTGCTTTCGCAGTTGTTTTCCCGCGCCCTCGCTTTCTCCGCCGGCAGCCGAATCAACAAATAGCGGTTCCAGCTCCAAAACTATGTCCGCGGCAGGAATATGTTCGATCGGGCCGCCAAGGCGTTTTTTCTCGGCCGTCACGGTTCCTTCCACCGACCCCGAACGAACGACAGGTACTTCCAATTCGAGTGTTTCGCCGGTCATTACAGCGACAATCATCGGCATTTGAACGTTCGGCACGAGACCGACACCGCCGGGCGCCATCGTTACAGTCAAACCGTGCTCGCCTTCGGGCACCAGCGGGAACGCGAATGCTCCGGTTTCGTCCGTAATCACCTGCATGCCCGCTACGCCGATAACCGCATCTTTTACGCCAGTATCGGGATTATGTTCGTAAAAAATTCTTCCAACGATCCTGCCGCCTTTTGCCACGGATTTAACCGGTATTCCGAGCGGGTAAACCAACTCCAATCCTACGGTTGTTTCGTCGCGGAACGCTCCCGTCGCATGCCTTATGCGCAAGTTCACCGCGCTTCCATTATCCATTCTGGCAGTAACAGTCGCGTTCGTCCAAGTGGTCGCCCCAATGTTCGGATGTTCGTTCCTTTGATAATCAACCGAGAGATCCATGCTTTTTGAAAGCTTCGACGAGGAACCAAGCGTGATTTGCGTCGTATTGCCGGATTCGGTTCCGGTACCTTCTTTCGTTTTGGTTACGCTGAAATTAAGCGAAGTTTTGTTTTTAATTTTGGTTCCGCCGAAAATCCGTATGCTTTGCGAATCTTCGATTTCCCCGGAAATATTGTCCGTCCTCTCCCTGTCACGGTAGGCGACCGCAATGCGCGTCCCCCCCCAAGATTTGGACAGCTCGTATTCCGCGGTTTTCGATTGCGTATCGAACGAATTCAAATTGGCGTCCCGGCGGTCGTCCTCGCGATAAGTTAGGCGAAGTTTGCCGATTCCGCCAAGCCCGGCGCTGACACCTATCGCGAATCCTTCTTCGTTCGAAGCCGGCAATTCCGGATCGCCGTCGACGTTTCGCCGGCTGTCGGTCATGTTTCCCCAGATGTTTAACTCCTTGGCGATCTGGTACGAAAAATTTCCGCGTTTAATTTCCACGTCACGCCATGCGCCGATGAAGTTCGAGCCGGCGTGTATCAATTCCGCGGCGGCAATTATCCCGGAATCACCGTATTTAGCGAGTACCCGGTAAGAACCGTCGGAACCGGCCGGGCCGTCGTGCGACACGGCGCTTTCCGCCTCGAGGTGCAGTTTTGCGGACGGGTCGAATTGAAGATAGGCGCTGTATGCGGTCATGGATTCGAGAGGCCGCGTGTAATTCTCCTGCGCCGAAACATCGTCCGATTGCATGGCGGATATCTTTGCCTGCACGCTTTCGCCGAAGTTTTTCTCGACCTGCACCCCTTTGGTTTCCGTCGTAACCAGCGTTCCCGTTGTTCTGCTTATGAATGCGCGCACCCCGAAAGCATCCAAATCGAGAAAGGCTTCGATGCCCCGCCCGCTCAAGTTCTGTTTTAGCAGCGGCGAGACCGTACCCACCGTGATGTCTCCCACCGCTACTTTCCCCCAGCTTTCGTCCGAATACATTGCGGTGATGATGGTTCTGGAGGAGAGAAGCGTGCGCGACGAGCCGCCCGAATCCCCGCCCGTCAATGGCGCGATCGCAATCAAATCCCCTCGCCGCCCGCCTCCGAGATCGCCTCCGAGTTCCAGCGAAATTTGCCCCGCGCCGGTCCCGGAGTCTTGCCATTCGCCCAGCAGCCTCGCCGCCCCGTCCAAAGTGGCGTACATCGTTTTTTCGAGAGTAACCGGTATGACACGCGTAGTCGCGGACGCCGTCACCCGCTCCTTCACGCCACCCGCGACGCCCGCTCCCGACGTCCTGGCTTCCGCCGCAAGCGTCACCCTGTGGTTCGCCGCCTCCGGCAGTTTTCGCGGCACCTGTACGGTCACCTGCACGCCCGCCGTGTCCCCCGGTTCCAAATCGACCGCCGCCGGCAATACCGACAGCCGCCAGCTCATCCCCGACTCCGCTGATAGCGACACCTCCACCGGCGCGTTTCCGCCGTTTGTCAGCGAAAATCCCAGCGTGTAATCTTCCCTTGCCGCGACTTCGAGCGGATTGGACGGGAGCGAAACGAGTTTCAGCGCGCTTACCGCTTCCACTTCCACGCGCACCAGCGTTCGAGCCAAAATTGCGCCGTCCGACTGCAGGCTGAAGTCCACGTCGTATCCGCCTGCTTTTTCATATTCCCGCACGCCGAGCGTAACGAACACCGTCCTCGATTCGCCTGGCGCGAGTTCGAAATTCTCCGGCGAAATCACGCTTTGCCATCCGGCCGGCGCCCCGACGAGTGCCTTTAGACCGGCGGCCGACGCGCCGAAATTCATGACTTTGAACGAAACCGTCTTAAGCTCGCCCGGCACCACCGTAAGCGTGCCTTTAATCAAGCTTTCCGCCCTAATCTGTTGCCCCTGAGCCCGTGCGCCGCCAATCGGCATTACGGCGATTGCCGCCGCGAAAATGGCGGAGAATATCAAGGGAATCATCTTTCGACCGTTTCTTTTCGCCTTTTGCATAACGGCCGCCGGTCTAATTGACCGTTTCCTTTATTTGAACGACCCGCTGCCTAAAGCCGCGATACTTGCCCGCCAGCACCGGATTTTCGTTCGCTTCGCCCAGTTGCACGATGGCGTCTATATAGAGCAATGCGGCATCGAAATCCCTGTTTTCTACGAGATCCCGCAAATGAAAATCGCGCCGCCTTTCCGCGCCGATTTCCCAATCCTGAACCGGCCTCGCGCCCACGCTGCCAGAAAGGGTCTTAAGTTCTTTCGCCAAGTTTTCGCATCCCAGCCTGCATGTTTTCGCCGATTCGTGCGCCAGAAGATTCATATGTTCCAGTTGGCCCAGCCAGAAAACCATGGCGTCGAGGTGTTTCATGGCGGACGCCAGCCCTTCCCCGCAATCCGGCCCGCCGGCTTTTTCCATCGAGTCTTTTATCCTTTCCAATATAAGTTCCAGCGAGCCGGTCAAATGTCCCCGGATTAGCCGCTCCGCGCTTTCCTCTACTCGCAGGCGACGGCAGAAATTGTCCACGTCGCCCGCCAGCCCCGCAACCATTTCGGAAAACAGCAACATTCCGGATTCGCGCGCGGAATCGCCTTCGTCCCAGAAGCTATCCAGTTTTCCGCGTTCTTCCGGCATCGCAATCTCCGCGTCGCGGCTTTTCGCCGTCCGCCATTTCAATCGGCGCAAAACGCGCCATACGAAAACCCCGCCAATCGATCTTGGTTTTCCCGGCGCCTAACTTTCGGGCGGCAGCGGCTCTTCCGCTTCGGGCTGCCCGCCGTCTTCCGTTTCCTCCGCGCCGGTGATGTCCACTTTCGCCTGTGCGGCGACCAATTTCGGCCCGCCGTAGTCGGCGATTACCATCAGCAAATACTCGCCTTCGGGAATGTCAACTCCGCGAACTTCGAACTTGAACTCACGCGCGCTTTCCGGCAGCACGGTGATTTCGTTGTGCTCCTGCGTATATGCCACTTCGCCCGCAACGTCCCGCATTTCCAGCCAGACTTTGGGACGCACGAAAACGTTGCCCGCGTTTTCGAAAACCGCCCGTGCGTCGAACCCGCCCGTCGCCTTGTCCAGCGCGAGCGCGGAAAACTTGCAGTCGAGCATTTCCGTCCCCGGAATCGTCGCGTAAATTTTGGTGGCGAACCGGAAAACGGTTTTTATGCCGATGCGCGGCATTTTCTTTTCGCCTTCCTGCTCTTCTTCCACCATTTTCGCCACGTCTTCTTCGGAAGGCACGCCTTCGATGAATATCGCGCACCAATAGCTGCCGTCAAGCGGCGAATCGGCGGGCATCGTGCCTTCGAACGAGACGAACTGCTTTTCGCCCGGCTGAATCGTGAGCTGGTCGGGCGAAAACTTCATCCACGGCACCAGCGAGCGCGGCTCTTTTCCGGTTTCGTCGCTAAGGTTATAGTCCGTCACGTTCCCGGCCACCCGCACGACTTCGCCGATAAAAACCCGCAAGGTCACGGGCTTTTCGCTGTTCGACGAGACTTCGATGGAGCCCGCGAACGTGCCGCCCGGCTGGACGAAAAAGTCGCGGTTGCCGAAAGCCACCGAAAACCCCTGGGCGTCCGCGCCGCCCGCGCCGACAAGCGCGAAAAAAGCGATCGCCGCAAGGCCTGCCGAAAATGTCCGTAAGTTCATATTAAAGCTCCGAAATCGTAAACCGCAAAACCGTCCGGTAATTGCCCGGCCGGTCTTTGTTCCAGCTTAACTTCACGCGATAGTCCATATATACGTTGCCGTCGCCCGGCGAGCCGGTCTCGACGGTTTCCTCGCTCTGGCGCATTTTGTTCCACTGGCTTCGCGTCGAAACTTTCCATTCGAGGTCGCCGAGCGGTTTAGTATACGCTCCGTCTTCGCTCGGCCCAAGCGTCGAATCGAGAGACCTGACGGTAATCCGCCAGCTGGTTTCGCTTCGCCAAGACACCGCCTGCATCGGCAGGTACGCCTGGCCCGCGACGAATTCCATTTCGCCGACCTCGCCGAAATTCACGTCGCCCGCCGAGATGAACTGGTCCGCATTCGCGCCCGCCGTCCATATGAATATGACGAATAAAACCGCCGAAATCGCGGCGGCGCGCAGAGCCGGAATGCCGGTCAGAAAAAACAAACAGCCTTTCTGCGGAAATTCCATCGGACTATTTCACCTCGTCAAGGCGTGGTCAGTTGAAACATCACGTATTCGTACCGGTATTCGCCCGGCACGTCGTTTTCCCAATCGAGCTTTATGCGGAAGTGAACGGGATAGGAGCGTTGGTTTTGGGCGCCGCCGCTGACGACGGACGCTTCGTTCATCGTAAGCGAGGCGTACTGGCCGCCGCCGTACCGCCACTGTATGTCTTCGACCGGCTTCGCCCACGGCCCCTGCCACGCCGCCGCGGAGCCGGAAACGACGAGCATCCATTCCGCGTTGGCGCTTATGGAAGCGACGACGACTTTATGTTCGCTGAAACCGGCTTCCATTTCCGGGCCGCCCGGCGAAAATTCCAGCGAGCGGCGGTCCAGCGTGAGCATACGCACGCCGGGCACGCTCATCGAGAAATCGCCCTCGTCGTCCGGCGCGGCGAAAGCCGCATTGCCCGAAATCGAAACGCAAAGCGCCGCGGCGAAGGCGGCGGTTGCCAGAAGGTATTTTGCAGTTTTAAGCACCTGGCCCTCCTATGCCGGTTCTATGGAAAAAGTCACCGTGCAGGTGTACGTTCCGGGCTGGGTGTCCCAGCCGAAGTTTCGGACTTTCCAGTCTATGCCTTCGTAAGTGCCGGAGCCCGTGGATTCGCCGGTTACCCAAACGGTCGGATATGTGTAAATCGTCTGAAAGTTGTCGTGTTCCTGTCCGGGCGGGGGCGGAGGCGGACCGTATTTGATTTGGAGTTCTATGTCCACCGCCGGCGTCCATTCCGTTCGCTCTATCCATATTTCCCACGGCGCCACGTTCGTCCACCAGTTGATTTCGCCTTGGTTCGGAAGCTGTTTCGAGCCTTCGTTCAAGTCCGCCGCGGAAAGGGTGAACGTGACGTTCGGATCGCCCGTATATTCGACGATCATGATTTGGGCGATAGTGACGGTTACTTCGACGCTGTCCGATTCTTCCGTGCAAAAGCCGGGGGCGCAAAGAAGCGCCGTCGAAGCCGCGGCCGCAAGAAGAGCGATTTTCAGTCCGTTCACGAGTTTATTATACATAAGCCGTAGTCCTATGGAATTTCTTGCCCCGTTTTCGGAATTCCGCGAGGGAAAAACTTGCCGCCGGGAATTGCGAGTGGAACGTTCAATCGTAAAACCGGGGGACGATCGGGATTCCGGATTTCCCAGACCGCCCCCCGTAAATTTCGTCGGATTTTGTCCAACTGATCAACCAAGCGGCATCGCTTGCCGAGGAATTCTCAAACATTCACGAGAGTAAACACGACGCTGTTGTAAGTGTAGGATCCCGGCTCGTCGTAGGCCCACCAGAGCTTAATTCGGAAATTGACGGATTTGTTCATCCCCGAAGTTCCGGTTGAGCCTTCGTAAACCAGCGCATCGGTCATTGTAAGGTCGGTATAGACAGAAGTGCCGTCAACCCATCTGATGTCCGTTACGGGCTTATCGTACGGCCCGCTGAAATATTCGGCGGAACCTTTTACGAAAAGCTGCCAAGCCGTGTTGGACTTTATGGTTAGCGTCACTCCTTCAGCGAGGCTGATTCCAAATCCGCCAGGCTGAATATCGCTAAACCTTGCAGCACTGATGTCGTCCGGCGGCTCAAAACTAATTGACTCCGGGCTGACAGTTAGGTTTGTGGAGGCTTGAATTGAAGCAGTAATATCTACTTCGGATTCTTCTTCAGCAAACGCCGGTACAGCCGAAAGGCAGAGCAGAAGGACGAGCGCGAGCGAGAAGACCAGGCCCCCCTGGAGCTTCAAGTTGTTCATGCCGTGTCCTTTTTTCATGGGTTTTTACCTGCTCGCCCATTTGGGCAATACCACTGCTGTTTTCCAACAAAGCATGTTGGAAACCGGTCGCGCCTTGGGGCGCAAAATGCCGCGATTAGCCTAGGGCATAGGTAATCGTAAATCCGTAAGTACTTGGAGTTGTGCCCCAGTTATATCCGCTTACCTTGTAATAGTAGTCACCAATCTGGTCTCCGGCTGCAGCGGCTCCACTCCACATGCCTGTGCCGAATGCCTTGTCTGTCCCGCTGCCGTCTGAATTCGGGTTCAAAACAAGCGTAAGCGTGTTTCCTGTGTCAGGAGTGCAGGTACCATTAACAGACCAAGCTTGGTTGGAGTAAAGAGTGAATGTTTGCACAGTGGCACCCATGGTGAACGAAGAACCGGGGTCGGTAACCGTAATCGTCTGGCTTCCATCTCCGGCTGAAAAGGAAGTTACACCGTTTATAGTAACGTCCACTTCAACCGCCATCACGGGCAGAGCCATCACGAAGAGCGCCATAAGCGCGAGTAGAAAGATTCTCATTTTAAAAGTCCTCCTTTAAATCGTTCCCCAAACCCGAACGCCGCTTGAACGGGCGGCAAAACGCGAGGTCCGGAACGCCTCGCCCTTTCGCTTCGCCGTCTGCGGCTTTCAAGGTTCGTTTGCCGGGCGGCGGCTCGTTTGGATTTGCCGCACGCCTTCATGAGACATGCGCGTTTCGAGGAACAATGTGTATATGCGTGTACCAATTTGTATAAGTTTGGATAAATCTGAACATTCGCGTGAATGTATAAAAGTGTATATCGCGACCCGGCGGATGCGAAAACGGCGCGGATGCGAAAACGGCGCCGAAGATGCGAAAAAGTGCGGCGGCGCGGGTGAAAAAGGGAAAACGCGGCGATCAGTCGCGAGTGGCGGTGCCGACGGGCAAGTCGTCGATCATATCGTAAAGCTCCTGCTTCCACTTGCGTATGGTGTGGCGGTGGACGCCGAGGACTTCGGAAAGCTGGACGTCGCTTGTGACGCCGTCCCAGATGTGGCAAAGCAGCGAGCGAAGCTCCGGGCGGCCGGAGGGGACGGCGATAAGGTGCATCCAAAGCACCCAAACCGCGGAGCTCGAGCTTTCGAGCGCGGCGAGGAGTTCGAAAGGCTGGATGTCCGGGCGCAGGATTTCCGAAAGCTTTTCCGTCACGCAGCGGCCATCGTCTTTCAAATGAGCCGTGGGTTTTTCCGCCATGTGTTTTTTCGCGGCGGGTTTTCCCGCCACGGGTTTTTCCGCCATGTGTTTTTTTGCGGCGGGGTTTTTCGCCACGGGTCTTTCAGCCACGGGATTTGTCGAGGCGGATTTTTCGGTCATGGATTTTTTATCCGGGGCTTTTTTGTCCGCCTGAGACTTGGCCGCGCGCCGGTCGGCTGGGTTCTTGCGGCGGTCGCCGGGCGCGTGCGATTTGCGACCGGGCTTTTCGCCGTGGCTCCCCGAAACTGCCGCTCCGATTTCCGGTTCGGAACCTTCCAGTTTTTTCGCCATTTCAGTCTGCTGCGCTGTGCGCACGCCGCCGGTTGCGGCATACATCGATGCGCGAACCGCTCCGCTGCGGCCGCGCCGGTTTTCAATCGGTAAAAGTTCTGCGCGGAGAAATGCCCCTGCTCTTCAGAATGTCTGCAAGTTGCTTTCGCCAACGGGCGATTGTGTGACGGTGGACGCGCATTCGCTGGGCGAGATAGGTGTCGGACGTGCAGCCGTCCCACATATGGCAGAGAAGCGCACGGAGTTCCGGCCGGGAGTTGGGAACGAGCGTCACGTACTTCCACAGCGCGGTAGCGCTGACGGAAGCCGCTTCGAGCCGCTCCAAAAGCTCCTCCGGCCCTATCGAGACCGATACCCAATCCCTGGCGCCGCCCTGGGTTCCCGATGAGGGAACATTCCCTAGCATGCTATGCCTCCAAAACCCCAAAACCGTTCGCAAATCGCTGTACAAATATGTCTAACAAACGTTCCGATGCTCCCGATTGGCATCGCGGAAGCCAATTTAGCGCAATTCCGCCGGAAATGCAAGCATGTATTGCAATTTCGCGAAAAATAAACTGGTTGCGAAATGAAAATCGCCGAAATGTAGAAATATGTACAATTCATGCGGGCTCATGCCGTCTCCGGAGCGGGAGCGAAGCGTCATGCGGCGGAATTATGCCAAAATAAACGTCTCGAAAGGCGGCTTTAGCCATTAATTCACACCGAGAAAGTATGAGTTGTAATCATCGTAATGCGAAAAACGGAAAACCGGCGCAAAGGATGTGCAAAAATGCGCAAAACGACGAGGCGAGGCTAATTGGCGGTTTCCCGCATGTGCAAAACCCGGTCCCGGTAACCGCTGTATTTGCCGGCGAGCAGAGTGTTGCGATTCGCGGCGCCGAGCCGCACGATGGCGTCGATATACAATAGCGCGCCGTCGAAATCGCGGTCTTCGCACAGCTGGCGCAAGTGAATGTCGCGCCTCTTCTCGGTGCCCGACGCGTCCTTGCATGTATTTTCCACGCCGAGGCGGCCGGCGAGCATTTTGATTTCGGAACTAAGGTTTTCGCACCTGATTCTAAACGTCGCGGCGGCGTCCCGAGCCTGCGAGCTCATGAATTCCATTTGGGAAAGCCAAAAAATCAGCGAGTTTATGTGGCGGCTCGCTTCATCGAGTTCCGGATTGTTCACGTCCTCGTCTCCGGATTGAATGGCCTCGGTCAGCTTGTCGTTGATCGATGTCAGCGCCCCGTTGATATGTCCGCGAATCATCCTGCCGGCGCTTTCCTCGACGTTGATTCGGCGGCAGAACTTTTCGACGCTTTCCGTAAGCTCGGAAAGCATGCTGGCGAACCCGAAATATTCGGCCGCGCGGCCCTGGCTTGCGCCGATTGGCCGCAACTCCGCAGATTCCTTTTGCAATTCCAACTTAAAACACCCGCCTTTAAAACTGACGACGCCATTTCGGACGGACGTCCGCAAAATGAAACGAAAATCAAAAACTTCGATTCAACCGAAACAACAACCGCAAGCCCGGCTCCCCGCCGTACCGGCGACACCCGCCTCGGCCATACTAGCCGTTTCGATGTGGCCGGGGGGGAATGACTTCGTGAAACGGCTCCGTTACATTTGCCGGGTAAATCCGCCGAATTTGCCATAATCCCTATTCACGAAGGTATAATGGTTTTAAGGATGGCCGGGGCTCCCCCTACCCGGCCGCCTCTTTTTCAATGCCGGCGGCTTTTCGGATTTCAAATTACGGCGTGGAATCAACTTGCGAAAGACGACTCCGACAAAAAAACAACTCTCTTCCGGTAACCTTCGTAACGCCAGGACTCTTTGAATTCGTGCCGCTCGCAGAAATCGACCATGGCGTCGAGATAGGCAAGCGCTTCGGGAAAACTGCCGCCTTCGACGAGGCTTCTGAGATGATGATCGTGCCTGCGCTCCTGCGCCGCCGGCGAAAACGAATCGTCAACCGATTCGATTAAATACTTGAGCAATCCCCGATAGCTGTCGCGCAAGAAATCGTCGGAATATCCCGCACCAACGTCCTTTTCAGCAACCATAAACATTACTCCGATTTCAAATCCCCATTCCGGTCCGCCGATAGCGAATCCGCCGAATACCCATACCCATTGCGCCGAAAATCGATTCCCCGCCGGATTCTGCTCCGTGCCGGAGAGCTTGACGCCAATCTCAGAGCCGCATACGCGGCCTAGGCTTCCGCTTCCGCAAGCTTGGAAACCCTGTCCATATATTGCCTATAGCGCTGTGCTGCCGCGGAGTCGTGAATCGATTCGCAAAATTCGGCCATCTGCCTCGTGTAGGTGCCCGCGAGAGAAAAATCGCGATTGTCGATTAATTCACGCAGAAAATGCTCGTGTCTGCGCTCGGCTTTCAGTTCCGCGCCTGGAAACGCATACGTGCGCTCCAAATGATGTTGAAGCGTTCTGTATCTATTCCAAAGAAAATCTACGCCGTATTCGTCAACCGATTCGGCATCCTGCTCAACACGCTCCATTTCTGCACCTGCAAGCGAAAAAGCTACATAAGGCGAATAAACGATAGCACCAAAAAAAATCTAATGCAAGCGCTTCATAAAAAACTGCGCGCAACGAAACAATCGAAAAACTCGAAATCGGCCTTCCGCCGAGCATGTTCGTTGAAAATTGTACAATAGTGGATATGCGATTTTTTTCGAATGCCTTCAAAGCGCTACTCAAGGATTTGCAGCTTCGGGCGCGTGTGAAAAACCGGTTCTTCCAATTCCGGTAATCGATCCAAGTGGCAGCTCTTCGATTATCGGGCAGAGTTCTTTTTTCCATTTCCTCACCGTATGCCTGTGGACGCCCAAGACCGCGGCAAGTTGGGTATCCGACGTTATTCCGTCCCATATGTGGCAAAGCAAAGCGCGAAGTTCCGGGCGCGAAGCCGGAACCGCGACGAGGTGCATCCACAGAACCCAAACGGCGGAAGACGTATTTTCAAGCGCAGATATAAGCTCGACCGGCTGGGGATTTTCCAAAACGATTTCCGCGAGTTTTTGAGTCGACGGTCTGTTGTCGAATTCGTCGTACCGCTTGGGCAGCGGATTTACGATGCCGTCCGGTATTCGCCGTCTTTTTTTTCTGCCGAATTTCCTTCGCATTTGCCACCTCTTGGCGAATTCGCATTTGCACAAATAACGATCTGGCGTCAATAACAATGCTTGCCGGTTCAAGCGCTTGACCGCTAGCCGCAATTCGCAAGAATGCAATTAGACGCGCCGTTTTCGCCAAGCGTAATATTAGCACGCCGGGAATGGCGAAATTAAATATCCTGCTTGGATATAATTTTTGCCGAAGCGAAAACCGGCACGGCAATCCAGACGAAAAGAGCGGCGGTTAGGACCGCCACCGCGGTTTGAACGCTGCCGCCGGAGGCGCGCAGTACATGCGCACCCGCCGCGCCGAAAACTTCTTTGCCCGCGATTTGCAAAAGCGCCGCAACTCTGGCCGCGCTGACGGGATTTAAAAACATTCCGTATAGCGCCGTTTTTCCCGCATACGCTTCCGGAGTCAAAAACGAAATGCCTATTATCAAAAGGTCGAACAAAACGATAAACAAAAACCAAGTCCCTAGTACGACCCCGTTCGCGCGATGCGTGCGCTTTTGCGAAAGCGAAATAAGAAGTCCGATCGCGGCGAAAACCGCGCCTAGAAGACAGGTTAGAGAAACGAGAATTCCGAAGTCGATTAAACCGGCGCTTCCTACTTTCGCCGCGATAAGGGCGCCGGAAAAACCGAACCCCGTGAGAGTGGATAGAATTATCGCCGCAGTAAATCCGAGGTATTTGCCGAGAATGATCTCGCCCCTCGTTACAGGTTCGGTGAAAAGCCGGCCGGTCGCTCCGCCTTCGTTCGACATGCTTTGCGCCGCGGTCAACATGGCGAGAAGCGGCACGATGTAAAAAACGAGATTCAAAAGACTTACGCTGGTGCGTTCGAATCCTTGAAATCCGGTGAATTGGATAACGGTAAGTCCGAAGTAACTGACTGCGAAAGTAAGCGCCGCCAGAATTACTGCGTATGCAGCCATCATTCTGCCGCGCAAAACGATGCGAAGTTCGTGGCGCGCGATGATTCCGACAAGCTTTGCACTTTCCTTGTTCATTATGTTCCTCCAGTCCCGGCAAGTCGCGCCGTGAGATCGGAAAAATTCAGCAATTGCCCTTCGCCGGTGTTAGCCAGTTGGCTTGCACGACTCGCATCGGCGAACGCGGCAATGCCATATCCCATCGGCGATTCGATGTTTTTGGACATTACAAAATGCGCAACATTTACATCCAGCCAATCGTGAGTTTCGAAGTCCGCCACATATAGAACCTTGCTGGTTTCCTCAGGTAAGTTACCTAGGTCCAAAACAAGACACCCCACATCGTCGTAAAATTTAGGATTAAGACCGGCCGACACGCATTGCGCGGCAAATTCGATTTGAGATACCGCCATTCTGCAGTGTGCGCATGAATCTTCGCCGGGACTGAGTTTTGCCGGCGCGAGCAATTCATCGGCGCAGGATGCCGCGAGCAATAGAAGGAGCAAAATCCCATATCTAACCGGCTTTCGAACTAGCTTCCACATATTCCACGTACAGGTCTTCGATAGACGGTTTTTCGGTCTCGAAACCGCAAACCATACCGACCTGCTCCAATTTATTTAAGATTGCCATTCTCTTATCTTCCGGCGCGATGACAATAATCGCCTTGCCGTTCATCCTTATTTCCGCCGCGCCCGCGCCGAGCGCGGCGTCCCTGTGTTTCTCCGTCACCGCTCCTACGTCAATCCTTAGGCGGGAGAACTTGTTTAATCTCGAACGCATTTCCGAAATAGACTCTATTGCCGCCGCCTTTCCATCTACCATGACTATTACGCCGTCCGCTATTTCGGTTACGTCGGAAAGGACATGGGTTGACATTAGAATCGCTTTGCCTTGGCTCCTCCATTCCTTTGCTGTTTTTCGAAATCTCTGCGCCGCGGAAGGGTCGAGATTCGCGCTCGGCTCGTCCAGTAGCATTAAACTGGCGCCGGAAAGACTTGCGATTGCCAGTGACAGCCTGTGTCGCATTCCGCCGGATAGTTGTCCTGCAGCTTTGGACATGTCGCTGTCGGCGAAGCCTGCGATTTTGAGAGAATTCATCGCCGTATCGCGATCGGCTCCGCGCAGTGCCGCATGAAAAAAGGCCGTTTCAAGCGCAGAAATTCCCGCTGGAAATTCGGCTGTTTGGGGCAGGTATGAAATCAGTTTTTTTGCCGGTCTGCTCTCATTTGCCGAATCGATTCCGCCAATATATATTCTGCCGCTGTCCGGCCGTAGAAGACCGGCGATGCACTTTATGGTAGTGGTTTTGCCGCTTCCATTCGGACCCAATATTGCGGTAACTTCGCCTTTGGAAACGACAAAAGAAAGCGAGTCCACAGCTTTTCGTCGCGTAAAACTTTTCGAAAGCGAATCGACTTGAAGCACGATTGTCATCTTGTCAACCTCCAACCGGCAGATAGCGCGAAAAATAGGAGCGTCAGAACAAAAAAAGCCGACGCAATGCTTCCGCCTTCGTTGCCTGCGCCATGAGCGGTAAGTTTCAATTGGCTGACCGGCTTTAAAAACGGTTTTTTATCTTCTTCGCGCGCCGCCGAAATTATCGGAAAGGTTTTTTCGGCGAGAATCATAGCGTCCGCCGCCCCGCTGCTCAAATACAGCCTTAAAAGCGGATTTCCACCTTCCAAATGTTCAAATGCGCTTTGAATGCTATGCGTTACATCGCCGATGCCGTCGCCGTCAAGGTCGTATCCGGAATATGCCGAATAGTAGTTTCCTTTGCCGCCGGGCGACCAATCGGCTTTGGCGCGACCGACCGTTTTTAAATCCGAAAGATTGCCGATGAAATCGTTTTCCGAGAATTCGTTGCCCATCGAGCTCGCATAAAGAATCACCGCTACGTCGTTATACGCAACAAGATTTTTCCTAAATATGTTGTTGTGGCTGCCTTCCACGAATATGCCAGAAACTCCGTTAACGATAATGTTTCCTTCGGCGAGGCAATCGCGCGCATCCTTATATAGCAATCCGAAAGCATTGAATCCGCTTCTATTGTTAATAATAAGGTTCTCCGAAAAAGTCACGCGCTCCGTGTACATAATCGCAACTCCACCGGCGCTGTCCTTGAATATGTTGCCGACGAAGGCATTGTCGTCGCAATACATGTAATGAACGCCGTATCGCAAGTCGCTGAACTCGTTGTCCTTGACTATATTGAAATCCGCATGATCGAAGTAAATGCCGTCGCGCACGGTGCGAACTTTATTTCCAGAAATGCTGTTGTAATTGGAGGCATATACAGCGATTCCGGAACCGCGCTCGCCGAGACCTTTATCACGCCTGCCGGTGATATCGTTGCCGATAATTATAGCTCCATCGCAATTCTTCAGATATATTCCGAACAAATTGTCTTCGAGTATATTGTTCTTAACTACGGAGCTGTTTCCCAATACTTTTACACCGGCATAGCCATACATCATGTCCAGGCCTGAACCCTTAATTACAAAACCTTCGACATGGACTCCGTCGGCCTGTATGCAAACAGAATCCTTGTCGTAACATCCTGATATTGCCGGACGGTCCTTACCTACAATCGTCAGGCCTTTGTCTATTAGTACATTTTCCGCATAGGTACCTTTCATTACCGTTATAAGGTCGCCTTCTTTTGCATCATTAATCGCGCTAGATATCAGAAAGTACGGCCCGTTTTCGGCATCAACGACCAGTTCCGCGGCGGCGGCGCTTCGCGACATGAATATCGTCGCAAGACAAGCTGCGATGACGGGGCCGACAATGCAGATGACCGCGCTTACTCGGAGTTTTTCAGCATTATGCATTTGTGTTCTCCCGTTGCCAGCTGCTTTAACTCCGCTTTATGGGCGATGAATCCGCGCCAAAGAGCAATCGCCAGGGCGATAAAAATTAGCGCGCCAAATATCGCGAGTGCATAACTTGCACCGCCGGGATAGCTTTCAATCCAGAAGTTTGCCACCTTGTGCTTGCCGTAAATTGGCGGCATAAAAGGATCGACCTTAATCGGCGCTTCGGGGTCAAGTTCGTGTCCGTACCTGTGCAGCCTCGAATAAAAATCCCATGCGCTGAATGCCCCGAAGTATAGATACATGACCGCTATATCCACCAGATCGCGCAGTCGTCCGAATACCACCGAGCGCATGATCAGCAAGACGAAAATACCGACGACGAACGGCATCCAAAGGAATTCAGAGAAATCGCTATCCAACAGAGGCCGCATTCCGATGTACTTGTTAAGTGAATTGATTTCCCTAAGGTCGTCCCTCTTGTCCGTAATTTGGCCTTCGAGCTTGTTGATGTGAATCGACATTTTTAAGGGTTCGGGATATTGATTCGAAGTGAACGACATCGTCCAAAGCGGATGTTTGAAAACGAACAGAACGGAGAAGATGGAAAGAAACAGTACTACCCGCGCTATACGGCTTATGGGTTGAGAGAAAAAATCGTAATAGGGCGAAAAAGTGCTTTTCATTTCCATCTTCTCCTTTGGATTTGGAGGGCAAATCCGGCGAGAGTTATTTCACAAGCATATAGCCCTGCATTTCTTGATGAAGGGCGGAACAGAAGTTGGTGCAGTAATACGGGAAAACACCCGTCTTGTTTGCGGTAAACGTGACGTGTTTCGTTTCTCCCGGATCGACGACCAGGTTGATGTTATACATGTTTATGCCGAGGCCGTGCAGTTCATCCGTGGTCTGCTCGATATTTGTCAGGTGGATCGCGACCGTATCGCCGGTATTGACTTCGAAGTGCGTCGGCCAAAGCGTGGAGCGTACCGCTACCATATAGACATCCACTCTGTTGCCGCTTCTTTCGACTCGAGCATCCTTGATGTCGAATGTTGCATGTGGGTCTTTGTTTTCCGCGATTGGATAGACTTCGATTGGATTGAGTTTGCTGACGGGAATCGCGGTTGCGTAATGCGGCTCCGGCTCGGTAAACGCGTCGTACAGGAGCTTCATTTTGTCGCCGGTAATGTCGATTAGCTGGCTTGCTTCCGGCTGGCTGGGGCCTACGCTCAAGTGGCGGCCATGCGAAAGTTTGTTTAGTGCGATTACGTATTTACCATATGGCTTGCTCGAATTGCCGCCGGGCACCATAAGGTGCCCGATGTTGTAAGCAACGGGAATCGTATCGAGTACGTCGCCCGTTTTTGGATCCCATTTGGCTATCGCGCTGTCGATGAACAAACTTGTATAAGCATAGCCCTGGTCGTCAAATTCGGTGTGTAGCGGGCCGAGGCCAATCTGCACCTCGCGCTCCATCACGGATTCGTACTTTATTACCGGAATTCCGTCTTCGTCGCCTTGAAAATCCTTGGCTTCGATAGCCTTAAGGAATTTGTCGAAATTGAAAACGGTCGTGATTTCCTGTAGCTTGCCGCTCGTCACGAAATAAGTGCCGTCGGGCGAAAAGTCGATGCCGTGCGGGCTCTTGCCTACTGGAACGAGATAGGCGATACCCGGATTCGCCACTGGGTCGATTACGGGAACTCCGCCTATGTCCTTGCCTTTTCCTTCTCCGATTGCTTTTGCGGCGAGTTTCCAATTCACCAAAATCGCATAGTCACGATCATTGGCACCGGCGGTTTTCTCAAGCTCGCCGGTCGCCCTTTCGGAGTTATAGCAAGTCCAGCCCGCCCAATCCGCAGAGGGACCGCGCCCAGTGGAGCCAAGATCCCAGTTGAACGGCGGAGTCTCGATTTGAAAACCGTTCGACAATCTCCCGTTCGTAGAATCGACTTTGAGAGCGCCCACAATTCCCTTGAATTTGGTCGCGTATTCCTCGATGCTCGCATACGTGCCACGCGGAATCGGGACGCTGAATCTGGAAGCGTACAGCACGAACTCCGTATTGGAGGTTACGAACGCGCTGCCGTGATTTCCGGACAGGTTCGGAATCGGTCCGAAAATCTGCTTCGTTTTAAAATCGCGAAGGTCGATCATCGCCACACGATTGTTGGCGTTTTCGTTGATGTACATCCACCTTCCGTCGTATTCGCCGTTGGTTTTGGAAATCGACGGGTGGTGCGCGTCGCCCCAGGTGAATCCACCAAGCATCTCTTTGCTTTCGTCGTCGAAACCGTAGCCCGTGGCGGGATACGGCGCGAATATCGGGATGGTGGCGAGGTGCCGCATCGACGGAATACCGGCGACGTAGATTTGTCCGGAATGGCCTCCCGAATAAAACAAATACATTTCATCCAAGTCTCCGGGCGCAACGTACGTCGCCAATGCCGCAGCCGCCACTCCTCCCGTTGCCGCTCCGCGCTGGCCGTCGCGCGAGCCCCGCTCGTCTTGTCCGCCTTTGCAGGCGAACATCAAAACGAGGAATATCAACACCGCGGCAGCCGGAACTGCGATCGTACCGAAATTACAAAAACACTTCCTCATCTCGCTTCCTCCGTAAATTTAATATGCCGCCGATTCTTAATGACCGGCGGAAGAATCCTCAACATTTCCATTCTCCTTCCCTTGTTTTTCCTCAAGGGACTTATGGACTTCGTACGCATGTTCCAAAAGTCTTACCGCTTCGTCGATTTCTTCTTCGGTTAGGCTAATCTGACGCGAAAGCACAACCGACATCGTTCCGGATGGATTGTGCAAAAAGTCATCGAGGGTGCGTCCGAATCTGCGCTGCACGTCTTCGACGGCAATTGCGAGGTCCGGACCGATTTTGGTTGCGGATATGATTCCCAGACTCGAAACATCGTGACAAACGAAACAGGTTTTCTCGACAAAGAACCGGCCTTCGCCTTCGAGCATAATTCTGTCCCGCTCAAGTTCTTCCGGCGTCGGTTTATCACCGAAAGCGCCATTGGGGAGTAGTTCCAGCGGAATGTCGCGCTTGCGCCAGCTCATAAGGAGAAGCGTCAACGCCTTCGCATCCTCGCTATTGAAGCCGAAGTCGGGCATTATCGTGTCCGGCGCGAAGCTTTTTGGATTCTGAAGATGAGCAACTTGCCAATTGAATATCGAAGGGAAAGTTGTAAGCCGGCCGTAGTCGTATTGCTCCGAAGTTTTCGAGCCGATTTCCGTTAGGTCGGGTCCGATGCTTCCACCTCGCCCGTTAATCGTATGGCAAGCACGGCATCCCTTTTCGCTTACAAGCGCTTTGGCACGGTTGATGTAATCTGCACCTTCGGTTTCCCTGTCGTATCTATGGCAGGTATTGCATCGCATCTGCATAAACCCGCCCTTCTTGGCTAGTTGGTATTCCTCTTCCAGCGTGCTGTCGAGCAGCGGCTCTTCCCAATGTTTCACCCATCCGTGGGCGTCCGGCAGCTTTGCCGCGAATCCTTGCCCGCCGTGACAGTAAGTGCAACCGAATTTATCAATGGGATGATTTTCGAGCGGCTCTTTTGGATGCGAGGCGTACGGCTGGCGTTCATTTTCAAGGCCTTCCCACGTAACACCAAGATGACAAGAGACGCACCTGTCAACTTTGTTGGCGGATTCGATCCAAATCTGTTGCACTCCGGAAGGGACAAAGGCTGCCTTTTCGGGGCCGAATTTTTCCGAGACGATGGACCTGAATTCGTCCTGGTAATGCTTGTATCCGGGCGCTGCATCGTCGTATCCGGCAAAAGCCAAAATAAGAACCACCGAAATTCCGGAAACATATACGAAAAATGTGTCGCGATTGAACACCGGTCGAACCTCCTAAAACTGCGGCGGATGCGGCGGCCAGGCCTGCCATGGCCAGTAGAAATTCCAATAAGGGCCGCGCAAGTACGTCCCGACAATCGTGAGAACGATTACGAGTATGCAAACAACAATGAAAACCGCATTGTGCACACGCCGTTCCTTGTGGAACCATACTCCCGCGGCGGCGGCGGAGCTTCTGTCAATGAAAGGCTGGACGAAGCCCCATAGGAGGAGAAGTCCGGGAATCAGGATGCCTCCGATAAACGCTCCATTAACCGTGAAAGTACCGATTTTGAACGTCGTAATGGTGACGAGTTCTTGAAGCCAAAGGAAATACCATGGCGCCTTTGCAGGATTGGGCGTAATCTCCGGATTCGCTGCTTCCTCCAGAGGCGAACCAAGCAAAACGGCGAGCAGCGCGGTTACGGCAAAAGTAACAAGACCGACAATGACGATTCTCCGAAGAAGCACGGGCGCCGATGTAACCAGAATCTTGTCATCATCTACCAGCGCTGTTTCGACAGTGGCGGTGCGGCCCGAAGTAATTCCCATCAATGTGTATGTTTTCGTTGCAGCCGGCTTTGCGGACTCCGTTTTTTGGGTCAGAGCAAGCTTATCGTCGCAGGCGAGTCCGCCGTCCTTTCTTACGCGCCACATATGCCACATAAACAGCGCAGTTAGAGCGAACGGCAATAGCGCGCAGTGAAGCGTGTAGAACCTGATAAGTGTGTTTTGGCCAATCTCATGCCCACCGAGAAGGAAGAACCTAAGCTGTTCGCCGATTATAGGCGCTGAGCGGGCAATGTTCGTTCCGACCGTGATTGCCCAATAAGCCAACTGATCCCAAGGAAGGAGGTAGCCGGTAAAGCTAAGGAATAGAGTGATTAGCATCATAACAAGGCCTATCCACCAGTTGATCGGCCGCATTTGCCTTGCCATAACGCCGTTCTTGTACGCTCCGGTTAAAAACACTCGAACCATATGCAAGAAGACCACGGCAACCATCAAATGCGCCGCGATACGATGCGAGGCGCGCAGAAATTGGCCGTAACTAACGGCAAATTCCAAATCCTTTATAGATGAGTAGGCGCGCTCTACGGACGGAATGTAATGGAACATCAGCACGATTCCGGTGAGAATCAAGTACAGAAATAAAAACGCGGAAATCGAGCCCAGCCAGAAACTATAAGAAGTAGAAAGCGCGATTTTCGAAACTTTGCTTGGAAACCAGTGGAGCATGAAGTTGGTGACAACCGCGTCGCCCGATTCACGTGTCGATCGCGGAGACCAAGACCAAGTCCAATCCGCCACCGAGAACTTTCTGCTTTTCTTGGCGACTTTCGGCGCCGAGGGGATAGTCGTACTCATATTATCTCCTAAACGGTGAGCCTCCAGGATTTATCCACTACTGCGCCCGTATCGACAATGAGCTGTCCGTCGTCAGGCGCTACTTCGATTTTGTAATAGTCCAGCGGGCGCGGTGCGGGACCCGCGTAATTCGTCCCATCGCTTTTGAATTTGCTGCCGTGACACGGGCAGTGGAATTCAAACTCGCCGGTCCCGTCCTTCGGCTTTGCAATTTGGACGGTGCAACCGAGGTGAGTGCACCTGGCGGATATGCAGTGCAATGTTTGTCCATCACGGAAAATGAACAACCGGTACTCGCGCAAAAAAGTCGAGCCTTCGGCGAATTGAGCGAGTTTGCCGATTTTGAATTTGACCGGAAGTTCGTAAAGCACGTTGGGGATGCAAGAGCGCGCTGACATTAGAACCGGCGCGCCGATTGCCGCGGCGACTGCTCCCGCGCCTACGTATTTAAGGAAATCGCGCCGTTCTTGCTTTTTGATTTCCTTCGAATTGCCGGCTTCCGAAGGCGTTTCAGGCTTTCCCGCGGTCTTACGCTTGCTCATAATACATAACCTCCATCGTCATTGCGTCGGTGGGACAGCGGATTGCGCATAGCCCGCACCTGATACATCTTTCGTCGTCTTTCATCATTACCGACAGGGTTTCTTCTCTGCCAAGACCGTTTAACTCGAAAACTTTTTCAAGTTCCGATTCGGAGATGTCCACATCTTCGAAAGGAACGAGTTTCAGGCAGCTTTCTGGACATATATCGACGCAGCGGTTGCATAGAACGCAAAGCGCCGCGTCGTAAACCGTTTGGATATGGCATGACAAACATCGGACAGCTTGATCTATCGCTTCGCTTTCGCCGTACACGCTTTCGACTTCGCTAATTCCGGTGCGGCGCCCGATATTCGACGTGGGGGGAGCGAGTCTTGCGGCCTGTTCGTAGCCTTCTGCTCTTTCGTAGCGGTTGGTCGGGATTTTTTCGAACCTGAAACTGAATTTCGGTTTCCCGGTTTCGCCGAGCAAATAATCGTTTATCGACTGGGCGGCGCGTTTTCCGTCCGCAACCGCATCGATGAGGTTTCTGGGGCCGAAAGCGACGTCTCCACCCGCGAAAATCATAGGGTTTGTCGTTGAAAGCGTTTCGGGGAAAATTTTCACGGTGCCTTGCGGAGTGGTTTCGACGCCGTCTGCGGGAGTCAAAAATTCCAAATCCGCTTGTTGGCCTATTGCGAGAATTACTAGGTCGGCATCGACTTCTTCCGTTATCGATTCGTCGTAAACCGGACTAAACCTTCCGTTTTCGTCGTAAGTGCGGGTAACGCCGATCATTTTTGCTTTCTCAACCTTACCGTTCCCGATGAACTCTTTGACCCCGCGCTGTGGCATAAAGGTAATCCCTTCAACCAGAGTTTCGTGAAATTCTTCCCGGCCTTGCTGGGTACGCGTTACCGGCATTTCTTCGTAGCTTTCTAGGCACGCGAGCGTCACCTTTGCGCCCGCGCGCGCGGCAAGCCGTGCCGCGTCGAGCGCGGCCGCCATATTCGTGGAGACCGATTCGCCGGGTTCCGCCGCGCTTTCCGCAGCCGCTGCGCGAAGCGCCATTCGGGCGGCATCGAACGCGACAAAACCGCCGCCGATTACCAATACTTTGTCGGCTTTCGGGACCTTGAATCCGTTGTTTATGTTTATCAGATAATCGATTGCGCGGACGATTCCATCCTTGTCGTTGCCCGGGCAATTCATGTCGCGGCCTTGCATCAAACCGGTAGCAATGAAAACCGCTTCGAAACCGCTGTCCTTGAGCGCAGGAATTCCGTTTTCTGCCGTCAAACGGACGCCGTATTTAAAATCGACTCCCAAATCGGAGATTGCCAATACTTCCTTGTCCAATACGCCTCGCGGCAATCTGAATTCCGGTATTCCGTGAAACGCCATACCGCCCGCCCTTCCGCTCGCTTCGAAGACCGTAACCGAGAATCCGAGAAGGGCGAGGTCGTGCGCGCATGCGAGACCGGCAGGACCCGCGCCGATTACAGCAACTTTCCGGCCTTCGGCGGCTGGATTACGTGAGGCCGAAACGCTTGGAAGATGCCATTTCCATTTGCTGCCTTCGTCGGGCTTCGGATCGTAGAGCGCCTCCATCGATATCGGGGCGCGGGATTCGATACCATATCTTTCGGTCACGACGCGCTTTAAAGCCCTGATGCTCACCGGAGCATCGAACAATCCGCGCCGGCATTTGTCCTCGCATGGGGCGGCGCAAATGCGGCCGCAAATCGACGCGAGCGGATTGGGGGAGCGGGCTGTTAAGTATGCCTCTTCGAACTTGCCTTCGGATATTAGCTGTACATACCTGCCGGCGTCGGTTTTGACGGGGCAGCCGATTTGACATGGCACTCGCCCGGTATAGTATTCCGCGTCGGGCAACTCTACACGGTATGGCTTGCCGATGGATTTGTCAGCTGTCTTACTTGCGCCCATGTTTTGCCGCTCCTTTTTTCTTTACGCTCGCCGATGCCGATTTCCATGCATCTTTATTTGCAGCAAGAGCGCCGTCGCATTCGAGAGATGAAATGAGCAATCCTTCAGAACTTGCGATATCCGCGAAATTCGTGACTCTCATGAAACCGAGCACGAGTTGATTTACCTTCAAAGAAATACAACCGAATATGCATTCGCTTCCCGTGCATTTCGGAGGCGTGAGTATGCAATTGGTATCGCCCGCATAAGATTCGATGGCTTCGAAGACCTCAAGCATTGAAATATCCTCGGAAGGTTTGTTCAGCCTGAAGCCGCCCCCGGGACCGCGCACCGATGCCACGATTTTACTTTTGACGAGTTTCTGCATCACTTTCGACAAATGCGTTTCCGAAACCGAAAGTTCTCCCGCGATTTCCGCGGTGGTTATTTTCGATTCCGGTTTTTTGGCGAGCAGACATACCGCGTGAAGCGCTATGGCAGCACCTTCAGAAATTCTAAGCAAGCTTGGCAAGGCAAACTCCTATAACAGGAATTACAGTACCAGTATTCCAGATTTATCCGGCTGTGTCAACTGCTACTGCTTAAAGTGCCAAAAAAGTTCGACTGCCGCTTCCGCATGCTTTACGCGCCGGTCAGGCAAGTACTTTCACAAAGTAGGTTTCGACGGGGAAAGGCAATCCCCTTTGAATAATGCAGATATAGCGGAGGTAAGATATCCGTGTTTGCGATTCTTCTCGCGAACATCACAAGCCCCGCGCCACAAGCGAAAAACGGAAATTGAAAAAATCTTAATGTAAAATCCAAATTCGGGATGTGCCTTAAGTTACGTCCCAATTCGAGCGAGGTGTTTCAGGTGATTTTAAGCGCAAAAACAAAAGTATTCGAATTGACGGAAGCTTATCCGTTCCTCATAGACTTTCTTGCCGACTACAACCAGAAGTTTGCCGGGCTTAAAAATCCGGTGCTGAGAAAAACGTTCGGCAGGGCGGCTACAATTGGCCGCGCGTGTGCAATCGGCGGAAGCGATCCTGCGGAATTGCTTCGCGCTATCAAAACCAAAATCGAAGAAACGACCGGTGAAAAAATAGAACTCGATTTGCTTTCAGCACCGGCATCGCTTGAGGAAAGACAGCATACTTTGAAAAAAATCATCGAGGATCTGCACGCCGGAGCGCCGATGGAAGAACTTAAAAAACGCTTCGCCGAGCTTATCGAAGACATCGGGCCGACAGAGATCGCCGAAATGGAACAGGCGCTCATCGCCGCCGGAATGCCGGATACCGAAATCAAGAAGCTCTGCGACGTTCACGTCGAGGTATTTCGCGACGCATTAAAAGACCAAGACACTCCGAAGCTTCCGCCTGGTCACCCCGTAAACACGTTTATGGCGGAAAATCAGATTTTTCTCGATATTGCAGGCTTGCTTCGAGAATCGTGCATACATTTGGGTGAGTCGCCGTCCGAAAGCGAGCTAATAAACAACGCGGCCTCTATTTCTGAAATTCTGGACAAGCTTTCGAAAGTGGATTTGCACTACCTTCGTAAGGAGAATCAGCTTTTCCCCCGGCTCGAAGAGCATGGCGTAACCGGGCCGCCCAAGGTAATGTGGGCTGTGCACGACGACATTCGGGCAACAATAAAAAAGGCGCAGGCGCATCTAAAGGCTGGCGAAGCCGATGAATTTGTCAAAGCCGCACTCTCAGCGGCAACTCAGGTTACCGAAATGGTGTTCAAGGAGGAACATATACTTTTCCCTATGTCTCTCGATGTACTTGGCGAGCAAGATTGGATAAAGGTGCGCCAAGGCGAGGAAGAACTTGGATTTGCGTTCGTAACTCCCGGCAACGAATGGAATCCTCAATTCGAGGATTCGACTGCCGATGACGGAAAGGGATTGGGTAGGGTTTATCTCGAAGTAGGCGCTCTCACACAAGACCAAGTCAATTTGCTCTTCACGCATCTTCCGCTCGAGGTAAGCTTTACGGACGAAAATCATGTCGTGCGCTATTACTCTCAAGGAAAAGAGCGAATATTTCCCCGCAGTCCCGGTGTCATCGGCCGCCATGTTGAAAACTGCCATCCGCCGAAAAGCCTTCATATGGTTAGAGAAATTTTGCGCAAATTCGAAAACGGAGAACGGGACGTTGCCGAATTTTGGATCGATTTTCAGGACAAGTTCGTTCATATCAGATATTTCGCTTTGAGGGATGAGGAAGGGAATTTCAAAGGCACAATGGAAGTCGTCCAAGACGTGTCCGGCATTCGGAATCTTACCGGAGAACGAAGGTTGCTTGAATGGAAATAATGAATGCTTCCTTTACGTTGGTAGCGTTCTAGAAGAAACCGCCGGGCGGATGCCATTCGAATTCGGCGCTTTTTTCGATTATATTTTCGATGTAATTTACGTTTTCCACCAGCCTGTCGAAAACCGGACTGCTTCTTGTCAACCTGCACGCGCCGTCGTAGACCGCTAGGCAAGAGATTAGGTTCTGCACCATTTCTTTATTCGTAAAGCTTTCGTGAATGCGCGGCATTGCGCCTTTCCAACGGCCTTTCATTTCGGATACTGCATTTAGGTGCTTTTTACCAGCAAGTCCGAGTTCCTTAGCAATTTCGGTCTTTTCGTGAATCATGTCGCCCTTGAAAAGCGCAAATCCGCGGCTTACGGTCTTTAAGCCTACGAAATATAATGTGGCATCGAGGCTTTTGCGGACAATCAAATAAAGCCGCCAAGCTCGATGGTCAATTTCGTAGATTGGCAAAAACGGCTTATACCAGCCCAAAACTTCGAATCTATTAAGTCCGTTGCGCATTTCGCGCCATTCTGGCTGGTCGTAAGTACCGAAAACGATTTCAACCTCATACTGATTTCTGTAATCGGAATGATAGCGAACAAGCTCGCTGCCTGCGGCTGCAATCAGGCGCAACGCTTTTACGGGCTGGGGTACCGTGCGCCTTGCGACGCCGGCCCTCACCAGCCTGTCAACGGTTCCTTCCCCCGGCGCCATACATTATTAGTATACCCCCACAAATGGCTGGAAGGTTGCCTAAGAAGCAAGTAAGTTTCGGCATCGGCGGAATTACGAACGACATTCCGGCGCCTTTTGCATTTCAAACGGCTAAAGCTACAAAAACTGCGGATTTTTCGCTATAAGTAGTTTTCTTTTCCGAATCGCGGAATCAAAGAGTGTCCAATGCGTACTGTTTATCTGGATCATTCGGCAACTTCGTATGTGTTGCCTGAAGTGCTCGAAGCTATGCTGCCGTATTTCGGCGAGTACTTCGGCAATCCGTCAAGTCTTCATTCTTTCGGCAGACACACGCGTAAAGTTTTGGAAGACTGCCGGGAAAAAGTAGCGGACCTTATGGGCGTTGCACCCGGTGAAGTCGTTTTTACCGGCGGAGGTAGCGAAGCAGACAACTGCGCAATCATAGGCAGCCTTCTCGCAATGAAGGATAAAGGCAATCACATTATTACTTCTTCCATCGAACATCACGCGGTTGAGCATTCGTGTAACTTCGCCAAGAAGTATCTCGGAGCGGACGTGACTTTCGTACCGGTGGACAGAAATGCCCGCATAGACGTCGAGTTTTTTGAAAAAGCCATTACCGACAAAACCGTTCTCGTAACCATCATGAGCGCGAACAACGAAGTCGGCACGATTCAAGATTTAGACTTGATTGCGGGCATTTGCGCCGAAAAAGGCGTCAGGTTTCACACCGACGCCGTTCAATCGATTGGGTTGCACGACTTGAAGCTGAACGAAAGGCCCATACCGCTCGCCAGTTTCGCCGCTCACAAGTTCTATGGGCCGAAGGGTATCGGTTGTTTGATAAAGCGAAAGGGCTACAAAGTAATTCCGCTGATTCATGGCGGTTCTCAAGAATTCGGCTTGAGGGCCGGCACGGAAAATCTCGCAGGTATCGTCGGCCTAACCGCGGCTCTTGAAATCGCGATTCGCGAAATGAACAAGAATGTCGCAAGGCTTACGGCCTTGAGAGACAGGTTTATCAAAGGAGTTCTCGAAAGCGTGCCGGAAACTTCGCTTAACGGCGACCCGGTGAACCGCTTGCCCCATAACGCCAGCATTGCGTTCAAACGAATCGAAGGCGAAAGCATACTTTTGCAATTGGACATGCATGGCGTCGCAGCATCGAGCGGCAGCGCTTGCACTTCTACTAGCCTGAATCCGAGCCACGTGCTAACCGCGATGGGGCTCGACCCCGTGGAAATTCACGGAAGCGTCAGGTTTACTTTGGGGCATAGAACAAGCGAGGAAGATGTCGACTATGTCATAGAGCTTTTGCCCGGCATAGTGGAAAAACTGCGCAGTATCACAGCGGTGTATTAAGAATCCGTATACCGCAGTGCCTTTACTCGCCGGTATGCTTAAATCCCCATTTGAATTTCTTCATTAAAGTATCGAAGAAGTTGAATTCGTGTAGCCTTATCAGCTTTAAGTTTTTTTCATAGCGCCGCACGTGGACTTCATCTCCGTGAGCCAGATTATAGAAAACTTGGCCGTCGAAAGTAGCCATAATCGGCGGATTAGCGACATCGGGCAGAACTCGCACAAGTTCGCTGTCGGGAACTACAACCGGACGAATATATAAGGAGTGAGCGCATATCGGCGTCAAAATGAATGAATTGAGCGTCGGCGCGAGAATCGGTCCGCCCGCGGCCATCGCGTATGCCGTGCTTCCCGTCGGCGTACTTACGATCAGCCCGTCCGCCAGATAGCTTACCAAGTAAGTATCGCTGATAAAGCAGTCCAAATCCAGCATTCTCGGAAGCTGCGCGTTTCCGACAACGATGTCGTTCAAAGCGATATTCGAATACAGCGTCTTGCCTTCCCGGACAATGTGTCCTTCGAGCATCATTCGCTGCTCGGTTTCAAAATCCCCGTTTGCGAGCACCTTGGCAAGTGTGCTGAATGAATCAAGTTTCGCTTGACAAAGAAAGCCTAACTTGCCGACTTCGACGCCGATAATCGGTATTCCCGCACGGGCAGCTAGCCGGCTGGCGCCGAGAAATGTGCCGTCTCCGCCGACAACGACCAGCAAATCGATTCCATTGCCGGGCGGAATTTCGGCAGGCTTCGCGGGGTCGACTTCGTTATTGGGGGGGCGAATTATTATATGCTCGAAACCGCATTTCGCAAGATCCGGCACGATTTTTTCCGCGAGCAGCCGGTCGCTTACGCGATATGGATGAGGAATTATGCCGACTTTGCCGTACTTCGCCAAGTTTATGCCGCCTAAACAGAATCCATCAAATCGCCTACAATCTTAACATAATCCTGCTGCAGCAAATTGGGCGGACTTGGCTCGAATCTTACTAAGAATTCACGATTCCCTTTCGCGCCCTTAACTGGGCTTTCAAGAATTCTCTTTGCGACAAATCCCGCATTACCGAGTTCAAGTAATATTTTATGCAAAACTTGCCTTAGTAATTCAGGAGACTCGATCACGCCTTTCCGGTAGCCTTCCCGATTTGCCCAAGATTTCGGTATTTCAAATTGCGGCTTAAACAGCGCGATTAATATGCCGCTTTCGGTCATTAACGGAAAAACGGCGGGAAGTATTTTCGAAAGCGATATGTGGTTGACGTCGATTGCCGCAATTTCTATTGCGTCCGGTACGAGAACCTTCGAAAGCGATCTGGCATTGGTCCGCTCCAATACAAATACGCATGGATGGTTGCGAAGTTCCCATTCGAGCAATCCGTAGCCGACATCCACCGCATAAACTTTCCGCGCGCCGTATGCCAAAAGGCAATCCGTAAATCCGCCCGTGGAAGAACCCGCGTCAAGGCATATTTTAGAGGCCGGATCGATTTCCAACCCAGCAAGCGCATGCTCGAGCTTAATGCCTCCCCTGCTCACAAAGCTTTTGCCCTGCCCCGTAGCCTTAATCTCCGTTTCAAGCGGCAATAAGGCACATTCGTCATAGATGCGGTCGCCGCCAGCAATAATTCTTCCGCGGCGAATTAGCTTTTTTGCGTCTTCGGCGCTTTTGGCAATGCCATTTTTGACTAGAAGTTCCGAAATAGGCATTCCGGCACTTTCGCCGCTAACCTTATCGTCAGATGATGCTGTAGCCATATAGAAACAGCGAAGTTACTAGTATTCCGACTATCGCGCCGACGAACACCTCTAATGGATTATGGCCGAGTAGTTCACGGAAGTTCGAGCCGAGATTTTCGCCCGCCTGCAATAGCTTGCCGGCGAGAAGTTGCGGGATAATGTCGTTAAGCGCGGCGGCGTGCTTGCCCGCGCTTCGCCGAATGCCCGTTGCGTCGTAGATGATTACCGCCCAAAGTACCGCCGAAATGGCGAATTGGGACGATGCCCAACCTTCGATCAAACCAAGTGAAGTGCAAAGACTTGACGCAAGCGCGGTATGGCTTGACGGCATTCCGCCGGAATCGATGAGCTTGGCGATATTTATCCGCCTTTCCTCGATTAAGTATATAAGCAGCTTCAGCCCCTGCGCGAACACCCAGGAAAATGTTGCCGCCCAAAGAATTGGGTAGTTAACGAACAGCTCGGTCATTTACAGGAATCCGTCCGGCGCGACCGGCAGGCGCGGCCCGGCACTAAAATCGCGGCGAACCTTGCCGGTAAATCACTCTATCCTTCGCCGAGCCTAATTCTATCCCATAAAGCCGTAAAATCAACCACTCCCGCCTGATTCGCGATGCCGAGAATCACAAAAAGCTTTTTCGAGGATGCGGATTCATAAAACGCGCCATATTGAAGGCCGCCGAAAAATGTATCGCTTTCTTTGAAACTAAATGGTTTTGAAAACGGAGACCTCGAAACTGCATCATCCATTGGGTCTATGAAATACGCCTCGTCCGTGTTGAAGCTTAGCGCTATTATTCCGAGCCCCGGCAAACCTACAAAGCCTGAAACGTAAGTAAAATCGGACGAAAGCGAAATAGGATCGGAAGGGCCGCGCAAAATCGTGCCGTTATCAAGCCTAATTTTGTAAACTTCGCCCATTAGATTACTGCCGATGTATGCATCCACGGAGTTCGGCGAGATAAATGCGCTTGGAAGTGTCCTGCCCAAGTTTGAGCGATGTACGATAGAGTCCGTACTTATGTTGTAAAAAACAACTTCACCGTCCGACTCAGCTTTGGGTGTGAAACTTGTGTCGAATTGCAGCTCTCCGGTGCAAACAATGAACAGCTGGCCCGGCGCGCCAATTGAGCATACGGTCGGATTGACTGCCGGAAGTTCGATAAACTTCTCGAATTGAAATGGGTCGAGGTTGATTACTGCGACTCTTCCCGGAGCATACACCGCCGGAATGCCTTGCGACGCGTCTCCGAAGCTTTGAATGCCCGAAAGCGGAACGTATAACTTGCCGCCGAAAACGGCCATATCGCCGGGGCCGATAAACGCAAGGCTTTCCGTTTCTTGCCTGATCAAGCTTACGTTTGCGGCGTCGAGTTCGTCCTGCCCCATACGGAACCTGTATATTTTATTATCGCCGTTCGTACATATATAAAACCACTCGCCGGATGAAACCAGGCTGTAAGGACCCGCGCCAACCGGAAAGCTCACCGTCGCCGCAAGAGAATAATCCGATGCGGAGTTGACTGTCATCGTGTTAGCAAGCGAATTCAATGTGTACACGTTGCCGCTGCGCACCGCGATTCTGCTCGGCGCCGCGCCGGTTGTGAACGCGTTTTTCGATACCGCCGAAGTGAGTTCCGCATTGGTGACGGGATTCGTTCCGGGCGGCAGCGGCTCCGGCTTTCTAACAACCCCGCCTCCCCCGCAGGAAGTAAGCGCGAAAAGAAATACACACAAAAGAGAAACAATTCCTCTGTTCATTCCTCAACTCCTTTCATGGCTTTCACCAAGAATACTTAAGTCCTAACTCAATAGACCTACCGGGCCTGGGAAAGTCGAGCCTGTCACGCAAATCGTGGTCCAAGACGTTGAAACAAGCCGCAAACAACGTAAGATTGTCCGTTAAATTCGCCGACGCCCAAAGATTCAGTTCGTTCGCGGTTTCAACGAACAGATTCCCGAACCTGTCAACCGGCGTTGCGGATGTTCTCGCATACGTCATCCGCATTCCGAAATCGCCGACGTCCTTTTGAACCGACAATGCAAGCTTTCTCGGCGGTTTCCCCGCTTGGGCGATGCCGCCGTCGAGATAAACCGCATCGAGAAGCGTAAACGCGCCACGAATACTCCAGCCGCTTTCCAGCTCCAGGCTTGCATCGATAGAAACGCCTGAATTTCTGATTGCGCCGGTGTTTTCGGCCCTGATTCGATAGAGCGAAACGGGGACAAATTGTATCGAGTTTTCAAATCGCATATAAAACGCCGAAACACCGAACTCCAAATCGCCGGCGGAAAATTTCGGCCCGAAATCGAATCCGTAGCCAGTCTCGTTTGTTAAATCCGAATTTCCGCCTATAAATCCGCTCGAAGGAAAGTAAAGCTCGCTAAAATTCGGCCGGCGAAACATTTTTGTCGCGCTGGCGGCTAGTTTCCAGCCTCCGCCGAGCAAGCGCTCTGCAGCAATTTTCCCTTTCCATCCCGGTTTTTCCCCTGCGGTCAAATCGCCGGAAAAGGCAGCCGACAAAATTGCCTTTCCGAAATATAGCTCTCGCCAACCTGTAAAGGAGAGCGATTCGCGCTCGGGATTGCCGAAACCGGAATCTTTCAATGCGATCGCGTCGGCGGACAGCCGAACTCCCGATATGCCCGATTTATCGAACATGCGGAGAATGTATGAAAAACCGGCTGCATATTCGGTTTGCTCGGATGAAATCGATCCGCCGAGATATGGCTCCGGATCGTCGAATTGCGTACCGGAAACTCGCAAAAAACCAGCGATTTCTGTATCGTAGCTTTCGTCCGGTCTGCGTGAAGCGCTAAATCCCGCGGCAATAATTGAATCATCCTGATGCGCCGACTGAGACGGGAACTCGGCTAATCCCGGAACACCGCCGGATTTATTGGCAGCCATGAGCAAATAATTGTTGCTGCCAAATTCCCGTTCGTCTGTGAGTGAAAGCAATAGTGCGGTTTTGTTTCTTGAGTTGTTATTGCGAACATAACTGCTTCCGTCGTGCCGCTTGTAGGAAAAATTCCCGTCCGTCTCGTCGAACGATGCGATGAAAAACGAATCGTCCAAGAGGTCCAATACCGCCGCGCCGCCGGCATGATAAGTTCCGAAACTTCCTGCGCTGAATGTAAAATTGTTTGCCTGAGGCTTTCGAATCGTAAGTTCAATTTCGCCCGCCATTCCTCTTGAAACGGATGCAGGGCCGCGTTTGACCAATGCACCCCCAATCGCGGACGCAGGCAACATGGAATAATCGAACACTCCGGACGATTCTGACGACAGCGGCACGCCTCCGATGGATACGTGCGACCTGTGGGGCGCGGAACCGCGAATCGAAACGGTAGTAATATCCAATGCGCCGCCCAAAAACGAAGCATCGACGCCTCCGATAAGCTCAAGTTCGGACCCGATTCCGAAAAGCGCCGCGCCGAATTCCGGAAATTCGATTAAGAAAGCGTCTTCACCGGGTAACGCACTTTTGGAAAATTGCTTCTCGTCTTCGACCGAGATTTCACCAGCGTCTATTTCATCTTCGGTATCAGTTTCTGCGGCTTCATCTATTTCGATAGAAATATCGCTTTCTTCTTCGGAAGCTTTAACCATTGCGGGTTGAAATAACGCAATGACAGCAAAAATTAAGAGTAAAACTGCACGGTAAAAAACGGAAAATGCAATTTTGGCAAAACTCACGAGAGAAACCTCCCGCGATGCATTAGAAACAGAAAAAACGGAACGCCAATAACGGCGGTGACCGCGCCGATAGGAAGTTCTCCCGAGGGAAGCGCAATTCGGGATAACGCATCGCACCAAATCAAAAGGGCGGCTCCCGCAATCGATACGAGCGGGATTAGCCGCGATGCGCTGCCGCCCGCGATAAGTCTGCACATATGCGGAATAATGAGCCCGATAAACCCGATAATTCCGGCGACGGCGACGGAAATCGATGCTAGCGCCGTCGCAATGCCTACGGCTATCAACTGCGTTCGCTTCACATTTACGCCAATCGACGATGCTACTGTCGAGCCAAGCTGCAAAGCGTCTAGTTCACGGGCAAAGAAAATAGAAAACGCAAAACCGATACTTCCCGCCGCGGTTAAAAGAACAGCATCGAAGTATCCCGCTCCGGACAATGTGCCCATTAACCACCTAACGATGAGCGAAAGCTCGCCCGGCCGTGCCCACATAATCGTAATCGCCAGAAGGCTTCCAGCAAGAATCGAGTGAGCCACGCCGGAAAGCAATAGCGATATCGTTATATCTCCTCGTACACTACGCGCGGCAAAATATGCTGCAGCGACGAGTCCCGCACCACCGGCAATGGCAAAGACTGGAAGTATCGCAGGGGCATTCGGAAATACTGCAATTTTGATTACCGCACCGAGGGCAGCGCCGCTGGACACTCCCAATATATATGGATCTGCAAGCGGATTTCTAAACGTTGTTTGCAGTAGCAAACCGCTCAACGCCAGTGATTGTCCGATGAAAACAGCGGATATGAGCCGCGGCAATCGAATTTCATAAACAATCAAGCGAAGCAGTTCCGGATCTCCCATAAGCGTCCGAAACTCCGTGCCGCCCTTGCCCGACGTGATCGAAAATGCCGCGCCGATTACCGCAAGAACAGCGAAGAAACCCATCGCTAATCCGCCGCGTTTTCTCCACGATGAGCGATCCGAGATTTTTATTTTGCTATCGCCCACCTTGCACCTGGTCGAGATAATCCGTGAATGTTTCAAGCGCGTCGAAAATGCGCGGGCCGGGGCGTTGCAGAACATCGGCATCTATTATGCAAATCCGGCCGTTCTTCACTGCGTCTGTTTTTGCGAAGAGCGGATTACGTTTTGCCTCGCGGATGAGCGATTTTGGCCGCGCGGCATTGCCCATCGTTTCGACGCAGGATGCAAGTATCACTTGCGGATTGGAAACGGCGATTTCTTCCGGAGAAAGCTGCGGCCATCCCTTTTGACCTTTAGCGCCGGGATTTGCGATGTTTTCGCCACCGGAAAGCCTAATAAGGTCGTCGATAAACGTGCCTGCTCCGGCAGTAACATAAGGAGCGGAAAATCCTCCATAGTATACGCGTATTTTGGTACTGCCTGATTGGCCGAGGCGCATTTGGGCGGCATCCAATTTCAAGAGCAGTTCACTCGCGAGTCTTTCCGCTGACTGGCGCTCGCCGCAAATTTCCCCGGCATCCTCGATCAATTTAATTACTTCCGAGAGCGAGTCGGGCTCGCCGACGGCAATAACTTGTATTTTTAGCGAAATTAGCTTTGAAACCGCTTCCCGCGGCGTCATACGCTGAACGATCACCAAGTCAGGCTTTAGCGCTGCTATTTGTTCTATCGAGAAGTTCACAACTCCCCCAACGCTTTTTATCCGCCGAGCTTCTGGCGGGTAATTGCAGAAGTCGGTGCGGCCTATTTGAGAGCCGCCCGCGCCTATTGCCCATAAAATTTCGGTCAGAGCCGGCGACAATGCGACAATTCTTTCGGGTTTTTTAACAATCTTTATTTCCCGTCCGAGAGCGTCTTTGTAAACCAGCGGATACTCCGCGGCATGCACCGAACTATTAAAAAGGAGCAAGTTTGCGGATATTAGACCTATTAACAGGACGCTCACCAGACAAATCCAATTATTACGCATAGCGACAGAAGTTAATGTGTTCAATGCGAGCCTCCCTTCGATGACCTGTCCCGCGCCACAGGGAAAACGAGCGGCGAGCCGCCCAAATCGGTAGTAATTCGAAAACCGCCGGGGTAAATCTTTGACAGAATATCTTCGCTTATTATCTTATCTGGACTACCCGCCGCCACAGATCTCCCTCCGTCCAAAAGCGCCATATCTCCGCCCAAAATAGTCGCGAAATTCAAATCGTGAGTTACAAACAGGACGGATTTGCCGCTGCAAGTCGATTCTCTAACAATTTCGAGTAGAAGCGACTGATGATGTATGTCCAAATCGGAAGCGGGCTCGTCGAGCAGCAATATTCTCGAATTTTGCGCTAGAACGCGAGCGAGATGAACTCTGCGGAGTTCGCCGCCCGATAATTCGCCTGATAGTCTGCTTTCAAGATGCGCGACATCTGCCAATTCCATCGCCCTTATGGATGCCAATTTAGTGCCGGAAATGCCGGAACCGAACCTTCTGGCAAATTGCAAGCCTGAGGGTCCTATCGAATACATTCCCATTTCGACTATTTCTCCGGCAGTAAGCCAAGGCGTATATGGGAGATACTGAGGCATCAGCGCAATTTCGCGTGCAAGCAATATAGGCGAATATTCCGATATTGGTTTGCCATGTATTCGAACCTCGCCCGATGATTGCTTCAATATTCCGGAAAGCAAGTACAAAAGCGTGGTTTTTCCACTTCCGTTCGGTCCGGAGATCGTCAGCAAACCGCCCGGCTGAAGCGACAGGTTTACTGCGTTAAGTACGCGCGCCCCGTCGTATCCGAAAGACAAATCGCGCGCCTCAATCGCCGGTGCGCTATCGCTCATACCGGGTCACCATCCAGCTTGTGGCAAGCCCGGAGAAACTGAGACCTTGTGGAGAAATTCCGCGCAACCGCGAGGCGGTGCTCCGCTTGGGATTGCATATCGGCCGCGAATACGAATTTGCGGCGCAGCGCTTAAGGCAGGTTATCCCCATGGCTCGCTCCGAGAAGCCTTAAAAAAGGATTACGATTACGGCAGGTCTCCTGGCTTGGCATCTTCCCCCGCTCGCGCCTTCTCGCCCACAAGGACAATGGCATCTGCGTTCGGAGTCCGCATCACAGTGGCTGGTCCGCGCCGGAATTGCACCGGCTTCCCTTGGCCGCAACGTTTCTAATTATACCAGTCCGGAATCGCTGCGTCAATGCCGAAAAACCAAAAACTTTTCCGAATCGCGCGAATGGCCGCAAGATCATCTTGCGCTATACAGCCAAAATTCAAGCTGCCGATAATTTAAATGGCTTTTTCGCCATACTTCACGTTGTATAATTTCTCGATGGATTTCGCAAGAAAGCTTTTGCCGCATCGCATATGGCGCATCGCCGTGCCCGTCATCGTCTGCGCGCTGCTTTTCGCCAATTCCTGCAACAATACCCCGGCCGAAGCGCTAACGCCGGACGAAACGGCAAAACGCTCGCTTTCGACTATGGTTGAAAACCTCAACAAACACCTGCTTTATTCGGTTTGCGTGCTTGCGGTTGTGGACAACTCGCCTCAAGTCCAAGGCGAAGCCGCGGGAGGCGCTAATGGAGCGGGCGAAACCGCATCCGGACTCGACGCCGGAAAAAGGCGCGAGCGGCTCGTCAGGTCGGCCATCGCAAGCGTTTTAGTTAGAAACGCAAGGCTTAGCGTGGTCGACGCGCCGCGGACAATAATCGACGATTACTACACGATCATCAGGGACAAAAACGCCAATGCGCTTTCGCCGGAAGAAGCCAAGCGCGCAGGAAGTCTGCTTGCGGTTCAATGCGTGGTAACGGCGTTCGTCGAGGACGAAGGGCGCAGAGTCAGTGTGGCGGCGACCGCAACGGAAACCGGAAAAGTGGTTTACCAAGACATTTTGGTCGGTTGGAACTACGAAAAGAAAACCGAAGGCGAAGAAGAATAACGCTGCCAGGTTCGCTTTGCCGAGTGGTTTAAGTAATTTTTTCTCCAAAAACCCACATCGCTTTCGGCATCGTTTTGAATTCCAGAACCCGGCTATTCCAAGAATAAATTTCTCCGTCGAGGGCGATATGTCGCGGTTCTTTTTCGAACCTGACGATCATCTCATCGGATTGCCTGTACGTCACCGCAGGATTCTTAATATGCGAAGCTGAATAAATCTGCGGAAAAAGCCCGGCGAGCTTCAGCTTCGAAATATTTTCAACCAATATAACATCAAGCAGTCCGTCGTCGATTTTCGCTTCCGGCGCTGCCGACATTCCGCCGCCGATCCATCGGTTGTTCATCGCGAGCGCCCACAGAAATTCGCCCGGCGCTGTTTTGCCGTCAATACAGATTTCCGCGGAAAAAGGTTTCAATCGGACAAGAGTCCTGAGAAATGCTACGTTATAGTCGCGACCGAATTTGGTATTTGCGCGCTCCCGTGTCACAAGCGTCGCCGCATCCAGCCCTACGCCTCCAGAATTGTGAAAAACAAAATCTCCGGCACGAATCAAATCTATCTTATGCCAAATCGCGTTGTCGAAAGCGGCAAATTTTTTTTGAATACTTACGCCGCTTTTAAAGTTTCGGGCAAAATCGTTCCCGCTGCCCAGTGCGGCAACCGCGACCCCTATTTCGGAAAAATCCAAGCATTGAATAACTCGATTCAAAGTTCCATCGCCGCCGCCGACGACTATAACATCGAAGCTTTTATGCGCTCTGGCGGAAACCTGTTTAAGGGCGTCAAGCGAATCCGGACAAATTACTGAAGCCTTCTTAAAAACGGATGACGCGCTTTTTTCGATTGTTTCCTTGGAGAAAATTTGGCTTGGCTTTATTAAAACGAGGGCACGAAGTTCGCTTGCTTTCGAGGGAAACGGTGCTCTCTCCATACTTTGCACCCCGTTTTGCCCTTTTGTTGGATTCATTTTCTCAAACTCATAGCGAGTCGATTGCCTTTCTAAATTGGCTACACGCCTCCGCCATTTCATCCCGCGTTATGCCTGTCACGATCGCCCCGATCATGAGACCGCCGATTCCGGCATGTTTCAGGCTCTCCAAATCTCCGGTTTCTATTTTCTTTTGCGTAGGTACAATAACCGGTATGTCCAATGCATCCGCGATGAATCTGTAATTCGCAAGGTCAAGCGCAGTAAGAGGTTTGCCGTAATCTGCGGCTGAAACTATACTGGCTTCCAAGTAGTCGGCTTCCCCCCCTTCCCTAGCTGCACCGGCGCAGAGCGCAAGGAGAAGGTGAGCAGGAATTACTTCCGAAATTGCCGGCATTTTTTTCACGTTCAGATTCCACATCCAGATTGGCATATGATGAGCGTATATATCGAAAAACGAAATGCCGGCTTGCTCGATATCTTTCCATTCTTGATGCGTCGCGACCGTCTCGGCGCCAGGCATGATTCCAACGGGGATTTGAACGGATTCGATGATTCCGGTAATCGCATCCCTTTCGTCCTGCCAACGTCCGAATACCGTCCCGCTTGCGCGATGTTCGGCGTTGATGTGAACTTTAAGCATGTCCGCGCCGCTATCCGCCGCGGCAGAGGCCAAATTCCGGTCGTTTAAGGGCAAACTGACGATTAACAGCACGGCATGGATTATAGCAATTGCAGGTGTTAAAATAAATTTGTGGATAAATCCCCCGCAATTCCTGCGATGCCGCTTTCGGGCAAAATATTGGACGCAGAATTCATGCGCCAACTGTCGGAACTGGAAATACTCACGAAAAAGCTTTTTCGTGGCAAATTGCGCGGCGAAAAACGCAGCCGCAAGACCGGTCAAAGCGTGGAATTTCACGATTACCGCCAATATCAGCCGGGGGACGATTTAAGACGTATCGACTGGAATTTATACGCCCGGCTTGAAAAGCACTTCAACAAGCTATTCGTCGAAGAAGAGGATGTGACCCTATATATTCTGCTGGATTGCTCCAAGTCGATGAATTTCGGAAATCCGAATAAATTCGTTTATGCCCGAAAGCTCGCCGCCGTATTCGCATATATTTCGCTATCCAACCTTGAGAGGGTTCAAGTTGCGATTTTCGATTCTAAACTGAACGTCATCCAGCGTCCAATCAGAGGAAGGAGCAAATGCATCCGGCTTTTCGAAATATTGGAATCCCAAACAACAGGTCATACCACATCGCTTTCCGCGGCTACCGGCCAGTTCGTGGCTGCAAAGCCGCTTCCGGGCGTCGTACTTGTCATATCGGATTTTCTGTTCGAAAATCCGACTGGTTCACTTTCGGGCATTGCCGGGCGCGGCAATCAAGTGGTGTTAGCTCAGGTGCTTTCGCCTGACGAAATAAAACCGGACCTTGCTGGTGATTTGGAACTCGTGGATGCCGAATCTGGAAAACCCGTCAGCGTGAGTATGGGAAGCGGAGTTTTCCGAAGATATCTGGCAAAGCTGGAAAAACTTCAGGGAGAATTGAAGGTTTGGGCGCGAAAAACCGGCAGCGATTATTTTCTGGTACCTACGGGAAAGCCGCTGAAAAACGTCATATTACAAGATATGCGGGGCATAATTTTAAAATGAGCCGTACGATTCGGGTTAATTCCGCCGAGGAAATGGAAAAACTGGGAGGCAAGCTTGCGGAATCCGCAAAATCCACTGAATTTCTTTGGCTTACCGGTCCGCTGGGCGCAGGAAAGACCACTTTCGCAAAAGGCTTCTTTTGGGCGCTTGGGGCTTGCGAAACTATAACGTCACCGAGCTTTTTAATTGCAAAAGAGCATGAAGGCGCACGAATCCGGTCTGTTCACATCGACTTATTCCGGATAGATAGTTATGAAAAATTTCGCGAGCTTGGACTTGAGGAGTACTTTTCCGGCGAATGGTTTGTCGCGTGCGAATGGGCTGACAGGCTGAGTTTTGAAAAGCAGGATTTCGGAATCCACTTGCAATTTTCAAATTGCGCCGGCGGTGCGGGAAGAATTGTCTCCGCCCGGAATTTGTCCGGAAAGCCGAGCAATCCAATTTTTGATAAATTTTCGGAGTTGGCGGATGAATAATATTCTAGCCATCGACACAAGCGGGCCTGCCGGAATTATTGCTGCATCCTCGGGTGAAAAGAACACCACATTAAGCTTTGGACCCGGAAAGCCGTCGAGAACCGGACTTGCAGCGCATTGCAGGCGCGTGCTCGCAGATATCGGCATCACTTCGAAAGAAATTACGTATCTTGCAGTAGGCGCGGGACCCGGAAGATTCATTAGGACGCGCGTTGGGATTTCGTTTATCAACGGCATGGCTGCGGCTTTGAGGTTGCCGGTAATACGGATCGATTCGCTAGCGGTTCTGGCCTGCAGTTGCATCGGTGACTCGTTCGAAATTGGAGCTATCAGGGAGGATGTGAGAGGAGAATATGTTTTTGCCCATTCTTTGTTCGATTTGAGTTCGCCGACATTCGACCCCGCGAATCCTTGGCGGAATCCGCCCAAAATCGCACCGAGGAGAGCTATGTTCACGGAGCTATCTGCAATGGCATCGCTATGGGCGATAGACGGAGACGAAGAGAACGAACCGAAAACGACATTAATCGAGACTTCGCTTCCGGCAGCAAAAGTTTTCGGGGATGCAAAAGCTGCGTCGTTAATACAAATCTCTGCGGCCGGCATAAAGTTAAACAGGTTTTGTGCAAAGGCCGAACCGATTTACCCAGCACGGAATATCGGCAGTATTCTGCGTTAAACAGCTGAATAGGTCAGGCTTCGACTATATGAAAAGTTTCGTCGACGGTAAGCGTCGGCGCATTAGGTTGAGACGGAGTGGCGGTTACCAAAAAGCCAAGTCCGTTGTTCGTGACGTCGCACTCTATGGAGTATCCATTTAGCTCTGCCGGTTCAACCGCGAATCGCTGATCTATATACGCTTGTCCGGAAAGAGTTGACAAGTCGGTGTAATTTCCCGCAACGGCAAAATAGGCTTGTTGTCCGGAAGTTATGGTTCTTAAAATGCCGATCGTTGCCCTGATTTGAGCACGAGTTCTTGTTTCGTATATAACGGGCATGGCTATCGCAGCGATGATGGCAATTATAGAAATCACAATCATCAACTCGATTAGCGTAAATCCCTTCGATCGTACGAAACTCATAATCGCCTCCGATAATAGACGATTAGATTTTACCCACCAAAACAAAGTTTTCAAAACCCGTTTTTTACGTATATTACAAATTAAACAAAGTTTTTTTTCCGTGACTGAATATCAATTCCTGCCGATCATAATGATAAAATCCCAGCCCGAGGTGTCAAGTCAAGTTATGGAATCGAACAAACCAGCGTTTTCGAACTTCGCAGACCGTATTACCACGGAGATTCAGCGAAAAAAATCCGTACTTATCGCCGGAATAGACCCGCGTCCCGAAAAATTGCCGCGTCCGCTTTTCGACGCAATGCGCGAATCGACGCCTCCCGTGGATTCGACGGGCGAACGCCAAGACAAAACCGACGCAAGAGTTTTATATTTGGCAATGCGGAAATTTTGCTTCGAAACGATTGACGCCGTTGCAGATTCGGTTTGCGGCATTAAGGTTCAAGTGGCGTTCTTCGAACAACTCGGCCCGGCTGGCTGGCGGCATTGCGGCGATGTAATTCAATACGCAAAGAACAAAGGTTTGTTGGTCATAGCCGATGCAAAGCGCGGCGATATCGGAACAACTAGCGACGCGTATGCGCGGGCATGGCTTTCCGCCGAAACTCCGGCAGGCGTGCCAAATATTCTAATGTCGGACGCGGTCACGGTTGCACCTTATCTAGGACGCGATACGTTCAGCAGTTTCGAGCCATACGTTTCGGCAGGTTCCGGAGTCTTTATTCTGTGCAGAACCAGCAACAAGAGCGCAATCGACATTCAAGATTTGGAAAGCGGGGGCAAGAAAATCTGGGAACATACTGCGTCACTGGTCCACGAATGGGGCGCTTCGCACACTGGTGAATCCGGGCTGTCTTCTGTAGGCGCGGTCGCGGGGGCGACTTATCCTGAAGAGGGGGCAAAAATAAGAGCAATAGCTCCGAATACGCTGCTATTGATTCCCGGGCTTGGTGCACAGGGTGGCAAGCCGGAAGATGCCAGGAATTTTACGCGACCGGATGGCAGCGGAGCGATATTTAACGTTAGCCGGGGGATATTGTATGCATACTCGGAGTGCGAGTATGAAAAATATGGAGAAGGCGCATTCGCGGATGCGGCAGCCGCTGCGGCGGAAAGCTATCGAAAGGCGCTTTGGGAAAACTGCAGAATAGGCTGAGGTAATCCGAAGATTTTAACGGAAATATTGTGATTTGAGCCGCCGCTTTCACAAAAAGCGCATAAAGGCCGAGACAGGATTTTTGTTCCTATTTTCAAATATAGCTAGCATGTTATATTTTGAACTAACTCATCAAAAATCATACCAATGTGATTTTACTGATAGCATTTAGTCGTTCGCGGGAGTCGAACGAATGGTCATTAATTCCCCAGGAGGGAAACATGAAGAAATACCACCTATTCACTCCGGGACCGACGATGGTGCCGGGCGATGTCGCGCTTGCCGGCGCGAAAGACATGATGCACCACAGGACGGATCAGTTTAAGCAAATTTACGTCCGATGCGCTGAACTCCTAAAAAAGATATTCGTCACCGAGCAACCGGTGTTGGTGTTGCTCGGAAGCGGGACAGCCGCGATGGAATCAGCCGTGGACGCTCTCGTCGCGCCGGGCGAAAAGATGATTACGTTCAACGGCGGCAAATTCGGCGAACGCTGGGGCAAAATCGGAAAGCAACTCGGCTGCTCCGTGCATGAAGTTAAATACGGCTGGAACGAATTTGCCACGCCAGAGATGCTGGAAAAAGCGATTTCCGAATGCCCCGATGCAGTCGCGGTTTTCACGCAGCTAAACGAAACCGCTTGCGGAATCAAAAACCCCGTAAAGGAGCTTGCGCAAATCGCGCATGCCCACGGCATGTTGTTCGTGGTAGACGGCATAAGCGGACTTACCGCAATGCCCTGCCCTATGGATGAATGGGAACTTGATGTCGTGCTAACCGGAAGTCAGAAGGGGCTTATGCTTCCACCGGGGCTGGCATTCATTTCGCTTTCGGAAAAAGCATGGGCAAAAGCGGATTCGTTTAAATCTAGACTTTTCTATAACGATGCCCGGATTCAGCGCAAGAACGACCTGCAATCCACCCATGCTTGGACGAGCGGAGTTAGCCTCTATCAGCAGCTGCTTGTCGCTCTCGAAATGATTGTTTCTGAAGGTCTCGAAAACGTACAACACCGGTGCCACATTCAGGGCGAAGCAATCAGACAGGCTGCGAAAGCGCATGGATTGTCGTATTTGAACGAAAAAAGTCCCGGGGACGTACTGACACCGATACTCCTTCCCGATTCGATAAAGGCGGGCGAAGTTGCAAAGTATTGCCGCGGTCATTGGGGCATCTACTTCGCGGCCGGACAGGACGATTACAAGGACAAAATCCTTAGAATCGGCCATCTCGGATATCAAGACCATTTCGAAACCATTATGGCGATTGCTGCTTTCGAAATGGCGATGAAGCATTTCGGAATGGACCTTGAACTCGGGAAGGGCGTAAAGGCAGCACAAGAAATACTGATGAAGGATTTGGAAGATAGATATTGAATGCCCAATCCGGCTTCGCGCCGGAACGGGCAATGCGCTAACTGATTTTGGGAGAAAGAAATGGCGAAAATTCTGGTTTGCGATCCGATGGCGGAAGGACCTCTGAACTCCATAAAGGATTGCCCGTACCTTGAACTCGTTTACCTTCCGGAAATAACGGCCGATGAACTGCCTGCCGCCGTGAAGAGTATGCACGCAATAGTCGTACGTTCGAGGACGAAGGTTACAAAAGCGGTCATAGACGCCTTTGACGAAATGAAACTTATAATTCGCGGCGGGGTCGGCGTTGATAACATCGACGTCGAATACGCCGAGGAAAGAGGATTTCCAGTCAAGAACACACCAAGAGCATCGAGCGTCAGCGTCGCTGAGCTTTCCCTTGCGATGATGTTCGCGTTGGCGCGCCACATTGCCCCGGCAACTGCAAGTATGCTGGCGGGACAGTGGGAGAAAAAGGCATTCAAAGGCGTAGAGCTATGGCGGAAAACGCTCGGCCTCGTCGGCCTTGGCAGGATAGCCTGCGCCCTCGGGGTTAGGGCAAATGCACTCGGAATGCGGGTAATCGGTTACGACCCGTACGTCGACGCGGCGGATATTGTCGAGTTTCCTTGCGAAAGCGTCTCTTTGGACGAGCTTATGACAAGATCCGATTTCATTTCATTGCATGTTCCGCATACCGATGAAACCCACCATCTGCTTGGAGCGGAAATGCTTGCGAGGATGAAACCAAAAGCCTATTTAATCGACTGCTCGCGCGGCGGAGTGCGCGACGATAGCGCCCTCGCGGATGCCCTCAGATCAGGAAAAATCGCAGGAGCCGCGCTTGACGTGTTTGAAAGTGAACCGCCCAAAGAAAACCCATTCGCAGGTTTGGCAAACGTCGTTTTAACCCCACACATCGGTGCGCAAACGGGCGAAGGACAAAACCGCGTGGGCGACGAAGTCGTTGAGATTTTAACCGAATTTTTTGGCACCGGCGCGTCTGCGGAAGCCGGAAGCTAGGCTTTAGTTTAAATTAAGGAGACTGGAATGGCCGAGATTATGCCGTTTCGCGGCACGCGTTTTAACGCGGCAAAAGTTGGCGATATTTCGAAGGTCGTCGCAATGCCCTATGACCGGATTAAACACGGCCTTCAAGATAAGTATTATGCGTCAAGCGAATTCAATATATGTCGAATAAGCAAAAACAAAGAAACACCCGAAGATTCCGAAACCGATAACCCCTACACCAGAGCGGCTAGTTACCTAAACAAATGGCTTGACGGCGACGTTCTTATCGAAGACGAAGCCCCGGCTATATACGTCTATCATCAGGCATTTTCGGCTGCAGGTCATTCGTTTGTTCGCAAGGGGCTGTGCGCGATGGTCGAGCTGGAAGATTACTGCAAAGGCGGCGTGAAGCCCCATGAAAAAACGCTCGACGCTCCCAAAGAAGACCGGCTCAAACTTCTTCTCGCAACCGACATGCATATGGGACAGATTTTCCAGCTTTATCCAGATAGCGAAAACTTCGTTTCAGGGATTCTCGACGCAGAAACGGAGCGCATGCCGGACATCGAAACGCCAATCGAAGAAGAACCGGGAGTAATTCACAAGGTGTGGGCAGTAACGAATCCGGAAGTTATCGAAAGAATTCAGCAAGCAATGAGCGGTAGGCCGCTATTTATTGCCGACGGACATCATAGATATGAAACCGCCTTGAATTACCGGAACATTCGACTCGCGGAGTACGAAGGCGGTGAAGCCGGACACAATCCGAAGTATGCGATGATGACGATGGTCGGAATGAGCGACCCGGGACTCGTAGTGCTGCCAACTCAAAGGATTCTGCACCACCTACCGGACTTCAGCTTCGGCAAGTTCCTTGAAGATTTGAAGGAACATTTTGCAGTTCTGGCTTGTGAAAACGAATCTCATGCGGATAACCTGCTTTCCGCGGCGCGCATTTTGCCGGCGAAAAACGCATACTGCATTTACAAAGATGGAAAATACTGGTATTTCGAGCTCGCCGATAGCGAAATTATGTCCAGGCTCGCACCCGAAAAAAGCGAAGCATGGCGCTCGCTCGATGTAGCAGTACTTCATGAAGTCGTTCTGGAAAAAATCTTGGGGATAAGCAAGGCGGCGCAGGCGGCGAAGACAAACATAAGCTATGAGCGAGAGCGCGAAGTGTCTAGAAGGCTGGTTGACGACAGCAGTCATCATTGTGCTATTTTTATGAACCCGACGCGAATGGATCAGATTCGGGAAGTGGCGGGTATGGGAGAAGTGATGCCGCAAAAGAGCACGGATTTTTATCCAAAGCTTATAACCGGCCTTGTGATGTGCAGAGCTGACCTTGGGGAGAAAAGGAGGGAGAATTTGAAGTTTTAGTTTTAAGGAGTTCGTCATGAAATTCGCCACCAGAATGAATCGTCTGGGGACGGAAAACGCATTTAACGTTCTTGCTCAAGCCAAGGAACTCGAGGCGCAGGGCAAAAGCGTTATACATCTCGAAATCGGCGAGCCCGATTTCGACACTCCGCGCAACGTTATCGAAAAGGCGAAATGGGCGCTGGACAACGGCTATACGCATTACACACCAAGCGGCGGCCTCAAGAATATCCGCGATTCATATGCAAAATACATGTCGGAAAGGTACGGCGTGGAATTAAGCGGGAGAAACATTGTGGTGATGCCTGGCGCGAAACCGGTCATCTTCCTTTCGTCTCTCGCTCTAATTGACGAAGGCGACGAGGTGATTTATCCAAATCCGGGATATCCAACATACGAAAGCGTCGCCGGATTCCTCGGCGCAAAACTCGTTCCCATGGTTTTGCGCGAAGAAAACCAGTTCCGATTCGACATCGACGAACTAAAATCACTGGTAAGTCACAAAACCAAACTCGTTTTCGTCAACTCACCGCAAAATCCGACCGGCGGAATGCTCTCGCGCGAAGGACTTGAAACCCTATTCGAGCTTGCCGAAGAATACGACTTCTACATTCTCTCCGACGAAATATACAGCCGTATCGTTTACGAAGGCGAGCATTTCAGCATGCTCAAAATTCCGGGCGCGCTAAAGCGCGTAATCGTGCTTGACGGACATTCCAAAACGTTCGCGATGACGGGATGGCGGCTTGGCTTTGCCGTTTGTGGCGAAGGAATGGCGGACAGCCTAGTTCAAATGATGACGAACTCGAACAGCTGTCCCGCGGCTTTCACGCAAATTGCAGGAGAGGAAGCGCTTTGGGGCGACCAATCGGATGTCGAAGCCATGGTTGCAGAGTTCCGGGCCAGGCGGGATTTGATTGTTAACGGTTTAAATTCAATCGAAGGCGTTACATGCACAATGCCTTCGGGGGCGTTTTACGCGTTTCCGAGCGTAAAGAGCTTCGGGCTAAAAAGCGATGTGATCGCAGACCACTTGATGTATAACGCCGGCGTTGCGGGATTGGCCGGAACGAGTTTTGGCGCGCACGGAGAAGGTTATCTTCGATTCAGCTACGCGAACAGCCGGGAAAATCTGAAAATCGCCCTCGACAGAATGACTGCTGCATTTGCCGAACTTCGCGAAGGAGCGCTTCGCACGGTTTAAGTTGCGGTATAATGCCGGCGTGTAGTTTTGGAGGAACTTGATGTCTCGCACTTTCGTTGTTGTTTTTCTTGCATTTGCCGCATTTGCGGCGCTTTATCTGTCTTCTTGCTCAGAGCCTACCCCGGGCGAAGTCGGCGGGCAAATTACCCGAAACGGCCAGCCATTCGGCGGAACCGTCAACGTGCTTAACGCCAATGGGGATATTGTGAGCGCAGAACAATCAATTGCCGGAGTTTATTTCGTACGGAACATCCCTCCCGGAATCTATACGGTTCAAGTTGTCGACGCGCAAGGAAACGTGCTTGCTACTGAAGAAAACGTAGAAGTCGAAGCTGACGGCTCAACGAATCTAAACTTCGATTTCTAGCTGCAGCCGCTCTTTAACGGACATAAGCTAGTTATCTAAACGAGTCGTACGGCACCACGGCGAGAATGTTGCTCACCTTTCGCTCGGCGCCACCTTTTGGCTGATTCACTACGCGGTCTTCCACGTACATCGTGCTCGAACCGCCGCCGTCGAATCCCATAAGGTCGCTTACGTTATACAGCCCTTTTATGGCGTACGCCAATTCCGTCCATGTAGCTCCGATGCTGTAGTCCTTCCCGCCGCTGTCCACAACGATAATCAGAATTTTTTCATCGTACGTTTTGCCCACTGCGGTTCTGGCGGTCGGGTGATTGTAAGACGCCCGAAAATCCTCTTTGGCAGGATTCAACACGATGTTTCCGCCCGAAATCAGCATCGGGCCTCCGCCGAGGAGATAGGGAAACGTACTCCAATCACCTGTCAAGTTGGTTTTCACGATAACCTCGTCGCCCAACATTACTTTGTCGAGCCACCCGTAACCTTTCACGACGGGCAAATGGAAACTAATCACCATTCCGTCTCCGGGTATTGCGGTAGCATTTCGACTGACGGACGAAATCAAATATCTTTCCGGCTCGAGGATTGCGAAAGGATACGATGTGCTTTGCGGGCTGATTCGCTTGCAAACGACTTCCACGCCCCATTCGTTAGTTCTCGTATTAGCTCCGAATTCGGGATAGTAAATTACTACCTCGTTTTCCTTGCGATTGCGGTTGAAGCCGTGAACGGTAATTGACTTCCCCACTTTTGGAAAGCTAAGCTCCGCTCCAACTCTGAAGGTTCCGAAGTGCGCGTAGCCCCGTTCGTCTATACCGAGGACCGCGCGATTTAACCATTGGTTATAAAGAATTCGGTGCCGAACGGCTATTAGCCCCACCGGCAGGTGCGATTTCGTATCGAAAAATCCGCCGTTGATGGCCGCGACCGCTCCGCTTCGTTTGGCTATCGAACTTACTTCTTCCAGCGTGCCGATTTTGTTGTTCGCGATGACCGGCTTCAGAGTATGGGAGCTAACGGGGTTGACTTCCACAACGAAAACATGCGCCGGACCGCGCGCTAGGACCAGCCTGTAATGGACGAACGTCACACCGTCCGCGACCTGACGCTTCCAAGTTTTGTCTATCTCCCATGAATACGCGGGAGACACCACCGCGAACAATGCCTGCGTCAGCGCAATTGCGAAAAGTGCCACTGCTATTTTGAAACATACATTCGACAACACGAGCGGAGATATTACCAGAGTGTGAAACGGGCACCTTCCTTTCACATACCTATTTGAAATGAATTGGCGTTTTGCTTGACTATTTCATACATAGCCGATATCTATTATATAGAAACATCGCTTTGGGGAATTTTGTTTGGGAGTTTTCAATGGGCGATTTTGGAGAGACCGGGTTGGAACGGGAGCCTGCCGATCCTGCAAAGCGGCGGCTCTTCGAAAACCTGCTTGGACTGGGCTTCCTCGGCGTTACTTTCGTCGTCGCATTTCCGCTCGTCAATGTTTTTACGCCCCCTAAGCGTACTTCCGAAAAGAACGAGTTAATCGAAGTCGGCCCGGAAGGTTCGATTGCGGATGGCACAAGCAAGGACGTAATGGGAGCTAACGGAGTTCCGATAATCGTTTTCGGCAAGGGTGGCGATTTAATCGCTCTCGAAAAAAAATGTCCCCATTTGGGATGTATGGTGGAACTGGCGGGCGACGAGCTTGATTGCCCGTGCCACGGGGCCAGGTTTACAAGCGAAGGCAAGCTAATCAAAGGGCCGTCTCCGAGAGGCCTGAAGCGATACAGCGTTCACGTCCGTGAAGGAAAAATCTTCGTGGGAAGTGAAATTTCATGAGCAGTAATCAGCGCGCAAACACAAAAAGGCCTTCAACTTGGAGAATCGGCGATTGGTTCGAAGATAGATTTCAATGGCGCGTTCCGATAAAAGAGCAGGCCGAACAAATAGTGCCAATTCATGCAACCAACTGGATTTATTGCCTCGGCGGACTAACCTTTCTGATGTTCATGATTCAACTCGTGAGCGGAATACTTCTTCTCTTATACTACAAACCTACTGTCGCGGAAGCGTACAATTCGGTCAAGTTCATCTCTACCGAAGTTTCGTTCGGCTGGTTTCTGCGAAGCGTCCATCACTGGTGCGCCAATCTATTCATAGTGTTTCTTTTCTTGCATCTTGCACGCGTTTTTTATACAGGAAGTTACAAGCCGCCAAGAGAAATGACCTGGATTAGCGGCGTAGTTCTGCTCGCAATCGGACTCGGTTTCGGCTTTACCGGCTATTTACTGCCTTGGGATCAGATCGCGTATTGGGCGACGACGGTCGGAACGGATATGGCTCGCGCTGTGCCTCCGAAGCCTTTGGGCGAGCTTCTTTTGTTGATTCTGCGCGGCGGTCCGACAGTTTCCGGAGATACGCTGACCAGGTTTTTCGCTCTTCATGTCGTCGTGCTTCCGCTAATAACCTTGGCTATGCTGCTTGCGCATTTCTTGATGATTCGCAAGCAAGGCATTTCGCGCCCGCTTTGATAAGGAGGGAATATGGTATACAAGCCCTTACCCGGAGAAAAAATCAGCGGACCAAGATTTTGGCCCACACACCTGCTCACTGAAGCCGCGGTTGCGATTTTTGTAATGGGCATTGTGGTCGTACTTTGCGGCATGTATGTAAAAGGTCTTGAACCTCCGGCCGATCCGTTTACAACCCCGGAGCACATAAAACCCGAATGGTACTTTCTCGCCGTATATCAGCTTCTTAAAGTTGTACCGAAGGATTTCGCAGGAATTCAAGACTTCAATAAACCGGCTACAATTTTAATCAGCGGCTTGTTTTTCCTTGCGCTTACGCTCTTGCCTTGGATTGACAGAACTCCCCCGGACGCATTACATCCCAGAAAACGGCCGGTGATTACTCTTGCGGCAATCCTGTTCGCCATATTTTTCGTCGTGTTCACGATTTGGGGGTACTTCTCATGAGCCGGACACGTTATCTACTTATGATGATTTTCGGGGCTGTGGCATTGCTTATCGCGGGACGGTTACTGGTGAACGATTCTTTCGCACAAGTCGCGGTTGGCGAACGCTCGGACACCTGCATCGAATGTCATTTAAAGATGGGCGGCATTTACTCGAAACTCGTCGCAGATTTTAAAAACAGCACTCATTGGGAGATGGGAATGGGCTGCATCGACTGCCATGGCGGCGACCCTACGTCTTCCGACGTTGCCATTGCAATGAATCCCGAAAACGGCTACATAGGAATTCCCGACAGGGCCTTCGTAATTCAGATGTGCGGAAGCTGCCACTCGAATCCGGAATATATGAAGAAGTTTTCGAACGTTCGAACCGACCAAGTGGAACTTTACAAAACCAGTATTCACGGCAAGCGGCTGTTCGAAAACGGGGACACAAACGTTGCGGTCTGTATCGACTGTCATTCGTCGCACCTGATAACGGCCTCGTCGAATCCGCTTTCGAGCACGAACAAAAGCAACATTCCCTCAACCTGCGGGCGGTGTCACTCGGACGAAAAGCTGATGGCAGCCTACGGCATTTCGGCAAACACTGTCGATGAATACATGTCCGGCTATCACGGCGAGCTGTATTTTGAAAAGAAGGAAATTGCCGCACCGGTATGCGTGGATTGCCACGGAACTCACGGAGCATCCCCACCGGGAGTCGACTCCATACACAACGTTTGCGGCACTTGCCATTTGCGCACCGAGCAGTTTTACGCCCAAGGCTCCCATAACCAGGCCTTTAAAGCGGCCGGCCTTCCAAAATGCATTACCTGCCACGACAACCATAATTTGGTCAGGCCGGACGATTCTCTCATTTCATCGACCGAGCGCGGAGGTTGTATGAGCTGTCATCATACCGGCACGAAAGCTTATGACACGATTGAAACGATAATCGCGTCTATCGGAGAGATCCGAAGCATGCACGACGAATCCGGCAAGCTTGTTGAAACTACGGAAAAAGTCACTCACTTGAGCATGGTAGAAATGGAACCAAAGGTAGGCGAAATCGAGACTAAACTGATGACGGCACGCGTGCTTCAGCACGGCGCAGCGATAGAGAGCATTATTGAAAATCAAAGCGATGCCTCCGCGGCTTTCGAGGAAATAAAGGCATATACCGAAAAACTGATAAATCGCGGCAATCGCGTTAAGCGTCACGTTCTATTAATAGGGGCACTTTTGTTTGTTTACGGCGTGATGATGCTGTATTATACAAAGGTGATCCTGGCTAACCGCTAGCGCTTCGGCGCAAACCAATACGCCGGGCCGCTATGCAATGACGACCGATTCGAAACCCGAAGGCGCGTTCTGCCTGCGCAATATTATGCTATTGAGCATATTGCTCGCGCTCTTGTGCGCAATATCATTACCGGCGTGCGGAACTCACCGTCAGTCCGAAAAGCGGACCGTTGGTTTAAACACTTTCGAAGGCGAAAGACCAGAAAACGTCCCTGAAGAAATTTGGAAACTCGCACCCACGACGTCCGGGCACCAAACCCACGTGTTTAAACAAAAAATGGAATGCTCGACATGCCACGGAGACGACGAAACATTCACTTTGTTGCCGAAATTCGAACCGTGCATTTCTTGCCATTCCGAACAGAAATATCTTTCCGAGCCGGTTTCCAAATACCACTGTTCCGCCTGCCATCCATTCAAAGTTCAGTCGTCGGGTTACGAGCTGATACCCAAAAAGGAAGACTGCCAAAGTTGCCATTCGGAAGAAAGCCAGCTTCGAGTCAACGATCATTTCTTCGACGATCCCGCAAAATCGATATCCTGCCAATCCTGTCACCATCCTCACGACCCCGAGGAGAGAATCGACACCCCGACATGTCTTTCCTGCCATGCGGTTTATAAACCGGCAGACATAAAAAACCCCGGTCATCAGTCCTGCATGCAATGTCACAGGCCGCACGAATGGCGGCAGCAGTTCACTCAAGAGTTTTGCACGCAGTGTCATACGCAGACTAATCACGTAATGGAGCACTTGTTTCCATTTCACCCCAAAGAATGTTCGTCCTGCCATTCGCCGCATCTTCAAATGACCGCACAAACTTCTCAGTGTGCGGACTGCCATAGGGAAGGCAACTGGGATTATGCGCCTCCGGGCATTCCGGCAAAACACGCCGAATGCGTTACTTGCCACAGTCAAACCGATTGGAGTTTCAAAGGCATAAACAACTGCGCAAGCTGTCATGCGCAAAAAATATATGGTCAAGCCGCTATTCCGGCGTCGGTTCCGCGCGGCCATCAGCAGTGTCTTACCTGCCATCCACCGCATAACTGGAACAAGCCGGCGGTCCCCGCGTCTTGCGCAAGCTGCCACCCGGCAGTAGCGAAACAAACCGTCGTCGCGAAAAAGCACGATTGCACGATGTGCCATACGCCGCACAATCCGACGTTCAAAGGCTGGCAAAGCTGTTCTACTTGCCACCATACTGCCGTAGAGAATTCCGCGGGAATTCAATATAAGGAAAACTGCGCCCTTTGCCACAATCCCCACACTTGGAAGCTCGATTTGCCGAAACCGAACGACGCCGATTTCGCAAGGGTTTTGAACGTATCCTTGGAAGAAATCGAAAAGCTCAAAGAGGATAAAGGCAAGATCGATTTAACCAAAGACCAGTTGCAAGTGATGCACACTGTCAGACAATCCAATTTCTGCGCTACTTGCCACTCGGAACAGCAATCGAAAGGATTGACCTCGCCGGCCGGCGTCAAAGCCGATTGCGCACTTTGTCATAACGACCACGCCTGGCGGCCCGAAGCGGACCTTTGCCTAACTTGCCACAATCCGGTGAAAATCGAAAGCGCCGGCACAGGTATGGACTCGTGTTCGTACTGCCATTCCGGTCATCAGTGGAATCCGCCCGTCCCGCAAACGTGCGAGACGTGTCATCCAACGCCTGTAGCGGCGGGACGAGAATCGGGAAGTTCTTTCAAGACGAATTGCGCAAACTGCCACGCTCCTCACACGTGGACAGCGCAGCTGGATTGCATGTCCTGTCACGGCGACGTAGCTGATCAAGTGAGCGCCGGTCCACATGCGTCGTGCAGCTATTGCCACGCTGATCACTCTTGGACGGTCGATTCGAAAGCTACCTGCGCATCTTGCCACTCGGAAATTGCCGGAATGACCTCCAGCAATACCAAGCAAAACTGTGCGATGTGCCACAGCGCGCACGATTTCAGTGCAACCGACACACCGTCCTGCGCAACATGCCACTCGGACGCCAAATCCGCAAATTCTGCCAGCATCAAAAATAATTGTGCGATGTGCCATCCCACACACGAATGGAAGGCCTCGTTCGAAAGCTGTGCTTCATGTCACTCCGACATGAATTCGAAGGGTCTTCACCGCGAAGCGATGCATCAGTCCTGCTCAACCTGCCACAGTGGACATACCTGGCGGGATGTGCCTCGTTCCACATGCAATATGTGCCACTCGAATAAGGCGGACGACCATTACCCAGCACAATCTTGTTCGACGTGCCATTGGTTTAAATAGCATTCCCCGCTATTTTTCTTTCCCGTTATCGTTATCATCGCGCCTAGCGATTAGTCGCGGCTTGCGACGCATTTCTTCTATTTCCTCTTTCACCCTCCACTCCCTCACGATGAAGCTCTCTTTTTCAAGCAGGAATTTTTTAACGGCTATCGCGGAAGGCATTGTCATACCTTTAACGGCGGCGAGTTCCTCTACCGGCGCTTCCCGCATTCGTTTCAAGCTCTTAAAAGCAGCAAGCAGAGCTCGCACGCGTTTTTCGCCAAGTCCTGGCACATCCTCTAATGAGCTTTTTTTCGCGGACACGTCGCGCCGGGCATGATGATGTCGCTGTGCCCGCCTGTGAGACTCGTCGCGAACGGCGATCGCAAGCGAAAGTCCTGGATCCGTTTCGCCAAGATGAAGCTTTATTAAATTGCCGGTATGGTCGTAGAAGTTCAATGTTTCTTCCCGTTTGGCGAGCGAAGCAATTGAAAGCTTGTCCAAAGGATGCTCCTCCACTCGATGCGCGCCTACCGGAAGGATTTTGCTTTTCGTATCTTCGGCGGAACTACCCGATGCTGAAGTATCGATTTCGTCGTTCTGCGAATCCCCGTTGTCTTCGCTAAAATCGCCGTCATGTCTGAATCCAGCCGGATATTCCTGCCGAAGTTCCTTTACAACATTTAAAACCGCGTCAAGCTGTGTTCGCCCGCCGTCGATAAGAATCAGAGAATCCGGCTTATACCACTTGTCGTCAGAAAGATATCGAAGCAATCGCCGCCGGATTACCTCCCGCATAGCCGTTAAGTCATCTCCGCCGGCATTGCTTTTAACCGTAAAACTCCTATACGCGGAGTTGTCAGGTTTGCCGTCAGTAAATACAACCATGCTTCCTACCGTTTCGGTTCCACGAGTATGGCTGATGTCGAATCCTTCGATTCTTCGCGGAATAAACGGCAGGTTTAGGAGTTCTTGCAATCGCTTCATAGCAGGCGTGATTACGAATTCGCCGTCTTTTCCGAGCAGGCGGGAGCGAAGCCTTTCGGCAGCGTTTTCCATTGCCATTTCAACTAGCTTGCGCTTCCTGCCTCGCGACGGCGAATGAATCGTGACCTTTCTTCCGGCAATGCTCGAAAGCCAGTCGGAAGCGAAGTCCGCCGATGAAATCGCCTCGGGTATCAATATTAGAGGCTGAATATGCTGTGGATTTGAATAATACTGCTGGATAAAACACTCGAGTATTTCCGCCGTGTCTTCACCCAATTCGTTTTCCATAAGATATTCGATTTCGCCCAGCAAGCGGCCTGCACGAACCGGCATTACAAGCGCGATAGCCCGATTTTCGCTATAAGCGTAACCTACCACGTCGAAATAGTCGCCAGGCTCGCCCCATAGCGTCTGCCTGTCTTGCGTGCGCTTAACGGCGAACAAAATGTCTCTAAGTCTTGCTGCGGCTTCGTATCTTCTGTCTTCGCTCGCTTTGCGCATCCTCTCTTCAATTTCCCGGCGCACTTCTTCTTCTTTGCCGGAAAAAAAGTCGATGGCTTGACGAGTCAGTTCGGCGTACTCCTCTTTTGTAATCATATCTGAGCATGGCCCACTGCAAAGCTTTAGGTGGTAATCGAGACATGGTTTCGGTATAAACCTTTCGCCGTCAAGTTCCAAAGCGCAAGTTCGAAGGTTGAAAAGATTGGCTATGAATTTCAGAGCACGCCTCATCGCGCTAACGCTCGTATATGGCCCGAAATAACGGCAACCGTCCTGCTCAACGATTCGAGTAACTTGAAGCCTCGGAAAAGGCTCGTTCGTAGTGATCCTGATGTATGGATACTGCTTGTCGTCTTTTAGAAGAATATTGTATGGAGGCTGAAACTGCTTGACCAGGTTGGCTTCCAGAATGAACGCTTCGCTTTCGGTGCGCGTTAAAAGGACGTCGAAATCCTCCAGTCGCGATAGCATGTATTCGATGTTTTTTCCGTGCTTGGGCGAGCGATTGAAATAGCTCGACACGCGGTCGCGCAAAGACAGGGCTTTGCCGACGTATAAAATCCGGCCCTTCTTGCCCTTCATCTGGTAAACGCCGGGAGAATGCGGCAAAGCTTTGACTTTGTCGCGTATTTCCTGCGGCCACTTTCTGAATCTCGTCACGAATGAATTATATCCCTCGATGCCTATGCGGGACTTGACTTATATTTTGTTTATGCTATACTCCTGTATGTTATGAGCAGAAGAATCACTGACAATCAACGCAAGGTGTTGGAGCTTGTCGCGGATTTTATGGACGAAAACTCGTTTCCGCCTACCATTCGCGACATCGCCGCGCTGTACGACTGCAGCGTTAAAGGCGCGTACGACCACATTCTGGCGCTCGAAAAGAAGGGCTACCTCGAGCGCAACAAGCAAAGGAGCCGCGGAATAGTCCTTACGCAGAAGGCCGACGCCGAACTGTCGCGAGGGGAGGACGGCGTTATACCGCTATACGGAAACATCGCCGCCGGGCCGGCAATATTCGCAGACGACAACGTGCAAGGCGCTTTTACCTATCCGGGTGGGCTTCCAGATTCCGGCGAGTTTTTCGCTCTTCAAGTTAAGGGCGATTCGATGACAGGCATAGGCATCTTCGAGCTTGATACGGTGATAATCCGCCGTCAGGAAAAGGTAGCAACCGGTGAAATCGCCGCCTGCCTGCTGGAAGACGAGGCGACTTTAAAACAGCTGTTGTACAAACGCGACCGCGTGATACTTCGAAGTTTTAATCCGAAATATCCCGACAAAGAATTCAAATCCGTCAGAGTTCTAGGAAAGCTATACGGGCTGTTTAGGCAATATTGACGGTTCCCCCGGATTCATAAAGACGTCAATTATTCGGTTGGCTTAGCCGCCGCCGCTTTTATGGCAAACTTTGCCGCCGATAATCGTACAAACGGATTCCTCGCGGCGGGTTAATACCTCGTGGATGACTTCGCTTCGGGACTCACCGCCGATTCCATCCCAGACCGTTAAATCGGCGACTTGTCCGGGGAAAACTCGCCCAAGCCTGCCGTCGAGACCGAGCGGTCTAAGTCCGTTAACGGTAATCGAATCGAGCACATCTTCGAGATTCATTTCAGGAAAAGCCTTCATCATTACTCGCGCTTCCAGCACCATGCTTAGCGCCTCGTTCGAGGCTAGCGAGTCCGTCCCGAGTGCGACGTTTATACCCGCCTTTTGATAGGTTTCGACGGGATGCTTTGGATGTTTGAAATATTTATGGCTGTTCGGGCAATATACAGCGGTGATGCCGCTTTTCCTTAGAAAATATAAGTCGTTGTCTTCGTAATAATTAAGATGGACTCCGTATGTCCGGCGGTTCAACATACCGATTTTGTAGAAATACTCGACCGGAGTAACGCCCTTCCCTTGCCAGTTTTCGTCGTATGCGCCCGCCTTGCGAAGCAGTTTTTCGATTTTTGGGTTGTGACTGCGTACGAATTCGATTTCGTCGCGCATCTCCGAAAGGTGAGTGCTGATCGGCTTTCGGTTTTTGTCCGCGAATTTGCGGCATGCCAATGCAACTTCGCTGGATGCGGTATAAGGGGCATGAACTGCGTAACTATACTCAGTGCGGTTGTGTTCATCGGAAAGATCCGGCGAGTGATTATCGAATTCAAACATTTCTCGAAACGGAAAATAACGAAGTCCCGTTGCATGAATTTCCTGAAATGGAAGATGCATCGTATAGTGGTCAACAAGCGTCGTTGTACCGGCGCGTATCATTTTTTGAATTGAAGGAAACGGATTCGGCGAGGGTGGATTCGGGCCGAACTTGATATCTCTTATTGCCTGAAGCCAATCGATAAAACTGCCGTTGAAATCAATTTTTCCTTCGCACCAATCGAGTTCCAGATGACAGTGCGAATTGGTGAATCCGGGAAGGATCGCCGAATCCGGAAAATCCAGCACCAAATCGCCGGAGTTGTGCGAGCGGAGGGTTTCGAAACCGCCAAGCGCGACAATTCTGCCGCCTTCGATTCGAACAGCCTTCTCGCGCAAAAGCCGACGGCCGTCGGCTAATACTAATTTTGCTTTGACGATTATGCCCATCTATTACTGCAATTAAAAACGGGATTATAACACGCCAAACGTGCGTTATTATTGTTGTTTCCATTGTAATCCGCTACAAATCGGCGTACCGGCGGTTTATCTTTCATTAACCTTTTTAAGCGCGGCTTTGATTAAGTTCGGGGCATCCATTTCTTCGTTCGTACTGGCTTGGGCTGCCGTAACCGCTCTTATTGCAGCCTGATGCGGAAATCCAAGACCCACCAGCGCCTGCACGGCTTCCGTTTCAGCTTTTGTCGTTTTTCCCGCCATGTCTTCGAATCCCGCTTTGGCGCCGGGAACGAACGCGAAGCCGGCAGCTTTGTCCTTAAGTTCGAGTACGATTTTCTCTGCTTTCTTCTGCCCTATTCCCGGTGCGGCCGTCAGCGTTCTTGAATCGCCGGATTGAATGGCACGAATTACGGCATCGCCGCCCAGTTCCAATATGCTTAACGCGGCCCGCGGCCCCACTTGATTTGCCGTTAAAAGCAGTCTAAAAACATCCCTGTCGAAAGCGGATTTGAAGCCATAAATAAGCGGCCGCTCAGCAGTAATAATCATGTGCGTGAACAGCCTTGCTTCGTCCCCCTCTGCAAAACCGAAGTCGTAGCCACCCGGAGTATGGACTTCGAACGCTATCGGACCGACAGCCAGCTCGATAAGTCCGGTGGAAATTACGCGAGCGATTTTTCCGTCCAAAAACGCAATCATAATGAAGCGCCGCCTTTCTTGAATGCATGGCAGACGGCTACTGCCATTGCGTCTATTTCGTCGTCCAATTTGCCGTTCGGATTTATTCCCAATAGCCGCACTACCATGAACTTCACTTGAGATTTCGCGGCATTTCCGCTGGACGTAAGCGTAAGTTTGACCGTATTTGGAGTGTATTCGTAAATATGAACTCCGAGCTTTGACGCCGCAAGCATAATTACGCCGCGGGCATGCGCAACGCCCATCGCAGTCTTGGTATTTTTGGCGAAAAAAAGCTCTTCGAGCGCCATCGCATCCGGACCGAAGCGGCCAATCGTTTCCGTAATCGAGTCGAAAAGCATATGAAGTCTATCCGCGAAATTCGACATGGAGTCGGTTTCCGTCAGGCCGCTATGAACTAGATCGAGTTTGTTGCCAGTCGCATCGACAACGGCGAAGCCGATTCTGTGATAGCCAGGATCGACGCCTATGATGCGCAACTACTCCGCCACCTTTTCTAGTAGAGCGTCTTCCATCTCCCAATTCGAGCTGACCTTTTGAACGTCGTCCAAATCCTCGAGCGCATCGATCAGCCTGAAAACCTGAGTGGCGGATTTTTCGTCGGCAATCTCGACAGTCGTTTTCGGAACTAATACCAAATCGGCATCGTGAGGATGAAGACCTTTATCCTTAAAGTAATCTCGAACGGCGCCGAAGTCCTCCGGCCCGCAGGTGATAACGTAGTTTCCTTCTTCCATTGAAAAGTCTTCCGCGGAGGATTCGATAATGTGTTCCATCAGCGCTTCTTCGGTCAATCCAGGCGATGGAATTTCCAGCCGTCCTTTTCGGTCGAACATCCAAGCGACGCAGCCGTTTTCGCCAAGATTGCCGCCGTTCTTCGAAAATGCATGACGAACATCACTTACGGTTCTGTTTCGATTATCGGTGAGGCATTCCACAATTATTGCCACACCTGAAGGGCCGTAACCTTCGAAAACAATGCGCTCGAAAGACGTACCGCCCGCTTCACCGCTACCACGCGCAATAGCGCGCTCGATTGTCTCCTTGGGCATGTTCGACTCGCGAGCCTTCGCGAGTATCGTGCGCAGCGATGCGTTGGTATCTTCGTCAGGCCCGCTTTCGCGAACGGAAACCACAATTTCACGAATAATTTTCGAGAAAATTTTGCCCCGCTTGGCGTCTTGCGCTCCTTTGCGGTGCTTTATCGAACTCCATTTATTGTGTCCGCTCATACCATCACTCCCAATTCGCGCACAAGCGAAACCTCGATTGCAATCACGAAAAATCTTACCAAATTACCGGTTTAGCGCGCATATTCGACCTCGCGCACTTCACGAATCAACGTAACTTTGATCATTCCCGGATATTCGAGTTCCTTTTCGATTTGCCGGGCGATTTTCCTACACAAATCCCACGATAGCACGTCATCCACAATCTCGGGTTTTACAAGAACTCTAAGTTCCCTGCCCGCCTGAATAGCGAACACCTTTTCGACGCCGGCAAATTTCGCCGCCACTTCTTCAAGCTTCGTTAGCCTTTGAATGTAGCTTTGGATCGCTTCGCCGCGCGCGCCCGGCCTGCTTGCGCTTAGCGCATCCGCGATTTGGACGATCGCCGCTTCCGCGGTTTGATCTATGTCGCCATGATGTGCGCCGATAACATTCAGTACAATGGGGTGCTCGCCGTACTTTCTTGCGATTTCCATTCCGACTTCGGGATGGCTGCCTTCCATTTCCGCAACAACCGCCTTGCCGACGTCGTGCAACAAGCCGCCCCGCTTGGCCAATTTTACGGATTTGAATCCGAGTTCTGACGCAATCACGCCGGCAATATGAGCGACTTCCACGCTGTGCTTCAGTACGTTTTGACCGTAGCTGGTTCTGAACTTGAGTTTGCCGAGCAGCTTTACGAGCTCTTGATGAAGCCCGCTAACGCCAGTTTGAAAACATGCTTCCTGGCCCGCTTCCCAAATGATTTCGTCAAGCTCTGCAGTGACTTTTTCGACTATTTCCTCGATTTTCGCCGGATGAATCCGTCCGTCAGTTACCAGCCTGTCCATCGAACGGCGCGCTATCTCGCGTCTAATCGGATCGAAACAGGACAACACGACAACGCCCGGTGTGTCGTCGATTATTACGTCAACGCCTGTCGCGGCCTCGATTGCCCTAATGTTCCTGCCCTCTCGTCCGATAATGCGGCCTTTCATGTCGTCGTCTTTGAGCTCGACTGTTGAAATTATGGCCTCGCTGTAATGGTCAACCGTCGTTCGCTGCATCGCGTCAATCAGAATATGACGAGCTTTGGTCATCGAAGCGAGCTTTGCTTCTTCCTCAATTTCTCGAACCATTTTGGCGATTTCGTGCCCGAATTCCTCACGTGCCCTGAGCAAGACAATTTCCTTCGCCTCATCTTTCGATAGCTGAGCAATTTCCTCGTACTTCGCTTCGATGTCGGAAAGCTTCTGCTCGGCTACCCTTTCCTTTTCATCCGCCTGTTCCAGCGTTTTATCGGCTTGGGTCAGCTTGGCTTCGAGCCTGTCCTGATTTCTCTGAAGCCTTTCTTCCTGCTTGTAAAGGGCACGTTCTTTATTCTTAAGGTCTTTCTCCTTATTATTGGCATCGCGCTGAGCGCGTTCCTTGATTCTCTGCGCTTCTTCCTTTGCATCCGCCACGATTCGCTTCGCCTCCGCCGAGGCGCGCTCCAGTTCCAATGCGGCTTTTTGGGCCGCGTCGTCCATAATTTTTTTCGCCTTGCCCCGGTAAATGATGGGACAGGCGATGAAGTGGCCCACGGCCGCGCCCGCGACTAAGCCGACGGCGGCCAGTATCCAAATCAAAAAAGTTGGCATCACATATCACCCGCTTACTGAATTGCCCCGCGCAGGGGCCTTGTTTCGAAAGAATTTCAAGCATCCGCTTCCTCTGCATCATGAGAAAAGGAAAAATCTATCCCCGAAGAATCGAGGATTTTCGACTTGATATCGGCAAATAGCTTCGCATCGTCACCGATTAGCTGTTTGGCGCTTTCTCTGCCTTGACCGAGCTTAACTTCGCCGTAGTTGTACCAGGAGCCGCTTTTGGTGACGATTCCTTTTTCAACTGCGAGGTCGAGGAGGTCACCGCTGCGAGAAATTCCATGGCCGAAAATAATGTCGAATTGCGCCTTCTTAAACGGCGGCGCAACCTTGTTTTTTACTACTTTGGCGGTGACGATATTCCCGATGACTTCCGTCCCCACCTTTACGCTGTCCGACCGGCGGACTTCGATGCGCACCGAGGCATAAAACTTCAGCGCCCTTCCGCCCGTCGTTGTCTCCGGATTTCCGAAAACGATTCCGATTTTTTCCCTTATTTGGTTAATAAAGACAAGTATCGTGTTCGACTTGTGCACAATTGCGGTCAATTTGCGAAGCGCTTGGCTCATTAGTCTCGCCTGAAGCCCCATGTGCGCATCGCCCATTTCGCCGTCTATTTCAGCCTTCGGTACCAGCGCGGCGACGCTGTCCACAACGATTACGTCGATGGCGCCGCTTCGAACCAGCATTTCGCATATTTCGAGCGCCTGCTCGCCGGTATCCGGTTGGGCGATTAAAAGCTCGTCTATTTTCACGCCCAGTTTTGCCGCGTATTCCGGATCGACCGCGTGCTCGGCATCGATAATCGCGGCCTTCCCGCCTTTCGCCTGAGCTTCCGCGATTACGTGAAGAGCAAGCGTAGTTTTGCCGCTCGATTCCGGGCCGTAAATTTCGACGATTCTGCCGCAAGGCAAACCGCCCGTTCCGAGCGCAATGTCGAGCGCAAGGCTGCCCGTAGAAATGACGGCGGTTTTTACCTTGGGATGCTCGCCAAGCTTCATAATCGCGCCCTTTCCGAACTGCCGTTCGATTTGGGCTTTGGCTGCGTCGAGCGCCTTTTCTTTATCCGTTTGAGTGGCCATTTCGAATCTCCCTGTGCAAAATGGATTCTTGAAAAACCGATAAAAGCAATTCAATCGCGGCGGCTGCCGCGGAATTTCTGATTTCTTCGCGATCTCCTTGCAGGCGAAGTTCTTTTGCTATCGATACCGACTCGCCGGCCACCGCGATGAATACGAGGCCGACGGGTTTAGACGCGCTACCGCCGCCGGGGCCGGCAATGCCGGTGATGGCTACCCCGAAGTCTGCGCCGCCTGCATTTCGCGCGCCTTCGGCCATTTGTGACACGACTTCTTCGCTTACGGCGCCATGCTCCGCGATTTGGCGCGAGTTTACGCCGAGAAGCCGCACTTTAACGCCGTTGGCGTACGCGACAATTCCGCCGAGGAAAACCTTGCTGGAATCGGGAACGTGAGTCAGCGCTGCGGATACCAGTCCGCCTGTGCATGATTCCGCGGTGAAAACGGTTTTGCCGCCCGCGGTGAAGCTTTCTATAACTTGTCTCGCAAGTTCGTGCAGCTTGTCCACTATTCCCTCAAGCGAGGGGGAAACCGCACTGCAAAAGGAAAAATCGAGCTTTAGTCTATGAAAGCAGCCTCAAGATCATACGTGCTCGCGCCGGTAATGCGCACCGTAGCAAATTCCCCGGTGGGCCTTCGCAATTCCGAATTGACAACTGTAACGCCGTCGATTTCATACGCATCCCTGTAACTACGACCGGTATAAACGTAACTCCTTCCATCAACCTTCTTACGCTCTTGAATCAGAACCCTGGCCGTGGTCCCGGCCAGCTTCTCGTTTCTTTCCCTCGCGACTTTCTGCGCAGCGCGCATTAAAAGGTCGCGGCGTGCGGATTTTTCCTCCTCGGAAATTTCCTCTGATTCCTGATGCACAGGCACTCCGGGATGATTCGAAAATGTAAAAACGCCAAGACGGTCGATGTGCCCCTCCTCGACAAACTCGAGAAGTTCACGGAACATCGGCTCGGTCTCGCCCGGAAAGCCGACAATCAGGTTCGTCCTTATCACCGCGCCGGCCACCCGCCGGCGAATGTTCAAAAGACAGTCCATTATAGCATGCCTGTCGCCGATTCGGCGCATGGCTTTTAAAATTTCTGTATTAATGTGCTGAATGGGGATGTCGAAGTAAGGCAAAAGCCTTTCGGGATTAGCATTCACAATGTCGAGAAGCTCATCCGTTACCTTATTCGGGTAAAGATACATCGTTCTTACCCAAAAATCGCCGTTAATCGCCGCGAGACGCTCGTAAAGTTTTGGTAAATCTTCGCCATCGCCACGCCGGTCTTTGCCGAATTGTGTCGAATCTTGACTTATGAGCACAATTTCTTTCACGCCGGATGCAACGAGCGCTTCGACTTCCGCCGCGATGCTTTCGATAGTCCGGCTGCGAAACTTGCCTCGAAGCTGGGGAATCACGCAGAAGCTGCATTTGTGGTTGCATCCTTCGGCGATTTTGACGAAGGCCATTCCCGGCGGCGTGCTGATAATGCGAGGCTGTTCGCCGGTGTAAAGAAATTTCGGCAGTTCGGCGTCTCTTTCGACGGTGATTCGGCCGCCGCCGCCGTTTTCGAGATCGGCAAGCACTTCCGCGAGCTTTCCGACGTCGTTCGGCGTCATAAACGCATCTACGTACGGATATTTTTCAGCAGCGGCGTCTTTCAGATATTGCGGCAGGCAGCCCGAAACGACGAGGCGCTTGCATTTGCCGTAGAGCTTGTATCGCGACGCTTCGCGAATGTGCCGGTCGGCTTCCTCGACAGCCGGGCCGATGAACGCGCACGTGTTGACCACGAGCACGTCGGCATCGTCGATGTGGCGCGTAATGCGGTAGCCGCTCGCCCCCGCCTGGCCTAGCATAAGCTCTAGGTCGAGCTGGTTTTTCGGACAGCCCAGGCTGATAAATCCGATCGTCGCCAATCGGTCGCGATTCGTCACGTGCGCTTCCCGATTTGAAGTCAGTAATTCAATTTCAGACATAAGAGCGCTGAATTATAGCAATTACACTTCATTTGTGCTAATCATCATTTCTAGAAGCATTATTGCATTCGCCCGGATCTGGTTTTGAGCCATTTGAAACTTCGAGAAGCGCTCTTCGAAATATTCGGGACTGCATTCTGACATATTCGGCAAGTGCTTGCGCCTTTGTTGGGTCGGCAATAAATTCCTTCAACTGCCTTTCTGCTTCTAATCTAGCAACAGTTATCCTCACCGCCAATTCAATCGTTTCTTCATCAAGTTTAAACGGCATTTCGGGCGCTGGTTTTGCTTTTTCAGTTGACATTAAGAGCCTCCGATATTTTCAAGTACATTCGCGTAAATTTGCAGTTATGTTCGCTTGGGACAAATGGGTTACCGGTCTCAGCAAAATTGACCGCTGGGCATCCGCCCGAGCAGCAGTCTGCAATATCACACTCTTGACATTTTGTGCGCATGCTCATATTGTCCCAGTTGAGCATATAGCGATTTTTAAGATTCGTGATTCCGTCGCGAACATTGCCAAAAACGAAGATTCCATTGCCGTTGTTACAACCTTGAATTTTTGCGCAACCAGTGATGGCTCCGGTAGGATCGACAGATAGCCTGCCTCGACCCGCTCCACATCCCCATTGGCCCTTGAGCCGAGCAAGCTCACGTTCCGTATCAAACTCGAAAATCGTCAGGCGTATTGGCGCTCCCTTCTTCTTCATCTTATTATGATAGTCCGCTATAAGAAACATTTGGTCAGAATAGGCTTGAATATCGTCGTCGTTCCAAGTAATCCCTGTTGCTACTCCTATGATGAATTGATTTATCCCGCATTCAAACAACTCCCTTACGCCTTCGGCCAGACCATAAACTGTGTCCGGATTAACTGTTACTCTTGCACCTTGCCAAGGCTGATAACGTTTCAATTCTCCAAGTCGCCCGGTTATAAGCTTCCAAGTAGGGCTTCCATCGGGGAAATGGCGGTATTTGTCGTGCATATGCTCCGCCCCGTCAATTGACAACAAATACTTGACATTAAGCATTGCCAGCTTTTCCGCCATGGAAATATCGAGAAGTGTTCCGTTTGTTGTTAGAGCAAAGCCCACACTTTTGCAATATTCAGTAGCAAGCCGTCGATAGAGCTTAACGCATTCCTCAATCAGGTCAATTTCTAAAAGCGGCTCACCGCCGATAAAGGTTGCTTGAATCTCCTTTTGCTGCCTCGAATACTCGAAATGCATCGCTACGGCTTGCTCCATTAATTCGCTACTCATTGATATGGGCCGCTTGTTTTCCATAAAGCAATATGAACAATAGAGATTGCACTTAGTTGTGACAATCAAATCGAGGTGAATTAAAGGCGGCATCATCCGCTTATTAATGAAAGCGTCAAACGCGTTACTTCCCACAGCTTCGCCTCATATTTTAATCCGAAAACCCCTGAGAGCACGCGTGTTGCGTACTCATGCAGTCAAACTTCTCCGGACATTCGAAGTTCCCAATATCATCATTGCACTCGAACTTGTCGTTGGAAATGTCACATTGGAAAAGATAAAAATACCAATAATACGGAGGCTGTGGACCCGTGCACTTGCCGCAATGGAAAATGCTATCTGCACAATGGAATTTGCCAGTACCCTCAATGCCGCAATTAAAAGAATCTCCGCCTTCCTGGCCGCATTCAAATCCCTGATTTGGCTGGTTGCCTCTGCCGCAGGAAAACATTGATCTGGCTCTACAGGAAAAAGAAGTGGACTGCTCGTCATTTGCATTGCAGGTAAAGATGCTTATGCAAGAGAAAACGCCACCAGTTGGAGCATCTGGAAGCGAGTTGGGGGGCATGTTCCACCCTTGCCCGCTGGAACAAGGAACACCACCGCTGCAATCGTGCCCGCTTCGACATACAAATAGGCTGTTGCAATTGAAAATGTGCTTTTGATTGCAGTCAAACCCTTCATCACTTTCATCATTGCAGTCGAATAAATTGGATGATGATCCGCCTGGCAAATCTCCGCATGAAAAATCGTAACCCCCGGATGAATCACAATCAAATGTTGTGCTTCCGGATTCGTCTGTACATCTAAACGTGCCTTGTCCATTGAAGTTAACGCACAAAAAGGTTTCAGATAAGCACCCAAAACCATCTTCAGAAATGCAAAGAAAGCTAAAGTTTTCATTGCAGGGAGTACCTGGGTAACTTTTGCAGCGAAATACTTGACCAAGGCAACCATCATATCTTTCTAAACAGTGAAAGGCTTGGTAGTTGCAGTTAAACTCACCGTCCTCGGAGTTGCATACAAATTGACTGCTGCAGTTGTGCGGCTGTAGTAAGCACTCAATTATAATCGCCTCATCCGCTGACACATTCGAATCGTCAGATTGGCTCAATGATTTAGTTTGGAATCTGCCATAGTTTAACAAGTCTATAAACCTATCAGACAACGCCAACGCAACTGCCATTTTTACAACAGCATTGATATCGATCGATGTCATAGAGTCTTTCATATCATTCCACCTTTTGCTTTGCCAAAAACTCGGCAAATGCCTTATCTTTAATGAATGCATCCCACTCCGAGAATGGCATTAACAAAGGAGTGGCCAACGCATAATTCCGTGCATCCATATAGCTGCTTTGGAAATATAGCCTTAATACCCTGTATAATATATCTGATTGTCCTTTTTCCAAAAATAGAAAGGGACATTGCGCTTCGGGATAAAATGGCTGAATTTCTTGGCTAATAATGCTTATACATTGCCCTGCATAAGCATCCCACAAATTGGTCCATTCACACAAAAGCGCTGGATTACCTTCAATTGTCCGAACTGCGTCATCGAATGACAGCAAACGAAGCAAAATTAGGCCGGCTACAAAGTCAGTGCAATATCTTGGAAGATTTGCCGCTTTTGGAACCTGCTGTTCGGCTAAATAGTCCCAGTTTTCCGCCCAGTAGCCACGGCCGTCAACCATTACCATGCTTTTCATAGGATTAGTAAACCGAGGATTTTCTCGTTCCAATGCCGAGAAAAATTCGTATAAATTGCTTAAGTCGACAGGCATACCATAGCCGTAAAATTGCCTTATGCCGGTGTCAGCCCAGAATTTTGTGAAATCGGATTCAGTGAGTTTGACTGGCTGTATTCCATCATCAGCCCAGCAGGGACTTGCAGCCGCGGCAAAAACTATAGCCAAAACTGCCGCTAGGGCTATTCGCCAAAAGGAAACCCAATCCAAGCAATCGCGTGACTTTGTCATAGTTTCACTTTCCAAGAACGCAGTAATTATACCTCGCTCAATTTAAATGTCAAGCAAATGTAGCCATTACGGGAAAAAGGATAATAAAAGCGCGCAAATAACGCTGCAAAGGTATCAATTATCCGTTTTATCTCAAATCCATCGGCAGATGTCTGCTCTAATCAGGCCTACCGAATGCTGCAATAATCAGAATGCTATTTACTCGATTCTTCGCATTAGCACTTCTGCTCCAACTCGCGTATCTTCGCCACGCGTCTGCTATGTCTTCCGCCTTCGAACCGGGCGTTCAGGAAAATCTCGACGAGGCTGCGGACGTCGTCGTGAGTCTGGCGCTCGTTCGAAAACGTGATGACGTTGGCGTTGTTGTGCCGGCGGGCATACTCGGCAATCCACTCGTCCCAAACCTGCGCCGCACGCACGCCGGGGATTTTGTTAGCCGCCATTTGGACGCCGACTCCGCTACCGCAAATCAGGATGCCGATTGCGTCTTCGTCCCTCGCCACGGCCTCGCCGACGAGCCTCGCCTGGTCGGGGTAGTCAACGGGATCCATCTCGTCCACGCCGAAATTGACGACCTCGTAGCCGTTTTCGTTAAGCCACGATACGATGGCTTTCTTCAACTTCACGCCGCGATGGTCATTGCCGATGTAAATCTTCATCGGGGATATTGTACCGTATTTTCTGGAAGCCAACGGCGATTCTGTATAATCACGGGCGGTATCCGGCATTTTCCGGAACTGGAGTTTGATTGGAAAATCTTGAAGGTTTAATCACGCAAATCCGGCGGGAAGGAATACGGCTCGAAACCGGATATCCGCTCGCGGAATTCACGACGTTCAAAATCGGAGGGCCGGCGGCTGCGCTGGCGTTCCCCGCGGATACCGGCGAAACGGCAATGGCAGTTAAGGCCGCGCACGAGGCGGGCGTGCCGTTTGTCACGCTCGGCTGGGGTTCGAATATTTTGGTCGCCGACGAGGGCTTTCCGGGGCTGGTCATATCGACGCGCGACCTGAATTACGTAGAATTCGACGGCGCGTTGATTCGAGCAGGTGCGGGCGTTTCGCTGCCCGACCTTGCGTCGGACGCGGGCGGGCGGGGACTGTCGGGTATGGAAGAAATCTGCGATGTGCCGGGCACGCTGGGCGGCGGAGTGTATATGAACGCCGGGTGCAACGGCGTGTTCATCGGCGATATACTTGTGGACGTTACTTGGGTCGAAAACGACGGAACGGTCGTTGCGAAACCGCGCGAAGAAATCTACCTCGGCTATCGCGAAAGCGAATTCACCGGCTCAAGGCGTATAGTGACCGAAGTCTCGATAAAGCTTCAAAACGGCGAAGACAGTGGCGCGATACTTGAAAAAATGGAAGGCGTGCGGGCGGAACGTGCTACGAAATTTCCGCTCGATTATCCGAACTGCGGCAGCGTGTTCAAGCGCGTGCCGCCGGAGACGGCCGCGCCGTGGGTTAAAAAGGACGGCAAGGGGGCATACAGCGCTGGTTATTACATCGAGCGCTGCGGCCTTAAAAACCGGCGCATAGGTAACGCGATGATAAGCGATATTCACGCCAATTTTTTCGTCAATCTCGGCGGCGCATCCGCGCAAGATGTTAAAGCGCTAATCGAACTTGCACAAAACGAAGTCAAGGCGCAATACGGAATCGAACTTACTCGCGAAGTCGTGTTTCTTAACACTGATGGCCTTTTATAGGCAAACGATTTGGTGATTTATTAGAGCCGAACAATTTTTTCGCTTTCGATTCCCTTCGTCGCGTTGCGAGCATCGAAAACTTCTACGGCGTGCTCAAGTATAAACGGCCAATCGAAACATGAATGGTCGGTCGCGCAAACCACGAGGTCTGCCGCGCTTATCAATTCCGGGGTAAGCTCGCTCGATTTGAGCAGCGTTTTTTCAACCTCCGTTTCGCCCGCGAGACATTCGGGAATATAAGGGTCGTAATATTCGACCGACGCGCACTCCTTTATGAGGTGGCTGATTACGTCGATTGCGGGCGATTCGCGTGCGTCGTCTATGTCTCGCTTGTATGCCACTCCAAGCACCAAAATTTTCGCGTCGTTCATATCTATGCGTCTGCGCAGCAGTATTTCTTCGATTCGATCCACCACCCAGTGAGGCATCGAGCGGTTGATTTCGTTCGCTAAGTCGATGAACTGCGTCCTGAAATTGAGCGACTTCATTTTCCAAGAAAGGTATAATGGGTCTATCGGAATGCAATGTCCGCCTAGCCCAGGCCCCGGATAAAACGGAACGAAACCGAAAGGCTTCGTTGCCGCGGCGCCGATAATCTCCCAAACATCTAGTCCAAGCTTGTGGCAAACTTTCGCGATTTCGTTAACGTTCGCGATGTTGATTGCGCGAAATGTGTTTTCCACTAATTTCACCATTTCTGCGGCCGTCGTCGAGCTGACGAGCACTATCGGTTCGATAATCGCGCCATAGACCGCTTTGGCACGCAGTCTGCATTCTTCGGTTACGCCGCCGATTACTTTCGGAGTATTGTGCGTTTTAAAAACGGGATTTCCCGGATCCACGCGCTCCGGACTGAACGCTAGAAAGAAGTCTTTGCCGACTGCTCTGCCGCCTTCCGAAAGCGCAGGCAATAGCATTTCCTCGGTGTTACCCGGATATGTCGTACTTTCGAGAACTACGAGCGCTCCGGGTTTTATGAATTTTTTTACTTCGTCCGTTGCGGCAACGATATACGAAAGCTCAGGCTCGTGCATTTTGGAAAGCGGCGTAGGCACGCAGATGCTAATCGAATCGCACTCGGAGAGCCGCGAAAAATCCGCGGTCGCGGAAAGCCTGCCCGAACCGGCGAGTGCGGACATTTGAGCGTCGTCAACGTCTTTAATGTAGTTTTCGCCGCGATTCACCGCGTCGATTTTGGATTGCGCGACTTCAAACCCGATTACTTTGAAGCCGGCCGCGGCAAATTCCACCGCAAGCGGCAGACCTACATAACCTAGCCCGATGACGCCGATAACGGCATCGCCGGAATCAACTTTGGAAATGAATTCGTTCATTTTGCATCCTCTGATGTAACTTCATGTTGATTCAAAGAATTTACCAAATCATTATCGAGCCAGTCATTAACCTCATTGATGATGCCATTCCATATTTCTTTAAGTTCCCCCTCGGTTAGTTTTGGAAAACAGAATTGAATGCACCTCGTCCAGAAGGTACATTCTACTACATAGTTAAAACTGGGCATCTCGAAAAGAAAGAATTGCCTAAACAATTGCTGTACACACCATTGATTACGAACGCAGTCATCAATGTCTTTCGCCAGCGGCGCTTCCACATCCTGAAATGAATTATAGTGAACCACCCTACAATTGGTGTATTTGGCAATCACCACACTACATTTCTTCAGGTGTTCGATGATTTTTGAAATCCATTGCTGGTCGACATTTTCGGAAAACCCTAATGTTGAACTCCAATATTCATCCCAATACCTAGGCAGATGAGAATTGACAAGATCCCGCACTTTTTCTTGCGTTAATACCGATGCATTACGTTTTATCCACTCAGCAATTCTCAATAACGAATCGCTTCTCCTATCCTTATCCAAGTTTCGCCGAAGATAAATAAGCAGCGTTGTATAGGAATTGATCCGATATGAACTCCACAAATCAGGCATTACCAAGATAGGTAGCTCATTCTCAGCACACAACTTAATGGCGCGATTATAAAACTGCAGGTCTATCCAATTTCGAATCAGAACCTCGGTTGTATTGATAACACCGTGATTTAGACTTCTAGTTTGGCTATTCCATTCTTGTGCGGGGTCGCCGTGTCTTCTCTGTTGTTGAATTTGATTCGTCATAAACTATTACGGCGTGTACGCCTCGTAGTACAGCGGGCCGGCGGGGAGATTTTGCAAATTACCGATTGACGAAACGTCTATCGGCGAGGTTTCGATGTAACACGCCTCGACTGCTCCGAGTTCTTGGCTATATGCACCGCGAAAGCCACGGGCGTTTCCACGGCTTGTCAAAGAGGAAAAAGACGACCCCGTTTGCGCCGCCGTGTCGAGGGCGAGATTTACCGTGCCAGTTATAACCGGAAAGCCCGACAGCGTCAACCTGCCGACTGCGGATGTTGCCCCGGCGAATGCCGATTTCGTAGGATGATCGCGAAGTGCAATTAGCGAAGGTTCCATGCCGTAATTTATATCCACCGTCGCGTTAAGCGGATTAACGAGAGAAATTGAGCCGCTTACGAGTGTTGCATTTATTGGTGTGATTCCGCCCTTATACGCTTTCAAATCCAAAATCGGCACCGTAATTGTGGTAAGCGGAACAGTAAAAAGCCGCAGGTGCTGGTATAAAATTTCAAGTCCGCCGTCAACGTAATCGCAACTTACCAGTAAAGGCAATGCATTATCCGCAGATTCGCTTATGTCCTGCACGTTAAAGGCACCGCCAGCAGAGGATGCAACCGCCCGGTATAAGCGCGTTTCTGCGGAAAAATCCTGGCTATCGAAAGTTCCGGCCGCAAAAGCTATCGCTATTTCGCTATTTTCGTTGTTAACGGCAAGGTCCAATCCTGTGACCGAAGGCGAACTGAAAACTTCATCCCCGGCCCAATTAAGCATTCCAAAATCATCCGCAAATATCGCGCTGGCGAAGTTCACTTTGGCCTCTCCGAGCGCGGCATCGCGGGCAAACGCCAGTAAAATTGCTTCGTCTTGACCTGAAAAGTCAAGTCTTACAAGCGACGGGGCCGAAGGAAGCGCACCAACAGTCCCATACTCCTCGAATGTTTCTCCGGGAATCCCGGCGAACAGCCTGATTTCGTTATTCGTCCTATCCGAAATCGCGATTACGACTTTGCCGCCGATTATTTCGATCGAGGGCGAAGTGAACGTGCGGCCGTCATCGAGTATCGTTTGCTCCTGCCAGCCGTCGAGGTAATATCCCAGCATCAGTTCTCCCGCCGAGGTTCGAAACGCGACAAGCGGAGCGCCGTTTTCGAACGGCGCCGGCCCGCCCTTCCCCTGCGCGACTGCAATATCCGCCGAAGTTACTTCCTCCGCTCCGATGCGGGTTTTGGCAAGCGGCGGCACTTTCGAAAGGTGATTTACAATCGGCATAAGGAGCACCGGCTGGCCCGGAACACCTTCGTTTTCCCCGTCGGTCGGGACAACTCGCCAAGCGGTCGGCGCATCCAAAATCGACGGTTCGACAAGGGTTGTAACTTCAAAAAACAAAAAGCCTTCCTGCGGATGTCTTTCAACAGGTCTTTCAGCAAGCGTAGCGTCCGCACCACTTGAAATTTCAAGCGGAATGGATAGCCAATTTACCGGCCCGCCTGGTATCGGAGGATCCTGCGGAATGCCGCGAAATGCACGGTATCCGGCAAGCGTTTCGAGATAATGCAGCGCGATTACTGTTACGTCGGGAATGCCGATCTCGCCGCTTCCGTCGCCGTCGATAATTTCGAATAGTTCCAAATCAGCGGTGCTTTCAGTTGTTTCCAGATAGTTCAAAGCTATTGGAGTTATGTCGGGAATACCGACTTCGCCGCTGAGATCGAAATCGCCTTTCAGTTTTCCGTGCCATACAAGCGAAACTTGGCCTTCTGAAACTTTTTCAACTTTCAAATCATTGACGACGTTTTCGGTTCCGGAAGGCGCGGCACCGATTTCACGTATTGGAAACGCTCCATGCCTGAACCTTACGGTTGCAACTTTTCCCGCCGGTGCGCTGCCACCGCCGATAGGCGATACGCCGATTGCAACTATTCCTGACACTCCGGTCACGCCGAGAGTGACGTATTTGCCGGCTTGAAATCCGCCGGAAAAATCGACGGATTCCGTCGTTAGCGATCCGGCGGGATACTCAAGGTGAAGCAAATGGCCGTATTCGGAATCATCGGTTGCGATAATTGCGACCTCGACTTCGCCTCCGTATTCGGCTAACACGATTTCGTATATGCTTTCGTCGCGGTTTGTATACGGGTTTTGATCGACTATTGAAAACCTGTATCCGGTTTCGTTATAGTTCGTTTGAAAATTCGAACCGTTCGACGCGCAGGACGCCGCGGCAACCGCCGCAATTGCGCAAAATGCAATGCAAAAAAGGACTATCGAGTAATGGCGCATGCCGTTCACCTTCGAAAGGAGACTTATTATATCCGACCAGCGCGCGGCTACCGCAGAAGGTGTTCAAGCCTCATTTCGTTTCGCAATAGCACGCCTCCAAGTTCGTCTGCGCAAACAATGCCGAGCATTTCGCCCCGCGGCAAAATCAAAATGCTGCCCGAATTACTTTTCGTCGGCGGATTGTCTATCGGAGGCTGGTCCGTCTCTCCAAGCCAATAAGTATTGTTTTCAGGCAGAACCCAATTGCCACCGGATTTGCCGAAAGCCCTGACGAATACCTTTTGAACAATCGAGCTTCCGCCGAAAGTTGAGTAATGCGCAAGTGCATAATCGGCCGTGCCGTCGCCCGGCCCCGCGCCCGGAATGTGTACAAGCGAGGTTTCGTGATGGGCAAGCACGCCTGCGTTGTTTAGATCGCCGAGCTGGATCACGTCCCACTCGCCGTTCGCCACCGGCAAAGCGAGGAGCATCATTTCCGCTTCGAGGTCCGTGAAAGCGATTATGGGCCGGTCGTTTTCGTCCAGCAGCATAGATAGGTGCTTGCCTGTCGTACCGAGCATCGCGCCGTCGGCAACAGGTGTCGTTTGCCAGTTGTTTTCGCCTATGCGCTCCGCGACAAAAAGCCCTGTCCGATTGCCAGTTGTAAGATTGCTCCTCGTATATGCGACGATCGGCGTACCGTCCTTTTTAAATGCCAAATTGATATATCGGGTTTGCACACCAGATTGGTCAATAAACTCCCGGCGCCACGCGGGTGGAATTCCGTCGTCAATGAAATGATATTGGGGAAAAAGCGTGGGGTAGGTTGGCTCGGTAAGAGGCTCCCAATAGGTGCTGGCAACCGCGGGAAGTCCCCGATTATCGACAGAAATACTAATTTGACCCCAAAATCTGTCTTCCGAGCTTATTTTTTGAAGCGTAAAAGCTTCGTCGTGAGAATCGGTGACGCCGAGGTACAAGTCGCGCTTTACCGGGTCTCCCGTAACCGGCACGACGACCGCCGCATAGTAGTTGTTATCGCTTTGCGCGTTTCCCGGCGCGATATCCACGTATCCGACTGAAGCCTTGTTGACGAGCGGCAAAAGTTCCACGGGTTCGGTTTCCGCGCCGGAAATCACGTATTGTTTCAACTTCCAAATCCCGTTATCCAGTGTGTATGCAACAATCATTGCGGATTCGCTCGTATCGTCGTACGCACCATCGAATCTGTAAAACTTCTCTCCAGTATCCGCAGCAAGCGCGACGTCAAATCCCGTCCAAGGAAATGTGTAATCCAGAACGACAGTATTTCCGTCAACATTCGGCGGAATTGCGTTATCCATCGCCCGCGCCCCATACCAAGCGCGATGCGAAGTCCAATGCTGTCTTGCAACGGTCATTTCCACCGGACTTAAAACGTAATCGCGAAAAAGCGTAGGCGCGAACGCAATAGTGCTTGAAGGCGGAACGCCCGGCGTATCGAAATCTACGGCGCTAATCGAACTCATAAAAAAAATCCACCGTACAGGTGGAGATAGTTCATCGAAAGCTTCGCCTGCCAAGAGCCTCAATGTAAGAGCTTCCGGCGCGCCGGTCCAGTCCGCCGCGATTATTCCGGGGCCGGTAATCCAGGACGGCGCAATCAAGTCGACATTTGAACTGAATGCCCTGAGTGTTTTATCGCCGCACAAAACGTAAACGACGTTTCGCCACGCGCAAGGGCTGGCGATAATCTGAATCGGGATGCCTGCTGGCGCGTCCCAAACATTTTGGCCAGTTGCGGCATCGAAGCAATAGAATCTTCCGTTTCCCGCCGCAACATATAAATATCCGCCCGTTAGCAGAGGACTCGCCGTCACGCCGTTCAGTCCCGGAATCGAAGCGGGAGACGGCCACACGAAATCGCCTGTCGAAACTTCTATTGCATAAACCTTTCCATTTCTTGTGGCAACGTAAGCTACTCCGTTCGCGTAAGACGCACTCGCATGAATCGAGCCGTCCAGCGGAATCGAACGCAGCAATGCGCCGGTTGTAGTTGCGATATGGAAATTGCCCGAAAGATCTCCCGCCAGCACAAAACCGTCCGCCACTGCGGGTGTAGCGGGCACGCCAGCGGGAGTCGCGAACCTCCAAGACTCGGCATTGGTGGCGGTATTGAAGCATACAATATTCGCAGGCGCAGCCGAATCGCCTGTGCCGATGAACACTTTTCCGTTTTCAACAGCCGGACTCGACGAAATCGCCGCCGGCGCGAAATAACTGAAGAATTTATTGCCGTCAAGGGCGGAAAGCATTAACAGCTCGCTGTTCGCCGTCGCGGAAAAGACAATGTCGCCGACGACGACCGCGCTCGATGCAATCGTGCCATCAACGCTTCTAGTCCAAACCTGCTCTCCGGTAAACGCGTCCCGGCAATACATTTTGTTGTCTCGTCCGCCGAAATAAACCCTTCCGCCGGAAATCGCGATGCCCGATTCTATCCAATCGCCCGCGGTGAAAGACCATTCGGTAAATACATCATCGAAATCGGTTACATCAAGGCAATACACCGTCGCATCAAGCGCGCATAGCGCGTAAATCTTTCCCGTGCCGGGATTCTCCACGATTGCCGGCGACACTTTGCTTTGAATTGCCGAGGCATTAATCGTGTGTGCGAATTCCATTGTTAATGGCGGATTTAAAGATTGCGAAATCGCACCGGTGCGCCCAGGCCCGCCACGAAACTCCAGCCAACCTATGCTTTCGACTAACTTGACAGTTATCGTGTTTGTGTTATCGTCGCGATTCGGCGGAGCCGCGCTGTCTCTTGCCCTGATTGCCGCCGTAAAAGTATCTCCCTTGGGCAGGTCCCAGATTTGAAGCGAATGCTCCGCATCGTCGGGGTCGCCCGCCGGTACGACTATGAACTTGTCCGGTTCATTAAAGCTAATTTCGTTGCCGGCGGAAACATAGATATCGTAGAAGACCGGCGGCGATTCGGAGTCAATCGCTCGTCCCCATTTGACGAGTATGCTTTCTTTTCCCGCGATGGCATCCGTTATTCCCGGCTGACTTTCCCATTCGGGCGGCGAATTGTCACCGCCCTGCCCGCCGGAGTAGCTAACGATGGCCGTATTACTTACGATTCCTATACGCACTTCGTCGGATGGACTGCTGAACGGACGCACAGTATAGGTGTAAATGCCGGACTCCGGCGGAGAATCCGAAAATTGGTAAGGAACCCTGCCCTGACCGGATGAAGGAACGGGCCGGATTGCGCTTGGCGAATCGCTGGAGCCCGGCGGAAGCGGCTCGCCTCCCAAATCCGCTCGATAGACCATGTATCCGCCGACCAAACTCAGATAATTTTGCGCAATCGGAGTTATGTCCGGAATTCCTATTTCCCCGTTTGCATCTCCGTCTATAAGCGAAAATAGCTCCGGATTTGGGCTAGTTTCGAAAGTTTCAAGATAGTGCAGCGCGATTGGAGTAATGTCGGGAACGCCAACTTCGCCGCTATTGTCGTAGTCTCCTACGTTTTTTTCGTTCCAAGTAAGAAGTACCGACCCGCTTCCGCTATCAATCGCCGTCAAGTTTTCGACTTTGTTTACGGGATTCGAAGGAACTCCCGACACCGATTTGCGCGAAACATCCGCCTTCTCCGCAAAAACGAATTCAAATAGGAGTTTCTTGTCCAAACTAGAGGATGAAGGAGAATTGTCTCTTTCGAATTTCGGCACGGCGATTCCGGCGTCCACTCTGCCTGCATAAGGAGATACTGCAAGGGAGATGGCTGATTCGCCCATTCCGCCGAGATATTCCGCCCGTTCGAATTTCCATTTCGATTTGTCGTAGTCGAGTTGAACGTACAAATCGAATGGCATTTTTGCGGCTTCGCTGGATAGAACCAGCCTTGCGCCGTTTCGGGAAGATGAACCTTCCAGTGTTATTAGTGCGCCGGAATTCGGCAATCGCGACATGCTCGAATCGAGAACGTACGCCCTAATTCCATTCCATTGCGCCGAACTCAAGGCGGAGTCCGGGACGGCGCCGGGTATCGAGGAGATTTCGGAAAAGAAATTTCCTCCGCCTTTTTTGCAGGAGGCAGGCACGCAAACGGCTGCCGCAAGCAGCAAAATAGCCGCCAGCGCCTTGAGCGCGCGGCCGCAATTGAAGTGCCGAATAATCACGAGACTATTAATTATACCCCGGCGTGCTTGAATAAACTGCCGGATTTGGAGGCTGCTATAAATCGAAATAGCTGCCAAGCGTCCAGCCGAGCGCTGCTATCTTTTCAGCCAGTTGCGGGCTTTTCAAAACCGCGAGTTCAATCTCCCTTTCCTTTGCGTATGTGCTTTCATTTTCGAGCTCCGGAGACGAATAACCGGGATGCGTCATTATTTCGAGCGATTTTGCTTCCGAGCGTTTCAGGATTTCCACGAAGTTTTCCTCGCTTACCGAGCATTCTCCGAAGAATTCGGCTGAAAAACTCCCGGTTGAAGCGATTCCCAATTTGCTCAGGAGCAAGGCTGTACTTTCGTCGCAAGGCCGGACGGGTACGCCGCGCCGAAGTGCGAATTCCGCGACGATTGCCAGTACGTTCGGATTGGTATGGATATGGTGATGACTGTCGATGTGACTTATCCTGATTCCATGAGTGGCAACAAAGTCCCATTGCGCATCGAGTTCGGCGCGTACAACGTCGGCTGGCAAACTGAACGCCTTCGATTTGTCGAAAGATAGGACGGGCGATAGAAATTCCTTCGGAACCGCCGAAATAGGTTTGCCGCAAGTCAAGTTGAAGTGCAAACCGCATGCAATTCCGGCAGCCTGCGCAGAATCCAATTCCATGCGCGATACCAAATTGGACATTATGGTCGTGCTTTTAAGAATTCCCGCGGAAAATGCATCGAGGATTCCGCGCGATATTTCCGGTGTCCTTCCGTAATCGTCGGCGTTGACTATGAGCAGCCGTTCAGGCTCCATCCTTTCCGCCCTTTTCGAAATACTTGACTACGATGTTTTGGATTTCCTTTGCGCGGCTTACTTCCAATTCGTCCGGCGCATCTTTACCGTAGGCATATTTGTAATAAATCGCATCCAGCTCTTTCAGCGGCCCGGACAAGTCCCCAATCATCCTCGCGATGTTTTTCAGGTAAACTCGGCCGGTCATGTATGCGGGCCGGTCGAAGTTGTGCGCTGTGAGTTCTTTTTCTACACCGTAAAAAGCGGCTACTACTTCGTTTTTCGGAATGTGCGGCGCGGCGCGCTTCGGCAGTCTTTGCCACCATTTCCAAATCAGAAACCCGAAAAGAGCGGCAAGAATGCTGAAACTAGTTACTTGATTTTCTACTGCGACCTCGTAGATTCTGGTTGCGAGAAGCACGAAAAACGCGGCAATCGCTTGTTGGGTTCCGCGCGGGTCGATAACAAACAGGTTTTGAATGAAGTCGAAAGTTTCGCTCAAGAAATTCCTGATTTCGCCGACGCTAAGGAAGTCGCTCGACGCAGGAGTCGGGTCGAATGCGATCCATCCGAAACCGTCGAAATATACCTCGACCCATGCATGCGCGTTTTTCGTCGAGTAAATATAGCCGTTTTTCAAGAAGTTGTATGTTCCCGGAGCATATCCCGTTACTATCCTAGAAGGTATATCGTTGATTCTGCAGAAAACGGCGAATGCATTAGCGAAATACTCGCAATACCCTTGTTTGGTTTCGAAGCAAAAATGATATGCGGCATCTACCTCTGGCACTTCGATTATTTCGCCCGTTCCGGGGTCGGTCACTTCTTTGACGGGAAGCTTGGGATAATCCAGCGAATACACGAACTCGCCCGAACTTACGAAATAGTCGTATATGTTCAGCACCTTATCGTACGGCAATACCGCCAGTTTGCCTGAAGGCCCTTTGGCGACCGTTTCGGCCAGCTCAATCAATGCGGTATTTCCGGTCACTATTTCCGGAAGCACGGTATAGGCCTCTCGAATCTCTTGAGGAACGGTGTTCGACGCGGCCCGCAGTCTGACGGGAACTACGCTCGGCCTTAATGCAAAAAGCTTGTAGCTCATGCCTTCCGGAAAATATCTGACATCGGACGAACCGCCGGAAGGCGAGAGTATGCTGAACCCGTCGATTTTCGGATCCGCGTATCTTCTTCTTTCACCGCTCCGGGAAGAATCGGTTCGTGCAATATCCTCTATTCTGTACGGCTGATATGGCGAAAAGAAAATCGCCAAATCGTTTCGAAGAAATGATACGTCGAGATGCTGAATGCTGTAGTTCAAATACGGATTTTCGTCCAGCGCTGGCGAAGAATAAACGTTTTTCAATTCAACGTATATGTGCTTTCGTTTAAGTTCTTCTTCCTTTGATTTGGACGGAAAATCCACAAGCGGAAAATTTTCGACTCCACCCATATAATCGGGCGGCCTTGAGTCTTCATTCTGCGATGCTGGCGGCATAACCGGCCGCTTCGATGCAATTTCGGACTGGGTCCAATTCAACCCATCATAAACGTCAAATACCTTTCCGCGCATATATTCGTTGGAAGAGGTTTTCACAAGCAATACCGGATCGTCCTTAATGTCGATCCTTCCACCGCGAAGGTTAAACTGATCGCTGAAACCGCTTGTTTCGCTCATCCTGTCCAGTTCTTCGCGCTCGTTTTCGGGAATGCTTTCGTCGCCTTCCGCCGACACGATTGCGCTTGTCGGTAGCCTGAATCTAGGATTTCTCACGCCTTCGCTGTGAGGAACGACCATATAAATAAGTATGCTCGCGACAAAAACGATGACCGTTGCCCTGCCCGACAAATATGCGATATTTGAGGCCGCCCCCATTTCGCTTGCGATATAAGGAATCCTATCCGCCAGCGAAATGTTGTTTGCCACGTACAAACTGGCGAATGCGCAGAATACGAACAGAGGAAGAATAAACATCAACTTTACGTCATAGCTGGCGACGCTGGCGAGCAGCATTATCACAAGGCAAGCCGCGAGAATCATTTTGTGGTCGCGTTCCGAGTATGCTCGGAAGCTGTAAAGCGCGATCAGTATTCCGAGCAGCACGCCGAAATCAGTTCCCCAGGCGACAGGCGTTGACACAACCTTTTGAATGAAATAAGCGAAAATCGCAATTGCCGCGATGTCTAGAATGTATATTGCATAGCGTTGATGCCCGGGATAAAGAAAATAACTGAACGCGAAACCCGCCATAATGGAAATGCTGAGCCCTGCATTCAACGTAATATCGTCGTTTACTAGATATAGAAGCTGAATTCCTAAAACGGTTGCGACTGCCGTAAAAATATAGAGCCATTGCCTGCTAGGCACCCCTATTAGCCTTGCAAAAAATCCGCTGTTGTAGCCGCCATCAGACATGCGCCGCCTCCCGTTTTGCAAGCCTGAGTATCCGCTCGGTGACTATTTTCAAATCGTCGCCGTTTTCGATTCTATAAGTGAGAAATCTGCCGCTTCCAGCAGTGCGTGTAGCCGTTACTGTTCGTTTGCCCGTTTCGTAGCTTTCCACATCGAAATGAACTATCGTAAGATTTCTGAATCTTCCGTGTAGGTGGTTAAAAACTTCTTCGTCGGAATTGCGATATTTGTCCGTGAAAACGAAAAGGTTGCTTCCCTTTGGAATTAACTCGGCAACCCATTTAAGTTCGCCCTTGATATTGACGTTTCCGCCCTCGCCGATTTTAGCAAGCTGAACCGAAAGGTCGGACAAAAACTTTCTGCCGCCGCCAGTGCGAACGACACGTTCCTCCGCTCCACCGATTTCCATAAAACTAACTTGATAAGCGGAATTGATTGCTGCTTGAGCGAGAGAAATGATAATCCTCAACGAGTCTTCGAGCGCCGTTTTTTCGGGATTTCTCCCTCTTCCCATATCCGCGGAATTGAGAAGCAAAAAAGAAATTGTGCTCGCTACGTTCAGTTCGAATTGCTTTGTAATAAGCTGTCCCGTGCGCGCGCTCGAAATCCAATGAATCTTCCTTATGCTGTCCCCGTCTCGATATTCCCTGACTCCCAAAAACTCGATGGATTCTCCGGGCTTTTCTATCGTGGCCGCTTCGTCTTTTTGGCGCAAACTTACGCTGTCCAGAGATTGCATTTTCACCTTGAACGGCACGGGCACTACGATAAGCTCCGTAAGCGTTTCCACGAGCCTTTCGTGTTTGAAAAAACCGAACGGATCGCCGCCCCAAAAATAAAATGGCCCGACGCGCCAATCTCCCCTCAGCGTGGGCACCGCTTCGTAACTCAGAGTCACGGAGCTATGCCCCTTTACGCTGACGAAACACATTTCCTGATATCCCGCTTCGCTGCTTACGGCGGGAAAGTAGTCGAATCCGATAACGGTAAATCTAGGAAACCTGCTGTTGTTGATTAGTTTTACCTTTACTTCGAGCGGCTGGCCCGTAAGAGCAATTCTCAAATGCTCCCGTTCGATGGTCAATCCGGCGCTGGCGAATAATGACCAGATAAAAATAGTAAGTGCGCTCGTAAAAATAAAAACCGACGTGTAAACGAGCAAGTGAGTACTGAATAGCACGCTTACGGTTGCGCTGAATGCGGTCAGAAATAAAACCGCAATCGCCGCCCTTGCCAGCATTATCCTCTGAAATCCCCATTTCACGGACAGAAATCGCCAGAAAATCGCCCAAGCGACAAGCAGGAGCATCGCCATTAGCGCATAGCGGACGGGTTCTTGAGAAGGGAAAACGAACGCGGCTATCAGAAAAATCAAATTTAGAACGAACAGAATAATTAGTGCGGGGCTGACCACTCGACCACCTACTCGGTCGGCACGGGCAGCCGCGCAATTATGTCGTCTATGATTCTTCTCGAAGACACACCTGAAAGCTGGGATTCGGTCAGTAAGAACAGCCGGTGACCCAATACGACCGGCGCCATTTCCTGAACGTCGTCTGGAACGACGTAGTCGCGCCTTGCAATCATCGCCGCGGCCTGAGCAGCTCTGGCAAGTCCCAGCGAGCCTCGCGGACTGCATCCGACTTGAACGTCGGGATGATTTCTTGTTTCCGAAACAATTTTGACTATGTAACGCCTGATTGAGGGAGTGATATGAATGTTCTTAACCAAATCTGAAATGTCCTGAATTCTGGCGGGGGAAATTACAGGTTCGACGTCTTCGATTGGATGCCGAACTTGCTGGCTTTCCAAAATCGCCGCTTCTTCCGAATCCGAAGGATAACCTACTCTGATTTTAAGAAGAAAGCGGTCAAGCTGCGCCTCCGGTAGCGCATAAGTGCCCTGATGTTCGATCGGATTTTGAGTAGCTATTACGAAGAACGGAACAGGAAGCTCGTGCGGAATTCCGTCAAGCGTTACTTGCCGTTCTTCCATTGCTTCAAGCAGGGCGGATTGAGTTCTAGGGCTTGTTCTGTTGATTTCATCTGCAAGTAGCACGTTTGCGAAAACCGGTCCGGGCTTGAAATAAAACTCGCTCGTACCCTGGTTAAACACCATGTTGCCAGTTACGTCGCTGGGAAGCAGGTCCGGAGTGAACTGTATCCTTTTGAAATCAAGTTCCAAACTTCGGGCGAGTGCCCGGCTGAGCATGGTTTTTCCCACGCCCGGCACGTCTTCGATTAATGCGTGACCGCCGGAAAGGAGCGCGATCATCAGATATTCAATGACCCGGCGTTTGCCGAATATCACGCTTTCCACGCTCGCAACTACACGTTCGACATCCTGCGCCGCGAGGGTCACATCCGATGAAACGACCGACTTTTGATCGAGTGCCATAATGAAACCCGATTATACCTTAAATTTAAAGTGGGAACCCCGGCGTCCCACCTTTTTTTACCGGGTATAACGACGGTTTGTTTGCAGTTTGGTTCATACGAATTCGATTCCATCCACTTCAAGTGCATTTGCAACCTGATAAGATGCATTTGTGAACGAGTCAATCGACCTTCGGCCACCCGATTCGCTAGTCGAAGTAGCAATGCATCTGGAACGTCGCGGGTTTACTTCCGGCTTTCCCGATGCCGCGATATTCGCGCTTTTGGTTGAACTGCAAAAATACGGGAGCGTACTCAATCTTACCGGACTAACCGACGAAATCAATATTATTCAAAAACACGTTTACGAATCGGCATTGCTCGCTTGCCTAATCGGGCCTGACTTCACTGGCAATGCAGCGGACCTTGGAACAGGTAACGGTTTTCCCGGCCTCGCGCTTGCCGCGTTTTATCCTGCGGCAAACTTCACGTTGTTCGAAGCGGGCGAAAAGCGTGCCGCATTTCTGGAAAACGCAATTGCAGCCATGAATTGCAGGAATGCAATAGTACAAAATACCTTTCTCGAAACCGAAGATCCGGAATTCGGAAACCGTTTCGACGTAATCACTCACCGAGCCTTCGCCAAGCCGAAAATGGTCGCCCGAATAGCCCGATTTATTGGAAAACAAAGACACATGCTGGCAGGATTCGGCTTTGCAGCATTGAAGGAGCTGTTGGAACTTGAATGTGGCTACACTCAAAGAGATGGAATAGAATTCGTCAATTATGCCGGGAAAAAGGACGTTGCATACTTGCTTGTGAACTCGCCCGAGTAGAACTTTCGGAGAATGACCGGTGTTATAATCCGCCCTGTGCGCATCATCGCCCTCGCCAATCAAAAGGGAGGAGTAGGCAAAACCACCACCGCGGTAAACCTGGCCGCTGGACTCGCGCAACTTGGCCGCTCCGTCCTATTAATCGACTGCGATCCGCAAGCGAACGCATCGACGGCGCTCGGATATTTCGAGTCGTCGTTGAACGATCCGTTCAGCGAATCGAGCTACTCGCTTTTCGCCGATGCGAGCGGAAACAATCATTGCATTATTCCTACGCAATACCCCAATTTAAGCCTGATTCGCGGCTCGAAGCATCTATCGGGACTCGAAATAGAGCTGGTGGAACAGCAAGAACGCGACGAACTGCTAAAGCGCTCAATCGGCGCCTTAGAAACATCTTTCGATTTCATAATCCTCGATACGCCTCCTTCGCTTGGAATTGTAACCCTTAATTGCCTTGTGGCTGCAGACGAAGTAATCATCCCGGTCCAATGCGAGTTTTTAAGTCTTGCCGGACTGGCAAGACTCACGGATACGGTACGCTCAATTCAAATCGCGTCGAATCCGTACTTAAAAATAGCCGGTATAGTCGCAACTATGTTCGATGCGCGAACAAATTTATCCCGTGAAGTCGTGGCAGAGCTTTCCAGTCATTACCCCGGTTTGGTTTTCGAAGCCGTTATTCCGCGCACGGTTAAAATGGCCGAGGCTCCGAGTTTCGGCGTTCCGGTAGTAGAATACGCACCTTCAAACCCCGGCGCCGCAGCCTATTTGTCGCTTGCGGCCGAGGTATTGAACAGAGTGATTTGAGCGAGCAAAGTTATACCGAGGATGTTCCACAAGAATTGAGTATTACTGAAGAACCGGACAAAAAAGCGAGCACAGGAAAAAAAAAGGCGCTTGGGCGGGGACTCGACGCGCTGCTGGGGATTCAAGAAAAATCCGCTCACGATTTCGACAAGACAAGTGCCGCTTTCAGGCTAGTCCTCACCGACAGCATTCGCCCTAATCCCGGCCAGCCGAGGGCTACATTCGATGCCGAGGCCATTGAAAGCCTTGCCCATTCCATTAAGGCACAGGGACTTCTTCAGCCGCTGATAGTACGAAAAACGGATAGCGGATACGAATTGATAGCCGGCGAGAGAAGACTGCGCGCTGCCAAAATAGCCGGGCTGCAAAAGGTGCCGTGCATAATATCCGACAAAGAAGAATCCGGAAGGCTTGCAGCATCGCTAATAGAAAACCTGCAGCGTGAGGACCTAAACCCGATCGAAGCCGCGGAAGGAATACGGGCGATGCGCGAAAAGCTGAGAATCACCCAGCAGGAAGCCGCCGACGCCCTCGGAATGTCCCGTCCTGCCGTTGCCAATTTACTTCGCCTTCTCGACTTGCCGGATGCAGCATTGAACCTTGTCAGAATCGGGGCGCTTTCCGCAGGTGCCGCAAGAGCGCTTCTTGCTCTACCCCCGGAAAAAATCGCAAATGCCGCCATCTACTGCGCGGAGAATGGACTCTCAGTCCGCCAAGTAGAAGATTACACACGAAAAATTGCCGCTGATTCGGATACGGATTCCGGAAGAAAAAGGCGAAAGACAATCCCTCAAAATTCCAAGGCTGCCGAGCACCTGTCGCACAAACTGACCAAGTACTTCGGTACGAAAGTTATCATCAAAGAGGCAAAGGAAGGCGGCTCGATAGTATTGCGTTACTACTCCAACGAGGATCTTGAAAGATTGCTCGAAGCGTTTGGTATGTCCGAAGATCCCATTTAGTCGCGGCCTCTCACGGCCGCATTAGTTTTGAAACTTATCTTCAATAGCTTAACCGTTCATTTTTTTCGCTTCAGGATGCGTAATGTAAAAGCTGATAATTTCTAGGTGTGTCGTTAAATCCACCGACGAATAAACGACTTCCTCCGGTACCTGAAGAGTTATGGGCGCGAAATTCAGAATTCCCTTTATGCCATTCGCAATGAGCAAATTCGCTATGAACTGCGCGCTTGCAGCAGGCACCGCGATTATGCCGATGGCGGTTTCGGGGTTCCCTTTCAAGTATTCTTCCAGATTAAAGACGCTTCGAACCTGAAAATTCTCGACTTTTGAGCCTATTTTTCCTGGATCCGAGTCGAAAACAGCTGTGATTTCAAATCCCTTGTCCAGAAAACCGCTGTAATGAATGAGGGCGCGGCCCAGATTTCCCGCCCCAACGACTACGGCCTTATGGGTTTTCGTAAGTCCCAGAATCCCGCGCAGTTCACGCCTGAGGGACGGGATATCGTAACCGACGCCGCGAGTTCCGAATTCGCCGAAATAAGATAAATCTTTTCGAACCAAAAAGCTGTTGATTTTTGTTTCTTCGCTTAGTTCGGCGCTCGAAATATTGCTAACGCCGAGTTCATCCAGCTTTTCGACTACCCGCAAATAGTGTGTCAGCCTGACTATCGTGCTGTAAGGAATTTGTAATGCGGGAAGTTCCTTTTGTTTTTTCCTTTGGGCAGTTATTTTTTTCTCCATCATTTTCTCCCTACCTCTCCTTTATTCAGCCACTGCAACAATGGCGGCAATCATACCGAGCCCGTAACGTTTGATGACGATATCCCTGAATCCGGCTGTTTTCAACTCCCTGCACAGCGAATCGTAGTCCGGATATGCATCAAGCGAACGGGAAAGCCAAAGGTAATCCGCAGGTTTTCCCGTGTAAAACAGAGAAAATAGCGGCATAGCAATTTTAAGATATACAAACATTAGCGGCTTTGAATACCACGGCGCCGGCTTGGCGAGGTCGAGCATTAGTAACACGCCGCCTTTTCTAAGCGTTTTTCTGATTTCGGCAAGCGCCTTCGTTCGCAAAGGAATGTTTCTCAGGCCGAATCCGATTGTGAAAATGTCTGCCTCGAAGCCGTGAAACTCGCTCATTTTGGTCAAGTCGCCGGTCACAAAGTTTAAACCGGATAATCCTTGTTTCCGGGCGCGTTTGCGGGCAATATCCAGCATGGGATTGCTCAGGTCGATTCCCGTAATGCCAGCTTCCGGAAAGGAATTCGCGGCTAGTAGCGCGAAATCGCCCGTTCCGCAGCAGCCGTCCAATATTTTGACCGGAACCGATTCGAGAATGGAGGTCGCGAATCTCAGTGCGTCACGTTTCCAACGGATGTGCATCCCCATGCTGATAATCGAGTTTCCGCGATCGTAAACGGGAGCTAGTTTGTCGAATAGCCGCTTCACATACTCCAAACGGCCGTCCGCATCCGGCTTTTCGCAGTCCGTTCGCTCGTTCACCGCAGGAACAACCTTCGAATTTCCGATTCGCCCAATCGCACGACGGTAGGCCGCCCATGCGGGCAGGAAAAGCTGTCTTCGATTGTTGTTAAAGATTTCACTAGCCAAGACATTTCTTCCGAATTTAGCGGGTCGCCTGCTTTGATTGCGCACTTACATGCCGCCGTCGCGGCGGCATGTTTGAGCATATCATTATAACTACGTTGACCGCCGGTTACAATGAATTCGTCCACCATCGATCGAAAAACAAGCGCGTCCATCCTATCCGCTGCGGCCGCGGGAACCTCTCGCAAAAGAAGAGTATCTTCCCCGAACAGCTCTACACCGAAGCCGAGCTTGGATAAAGCGGGTAAAAAAGCCTCCATCGCCTTCGCTTGATCGGCACGAACGGAATGAAGAATGGGAAAAACCAGTCCCTGAGTAGGAGGCGACGCTCCCACTTCGATGTAATCGCCGTATATACTTTCGAATAAAATCCTTTCGTGAGCCGAATGCTGATCAAGCAAAAATACTGCATCGTCCAGCAAAAACACAATGAAAGTTCGGGCGATTTGGCCCAAAATCGTAACGTTTGAAATGTCGAATTCGCCAATCGGCGGCTCATACTTTCTGCCCAATTCGGAAGGCAAAACTGCTTCATTATGCTTCGGAACGCCTTGCGGCTGGGCGTCTATCGTCTCTTCGAAAACCGGTACAGCTCTTTTTTTATGTTCATATGACGCTATCTCTGCGCGCTCTACTGATTTTCCCAATGCGCCCGCATGATTAAATTCATAACCGATTTCCGCTGTTTTTGCGGCACTGGAACCTGACTTAATCGGGTCTGAATGATCCACGGGAGCCGGGATTTGCGTCATCCCGAATGTGCGGGCGAGATCGATTTGCCTTTGCGATGCCGCGCCGGAAAGCGCGCGCTTCACCCCGGCAGTTATCAAACCGTAAATTTTGCCCGAATCGCTGAAGTCCACTTCAAGCTTGGATGGATGAATATTCACGTCCACGTCGGACGGCGGAACGCCGAGCAAAAGCACGCAAAGCGGGTGCTTTCCGGGACTTAAATACTCCTTGAATGCGTCGTCTATTGCCCTGAAGAAAATTCGGTTTCGAACCGGCCGGCGATTCACGAAAAAAAATTGCGAGCTTCGCGTGGTTCTGTGGTGATGCGGCCTTGCAACAACGCCTTTCAATGTCAGTCCTTTTCCTGCCGAAACGCCGCCGTCGCGGCCCAAATAATCCGGGTTAAATTCGTAATCTAGCTCGATCACTTCCTTTGCCGAATCGGCATCGAAGACTTTGGGAAGTATTTTTATAACGTCGCCGTCGCCGCTTGTCGCAAAGAGCATTTTTCCGTCGCTTGTCAACTTCCATTCGATTTCGGGATACGCCAGCGCATACTGCAGAAGCAGCGTCGTAATGAAGTTAATTTCCGTGCTTTTCGACCTTAAAAACTTGCGTCTGACCGGAGTATTGAAAAACAGCTCACTGACCACTATAGACGTGCCTGGATTGAATGCGAGTTTGGATATAGATGGCGGTTGTGCGGCTTCGACGCGTGCTTCAATTCCTGCCTGCTCCTCTCGATGCCTTGTCGTCAGCGATAGTTTGCTCACGGCAGATATGCTGTAAAGTGCCTCACCCCTGAATCCCAGAGTATGTTTACTCTGAAGGTCGCTTGCCGACTGGATTTTGCTGGTGCAGTGCTTCGAAAGTGCAAGTTCGATTTGACTTGCGGGAATCCCGCCGCCGTCGTCCGCGACTCGAATCAATTTTTTGCCGCCGTCCTCGATTTCTACGGAAATCGACCGCGCACCGGCGTCGAGCGAATTCTCGACAAGCTCTTTGACCACGCTCGCAGGCCTGTCAACGACTTCGCCTGCGCAGATTTTGTCGATTTCGGACTGGGGAAGTTTGTGAATCGCGGGCACTTGATTATCCTAACACCGGCGCATGAAGGCGTCAAGAACGACATCCGCCACACCTGTATGCCTTTCGAAACGAACTGCAGAAATTCGGGTAAAATGCGCGGCGTGTGCCGGTTTTGCAGTTTGAAACGGAATGAAATTGAACAAAACTGCTTTGGAATACATGAATAATGTCGTGGACGACCGTCGAGAACTCTTCGAAAAACTATGCTTGTTTATCGAAGAGGCGGTACCGAACGCCGAAGTGCTCATTTGGTATAGATTGCTTACGTTCAGAATCAAGCCCGGCTGGGTGGCTCTAGGATACCGGAAAAACGGCGTAACTTTATATTCCGAAGATAAAGCGGCAATCGAAAAGTATAAGAAAGTCAATCCCAAATCGAAGACCGGCAAAGCATGTATAAACTTCAAACCTGGCGAGGCGATCCCACTCGATGACCTCAAGGCGGTGATTTTGAGCGCGATAAAAGCCGGAGACCGGCAATAGCTGATAGACGCGATTTTATTGCCGTCCGAAGTGGTATTATTGCACCGGCTCCATATGGAATGCCCTATCTGCCAGCAGGATATGCGGTTTTACGAGTCTTTACCGGACTGGACTTCGCGCGGCATCAGCCAGATTTGGTCGGATTATTACGAAGGCCCGAATTTCAGCGCCATACAGCTTTTGCGCGACCATGGCGGCGTTTGGCATTGCGAAACGGATTTCTGCGTGTTTTGCGCCAAAGACCCGCGTGTAAACAATCTGGACAAGCTGTTGCTTAAATTCACGGAACAAATCGAGACTGCGCGCAAGAAAATTCAAGCTCTTACAAAAAAGGCCACCGGTACTAAGTCGGCAATTCTCAAAATCGACTTCGCGGAGAATCCGAATCTCGAAATGGTCACTATCGAAGGCCGGTTGCGCGATTTAATCGAAGTCAGCATAGTCAACGCCGTCCAATACAGAAACGCTCGAAAAAAATACGTACGGCGGGATTTGCTGAACAAAATGCTCGCCATTACCAACGAAACCAAAATTTCGAGAGGTGACGTATATTTGATCGAACTGCATTCCGACGGCGAAACCAGCGTGCAGCGAATCATCTAAAACTAAATGAGTTATTTGGAGGAATTTGGAAAAATGGGAAAGACAATCGTAGTAAAACCTTTGGCAAAGCTCACATTCAAAGCCGCCGGAGGAAACCACATGTTCATCGCGAGCGAGCCGGAAGAAGTAGGAGGCCCAGACGCCGGGCCTACGCCGGCGCAATTTTTCATCGGCTCAATCGGAACCTGCACGGCAATGTACGCCGACCTTTTTTGTTCGAGATTCAAGCTTCCGATTGATGGATTCGAACTCACGCTCGATTACGAACAAGACCTAAAAACGACACAGGTGTTATCGCTATCGATATCCTACAAGTACCCGGCTGCCCTGCCCGCCGAACAAAAGGAAAAATTCGACGCATTTTTGGATAAATGTGCCGTCAAAAAAGCAATCAAAGAGGGTTTTCCGATCGAAATGTCGTCGCAATCCGGAGATGAAGAAACCCCGAATTCCTGAAACAAACAAGCCGCTATCTGGCGGCGGAGGCGAAAATGGTTCTTAAGAAACCGGCGGATTTGACCGAACGGGATATTGCAAGGGAACTGCTTGCGTTCGATATTTTTCGAGACCTTACCGGCGAAGACCTGCGCGACCTAGTCGAAAAAGTCGAAATCATTACGCCGCCGGACGGCGAATATATAATTCACGAAAATCAGCCTAGCAAGCGTATTTATTTTATTTATCGCGGAAAAGCGGATGTATTCAAATCCATCGGGCCAAGGCGGGTCAAAATCGCAAGCCTCGGCCGCGGCGATTTCTTCGGCGAAATTGGAATAATCCTCGGCTGCCCCGCGACGGCAACCGTGAGAGCAAGTCAAGACCTTGTGTTGTTTACCGTCAAAGGTGAGGTGCTTCTCGATTTCGCGGACAGATATTCGTCTATTTTTTACCGGATATTCAAAATATCCACGGAAAGGCTTAGCCAAAACAGCCTGTTCCAGATAAAGCAAATGCTCGAAGAGCTGGACTTTTTTTACAAGCGTTTCATGAACGTTCAGGACATCTGGCACTTTTTGCCTAGCGAACTGGTCGTTCACGCACTTCGCGGCGACAGCGACTCGATAGAGCGAGCCCATCAAGAATTTTTAACCGTTCTATTTTTGGACATTCGCCACTATACGATTTTCACCGAAGCGCACGAGCCAAATCTGGTGCTGGGCGAGCTTAACCGCATGATGAGCCGGTTTTCGAAGGTCATAAGCCGCCATAGAGGGCAGGTGGACAAATTCCTCGGCGACGGTCTTATGGCGATTTTCAGGCGCGAATCCGGAAAGCGCGCGAACGCGGTGAACGCTGTAAGCGCCGCCCTCGCAATAATGAACGAACTGCGCGAAATCAACCGGGAAAGGGCCCGGTGGCTGGAAGAGGAATTCTACATCGGAATCGGCATTAATTCCGGAAACGTAGTTTTCGGCAACGTCGGAATTCCGGGGCAAGTAATGAACAGCACGGTTATAGGCGATACTGTCAACGTGGCAAGCAGGCTTGCCAGTTTCGAGAGGAACAATAGGATAATAATTTCGGAAGAAACATACAAACTCGCCAAGCCCGAGCTAAAAGGCGTGGTGTTTTCGCCTAAAGAAGAAGTCGAGCTTCCCGGCCGGCTCAAGCATGCCACAGTTTTACGCATCGAAACGGCCGCAACATGGGAACGGCAGTACGCAATCGAGAAAGAACGGTTGGAAAGACTCGAAGAACTCGAAGGATAGGATTGACCGGCGGAGATTTTAAATTTCACGCCGCCGATTCGTTATTGAGTTCAAAACGGCTGTATAGAAAATGCGCGCAGAGCCGCGGTTTTCCGCCGAAGTTCTTGCGCCTTTTAATTTCGGAGCATTTCATGAACGACAAACCGGAAAGTGCATCGCCGCACGAATTTGAATTTGGTCCAGGCTATCTTGAGGGATTAACGGCGTCAAAGCGCGCAAAACGAGACGGCGAAATCCAATGGCAAGATTGGGGCGATTCGCCTTTCGAATTGGCAAAATCGCAAGATAAGCTGGTTTTGCTCGACATAACAGCACCGTGGTGCCATTGGTGCCACGTAATGGATGAAACGACATTCTCCGCGCCTAACGTAATCGACTTTATAAACGAGAACTTCATCGCAATTCGCGTTCACGCGGACAGGCATCCCGAAGTTGAAAAAGCATATCTATCAGGCGGATGGCCTACAACCGCCCTTTTATTGCCAAGCGGCGAAACGCTTTCGAGTCTTACTTACGTTGCGCCGGACAATATGCTCAAATGGATGTCCGAAGTGCTTCGAGTTTACGAAGAACAAAAAGACGATATCGAAGGACAAGTGGCGGCGCAGCGTGCAGGCTATATGGCCCAACTCGAAACCCCCGTCCGATTTGATGGGCTGCCCGACCTGGAATCGTATGCTCTTAAACTTACTGGCGATGCTCTGCGCGCATTCGACGAAGAGCATGGCGGATTCGGATCGCCCGAACACGGTTTTCAACCCAAATTTCCCCAGCCAGCATTAATGGAATTTTTGTTAACCCGAAGTTTTGCCAAGGACGACCCTTCGGCGAGGCGAATGCTGGAACTTACGCTTAAATCTCAACAGGGCATTTTGGATAAGGAATGGGGTGGATTTTTCAGATATTCCGTCAACAGGTTCTGGAGTGTGCCGCATTTCGAAAAAATGCTGTTCGACCAAGCTCGAATTTTGAAAAACTACTTGCATTTCCACCTGTTTGCCGGTGAAAAATGGGCGCTTGATGATTGCGGCGAAATACTGCGGTACATCGAAAATTGGCTGACCGGCGAAGATTGGAAGCTGTATTCCAGCCAAGATGCTGACGTAGGTAGTCACGATGCGGACGCGCCTTTTATTCCGGGCGAAGACTATTTCGGGCTTTCGGACGAAAAGCGAAGACAATTGGGCATCCCGTTCGTGGAAAAGGACGTTATATCCGGATGGGCCGCGGAAATGGCTGAAGCATTAATAGAATATGGCACCGCGATGTGTGACGATAAAAGGATCCAAACTGGAATCGCCGCTCTTGCCGGAATTTGGAACAATATGCGCTCGGAGGACGGTTGGATACGCCGCAGTTTCGAAAGAACCGCACAAGCAACTCCAGTGCTGCCGGATCAAACCGCTTTCGGCAATGCCGCCTTGTTCGCGCACTCCGCAACCGGCGATCTCAAATGGCTGGAACGTGCGAGAAAAATCGCCGGAGTGATTAAAGGCTACTTTGAAGATGAAAACAGCGGCGGTTTCTTTTTCTCGCCTTATAGAGGAAAGCAGCGCGGAAACCTTCTGTTTATCGGAAAGCCGTTTGAGGAAAACGCCGATGCAGCTGCGTTCTTCGCACGCATGGAACTCGCAACCGGGGAGCGAACTTATGGGGAATCCGCAATGCGGGCGCTTGCTTCCGCTGCACCGAGCGCTGGCAAATACGGCTTCCTTGGAAGTTCGTACTATCATGCGCTTCACCTTGTCGAAGCAGGCCTCAGATTCGCGGTTGTGCAACCTGAAGGAAAAGAAGCCAATTTTACCGGCAGAACTTTCGATGCAAAAGCCGCGACGGCGGTCTTCGGCACATTCGTTCCCGGCCGCGTTGTAAGGCATATTTCAACCGCGGAAGAACTCGGCATGGCCGAAAGCTCCGGTTTGAAATTTACTTCAGGAAAAAATCCTGCTGTGTATATTTGCACGGTAAATTCGTGCCTTCCTGCCATCGATTTGCATAGCGAAACGGCTTCAGCAGATATGGCTTCGGCGGCGAAAGGATTTTTGAAATAACCTTTCGATTCGTTGCATTTTGAGGCGGAAAATGTTAAATTGATTGTTCATGGCACAGGCACTCGAATTCGTAATCAAAGCAGTTTATCTGATTATCTGCGTTTCGCTGATCGTTCTGACGCTGGTTCAGAACCGTAGAAGCGAGGGACTTGGCGCGGCGATAACCGGTCAATCCGACACTTCCCGCGGCGCAATGGGCCGGGAAGAAAAACTGGGACAGCTAATTCGTCAGATCAGTTGGGGCTTTTTAATAGCAAGCTTTTTTGTGGCGTTTATCCTCCGCAAGCTCTGGTCGTAACATCGGCCGAAGCTGCGCAAGGCTTATCGGTTCGCACCAAAATTTAACTTCCAGCGCCCCGTCGCGTTTTCCCATAGGCAAATACAGCGTGGTAAAATCGGGTTTCATTTCAATTCGTGGAGTCCAATATGCAAATCAAACCCGAAGGCAAAACCTATGCGCTGAGGTTTTTGCGCGGCGAAAACTTCTTCGACGAACTCAAAGCCTGGGCAAAACGCGACCGCGTTTTGGGAGCAGTCATCCTTGGTGGAATCGGTATGTTCGACAACCCGAAACTAGGGTTTTTCAAAGGCTATGGAGGCGAATATGAATTTACCGTTTTCGAAGGCTGCTTCGAATGCTTGAGTTTGCAGGGCAATATCGCTTGGCTCGAAGACGAACCGATAATACACGTTCATGCGGTTTTGGGCAGGGAGGACTTCACGGTTTTCGGGGGCCATTTGGCCGATGCAACAATAGCGGCGACGATTGAAATGTTCGTGCGAGTAATAGACCCTTCCGCGATCAAAATGCAGAGAAAAACCGAACCGAACGGACTAGCGGGATTATATATTGAGTGAAACCGGCCTGCGAGTCGGCCGAATCTCATTTACGCCGATTCGTTTCTACCAAGCGGTCTTCGTCTGCGCATCATCATTATACGAGGAAACTCGCTTCCGAAATCGGTAAACAGGTAATACAGCATCAACACGGGGTTTGGATCTTCGCGGTTTTCTTTGTTCAAATCGTTCATCAAATAATCTACGATTTCGTCAACGTCCAAACTGCGTGCCTGCGAAACGAACTCCTCGGTCAAAAAAAAGCCGCTGTTCGAATGCATAGCCCGAACGAAAAATTGCTCCGGCATAAACGCGTCGAACTCAGGCTCTGGGAGGAATTCGAAACTGAAATGACCTGCATTGAGGTTTTGAACTTTGCCCACGAAACAAATTATATCCGGCTTTCCAGGTTTTTCGTCAATTGTTTTGCAAATTTCTTTTTCTTAACGATTTCCCCTAATTTAGCCGCCGATTCCTTGATTAATCCGTATCAAGCCGGAATTTAGGCCTAAAAATCAATAATCTAGATAATAAGGACTATAATTATCTTTGTTATTGTGTTTAATAGGTATTCGGAGCGCATCATGAATTCGACAACAGAAAACCGTGGCGCATTGGACTTGCGGAAAGCCGGAAGCCCCGGAGCGTTCGCTCGCGGCTTCGTAACGGATTTTCGGCGATTCCTGCTTAAATACGCGGCAGTACCGTATTTGCGCATTCGCCGTCAGGCGCAGCCGCTTCGGATTGCATCGCAAGTTGTCTTCGCTTTAATCACGATTTCTATCGGTTGGCATTTCGGCAGTTGGGTTTCATACCTTGGGGATTCAACCTCCACTCCGGCTATCCGGCCGCCCGGCGTCGAGGCGTTTCTTCCGATTAGCGCTTTAATAAGCCTTAAGCAGTGGGCGCTCACAGGCGTCATCAACGAAATCCATCCGTCCGGGCTTGTAATTTTCTTGCTTATTCTCCTTACGGGCCTGTTTTTGAAAAAAGGATTTTGCAGTTGGATATGTCCCGTGGGGCTGTTTTCTGAGTTCCTCGGCAGGCTTCGGCTTTTCACGTTCAAAACGCGCAAAAATTACGTTCTCCCCAAATGGCTCGACTGGCCGCTGCGCAGTATCAAATATTTGCTGCTTTGGTTTTTCCTGAATGCAATCCTAGTTCATATGAGCCTAGATAAAATCGAGACTTTCGTTAACAGCCCGTACAATCGCGTGGCGGATATAAAAATGATGATGTTCTTTACGGACATTAGCCAATTCGCTCTGAACGTAATGTTTTGGCTGGTTGTGCTTTCTTTTGTAATACCTTATTTTTGGTGCCGATACCTCTGCCCATACGGCGCGCTGCTGGGAATTCTGAGTGTCTTCAGTCCGGTCAAAATAAGGCGAAATACCGAGACTTGTACCGACTGCGAGGCTTGCTCCAAAGTATGCCCGGCAGCAATAACCGTACATAAACTAAAGGCCGTTACATCGGATGAATGTCACGCTTGCTTGAAATGCGTGGACTCTTGTCCGGTCAACGACACGCTAAATCTGGGCGCCGTTAAAAAAGGTTTCCAAATCCGTCCGCATGTCTATGCATTCTCCTTGGCAATTTTGTTCGCCGGCGGGATAGGACTTGCCCAGATAACAGGCAACTGGCATAACGGCATATCTCTCGATGAATACAGAATGCACTGCGCCAACATCGACAGCCCTATTTACACGCATTCTCGCGGCGACGTAGCGTCTTACGAGGAAGGACTGAATTCTGGAATTACCGTCGAAGAAGCGGAAAGAAAGCGGCTTGAAATGAAGGACCTCCGCATAGCGGACGATGAATATACCCCTGGAGACGGCAACAACTACGGCAATTGATTTTGCCGATGGAACCGAGTTTTGCTCGTGCAGTTCCTGTGTTTTCCGGTAAAATCAGGCAAATCTCGACTTAAACCAAGTACTTGCCCAATCGAGAATCGCGACAACTACGAGGATGATTAAAAATGCCGTCGAAGCCTGACCGAACTTCATGTTTTTTATGTATTGGTCGAGAATGAACCCGATGCCGCCCGCGCCAACGATGCCGATAACGATGCTCATTCGAATGTTCATGTCCAATCTGAATAGGCTATCTGCGATAAATCTTGGAATCACCTGCGGCATCACGCCGAACCAGATTACCTGCAGTGGATGCGCGCCTACCGCCTGAACTGCCTCAACTTGGCCCGCGTCTATGGATTCAATGCTGTCGCTGTACAGGCGCCCCAAGACGCCGACCGAATGAAGAGCCAAGGCGAGTACTCCGGCGAACGGCCCGATTCCAACGATTATTACGAATAAAAGCGCAAGCAAAATCGGCGGGAATGCTCGCAAAATTGTGAATACGAATCTGGTAACGCCAAAGATAACCTTCCCGATTGCCGAGGATTTTGTCAGGTTTTGAGCGCCTGCGAACGAAAGAGGAAGACTTATGAATACGGAGAGCAAAGTTCCCGCAAGCGAAATTTCGATTGTTAACCACATATCGAGCAGTAGGCGCTTAACGATAGGCCAAGAAAAGTCGGGCCGAAGAATCTCGCCGATAATTTTTTTCGTGCTTTCGCTCGCGCCCCAAACCTTCACCCGCTCGGTTTCTCCCGTTTGCTGGTTAACAACAAAAGCGGTGTGCTTTAGAAAATCAAGCGAAAAATCGGTGTCGATGAAACTCTTTATACAAAAGGCTACGAACAGCAAAGTGAGAAATCCGTATATCGCGCTCTTGCCTGTCAAACGATTACGCGGCAGCTTTTCGCGAATTCGCGCATCCATTGCAGCCTGCTGTTTTTCGCGCAATTCAGTCATTTCTTCAGTCCGTGTATTCTTCGCCGTAAATGGATTTGAGCACGTCAGTAGTCAGCCCATCGATTCCACCGTCGTACACCACAAGCCCGTCTCGGACTCCTATGACCCGCTCGGCTACAAGCCTGACCATTTCAACAGCGTGAAGATTCAAAAGCACGGTGCGTCCGTCGTCCCGGCAGATTTGAACGAGGTGAAGCAGCACGTTTTTCGCAATAACGGGATCGAGATTCGACACCGGCTCGTCGGCGAGTATCACCGGCGGGTCTTGCGTGAGAGCACGGGCAATCGCAACCCGTTGCATTTGTCCGCCGGAAAGTTGGCTTGCGGGCTTGCTCGCCTGTTCCAGAAGTCCAACTCTGTCGAGCGCTTTTAATCCAACCAATTTTTCGGATTCGTAGAAATGCAATGCAAGGCTCGATAAAAGGGATTTGTAGCCGAGCCGTCCTAGAAGAACGTTTTGGAGAACCGAAAGCCTTGGGATTAAATTGAAACTTTGAAAAACCATTCCGACTTGCCGCCTGAGTTTGCGCAACGAGCGGCGGTCGCGCGATATGTCGATTCCTAGCGTTTCGACGCGGCCCGAAGTCGCAATAACAAGGCCGTTTACACACCTGAGCAATGTCGATTTGCCCGCGCCTGACGGCCCGATGACGGCGGCGATTTCGCCCTGCCCGATTTCAAGCGATACTCCGCGAAGAGCGGCGGTCCCATCGGGGTATTTTTTTGCGAGAGACTCGCAACTGATTACTGCGTTTGGCACAGACGCGAGATTACCACGATTCGCTTATCATTAGGCAAAATTAACATCGTAACCAGCACTGTAATTCCATCACATTTTCCGGCAATTCAATTATAAAATTCCAATTACTTCAAACTCGCCGCAACGTCCATATCGAGCTCTTCCGCCATTTTGCGGACGACTTCGAAGTCCCTGCTGCTCGCCGGAATCAAATCATCTATTTCATAAATTTCGAATATGACTTTTTTGCCCGCGTCGCTGTGCATGACGGCCAAAAGCGCGTCCGTGATTTTTTTCGCCCAATCGTTTGAAAGATACTTTTCCCCGGCCAGTACTACCGGGTCGCCGGGAATTTTTTCGGTCACGGCAAGCACTCTCGTATCCAGCATTACGTTAGGATATACGTCTTTCACGCGCTCGCGTACATCTACGAAGCACGCGCAAGCATCGACGCTTCCCTGCAAAACCGCGATAAGCGCCGTGTCGTGGCCGCCGCTGTATATTACGGCCTTGAAATGGCTGTCGGGATCTATTCCAGCGGATTTCAAAAGCGCGCGAGGATATAGGTTTCCGGAAGTCGAATTCGGATCGACGAATGCAAATCGTTTACCTCGCAGGTCGTCAAGCGTCACAATATCGCTGTCCGCGCGTACGACGATTTGCCCTTGATAAAAAGGCTGGCCCTTTCGAACGGCGATCAGCGCAGGCCGCGCGCCGTGCCTTTCGTTCGCATAAACGTATGCTAGCGGCGGAATCCAGCCTACGAGACAGTCGCCCGTACCAAGAGCTTCGACGGCGGCTACGTAATGCGGCAAAACCACGCTTTTCACCGGAATCCCAAGCTCGGCGCTTAGCAGTTTATCGAATTCGACGGTTTCCTCGACAATTTTTTCAGCTTCGGTGGAAGGAACGAATGCAATTTTTACAAGTTCGGGCGCCGGCGGAGCGATTATCGCCCCACCGCTTCTCGGCGCGGTACGCGCGTCGCTTCCTCCGCCACCGCCGGACTTAGGGCATCCGGCGTTCAGAGCAACCGCCGTAATCGCAAACATCGCCAGTATTGCATAGCCAAACTTCATTTCGGGAGACCTCCGGCAGTCCGGCATTGTGAAGCCGAATCAACCGGCGCAATAGTACCAGCACAAAGTCCGCGGCGTGATAGAATCGGCTTGTTTTTGGAAACAAGCCGCCATGGTTGAATCAAACGAAAATTGCGTGCTTTTCGAAAAGTCCGCCGGCATAGCCACGGTGACTCTGAACAGGCCGGACGAACGCAACTCGTTTAACGACGAGGTAATCGCGGGTCTAACGTCTGCATTTCGAACGGCCGCAGACCTTCAGGACGTACGCGTAGTTCTATTGCGGGGTGCGGGCAAGGTCTTCAGCGCAGGGGCCGACCTCGGCTGGATGAAAAAAGCGGCTTCGCTTTCCGAAAAGGAGAACTGCGAAGATGCACTGAAAATGGCGTCGATGTTCGAGGCGCTGTATTACTGCCCGAAGCCCACGGTTGCGGTCGTGCACGGCGCGGCGATGGGCGGGGCGATGGGCCTGATTGCGGCATGCGACGCGGCGATCGCCGCGGAATCGACAAAATTCGCCTTTACGGAAGTGCTTCTCGGACTGGCGCCTGCTGTTATCGCTCCGTTCGTTATCGCCAAAATCGGCGCTGCAAACGCGTCTCGATATTTCCTTACGGGCGAGATTTTCGACGCTGACGCGGCGCATAAAATAGGGCTTGTTTCAAGTGTAGTGACCGATGCGCATTTAAACGACGCGGCAGCCGCGCTTGCCACGCAGCTTAAAAAGGGCTCTCCCGCAGCGCAGAGCGAAATTAAGCGGCTTGTTTCGATGGCGAGCGGCTTTTCGCCGGTGGAATTTCGCGATTACACGTCCAAGCTCATCGCGCGCCTGCGCGTAAGCGAAGACGGACGGGAGGGTATGGCAAGTTTTTTCGAAAAACGCCTGCCCAAATGGTCTTCGGGCGGCAACCCGTAAGCTTGCGGAAAATAAACTACGTTGGAGAGTAAAGGGAAAATGGCAAGGGAGATTAAAGCGGAAGAAATCACGGAGCTTGTCGAGCGGCTCGCCCGCGACGCGGCTTTTTACCTTGACGAAGGTTTCAAGGACAAGCTTCGCGAAATGCACGCGGCGGAAGAATCCGACGTCGGAAAGCTGGTGCTGGAACAGCTAATCGAGAATTCGGGCATCGCCGAGGACGAGCACGTACCGATGTGCCAGGACACGGGAATGGCGGTCGTGTTCGTCGAATGGGGGCAGGATTGCACTCTCGCGGGCGGGACGCTGCAAGACGCCGTTGACGAGGGCGTACGGCGGGCATACAAGGACAATTTTCTTAGAAAATCCATATATCTTAACCCGTATAAGCGCGACAAAAACACGGGCGACAACACGCCGGCGATAGTGCATGTTAAAATGGTCGCCGGTGACAAGGTACACGTCAAATTCGCGGCGAAGGGCGGCGGTAGCGAGAATATGAGTACAGTGAAGATGATGAAGCCGTCGGACGGCATAGCGGGAGTGAAGAAATTCGTCCGCGAATGGGTGGCGCAAGCGGGCGGCAATCCCTGCCCGCCCATCGTCGTCGGCGTCGGCATCGGCGGCAACTTCGAGCGCGTGGCGATGCTCGCCAAAGAGGCGCTGCTCCGCGACGTTGGCGATAAACACCCCGACCCGGAAATCGCGGCGCTGGAGGCCGAGCTCCTCGAAGAAGTCAACAAAACCGGCATCGGCCCGGGCGGGCTCGGCGGCACGCAAACAGCGGCCGCCGTCAAAATCAACGTCGCCCCGTGCCACATCGCGACGTTCCCCACCGCGGTCAACATCCAGTGCAACGCAAATAGGCATAAGGAAGGGGAGGTGTAGGGAAAACAAGTTTGCTTTATCCCTAATAATTCGCTTTTGTTCATCACCGGTCTGCTCTATGCAAAAGTAATATCACGTAGAGGAGTGAACTGCACCCCTTAAGCTGGACACTTTGACTCGGAAATAGAGGTAGTGCATTT
>CAYMAI010000004.1:0-305393 GCA_964388445.1 uncultured Planctomycetia bacterium
CCGGAGCACTCTACTAATTTCCCGCTCTTGTGTCCAATTTCAGGGGTGCAGTCCACGCGGAGTTCCATGCTTAGCAGTATTCATCGCTTATGTTTTGATTTCCCATGGCCATTTGTCTGTCATATGTTTACAGCATGCCGAAACGAATATATTGAAATTATAGGCGGCAATTGACAAACCAAGAGTAACACTACCGATCAGTAATGCCGATAATAGCCATATTACGGGCATACTTGATATTGATTGAAGCATCGTTTTATATAGAATATATGTCAGCAGAGGAAACAACGCAAACAATGGAATCATGTAGTAATTTCCAGTAATTGCTCGTAAATAATCCGTAAATCGCATTCTATCGGGTACTTCTTTCGCTTTAAACCAGAACCAGAAATAGCTCTCAAGATACATTGAATTCAATGCAATTCGGGACTCTATTGTATTATCTTTACCGTAGCCGAACAAATCCAGGGTGTTTGGTTGCTTTGTTTGGTCCTCATCCACCACTACGCCCGTTTGAGGAATGGCAATCCGATCGAATAATAAGTACGCAAGTGGTAATGTCGCGATATAAGATAGCAGTTTCGGCGCATAGTGCCTTGGCAAAAGTAGGCATAAAAGAGATAAACCAGCAATATCGGGAACCAAAGTACTATAAGCTTGGAAGATTGCGGATTAAGAAATAAATGATTCTTCATGCTTACAATCGCTTCCATTGTACCTAGTAATCTAATATCACGCGTGAAAACAAAAAGAAATGGGAATACTGCGAGAAAATTCGCGGCCAAAATAAACTTAACAATTGTAGTTAAGCCCTGCCGATACAGCTTCGCAAAACGCTCTTCCAGCGATGGCCTGCTGGTTCTATTTTGCTCTGTGTTCATAGTATGTTCCGAATTGTAATCGCGAAAACAATGGGCGCGGAGGGGCTCGAACCCCCGACCTTCTGGGTGTAAACCAGACGCTCTGGCCAGCTGAGCTACGCGCCCGCGTGGGCCCAGCAGGATTCGAACCTGCGACCCACGGATTATGAGTCCGCTGCTCTGACCGCTGAGCTATGGGCCCGCAAGCCTATTTTACCACGAATCCCGCGCCGCCGCGCCATCCCCCGCCCGCTCGCGCCGGTTTCACGCGCATTAGCGCAAAACTACCAATCGAGCCACGGATAGCGCTCCATCGCCTCGTCCAAAAGCGCGAGCGCCTCGGCTTTGTCGGTTTCGTTTGGCTCCATTCCGAAGCCGAATTCCCAATCCCCATCTTTCTCGCGAAGGACGACTCGCTTCAATTCGCCGGTTTCGCCTTTTACTTCTGCGTAAGTAATCGAAAGTTTGGCGCCGTCCTTTTCCCGGCCAAAGTGCAAATTGAAGGCTTTTTCCCCGTCGCACCTGTTAAGCATTACGCTCCCTTGTCCGGTTTGCCAACATTCTTCGCCGCGCCGAATCTGCAAAGTGCCGCGGCCGCTTCTAAAAAGATCCCTTACATGAGCAACTTCTTTATCTCCGGGCTTTTCTTTTGCGAGGTTGTCCGCAAATTCCACGGCTTTTTTAACCCAAAAATTATCTTCGGGAAGCTCCAATTCCATATCGGGAACTTGATTTTCGGCGTAAGCCGTTACGATTGCTGTAACTGCGCCAAAGTATATTACTGCGTCGGCAGATAAAATTTCTACTTCGCCCGCTCCGAATTTTCGAACACCGCCGACGGATATTACCGACCACCATTGGCCCGGACCGGCGACGTTCCAGCTTGAATGGCCATCGTTAACAAAGGTGACACCTTCCGAAGGCGATTTTGCCACCGCGTCAGAACTGGCCTGCACAAAAGCAAACGACCCCACCGCAAGAACGCACACTGCGATTAAAACGATCCACAAAATCCTCATCGAAATCATCCTCCTCGAAAGCTCGTTTCGCGCCGAGCGGCGCAATTGTACAACACCGCGAGAAATTCCGCATCCCGGGCGGAATTCGAAATACACCGGAATTATACCGGGGGGGGTCAAGGAAAATTCGCGTTTTTTCGCAATGTTACAAAATTATACAAAAGCACCTTTGCGCTTCGATATAGCAAAATCACGCACGCACGCACAGGATTCAAACCGGTAGGCACGATAAGTGAGCTTGCCGAAACGCATTCAAGAAAAACGCGCTATCATGCCGCGTGCAGAATTTCAGCCGCATTTTCGCAATCGTTCTCGACAGCGCCGGCATCGGCGAGCTTCCCGACGCGCACGCGTTCGGCGACGAAGGCTCGAACACGCTCGGAAACGTCGCCCGGTTCGCGGCCAAAAGCGGCGCGCGTTTTTCAATGCCGAACCTGATGAAACTCGGGCTCGGCAATGCGTATATGCTGGCGAATCCCGCCGCCTCGCCGCCGCCCGCCATCGTTCCCGCGGATAAACCCGCCGGTTTTTTCGGCGCGATGGCCGAAAAGTCGGCGGGCAAAGACACCACGAGCGGCCACTGGGAAATGACCGGCGTCATCCGCACCGAGCCGTCGCGCACGTTCCCGGACGGCTTTCCGCCTGAATTCGTCGAGCGGCTTTCGGAAAAATGCGGCGTGGAATTTCTACTTAACAAACCGTACAGCGGTACCGAGGCGATAAAAGACTTCGGCGAAGAAAGCGTCCGGACCGGCAAACCGATTCTATACACCAGCGCGGACAGCGTGCTGCAAATCGCGGCGCACGTCGAATTCACGCCGCTCGAAAAGCTCTACGAATTCTGTCTGGCCGCACGCGCTCTTGCGCAGGGCGAATATCTCGTGGACCGCGTCATCGCCCGGCCGTTCGCGGGCGGCATAACTTGCCGCGACCCGCTGGCGCTGAATTCCGCAGAGTTCGCGCGAACTGGCGACCGCCGTGACTATTCGATTTCGCCGCCCGAAACCCATCTCGACCTTCTGACCGGCTCCGGCGTCCGCGTCATCGCCGTGGGCAAAATCAAAGAAATTTTCGCCGGGCGCGGCGTAACCGAATCGCACAAAACCTCGGACAACGCGCATGGAATGGAAGCCGCCGCGACGCTTGCGAAAACCGGCGGCGAGGGATTTTATTTCGTCAACCTCGTGGATTTCGATTCGAAATACGGCCACCGAAACGACCCGGCGGGATACGCACGCGCGCTGACGGAATTCGACGATTGGCTTCCTGAATTTTTGCCCGCGCTCGGCGGCGGCGACCTTGTCGTTATTACCGCCGACCACGGGAACGACCCCACGACGCCCTCCACCGACCACAGCCGGGAGTACGTTCCACTATTGTGCTTTTCGCCGCGATTCGAACTTGCGGATTGCGGCGGCGCATCCGCCCGAAGCCTCGGAATTCGCGATACTTTCGCCGACCTCGGCGCGTCCGTTCTCGAAAATTGGGGTATCGTAAATACGCTTGCCGGAACTTCGTTTCTCGCAATGCTAACCGGCCGATGAAACTTTCACATTACATATTTGCGGCGATATTTTTGGCAATGCCGGTTTACGCCGCGCTTGCCGCCGCCGGCGCGCGGGACGTTCCCCGCAGATATCGCATCGATTGCGGCAAGGTGCGCATCGAAAAAGGCGAAGAAATTACAACCGCAAATCTCTCCGGCGGCGTTTCTTTGGTTTCGCGCGACGGCGCCGCGATTACCGCCGCCGAAGGAATCGTCGAAATCGTCAGCCGAGCGGTGGACTCCGGGCTTGATACGGCCGCCGAATCCGCGCAAACTCAAGCGGGCGCCCGGCCCGAGAACGCCGCGGAGCGAAGGGAAATCTCGCCGGACGACGTGAAATACATCGAGCTTTCGGGCGCGGTGACGATGACCTCCACGGACGGCGTTATGAAATGCGACGCGATTTTCAGCACGGACGGCGGGCGCACATGGCAAACGCGCGGCCGCGCGTCGTTCGACGGCAAGGGAGAAAACGCCGGCGTGAAGCTGTCCGCAGGCTCGGTAAAATTCGATTCGGCGAAAAAAACCGTATCGGGCGGCGGCGGCGCGACCGTGACGCTCCCCGCGACGGACTCGCCCGGCGGCGGCAAATCGCCCGTAAACGTCAAAGCCGGCGGATTCACGTACGGACTGAAAACTGGACACGTTACGCTTACCGGCTCGCCCGTCGTAACGCAGGGCGATTCGTCGTTTTCCGCCGCTACAATCGAATATTCATCGAAAACCGGCGATGTCGTCGCGAAAGGCGGCGCGCGCGTAAAATTCCCGGCGGAGAAAATCGAAGCGTCCGCCGCAACCGCGACTTACGGCAAAGACGGCGTCGCTAGATTCAAAGGCGGAGTAAAGGTTACGCAGGCGGACGGCGGCAACGTCTTGACAAGCGACGCCCTCGACTACACGCCCGCTACCGGCGCTGTGAAGGCGAAGGGTAATGTAATGCTCGCGATACCGCGAGAGAACATTACGCTGACCGCGGGCATCCTCGATGGAAACCTCAAAGACGAATCGGGCGCGGCGAAGGAAAACCCCACGCTGAAGCGCGCTGGCGATTACGTCAAAGGCGAGGAAATCCGGTTTAAAAGACGTGGCGAAAAAATAGTGGTCGAAGTTCTCGGCGGCGACAAAACCGAATATTCGATTGACCCGGAGTCGTTCGAGTAATTCCATCCCGCGAAATGCCGGACGGAAATAGTGTAGCCGCCGCAGCACCCATTAATGAAAAAAAGGGGGCTGGGTTTACCAGCCCCCATTTATGCCGCACTCGGCGTAAATTCAAACTTTGCATCGGACCTGCAAACGCATATCGCGTCCGGAAAACCGGCCGGTTACACGTCCGCCGTCCGCGGCTTCATCAGCTTACGCTGACCGAAACCTGAATCGTAAACACCGGCCGGATTCCGTCGTCGATCGTCAGATTGACCGGGAAATTGCCCGTGCCGAGATATTTGTGAACCGGGTTTTGCTCCGTCGCCGGAGCGCTGCCGTCCCCGAAGTCCCAAGAATACGTCTCGCCGCCGAGGCCGAGCAGGTTGAACGGCTTGGCGTTGAACACGTAGTTCGTGTTTATAATCAGCGGAACGGGCGAACCCGGCGACGGCGGCTGAATCGGGTCGCCGCCCGGCTCTTCCATTACTACCGGCGCCGCGGAAAGCGGATTGGTAACGAGTAACGTCGCGATGCCGCTTGCCTCGTTACCGCGATTATCCATCGCGCGAAGCACGAGCACGTACACGCCAGGCTCGGTATAACCGCCGTCCTTTTCGTAAATCGTTCCCGACGACCATGGAGTGAATCCGCCCGGAGGCGTGGATGTACCGTCGCCCCAATCGATTAGTATCTGATACGGGCCTTCGCCGCCGTTGATGACAGGCTCGATGCTGAAATCTTCGTTCGTCGTTACCGCGTTCGCGCTTGTTGGAAGCGTCGCAAAAATTTCGAGCGCACGATAAACGAGGTCGTAGCCGCCGTTATTCGCGATTTGCGCAACGTAATTGACGTTGAGCAAGCGGTTTATGTCCGTATCTTCGATTCCGCCTTGAAGAAGGAGAATCGCAACCTGATTGTCGATGTCGGTCGGATCGCCGTTGGTTAAAATTCCTTCATATCCCAGCGCCGCCGCGCCGAGCGCATAGCCCAGCGCCATTTCGTTTCCTATAAAGCTACCCGGCGTAAGAAGCGGGAACCAATCCGGCGGGTCGGGAGCCGTTGCCTGATTGAACTGCCAAAGCGTATAGCCGATTCCCGTGGCATATATATCCGCGTCGCTGGCCGTAAATCCTGCGCGGGAATTAGGCCTTACGTCCAATCTCGGCGCAAACGTGTACATATTCTGCATCGCGTTCGTAACGTATCCTGTCGAGCCGACGCTCAGCACGCCCGGCGCGCCCGCGGGGCTGATTTGGCTTGTCGCGACTGAGTCGCCGTAAATCCACACTTCGTTCGTCGCATCCCAGAACGGTCCTTCCTGCGCTAGGTCTTGGCCCGTAGGCGCAAGAACGAGAACGTTCGAATTCCTTGCATTTGTAATCGCGGTGACTATGGCGGGGTTATGCACTCCCCCCGTATCGGCCCACATTCCCAGCCCGATTATGTCCGCACCGTTCGCCACGGCATAGTCGATGGCGGCCGCAATGTGAGCATCGTTAAAGGTATAGTCCGGGTCGTCGGGATTAAGGTTCGGCGTTCCGATTTTCAGAACCATATACTGCGCTCTCGGAGCGATTCCCGCCATTCCAACGATAATCGGCGGGTCTCCGCCGATGTTGATGGGAACGGAAGTATTGGCTGCCGCGAGTCCGAGCATCATATTGCCTTCGAAGCGATAAATGTTTCCGTCGCTTTCGATATAGCTAATCGCGGTCGGGTCGTCCAAAGCAAGCGTCCACGTCGTGCCGTTATATCCTGCGCTCGAGGAATGAAGCCTTTCGGTTACGAGACCGCCCAGACCGTCCGGGTCGCGCAGTTCATAATGCACGAAAATGTTTTCTATCGCGCCGCCGGTGCTGGTCGGGTCGATGTAGGTTCCGCCGTCGATAATCGCGACTACGGCGCCTTCGCCACGCAGACCATTATCAAGGCCGCCTTGGCCGCTGACGGGGTCCCAGCCCACCTTCTGTCCTAGCCCGACGAATGGATTGCCTTCGCCGTCAACCCAGATATTGTCGCGATAAACTTCAGAAAAAGTCCATTCGGTCGGAAGGAAATTCGGCTTGCGAAGCGTCACGTCGTCGCGGATTCCGACGTCCGGAAATCTGGTCTTCGATGTATATGTGTTGATTATCGTCGCGTCGTACACCGTTTGCTCGCGGGCGATTTTTTCAATCGCTCCGGTCAAATTACGGTCGGGAACGGCAAGCGTAGCCCAATTGCCCGCCTTAGTCTTTACCTCAAGGCCATACTTGCGGGCAAGCGAATCGAGTTCGGTTCCTTCGAGCGGTGTTTTTACGAGAATCTCGTCTTTAATGTAATCGGTGCTCGTGGCGATTCTGTTTTCGATAGCCTTCATATCGGGCTTCGTGTTGGTTACATCATCTCCTCCCCCCGCGGGCGGGTTCGGATTCGGGTTGACTTTTGCTCCGCCGCCGCCGCATGCGATCAGCGCCAAAGCCGATATCGTCAGAATAATAAAAGCGATAAACCTAAACATAGTCAGCTCCTTATGCGACAGGATGAGGGCGCGAGCGCCCGTCAAGCACCATTATACCCCAAGGCGCGCCCTGCGGCAACAAATTCCGCCGGAAATCCCGCCCGCGGAGCAAAATCCGGCAGGCTCGCGGACGGCCTCGGCGGCGGTCTCGCCCCGGCGCGGATGCACGCCCGGCCGGGGAATTTTTGCGAATATCGTGCAAACCGGCGGAAAATCCGGTATAATCCTTCCGGTCGGGAAGCGCGATTGCGCCGGCTTTTTTTTACGCGACCACGGCTTCATTTTCTTCCCGGCTATACCGATGGTTCAGGCGCCTTGCGACAGGATGCGGGGCGCATTTCCCGCTCGCGCTCGCGCACCCGTCCTTTCGCCCGCGGAGACTTACAAGCGGAGGCGTTTGCTTAAAAAATCGGACGGTTCAGGCGCGCCGGCCGCGCCGTGCGGAAACCGGCGCAGCAGCATGGAATAACCGAATATTCCTGCGCTGCGGACGGTGAAAAAATGCGTTTTTAATATCAAATCCGCAATGTATTAACGCGCTTAAATATCATTATCATTTAATGAAAAAATATTTTTATATTATTATTGACAAACATCATTTTGCCGGGTAGCATTTACATGGTCGAGGCCTGCAGGAGTAGTTCTGCGGGCCTTTTTGCATTAATCAATTCAAAGGAGTTTTGTGATGAAGAAAGGTTTTACGTTAATCGAGCTTCTTGTCGTAATCGTGATCATCGGCATCCTCGCGGCGATCGCCCTGCCCAATTACATCAGGGTGAAAGACAAGGCGAAGGAAGCCGAGATCAAAGCGAACCTGCACAACATCCAGCTTTCGATCGAGCGGTTCGCTGTGGATACCGAAGGCGTGTATCCGCAATACCTTATCGGCGGCGACATCCGCTATGCGCGGGATCAGCAATCCGGCAACAACGTCGCCGCGCTGGGCGGCATAACGGAAATCGCGAACCGGTTTCAGATGTCCGACCCGCTTCTTCGCCGGGGATACATAGACAGCTATCCCAAAAACCCGTTCATGCGCAACGGCGCGGCGATCCACAAGTTCCAGCAGGACATCAACGACCCGCTGCGCAACGACGCGAACGGCCCGGTACGCGGCAACCGTTTCGGCGGAAGCTGCGTAATCATGGGCAACGTGTCGGCGGACCACCGGTTCCCGAACTTCGTCGTCAGCCAGCCCGGGCAGGCGCCCGACCCGCGCGCGGAATCCGGCGCGAATTTCGACGGTTACAGGGCATACGACCTCTGGTACGGCAACCGCCCCAAGCTTTATTTGCCCGGACAGTTCTTCTATAAGAGCAACGGCCCCGTAGTCGCCGCAAGCTCCAGCACGCTCGACGCGAGCCGCCCGATTCAGCCGGTAGAAATCGACCAGTACATAATGGGCGGCTACGGCAGTATCCGCTCGAAAGGCTCGGACATGCTCGGCTACGAGCCCGAAATCCGCGGCTTCACAATCGTGAAACGCCCCGGCGAAGGTGGCCTTCTTGCGATGGAAGACCCATACGGGCCTCCGGAAATTGGATTCCTGGATGTACCCATTCCCGGCCCCGAAGGCGGCGGCGAAGGCATTCCCGGCGTCGAAGTCCGCATCCCCAGCTGGACTCGCTGGTCTAGAACCGCGGATTCTGCGGGAAGGTATCCCGGCAGCCCGTACAGCGCAGCGACGAACATCGGCCTCGAACAACTCTCCTACGGCAATCCGAACGGCATACGCGACGCCATCATCCTCGTTCTGCACGCGGGGGGAGATTCGAAAGACCCTAGGTAACAAATAACGCTCTGCGATTCGCCTGTCCCCTTGAAGTCGCGCTCCAGCGAAAGCCGGAGCGTTTTTTCGTCGCCAAAATGCCCCTATTCGGCAACTTGAAGCCCGATAAACGCCGCATCGGACAGTAAAATGCCGCATTCATCAAAACCCGCACAATGCGCAGGCGGCGCTTGTGATAACATTTTTCCCCTTATCTTGGAGAAATCTCGATGTTCGAACTTCCTGAAAAGCTGCGTGTAAGGTTCGCGCCAAGCCCGACCGGCTATCTGCACATCGGCGGGGCGCGCACCGCGCTGTTCAACTGGCTGCTCGCCCGCAGATACGGCGGCACGTTCATCCTTCGAATCGAAGACACCGACGAACTTCGCTCGACCGAAGAATCGACCGGGGGTATACTCGACGGGCTTCGCTGGCTTGGGCTTGCCTGGGACGAAGGCCCCGAAATCGGCGGGCCTCATGCGCCGTATTTTCAAAGCCAGCGCACCGCGATTTACAAAAATTACGCCAGAAAGCTGATAGAAACCGGAAACGCATACTTCGACAGAGTGACAAAGCCGCCCTCGCCCGGCGAAAAACCCGCGCCGCAGGTGGGCATAGACCGCCGCGCATACGACGCCGAAAGCCGCAATGCGCCGCCGGAATTTCATATGGAACTTTTCGATTCGAATGCGGGATTTCCGCTGCGAATCAAGTGTCCGCAAGGCGAGGCGAGCTTTCACGACGCGGTGCGCGGCGTCGTCACCGTCAATCTGGACGACGTCGGCGACATCGTCATACTCAAGGCCAACGGCGGGCCGGTATATAATTTCACGGTGGTCGTGGACGATTCCGAAATGGAAATCAGCCTCGTTTTGCGCGGCGAAGACCACATATCCAACACGCCGAAACAGCTGGTAATTTACGAGCTATTGGGCCTTGAACATCCCGCGTTCGCCCACGTGCCGCTCATACTCGGCGAAGACAAAAAGCGGCTCTCAAAACGGCACGGCGCGACCGATGTGCTCGAATACAAAGCGATGGGTTATCTGCCGGACGCGATGATAAATTTCCTCGCGCTCATCGGATGGAATCCCGGCGACGACCGGGAAATAATGAGCCGCGACGAACTTGTGGCGGCGTTTTCGATGGAAGGTTTGGGTGCGTCGAGCGGCGTTTACAACCAAACCAAGCTGGACAACTTCCAGGGGGTCCACGTAAGGGCGACCGGGGTGGACGACGTGGCGAGAATCGCGGCGCGCTATCTGCCGGCCGAATACGCTGCGGACTCCGCCTACTACCACAAAGTAGTGGCGCTATTGCACGACCGGATCGTGCGCTTCGCCGAATGCGAGGAACTTATGCACTACTTTTTCGGCGAGCCTCGTTACAGCGAAGATTCCGTCAAGAAATTCCTTACGGAAAATCCGGATAGGGAAAATTTATTTCCCGCGATTTTGGAAAACCTCGAAGCCGCAAGCCCGTTCACGGCGGCGCAGCTCGAGCCGAGGTTCAGGCTTCTCTCGACCGCAAAGAAAGCCGGCCTCGCTAAACTATTGCAGCCTCTTCGCGTCGCGATAACCGGCGACAAAATGAGCCCCGGAATGTTCGAAACGCTGGAACTTATCGGCCGCGAAAAATCTATCGAGCGATTCAAGAGATTCGTATAGCGGACGTTTTACAAAACTCGCTTATTTCAATAACCCGCTCGCCATTTTGGCGCGGGTAGATTTGCGTTAAACGATGAAATAGATAATTTCGCGGGAATAAAATTATTGAAATTGCAAGGGGAAATAGCGCAAAAAGGCGAGCCGTGGGCGGAAGTATATTACAATCCCGCGCACGCGACCGTGAGAAAGGAATTAGGCGCGTCCAAAACCGAATCGGCGTATAATATAACGAAGCGGATGGAGAGCGCGCTGGTGCAAGTGGAGGGGGAATATGGACATCAAGAAGTTATCTCTGACAAAATAATGTGAGGAATAGCTTTAGCTGATATTCCATAATCGACTAGTTAGTTAATTGCCATATAATCATTGATGTTAGAGATTTATGCCGGAAAGCTTAATGATGTTTATTGATATACGCGACGAATGGCATGATGTTATGTTAATAGCATCATGCCGGTTCCGCCCCGATTTATGATGTTGTTTCTATGTCTCTTTTTCGTAAATCGGAATCCAAAATTCATTTTCCGTGCTGTTGACTTTGACCTTCATCATCTTGACGAATTTCCAACCTGCTGGCGCGCCGCCTTTGCGCGTGGGGCCGTCCACGGCGCCGCTGCCGCCGGTGAAGGTCGAGATCGTCGCGGTCTGGTTTCCCGCCTCGGCGCCATCGATGTAGAGGATCGGCTGGTCCTCGTCTTTCTGGTCAAGGTGCAAAACCGAAATCGCCGCGCTCGAATTGCCCTGCTGGATGCAAGTTCTACCCTTCAGCGCCGTTATGCTGGGAAGCCCATTGTAGCCAACCATCAAACGGTCATATTCGTACCAAGTATATAAAAGTGGTACTACTCCGCTTCCCCTGATTGCGATACCGTGCCATGCGTCTTGAACGGTGCCGACTGTGGGATTGCCCTCATCAACGTTCGGGATGATGTTCCTGTCCACACCATCGTCATCCGTTTTGGGCATCATATCGTCAGCACCGCTGCTTTCCCAAGTTATATCAGCCACCTATATCACCTCCTTTTTCATGATTTTGGTACACTTTCAATCGAGCTGCCTTGATGCGTAATAGTAGTTTACGCTTCCGCCTTCCAAGTGGGCGCGAAAGACAATGTGCAACGTACCGGTTTCCGTAATCCCGGAACCTATGCTATACTTTCTACCGTTTTCCAATCCGCCGACCTCTACAACCCGACTGAACGACAGCGCTTCGTTCGACCAGTCTGCGCCATCATACAATAATACCCGTAAAATTCTATTTTGTTTCGAAAAAAACGCCACCGAGAGAAAAGTATTTCCGGCGGCGGATGAGAACACTTTGGAAAAGCCCGCGGGGTCGCCCATGGGTACGATATCCTCGCTTTCCCAGAATCCGTCACGCTCGGCGACAAATCTTATTCCTCCGGCCTGCTCGAACTCGTCCGTAAACGAGGCTACAGCCGAGAATTTGCCGCCTATCTTGTGAATCCGCACTTCCTTGAATGCCGTCAGTGCCGGCGGAACGTCGATAAGCTCTGTTCGCCATCCATCGCCTTCCTTTATTGCTAGCCACAAGCTGTCTCCAGAAGTCACGAACGCCAACGAATCGCCGTCGAAATACATGTCCGCGATGTTGATGTTGGGCAATGGAATTTGCTCGAAATTCCAAATCGAATCTTCGTATTCCGCAAGGTAAGCGAACGATTCCCCTGTAAGTTCGTGCGAAGCATAGACCGCCCCTATCAGTCCGAATTCGCCATTTAACTTCAAATTTCCAAACCGCGTATTCGACATAAAAGGAACGGCAGGGGGAGAGATTTGTACGAATGCCCCGTTAGGGTGGATTAAAACAACCCTCGTTGGACTTGTCGGACGGCTAAATAACACGACGTCGCCGTTTTGCCGGACTCCGGCAAGCTTTGCATCCAATGAACCAAAAGCTATTCCTATACTGGACTCGGTCGAGTGGCTTCTTTGCCACGCAAACGAATGTGAGGGAAAGAAAACTGAAACTCTACCCAAGCTTATCATCGTGACCATAGATGGGACCGAATCCGGATAGTAGAAAAAGTCTATAAACACATTACTTGTTTCATCGAACAGCGCAGTCTGATCGACACCGGTTATCGTCCACCCTTCAACGGGATACGCGGTCACGAGAGCGGTCTCCGCCGTCCCTACCACTCCCGCTTCGTCCGTCACTCGTAGCGTCGCCTTCCAAAGTCCGCCTTCGTACGTGTGAGTCGCGTTAGTGGGAACGTCGCTCTCCCAGTCGTACGTTCCGTCGGTTTCGAAATCCCATTCGTATTTCACGATCGCGCCGTTCGGGCTGTACGAGTTTTTGCTAAGAAACGTGACTTCCAGCGGAGCGTCGCCGCCGAGCGGCCACGCCTGCGCGATCGCGACCGGCGGCTGAAGCGGTTTTCCGGGGATGTAAAACCTGAAATCGCGAATCGCAGTGCCGTACTCGTTCGTCACGGTCAATCTCCCGTCGTACCAGCCGATAGCGCCGAGCGTCACGGTCGGCAGCGGGTCGTTCGTAACGTTCGGCTCCGCGCCGCCGCCGAAATTCCATTCGTAAAACCTCGGATGCGTACCCGTCACAACCGCCGAAAACAGCACAACGTCGCCGCTAACGCCGCTCGGAACGTTTATCGCGTAAATCACCGGCGCGACCGTCGTTATCACCGCGGCGAGGTTGCTGCGCTCGCCGAGGTCCCCAGCCTTCCCCACCGCGCGCACGCCCACGAGGTTTCTCGCGCCGCCGGGCAGCATTTGCTCGAACCGAACCGGAAACGTTTTGTCCGTTGGCATAATGATTCTGAAAAGCTCGATCCATTCGCCGTCCGGCGCGGTCGCGCTGTCCGCGCTCACGACCGCATATTCGACGACGTCGTTTAAGTAATTGAGCGCGATCGGCGTTACGTCGCTGATTCCTATTTCGCCGTTTTTATCGCCGTCTATCCACGCGAGCCTGTGATTTTCCAGCCCTTCAGGAGTTTCGATATCGCCGGTGGGTTTTCCCTCGCCGTCGTATTCGATCGTCTTGCCGAAGTTCAGCGCGATTGCGGTTATGTCCGCGATGCCGACTTCGCCGGAAAGGTCGTAATCGCCGAGGTTTTTGTACGTCCACGAAACAAGGCCGGTCGCTGAATCGAATTTGAAATCGTCCACGCGCCCCGCGTCCTGCTTCGGCGCCGCATTCGCGGCTCGATTCGATTGTGCGCGTTCGAGCTCGATTATGAACGCCTTCCCCAACGCATCCCAAACCGTTTCGTCCGCGTTTTCCGGCACGGGCGAATTTTCCAATTCCGCTTTCACGGCGGATAAATCGAACGGTTTCCCCCGCCATTCCTGGCCGCCTTTCGCCCCGTCGTTAAGAACGGGCGGCGTCCCGCCGCCATCCGCACGCGTAAAACGCGAGTCGCAGGACGTAAGGGCGAGTGGAGCTATCGAAACCGCAACCGAAAAAACCGCCGCGATTATCGCAATTGCGCAAAAACGCGATGAATATAAATCCCGAATCATTTTACGTTCCTCCAATTATAAGGATTTACGAGAATTTCCCAAAAGGGCAAATGCGGCAACCCCGCCGCGGTAAATTATACCGGATGTTTCGTTTCATCCGCATTTGGCGATTTGAAAGCGGGCGGCGGAGCAGGATTTGCCGTTTTGAGGCCAATTATGTATTCTTCCGGCGGGTGATTGAAATGACTTTTAAATCCGGCATCGTTTTAGGACGCTCGGTTCCCGCAATCCCGGCGGCGTTTGGAGTTATCGCAGTGGCGCTGGCGGCAATTTTCGGCGCGCCAATCTGCGCATTTGCGGCGGATTCGCCTCGCGGCGGCGGCCCGAACATCGCGACCTTCAGCGTAGTCGCGTTCGACCCGCGCACCGGCGAAACCGGCGTCGCGGTTCAAAGCAAATTTTTCGCGGTAGGCAGCGTCGTGCCCTGGTGCCGTGCGGGCGCCGGCGCCGTCGCGACGCAGGCGTACGGCCAGACGACTTACGGGATTCGCGCGCTAGAAATACTCGAAGCGGGAATGAGCCCGGCGGAAGCGCTTGAAAAACTTCTGGCGGACGACGAAGACGGGGAGCGCAGGCAAATCGGCATCGTCAAGGCGTCCGCAGCCGGAATGCCGCTTTCGAGCGCGGACGCGCCCTTAAGTTACACCGGCGACGAATGTATGGATTGGGCGGGCGGAAAAACCGGCGTCACTCCCGACGGAATTATTTACAGCGTGCAGGGAAACATTCTCGCCGGGCCGGAAGTGGTGGATGCGATGGCGTGGGCAATCGAGCAGCCGCCGGAAATCACGTCCGCGGAATTCGCCGCAAGTTTGCCATTTAAGGACGCGTACGAAATCGGGCCCAGCGGCCTTATGGCGCTCGATACTGGGGATTTCGCGGGGCGGCTCCTTCGCGCGCTGATTGCGGGACAGGCAGCGGGCGGCGACGCGCGCGGAATGCAAAGCTCTGCGCTGAAGGTGGCGCAGGAAGGCGCGGGTTACGGCGGATACAACGACGTGAAATACGACCTCCGCGTGGACGACGCCGAAGACCCGTTCGAAGAACTCGCAAGGCTGCTCAATCTCGCCCGTCCGATTGCCCTCACTTTCGAAGGATATAACAAGCTGTACGCCGGAGACCTTGAACGAGCGATAGAAATATTCGAATCCCTTGCGGACATCGAGCCGCAAAACGCGTCGCACCATTACAACCTCGCCTGCGCGTACGCTTTGTCGGGACGCGCCGGGGACGCTTTGCGCGAGCTTGAGTTTGCAATTAAGCTCGACCCGATGCTCGTTCCGCACGCACGACAGGACCCCGACCTCGAATCGCTGCATGCAATCGCGGATTTCGAGCGGATATTGTCCGAAGGCGAGGGCTAGCCGAATCCGCGATTCTCGCACCGGAGGCGAATTGAAAGTTAAAGCGATTTTATTCGACCTTGGGAATACGCTCGTTCATTATTTCGACGACGAGGACTGGCCTTTGGTAAAAGCCGAAGGGCTTGCATATTGCGCGCAATACATAACCTCGCTCGGCCTGCCCGTACCGGAGGCGGCGGAAATCGAGCGGCGCATTTTCGAGGTGCGCCCGGTTGCCGGCGACAACAGGTATGTTTCGCTCGAATTCAGGCTGATGCACGTTTTCGGAATCGCCAATGGTTTGCTCGATGAGGGCGGCCTTGAAAAACTACAGCGGGAGTTTATGCGGGCGGTTTTTCCGCGCGCGGGCGTATATCCCGAAAGCGTTCCGGCGCTAAAAGCGGTGCGAGCCGCCGGGCTGAAAACCTGCCTCGTCTCGAACACGCCGTGGGGCAGTCCGCCGCATCTTTGGCGCGAGGAAATGGACCGGCTGGGGCTTGCGCCGCATTTCGACGCGCAGTTGTATTGCGGCGACGCGGGATGGCGGAAGCCGGACGGCCGGATTTTCGCCGTGGCCGCGGCAAGGCTTGGCGTGGACGCCGGCGAATGCGCGATGATAGGCGACCATATCGAATGGGACATCGAAGGCGCGACCGCGGCGGGAATGACGGCGATTCGCGCGGGCGGCGATTCTGGCGTTTCCGCGCTGGACGCGGCGCGGGAAATTTTGCAGCCGTAGCGTAGCCAAATTGTCCGCGCGGGCAAATATGCCGCGCGGGGAGGCGACAATTGAAACGGGGGAAACCCGTATTTACCCGATACGCGGCCGATTGCTCCCCCGAAAACCCGTGCGTAGCGACGCTTTCGAAACGGCGTTAAACATCTATGGCGCGTTTTTGGGTAATACATTGCGGGTCTTGCGAAGAGGCGCAGGCAATCGAACAAAACTGGTTATTCATTGTCTATCCGCGCGAGGGCGTAATGGCAATTTCCGAAGTCGAGCTTTTCAAAATGCAGCGCGAGCTGGAAGAACTGGCGGCGAGGCTGGACGCCGGCGAAGTTACGCGCGAGGAACTTGCCGAATATCGCCGCAAGTACGGCGAGAATCTGGAAGCGGCGATTAACAAATATACCGACAAGAAACTTCGCACCGAAGTGGTCGAACGAATCGTGCGAAGCGACCCGAACTATAAATATCCCCACACGTTTCGCGTAATCCTCGACCCGCGAATTCCCTTCGCAAAGCTGGACGCGCCGGGGCGGTTCATCAGGCTCGCAATCGCCGGCGCGGTCGCGCTCGTAATATTTTTCGGGCTGTACCGCTGGTACTCTCAGCACGGACAAACGATGATGACTATGGACGCGGCCTCGGCGGCCGCGTATTATTGCGAGCCGGCCGGCGAAACTCTGGATTAAAAGCCGCCGCCGTTGTAAAATCGCTCCGGCAATTTTCGCCGCAATCATGGAGCGCGAATGGGACTTATCAGCGTAGAAAGGATTATCGCCGCGCCGCCGGACAAGGTGTACCGGCTGGCGAAAGACATCGAGCGTTTTCCCGATGTCGTTCCCGACCTTATCGAGGTAAAGGCTCTCGAAGAAAAGGACGGCGCGGTTACCTCGTCGTGGAAGGGGATGGTGTCCATAGCGGGCGTGATAAACCGCACGCTCAGCTGGACCGAAAAAGACGTGTGGGACGATTCCACGCGCACCTGCTCGTTCTCGCTCGTCGAGGGCGACATGAATAAATACGACGGCGCCTGGACGTTCGCGGACGGCGGGGACGGGAAAACCGCGGTGAAGCTGTTCGTAGATTTCGACCTAGGAATTCCGATGCTAGGCCCGCTCGTTTTGAAACTCGTGGACAAGCTCGTGAAAGAAAACTGCGAGGCGCTTCTCGCCGGCCTCGAAGCGCTTTCCGCGGCGGAGTGACGCTCTGCTGGTAAAATGCCGCCGTGCTTCGTCCGCTCTCGAATTTGTCCGCCGCGATTTCGATTTTGGCGCTGTGGTTTTTATGCGCAGCCGCGGTTTGCGCGCGGGCGCAGGAGGGCGACGGCGAAAAAATTCCGGGCAAGCTGACCGCGGATTACGTTTCGTACGACGAAAACGGCGTCCTCGAAGCGAGCGGCGGCGTGATATTCGAAAGCCCCAACCTTTTACCCGACGGCGCGTTGCGAATAACCACCGACGAGCTTTCATACGACCGGGCGACAGGACTTATCACGGCGGATGGAACCGTGGTAATCGAGTTTGTCGGCTCCGGCGCGGAACTTCGCGGCGAGGGGCTGTCGTTCGACACGAAGGCGGGCCGCGGAGAGCTTCTGAACGTAAAAGGCAGTATGCCGGTGGATACCGAGCCCGACCTCGACGTTCCGCCGGGCCATCTTTTCATACACCACGCCGACATGGTTTTCGAAGTCGCGGGCGGCAAAACCAGAGTTACGCTGTCTCAAGCCAAACTTTCGACCTATCCATACGACGACACCGACATGTGGTTTCAGCTTAAAAAAGTCGAATATATTTCGGAAGAGCGCATAACGATGGAAAAGGGCAGCGCGTACCTTAGCGGTTTTCGAATCGCGTACTGGCCGCGTTACGATTACAGCTTCGTCAAAAGCCCCGGCCTAATCAAAAGCGTTATCCCTTGGATTGGGTTCAGCAACGACGACGGCCTAAGGGTTTTCTGGAGTCCTTCGGTTTATCTCGGCGATTCGATTACGCAGGTGAATCTCGATTGGTGGACCGAGCGCGGACTTTTGACCGAAACCGACACTTATTTCGAATTCGGCGAATTCGACGTAGGCGTTCAGCAGGGCGAGGTTTGGGCGCTTGGACGCGACCGCAAAACAGCCATCCACAAGAAACGATACAACGCGTACGTGGATTTCGGAACGCAGTTCCCGTCGGGAATTATCAAAAAAATCGACGCCCGTGCGGAGTACGGAAGGTTCAAACAGGAAACGCCGGACCTGACGGGCGACAGGTTTTTCGGAAGCGGCAGAGTGGAATTCCGCAGGCGGCCGCTCGGCCCGCGCTCGTACTTCGCCACCGCGGCCGGATTCAAGTATTTCGCGTACGGCGATTTGCCGGAGGACGAGCTGTTCATTTTCAATGCGAGCGCGGCAGTCGGCAGAGTCACGCATGACGGCACGGACAAAATCGAAGTCAGGTATAACCCGCGAACGGGCGAACAGGCTTTCAGGTTCGACGATGTGTCGAACGAGCTCGAATTCCACGGCGCGAAGTATTTCAGAATCAACGAAAACTGGCTTGCGGCGACGAGAGTTTTGTACGACGCGGAGCACGGCGAATGGGACAGGGTGTCGCTCGAAATCCGCAAGCTTCAAAAGGCGTACACATTGGGCGTGGATTGGGATTTTTCGACCGGAACGGCAGCGCTTACGATGAACGTCCGGTTTTGGTAAGTGGAATTTTGCGCCGTATTGCGATTTTTTTCGAACATTTTTTCGGCGATTTCGTCGAGAGCAGATTGATTTTTACCCTGTCTTGGGTATTATCGGACGGCGGCAGAAATGCCGCTCTGCCGTTTATTTATGCCTTCTAGCGCGGAGAAATGCATGATTGAAGTTGAAGGGCTTAGCAAACATTTCGGTGTTGTCAGAGCCGTGGACGGAATTTCGTTTCAGGTCGGCAAAGGCGAAATCGTCGGCTTCCTCGGGCCTAACGGCGCGGGGAAAACCACGACGATGAAAGTGCTTACATGCTATCACTTGCCCACCGCCGGCGGGGCGAAAGTCAACGGTTTCGACGTCGAGAAAAGCGCGGTGGAAGCGAAGGCGTCCATCGGATACCTGCCGGAAAACAACCCGCTTTATCCGGAAATGGGCGTGATGGACTATTTGTCGTTTCTCGGCAGCGTGCACGGAATTCCGCTCGCCAAGCTGAAAGCACGCGTGGACGAAATAATCGAAGTCACCGCGCTTCACAAAATGGTGCACAAGGACATCGGCCAGCTTTCAAGGGGCTACCGGCAGCGCGTCGGTCTTGCCCAGGCGCTTATCCACGACCCTCCCGTTCTAATTCTCGACGAGCCGACGAGCGGACTCGACCCGATTCAGATTCAGGAAATCCGCTCGCTCATTCGTGAAATCGGGCGCGAGAAAACAGTCATTTTCTCCACGCACATTCTGCCCGAAGCGCAGTCCATTTCCGACAGGATTTTGATAATTTCCGACGGCAAAATAGTCGGCGAAGGCACGCCGGAAGAACTTACAGCGATGGCCGCGGGCGAAGAGATTACATACGCGGGTATCAAGGGCGACAAGAACGCTGCAATTTCCGCGCTGTCGTCCGCCCTGCCCGGCGCCCGCATAGAAGAGCTGCCCGGCACGCCGTCGGTCGCGAGATTCCGGCTGGCGTCCGCGACGAACGGCGACACGTGCGAGCGCGTTTTCGACGCGGTCGCGGATGCGGGACTAAAGCTGGTAGAAATCCATCAGGAAAGGGCGTCGCTGGAGGACGTTTTCAACAAGCTGACGAAAAAGCAATTCGCCGCGCATGGCGAAGAGGAGGCGGCAGGTTAAATGGGCAAAATCGGTACCATATTCAGAAAAGAGTTCCGGCAGTATTTCGACTCGCCGATAGCGTACATTTTCATAACCGTGTTTCTGGTCATAAATTCGTGGTTGTTTTTCCGCACGTTTTTCCTCGTCAACCAGGCGTCAATCAGACCGCTTTTCGTGCTGATTCCCTGGATATTTCTCTTTTTCGTTCCGGCGATAACGATGCGGCTTTGGGCGGAAGAGAAAAAGTCCGGCACGATGGAAGTCTTGATGACTTTTCCGCTCAGGGACTGGGAAGTCGTTCTCGGCAAATACTTCGCGAGTCTGGCGTTTCTCGTGATAGCGCTACTTCTAACTTTTACGCTTCCGGTAACGACGTGGCTTGCGGCGGACCAAGGCGTTTCGCTCGACGTCGGGCCGGTGGTTACAAGCTATCTCGGCGCGATCCTACTAGGCGGAGCGTTTTTGGCAATCGGCATTTGGGTTTCGAGCCTCACGGAAAATCAGATTGTGGCGTTCATAATCTCGGTAGCCGTGAGTTTCATACTGATGATTGCCGGCGAGCGGATAGTCACCATGTATTTGCCGCAAGCGCTTGTGGGATTCGTCGAGTATCTTGGACTCAACGCCCATTTCAACAGCATCGCCCGCGGCGTCATAGACACTCGCGACCTGATTTATTATTTCAGTATGATTGCTTTCTTTCTCTACCTTACCGTCCGGTCGGTGGAAAGCAGGAAATGGTAGGCGGAGGGAGAAATGAAAGGACGAACTGAAAAACGAATGATGATGTGGGTGGAAGCGCTGGTCGTGCTTTTAATCCTTGCCGTCTTCAACTTCATCGGTACGAGAATTTTCCACAGGTTCGACTTGACGGCGGAAAAGCTCTATACGCTTGCTCCCGCGACGAAGGACGTCGTAAAGTCCATACCCGACGTACTGAACGTGCAAGTTTTCATTTCGAGCAAAGTGCCGCCGGAAATGGTGAGTCTCGTCGGCGACGTGCGCGACCTCTTGAACGAGTACGAGGCATACGGCGGCAAAAACTTCCGGCTTCAAATCAAGGACCCTTCGGTCGATTCCAAGGTCGCCGACCAAGCGCGGCGGCTGGGCGTGCAGGAGTTGCAAGTACAGGTGGTCAAAAAAGACCGGATGGAAGTCGCCAGCGCGTGGCTCGGGCTTGCGATCGAATTCGAAGACCGGAAGGAAGTGATTCCGTCGGTCGTGTCGATACAAAACCTCGAATATCAGCTTACGAGCGCAATCGTGAAAATCACGCAGGGCAACCTGCCGAAAATAGGGATGCTGAACATTCGCGGCCCGCAAATGCAGGGCATGCAGCAAAACCGTTTCAATTCGCTTAGGCAAATGCTCTCCGAGGAATTCGAAATCGTACAAGTCAATTTCGACGCGGAAGAGAAAATTCCGGAAGATTTGACCGCGCTCATCGTAACGGACACGTGGGGAATTAGCGACTTCGGAAAGTACCTTATCGACCAGTATTTGATGCGCGGCGGCAAGCTGATTTGGCTTATCGACGGCATAACTATCGGTCAGGGGCTCGAAGCGTATCCGAGCCTACCCGGCATCGAAGAGATGATGCGCAAGTGGGGCGTCAACCTCGACCGCAGGTTAGTGCTCGACATGCAGGCGGCGCAGGCGGCTTTTCAAACGGGCTGGGGCACGATTATGATGCGCTATCCTTGCTGGATAGAAGTTTTGTCCCGCAACTTTTCGCAGGAATTTCCGGTTACGGCAAAGCTCGAAAACGTTACATTCCCGTGGGCGTCGCCGGTCAAAGCCGAAAAGCCTGCGGAAACCCCCGCTGAAGCGACATTCGAGGTCGAGCCGGTAATGTTCACGTCCGAGCGGGCGTGGCTTATGCAAAGCCCGTTCAACCTCGACCCGTCTCAAGATTGGGACCGCGTCGAAAAGCTGGAAGCCGGAAAGCAACCGGTCGCGGTGTATGCGAAAGGCATTTTCCCTAGCGCGTTCGCGGGACAGGAAGTGCCGGCGCCTGCGATTCCGGCCGCGGCGGAAGGCGAAGACCCCGGTCTTTCTCCTGACTTCGACGTGCCGGACAAAATCGAAATATCTTCGAAGCCCGGCGAGATTCTCGCGGTCGGCAACGCAAGATTCGCGAACGACGAGTTTCTTCCGCAGTTTCAGCCGAACAGAATCTTCCTGATGAACGTTGCGGACTATATGGGTTACGGCAACAAACTAATCGGCATAAGAAGCCGCGGCGAAACGTCGAGGCCGATTGACGACGAACTGACCGATATGCAGCGAAACCTGTACAGGTACGGCAATCTAGTTCTCGTGCCGTTCCTCGTGGTCGTGTACGGCTTCGTTAGATGGTTCCTGAGGCGCCGCGCCCGCGCACGCATCGCGGCGAAATACGGCGGAGGTGGTGCGCAGTGAAAAGGCTAATCGGGCTTCTTGTCGTGCTTCTCGTTCTCGCCCTCGGCGCGTATTTCGTCGAGCGGCCTCGCATCGAAGAATCGAAGAAAATAGCCGAAGGCAAGTCGGACGCGGCGAAGCTGTTTCCGTCGCTTCAAAAGGACGCCGTTACGAAATTCGTGCTAAGGGACGGCCTTACTGAAAAGACGCTTCGCAAGGGAGACGGCGGCTGGGAGGTTTCCGGGGACGGCGTAAATTTCTGGAAATGCGACGAATCGAAAATCGGCGAAGCCCTTAAAAATATGACCGAAGAGCTTACCGAAGAAACGCTGGTCACCGGAGACGCCGGAAAGCACGGCATGTTCGAGGTGACCGCCGAGCTTGGAACCGAGGTCGAAGTATATACATCGGGCGAAGAGCCGGCGGCGAAATTTTACGTAGGAAAACAAGGGCCGGATTTCATCAGCACCTACTTCAGAAAAGACGGCGACGACAGGGTATTCAGCGTTCCGGTCCAAATCGGCACGATTTACGGCAGAGAAATCGTGGGATGGCGGGATAAGCGAGTAATGCGCTTTGAGCCCGCGCAGGTATCGGAAGCGCTGCTTATATTTCCCGAAGGAACCTATCGCGTTAAGAAAGAAGTGGACGGCTCTTGGATGCTTCTCGAACCGGAAGCCGCGAAAGCAAACGGCGTGAAAATCGAATCGGAGCTCGGCGCGTTCAGCCAGCTCGAAGCTGTGTCGTTCGAGGAAAAAACGCTGGAAGAAGCCGGGCTGGCGGAGCCCGAAAGCGAAGTAAGGTTTACGCTTGCGGACGGCGGCGAAATCGCGCTGTTCTTGAGCGGCGAGTCCGAAGGCTACGTAAACGGCTATGTCGAGGGCAATCCTGAAGTGATTTTCAAAATAGCGATGTCGAACATTAGCCCGCTTAAAATCACGTCGATAAGCCAGCTGAAAATGCCGGAGGAATCGCCTCCTTCAAATGGCGAAACCATTGAGGACGAGGTTTCCGGTTTGGACTAAATTGGCCGGATAGTTGACATTTTCCGCTTTTCAGGGTAATATGTAAGCGACTGGGAGGGCTGTCGCAAGATGGCTCGCTGGATTATTCCACCCGGTCTTTTTTTTTGTTAAAATTCGGGCGTGTATTTATTTTTCCTAGATGAATCCGGAGACGATGGATTGAGTTCAAACTCGTCCAAACATTTCGTACTTTCCGCGATAGGAATTCACGAAGGGCAGATTTTCAACGTTCGAAGCTCGATAGACAAAATCGTCTCCGATTTTTTCCCTCCCGGACAGACATCGATTGAAATACATGCTTCCGCACTCGCTAATGGCAAGGGCGCGTTTTCTCCTTTGTTTAGAAGCGACAGGGAATCTCTTTTGAAGGAGCTTCTATCGTCGATTACGATTAAATCCCATCGAGCTGTATTAATGTCTTCTGTGGTTGTTAAAGAAAACTGGCCTCGCGAAGAGCGCGACGACATCAAACTCAAGGCTTTCGAGCAAATCATAGATAAGGTAAATTTCTTTCTTAAGCGAAAGCACCGAAGTAACGAACCTCAAAAGGGCATGTTGATTGTGGACCATTCAAGCTCGGAATTGCTCGAAAGATTCAGGCTTTATCTTGAGAGGGTTCAGGCTTTCGGCTCGAAATATCAATTAATCGACCATGTAATCGACACCGTTTACTCGATTGAATCCAAATCAAGCCGGCTGGTTCAAATAGCGGATTTGGCAAGCTGGGCGGTTTTTCGAAAATTCGAATTTGAAGATCCGTCCTATTGGGAAATCCTGAAAGGTGTGTTCGACAGAGATGAAAAGGGCAAGCGGGCAGGAATTTCGATATACCGGCATCCCAGTATCGACCAGCGCAAAGCGGAGTAAGAAAGTCCTCCGTTCCTTCGATCTGAAGTATAATCCGGCTTTATGAATAATCCCGGAAAAAACTCCGGCGCTTCCGAGCGCGCGGCGTTCATTCTTGTGACGGACATCCACCGTTCCACGCGGCTTTGGGACACCTACCGCGCCGAATTCAAGGAAATACTTGAAAAGCACAACGACGAAATCGAATCGACCGTAAGCGAATTCGGCGGCGAGATAATGAAAAATCTCGGCGACGGCTACATCGCGATTTTTCAAACCGCGGACGGTTGCGTCGGATGCGGCGTCGAGGTGCAAAAGCGCTTTGCGCGATTGCCCGCGCTGCCGGACGGTTCCGCTCTCAAAGTTCGCGTCGTTGCGCACGGCGGCGCGCCAATGCCGCTCGCGACCGGCAAGGGCTATTTCGGCCAGCCGCTCAACCGGGCGTCCCGCATTTGCCAAGTTTGCCATCCCGGCCAAATGCTCGTTTCCGAGGCGGCGCGCTCGTTTCTGTCCGCCCTGCCGGTTTCCGCCACGCTCCTGGACCTTGGAATGCACCGCCTGCGCGACCTTTCGGAGCCGGAACATCTTTACCAAGTCGTCCATCCCGAATTCGTAGAAGCCGAATTCGACCCGCTTCCCACGATTTCCGATATCCGTCCGAACAATCTCGCGATTCAGCCCAGCGAATTCGTCGGCAGGGAAAAGGAACTCGCGGAACTAAAATCCCTTATCGAAACCGAAGGCCACCGTCTCGTTACAATCGCCGGGGCGGGCGGATACGGCAAAAGCAGGCTCGCGATGCAGCTTTGCGCGGAAATGCTGGATAAATTCGACGGGGGAGTTTTCGCCGTGCATCTGGCGCCGGTAAGCGACCCCGCTCGCGTCCCCTCCGCGGCCGCGGATGCGCTGCGCATTCAGTTTCACGGATTTACCGAACCCTCCGACCAGTTCGTCAACTTCGTCAAAGACAAACGGATTCTGCTTTACCTCGATAATTTCGAGCATGTTATTCCCGCGCGCGGCTTCGTTTCGGATTTGCTCAAATACGCGCCCGGCGTGACGATTCTCGTCACGTCGCGCGAGCCGCTGCGAATCACGGGCGAGCAGGTGTTTTCAATCGATCCGCTTCCCGTCGCTTGCGCGCCCGGCGACGACAAAAAGTGCCTTTCCGACGCGGCCGAGCTTTTCATAGACCGCGCCACGCTGGTGAAGCGCGACCTTGAACTCACGGACGAGAACATAAAGCTGATAAACAGGATTTGCGAAAGCCTGGGCGGCGCGCCGCTAGCCATCGAGCTTGCCGCGGCGTGGGCGGACAGCTTCACGCTCGCCGAATTCGTTTCGGAACTCGACAGCAGGCTCGAACTGACCGCCAGACTTGCGGACATCGAGCCGCGGCACCGGAGTATACGCGCATCGCTTGACTGGTCGTACGAACTTTTGTCCGCCGAACAGCGGGAGCTTTTGCGGGTGTTGTCGGTTTTCAGCGGCGGATTTTATGCCGGCGCCGCATTTGAACTTGCGAAGTGTGCCGCCGTCAGGCAAAAACTGGCCGAGCTTTGCGACAAAAGCTGGCTTCATTCTCGCGAGGTTGCGGGCAAGACCAGGTTTTTCGTGCGGGACGCGGCGGCGCGCGAATACGCGCATGCAATGCTGCGGGAATGCGGCGATTTCGACGGCGCGGTCGCGGATCACATTCGTTATTTCGCGTCGCTTGCCGCGGCCGAGGGCGAAAAGCTGCACGCGACAAACCAAAAATCCGCCACGGAAACGTTCGGAATCGAACTCGAAAACATTTTCGGCGCTATGGAAAACGCGCTCGCGAAAATTTCCGGGACGGCGGCGCCGGAAATGCCCGATGCGCTGATCGTCTTCGCCAATCACGCGATGGAATATCTGAACATATCGAGCCGGTGGAACGATGGCGCGAAATGGAGCGCCCGGCTCTTCGACGCTGGCGAAAAACTGGGCGATTCGAACCTGTCTTCCCGCGCGATAAGCCGGCTCGGACTTTTTTACCTGCTTCTCGGAAACCGCTTCGCCGCAAGAGAGCTACTGCCCCGCGCCGTGGAGCTTGCCGGCGCCGCGATGCCCGAAGCGAGTCGCGCCGAAGTTCGAAGGTTTCTCGGATTCGAGGCGTTTTTGGACGGCAGGCTGGAGGATTCCATCGAATACTTCGAGACAAGCCTGAAAATAAGCGAAACCGCGGGACACACGCTCGGAATCGCGTCAAGTTTCATCTATCTCGGAAACATCGCGCTGACGATGGGCAAGCTTGATAACGCCGAAGCGCGCTACGCGCAGGCGATCGAAATACTCGAACGCTGCGGCGACGGCAGAGGAATAGCGGGCTGCAAATTCAACCTCGGCAACATCGCCATGCAAAAGGAGAATTACGGCGAAGCGATTCGGCTGTTCGACGAAAGTTTGGAAATATTCGAAGATTTGGGCGAAAGGCGGCTGGTCGCGGGCGCGAAGCTGAACCTGGGGCACATTTCGATTATGCGGGGAGATTTGGACGGGGCGGAGAGGCTTATCGAGGAAGGACTCGCAGTGCGCAAAGAGATTAACGACACGGTGGGCTTCGCCATCTGCCTTCTCAACCTCGGACACGTCGCGGCCATGCGCGGCGAAGCGAAAACTGCGGCGGGAAGACTTTCGGAAGCCGTAACGGTTTTCAGGAACGCGGGCTATCAAAACCTGCTCATCGAGGCTCTCGTCGCAACCGCACACTTGCTGCAAAAAACCGGCAACGCGGAAACCGCGGCAATTCTCGCAAAGGGCGCCGCGGAAGTATCCCGCCGCGCGGGGTTCGCCATGCAGGGCTTGATTAAAAAAACTTACGATGAAATCGCGGCGTCACCGGCGTCCGCGGAAGCCGGCGCGCCAGCCGCGGAAACCGAAAAATCCGGCGGAGCGAATCTTGGAGCCTTGTCCGAAATTGCGCTGTCCGCGCTCGCCTCGCTCGCATCGCCGGCCGAACTTGCCGGTTGATTATTCTTTATCCCGCGCCTCCGAACCAGCGCAGGTTTTCCCGCGCCGCCGAAAATCCGGGAACAATCGCGGGCGGTGTATAATCTAAACGAGAGACGGCATTAGGAGTTTACGGGAGTTTCTGGATGCAGTCCTTCGGCATTTTACGGGAGATTTTAAACGCGGCCGCGCACGGCGCGCTCAAGCGAACTAAGCGCGGCGCGCTCAAACGAACTAAGCACGGCGAGCTCAAACGAATGACGCACCGCGAGTTCAAACAAATGACGCAACTCGCGCATTTAAGCCGATTTTTCTCGCATTGCCGGATGAGCCACTTTCAAGTAACGACTACTGCGCAAGCCTGCAGTGCGAGAGCCATTTTTTCACAATATTTTGGAAATGCGGGTGAGCCATGAAAATCTGCGCAAAAATGCTTATAGGTATGGCGATTGTTGCATTGGTAATATGTGAAGGCAAAGCCGATGCTATCGACCCGTATGAGACCTTTCCGTTTACAACCTCCGAATTGGTAAAAATACTGGATGATCCAATAAATCGAGCCATTTCATCGCTTAAGGTGCAATATTATAAAAAAGAAGCAAATCCAATCATGCTAATTTACGGAGGAATGACCAAAATGCCTTTCGATGGATTCAATAGAAGATGGTTGTTTTGTGTCGATTTAAAAAACCAGCGCTACGAGTACGCGTTACCTGCCGAAAGCGACTTTAAAGAATTGATTCAGCTTTTAATCGATAATGAAATTTGCGAGATGCAGCCCGTGGAAGACCCTGCATTCAATAAGCAGAGTACCAACAGCAGAATACGTATTTCTACTCCTGGATCATATGCCTACATCGGATACAACACGCGCACGCCGGAGTCCGAGCCGTTTTGGGAAGTGGTGGATTACATCGAGGAGAACTTCGTCGCCCCGGCGCTGTTGAATCCCGTGGACAAATGGTGGTGGGAGGACTATCAATGGCATTGACGAAATCCCTCCTCCGCCGCCTTTACCGTTCGCTCCCTTCCCAGCAGGCGCTCGTTTGGTTCCCGATGCCGTAGGGGCGCGGCGCCGCGATTTTATGTTCGCGGGGGGAACGGGAGCGCCCGATTTTCCCGCGCCGCCGTGTGGAATGCGTCCGAATGTGAAGCGCGCCGGGATATAGCGTGAATCGTGCTGCAAGCGATGCTCGCCGCGCAATGCCGCAGATTTTCCCGCGCGTCCGGCGCAGCCGTTTCATTTCGCTCAAAAGGCAATATAATCGCCGGGTTTTAATTTAAGTTCGGAGCGGGCCATGAAGACCATCGTTCTTTCGTTTGCATTTGCCGTTCTCATTGCGGGGCAGGCGTTTGCCGCCACGCTTTCCACCGACAAAAGTCTTTACAAGGTGGGTGAGGAAATACGCGTGGAGTTCAGCGACCCCGCCGGAAGCTTAGGCGCGTGGATCGGGCTGTTCTATGCCGATACGCCCACCGACCAGTGGACGAACGCCGACGATTTCGACCTTGCGTACAAGTACACGAACGGCAAGGCGAGCGGCATGGTTTCGTTCGAGGCGCGGCATACCGGCTTTTTTCAGGTCAGGTTTTTCGCCGAGGACGCCGCGGTGGACGTGCCGGTCGCGTCCAGCCCCACGTTCGAGGTGTCCAGCGAAGGCGGGCGAATAGGCGAGCCGTCGCTCGCATTCGAAAAGCCGGTGTATAAGCGCGGCGAGCGCGTCAAGCTGAGTTTCACGTTCAACCCCGCCCTGCCCTCCGGCGCATGGATCGGGCTATTCAAAAACACCTCGCCGCTCGACGGCAGCGAAAATCCCGACAATTACGACATCGGTTACGACTACGTCAACAATCGCACTTCGGGCGTGTGGGCGTTCGACGCGCCGAAAGAGCCGGGCTATTACGTTGCGGCGATAATCAGCGGCGACTCGAACGAATGGACCCCGTATTGCAAAGTTAGGATGCAGGTCACCCTCGACGGCGTGAGGGCGCTGCCGGTGGCGCACGAAAACCAGCCGATTGCGCTGAGCGCGTTCAAAGTGCGTGTGGGCGACGAACTGACCGTCGCTTACGCGATTCCCGAAGGACTGGAGCGGCCGTGGGTCGGGCTTATCCCCGCGAGCGTAACGTCGCTTAAGGAAAGCGACAACGACGCAAAAGACGTGGCGTGGATTTACGCCGACTCGGGGGTCAGCTGGTACTGGACGTTTCACGCGCCGTCAACGCCGGGAAGCTATGTGATTCGCATTTTCCCCGCGGACAACGACCTTTGCTACGCGATTACCGAGGGCGTGTATTTCGAGGTTATCCCGCGCTAAAGGCACATAATTTACGGCGATGGATGCGCATTTGCGCAAGTTTTGCGCGTGCGGTGGTATAATAACCGCGGCGTCCGCTTGCGGCGCGCCGCCCCATTTTATGTGCGATTTAATAGACGAAGTAGACCTTGGGGAGCAACAAAGGTCTAGGATAGAGGCGTTCGCAACCCGGCTTGTCGAGTCTTGCGGGATTGCTGAAAACGCCGAACTTTGCGTCCGCATAGTCGGCTTTGACGAGATGCGCTCGCTGAACCGCGAATTTCGCGGCATCGACGCGCCGACGGACGTTCTGTCGTTCAGCGCGGCGGCGGAAGGATTCCCTCAGCCAGTACCGGTGCTCGGCGACATCGTGATTTGCTGGCCGGTCGTTTCGGAAAACGCGAAAGACGCAGGACGCGAGGCCGAGGCCGAATGTTGCTGGGCGATAACCCACGGGCTTTTGCACATGCTCGGCTGGGACCATCCGAACGATATCGAACTCGAAAAAATGCAGCAAAAAACCTACGATTTGCTAATGCAGTGCGGAGTTGATGTAAAAGGTGCTTGACGAACCTCCGAGTCATAGCTTGGCTCTCGTTTTTTTCATAATCGCCCTCCTTCAGTTTTTCGCGGGCAGTTTTTATGCTGCGTGCAAGTCCAGCCTGTTCGTGGTGGACAGACAGGATTTGCCGATTGTGGACGATCCCTCGCTTTCCCGCCGGAAACGCGTTTTATATAACCTGCTCAGGCGCCCGGCGCGGCTTTTAATCGGAATCACGGTGGGCGAAAGCGGAAACTTTTTCGGCACAGCGGCTTTCGGCACAGCGGCGCTCGTAATCGCTCTCACCCCGCTTTCCACCGCGGACGTGCTCGTCGCCGCGGGATTTTTCGCAGTGCTTTCTCTCGCGATTCTGCTAATCGGCAAAGTCCACCTTATGCACTATCTCGGCACGCCGAAATTCATCGAAGACTGGTCGCCCACGCTCGCGCTTTTGCTGGCGCTGCAATCGCCGGTTTCGGCAATTGTCGAAAAGCTCGTTTTCCTCTTGGAGAAACCGGAGGAATATCTTGAACGGATGGGAGCAACCGAACTGGATATTTGGAACGCGCGGCCGCTCGACGCGGGCGAGCTGGAGGACGAAGAGCGCGAAATGATTCGTTCGATTTACGAATTCGGCGACACGACCGCTCGCGAAATCATGACTCCGAGAACGGACGTGCAGGCGATCGACGCGCGTTCGCCGGCGAAAGAAGTGCTCGAATTCATCGCGGGAAGCAACTATTCGAGATTCCCCGTGTACGAAGAAAGCCTCGACCAGATTATCGGGGTCGTTCACGTGAAAAACGTTCTAAGTTCGGTCGTACGCGGCGGTCAGGGCGCGCTCAACCTTAAGACAGTCGCGACTTCGCCTTATTTCGTTCCGGAAACGAAAAAGCTGGACGAGCTTTTGCAGGAAATCAAGCAAAACAGAAAACAGATGGTCGTAGTCGTCGACGAATACGGCGGAATGGCGGGAGTGGTCACGCTCGAAGACATTCTCGAAGAAATCGTCGGCGAAATTCAGGACGAATACGACAACGAAGTCAAACCGATAATCGAAATTTCCGATTCGGTATTTATAATGAGTGCCCGGCTCGCAATCGAAGAGATGAACGAAGCGCTCGACACCGAATTCGAATTCGAAGATTTCGACACGGTGGGCGGGCTCGTTTTGTCGAACCTCGGAAAGGTGCCGCTCAAGGGCGACTCGTTCGAAGACGACGGATGGAAGTTCACCGTTATGAACGTTCAAGGCAACAGAATAGGAATGATACGCGTCGAGAGGAGCGAGACGCACGGCGCGAATTTGGAACGCGCCGAAACGAACGGCACGCGCGCTGTCGCGGCCGTCGAGGAAAACGCGGCGAGGCACAGGGAGAGCGGCGTTGGAAATTAAAACTCCCGGATCTCCGGACGCCCTCGCCAAACGAATCGAACATACGCTTCTTAAAATAGACGAAAGGACGGCGAAGGACGATTTGCTTCTTGCGGTGCGCGAAACCGCCGATTTCGGTTTTCGCGCGCTCGTGGTTCACCCCAATCTCGTGTCCACCGTGGCCAGAAATTTTCCGCATGTGCGCGTGGTTTCCGTCGTTTCGTATCCGCTCGGTTGCGACTCGCTGGATGTAAAAATCGCGGCGGTTCATCGCGCCGCGGACGACGGCGCGGCCGAAGTGGACGCCGTGCTCGACCTTTTCGCTATGCGCGCGGCGAACTTCAGGAAAATCGCCGTCGAAGCGAAGGAATTGGTCAAGGCCGCGCACGGAAGAAAAATCATCGTCAAGCTCATTATGGAAACGCCGATATTGGACGAAGAATTCATTCGCGCCGCCGCGCGCGCTCTTGCACCGGCAGGCGCGGACTTCTGGAAAACCTCCACGGGCTACGGGCGCAGGCCGGTTGCGCTAAGCGCCGTAAGGCTATTGAGGGAAATCGCGCCAAAGGAAGTGCATATCAAAGCAAGCGGCGGAATAAAAACCTACGGCGAAGCGATGATGGCGTTTGAGACAGGCGCGTTCGTCATCGGAACGTCGAGCGGACCGGCGATTTTGGAAGAAGCGCTTAAATCGATGAACGGCGAGCCGGAAACCGGCGGCGCGGATTCACCGGGCGATGCCGTCGAATTCACCGGCGGCGGCCCGGACATGGAAATGGCGGAGCCGGACGAACACTACTAGACGGTAATCGGAAAAGTACGCCCGGCAGGATTCGAACCTGCGACCCTCTGCTTAGAAGGCAGATGCTCTATCCCCTGAGCTACGGGCGCATCCGGAAGATTTTACAACAGCGAAGCGGCAAAGAATAACGCGCGGCGGAATCGAGAGCAAGTTATACCCTTTTATCCGGAAATCGGTGCAATGGGCGGACGGCAGAATGCCGTTAATCATAGACGATGATTTTTACTCTCGTCTTCGGGTCGGCTTTTTTCTTTTCGACTTCCAGAGAGAAAATGTTCCGGTCGTTTTCGAGGTCCACGCGGTGGCCGCTCGGCAGGCTGATGTTTATTCTTTGCCGGAATCCTTTGTCGAGCAGGAATGCGTTGTAAAAATCTTTGATTTCCGTCGGGGTCAAATCGCTAACGCCTTCGATGGTATACATCTTTCCCTTGTGCTCTTTCGATGGGTCGTCGCTTCCTTCGATCGTGTAAGTATAGTCTTCGGTTTTCTGCGACTCGATAGTGAATATGTTTCGGGGATACTTCACGAAGCGCGGCATTCCCGGCGGAAGTTTCGAGATTTGAAACTCTTCGTTGAACTGCGCGGTTTGGCGCGAAGCGTAGTAATAGAACGCTGCGCAGGCAAGAATGAAAATCGAAAGCAGGAAAAGAAACCTTTTGATGTTCATCCGGTCGTCCGGGTCGCGCGCTTCCGCGTGAGCGCTTTGCCCGGATACTTCACTGGCCGCAGCCAATGTTTTGCGTTTTCTGTTCATAGATTTCACGGTGCGCGCCCGCGCAACCGCCGGCATTATAGCCGAGATATAACCGAGATTGGGCAGCTTTCGCCGCCTGCGCAGGAAGGAAAACCCGCACCGGACTTGAATTTTGCGCGGCGGATTTTGAAAATTTCAGTATTCATGCACGCTCGCCGCTTGACAAGGCGCTCAGGGTTAGATAGAATGTGCTTTACCTTTATTGCTTTCGGAGGAAAGTATGGCAGCAGCTAAGGAAACGTCTGTGGGCAAGACCGAGCTTATCGAAGCGGTCGCCAAGTCTACGGGCCTCGAGAAGACGAAGGTCAAGTCGGTCCTCGACGCGACCCTCGACGCTATCGAAAAGACCCTGAAGAAGGGCAACAAGGTCCAGCTTACCGGCTTCGGCAACTTCTCGGTTGCGAAGCGCAACAAGCGTTCGGGCGTCAACCCCAAGACCGGCGAGAAAATCACCATCGCGGCTCGCAAGGTTCCCAAGTTCACCCCCGGCAAGGCTCTCAAAGACGCCATCCATCCCGCAAAGTAGCAGTCGGTTCTGCACAACTTTCGCGCTGAACAGACGGCCCGGCCACTCCGCCGGGCCGTTTATTTTATTTTGCACTTCGCATCCCCCGCTTTGCGCGCTCGCTTCGCACGCGCGCACATTCGCGGCCGTGCGATTCATTGACACAGCGGATTGGCGCGGATATAATGAGACCGATTTTCTACAGGCAAGCAGGGTTTAAATGCTCAATTACTATCAGCTGCTCGGAGTAAAACCGAACGCGTCGCCGGACGAAATCAAACGCGCGTACCACAAGCTAATGCGCAAGTATCATCCCGACACGAGCGATTTACCGAGGGAAGAAGCCACCCAAAAATCTTCCGAAATCAACCAGGCTTACCGGACGCTTTCGGATTCGAAAAAGCGGCAGGACTACGACAACCTATTGAAGCTTCGCGGAGACAAATTCGAAACCTTCAAAACAGACCCGCAGCCCGGCGAACCCAAAATCGGAAAAGACCCCGGCGGCCCGCAGTCGCCAGCTCCATGGGCGTCCGAAGAGGGCGTACGCAAAAGAACTTCGGACACGAGTTTCGGCGACGAGGAGTTTATGTCGAAGCTGAAAGACCGGGGAGAATTCAAGCGGCTGATCGACAAGTATTATGCCGTTCACAACACGCGCATCCGGCTGAACTGGGCAAATGCGCCCGTGAAAAATCATTTGGGACGCAAAGCGCAAGGAGCGGATTCCAAAGTCGGCGTGGATATCGACACACTCGAGCTGTACGAAGTCGAGCTAAGCGGAAGCGATTGGAGCGGCGTCGTGGCCGAAAGAATCGCCCTAAGGCAGTGCAACCTAAAAGGCGCGAATTTTCAGGACGCTTTCATAACCGAATGCGAGTTCACGCAGTGCGATTTTACCGGCGCGAACTTTTCCGGCGCTTTTTTTCAAAATTCTCGCAAAATACAGAATTGCAATTTCATGAGCGCCCATTTCGACCGGGTAACTTTCCGCGGACAAATAGTTATGATTCGCGGCTGCAACTTCAAAGGCGCAACAGCAAAGGGCGTGTCTTTCACCGACCTTTCCGGCAGGCCGAAGCCCGACTTAAAGGCTCAGGTTCTCTCGTGCCTCAAAGAGCCGCATTGGAAAAACCAGAACATAGAAGAAATCGTCGCCCAAATCGAAGAAGCGAAAGGCGGCAAAAAGGGTTTTTGGCCATTCGGCAAACGCTGATAGTCGCGTAACAACGGCGCGTTTCGCCGCATTCGTCCATGCCACCGCGCTATAATCGATGCGTATGGAAAAGCCCGATTACCGCACGGTGGAAGCCGAACTTGTCCGCAAGCTCGGCAAAGCCCGCGTTTCAAACTCGCCAGAGGACAAAATCACCCATTCGTACGACGCCAGCCGCCTGCGCGGAAAACCCGACCTCGTTTGCCGCCCGGAATCTCCCGAAGACGTCTCGGAAATCCTGAAAATCGCTTCGTTCCATGGCGCGCCGGTAATCGCACGCGGCGCGGCCAGCGGGCTTACTGGCGGCGCCGTTCCGGAAATCGGCGGCATCGTCGTGGATTTTCTGAGAATGAACCGCGTTCTGGATATAGACGAAATTTCCGGTTGCGCCACTGTTCAGCCCGGAGTGCTCGTGGACGATTTTCAGGCTGCGCTCGCGGCAAAAAAAATGTTTTACGCGCCCGACCCCGGCTCCAGCGCGTACGCCACGATAGGCGGCAACATCGCGGAAAACGCGGGCGGAATGCGCGCTGTAAAGTACGGAGTGACGCGCGACCATGTGCTTGCGCTCAAATGCGTGCTGGCGGACGGCAACATTATAGATACCGGCAGCCGTGCGCACAAATGCGTCGCGGGTTTCGACCTTACGCGGCTGTTGTGCGGAAGCGAAGGTGTGCTCGCGCTAATCGTCGAGGCCGCAGTAAAAATTCTCCCGCTTCCGCCGCATCACTCCACGGTGCTCGCTCATTTCAAAACCGAGGAGGGCGCGCTCGAAGCTGCCGCCAAAGCGGCGAGCGAAGGCGTGCTTCCGCGCGCGCTGGAATTCATCGACCGAAAGTGCATCCAGGTATTGACGTCGCAAAACACCGCCGCTCCGCTCGGCAAAGACGCGGGCGCGGTGATATTGGCGGAAACCGACGGGTTTTCGGCGGAAGCCGCGGCCGCCGAAATGGCGCTGGTCTGCGCCGCGCTGGAAAAGCACGGAGCGGATTACATCGTGAAGGCGAAAAATCCCGAAGATAGAGCTGCGATTTGGGGAGCGCGCAAAACGCTGGCGAGCGCGCTCTTTAACGTCGCACCGGTAAAGCTGAACGAGGATATTTGCGTGCCGCGCGCCGCGCTGCCCGTATTCGTGGAAAAATCCCGCGCGGAAGCCTCTAGGCGCTCGCTATTCCTTTGCAATTACGGCCACGTGGGCGACGGCAACCTGCACGCGACGATTATGCTGAAGGACTCGAATCCCGATTCGATCGCGCCAGCGGAAGAACTGGTGGAGTTCATTTTCAAACTCGCATTGGAACTGGGCGGAACCATATCCGGCGAGCACGGAATCGGGATTACGAAAAGGAAATATCTAGGCTGGGAAATCGGAGAAACCGAAATGGAACTTATGCGGGAAATTAAAAAGCTGTTCGACCCGAAGGGCATTTTGAACCCCGGCAAGCAATTTCCCGGCGGCGGTCTAGTATAATCGGCATTTTCAACACCAATTCCGTATGAATTAGGAGCCGGATATGAGTGAAAAGTCTGTTGGCAGCGGAAAAAAAAGCCTTGCGGTTTGGCTGCAAGCCGGACGCGCATGGTCGTTTCCCGCATCGATGGTGTCGGTGTTTCTCGCCGGCGCGCTCGCGCTCTCTTACGAAGGCGATAAAAACTGGTGGCTGTTTCCGATAGTCATCCTATGCGCCTTCCTATATCACGCCGGAGCGAACATGCACTCGGACTACTTCGATTTCAAACGCGAAGTGGACAAAGATTACACATTCGGCAGCAGCGGCGTTCTGACGCGCGGAATGCTGACGCCGCGCGAGCTATATATCGGCGCTTGGATCGTCCTCGGAATCGCGTCGGCGCTTGGGCTTGTCCTCGTGTATTTTCACGGCTGGCCGATGCTGGCGCTAGGCGCGTTCGGACTTCTCGGCGGCTATTTTTACTGCGCTTCGCCGGTCGGCTACAAATATTACGCATTGGGCGACCTTGCCGTGTTTTTGTTTTTCGGCACGCTTATGGTCGTCGGCGCGTTCTTCGCGCTAACGGGCAATCTTTTTTATCTGCCCGCGTACATCGTTTCGATACCGGCGGGGCTTCTAATCGCAGGCATTCTTTCGGCGAACAACATTCGCGATATCAAGCACGACACCGAAGCGGGCGTGAAAACCCTCGAAAGCTCGGTCGGCCTTAAAGCCGGCGTCGGAATTTACGCGTTTTACATTATCGGCGCGTATTTAAGCGTGGTCGCGATGGCGCTTTTGCAGATCGTTCCGGTCTGGTCGCTCATCGTGTTCCTGTCTCTTCCGCTTGCGATAAAAAGCCTTAAAACGGTGGCGCAAAGCGACGTGAACGCGCCGGAGAAAATCGCGATGGCGGACGTGATGACCGCGCAGCTACACACCGCTTTCGGCGCGCTTTTTACGATTTCGATTGCTTCCAAAGTAGTTTTTTGACTACACATATCTTAAGCGAAGCAAGCTTTCCGCCCAAGGAACATAACTGTCACTTTTTGCCAAACGTCCATGGTCCGGAATGAGTTTTGCCGTGCGCGGCTTAGTGACTTTTTGATCCAGTTCCTTTAAGGCAAATTGCTCGATCCTAATTGATATGCTTGCACGGAAAAGAAAGTAAAGGAATCCCGGCCAATTTGCAATTGCCATATGCCTAACCATTATCATTGCGGCCAAAATGACGATTCGCTGAAAAGACATCGGCAGCTGCCGAAAACGCTCTTCCCCACTAGTAGATTTGGGCAACTTATGTCTATCTGCCATTAGAGCTAGTAATACGAGTTGGTTCGTTATTGGGAATTTTAAAATCCAGTTAATAAGATTTTGAATCTCCAAAAACTGACTGCGAATTGCGGATTTGGCGCTTTCCTCATCGCATTGCCCAATCTCTCGAATAAACGCGAAACGTGCTTCATCGCGAAGCCTAAAAAGCTCATAGCGAAAGTCCCTTATTCGAATTAAGTTATCAGTAACCATTATCAAAATAGTTACTGCAATAATAAAAGCAATAAATGCCATTGCAATCATCGCTCATCCTCCTTGGCATTTCGAGCAGGGGGCCTACTCTGCCCCTTTATAGACGATGGTTTATCTCCAAAGTTCAATGCCAGCTGCTGTTGAAGCAAATCCCGCTCTGCCGCGACCCGGTCAATTTCAGGACTCTTTCCGGCCTTAATCCCATAAACGAATGAAACACAACCGACAAATCCGCAAACCAAGATGCGGACTACATGCCAACTATCTCTAAGGTTCTCAACATAAGGCTCGATAGGCGAAACCTCACTTCTCAGCAGATAACTAATATCGAAAATGAAAAGTACTAAGAAAATTATAAAGCCAAGAAGCGAAAAGCAACCAAGAACGATCAGAAATGGCGCCAAGCAGCCTGCCCTGCCTTCACGGTGCGGACTAAAGAAGTTTCTATCCACAAATTCCCAAAAACCAGTTTTGAAGCCTTCGACCACCATGTTGAATTATAGCATTACTCGAGTTTTCATTTGCAAACTGGATTCCGCATGTTCCGTATAGTAGAATCCAATCGATGGTAACGCTGATAATGCTCGCGCTTGCGTTCTGGTTCGTGATGTTTTCGCCGTGGACGGCGCCTCACGTCAATTTCTGGGCGGTGATGTTTGCCGCAACCGGAACGCTGGCATCCAGCGCGCTTATTTTGGGCAAAGGTAAACATGGCGACAGGTACAAGTTCAGGCCGTCGTACATCTTAATCGGCGCAGTTTCCGCTGCGGCGCTATACGCGGTTTTCTTTGCCGGAAACGTGGCGGCGAGAGCGATACTCGACTTTTCCGGCAGCCAAATCGAAAACATATACTCGACACGCGCACAGGCATCGCCGCTTACCATCGGCCTGCTGCTGTTTTTCTGGGTCGCGCCGGCGGAAGAAATCTTTTGGCGCGGCTTCATCCAACACAGGCTTGCCGCTCACTTTCCGAAAACGTTCCCGGTTGCGCCGCAGTTCGCGGCGTTTCTCGCGACCGCGATGATTTACGCCGTAGTACATATTTGGGGCTTCAACCTGATGCTTTTCGGCGCTTCTCTCGTTTGCGGATTGTTTTGGGGGGCGATGTATTTTTACTACAAGAACGTCTGGCCCGGCCTTATCAGCCATGCCGTCTGGGACGTGGCGATTTTCGTAATTTGGCCGGTCGGGGCAGGCTGATTCCATATACGGGGTGAAATATGAAAGCAGTATTGTTCGAAAAACACGGCGGACGCGACGCCCTCGAATTCCGTACGGACGCCGCAGTACCGTCTCCAGGTCCCGGCGAAGCGCTCGTCAAGGTCGAAGCGACCAGCCTCAACCGCGTCGACACCGTAATCAGGGCGGGATATCCGGGGCTGTCGCTCCCGCTGCCGCATATTCCCGGCGGGGACGTCGCGGGCGTCGTGGAATCTCTCGGCGATGGCGCGGACGCGTCGCTCGCGGGAAAACGCGTCGTGGCATATCCGCTCGTCGCCTGCGGACAGTGCGCGCTCTGCGCCGAAGGCAAGTCCAATCTGTGCCTGAACTGGCAGTTTATCGGGATGCATACTCAGGGCGGCTATGCCGAATACGCGGCCGTTCCTGCGGGAAACCTCTTCGAAATACCCGACGGCGTTTCGTTCGAGGAAGCCGCGTGCCTTCCCGTAGCGGGAATGACCGCGTATCACGCGCTCGAAACCGTGGGCGGAATCGAACCGGGAATGACCGCGCTTGTCTGGGGCGCGTCGGGCGGACTCGGCACGTTCGCGGTGCAAATCGCGAAAACCAAAGGCGCGAAAGTAATCGCGGTTTGCAGCACGGGCGAAAAAGCCCGCACGCTAGGGCTAATCGGCGCTGACAAAGTGATTTTGCGCACCGAATCGGACGTTGCGGAAGAAGTCCGGAAATTCGCGCCGGCGGGAGTCGACCTTGCCATCGATTTCGTCGGGCCGGCCACGTTCGACACCACGCTTAAGCTGTTGAAGCGCGGCGGGACGATGCTTATTTGCGGAATACTTACGGGAAGGGAAACGAACTTCCACATGCACTACGCCTATCTCAACCATTTGAGCGTACGCGGCCTATATCTCGGAACGCGGGACGACTTCAAAGCCGTTCTCGATATGGCCGGCGCCGGCGCGATAAAGCCGCACATTTTCACGTCGCTGCCGCTGGCCGAAGCCGCCGAAGCTCACCGTCTGATGGAAGAAGGCGTTCTAATCGGAAAAGTGGTTATCAAGCCCTGATACCCGCTGCGGCTCGGCAGGCGGCGGCGCTTCGCCTTCGCCCTCGCTTCCGCTTCCGTTTCCGCCCGCGCCTGTTTCCGTTTCGCCCGCGGGAGTAATTTTCGGCAGTTCCCGCACTTCCTGCCCCGGCTTGAAGTCGTCGGTTTCCGAGCCTTGGCGCTCGCTTTCGTATAGAACGACCATATTCGCCGCCGCGTATTGAATCAGCCTGTTCGGCTCGTCGAGTTCTACGAAGTAATGCTCGCGTATCCGCCCGCCGTCTCCGACGAAGCCGAAGTCGAAAACGAGATGCGCGCACTTGTATTTCTTGAAGTCCGCGCCTTTGACCTCGACGTCCTCTTCCCGCGTCACGCGCACCTGAAAGCTTTCTTCGAGCGTCGGGACGTTTATCGTAATAAGCCGCCATCCGCCAAGCTGGCTCAAATCTAGTTGGCGCGCTATCCAAATAAGCTGTTCGTTGTCGAAACTTTTCGGCGGATTGGGCAGCGCGTTGTGATAGAACACCTTGTCGCCTTCGTCGCGCACGAAATAGGAATCGTAATAATAATCCGCGGTGTATTTCTTTTCCTGGTCGCCGAATTGATAGGTCATCCACATGAAAACCGGTTCGAGATTTTCTTTCCGGTACGCCATTCTGATAACCCGCTGCGGCGAAAACATGTATTCCTTTTCGAGCACCACGAGCCGCCCGAACCGCAAATCGTCCGCCTCGAATTTGCGCACGATTAGCCTGCCGCGAAACTCGCGCTCCGCGTCGAACACCTTATAGACGTACGTCCAATTCGGCAGACTTCTGCGCTTCAGAAACTCCACCCGCGCGTACGCCGCGTCGGCTTCCTTGTCTCCGCCAGCCATGTCCTGACGGGGCTGTGGCGCGATGCTGAGGTCGATCGGCGCCTCTTTCGGCTCGCCTTTTACTGGCGGCGCTTCCTCTTCGCCGGGTTCTTCGCCCTCGCCCGCGCCTTCGGCCTCGCCGTTTTCGGACTCCTCGCCTTGTGCATACGCGGCGCCGGCCGGCGAATTCGCGGCGCCGGAAATCTGCGCGCAGTATGTCGCGGCGAACGCCGCCATAATCAATAATACGTACAAAACGCTAAACTTCATGTCGCCCCTCGTTTCAGGATGCGGTCAAATCTGCCTGATTACGCGAATCGCGTAAACGACGATTATAGCAATGATGGCAACGGTGTACCAAAACATACGCGCCAGCCTTTCGCCGATAGACTCCCAGCCGGAATCCGGCCTGTCGCCGCGAAAATCGACGCCGACGAACGATGCGCGCATTTCGCTTTCCGTATCCATTCCGGAAAACGGCTGGGAGAATTCGTCCGCTGCCTGCGGCTCCGGCGCGCCCGCCGATGCGTCCCTTGCGGGAATCTCGTCGCCGCCTACTTCCAGATAATGCGCTCTTTCGACCATTCCGCACCGGATTTGACTAAATTTGAGCCATAAATGTTCGGCACGCCGTCATTATAAACTGATATACTGATTTCGTGCATGGAGGAATAGGCGAAGTTGCCGCTTCGGGCGGCGTTGGCTCCCAACTTTTTCTGGCGCTTGTCATCATTCTCCTGTCGGCATATTTTGTCGGCGCAGAGACCGCGCTCGTCGCGCTTCGCGGCAGCAGGGTGAAACAGCTCGAAGCGCAGGGGCATCCGCGCGACCGGTGGCTTTTGAGGCTGGCGCGCAATCCCAGCGAATGGCTCGGCGCCGTCCAGCTCGGAATAACCGTCATTAATTTCATCGGCGGCGCGGCGGTCATCGCCGTTATAGCCCCGATAATCGCGCCGTTTTTCGAAAGTATTGTCAAAGGCTACGGGCTTGCGATTGCCTATTTCCTTACGACCGCGGCGCTCACCTACCTGATACTTATTTTCGGCGAACTCGTGCCGAAAATGCTCGCAATCGTATATCCGGAGCGGATTTCCCGCTATTGCGCCCCGCTATTGGTGTTTTTCATTTGGGTGACCTATCCCTTCATTTGGCTGATTTCCGTCTCTACGCTGTTTTTCAGCCGCCCGTTCACAAAAGGCAAAGTCCACCAGAGCGAAGTGACCGAGCAGGAAATCGAGCATATGATTATGCTTCACAACGAAATCCCCACTTTCGAAAAGCAGCTCGCCTCGCGCATTTTCATGTTCGGCGATACGCTTGCCCACGAGATTATGACGCCGCGTACCGACATGGCGGCGCTTCCGCTCAATGCGACGCTCGGCGACCTTAAGCGCGTGGCGAAAGACACCGGCCACAGCAGATTTCCCGTGTACGACGGCGATTTCGACCATATAAAGGGCATCGTAATGCTCAAAGACGCGTTTTTCGACGGCGCCAGCGGCGAAGACGCCCCGATAACGAACTGGCTTCGCGAAGACGTGTCGTTCGTGCCCGAAACGCTGCCGATTCTCAAGCTCTATCGCGAAATGAACCTTTCGCAAAAGCAAATCGCCGTCGTAATAGACGAGCACGGCGGCACGGCCGGCATCGTCACCGTCGAAGACATCGTGGAGGAAGTTTTCGGCGAAATCGAGGACGAACACGACGGGCTTTCGCCGATGTGGGAAGTCGAGCCGAACGGAAATGTCCTCTGCGACGGGATGACCGCGGTGCGCCACTTGAACCTCGAACTCGAACTCGGCCTCCCCGAAGGCGACCATTACGAAACCGTCGCGGGGCTCATTATGGACAGGCTGGGTTTCATTCCGAAGGGCGGCGAGACAATCGAACTCGAGACCGCACACGTCGAAGTCGTTCACATGAAAGGCAACCGCATCGTCCGCGTTAAAATATCGCGGTTATAATTCAGCTTTGCCGGAAACCTTCCGGCGCCGGGAGATTCGATGAGCATCGCGATATGCGTTTACGTTCCCGAAGCCATCGTGCTTGCCAGCGACTCGCGCCAGATGGCGCAGCTCGAGCGCAAGCCCGTAATCGGAAGCGCCGAAGCATCATCCGCCGGCGCGGACCAGACGATACGCATCGTCACGACCGCAACCGACACCGCGGAAAAAGTGTTCAGCTTTTTCGACAGAATGGGCGTCGCCGCCGTCGGCGAACACGTCGTGGACGGCCAGCCGCTCAGTTTCGAAATCCGCAACTGCATTTACAACGAATGCAAGGAAGACGCCAGCGTCCAATCCGTAGCGGAAGCGCTGCACAAGTATTTCAAAGACATCCATCCGGCCTCGCACGCCCAGTTTCTCGTGAGCGGGTTCGAAGAGGGCGGCGGCACGCCGTTCCCGGAAGTGTACAGCGTAAACATCCACCAGCCGAAAGTGGTGCAGGTGAACTTTCACGAGGGGCGCATACGCTACGGCTGCCTTTGGATGGGCGAAGGCGACGTTCTCACCACGCTTTTAAACGCCACCGAAGTGCGCGACCACATAGGCAACATGCACAAAATTCAGGTGCCGCAAATCAGGTTCGAAGGAATGACGCCGCAGGACGCGCGCGACTTCGCCAGGTTCGCGGTGGCGGCGACGCGAGGAATGCACCGGTTTCAGCTGCGCCCCAAGACCGTGGGCGGCCGCACGCAATGCCTTCTCATCTATCCCGACGGCCTCGATTGGGCCGACCGCTGGGACCAGCCCGTTAACGAAGAGGGGGAGTAGGAGGGGGGAGCTTTTAAAGTTTGTATCATTCTACCCTTGCTTCTTCCGGTTCGCTACTAGTATTTGCCTGAAACAATCGTCTTGGCGGACCAAACGCACAAGCTTACTATATCGCCTAAACGCGAATTGGGCAGTGAGCGCGAGAACATTTTTACTCTGCATTATTGCGCAAACTATTTTCTATTTTGTGCCTAAAGGCCGGATAACAGCTTAGCGTCAGCAACCTTTGAGATATTTGCATGACTCTCGCCGTTATGTTCTTTAGCTAGTTTTATAAGAGCATTCCGCACTAAGTTCATCAGAAATTTTGCCTTTTGCGCCAGTTCTTGCATATCATATTCACGACCATGTACTATTTGGCTTCGAATATCATAGGATTTATTTACATCCTCAGCAATTTCTCGCCTCTCATTTTCGGATTGGCCAAAGTACCACGCTGCACGCATTTTCATTTTATATTTTATTTCTCCACCATCATCGCCAATAAGTGATTCGCAAGCAATCATGTAATCCAAAAACCTATCATCATCTCTCCCTCGTTGCTTGGCGTAAAGATATCTTATTGCGGCAACCTTTACCTTTTTGCATTGACTACAGGTCAACATTTTCCAGAAATTATCAATATTATTCCGCATGCCATTATTGACCGACAAGTGTCCGCCTGTTAAATAAAAAGGCCTATGCATAGGGTAAAATGCAACAGGTCCAAGATAACCTAATTGGCCAGGCTTTGATGAAACAAGTAAGCATACTAAAGGGTTTTCATAAATATCTTCTAGAACGAGGAATATACCTAAAAGCATATCCAATATTTCCTGCACCTCATCTAAGGCTTTCGATAGCTCACCAAATCTAATTTTCTTTAAGATAACGACGACAGACTTGAAATTATCGCGAATACTTGCAATTTCTGGAATTTCCAATATGTGACTTTCATACTTGCCATGTATTGTGGAATCGTAGGCATTAATACTTACATTATCGTCGAGTCGCAACAATGATAATACTGCAATTATGGATAACGGAATATGGAATTGATACTCCAAAGCGCGTTGGTCAACAGATGTTACTAGGTTCTCGATTAAACTATTAACATAGGAATCATCTTCATATGAGCCACAAAGCGAATAATAATCCAATAGAACTTTGCGCGATATCTTTTCTGGTTCCAAAATAGGCGAACATTCCCCTTTATTAAATTTGGTCTCCTTTAGTTGTATATATGGCCGGTATGTCATAAGTGGTTCGAGCCATTTGATATATTCCTCTTGATTTGTCGATGTGCGTACGAGTTCTTCTACTCGCTGTCCTTCTTCCGCATCTTTCGTTAAATCTCTTACTAAAGGCAAGACTTTAATGAATTCAGTCGATAGTCGCTGAATAAGGCCATCGGAATTTAATTGGTTCATATTCCTGTTCGTCATGGTTGACTCCTTACAGACGATGCCACATAGAGAATACCGATTTGGCAACTAGTGAAATGTAACACGTCATAAGGCAAATGTCAAGCAAATCTATCCATTTGTCTTTGGCGCTTGAAAATCTGAAAACTTTAGTGTGCAAAAAGAGGAGTTCGCCTTTCTTCTTGCTACTCAAAATCTCCTTCAGAAGCCCTTCCAGCTTTATGTAAGCCGCCTTTATGATAAGATAGCCTATCCTTCAATGGAGAAAAGTCAAATTTGGCAAAGGCTTTGTTGAAAATGGTGTACTGCCCGCTCGCAATGCCTGCGCAATCATCCCGACGGAGCGGATTGGGGCGGGCGATGGGGTAGTATAGAGAACGGCAAGGGAGAGCGAGGGCTGACATACACGAAGGAGCGCAAATATGAACGAGATTAACGGTATGGCGATCCTTGAGAGCGCGGCGGCGCAAATTTTGCTCGGCGATTCGCTTTTGAAAGCCGGCGACCTCGGCGGCGCGCTGGCCGCGTTCCGCGAGGCCGTGCGGCTTTGTCCCGATTTGCCGGAGGCGCATTACAACCTCGGCGTCGCGCTTGCGAAAAACGGCGACCTTAAAGCCGCCGCGGATGCGTTCCGCGAAACCGACCGCATCGATTCGTTTTTCCCGAAGGCGTATAACAACCTCGGCGTGGCGCTCGCGGAACTCGGCGACATGACCGGCGCGGCCGAGGCGTTTTGGGAAGCGGTTTTCAAGGACGAGGAAGACGTTTTGGCGCACTGCAATTTGGGGATCGCGCTTAAAGAAACGGGCGACATCGAAGGCGCGCTTGAAGCGTTTCAAGAAGCCATCCGGCTGCAACCGGAGTGCGCCGACGCGCACCTCGGCCTCGCTCGCGTTTACGCCGTCGAGCGAAATTTCGAGGAGGCGGTGAAGTGGCTGGAGATGGCCGCAGGTTTGGACGCCGAAATCAAAACGAAGGCGCCGGCGCTTTACGATTTCAATATTCTCCGCCACCGCCCGGAGTTCAAGAAAGCGATAGGGGAAATGTGAGCGTATGAAAAAGGCAAAAAACCTGCGGCAATAACGCCGCTAGCCGATTAAGAGCCGCCAAAGTTGGTTTGCCCTATTAAGCAATCTCGATCGAAATCTCCCCGTCATTTGCGTCCACGCGCGCTGTTTCGCCTTTTGTCAGCTCGCCGCCGATTATTTTCATCGCTATTTTATTCGCCACTTCGCGCTGTATCGCGCGGCGCATCGGGCGCGCGCCGAACGCCGCGTCGTATCCGATTTCCGCCAGCAGTTCGTACGCCCTTTCGGTGACGTCGAGCGCAATGCCCTTTTCCGCAAGCATATTCGTGACTTCCCTCATTTGCAGCCTTGCGATTTCCGCCGCCTGCGCACGCGTCAGCGCGTGGAACACCACGATTTCGTCTATGCGGTTCAACAGCTCCGGCTTGAAATAGTCCTTCAGCGCATCCATCACCCTGCCAGCGAGAATCGAATAACTCGCGTCAAGCTGTTCCCCGGTTTTGCCTTCCGTGAATTCCGCTATTTCCAAGCTCGCGATATTGCTCGTCATAACGATTACCGTATTTTTAAAATCGACCGTCACGCCTTTCGAATCGGTCAGCCGCCCGTCGTCCAGCACCTGCAGAAGCACGTTCCACACGTCGGGATGCGCCTTTTCGATTTCGTCGAGCAATACGATGCTGTAAGGCCGCCGCCGCACGGCCTCCGTCAGTTGGCCGCCCTCTTCGTATCCGACATAGCCCGGAGGCGCGCCGACGAGCCGCGTCACCGAAAACTTTTCGCCGTATTCGCTCATATCGATACGCACGACGGCGTCCCGGCTTTGGAAAAGAAATTCGGCCAGCACCTTTACAAGCTCGGTTTTTCCGACGCCGGTCGGCCCGCAGAAAAGAAAACTGCCGATTGGCCGTTTCGCGTCCGACAATCCGGCTTTCGCGCGCCTGATCGTTTCGCTCACCGCCCGCACGGCCTGTTCCTGGCCGATTAGTTTCGCGTGAAGTTCGCTCTCCATATTGAGATAACGTTCCGATTCGTCCGCCGTCATTTTTTCTACCGGTACGCCGCTCCACTGCGCCACGACGCGCGCTATGTCGTCCGCGTCCACCGTCGTGTCGAGTTCCGCGCCGGCAAGATTCTCCTTTTCGCGCGCAAGTTCGCCTTCCAGTTCGAGCGCACGCTGTTTAAGCGTCGCCGCCCTTTCGTATTCGCCGGCGAGCGAGGCTTCGCGCGACTCTTGATTCACCCGCTCGATTTCGGCTTCGACTTGCTTTAGTTTGCTGCCCGCCCCCATGCTGTCTATGCGCACGCGCGCCGCGGCCTCGTCGATTAGGTCTATCGCCTTGTCGGGCAGAAATCTGCCGCTGATGTACCGCACGGACAAGTCCACGGCCGCGTCTATCGCTTCGTCCGAAATCGCGATTTTATGATGCTCCTGATAGCGCTCGCGCAGGCCGCGCAAAATCGCCTTGGCGTCCGCGGGACTCGGCTCGTCAACGAAAACCGGCTGGAATCTGCGCTCCAGCGCCGCGTCTTTTTCGATGTGCTTGCGATATTCCTTAAGCGTCGTCGCGCCTATGCACTGCAAATCGCCGCGCGCCAGCGCGGGCTTGAGGATGTTCGACGCGTCCATCGCTCCTTCCGCCGCGCCCGCGCCGACGACCGTGTGAAGTTCGTCTATGAAAATTATCACGCCGCGGCTCGCCGATTTCACTTCGTCCATCACCGCTTTCAGCCTGTCTTCGAATTCGCCGCGAAACTTGCTTCCCGCCACCATCGCCGCAAGGTCGAGCGCCAGGACGCGCTTGTCGCGCATGACGTCGGGCACGAGCCCCTGCGAAATCCGGAGCGCAAGCCCCTCGGCGATGGCGGTTTTGCCTACGCCGGGTTCGCCGATTAGCACCGGGTTGTTTTTGCCGCGCCGGGCGAGAATCTGCACCGCCCTGTCGATTTCCGCGTCGCGTCCGATTATCGGGTCGATTCGCCCCTGCCGCGCCCGCTCGGTCAAATCCACGGCGTACCTCGAAAGCGCCTGATATTTTTCCTCGCCGCTTTCGGAATCCAGCGTGTGCGTGCCGCGCAAGTCCTTTAGAGCGAGCAGCACTTTTTCGCGGTCGAGGCCGAGCGCAGAAAGCAGGCGCGCGGCGGCGGAATCGCGGCGGGCGATTATGGCGAGCAGAATGTGTTCGGTGCCGACGAACTTGTCGCCCAGCGCGTCCATTTCGTCCTCCGCCTGTTTTAGAACCGCCGCGGCATCCGGCGTCAAGTAAATCTGCTGTGCGCCGCCGTCCGACGCGTCGTCCAGAACCTGACTGCGCTGCACGAGATTGCGGATTTTTTCGCGCGCCGCGGGCGCGTCGATGCAGGCCGCGCCAAGTACGGCGTCCATTATCGAGCCGTCAACAAAAGTGATTCCATAAAGCAGGTGTTCGGTGTCGAGCTGAGATTGCTTAAGCCGCGCAAGCACGTCCTGCGCGGCCTCGACGGCGGCGCGCGCCTTTTCGGTGAAAATTTCAAATCTGATTTTCGGCATTTTTTTCTCCAACAAGCCGGATGAACACTTTACTTACAGCACCACTAGCAGATTTTCTAATAGCATTGCTATCAGATACTGCCGGAGAATTATACCCGAAAAATCCGAAATGCGCGCAAAACGCGGCTTGTGAAAGGGGAATGTTGTGGAGCTATTTCGGTAGTAGATCGCGAGTTATCAGCCTTTCGGCTTGTCTTTTTTGACCTTGGCCTTAAGCTGAGCTGTACGCTTTCGCCAATATTCGACTTTTTCGTTTAAGCTCAGCAATTTCAACCTCTCGTGAACAGCCGCCGCGCCTTTGCGCTTCATTTCGATGCAATCAAATTCCTTAGTCGGCATAGCTAATCACCTCAGGAGGCGAGCAAATAACAATATCATTGTACCCGCTAATCTTGTTTACTGTATTGTAAAGTATCTTCTTGTCGAAATGTACAATGTGGCTAAAATTCAAGCTTACGATCAGATTGCAGCGGCTAACGCTTGCCAAAGCGACATGCAGCGCGTCTGCCTCCCATTTTGGCGACACTACTCCCGCTGAAATATATGATTCCTGCAGAGAAATCGCCTCAGGTGTAATTTCAGCAATCTCGGCAATTTGCCTGTTTTCTTTGAAAAGTTCCTTAACTGCGATTGGAGCACTTTCAATTTCATCCTCGATCAGCGCAGAAATTACAAGAGTGAATTGCCCAGCAGCAACCTGCTTAAAGAACTTTCTGCTGAATTTGGCGAACTCCTCATCGAAAACTCCTCCAAAGACCGATGTGTCGGCATAGACACGTAGTGGTCTAAAGCGTTTGGGCAACCGATAACTCATAACGACTTACTCCACATGATTAAATGCCGTCCACGCCGGCGCCTTCGACCATTCGCGCTACGCCGTCCGCCGTGATGAACCGCACGCCAGCGGCTTCCATCTCTGCGAGCGCCTTTTCGCCGGTTTCGCGCTCCACCGGCGCAATCGCGTCTTCGACCACCCATACCTTCGCGCCCAGCCCGGCAAGCCCCAGCGCCGCCGCCTTGACGCAGTAGTCCGTAGCGACGCCGAAAACGACGTACTCCGGCTGGCCGATTCTCATTCCTGCAAGTTCCGGCACTGCTTTTACCAAAATTTCAGCGGCGAGCGGGTTCGTGAAAACGCTGAACGCCACTTTTTCGATGACGAGCTGCGGCGGAAGCGAGTCCGGCGCCGCGCCGCCTTCACGCGGAACGATAACCGCGCCCTCGCGCATGGTCGCCGGTATTTTAAGCTGGCCCGGCGTGCCTTTCACGCAGTGCGGCGGAAAGCCGTATTCGTCGAACTCCGGATCGTCGGGCGTATGCGCGTCCATCGTCGCCACTACCGGAATCCCCCGCTCTTCGGCGAGCGCATACAGCCGCCCGAAATTCGGGATAAGCTCTTCCGCGCCCGGCACGTATAGCGCGCCCTCCGGCATCACGAAGTCGTGCTGCGTGTCGATATCAACGAAAATAAAGCCCATATAAATCACTCCCGGACGAACGTCCGTTTAGATTTTACCCCAGCGGAAGCCTGATTGCCGTTTGATCGCATTCCGTAAGTTTTTTCAATTCGGGGCCAAGTTCTACGGGATATTCCGCGTACGCGTCCGGCGGCAGAATTTCCGGCGGCATTTTCAAAAGCTCATGCGCCGCGAATTTTTGAGCTTCGTACGGCGGCGGCACGCTTCGGCATGCCTTTCCCGATTCGACGAATTTGAAAACCTGATGCTCGCCATCGTATAAGTTTTCGCCGCCGAAAAGCGCTATTACGTCTTTTGAATACTTGCCGTTTTCGCCCTCGATTCGATAAACCTGTTTCGGGCCGGGAATCGTCGCCTTGTCTTTCGACAGCTTGCGCGTAAGCGTTATTTCGCCCGCCTCCGGATTTTCGAGCGCTACGAGCTTATACACCCCGCCGAGCGCAGGCTCGTCCCGGCTAGTAATAAGCTCGCTCCCCACCCCGAACGCATCCAGCGGTGCGCCTGCGGCAAGGAATTCCGCGATTTTCCGCTCGTTCAAGTCGCCGCTCGCGAATATCATGGCGTGCTTGCATCCGCCTTCGTCCAATATCCTTCGCACTTCTTTCGATAGCTCCACGATGTCGCCGCTGTCCAGCCGCACTCCGCGAAGTTTCGGCCCAAATTTTACGGCGAGCCGCGCCGCCGCAAGCGTGTCGTATGTGTCGATTAACAGAATCAAACCGTCCGGAAACGTCTCGGCGTATTTGTCGAAAGCTTCTTCCTCGCTATCGAAGCTCATTATCCACGAATGTGCAAGCGTGCCCGCAACCTGCAGCCCGAACCGCTCGCCCGCGAAGCAGTTGCTCGTCGCCGCGCATCCGCCGATGACAGCTGCACGCGCCCCGTACGCCGCTGCGCCGAGGCCGTGCGCCCGCCGTGCGCCGAACTCGATAACGGGTTTTCCCTGCGCCGCGCACGCGACCCGAGACGCCTTCGTCGCCACCGTCGTTTGATGGTTGATTATCGCGAGAATCGCGGTTTCGAGAAGCTGCGCTTGAATAATCGGCGCACGAACCCGGACGAGCGGCTCGCCGGGAAAAACAATCGAGCCTTCGCGAAACGCGAACAAGTCGCCCGTGAATTTCAAGCCCGAAAGATAATCGAATAAGTTATCCGGCAAATGCGATAGCGCCGGAACCGATTTCAAATATTCCGCGTCCCTCGCGGAAAATCCCCAACCGCTTACGAATTCGAGAACGGTTTCGAGCCCGCAAAAAACGTAGTAGTTTCTCGCCCTGCCCCCGCGAACGAAAAGCTCGAAGTGCGCGATTTCACCGGCTCTGCCCGCGGCGTAATAGCCGGCGGCCATCGTAATTTCGTACAAATCCGTGTTGAGCGCGGAAAACCGGCAGTTCGCGCCGTCCGAATTTTGGCTGTTACCGGTCATTTCTTCCCCGGCGCATCCGCCAGTTAGAGAATATAAGCGGCAAGGTCTTTGTCCGCAATGATGTCTTTGAGCTTGTTTTCGACGAAACCGGAATTTATCAATAGCTCGAACGGCTTTCCGTTTCCGGTTTCCATCGGCGCGTCGAAGCTGATATCTTCGAGAACGTATTCGAGAATCGTATGCAGCCGCCGCGCTCCGATGTCTTCTGTTTCCATGTTGATTCTTTCCGCGTGTCCGGCGAGAGTTTCGATTCCGTCCTTGGTAAACGTCAACTCGACGCCGTCCGCCGCGAGAAGCTCGCGATATTGCCTCGTCAGCGCGTTGCTCGGCTCGGTAAGAATCCGCTTGAAGTCCTCTCCGCTGAGGCTGGAGAGCTCTACGCGAATCGGAAACCTGCCTTGAAACTCCGGAATTAGCTCGCTCGGTTTCGACATGTGAAACGCGCCGGCCGCGATAAACAGCACGTGGTTCGTGCGCACCGGCCCGTATTTCGTAATAACCGTCGTGCCTTCGACGAGCGGCAGGATGTCGCGCTGGACGCCCTCGCGCGAAACGTCCGGACCGTGCTTGGAATGGCTCGACGCGATTTTGTCGATTTCGTCTATGAACACGATTCCGGCTTGCTCGACGCGTTCGATCGCCTCGCGGATTACGCTGTCCATATCTATCGCACGGTCCACTTCCTCGCCGAAAAGCACCCTGCGTGCGTCGCCGACTTTCACCTTTTTCTTTTTCTTCGGGCTGCCGCCGCCCATTTCGCCCATCAGTTCCTGCAGGTTCATTCCCATTTCCTCAAGACCGGCGCTCGAAAAAACCTGCATCACCTTCGGGCTTCGGTCGGACATTTCGATTTCCACGGTTTTATCGTCCAGTTTTCCGGCTTCCAGCTGTTCTTTCATCCGGGTTCTAAGCCGTTCGGCCTGCTCCACCTCGCCGTCCACGCGCTCCTGCTCTTCCGGCGTCGGCGCCCGGCGGTATTTCGGCCGCGGCGCAAGCTTGTCGAGAAGCCGCCCGTTCACGCGGTCCTTGAGCGAGTCCGCCATCAAGTGCATCCGCTCGTTTCGCACGAGCCGGACCCCGATCTCGGTCAAATCCCGCACGATGCTTTCTACGTCGCGACCGACGTAGCCGACTTCGGTAAACTTCGACGCTTCCACTTTGATGAACGGCGCGGTGATAATCATCGCCAGACGGCGCGCGATTTCGGTTTTCCCGACGCCGGTCGGCCCCATCATCAAAATGTTTTTGGGAATAATTTCGTCGCGGAAATCCTCGGCCACTTTCGCCCTGCGCCAGCGGTTGCGTATGGCCACTGCCACAGCGCGCTTCGCCTTGTCCTGGCCGACGATATATTCGTCGAGCCGCCGGACGATTTCTTTCGGCGTAAGGTTTTCGAATAGCCCGCCGTTTTCCTTAAGGTTCAAATTCGTCATCCGTTTATCCGGCGGAATTTCCGCCGATCTCCTCTATCGTCAAATGCCCGTTGGTGTAAATGCATATTTGAGAGGCTATTTTAAGCGATTCCTCGACCACTTTGCGAGCCTCGCCCCATCCCGCCAGTTTGAACGCCGCCGCCGCCGAGCGCGCGATGTCCGCGCCGCTGCCGATCGCCGCCACGTCGTCGTCGGGTTCGATGACGTCGCCGTTGCCGCTGATAATGAGCAGTTCGTCCGCCGACGCCGCGATTAACAGCGCTTCGAGCCGCCGCAAATATTTGTCCGTGCGCCATTCTTTCGCAAGCTCGACCGCCGCACGCTTAAGGCTGGACGGGTGTTTTTCGAGCATACCTTCGAACCGCTCGAAAAGCGTCACCGCATCGGCGATTGCGCCAGCGAAGCCGGCAAGCACTTTGCCTTTGTTCAGCGACCGGATTTTGTTCGCGCCGGCCTTGAGCACAGACGAGCCGAGCGTCACCTGGCCGTCGCCGCCGATTGCCGTGCGGCCGCCGAGCCTGACTGCGAGAATCGTCGTCCCGCGCATTTTTTCCGAATTCACCATCCATACCTCGCCGCGCCGCAGAAACCGGCGCAAGCGGATATTATACAGGGGGGAGGTTAAGACACCGCGCGTTTTAAATGGCCGAGCATTTTCCCTATGGGCAAGCCGAGCACGGGGAATTCCATTTCGCCGGAAAATGCCGAGCCGGCCAGCGCGCTTTTTACTGCCGAGCAATACGCCTTCCCGCCCAATACTACGATTCGCGAAGCGCCGGTTAATCCAAGATCCGCCGCCTGAATGCGCAGAATATCGGCCGTCACGACATCGCGCGACGGCCTGTTGAAAGTTACTTCGTATGGCTCTGGGATAATGAAATCGGGACGAATTATCCCATACTTCGCGCTCAGTATCAGCCAAGAATCACAATATTTCACGGCATACTCCCGGCTTAGCCTGAACAGCGTGCCCGTGTATGCGCGCTCCGCAGGAACCGCTCCTGCGAGGGTGTGTTTATCCCAGATTTTCGATTTCCCGCAAGGTATGATTGCTATAGAAGTCATGACAGCATTCCATAATACCGATAAGTTCTTAAAAATGCGGAGATGACATTGCTCCACCTTTCATTTTTTAGGGCAGAACCGTCAGTATCTTTTCTATTCCATATTCCGTATGCTCGCACTTTTGGGCAATGCGAATCATTTCCTAGCCAACCGGGTGACTGTTTGCCGGGTTCAATCCGTGCGAATAAGGAAATCAAATACGATTCGACTTCGAGTCTTTCATCCTTTTTTTCAATGGCAATGCAGCGAAACGTTACATTATCCCGAAGATATTTGCTAACTTTATGTTCAATCTCTTCAGGCGTTGTTTCTTCAAGCCAATCATGTAATTTAACTTCTCCTATATTTTCGCGCTTTATTATCGCAGCCCCGATTAGTTTTCTGAATACGCTGCGGCCGCTATTACCCTTAAGCGAATTAACTTGGCCATAATGACTGCGAATTCGATTGAATAAATTTCCTTGTCCAAGATGACTTCCAATTCTGACAACCCGCCGAAACATATTGCCGCCAATGTTTACGCTTTCACTAGCTTCATACGCGAAATAAACGCCATTCAGCGGTAGGTCGGCTTTATTTGACTTGAATCCAATTTCGGGAATTCGCTCCAACAAGTTGTATATTTCTACTACTTTTTCGCGATTCATTAAGCACCTCCTGAATCCGACAAAATTAAGCCCTACTTATACCCCCCGCTTAAATACAGTCCCAGCTGGTCTTTCGAATGCGGGTCGGTTACTTTGCCGCTTTGGCCGCCGGGGAGAATCGAAAGGTACTCGCCCCCCGCTTCGTCCCCATCTCCGCCGCCCGCGCCCGATTCGCTCTCAGGTCCGTCAGCACTTGCACCATCGCCCGCCGCGCCTTTGCCGCGCATCCCAAAACCGCCCGGCGTCGCTATAAGCCGCATGCTCGGCGCGAAGTTCATCACGAGCAGCCCCGCGTCGTTCATAGCGGCTCCGCCCTGCCACGGCGTGTCGTACCCGCCAGGCGAGCCCGTCAGCCCCGGCGCGTGCCTGCCGATAAAAGGCACGGGATAGGACAAATCCATCGGGTGAAGCGATGCCCACCGCCACCCGTTAGGCGCGCCAAGCGTGTTTTCGAGGTGCGCCGCGGTTTCTTCGAGCGCCCACGCGATTATTTCCGCCTCGGTTTCGCGCTCTTCGGTTTTCGGGTCGTCCCACAAGTCGCCAAGCCTTCGCCCGTAATCGAAGCACCTGTTCCACGCCCGCTCGCCGGTCGAGCGCCATCCGCGCTGACCCAAAATCCTGTCCGCGGTTTTTTCGAGCATCAAAAACGCCACGCACGCGCCCGCGCTGTCCGCATCGCAGCGCCCGTCCCAGTTTTCGAGCGAGACATACGCCGCCCGCACCGGACTGTCCGGCGCGCCGTAGGCAAACGCCGCCGAATCCAAAGTATCGATTGCGAAGTCTCGAAATCCCGCGCCGAGCCGCGAATACGTGTCGGTTTGTATTTCGCCCGCACTTAGTAATGTCAGCTTTTTCGCGCCGGCGGTTTTTTCGCGAATCAGCTCGTCTATCCGCTCCGCCCGATGGCCGTAGCTGCGATAGCCGCCGATGAATTTCTCCGCCTCGATATCGCCTATTCCGGGCAAGTCGAGAGCGAAACCGGCCGGATAAACCGCGTTGTTAGCGCTGACGATGTATCCCGATGCCGGATTGACCATGCCCGGCAAATCCGCCGCCGTCACGAACTTTTCCCACCGCAAGTCCGCCGCGCCGCCGTCCGCCACCGCCGCGCCGTCGTAGGCGCGCACCGGATATTTGCCCACAGGAAAATACGCGATGTTTCCGCCTGCGTCCGCGCAGAGAAAGTTTTGGCTCGTGCTCATCGCCGCGACCGCATCGCGTATATCGTGAATGTTTTTCGCGGTATTGACCTTCACGTACGCCGCGCCTTCCGCATCCGGCAGAAAACCAACCCAGTTTAGTACGATTACGCTATCTCTTTCCGTGTAATACACCGGGCCGAAATCGGTATGCAAAATCGTTTCGGAAACCTCGGATTTCCCCTTTATTCCGGCAATCGTATATCTCGCCTCTTCGGCGCGAAACTTCCGCCAGCCTTCCCGCGTCAAATACTCCCCCGCCCCTTCGTCCATTCCGCGCGTCTTGAAGCGAATCGCGTCCGCGACGTCGCCGCCGAGCGCGGTCACGCCCCACACGCAATGTTCGTTCGCGCCTATCGCGATAATGGGCGTGCCGACGACCGTCATTCCGCGCGCCCGAAAGTCCGGCGTTTCGAACCTGAGTTCGTACCACACGGGCGGAAAAGTGACTTCGAGGTGCGGGTCGCTCGCCAGAATCGGGTTGCCGCTATCGGTCAGTCTTCCCGAAACAACGAAGCAGTTGCTGCCGGGACGATGAGCGTTTCTTTCCGCTATACCGCTCGCGACCGTAATGCCGGATTCCGGCGCGCCGCCCGTCAATGCCTGTATGTCTTCGGGATTGATTTGCGAAATGTAACTTTCGTACGGCGGAACTTCAACGAGCGAATACAGCTCCGGGGCTGCGGTGCGCCGAATTCTTTCGCCGCTGACGGTCTGGAAAAAATCGTCCATCAGCATCCAGCTCATTACGCGCGCGCAAACGAGCGTGTCTTCCGCCGTCCATTCGCGCGGCGCGCCGCTCATCAGGAATTCCGCGGGAAGCTCGGCGCAGTTGCGGATGCAAAAGTTGACGCCGTTTGCAAACTCCTCTACGAGCGCCCTTTCCCCGTCGGAATAAAGCTTCAGCGATTCACCGGCGACTTTCGCCAGGCCGAGCCTGCGAAACGTTTTGTCGCTTCCGAGGACCGCGTCGCCAGCGAATCCAGCAAGCTCGCCCCTGCCCATCCGGCGCGTCACGTCGAGCTGGACGAGCCTGTGATGCGCCTGCATATATCCCGCGCCGAAAAACGCGGCATTAATCGAATCCGCATAAATGGTGGGGACTTCGTAGCCGTCGAGTTCGATTCGCAAATCGGGATGCGGACAACCTCTAGGCAGTTGCAGCGTTTCCGCGGCCGCAAAAAGCGGAAATAAAAATGCGGCGGCAAACGCGAATGTAAATGCGCAAACGGCTGTTTTCATGACGCCGGATTATGACATACGCGGCGGGAAGGCGCGAAGCCGGAACGGCCGTAATATGAGCAAAAAAAACGGGCGCCCGATTGGACGCCCGAAAATGTCAGAAGCAATATTTACGCGCCAAGCCTCACGCCGAACGCCTTCAGCCATTCGAAAAGAAGGAATTGAATTCTGCCGATGAGGAGCGACATGCGCGCCATCACGGTATAGCCGAATGCCGCGCCGAAGGTCACCATCAATACGTAAATTCCGACCTTTGAAAGCGCGAAAACCGGCCCCCTATGTTCGATGCTGAAGAAGAAATATACGAGCACGCAAAACGTACTGACCATTAAAAGAATCGTGTTGATTCCCGGCCCGATTGCCAACACGCCATTAGCGTCGAGAAAAGCGATAGCGGCTGTCGCGGCGACAAGCTGTGGAAGGATTATTCCCGCAACCACCATCGGCAGGTTGATTCCCGCATACCCGCCTATGTAAAAAGCGAAGCTGATTCGGGAAAGCCACGAGAACTTCGGAATCATTCGCATCAAAATAAATATGCCGAGGAGCGCCGGAACGATTACCAAATAGTCGCCGGGCGGGAACGAGACGGATTCGGGATTTGCCGGATCGACCGGGTTTGGCGGCCCGATGTTCGGCACAAGCTTTTCGACAAGATTGGGCCGCATATAGTTAAACCACTGGATGTTGACGTAATAGCCTATCGCGATTCCGAGATATAGATGCTCGCCGAATTTGAAGAACGGATTGTCCTTGAAAATGAACGAGAACATCATCAGCGAAAGAAAGCCCGCGATGATTACGCCCGCCGTTTGAAGTACGCCTACCTCTTCCATTAACGGCCACCTCCCGCACGAAGCGTTACCAAGTATCCGATGTTTGCAAGAATAATCGCGAGAACGATTATGAGATGTACGATGCTTTGAGCGTCCATTCCGGCCGTGGCGAGGTCCTTCTTGCCCTGCAGCACTTCGTATTCGGCGGCGCCTCGAAGCCCGCCGAGTAGTCCGGTGATTTGGCCGCTGTTGAGGTACGGATAATACTGGCTCGCGGAAACCGCCGTGCAACCGACGGCAAGCGGGAAGCCGTAGTTTTTCTGACCGTAAACTATCCACCAGTCCACCGAGTTGCCCGCGCCGATTTCGACCACGTAGTCGATGTCCTTTATGCTGTTGAGTTCTTCGAGAATCGGCATCGTTCCCGTTGACTTGTTGAACATATCAGTCGGAAATGTCGCTTTCAAATCTTGCCCGGAGCCGAGAATAACCGCAGTTCCGCCGGGCTTATACCCGAGATTGACGTAATCGACTCCGTTTTTCAATTCCTTGCCTACCGCGGAAAACTCGATTTCCATATCTTTGAACGCGTCTACGATAAGGTTAGGTCCGCCCGGCCAAAGCGTCATCGCGATTACCCGCAGGTCTTTCTGGAAACAGTGGCGCATCAGCGCCTTGGACATCGGCTGCAGTTCCGGCTGGCTTGCCGGGTCGTAATCCATAGCGAGCCACACTCTCGAACCGGGCTCCAAAGCGTCGATGTCGTCGAAAACCGACTGCACTTCCGAAGAAGTGCGCATCGGCATGCCCATCGGCAGCAACAGCGGAATGATGATTCCGAGGGCAACCACGACGTAGATTATTCGCCTGTCGAGCTTAAGAAACGCCTCCCAGAATTTCATCAATCACCACCTCCCATGTAGGTGCGCTCGATTCCGAACAGAATTCTCAGCGCAATAGCCACCTGTGATAATCCGACGCCGAGCATGATTCCGCGCTGGCCGGCCGTATTCCAAACTTGAAGTATCCAGTCGGATATCACGGGGAATTGCCCCCACATCGCTTCGCCGATTGGAACACGTCCCAGCATTACCAGAATCGCCGCAATCAGAAGCATCGTCGCTTCGGGATTGCGAGCCCTGAAAGCCCGGAACGCGGCGCTCGCGACGAAGAAACCGAGGATTGCGAACATCGTACTCTGCATCGGTACGAGCAAGTTCACGTACATCCAGTGAAACGCGGTGCCCGCATCGAGCGGCGAACCGGTGTCGGAAGTGGCTCCCGAATAAAGACCGACGAGCAGCATTACGAAGAATCCGGCGTAAGTTACGAAGCTGAACGCGAAGCCGGGTTGGCGGCGCTTGATTTTGTTCCAGTGATAATGAAGAAGCGAAAGAATTCCGAGAATCGCGGCGAAACCGGCGATGATGATTACCCACTGGATGAACTTGTTGTAGATTTCTTCCGATACGGGATGCGGAACGTAATACCTGATGAGCATCGTCATCCCGGCTACGAACGCAAGGACAATCGGTAATTGCCTTCTGAAAAAGATAGCCATCCCTTCCTCCTACAGCGCCGTAAAGATATGCTGAATTATGTCGAAGACGTCAGTATTCGTCCATGCGCCGATGCTAACTAGAATGGTGCCGAACAGAATAACGATCATCAGGAAAAGCTTGCCGATATCCTGACCTTTGAGACTTCCGAGAAGAAGCGGCTCGCGGGACAGATATGCGCTTGCGGCGTATAGTTCCTCGCCGATAAGCGTATAGTCGCAAGCCGTTATGAAAAACGGAAGTTGCGCCAGCGAATCCGTTCCGGCAATCTGAATTGCGCCGGTCATCGCGCCGGTTTCGGCGAGAAGAAGCGATTCGGCATAGTAATAGCCCATGAAAAAGTTCGCCGCCGGCTTGTCGCGCAGCATTATTCCGTTGACGCTGGCCGTATAACTGAACTGGTCTTCCGTAAGGAAAAACACCTTGTCCTCGTTGAATCTGTCGGGCCGTCCGGCGTGCGTATATGCTTCCTTGACCGTTTCCTGATTGACGGTCATAACGACGGGGTCGCGGCAGGGAACGATGAGGTCGCTTTCGTACTCCGCGATTTTCTTCGCTACTTCGCCGAGAATGTTTATCGCGGCAAGCGTGGCGAGGTCGGCGAGCGTCGTCATTCCGGTTAAGTAAAGTATCGGCTTGCCCATTTCCGTCGCACGCCCGATAGCCTCGTCAACCGCTTCGAGACCGTTGATGCGCCGGATGAAAAGCGTCCGGTCGCGGCGGGCGCGGGAGATGAACCACAAAACGACTGCGCCGAAAATAAAGCCGAAAATCAAATTGTTCGTTTTTGCGGGATTGTATAGGCCGGTTTGAGTTACAGCGGCATACCGTTCGGGATGATAATAAACTTGCGCTCTTACGGCGTCCCATTCCGCCTGCGCTTCGGCTTCGGTATAACCCAGCGAAGCGATAGCGGCTTCGAGATCCGCAATTTCGTTTTCGAATTCTTCGATTTTCGCCGGGCGCTTCCTGCGAAGCTGCTCGACCGACTTCGAATGTATCGCAATGTTTCTGTCGGAATTTAACTTCTTTATTGCGCCGATTTTCGCTTTCGCCGCGCCGTACTCCTGTTCGAGAAACGGCGGGACGATGCCGATTTGCAGGGTAACTTCCTTGCCCGGCGTGAACGCTTCGTCCTCGACCATTAGCCACTTGCGGTCCGCAAGGCTTTTGGAAAATCCCCAGAATTGCGGCGATGCAGCCATGGATTTGACAGTTTTGGCGACGTCGTCGAATTCGATTACCTTCGAGCCGTTTACTTGGAAAATGTAATGTACCGGCTCTTCGCCCGCCTCGATTGCGGCTTCACGCGATTTGAAATCTACCGGCGCGATATCCCACAAAAGCGCGACAGCGTTGCCGTCGTCCCGCGGCAGGTCCACGAACTCGATGTTCGAAGGAAGGAGAACCGTAGTTGGATCGAATGCCAAACGTTCCGCCGAGACAACGGCGTCTTCGCCCGGCGCGGCTTCCAATTCGGCAGATTCGGCTTCGGATTCGGCTTCCGCGGCGGTTTCCATGGCCTCATCCGCCGCCGCGGTTTCTTCCGCGGTCTCTTCCGGCTCCGCGGGCGGCTCGGATTCCTGAGCGGCGGCGAACATGCATAAAAGCACAAAAACCGCAACCGCAGTCAAAATCAATAACAGTTTTCGCTTCAAAGCGCACTCCCCTCCGGAGCAATGCCCCTGGCGAGATAAACCTCGCGCGGCGATCGCCGCGCCGTCAGTCCTCGATCATTTCGACGTTGGCGCGCGGAATGACCACTCCCACGCCGTCGCCGAAATCGACTTCCAAAATTCTTACTTTCGTTTCGCTTTCCACGCGGGTGAGCTCGTGGGGAAGCGATTTTACGCGCCCGATTTCGCCGAAATAGGGCTCGCGAATCACGCGTACGTGGTCGCCGATGTCCATTCCCCTGCGCTCGCCGGCCGCGTCTTCTTCGCCTGTAGCGGCGCCAGCATGGGGAATGATAATTTCGGGCCGGATGACTCCCGCGCGAATTTGGGTCGCACCGCTGATTGACGCCCGGCTGCCGCCTCGCGATTTCAACAGCTCGAAGCTCTTCGGCGCCATCGGAATGTTGCCGAAACCTTCGGTGACGACGAGCGTGGTGCCGAGCTTTTCCGTGCCAGTAATCGCGACGCCGAGGTCGTAACCGAGCACTCCTTTCAAATCCTGGTCGTTGAAGCCGCCCGCGATGACGCCGCTTACGCCCAACTGGCGCGCCTTTTTGAACGCACCGGCGGTGATGAGCGAGCCGCCCGCGAGAATTTTGCCCTTGTGTTCCGGCTTGATTTTGTCTTCGGTAAGCACTTCCGCGGGTCCGTCCACGACCACTTCCAAAACGCCGTTGACTTCGCCGCATATTCCGAAAATGCCTTGTATGAACGTGGCTTCGGTTTCCATTACCACGCCTTCGCCGGGCAGGATTTCGACGACGTCGCCGTCAACGTATGCGTGAATTTGGACGGGGACGGGCGGCTCACGCAAAATCACCTGGCCGGTCGTGTCGCTGATTCGCTCGATGAAGCCCTTGATGGGCGATTTCACCTGCGTCTTCAAAAACGCCAGCCCGAACAAAGGCTTGTTCTCGGCGAAAGGCTCGTTTTCCTCTATCGGGTCGCCTTCTTTTTTCAGCATGAACTCCATGATTTCGCTCGGAGTAATGCCGAGAATGTTGACGACGTTTATCGTTTGCACTCCGCCGGGCAAATCGGTTTTCGCGACGACGTCTTCCGCGGAGAGCCGGTCGCCCTTGTTAACAAGCACCTCGCCCTTGAGCGGCAAAATCCGCTCGCGGCGAAGGCGCGTCCTTCTTGTCACCCGCAAACCGGGCGTATATGCATGAGCCAAAACATAAACTCCGTAAAAACTGGACTAGAAGGTCATATCCTTCTGACTTTCGTACTGAAGAGCCATCAAAAGATAGCCCCAAGCCATAGTAACGATCATTCCGATTCCGATAACGATGCCGCCGAGGGACATAAGAATCGATCCGACGATAATGGCTAGAAGCCAATTGCCGATCGCCGCCTTGAAAGCGCCGATGCTCCATTTCATGGACTCGATTGCTGGAGCGTTCTGATCTATGACTTTAAACATGCCGGGATATACCAGAAAAGCGAACACTAAATATACAAGCGTGCCGAGAATCGGTATGAGATTGATCAAGGCCACGACGGCGATGATAAGAATGTAAATCAGAATCTGGACAAAGCAGTCCCATGCTCCGAATATATCGCCCACCTCGGCCGTGCCGCCGCGTGCAACCTTCAGAATCGCCCGAATGTACCCCGCTATAAACGCGAAGTTGGCTATCGGGATCCAGCATACGAGAAGAAAAACAAGGGATACGACGATCAGACTTCCGATGTTGCCCGTCCATAAGGAGGTTGCCCGTCCGAAAATCGCGCCGAAATCTTCAGCCTTCGCCTCGGATGCTTGCGCGAAGGGCTGCGCCGGCGGCGGGGCGGGCGAACCGCCTTCCTGATGTCCGCTCTGCTCGTTCATGTTGTCCATATTCAAACCTCCCCAAGAATATGTAACTTCGGCAGAATGCCGATAGTCCCTGATTAAGCCCCTTTCGACCTCGTAATGTGACCGTGCTGGATGTTGCTGAGGTCGGGGTATGCGCCCATCGCCTTCGTCCACTTGACGATGGTTTCGACTTGCTTCGAGCGATCGGAAGGAATCGCCAGCGGCCTGCCCCGTGCGTCCAGCACGAAGCCCACGACGCCGCCTTCCGCCGTCACTTTGACCGGCTTGCCCTTGCCGCCGCCCGCGTCGAAATTGCGGGATGGAACCGCTTCAACTTCCGCGGTCTCGCCCAGCGCGAGCGGAAAAAGCATAAGTTCGCCGAACGGCAAATCGCCCTGCTCGGTGCGCCCGTCCTTGAAGACGATTTTGTACTGCATACACTTTTCGCCGGGTTTCCCTTCGCCTACCGCGGCGATCGAACTTCCCAAATAAATCATGCAGTCGCGATTGAAAACTTCCTGCGCCGCCCGTTCGTGCACAGTCGAAAGGACGCCGAGATGCGGCATCATGAAAATGCTGTCCACCGCGAGGACGGTGTAGCCCTGAGGCTGGAAGGAGTCCATCAAAAGCAACATGCTCTGGTTGCGCCTCGGCGCGTGGCTCAATACGCCGCCGGAGCCGACCAGCAGGTGCAGGTCCATCATTTTGATTAGCGTGTCGCCGCTCGCTTCCTGACTGAACGCGTCCGAAATGCTTCTCGATTGCTGCACGCCTTTAAGCCCTACCGCCAGCGATTTGTGCTGGTCGAAGCTGAGGCGCAACGCTTCGCGGGCGAGGGCATGTTCGATAATCAGCTCTTCGAGCATTTGCGGAATAGTCGTCGGGCGAATCATTTTGTTCTTGATTCTGTTTCGCAGGTCTTCTTCGGCGATGTCGAACGGCACCCAGCGCATCACGTTCGCGAATTCGGCTTCCGCCATTACGTTGCTAACCGAATAGCTCATTCCCAGATTTGCGGACACGCTGCGGTTGAAAACCCTCTGGCCTTCAACCTTGAAATCGCTGAAAACGTCGGTCGTCGCGCCGCCGATGTCCACGCCGATTACGTTTTTGTTTTCCACCCTGGCGATGGTTTGAATTATCACTCCCATCGCGCCGGGCGTCGGCATTACCGGCGCGCTGACCCATTTCAAAAGCTTGTCGTAACCCGGCGCCTGCGCCATCACGTGCTCTTCGAACAGGTCTTGAATCTTCTGCCTTGCGGGAAACAGGTTTTCGCGTTCGAGCGTCGGGCGGATATTGTCCGCAAGCGTAAGCGCGGTCTTTTCGCCCAGCACGTCGTTCACTTTTTCCCTTGCGTCGATGTTGCCCGCATAAATAACAGGCAGTTGATAGCTGTGGCCGAGGCGCGGTTTCGGGTCTGCGCTGGCGATTAGTTCCGCCATTTCGACGACGTGGCTTATCGTGCCGCCGTCAATGCCGCCGCTCATCAAAATCATGTCCGGGCGAAGTTTGCGGATGCGGTCTATGCGCTCGTGCGGCAGCCGCTTGTCGTTCGAGGCGAGCACGTCCATGACAATCGCTCCCGCTCCGAGAGCCGCACGCTGCGCGCTCTCGCCGGTCATGGAAAGAACGACGCCGGCAACCATCATTTGAAGCCCGCCGCCCGCCGACGACGTCGAAATGTACGCGTCCACGCCCTTTCCGTTCTCCGACGGAAAAACGAACGGCGCCTCCGTGCTTTCCGCGTCTTTCGACGTGTCGATAATCGTCCTTCCGGACAGCTCTTCGAGTTCCTGAATGCTGTTAAGCACGCCCTTCGTCACATCTTCGAACGGCGCTTCGACTGTCGTCGGCGCCTCGCCGCGAAAGGTCTGGCGATAGCAGTTCTCTTCTTCGACGTATTCGATGAGAATCGCCTTGGTCGTGGTCGAGCCGCAGTCGGTCGCCACGATTACCTTGATGTTCTCGTCACTTTTCGGTTTGTTCATCAACTCCACTCTCACCGGATTCTTTGGATGCACCAATTGCAGAAAGACCGGCTTTCTCCGCAAGCTGACGCTCGTTCAGCCGGTCTTCCAAATATTCGATCATAAAACCGACGCTTTCACGCTTCTCGAACGCCTGCTGGCATTCGCCGTAAAAGGTGTCGTCCGTCACGAAGCCGACGAACGGTTTCATCATAACCATGACCTGGCTTGCGAGAAAGTTCATCGGTCTAAGCGACTCGAGGGCCATAATAGCAGGGATTTCCATTCTTCGGGAAACAATCAGGTCGCCGAAACGGCAAATGGCGGATTTATCAATCTCGCTTAGCCCCGGCTCTTCGTAGCCGATGCCGAAGGCGTATCGCAGCTTCTCCATGAAGCCCGCCCTGCCGTTTGTTCCTGCGCCGGTCACTTCCGATTTGCCCTTCCTTTCTTCGGTTTGCCGCCGTACGCGGTGTTCCTCGAAACGGATAGATGTTTTCCCGCCAATTCGATTGCGGGTTTCATAACATCCGTTCCGGCCGGAAACCGCATGAAACAGCCGCGATACTTGTCGAGCCAACTGTCGTTGACCATGGTTTTAAGCTGCATGCCGTATTCGTCGTACACGCAACGCGTGTAGTGACTCCATGGTTTAAACGAAATCTTAAGGCTCGAATAGTAAACCGCGGCGCCTTCGTCCGACAGCTCGTACGTGACGGGCAGGAAAAACGGAAGAAGCCAGAACGCCAGCAGAAAAACGCTGACTAGCGTCCACCAAACTCCGGCCTCGTCGGAAGTGAAGTATACCATAGCCGCGATTATCGCCACGGTTGCGGCCAGCGCGTAAAACCGCGCCGGCTCTTGCCGTTTGAAGTCGAACGTCCATCGAAGTTTCGTCTCTTGTGCTACCATAGCCGCCTGCCGCCCGCACGGCGCCTCGACTTATATCACAGCGCTCTATGCGGCGCAAGAAATTTCGCCGTAAGGGCAGGCTCGAATACCGTTGTGTATCAAGAAGCTGAACATGGCAGTCATTCCGGAAAAATACGTCCCGCTCGAAGCGGAAAAGAAATGGCAGAAATACTGGGAAGAAACCGGCGTCTATGCCTTCGACCCGTCGCGGCCGCGCGAAAAAACATATTCAATCGACACTCCGCCGCCGACCGTCTCCGGCCTGCTCCATATGGGGCATATGTTCAGCTATACGCAGATGGACATAATCGCCCGGTATCAAAGAATTCGCGGCAAGAACATTTTCTACCCGTTCGGATTCGACGACAACGGCCTGCCGACCGAGCGAATGGTGGAAAGGCGCATCGGCAAACGCGCCTCGGACATGCCTCGAGACGAGTTCATCAAGCTATGTCTCGAAGAAACGGCGAAAACCGAAGCCGAATTCAAAGATATGTGGCAACGAATCGGGCTGTCCGTGGATTGGACGCTCGAATATTCGACTATAAACGAAGTTAGCCGGAAGGTTGCGCAAAAAAGTTTTCTCGACCTGTACCGGAGCGGCCAGATTTACCGCAAAGAAGAACCGACGATTTGGGACGTGGACAACAAAACCGCGCTCGCCCAGGCCGAAATCGAAGACCGCGAATTCGACAGCACATTTAACGACATTCTCTTCGAGTTTCAGGACGGCACGAAAGTGGCGATCGCCACTACGCGGCCGGAGCTACTACCCGCCTGCGTCGCCGTTTTCTGTCATCCCGACGACGATAGGTATCGCCGTTACGTGGGCGGCAGGATTAAAACGCCGCACTTCAATATCGAAGTTCCAGTGTTGACAGACTCGCTCGTTGACCCGGAGAAAGGTACTGGCATAGTAATGTGCTGCACTTTCGGCGACACGACGGACATCGACTGGTGGCGCAGGTTCGGACTCGAAACCCGCGTCGCGATTACGCCGGACGGCAGATTGAACGAGCTTGCAGGAAAATTCGCGGGAATGAGCATCAAGGCGGCGCGCGAAGCGATTATTCAAACGCTCAAAGACGAAAACCTGCTTACGAAGCAAGAACCTATCCGCCACATGGTGAAGTGCGGCGAGAAAAGCCACGCGCCGGTGGAATATATCGTCGCGATGCAGTGGTTCGTGAAAGTGCTGGACAAAAAGGAAGAACTCATCCGGCGCGGCCGCGAAATAAAATGGTGGCCGGAATTCATGTGGGTCAGATTCGAACACTGGGTGCAGAATCTCGGCTGGGACTGGTGCATTAGCCGTCAGAGGTTTTACGGCGTGCCGTTCCCGGTCTGGTTCTGCAAATCGTGCGGCGAAATCTTTCTTGCGGACGACGATGCGCTGCCCATAGACCCGACGGCTTCCGGGCCGCCGAAATCTTGCGGCTGTTCGAATCCCGAAGTCGTTCCAGAAACCGACGTGATGGACACGTGGATGACGAGTTCCTGCACGCCCCAGCTTGCAGCCGGCTGGCTGGACAATCCGGAGCGGTTCGGAAAGCTGTTTCCGTTCAGTCTTCGCCCGCAGGCGCACGACATTATCCGCACGTGGGCGTTTTACACCATCGTCAAAGGCCTGCTTCACGAAGGCAAAATGCCGTGGGAAAACATTTTCATCAGCGGCCACGCTCTCGACGAGCAGCGCAAAAAGCAGAGCAAATCGAAGGGCAACGTCGTGGAGCCGCAAAAGTACATCGACCAGTACGGCGCGGACGTGCTCAGGTATTGGACGAGCACCGCCAAACTCGGACTCGACACGAGTTTCAGCGACAAGGCGATTTCGCTCGGAAAACGGCTCGTCACGAAGCTGTTCAACGCCAGCAAATTCGCGCATATGCACCTTGCGGACTACGGCGGCGGCGAACCGCCGGAATATCGCGTCACCGACCGCTGGCTTCTGTCGAAAATGCGCGGCGTAATCGAAGCGGTAACGAAATCGTACGACGAATACGAATTTTGCGATGCACGCTCGGCGGTCGAAGACTTTTTCTGGGCGCAGTTTTGCGACGATTATCTCGAACTCGCGAAGGGCAGGCTATACGGCGAAGGCGGCGCGGACGCGGAAATGCGGCTTAGCGCGCAGGCAGCGCTTAATAAAACGCTGCGTGCGATTCTAAAAATGTTCGCGCCAACGTTGCCGCACATCGCCGAGGAAGTGTATTCGTGGATGTATCGCGAGCGCGACGGCGCGGTCAGCGTGAACGCGGGCGGATGGCCGGACGCGGCGGATTTTCCACGCGACGAAGAGGCGGAAAAACTGGGCGACCTTGCGTGCGAATTGCTCGCCGGCGTGCGCAAACTCAAAAGCGAATTGAACGTGTCCATCAAACGGCCGGTGGCTCACCTGATTGTTTCGCCTTCCGAAACGAAACCGCCGGATGCCGACGGCTGGGCCGCGCTTGCCGAAAACCGGCTGGGCGTCCATTTCGATATTAAAAACGCGGGGAATATCGTCGAAATCGAATTCGCGGAAACCGGCGCAGGCGCGCCCGATGGCTATGCGCAAACGGAATCGCCGGGCGGCGCGTTCACGCTTTGCGCGATATTGGCGGAAATAGAAAACGCGGGATAACTATCAAAAAGAAATAGAAAATGGGCTGCCTACTCGAAATGCTGTTAATGGAAATCGCAGGCAGTTGTCTTCAGGCGCTGCTTCTTTTTATATGGCGGCTTATTTTGTTTGTATTTTACCTGATTGTTTGGCCGTTCGAATACGTCTTTAGGCTCGTTACGAAAGACGACCCGCCCAGCCCGCCCTGGGACGTTTTTTTTCCGGATAGCTAATCCGAAAAGCTCGCCCCCGATGTGCTTTTTCGAAAAACTGCGGAACTTATACGCGCCGGCTCAAATCCAAACAGCGAAGGGTAATTCCCGAATTTTCGTTATGGAGCGGGCGATGCTTGAGTTGTTGGAATTTTTTGCCGCCGGTTGCGGTTGCATCGGCGACGTGCTTATTATCTCGCTAATCGCGCGCCTGTTTTTGTTTATCCTTTACCTGCCGGTTTGGCCGATTGTCTATATTTTCTGCAAGGCGTCGGGTCGGCCCTCGCCCGCGCCGCCTTGGTGCGTATTTGAAGAAAAAGAACCTTACGAAAAATAGCGAGAAATAAACCGCCAAAAATCGCTTGGGCAGCTTATGCCGCCCCGTCCTCCGGGACGAGACGCGCCACGACCGCCGCGCCGACGGTATCGCCGTACACGTTCACAGTCGTGCGGCACATATCGAGGAACCTGTCCACGCCCAGAATAAGCCCGATGCCTTCCACCGGAATCCCGGCAGCGGTAAGCACGATGACCATCGTGAAAAGCCCCGCCGAAGGAATCGCCGCGGCGCCTATCGCGGCAATCGTGGCCGTAATGAAAACCACGACCAGCCCTCCGAGCGTAAGCTCGATGCCGTACGCCTGCGCGATGAACACGACCGCGACGGCCTCGTAAAGCGCGGTGCCGTCCATATTTATCGTCGCGCCCAGCGGCAAAACGAAGTTGACCGCGCGCGGCGAAACCTTCGCGTTGTCGCGCACGCACTCGACCGTGAGCGGCAATGTAGCGCCGCTCGACGAAGTGGAAAACGCCGTCGCAAGCGCGGGCGAAACCGCGGCGAAATACGCCGCCACTTTCCGCCTGGCGATAAACGCGAGGATTAGCGAAAGCACGGCCGCGTGAATCGCCAGCCCTCCCACCACCGCGCCGATGTATTTCGGAAGCGACGCGAGAACCGCCAGCCCGCCCTCGGCCAGCATAAGCGCCATCAACACCGCCACCCCGACTGGCACGGTTTCGAGCACGATTTCGGCGAGGCGCATCACGACGTGATATGCGCTTTCGAAAAACTTGGATACCGGCGCGGCCTTCTCGCCCGTCAGCACCATCGCGACCCCCGCGAGAATCGAAAAGAAAATGACCGGAAGCGTGTCGCCGCCCGCGAGCGCGCCGAAAAAGTTGGCGGGAATCATGGACGCGAAAATTTCGGCCAGGCCCTTCGCACCGGCGACGGCGTCCGGCACCGCAACGCTTTCCGGCAGCGGAAATCCGTCGCCCGGCCGTATAAGCGAGACGAGCGACAGTCCGATGAGCACGCTTATCGCCGTCGTCGAAAGATAGTAGCCCACGGAATACGCGCCGAGCCGGCCGAGCCGCCCCGCGCTGCCCGCCGCCGAGACGCCCGCAATCATGCACACGACCACGAGCGGCATCACGATGCTTTTGAGGAGCGAGAGAAACACGTCCTTCGCCCACGCGAGCGCGGCGATGAACCCCGCCAAAGCGTCTCCCGCCCCCGCGCCCGGCGGCACGTTCGCCGCGCCCGACGCGGAAACGAGAATGCCGGACGGGCCGAGCAGCGCCTGCGCGGCGAGCCCCGCCAGCGCGCCGGTGGCGAACCCGATGACGATGCGCCACACGAGCGAAAGCCGGAAGCGCCGCGCCCCGGCCACGTCGAGCGCGATCATAATGGCGACCGCCGCCGCCCCTGTCCAAATATATACGCCCATAGGGGGAGTTTAGCAGACGACGGGGGGGGGGAGGGGGTGCGTAATCTATTTCGTTCTGCCAGACCCATCTTCTTTTATTGAAATAAATGCAAATGGAAATTTGGCTTTCCAAAGTGATAAAATCAAGCCGATATGAAGCTTGACACGGTTATTGTCGAAACTTACCTAAAATCGCTTTGGGAAATTCGCGCCACGAGGGCTGCAACGCCGGAAACCTCCTATTACGGCGCGCTTGAAGCCCTCATCAACAACGTAGCGTCAGCCAACAAGCATCCTTCGAGGTGCATTATAGAGTTGGCGGACAGCGGGCACGGACGGCCGGACGGCGGGATTTTTAAAAAACAGCCGAAAAAAGAATTCACTTTAGAGATTCCGTTAGGCGGGATCAAGCCGGAATACGGAGCAATCGAAGTCAAGCCTGTAAGTCATGACATCATTAAAACCGCCAAGTCGGGACAGGTAACTCGATATTGGGTCAATTACCGGAAAGTGCTTGTAACAAACTTGCGCGAGTTTGTGCTTGTTGACGACTTTGAAGGCAAAATGCAAATCGTGGATACGTTCGCTTTGTCCAATTCGGAAGCCGGATTTTGGGAAGCCTGCAAACACAGCCGCAAAACGGCCAAAGAAAAGGGTAGGCTGCTAATCGAGTTTTTGATGCGGACGATTCTTCACGAGGCCAAAATCGTCGAGCCGCGCGACCTTGCGCTTTACCTCGCTTCGTACGCGCGCGACGCCTTAAGCGGTTTGCTTGAATCGCCTGAAAAAGAGGTCGCATCTATTAGGCAGGCGATGGAAAGTGTTCTGAGCATGAACTTTTTCGGTCCCAAAGGCGACCACTTCTTTCGCTCTTCAATAATCCAAACTCTTTTTTATGGCGTATTCAGCGCATTTGTACTATGGAGCCGTTCAGCCCGTACGCAAGAAACGGATGAAAAATTCGAATGGAAATCTGCAAATTATTACTTGAACATTCCGATACTGGAAAAGCTTTATGCAGCCGTTGCGCAAAAGGGAAAACTTGAGGGGCTTAATTTACTGGACACATTGGACAGGGTAGGCGAAATCCTAAACAGAGTAAGCCGGCGGGATTTTTTCCAAAAGTTCAGTAGCGAAGAAGCGGTGCAATATTTTTACGAGCCATTTTTGGAAGCATACGATCCGGAACTTCGCAAGGAATACGGCGTTTGGTACACACCGCCCGAAATAGTCCAGTACATGGTGGAGCGCGTCGACCGGGTTTTGCGCACGGAGCTTGGCATTGCGAAGGGCCTCGCGGACGAAAGCGTATATGTTCTCGATCCATGCTGCGGAACAGGCGCATTTTTGGTGGAGGTTATTAGGCGAATCGGAAAAACGCTGAAGGAAGGCTCCGCAAGCGCGCTGGCGGCGGAAAAAATTAAGAAAGCTGCAACGGAACGCATTTTCGGATTTGAAATACTGCTCGCGCCGCTCGTGATTTCCCATATGCAAATCAACTTGGAATTGGAGGCTCAAGGCTCGAAGCTTTTTCAGGAATCCCGAATAAAACCGGCCGTTTATCTAACGAATGCGCTTACTGATTGGGGACCGCCGCCGGATATCGGAAAAGACAAAGAACATCAAACGCTTATTCACGAATTCGACGAGGAGCGCAAAGCCGCCAGCGAAGTAAAACGTGAAAAGCCGATTTTGGTGGTCATCGGCAATCCGCCGTACAACGCCTTCGCCGGAGTTTCGCCGAAAGAAGAAGAAGGACTGGTCGAAATTTACAAGGGGCCGTACATCGAAGGAAGCAAGGACATGTTCGGCAATTCGATTCCAAAAAGCCACAAGCAAAGAAAATATTGGTTGAATACACCGGAATCAGAAGGCGGCTGGGGAATAAAAAAATTCAACCTTGACGAGTTGTATGTCAGGTTTTTCCGTATTGCGGAACGCCGAGTCGCGGAAATGACCGAAAAGGGAATCGTATGCTTTATCTCCAATTATTCTTGGACGGAGGAGCCGTCCTTTGTGATAATGCGCGAGCATTTTCTAAAATCGTTCGACCGCATTTGGATTGAGAACATGCATGGCAACCGCAAGATAACAGAGTATGCACCAGACGGCCGGACAAGCCAAACCATTTTCGCGATTCGGGGACACTCGCCCGGCATTCGGCAAGGAGTCGTGATTTCTTTATCTCTAAAAAGCGGCAAAGACTACGGTGGCTCAAATGTGCTTTACCGTAATAACATTGACGACGCAAATGCCGATGTTAGACGAACCAATTTATTGAAAAGTCTGAAGGTTAAAGACCCGCAAAAGTTCGATGCTGAATATGAACCTGCACTACCCTCGAAGGATAACAAGTACTCTTTCAGACCATTGAATATATCGGAAAAGTACAAGTCATGGCCGAAGGTTACCGATATTTGTATTGCTGTTTATAACGGTCCTGTCGAACGCCGCGGAATGGCGCTGATGAGTTTCGACGCACCCACATTGGTCCATAGAATAAAATTATATTTCAATCCGAAAATTTCAAATGAGCAAGTTGCGAGTTTACATCCAAAACTAATGATGACTGGAAATCGAATTAATGGAGACAAAGCTCGTCAAAAGCTATTGAATGATGCAATTTTCGATGCAAACAATATTGTTCAATATCCAGTAAAACCATTCGATGTTAGATGGTGTTATTTGGCAAATATTCGTCCTTTATTTAGCGAGCCTAGCCCAGAACTACTTGCCCAATCCAAAATAACAAACAACGCGTATTTTGTAACACGGGATTCGGCAGATAAGGATCCAGAAGGTGCGCCAGTAATGTTTTCCAGATTGATTTGCGATTACAGTACACTTGCGGGTCCGGCGCGGCTTGTCCCAATGTTTCTTAAAGCGAACGGAAGCGAAGCCGTGCCGAATCTTTCGGATAGTTCCGTAAATTACTTGAAGAAACTCGGCATCGGCATAACGCAAAGCAACCTCGAAGACGCACGGAAAATATGGCTTCACGCGCTCGCAATCGGTTATTCGCCGGAGTATCTGTCCGAAAATGCGGACGGCATCCGACAAGATTGGCCGCGGATACCGCTTCCAGATAGCGCGCAGCTTTTGGATAATTCGACATCGATCGGCGAGACTATCGCTGCCGCTCTTGACACCGAAAAAGAACTTTCCTTAGGGGATCTTGCAGCAGCGGATTGGATGTTTGATACTATCGGCGTTTTGACACATGTTCGCGCCGGAATTAAAAATTTGCGTGAGGCTGACGGTCATTTCGAACTAACTGCAGGCTGGGGATACAAATCGAAGGGCCGAGACGATATAGAAATAGTTATGCCGGGAATCGGACGAATAGTCAAGCGCGACTACGACGAACGCGAGCTTGCCGCAATTGAAGAAGCTTCTTTGAAAAAAGAAAGCAGGCGAAAGGAAATCATCACGCTTTTGGGCGAGCAAACTTGCGACGTGTTCTTAAATGACGATGTTTATTGGAAAAACATACCAGCGCGAGTTTGGGAGTTTTACATCGGCGGGTATCAGGTAATCAAAAAATGGCTTTCATACAGAGAAATGAGCGTACTTGGAAGGTCGCTTTTCGTCAATGAAGCCGAGTATATACGGGATGTGGCACGCAAGCTGGCATTTTTGCGTCTAAAGGAGCCTAAGCTCGACCAGAATTACAGAGCGGTAAAGGAAAACGCATTCGATTGGGCTTCGCTTGATTAGTGGTTTAGAATCCAATATGCATTTACGCACTCCGCTCAATTCCCCTTCGTGACCTACGTGGATAAAAATCTTCTCTGTGTCCTCTGCGGCACTGTGATGAATTTCTTAGGGCGAGCAGCGGCTCGCCCCTACGCCTAAAACAACCTCTCCGCGGCGGCGATCAGCGCGTGCGCGGCGGTTTCGGATTCGCTTTCGGCGTACACTCTTATGAGCGGCTCGGTGCCCGACAGCCGGAAAAGCGCCCACGAGCCGTCCGCAAAATCGAGCCGCACGCCGTCGAACCCGTCCTTCGCCGCTACCTTTTGCCCGGCAAACTCGCCGCCCGCATCCGGCAGCGCCGCGGCGAGCGCGTCTTTGTCCATCCCCGGCGCGAAAGAGGGCGCTTCTATTCCGGAGGATAGCGGAATGTCCTTCCGCATAAAAAACAGCCTGCCGTAGTCCCGCACGAGCGCCGCCCGCATTTCCGCAAGGCTCGTCCCCGCCGCCGAAATCGCTTCGAGCAGGAGTAGCGCCATCACGATTGCGTCGCGCTCCGGCAGCCAGAAGCCGAAGCCGGTGCCGCCGCTCTCTTCGCCGCCGAGCATCACGCCGCCTTTGACGAATTCGCCCGACACGGCCTTGAACCCCACCGGCACGCGTAGAAGCTCGACGCCGTGCGCCGCCGCCGCCCGGTCAACGAGCCGGGAAAAACTGGACGAGCCAACCGCCCTGCCGGTCTCGCCGCGCACGCGCGCGAGGTGGCAGAGGTATATCGCGAAAAGCTCGCGGCTCTGCACGAAATCGCCGGTTTCGTCCACCACGGTCAGCCTGTCTCCGTCGCCGTCGAACGCGAGGCCGATGGCGCCGCCGCCATATGCGCGCACGCGCTCCGTAAGCGCGCCGAGCCTTTCGGGAAGCGGCTCCGGGCCGGCTCCGCCGAACAGCGGGTCGCGATTTTCGCGCAGCGATTCGGCGCGAACGTTCAGCCGCTCGAGCGCCGCCGGAAAAACTTCCGCCGATGCGCCGTGCATGTAATCGGCAACGCATTTCGGCGGGCGCGCGCCATTCCGGGACGCCGCCAAAACGTCCGCGAATGCCGCCTCCACGGCGTCGAGATAGGCCGGAAACGGCCGAAATGCACGGGTGTGGCGATAGCGCGGGTCGAACGGGAAATCTTGCTCGGGCGCGTTCGTGGCGAGAAAGCCGATTTCCTTTTGCACTTCCGGCCGCGCGCTTCCGCCGTAGTTTTCTTTGAGTTTCAGGCCCAGATATTCCGGCGGATTGTGGCTGGCGGTGATAATCACGCCGATATCCGCGCCGCTCTTGCGCGTGTGCCAGGCGAGGACGGGCGAAGGGAGCGGCCCGGAAGATACATGCGCCTCGCCGCCGAGCGATTCGAAACCGCGCGCCAGGTTTTGCGCAAAGACGTCCGCCATCAGCCGCCGGTCGAAGCCGATAAGCGCTTTCGGGCGGGCGGACTTGCGGCTTAGAAAATCGAACAGCGCGCGCACAATGCGCCCGTAATTGCCGAACGTTACTTCGCGCGCGAAAACGCCGCGCCACCCGTCCGAACCGAATTCGATTTGCGGAAGTAAATCCACGCCGGGATTATAGAACGAGTTCGACTTCTTCCTTCAGTTTTTCGAAATCGCGATAGCCGACCATAGTTTTGGCGTTCGCGCCTTTTACGAACACCATAAGCGTGGGAACGCCGCGAATTTGATAGCGCTGCGCAAGGTCGGGGGAATTATCCGTGTTGATTTTGATGACCTTCATCCGGCCTTCGTATTCTTTGCTGATGCGCTCGATGACGGGCTCCAGCATCTGGCAGGGCGGACACCACGTCGCGCTGAAATCCACCAGAACGGGAACCTCCGACTTTATGACTTCGTGCTCAAACTGCTCGCTTGAAATTTCCTGTGCCATATCGAACTCCTAAAGTGAAAGACAGCTAGATTTTATCGGATTTCCCGCTTATTCTCGAAACGAGACGGGCTTGTGAAGCTTAAGGCGAAGCAATCACAAAGTCGTCGAACGAGGCCTTTACGCCTTTTCCGGCAACCAGCGCAAGCCCGCCGCCGCCGCCGAGCCCGTCGACCGGGAACATTTCCACTATTTCTCCGCCGATTGTGAAAGTCAAATTGTCCCCCTGCCGGATTATGCCAAGCTGATTCGGCTCGTTTTTGACAATGAGGTCCGTTTTCACCCAATTCACAAGCGGTTTTACGTCGCCCTTGACCGACCGCTGGACGGAATACCAGCCGTCGTTGGTTATGAGAAACGCGACGTATCCGGTCTGGCTTGGCGTAACCTGCAAAACGATTCCGTATCCGAGTTTTTCCGAGCCTTCGAGCCATTTGGCTTTAACGGAAGCTTTGTACGAACTGAACCGTCCGGGCAGGAAGCTGAACGCGTCCGCATCGGCTTCGAGCGCGTCGATAACGTAGGCGCCGCCGGTCACTTCGAGCGTGAATCCCTGTTTTTCGCCCACAGCGAACGGCACGTTTTCGAGATTTTCGAAATCGCATCTGAAATAGTCGTTCGGTTTGACCGAGAGGTCTATGAAAGTGTCGGGTTTGGGTTCCGGCATGCCTGTCGTGTCCGTGCGGCCTTGAATGGCCTCGACGAGAAAGTCCTGAAACTCCGCCACCGCGCCGCCGGAAAGGTAGAAGCCGTATCCTCCGCGCCCGATTTCGCCGTCCTCGGCCACGGCGACGGGGGATTCGTTGATTAACAAGTAAAACCGGTGGCTTTCCGAAACCACCTGCAATCTGTTCAGTCCGCCGGCTTTAATCGCGGCGGATTGCGTGGGCGGAATTATCGTTTTGATTTTGTCGCCTAGCACCTTGATAAACCCGTACTTTCCGGAGGCGAAAATTTGAAATACGTAATAATCGCTCCAGCCGTCGTCGCGCGGCCTGCTGCGGATTATCAGCCCGAGGTGGTCGCGTTCCGGTTTCGGCGCGTCGATGAAGTATGCCGATACCGATACCCTGCAGTCGAGAAGCTGGCCCGGAGCGGTGCTGGGAGTGGGCCAGCCGGCTTTGCTCAAGTCTATGCGGTAGCTTTTGTGCTCGGTGTAATGAAATCCGCCGTATTCGTCTTCGCCTTCGTAAAAAAGCGGATTTTTGCCGTCGAAGGCGTCGCGCATTACTTCTTTGTATCTGAAGTTTGGAACTTCGATGCCTTCGGGGTCGTCTTCGCCGCCGAATTCCTCCGGCACAATCAGGTCGAGTCTGAAATCGTCGAATTCGGCGACGCAGCCCTGCGTGGTGTACAGCCCGTAGCCGCCGGATTTCAACGCGGGGTCGCTTATTTTGCTGACGAGTTCGCCGTTTATGAAGAACTGGACGTAATCGCCCGTGGCGCGCACTTTGAGCACGTTCCATCCGCTGGGCGCAATTTCCTTGGACTCCTGGCCGGGATAATAGCGTGTGAATTTGCCGGCCACGAATTTGCCGCCGTTGAACTTGCCGGTCGTGTCGATGTTGAACGTATAGTAATTGTGCGAGCCGGACGCGGACGCGACGCGAAAAACCACGCCCGCCGCGCTTGACACCATATCTTCGTGAGTCTCGACCAGCCTTACTTTCACGGTCATTTCGAAATCGGCGACGTTGTCCGATACGAGCGACAGCCCCACGCCGCCTGCGTCCATCGTGCTTATTCGGTAGGTGCCCTTGCTTGTATAGGAATAAACCGCGCCGCCGTCCGTGCCGGAATAGAACAGACCTTTGGTATTGAAATTTTCGGTAATGTAAGGCTCCAGCGCTTCCTGCGCGCGAATGCCTTGCACGAAAGCGAAAACCGCCAACAAAGAGGCGGCAAACAAGCTTGCTAAATATCTGTTCACTGGCAATGGCGATTTTACCACGAACGCGCGCGGAAATGAGGCGGCGAGACGCCGCCAGTCCTTTTGTAAATTTATTGCGGCATGTTAACTGCGCAAACTAATTCGCACAATTCCTAAATGGAGGTAGGGAACGGGTTTACCCCGTTCCGGTTTTCGGTTTTCGGCGGGGGTAAACCCCGCCGCTACCTCAATAAGAGGATTTTTCGAAGGTGCAGCAAAGGTTTAATACGGCACTTGCGACTCGACGAGTTAAGGCGGCACTTGCGTACCGCGAAAAAAGGGCGGTACTTGCGTACCGCGAAGAAAGGAGCCACTTGCGTGGCTCACTCCATGCGCGTATTTCACCATAGGATTTTAAATTCTTCTCCGTGGCCCTGTGCCTCTGTGGTTTTATTTTCTTTCGGGCGAAGGGCGGCTCGCCCCTACGTTTCGGGCGGACACGGGGGTCCGCCCCTACGGGTTATTGCCTCCGTGGTTTTTCAATCGTTTTCGTTTTCTACATCACATCGTTTTCGTAATCAACTTCGATTTTAATCCAACATCGAATCGCCTTCGATATAAAAACGTTTTGAAAAACGTTTTCAAAACTCCGGGGGAGCCGCAAATCTTTCGATTTTATTTCGGTTTCCATCCGGTATTTCGATTGGTTTCCTTTCGAATTCCCGATGGCTCACCGTATTAAAAAAGTTCGATTTGCGGCTTCGACCCCGGAATGAGCCCCTAACCTTCGCGCACGCCGCATTTAGCAACACGCACTCCGGGTTATAGTCGAGCTGCCCAGCCCGTCGTCCTTTTGCATGCAACCCCTCAGCCGGATTTTTTTAGATTTCCAAAGCGGAAACAAATCTGCTTCGGAATAAAAACCCGGCCTAACGCTCGCCACTTACAGGACCGAGTCTTGCGACTCGCAGCAAATCATTGGTACCAGATTTCCCTGCCATATTCATGATAGCAAACTTTTGTCAAGTCTTTCGCTTTTTCGCACGCAAGCGCGGAAAATTTTTTTTTAAATGGATTCGGATGCAGCACTTCACATGGCGGCGTAATCCGCATCGAAATGGTGATACTGTAACTGCGTGGCTAATGAAAACAGCGGCGGCGTTCTCGTTCGCATCAACCGTGCATTGTCGCTTGCGGGATTCGGTTCCCGCCGGTCGGCGGAAGCGCTGGTCGAAGCCGGCCGGGTGAGCGTAAATGGCATTACCGTTACCGATCTCGGAAGGCGGGTTGACCTTGCGCGCGACAAAATTGCCGTGGACGGAAAGACAGCGGCAATCAAGACCCTTGCATACTATGCGTTTTATAAGCCGCGAGGCGTCGTTACGACTATGCGCGACGAAAAGGGGCGCGAATCGGTGGCCGACCACATTAAAAAGCTGGGCATAAAAGAGCCGGTGAAACCTGCGGGAAGGCTTGACAGGCGAAGCGAGGGGCTTCTAATTCTCACGAACGACGGCGCGCTTGCGCAAAGACTGACCCATCCGTCATCGGAAATTGTCAAGATTTATAGAATCAGCCTTGACAAAACGGTAAACGCTTTAGACGCGGCGGCGCTGTTGAAAGGAGTCGAACTCGACGACGGGCCGGCGAAACTTTTAAGCCTCAAGCTTGCGGGAAAGCTTGAAAAGAGCGCGGTTTACGAGGTGTCGATTCACGAGGGGCGAAACCGGATTATCAGGCGGATATTCGGCTCGAAGGGATATATCGTCAAACGGTTAATCAGAATTGCGCACGGACCTGTGAAGGTGAAGGGGCTAAATTCCGGCGAAGTTAGGCCGCTTTCGCGTGCGGAAATCGAAGAGCTGATGAAAATCAAGCTCAAAGGCGGCGCGAACGGTGCGTGAAAACGGCGTAAAGTTGACGCGGCTCGTTTCGCGGGATACAATTGAACGCGGGAGAAAGCGGTTAAGCGAAGTTCCGTCTTTGCGGGTAGAAATGACGAGGCCTGTTAATGGCGCTAAATAAAGTTGAAGTTTTGGACGTACGGATAGACGCAATCAACAAATCGCCGGTGGTGATTTTGAAGGACGCGTCCATAGGCGGCCGTTTTTTGCCGATTTGGGTGGGAGAGGCGGAAGCCATCAGCATCCAACTGGCGCTTGAAAGGCGCGCACTGTCGCGACCGCTGACTCACGACTTGCTCGTGAACATTCTCGACACGCTCGGCGCGGTGCCGAAAATGCTCAAAATCAACAAAATACAGGACCAGACTTACTACGCGATTATGGTCATCGAGCAGGACGAAGAGATATTGGACGTGGACTGCCGCCCGTCGGACGGCATCGCGATTGCGCTTCGCAAGAACGTGCCGATTTTCGTGGACGACGCGCTCCTTTGCGAGCTTAGGCTTTCGGAAGCTGAACAGCCCGAAGAAGTCGTGCCGGAGTTCACGGAAGCCGACCATCAGCAGTTCAAGGCCTTCATAAGCCAAATTCAACCAAAAGATTTTCTCGGCTGCGCGCCGGACGAAGACTTGACCAAAGGAGATACCGAAGATGACTGACGAAACAGCAAGCATTGACGAAATGCCGCAGATTACGCCCCCCGAATTGTTCGAGGAAAAGGTGAAACGCGTGCTCGCGAAAGTGCGCCCGTTCCTGAATATGGACGGCGGCGACATAGAGCTTTTGAAAATAGACGGCAGGAAGGCGTTCGTGCGGCTGCATGGCGCGTGTCACGGCTGTCCCGGCGCGAGCATCACGCTGAAAATGGGCGTCGAGCAAGCGCTGAAAGACGAAATCCCCGACTTCGAAGAACTCGTGGCGGTTGACGAGAGCTTTTAGTCTGTTGCTGTATGCAAATCGAATCGGATGCAGGTTGCCGAAGAGATTCAATCTTATTTCCGCTTGTATCCCCGGCGTTCAAGTTCCTGAATGACTTCGCCCATCGAATAGACGCTGCCGCACACCAGAAACGTTTTGTTCGCGCCTGTCGCGCGCTCCGCGGCGGTTATCGCCGCTTTCACGCTTTTCGCGGCCGACGCCTGAATTCCGGACTCGCGAAGCGTATCGGCGATTTCTTCGGCGGGCATCGGTTTAAGCACGGGCACCGAAATGGCATGCGCGCCGGACGCTATTGGCGCAATTTCGGCGAACAGCTTCGCCGGGTCTTTGCCTTGCTGACAGCTGAAAACGACCGGCACGCGTATTCTGGCGTCGTCGAAATGCACGGCCGGGCCGAGGTACATCACGATGCTTTTGCGCAGATTTTTCAGCCCGTCGGCGTTGTGCGCGGCGTCGAGGATTACCCGCATATTGCCTTTCCACATCACTTCGAAACGGCCGCGATATTTCGTATTGAACAGGCCGGTGCGGAAGCGATGGACGCCGGGGTCGAAACCGAGCGCCTTGAGGGCGAGCAGCGCAAAAAACGAGCAGTCGAGGTTGGGGCATTGGTAGGTTCCAAGCTGGTCCGTCGAAAAAACCCGCTCGTTTTCCATCACCGGACGGCCGTAGAGCGCGGCCAGGTCGTTCATTATGATCGCGACTTTCTGGCGGTCGAACGCGTAATCGTAGCGGACATGCGCGAAGCTGCGCCGGACACGAACGAGCGCGCTGGATTTTTCCGCCGCCGCTTTTTCGATGACCGCATCGGCGGCGCGCGCGACCTCGCCCGCTTGCGAATCGCCGCTCGCTTTTACCGCGACGCCGCCCCAGACGGTAATTCCGCCGGCCGGAATAATTCCCGCCTTTTCGAACGCCTGCTTTTCCGCCGTTTCGCCCAGATATTGTTCGTGGTCGGCGCCTACGTTCGTGATTATCGAAAGGAACGGCTTGCAAACGTTGACCGCGTCGAACCTGCCGCCGAGACCGACCTCGAAAATGCCGATATCCGCGCCGACCGAGCGAAAGTGCAAAGCGGCGATTAGAAAGGTCAATTCGAAAAACGTCAGCTTCGTTTCGGTTTTTTCGCAAGCCTCGAACGCGGCCGACGCGGCGGCGGCGAAATCGTCCTCGGACACCGGTTCGCCGTTCACGCGAACGCGCTCGCAAATTGAAACGAGGTGCGGTTTGATAAAACTGCCTATCTTTAGCGGCTCCCCGCCCTTCGAGGCGAAAAGCGATTTTGCCGCTTCGATTTCCGGGCTGTTTGCGGCGCGGCAGATTTTTTCGATTTCTCGGTGTTCTTTCGTGGCGACGTCTTCGACGTGAACGTCGCGCTCCATGCTCCCGCCCGCGAAGTCCGCGCCTTCCGCGGGGGCGTCGGGCGAGCTTAAAATGCTGGTCAGAAACGCCGCCACGCTGCCTTTGCCGTTGCTTCCGCCGACGAGGATTACCGGATAGGCAAGGTGCGGGCCGCCAAGATGCGCGCAGACGCGCGTCAGCCTTTCGAGCGACAAGTCCCACTTGCCGGGGTCGATTGCAAGGAGTCGCGCCTCCGCCTCGCCGAATGTCATTTTCGTCATGCGATAGTAATATATCACCGGAGCTCATTCGTCCGCCCCAAGGGGCTCCCGAATGAGAGATTGATATGAAATCGGCTTTTTCAACCGTAAGGCTGCATAGACTGGAATCGCCCGTCACCGTCCTCGGGCCGCATTCCCGCGCTTGTATTTGGGTGCAGGGCTGTCCCTTCAGGTGTCCCGGCTGCATTACCGAAGAATCGCTACCGTTCGAAGGCGGGTTTGAAATGTCCGTCCCTGAACTGGTTGAATGGATTACGTCTCAAGGCGGAATCGAAGGGATTACGATTTCGGGCGGCGAGCCTTTTTCGCAGGCGGAAGCTTTGTCGGAAATTATAGATTCGGTTCGAGAAAGGCGGGATACCGGAGTGATGGTTTATACCGGTCACGTTTATGAAAAGCTGGTTAAAATTGCGGACGGCGGACAGCTGAAACTTCTCGAAAGAATCGACTTGTTGATTGACGGGCCGTATGTTATGAAAAGGCATGCGGATTTGCTTTGGCGCGGCAGCGAAAACCAGAGGCTGATATTTCTGACGGACAGGTACAAGGCGGAAGTGGAAAGAATAATAGGCGAACGCGGGGACACCGGCGCCGGTTTAACCGCGAACGTAAACGAAAAGGGCCGAATAGAATTTACCGGCGTGCCGCATACTCCGGGCTTCAGAATCGCCATCGAAAAGGGACTCAAGGGCGAATGAATTCCGCCCGGTAATGCTAATTCGATTCGTAGCTGATTCTGTAAATCGCTCCCGCGTGGTCGTCCGAAACGAGCATGCTGCCGTCCGGCATTAGTTCGACGTCGACCGGCCTGCCCCATCTTTGGCCGTGCGCATCCTGCCAGCCTTCGGCGAAAACGTGATAGCTTTTCGCTTCGCCGTCATCGCCGAGTTTGACGAGCGTTACGCGAGCGCCGAGCGGGACCGTGCGATTCCAGCTTCCGTGCTCAGCGATGAAAATCTGATTGCGATATTCCGCGGGAAACATGTTTCCGGTGTAAAACCGCATTCCGAGCGACGCCACATGCGGGCCGAGTTCCATCGCGGCGGGCGTGTATGGGCCTGCCGGCGCGGAGTTCCCGAATTCGGGATCGGGGATGCCTTTGCCGTGAAAATACGGAAATCCGAAATGCATTCCAAGCCGGGGAGCGTGATTGAGTTCGTCCGGCGGAACATCGTCGCCCATCATGTCCCGGCCGTTATCCGTGAACCAAAGCTCTTTCGTGACGGGATGCCAGTCGAAACCGACCGTGTTTCTAACTCCGCGCGCGACGATTTCGAAGCCGCTGCCGTCATGGTTGATGCGCGTGATGCCGGCGTACGGGTCTGGGCGTTCGCAGACGTTGCAGGGCGCGCCGACGGGGACGTAGAGCTTGCCGTCCGGCCCGAACCGGATGAACTTCCAACCGTGATGGGTGTCGCCGGGATACGCGTCCGTCACGACTTCGTATGCGGGCGGATTCGCAAGCCGGTTTTTGATGTCGCGAAATACGATGACGCGGTTTACTTCGGCGACGTATAAATCGCCGTCGCGAAAGGCAACGCCGTTAGGCATGAAGAGGTTTTCCGCGATGACAAAAACTTCGTCGGCGCGAAAATCGCCGTCCGTGTCCTTGAGCGCATATACGTTTCCGTTGTTCCGGCGGTTGCCGACGAAAAGCGTGCCGGAAGGCGACAGGCAAAGCGAACGTGCGTTGGTTATGCCATAGGCGAAAACGTCTATTTTAAAGCCGGCGGGCATTTTGATTTTCTCGACCGGCAGCTTGTGTTTTTCCCGCCACTCGGCGCCTGTAATTGAAGGCGGATTTGCGGCAGGCGCGGGAGGGTTTTCGATTTCCGCGGCGCCGCCGGAAGTATTCGAGCCTCCGCCTGCATCCAAACATGCGGCGAAAACGAAAACAGCGAAGGTCAAAACGAATAAGGAAATTCTATTGCCCATAGTCTTAAGTATCCCCCCTGGAAAAGATTTGTTCATATTGCTATCAAATTGCCGCCGAAATCGGTGAATCCGTCATAGCCCGATATCGGAAGCGCACCAGGCGGCGAGCAATTCGACGAGATTTTCGAGGTCGCCGAAATGAATCCGCTCGGCCGCGGTGTGGCTGAATTCGACCGGCACGCCGAACCCGAATACGCGTGCGCCGCCCGCCTCGAACATCGACGCGTCGTTGCCGCCGGGCATATATCCGTATTGCAGCGAGACGCCGAGCGCGGCGGCTTTATCGAGAATCGCTTCGCGTACGGAATCAGGAACAATTGTCGTGGAATCGAGTGCGCGCAGCACCGCGCCGCCGCCCGGTTTTACCGCATCGAACTGGCGGTTGTCGCGCGGCCCTGTGCCGACCGTGAAGCTGTCTATCGCAATCGCTTCCTCCGGCGAATACTTTGACGCAAGCGCGCGTGCGCCGCGCAGCCCGACTTCTTCCTGCACGGCCCACGCGAGAACCGTGGAAACTGGCGGCGGTTTTTCGGCAAGGCGCGCCGCGAGCATTACGAGGGCGGCGCATCCGAACCGGTCGTCCAAGCTTCGCGCCTCGACGAAACCGCCGGCGAGACGGCGAAAGCGCTTGGGAAAAGTAACGGAGTCGAGTAAGCGCACGCCGAGCGCGGTAACCTCTTCAAGCGACTTCGCCCCCATATCGAGCATCAGGTCTTCCACCGAGATTCGCTTGTCTTTGAAAACGCCTGTGCGAAAAGTCACGTGGTGGCTGACGGGCGAAAAGACGGCGGGAATTGCGCCGGATTTCGAGTGAATTTCAACCTGCGCTCCTTCGTAAAGCTGCGGGTCTATTCCGCCCGTCGCGATTACGCGGCAGACGCCGTCCGCACCGATCGAAGTAATTCGAAAGCCGATTTCGTCCATGTGCGCCACGAGAACGCGCCGGGGGGATTCGCCGCCGCCGAAGCGCACGAAACGGTTTCCGAGGCGGTCTTTTTCGATGCGCGAAACATCCAGGCCGGCCGTTTCGAGCAACGCTTCGATTTCACGCGCGACCGCGTCTTCCGCGCCCGAAACGCCGGGCGCGAAAACGAGCCTTGAAAGAACGTCAAATAGCGATTCCATGAGGGTAGTATATAACGGCAGTCCGCGATTTTCGATGCGGGAAAACGGAATTGCGGCAGCGCGCGGGAAATTGCCAAATTTTGTATAGCTGTTGAGGCTTGACAAATTTTATGTTAGAATAGTGGTGCCGCTATGGCGAAATTTCAGTTTTCGGAGGGATTTTATGCCTTTTCACACATTGACGCAGGGTGAGATGGACGCTCTCGGAGATTACGTGTTCTCCAAGAACAACGTTTCGGGGAGCCAAACCATCGAAAGCACCGGCCACACTCCTGCCGAGTGGGTGCAGGAGTTTAACGACGCGCTTCAATGCAAATTGATGTCGGGATTCGGGATTCCATACGCGAATCGCCCGGTCAGTCCGCCGTACCCGCCGAAGAACATGAATGGGGAATTACACCCTCCCGAAGAACCACCAACAGTCAAGTTGGAAAGGGTCCCCGAAAGGTTTGTTGGGATGGACATTGAGGTCTAGTATGCAATACTTCCCTTCGCTTCCTAAAGCCGACTTTACCAAATGGCGCAACCTAAAAACTGTCTCCCATTTTCAGGGGATGAAAGCTATTCACAATCAGGACGCGCCTCATCTCAGAAGGACTATTTCTTCTTGGGACGCGGAAGTCAAAATTCCAGAGCAGAAAATTTACTCATTGTATTTTAGAGCTTTTTTGTTCATGATTTGGCGCTCCGATCCCGCTTGGTATGGATTTTTGGAAAAAGCGGACGAGGTGATCGGCGAGGGAGGATTTGAGCGGTTTAAAATCGACAAGCTACGCACGGTTTTCGCAACCGCTATGTGGGCATCTGCTCTGAGGGGATCTTCAGAAAAAACCGAAATCTATGCCGATTTGGCTAAGCAGTTTGGCGAGCCTGAAGAAACCATTTTGTGCGCCCGAGCACTGGCGGAAAGAAATTTGGCAAAGGCCTGCGATTTGTCTGAAGCAGCAATACAGGCTGTGAAATCCGTTGACCCCAACGGTTTCTACCACCATTTTCTTCGCAGCGTTTTCAGCGAGGAGCATCTTGCGATGCTCGACGTAGTTCCGGAGGAGGCGCTTGCTTAGCGCTTACAGCTTCGCCAAAAGCGCGGCAAGAATATAGTCCTCGCTTACGTTTTGTTCGAGCCAAAGGCCGGCGCGATCCAGCGCTTGCGGCAGTTTGTCAAGCCGCTCGCAAGGGTCGCCGCCGGCCTTTTTTTCCTCGAGCGAACGTTTAATCAGTCCCTCGCGAAGCCAATCGAAAGCCGTTATCTGGGCCATTCGCTTCAGTTCGTTCGACCGCGTCGTGCCGACGCTCCATCGGTCGAGCGATTTTTTGTCCTTCACGTCGAGCACTTCTTTATCCGGCAGCGTCCAGGTGATGACTTCCGACTCGCGCCGAATCATGGCATCCGAAAGCTCATCGGCGGCGGCCATCAGCGACCCCATCAGTCCGTACTTGTTTCCGCCTCCCTTTAGAACCGATGCGAAATCGCGCATCAGCTTTTCCGCGCCGTCAAACAGCGGTTTTTCGCGCATCAGCGTTTCCGCGAGCACCCATTTGCCCTGCGAAAGCGATGCCGCGCGCCGGGCGGCCACTTCGTCGTATCCGCGAGAGGCAAGCTCCGAGGCGATGAAATCGACCGACTCGCCGGTGAAACGAATTTCTTCGCACCGGCTGCGGATGGTGGGAAGCACTTCGTAGGGCCTGTCGGTGACGAGAATGAAAACCGTTTTGTCGGGCGCTTCTTCGAAAAGCTTGAGCATCATGTTGCCGGTTTGGTCGTTCAGAGCGTGCGCGCTGTCGATGAAAACGATTCTGCGTGCGGAATGGGAAGGCAGCCGCAGCGCGCCGGAAAAATCGCCGTACTCGTCCTCTACGATTTGGACGGTTATTTGTTTCGTGCGCGGGAGCACGAAAGTGAAATCGCCGTACGGACCCGACATCAGGGCGCGGCATGCGAAGCATTCGCCGCAGGCAAAAATGCCGTCCGCGGGCTCGCCGGTGCATAAAAGCGTGCGCGCGTAAATAAGAGCGAGCGTTGTTTTGCCCGTCATCGGCGGGCCGCTGAACAGAATCGAGGTAGGCGAATGACCCTTGCGCCTGAAGCCGGAGAGCCGGGCAATCGCCCTTTTCTGGCCTACGAATCTGCCTGGATTGAAATCGAATGTCACGGCAAAAGTATAGCAAAGGAAATTTTTCGCCAATTCGCGCGAACTTATATGCGAGTGGTATAATGAGTTGACCGGGAATTGCCATAAAGTGGCCGGTTCAATCGTTGAACGCGGCGGTTCGGACATATATTCGTGATTGCGTCATTGGGTTGTTGTGTCAGCGCATCGGCAGGATGTGGAAGATGGTAATGGCTGTCTTCGGAAACGGCGGCGGAGGCGGGGAAAGCCTCGAATGGACCGATATTGAGGTTTCGCTCCTTACCGTGGGGCAAATACTCGCGTCCGATATTTATTCCGGCGAGCAGCGGCTGCTCGCGAAAGGCTCGATCGTCACCGAGGGCTTTATCGCCGCGCTGGGAAAACGCGGCATAACGAAGGTGCGGGTTTCCGTCGAAGCCGCCGCGGACATCGAAAAAAACGCCGTGCCGAAAGAGGAACATCCGTCGAAGCCGGCGCGGGACGAAGAAATCGCGAGCAAACTGCATAAGGACGAGCGCAAACTTTGGCAGGAGTCCGGCATCGAAACCGCGGTGGAAGAAGAACTGCTGGTCGAAACTTCCGCGTGCGTCGAGGAAGTGTTCAGCAGGCTGCGGGAAGGCGCGCCGGCCGCGGAGGAAATGGAGGAGGTCAAAAAGCTCGCCCGCCAGATTATCGAACAAACTTTGGCGAAACCTTTCGCCGCGATTAAGCTTTTGGACGTGGCGCATTACGACCAGTACACGTTCCGCCATTCGGTCAACACCGGTCTTTTGTTTTTGACGCTCGCGAAGGGTCAAATTCCCGACGAAAAAGTCGAAGGCGCGACGGTCGGCGTTTTGCTGCACGACGTGGGGAAAACGAAACTGCCGCTCGAAATCATTACGAAACAAGGAAAACTTACTGACGAGGAATATGACCTTATAAAAACCCATCCGGTTCTCGGCGAAGAGATATTGCGGGAGCATGGCGGATTTACGGACGAGGCGCTGGATATTACGCGGCATCATCATGAAAGATGGGACGGCAGCGGCTATCCCGACGGGCTTGCGGGCGAAGAAATTTCGCCGGAATCGCAGCTTACAGCGGTAGCCGACGTGTACGACGCGCTGACGACCACGCGGAGCTATAAGGAAAAAATGGATTTCCACAGCGCAATTAACATAATCGTGCAAAGCAGCGGCAAGCACTTTTCGGAACGCGGAGTGAGAAGGCTGTTTTCGTCGCTGGGACTATATCCTATCGGCACGTTCGTAAGGCTGACCACCGGTGAAATCGGCGTAGTGCGCAAGGTCAATCCGGCTGCGGTAGTGCGTCCCGAAGTGTCGGTTTTGTTCGACCAGAATTTCAAACGGCTCGAAGTTCCGAGAATACTCGACCTGTCGAAAACGCCGGACGTTGCGGTTGAAAAACCGCTAAAAATGAAGTATTGACATTTTTTTAAATAAGCGCGCCTGAAAAGGAGTATTATACTGTCGGCTCGCCTCGCGCGAATTCCGGGAATCGCTCCGGAAGCCGCGGCCGCGCCGTCTTGATTTAAATTCGAATACGGATATAGGTTGGAAGCCAACTACGTTTCAGTGGACGTCGCCGTTTTGCCGCCCGGGCAAACGCTGGCGTCGGATATTTACGACGGGGAAAACCTGCTGCTCCGGCAAGGGTATGAAATCTCCGAGGCGTTCATCGCGACGCTAAAAGAGCGCGGCATTTCGCGCGTCAACGTATCGCGAGCGGTGGCGGACGAGCTTATCGAGGAATCCGTACTGGGATATTCGCCCGGCGCCGGCGCCGTGGACATAGACCTTTCGCTGGAAGAAATTCGGGAAGCCGAAACCGGCATTTTCGAGAAAGCGAACATCGAAAGCGCGGTAGAGCCGAAAATCTTGAGCGAAGTCACGGAATGCGTGACGGACGTCTTCACGCGCATCGCCGAAGGCGGCAAGCTCGATATCACGGACCTTAAGCGGCCGCTTACCGAAATGATTCAACAGGCGATAAAGAGGCCGAACGCGGCGGTGAAGCTGTTGGACGTGGCGCATTACGACGAATATACATTCAGACATTCAGTGAACGTCGCGCTGCTATTTCTCGCGCTCGCGCGCGACGTCTATCCGATGCACAGGCTTATGAACCTTGTTATCGGCGCGGTGCTGCACGATATCGGCAAGACGCGGATTCCGATGAGCATTTTGAACAAACCGGGCAAGCTTACGACCGCGGAATTCGAACTCGTAAAATCGCACGCGAGCATGGGCGCCGAGATATTGAAACAGCACGGCGGATTCGTGAAAGAAGTAATCGAAATCGCCCACTTTCACCACGAAAGATGGGACGGCACGGGGTATCCGAAAGGTCTTAAAGGCGAGCAGATTGAAAAGCACGTGCAAATCGCGGCGGTATGCGACGTGTACGACGCGCTGACCACGAGCCGCAGCTATAAAACGAAAATGGACTTTTATTCGGCGATGAACATTATCGCAAGCAATTCCGGCACGCATTTTTCGCGCGAAGCCGTGGCGCTGATGGTTCGCAAAATCGGGCTTTATCCGGTCGGAAGTTTCGTTCTTTTGTCGAACGACCAAATAGCGGTCGTCAAGCAAACCGACGAAATAAAAATCATCCGCCCGATAGTTTGCACGCTTTTCGAAGCGGACGGAAAGCCGGTATCGCCGCCTCGCGAAATCGACCTCGGACGCGTGGACGACGTCGCGATTGTGCGCGGACTGCCGGTGCAGGAAGTGGTGGCGAGAAGATAGCTCAGGCGGTATCGCCGGAGCCTTCCTTTTCGCCTTCGCCCGCGGGTTTGCCCGAAATGTCCCTGTCGAATTCGTCCGGCCTGTCGTAGCCGAACTGCATATAGCCTTTGCGCGCATCGGGAGAAAGCAGAAAGTCCGCCAGCTTTTGAGCGCCGCTCTTTGCGCCGGGAAGCAAGACAAGCGGGTATGCGTACGGAGTGTGGCTTTCGGGCGGCAAGTAATCGACGATTGTCAGATAGTCTTCGCCGTGAATTTCGCTTGCGAAAACAATTGCGCAATCCGCTTCGGCTTTTTCGAGAAAGAGGCGCATCGAGCTTAGCGCGGGGAGAACGAGCACTTCGGATTCGCCCTTGCCCGCGCCGTAAAACTCGAGCGATTCGTTCGCGAGCAGCCCGGAGCGCGAAGCGGTGGGCGAGAGCACGGCTATTTTCCGGGCGTGCCTGACGAATTCGACGGCGTTTTGGCCTTCGAGCGACGGCGGCGCGCCTTCGGCGCGGAAAATGACGACCGCCAGCCTTTCGAGAAAAAGGAATTTGACGTTTTCCTCGCCGGCAAGCTCCCTTTGGGCGAGGAAGTCTATCGCGCCGGGCGCGTCGGGAATGAAAACGTCGCACTCCGCGCCGCCGCCAATCGTGCGGGAAAGCTCGCCCGAATCGCCGGTGATGAGCGTGTAGTCGATTCCGGTTTCGGCTTTGAAAATTTCAAGCGAATTCACGACCGGAGCGGAAAGCCCGATGCCGGCGAAAACGACGGCGGGCTCGTTCGGCGGCGCCTTTTCGCGCGGACACGCAGTAAAGAGAATCGCCATTGCGGCAGCGGCGGCGAAAATGCACGCTTTGCGCGGCCGGAAAATTATGAACATCGGTTAGACCACCGTGTTGATTCGCGACGCGGCGCTGCTTACGCTTCCCGCTCGCGCCGATGCGGAGGATTGGGCGTCGAGGTTGGCCTTCGCCACTTCGTAAGCCGCCGCTTTCGATTCGGCCATTTTTTCGCGCTCGATGCCCGCTATTTGCCTGTCCAGCGCCGCCACCTCGCGTTCCAGACTTTTTCTTTCGCGGACCTGCTGTTTTCTATCGAAATCCGCGACTACCGAATCGGCCTTTTTCCGCGACTCGGACGCGAGCCTGAGCCGGAGTTCCGCTATTTTGCGCTCGACAACCGAGCGCTCGACGCCGAGGGATTCGCGCCGGCGTGCCGTGAACGAATCTCCCTGTTCTCCGCGTGAACCGGTGTCCGGATTGGCGCGGTTCGAGGCGCTTCGAACGGCGTCGCGTGCGCCTTCTCGCGGCGGAAGTTTAGCGGATTCGCCGCGCTCGTACGCGGCGCGCGCCGCGACTTCGGGCGGCACCGAATATGCCTGCCTTTCGGCGGAGCGGATTTTGAGAGTGCGCCCCGAAATTTCCGCTTTGAAATCCGGACTGGGCGCTGCGGGCGCGTCGGCGCGAACGTTCGTTGCCGGTTTTGCGCCGGACTGTGCGCCGGGCGCGCGGGTATCCGGCCTATCCTCCGGGACATGCGTACCGGTTTTCGCCCTAATCACCGAGCCGATCAAGTCTTCGGGTATTTTCATCGCTGCCTCCGGGCGGCACAAAATTATACCCCGCGAAGCCGGATTATCGGGATAAAATCCGCGTCTTTGGCGCAAATCCGTTCGAAGCGGGCGGCGCGATGGCTTGCGGAACTCGATTTTTTTCGAAATAGCGAAGAAACCGTGCGGATTGTGGTAGAATAAACTGGCTTTATAAGCGGCGTTTTGCCGCATTATTAGGAGTATCGAGATGAGGAATTGGCTTGTTTGTGCGGGAGTATTGCTGTCATTTATCATACTAGCGGCGCTTCAGGCCTGCACCGGCTCATCGCTGTCGCACGAGCCGTCATCGAACGATCCCGCGCCGAAAGGATACTCGGCGCCGAAAGACGGCGAGCGCGTTCAAACCGGCGGCGGGTTTTCGATTCACCCCACGGACGAACGCGGCAATCCGCGCCCCGACCTTGCCGCGAATTTTTCGCTGAAAGTCATCGAAGCGAAAGACGCGACCATCGTGGAGGTGTACGCGGTGAACTTCGAGGACGCTGACTGGGCGTTTTTCAAACTCAACTACAACTGGAACATGTATAAGCCCAAGAGCGTGGACTTCACGGAATTCATGGGCGGTCCGGGCGAAGTGATTTCGCTTGCGATAACCGGATATTGGAAATACGTGGACGTCGGAATCGTGCGCACGTACTTCGACAAGCGTCCCGGCGTGGACGGCAGTGGAATGCTATGCCGTGCGTACTTCGACAACTCGCCTTTCGGCGAAAAGCGCTATGTGGCGAGAGACCCGCAGAATCCGGCCAACGACGCGCCGACGAGCGACGTCAACCGCGTGACGATTACGGTGGCGCTCGTTGACGGCAAGCCCCAGCTTACATGGCGCGAGCGCAACATCGGCGACGGCGACAACAGCGGCGAAGTGGGAATTCCCGATATCACGCCTATCGCGCTGAACTATCTCGATACGCTTCCGAACCCGTCGAAGCCGTGGCTGGAAATCGTGGATTACGACGCTAACGGCGAAATCGGCGTTCCGGACATTACGCCCATAGCAATCAGGTATCTTACGAATCTAGTCGGCTATCAGGTGCTTACGAGCACGAACGGCGTGAATTTCACGCCGCTTACGAGCGGCGCGACCGTGACCCGCAGTTCGATGAACCCCGCGCCGAAAACGTCGGACGGCCGGATTCAATACACATGGAGCGCGGCGACGCTGCCGGACGTGGACACTTTCTATCGCGTGGCGCCGGTTGCGGCGAACGGCAACATCGGCCAAATGTCGAACACGGCGCAGTTCCAAACCTCCCAGCCGCTTCAAAACGTCAGGATTATCAACCCGGTGACGGGCGATCCGATTCTCGGCATCGACCCAGACCCGAACGCGCTGCCGCTAATCGTTACCGAAACGAGCAGGATTTCGCCGAGCGCGGCGGAAGGATTCGCTCGCCCGCAGGTGCAGCTTCGCGCGTACGGCCTTCCGGTCGGCGCGGCGCAGGAAATCGAAGTGACCGACCAAGTGCTTTGGGACATCGAACTTCACGACCAAGTGGCGATGGTTGGCAATTCGAGCGAGGACAAGGGTCTCGTGACGGGCCTAAACCGCGGCTTCGCCGTAGTGCGGGCGATGAGCCCGTTCGATTTCCAGGTGAAGGCGACGTTCACGATTTCTTGCGCGACGATTCAATCGCTCGACATGACGACGGGCGGCTCGACGAACCCGATTAACATAGCGGCCGGAACCGATGTGCCGTTCCAGGTGCTCGCCACGTTTTCGGACGGCTACGACCCCGACCCCGGCACGCCGCAGGACGAAACGCCCGATATAACCGGAATCAACATCACGCCGTACGTGGGCTGGTTGCACGTGCAGAACACAGTTAACCCCGTGAACTTCATTTTCCGCACGGACGGCACGCTGATTACCACGAATCCCGGAATTCAAACCGGCGATTGGGTGCGCGTGTTCTGTCAGTATCCCGCGGAGGAAAACCCGGTAATCGCGTTCGGCTTCGTCGCGACGAGCAACCCGATTCAGGTGAATTTCAATTAGGCGGCGGACAGCTTTGACCGATGGATCTTGACGAGCCGATTGGCTCTTTAAGTCTATATTTCGCTTAAGCAGGGCCGAATCCTTACGGGAGTTTGGTTAATCAAACGATTCGAAGTAACGCGGCTCTCGATAAAATAATCGGCTTTCCCGGCAGGTAAGCACTTTTGGCAATTTGGTCATTGATGAAGCTTTGCCATTACGTTTTTCGATGAGACATAAATCTATAAATTTTGCGCTGACGATTGCGAGAGTAGCCTATTTAATGGTCTTTTTGACCATGATTACTCCGCCAGGTTCGCACATTAAACTTTGTTTTTCGGGAAAAGTACCGCCGAAATTAATACTCTCCGATTGCACCGCGGATTCTTCAAAGGTCGGTGGCAATTGCCAAAGCGGCTTCGTATGCTCGGAGCATAGCGTCGAATGCAAGGATATCGTAATCGTATGCGGAATATCCCAAGACAAAATCCGCAATCCGCGGTTTGCGGACAAAATGGATACGGGTTTCGATTTGCAAATTCGGAAATGTTCGAATTTGCTTTTAGTCATGCCTAGAGCCATATTTCATTCGCCGGATAGTCGCACAATTGTTTTCGGCAACTACTTAATTCATCAATTTCGGCAATTGAACGCGCTTAAAGCGGTCGTTTTACGCATATAAAAACAGCCCGCCGGCAATAGCCGGAATTTTATCGCGCTCGGGCGATTGGCCTTGATGGCCGGTTAGCAATCATCGCTTCTGCGCACATTATCCTAGCGAAACTACTTTTCACGGGTGAAAGCCAAATGAAACGCCTGCATTCGATTTACTTTTTGTTCGCATTCGCCTTGTTTCCGGTTTATGCCGCAAGCACACCGTTTTCATCTGCTGTCGCGCGGGGCGAACCGTATTCGTCCAACGTAATTCAGGTCGGAAAAAACGGACGTCCGGCTGCGGAGCGGATTCAAACTTCTCAATCGGATGACCATCGGCATGCGATAAACCTTCAAGCCGCTCTTCTTCTTGCGCTGAAAAACAGCCCCGCGCTCGCGGCGGCGATCGAAGAAATAAAGGCCAAAAACGCGGCGGCATATCAAGAAGGACTTCGTCCGAATCCCGAGCTTGGGCTGGAATTGGAAAACTTCGCGGGGCAGGACGAACTAACGGGATTCCGAAGCCTCGAAACCACGATTTCGTATTCCCGGCTGGTCGAAGTAAAAAACAAAAGAAAGCTGCGCCGCCAAGCCGCTTTTTACGAATCCGCGATTAAAGAATGGGATTATCGCGCGAAGGCGCTTGACATAATCGCGCTTGCGGCATCCGCGTATTTCGATGTGTCTTTCGCGCAAAAGCAAGTTGAACTCGATTACGAACTGCTCGACATCGCGGAGAAAACCGCCGCCGCGGTAAGCCTGAAAGTGGAAGCCGGCAAAGTCGCGCCGATGGAAAAATCGCGTTCCGAAATAGAGCTCGCCTTCGCGAGAACAAGCGCGAACAAATCGGAAAGCGAGTTATCGGCGGCCAAGGATCGCTTGGCGAAAATGATTGGATTGGAGGTTGAGGACATTTCGGTAATTGCTTCCGAGACCGAAAACTTGTCAATGCCGGATTGGGAAGCCGGGCTTGCCGACGGGATAATGAACAATCCGGATTATGCCAGATGGGAGACCGAAATCGGTTTGAGTCAATCGAATTACTTATTGGCCGTCGCAGACTCTCACTCGGATTTAACCTTGAGCGCGGGCATACGAAATTTTCGGGATGCCGATGCATTCGCGTTTCTTTTGGGCATTTCCATACCTTTGGCCGTGACCAACAAAAACCAAGGCAAAATTGAAGAAACCATCGCGCTCATAGAAAACGCGAAGGCGAGTCGCGATGCCGCCGAAATCGCTCTGCGCACCGAGGTTTCGGAGGCTCTACAAAACTTGTCAACGGCATATATCGAAGCGGTCGCGCTTCGGGACGAAATCTTGCCGAAAGCGGGCGAGCTTTACGAAGCGAATTTGCTCGGCTATCGCGAAGGAAAATTCGACCTTTTGCAAATGCTCGACGCGCAAAGAACTCTGTTCGACATGAAAAGGCAATATTTGAATTCGCTAAAGGAATATCAATCGGCAAAAATCCGTTTAAACCGGTTGATTGGAGAAATACCGGAAGGCGCCGAAACCGTGCTTACTTTAGGGCAAGGCATTTTGGAGGTTGAAAAATGAAAAGAGGAATTGCGATAGTTCTTGGCATCGCGGTTATCTTGTTTTTGATTCTCGGCATGTACTACTTGGTTATCGCCAAACTCGGACCGTTAACCGCCGGAAACGGGCAAGGCGGAATGGAAAATGTGGATGAAGACCCCCACTCAATTCATGGCTCGCACTCCGATCACGATCACGAGGACGGGCATGACGGCGCACACGACGACGGCGAATCGAGCGAAGATGAGGACGATCATGCGCACGGCGGCGAAGCTCACGAAGATGACGTGGTCAATTTGACGGAATCCGAACTTGAAGAATTCGGCATAGAGGTTTTAACTGCGAAACCCGGAAAAATCGTGAAGTTTGTCGAACTACCCGGCGAAATCGTGCTAAACGCAGACCGATTGGCGCATGTCGTTCCGCGGCTGTCGGGCATCGTTCGCGAAGTGAAAGTCAAAGTGGGCGACTCCGTAAGGGCCGGAAACGTCCTCGCGGTGATTGACAGCCAAGAACTCGCGGAAGCTAAAAGCGCGTTTCTCGCCGCAACCGAGCGGGAAAAATTGGCGGCGGCAAATTTCCAGCGGGAGGAAAAGTTATGGGAGAAAAAGATAACGAGCGAGCTTGAATATCTCGAAGCCAAACAAACCCTTGCGGAAGCGCGCATTACAAGAAACGCCGCAACGCAGCAGCTATTGGCGCTCGGAATTCCGGAGAGCAGTCTCGAAAAGATTTTGCTCGATTCGGACCCGGTTGTAACGAGATTCGTAATTCGCGCGCCGTTCGGCGGAACTATCATAGAAAAGCATATCGCTTTGGGAGAAAGGGTTGGCGCCGAAACCGATATTTTCACGGTCGCCGACCTTTCGACCGTGTGGGTGAATGTCAGCATATACCAGAAAGATTTGGCCGCGATTCGAAAAGGGCAAACAGTGGCGATTGACATCGGCCACGATATTCCCGAAGCGAAAGGAACCATAGCCTGGATTAGCCCGCATGTGGACGAAGCGACAAGAACGGCCTTGGCGCGCGTCGTGTTACCGAATCCGGACGGGCTGTATCGTCCCGGCTTGTTTCTGACGGCGAAAATCGCGACTTCGGAAGAAACGGCGAGCGTCGTTGTTCCGAAGGGCGCGCTTCAGACATTCGAAGGAAGAACCGTCGTGTTCGTTCAAACAAACAGGGGATTTGAACCTGTGCCGGTGGAAGTGGGGCAAGAAAACACGGACACGGTCGAAATCGCGTCTGGGCTGGCGGAAGGGCAGCACTATGTCAGCAAGGGCGCATTCACATTGAAAGCGACGCTCGAAAAGGGCGCGTTCGGAGACGGCCACAACCATTGAAAGCGAGGATTGAAAAATGCTGATTCGATTCGTATTGCGCAACCGCCTGTTGATGGGTGTAATGGGTTTGCTCGTATTCGCCGCCGGCTGGTACAGCTATGAAGAACTTCCCGTGGACGCCTTTCCGGACGTGACGCCCGCTCTGGTGCAAGTATTTACCGAAACCGAAGGGCTGGCGCCGGAAGAAGTTGAAAAATTCGTCACCTATCCCGTTGAATCCGCGATGAACGGACTCCCGAACCTTAAAGAAATTCGTTCGACATCCAACTTCGGGCTATCGGTTGTCAACATCTATTTCGAGGACGACACCGATATTTATTTTGCCCGCCAGCTTGTGGGAGAACGGCTTCAACTTGCTCGCGAGGAAATATTCGAAGGTTTCGGCGTGCCGGAAATGGGGCCGATTGCGACCGGTTTGGGACAGATTCTGTTTTTCGTGGTCGAAGACGAGTCGAAAACCCGGACGCCGGAAGAGCTGAGGGAAATTCAAGACTGGCTAATAAAGTACAACCTGCAAATCGTACCCGGCGTCACCGAGGTTTTATCGCTCGGCGGAGAGGTTAAGCAATTTCATATACTTGTCAGTCCGGCGAATTTGCTTCGCTACGGCATTACGATAAGCGATCTCAAAGAAAAAGTGCAAGCAAACAATTCGAATGCCGGCGCGCAATTCCTCGTAATCAATTCCGACGAATACATTGTGCGATCCGTCGGGTTGGCGGAAAAAATCGCCGACCTTGAAAACATAGTTCTAAAGGTGGAGGACGGAACGCCGGTTTATCTAAGCCAAGTCGCAGAAATTCGGGTTGGCGGCGAAATCCGGCGCGGACTAGCGACGATGAACGGCGCGGGAGAAGTTGTCGTAGGAATGGTGCTGAAGCTTATCGGAACAAACACATCCCAAGTAATAACCGACGTCAAGGCGAAACTTAAGGAAATCAACGGCGTTCTCCCCGAAGGCGTAAGCGTTGTTCCATATTACGACCAAGCGACTTTGGTTTCGAAGTGCATTAAGACGGTTTCCGACGCGTTAATCGGCGGCATATTGCTCGTTGCGGGAATCTTGCTGATTTTTATGGGCGGTTTTCGCGCTAGTCTTGTCGTTGCGCTTTCGATTCCGTTTTCGGTCATGTTCGCGTTCATCATGATGAAGGCGTTCGGCATAAGCGCAAATTTGATGTCGCTAGGCGGACTCGCGATCGCCATCGGAATGATGGTGGACGCGACAATCGTAATCGTCGAAAACGTTGACAGAATGATAAGGGAGGCAGAGCCGGGCGATTCAAAAATGTCTATCGTGGCGAGGGCATGCGCGGAAGTTGAAAGACCGATATTTTTTGCCATAGCGATTATCGTTCTCGTGTTCCTGCCGCTTTTCACGCTTCAAGGAGTCGAAGGAAAAACGTTCAGGCCGCTGGCGCATACGGTCGCGCTGGCGATGATAGGGTCGCTCATTTATGCGCTTTTTCTTGCTCCGGTTTTGTCCCAGCTGTTCATGAACCGGCCGAAAAAACCGGCAAGCGGCAAGCAATCGAAGGAAGTTTGGATTGTGCGGCGGATGTTGATTTTGTATGAGCCGCTTGTACGCGTTTTTGTGCGTCGCCGGTTTCTGGCTATCGCTCTTTCGGGGCTGCTTTTAGGAGCGGGAGCGCTTGTGGTTCCGCGACTTGGTTCCGAATTCGTCCCGAGACTCGACGAAGGCGATCTGCTTATTCGCGTGACGATGTCGCCTTCCATATCGCTTGAGGAAGCGCGCGAGACCGTATTGCGTTTTGAAAAACGGCTTATGGCGGCTTTCCCGGAAGTTGTGCAGATTGTGTCGCGTGTCGGGCGCGGCGAAGTCGGAGCGCATGCAGACCCGGTCAACAACGCGGAATCGTTCGTCTCCTTAAGGCCTAAAAGCGAATGGAAGAACGCTGAAAATTCCGGAGAGTTATATGAGCAGATAAGCGAAACTTTCGAAACTTTTCCCGGCGCGCAGATCAATGTCACCCAGCCAATCGCTGCCGCTGTTGACGAACTTCTGACCGGAACGAAAGCGGAACTCGCCATCAAAATCTTCGGCCCCGATATGGACGTTCTGCAAGAACTTGCTGCAAAAGTGGAAAGCGAAATTGGCGGGCTTCGCGGGGCCTTTGACGTTCAGAAAGACCAAGTTGCAGGTACTCCGCAGCTATTGATTCGAATAGACCGAAAAGCGATTGCGCGCTATGGCATCAACGTAGATGACATTCAAAGCATCGTCAGGACGGCGGTGGGCGGCGAAACCGCCGGGAAAATATTCGAGGGCGTAAGGCGGTTCGACATCGTCGTCCGGCTTGCCGAAAGCGCACGAAACAACGTCGAGAAAATACGCCATATATTAATCGCCGCGCCGGACGGCGCGCTCGTTCCGCTCGACCAGCTGGCATACATCGAGACAATCGTCGGGCCGAGACAGATTACGAGGGAAAACAATCAGCGCTTCATCGCCGTTCAATGCAACGTTCGCGGCCGGGACATCGGAAGCTTTGTCGCGGAAGGCCAAAAAGCAATAGGCGACAAAATACAAATGCCAGCCGGTTATTTTGTCAATTGGGGCGGTCAGTTCGAATTGCAGCAGGAAGCAAACCGGCGGCTCGCCCTAGTCGTGCCTTTCACGCTTTTGATTATCACGCTGCTTTTGTTTATGAATTTCAATTCGCTCAAAAACACGATACTCATACTATTCAATATTCCATTGGCGCTTGTCGGCGGCGTCGTTGCGCTGTTGATCACCGGTCAAAATCTTTCCGTTCCCGCTTCGGTCGGTTTTATAGCCTTGTTCGGCATAGCGCTAGAAAACGGAATGGTTCTCGTCACCTACTTGAATCAGTTGCTTCTAAGGGGAATTAACGTCGATGAAGCGTCGATCACCGGCGCGTGCCTTAGACTTAGACCGGTTTTGATGACTGCGGTGACCACCGCTTTGGGACTTATTCCGCTGCTGCTCAGCACTGGAACGGGAAGCGAAGTCCAGCGTCCGCTCGCTACCGTGGTTCTCGGCGGCCTCGTGACTTCGACTATACTGACGCTGCTCGTCATTCCGGCGTTATATAAATGGTTTGCAATACAGGTTAACAAGGAGGCTTGAGGTGAAGGAAATCAAAGCATACGTGGCGAAACGAAAACTTGGCGCCATTACGAGGGCTCTGCACAAAGTGGAAGGCATCACGGGAATGAGCGTAATCGACCATTTGGGATACGGCCGGGGATTGGCAGTCGCCGCGGAGCCCGAACTGGACTTTCATCACGGGATAAAGATTGAAATAATTTGCAAAGACGAATTGGTCGACACAATCGTCTCCGCCATCGAAAAAGTCGCGCGCACCGGCCTTAAAAGCGACGGGAAAATATACGTTTCGCCGATAGAGCAGGCGATTAGAATCAGCACCGGCGAGCGCGGGGATGGCGCGATATGATTGGTGCGAGGTTTCGCTCGCCGGAATTATTGCGTCATTAATCGCCTCACCGCCGATAATCCGAGCCAATCACGAAATGCGCTGGCTTAAATCGCCCGCGGATTCGATCGGGCCGAATTCGTCCGCCCGCCGGACGGGACAATCATGGCCTGGATTGGCCGAACAGATATCCGATTAGTGCGGCGTCGCGTTCGTCGATGACGCCGTCGCGGTTTCCGTCAAGCGTCGGGAAGAGCGAGGCGGAATTGTTAAAGGAAGGCATTACTGTACCGAACCAGAATGCGTAAAGCGCGTCGAGATCCGCAAGGTCGATTTTGTCGTCACCGTTGTAATCGCCGTCGAATACGCGCGTATAAAACGGCTGGGGCTCGCTTTCGAAAGATTCGTCGCGCCGGTGTGCGCGCACGGTCAGAAACTGCACGTTGTTCGTGAAGTCGTCAGGATTCAGCGTGAACTTGAAGCCGTTCGCGGGCGTGTCATCCGAGCGGTACACCGCGCCGTTAATCAGGAATTCGACGGATTCCACGTTCGAATTCGTGACGATTTCGATTTCGTAAAGCGAGCCTTTTTCATACGCCGAGCCGGCAAAGCCTTCCGGGAAATTGAAAAAGACTTCGGTGTCGTTGATATAGGTAATCACATTCGAGGGGTTGACGGAAACTATGAGAACGTCGCCTTCAATCCAATCTTCCGTTATGGTCGCTTTCACTTCCGAGGGCGACCACGAGTCGGTTGCAACTTCGAGCGCTGACACGAGAAGCTGGCCGGATGTGCCGAAGTGTTTGCCAGTTATCGTAATTTGGTTGCCCGTAGAAGCGCGAATCGCCGACGGCGCGGTTATAAGCGGGTCGATTGCAATCGTCAAAGTGTTAAGCGCATTTCCGCCGATTGTGACGGTTATGATTGACGAGCTTTGAACGGCGTTTATCGGTGGGACGTTTACGGAAATCTGGGTGTCGGACCACAAAACTACCTGCGCAGGCGATTCCTCGCCGCCGAACGAAATCGTGCTTGCGCCTTGCGTCGACCCAAGTTTCGAGCCGCTGATGACGAGCGATTCGCCTTCCGCCGCGTTCGTTTTGTCCGCGCCGGTCAAAAACGGATTGCTGACTTCAAACTCACCGTCCGTCGCAGCGATTGTGCCGTCTATGATGACGAAAATCTGGCCCGTAATCGCAAAGTCCGGAACCGCGACGCTTATTTGGGTATTCGTCCAATTGAGGATTTCGGCGGGGATAGTATCGGGGCTTCCGGCAAAATGAACTTCGTCTGTCGATTCGTCGAATGTGCCGAAAAACGTACCGGTTATCGTCACGGTGTCGCCGTATTCGCCGGACGACGGCGTGAAGAACGTGACATCCTGCTCTTGCACGGTATAGGAAAATTCGTTACTGAAAAAGCTCTCTTCGCCGGCGGTATCCACGACGGTTACGCGATAAAAGTATGTCTCGCCGACAATCGGATGGCCGCCGGTGAACATCATATCGTCGAAAGTTATCGGGTCGCCGGGCTGTTGCGGAATTGCGATGCCGTCGTTCACGCGAATCGTCACGTCACCCTCGCGGCCGTCCGCGATGGGGCTTGTATCGCGGTAAAGAAAATATCCCGCGGCGGTGGGCTCGGCAACGCGCGTCCACGTCAGCCGGATGCCGACCGGAAGGCCAGACGTCGTGCGCCCGAATGGCATAAGTGCAGACAAAATTTTGGGGGGCGAAAGCGCGGCATTGCCGCGTGCGCCTTGTTCAAGCGCGTTCCCGCTTCGTCCGCCGCATGCGGAAACCGAGAGAACCACCGCCGCCGCAAGCGCCGCAAAAATCGAAAAAGAATAAAACTTCTTTAGCATTTTCTACCGCCGTTAAATCTGTCCGCCGCCCGTCAGGTTTGGCGGTGGAAGAACAATCGTAATCGAAGAACCGCTGCTGTCCACGCTCGCCACGCGAACGTACACGCTGCCGGTCTTTGCCGTGTCGGGGATTTCGATGGTTATCGAGGTTTGACTCCACGATACGTAATCGCCTGCTTGCACCTCGACATCGTCGCCGGTGTCGCCCGGAGTGCCGTTATCAAACCAGACCGTGCTGGTGCCGCGTGCCGCGCCGAAGCCGTTGCCCGAAATCACGAGTTGGTCGAGTTTGGTCTTGCGCGCCGAATCGAGGCCGGAAATTGACGGCTTGACGTTGAAGTTGAGCGTATTGCTTTCGAGCGTTTCTTCTGCGCTGTCGCCGCTGACGTTCGCCTTGACCGTAACTTTCACCGCGACCTGTCCGCTGATGCCGCTGGGCACCGTGGCTTGTATTTGCGTGTTGTTCCAACTTGAGACAGTCGCGGCCGCCGCGCCGAATTGAACTGAACTGGTGCCCTGAGACGCGCCGAACGTGTGTCCGTTAATCGTCACAGACGAGCCGATTTCGCCTTCGCTTACTGAGAGCGAAGTAATCTTCGGCAGCACGTCGAAGCTGGCTGTATTGCTCGTGTTGTTTCCGGTCGAAACGGTAATTGCGCCGTCGGTAGCGGCGCCGACCGGAACGTTGACTTCGATTTGTGTATTGGTCCAGCTTACGTAATCGCCGGACGCGGCTTCCTGCGTGCCGAAAAACACTTTGCCGTCCCCCGCCGAGCGGTCGGCTTCGAAGTGGTTTCCGCTTATCGTAATCGTGTCGCCGACGCGTCCTTGATTGGGGTCAACCGTGGCTATGGACGGGGCTACGACGGTGAAGTCGCCCGTCGATTCAATGATTTGCGCCGCTTCGAGCGTGACCCTCACATGACCCGTTACCGCTCCGGTGGGAACGACGACGGAAATGTTGGCATCCGTCCACGAATTGATGTCGGCTTCAATCCATGTGCCGCCGGGTCCGCTGAATTCGACTTTGTCGCCCGAATCCTGAGTGCCGAAGCCTTCGCCGAGAACCTCAATGGTATCGAGAATGCTCGCCGATCCCGGATTGAAGCCCGTTATGGAAGAACCTATGGTTATGGACAACTCGTTGCTTACGTCGGATTCGTCGTCCGTATCGTTGATGTTCGTTACGCGGTAAAAATAGGTTTCTCCCCAAGCGGGAGGTCCTTCGGCGGGCGGCGAGCCGCCGCCAAAATAGATGTCGTCCCAATCGACTTCGTCGCCGGAGCCGGGATTGGCTATGGAGCTTGCATTTACCTTCTTGTCCGCGTCGGCAAGCCCGTCGTCCATCGTCTCGACGTCGCGATAAACGTTATAGCCGCCGTCGGCCTCTGCTTGGCGGTCCCAAGTGAGTCTGATACCTTCCGGCATACCGCTCGCTCCACGGATTATTTCCGCCCGCAGATTCCCGCCGGCGTTCGGATAGGTGGAGCCTGTCGGAAGAAAATCGCCCGGAACAGGCATTACGCGCTGGGCGGGTGGCTTGAGATCCTGACTTGATGCGCCGCCGCCGCCGCCGCAAGCGGCGATTAGGATCGCCAGCAAGGAAGCCAAAATAATAAATACAATTCCTCTTGTCATATCCGTTATCCCCCTTGTAAGGATTAAACAGAACATCAATCAATTTTCCCCGCGCCAGTAAGATTTGGCGGGGGAAGCACAACAGTAAATGGACTTTTGTTCGATTCGGTAATCTTGAAAACCCATACGCCGTCCGAAGCATGGCTTTTCGCTCCCGCGGGCACGTCGCAAACGATTTCGTTGTTGGACCAAGAGGTGACGGTGGATTGCGTGACGTGACCACCCGATCCGTTGTTGAACCTTACTTCGCCCGACCCTTGAGAATCGCCGAAACCGCTGCCCGAAATGGTTATCGAAACGCCTACAATGCCGCGGTCCGGCGTTGCTCCCGACACGAACGGCCCTTCGTTTTCGACGCTGATATCGTCAATGAAAATTCCTACGTCCGATCCCGATGAGCCTCTCGGGTAGAAAAGCACCCTGCCCGAGTGTCCGACGAAAGATGAAAGGGGATTTTCCGCGAGCGTCCAGTCGGCCTGGTCGATGTTCATCGTGTCGATTTTCGTGTAACCGAGCCAAGTAGTGTAAAAATAAACGTCGAAATAGCGGCTCGACGGGGTGCTCATTTTGTAGTAGTACCTGAGTATCGGCTCGATTATGTCCTCTCCGGACAAATCAATGGCGTGCCTTCCGCTTGCAGGCGCGATTCCGCGAAACCACGCGTAATCGTTCGGCGTACCTCCCCATGCGCCGGGCGCGATCCAGCCGAGACATTGCGTTCCGCTGCGCCCGTCGTCCGTAACCAGCTGCCATTGAGGTTGAATCCCGTCGTTTTCCAATAGCCACTGGTCGTCGATCCCGCTTTCGATGTCGTCGGAAGCGGGATAGTTGTTTTTGGAGTTTTTAAACGCTATCGTGATTTCGGCTTTTTCGCTGGCGATGTCGTCGTCGTCGAGAGCGTAAGCCATAACCTTAATCGCAGGATGATTGTCGTCGTTCAGCGTATTGCGGGTATAGCGCCATGGCGCCGCGGTATCGGTGGAAACGAGCGAGCCGTTCACGTAGAAAAACACTTTTTGAACGCTGCCGTCGTCCGTCGCGTCGACGTCAAAATTCGTACTTCCCGAAACGTCCGCACCGTCCGCGGGATTCGTGAAAGTCACTTGAGGCGGGTCGCTCGGACATTCGCGGATAACGAAATCGTCGAGGTTCACGCTGGCTGCCGCATGTTCGTCTCCGCGAAATCTGCCGCCGTACTTAATGGCGAAATATACGCTTTCTCCTTGGAACGCATATGTGCCGCTAAACATTGCCCATGGAGTTGTACTGCCGGAAGTTGTGGACGGCAAGTATTCGAGCGTTTCCCAAGTGGCGCCCTCGTCCGTGGACGCAAGCAGCATAAGCGCATTCGGTATGCCTCTTTTGTCCCTCATACGATAGAAAAACTTTATCTGTACCGGCCTGGTAAAGCCCGTGGCGTCTATTCGCTGACTTCGGAGAATCTGATTCGCGGTGAAATTTTGGTTGGAAACCGGTGCCTTTACGTACGCTTCCTTGCCGCTGCCGAGCGGCGAGGGCGTGCCGGGACTCGTGCGGGTATCCCAAGAAGATTGCGAACCGGAGCCGAAATTTTCGACAAAGAATCGGATTTCATGGTTGTTGTCTATTTTGCGCCATTTGAAGAAACCACCGTCCTCCGCATCTTCGAAACCGTCAGTAACGGAAGCGGCTCCTGAATTACTGACGGTTACGCTTACGACGTCCGTTCCCGCCTGACCTTCTTCGTCCCATGCGCGAGCGGCGATGTTCGAAGTCTTGTTGAAATCGACGAGCGAGTTCCATGTGTATGTTTCCGTCGCGCCGGGCGTATCCCAACTCGCGACCATAACGCCGTCGATTAAAAGTTGCAGTTTCGTCACCGCGTTGTCGTCCGAGCAGTCAATGCTGACCGTAACGCCGCCGCTCAACGTGCCTCCCGAAGGCTCGGTTATTTCCACCGACGGCGGATTGCTGGTGAACAAAATGAAGTCGGCGGTCATGGTATCGCCCGCCGCCGAAGTGTCCACGCAATTGATGCCCGGATTCGTGCCGTCGTAAAGGTTCGAATTCGGGGTCGAATCCGGCGTCAATTCGGCACCGTCCTTATAGAAATCGCCAGCATTCGCTTGCTGACCTTGCTCGATTTCTTCGAGGCCGTCGGCCTCCATCAAGCGAACCAGTTTGTGTTCCGTATAAGAATTGTCCCACACCAAATAGCCGTCGTTGTCCACTTCGGCGTCGATATGCCAAAGCAAAATGCCGCTTGTCGGATAAGTCGTATCGAGGCCTTGCTTTCGCCTGTTTTGAGCGATGAAGAACTCCTGCCATGGATTTACCGGGTCGAAACCAGGCATAAAAATCACTGCGTCGCCGTAATCGTTAGATTTTCGCAGCTCATGGTCTTCTAGATTAGTAAACGCTATTGTCGGCTCCAGCCAGCCGAGGACGAATTTATGAAAGCAATTATGGTCGCCCCAGTTTCCGTGCATCATATCTAGTCCGCCGACGCCGCCTCGCGGGCCGACGCTGTCGTTGTAATCGTATAGGTCGGGCAAGCCGACGCCGTGACCGGTTTCGTGAATAGTTACGAGCGGGTCCCATCGCGCGAGTGCGGGCGGAGATTGCGCGAAGCCGTAATATCTCTCCCACTGCCACGAATACGTTTGGAAAGTCACTCCGTCAACTTGCTTCGCTGCTAGTTGGCTGATTTGCGTCAAATATCCCCACCAAAAAGATGACCATGCGCCTACCGGGCCGGCCCAAATGACCAAGAAATAGTCCACGATGCCGTCGCCGTCGTTGTCGTATTGCGAAAAGTCTTCGCCGGCCGCGTCCGCCGCTTCTATCGCCTCGAATATCAGAAGTTCACGGCGCAAAGTATCGGATGGATAGCTGCTATTGTCGTTAGGATGATAATAGGCCCGCGGATTTCGCGCGGTGTACCATCCGTAAACCTGCCCTTCTATCTCCAGCTGTTGATATGACGCCTGCTTGTAATACCAAGAAAGACCTCGGTAATAATATGCGGTATCGCCTTCGCCGAAAATGTTCTTTTCGAACTCATCTTTGGCGAAATATGCCGGATAATCCGGAAAATCGATTATAAGCGCGAAAGTTTTGCTTGAACCGATCGACGACATCGCCGCAGTATTTCTCGGAGACGGAAAGCCGAGAGAAAGAATGTCCCGTTCATCCACAACCCTGTCGTGATTGCGGTCGAAGTTCAGCCACGCGAATTCGCGGGATGGGGTCTTGCCTATCGAACTCGGACTCCTGTCCGCGAGCGAGCGTCCGTAGTGTTGCATTACGCCGTCAGCGAGAGCGTGCGGATTCGAATCACCGCCGCCGCCGCCGCGATTCGCTGCCTGCATTTTGTGGTTGCCGAGTTCTTCCGCTCTTTTCAAAGCTTCTTCGTAAGTGCCATCGGCTATCATCTCTTCGATCATACCCGGCGGTGGCGGCTGAAGCGCGTGCGCCGGAAGCGCGGTCATGGCGAAAAAAATGGCGGCGAAAATGAAAATCGTACTTTTCATTGCGCCACCGTCCTGTGTTCGAGATCGAAAGAGAGCCGCTCGCGCTTGCCGTTTCGAAGGTGCAAAAATTGGGCGTCGTTCAAAAGCCGAACGCGTGGAGCGCCAGCCGGGTCCGCGATAATCCTGAACATGACGCTGAGAATTTCGCCCTTTCCGGCGGGTATGCCGCGTCCGCCGTTCGTTTGGGTGAATGCGAACGGAACGAATTCCGGGTGGTCCAGCTTGGCGAAAAACACGGCGGAATCGGGAACGGCGCCGCGGGATGCGCGAACCGGCTGGACGAACCGCCGGTCGTACACAAGCCTGCCGCTCATTTGGTAAAGCTCTTCGGCTAGTTCGAATTTCAGTTGCACGTCGAACTCGTCGCCGGCGGACATCGCCGCAATATCGGGGGAAACGACGGTAAGCGTATTTCTGTCGGGGGCGGAGGTATCAATCGGCGTTTCGGGTTTCGATGCGGCGGGTTTGCCCGAAGGACCGCCGTGAAATGCGGACGGCTTGTTGCCCCTTCCGCAGGATATGGCCGCGACAGCCAGCACGGCGGCCGCCAGCACTGCAAACAATGCAAGCCTCATAACTCCTCCGCAATTACCATAAATGGGAAGCGCCCTAAAGAGCGTTTCCCGATTTTAAAATCCCAAAATATTACCTCATAAGGCGTAATCCGCAACATAATTGCCGCGTTTTTGCCGATTCGCGGCGCTTTCAGTTAATCGGATTCACGCCCTTCAAAACGGGCGGAACAAGCGCCACACCGAAGTAATACCCGTTGGAATCGTATCCTTGAACATTTACGACCACGTTTCCGCTTACGGCGTCCGCGGGAACGACTACCTCGATGGCGTTGTCGCCCCAGACGTTCACGGCCGGCGATGTGCGCCCGCCGCCCTCTTTCGCGAACGTAATCGTGCTGGTTTCTTGAAGCGGGCCGAAATAGTTGCCGTTCACGGTGACGGTCTTGCCGGGCGCGCCTGACGGGTCAACGATGGATGTAATGCGCGCGCCGGCGATGAAAACTTCGTAGTCGTCTATGAACCAGCCCTTCCCGGCGCTTCCGTCCGAATTTGCGTCGAACTTGAACAGGATTCGGAACTCTCCGCCTTCCGCGAAAGTAAGGTCGAAATACTGCTCCGTCCAATCCGCGATGTCGCTGCGGTATTCGCCGATTATCACTTCGGATTCGTCCAGGCCGTCGTACCTGACGAGTACGATGCGCGCCACGTCGCCCGTGCCGAGGTCGAGCTTTTGCGAAAGCCGCAAGAACGGATGTTCCGCGTCGCCGGGGTCGTGAAACGGACCGTACAGCCTGCCGGACGCGCCGTTACCGTAATCGCTATCGTCTTCGGGACCGAATTTCGCCGAAAAGTCGCCGTCCGCCGCGGATTCGCCGGTCACGCGCCACATGTCCGCGCCGCCGCCCCAAACGTACCAGTCGCCGTCGAGCGCGCCGCCGGACATTCCGCCGAGCTCGGCTATATCTTCGAACGAATCGTTCCACCGCGGGTCGCGCGATTCGATGACGGCGTTAAGCGCGACGTACGCCACCTGCATTAGCCCGTCTTCCGCGTCGCTGTCGAACGCCATAATCGTCAAGAGCGCGCCGCCGGAATAAACATAGCGGGAATCCCAGTCGAAGCTGAATTCCGTGTCCGCCGCCTGCGTGTCGTACGCGAGATAACCGCCGAAATCGGGGGGTTGAGCGTAAACTCTAATGCGCTCCACGTTTTCGATTTCAAGCTCGATAGGCACCGCGCCGCTTACGCTTGCGCCGTTAGCGGGCGAAACGATTTGGATGGACGGCGGCGTGCCTTCCGCGCCGGTGACTTCTACGTCGTCGATCCACATTCCGGGGCCGGAGCCGCTGCTGGCAATCAGCACCCAATACGCCCTGATTTCACGCCCCGCCCAAGGCGAAAGCGATATGCTGAAATTGTCCCAATCTTGCAGCGTCGTCGAGGTGAAATCCCAAATTGCGAGGTTGCGGTCGTCCGTGGTTATGCAGAAATATATCGCTCCGTTCGAACCCATCCGGTAGCGCCGGTCGAACGAAAGCGTTGCGCTCGCCTGATTCGTCAAATCTATAACGGGCATGTAAAGCCAGTCGTTGCTGCGCGCCACGTAGTTCGCAGCCGCGCCGCTCGAATGAAGCGATGGCGATTCCGCGCCGAATTGCGACGTGTCCGCTCCCCATTTGGTCGAGCCCGTGCCTTTGTTTCCGTCGAAGTGATACCAATCCGTTGGGATTTCGTTATCCGCGACGCCGGTGAAATCTTCCTGCAAGGGTATCGCAGCGCGGGCGTTTTCCGGCGTGACGTTTATCGTCGAGCGGGTAATCCTGCCCTCGTCCGTTATTACAATCGCCCGAAGCCGCATTTCTCTGTTGAATTCGAACGTAGTATCCCAATCGAATTTATAAAATCCTTCGTCGAGAACGTCCGTCGCGCCGAGAAATCGGGTAGGCGTTTCGAACTCGACTTTGACGACGTTTCCCGTGCCTCCGCTTATCGAAATGCGGATTTCGGTGTCGCCGGTTACGGTCGCGCCGTCCGCCGGATTGTCCCATTCTATTTCGTACGCGATTCCCGCGCCGGATTCGTACAGCTCCAGCGCTGCGTTTACGTCAACGAAACGCACCGTGCCGTTGCTGTCGTTGTCCCGAAAGCCGCGAGGGTTCACGCCGTTGTTCAGCTTTTCCATCGGGCGCGCCGAGCCCTGCAAAAGCTCGCGCACTTGAAGCGCGGTCGGAGTTTCGAACTGCGAAATGTACGCCCACAGCAGCGCGGCGCAGCCCGCGGTGTATGGCGTGGCAAAGCTCGTGCCCGCCACCGAAGCGACGTATGCGTTATCCGCGGTAATGTGTGTGGTTCTAACTTCCACGCCCGGCGCGGCGATGTCGACCCAGTCGCCGTAATTGCTGAAGCCGGCGCGCGCGTCGTAGCGCGTGTCGATAGGCAGAGCGTCGTCCACGAGCGAAAAGTCCTGGTTGTTCGAATCGTTGACCAGCGTGGTTGCGCCGACCGCGACGCATTCCGGATAGTAGCCGGGATACAGCGGCGCGTCCGTATAGGAATTGCCGGCGGCGATTAGAATCAGTTTGCCGTCCTCGTAACACTGCTTAACCGCAAGCTGAATCGTGCGCTCCGGGAACGGGCCGCCGAGCGAGAGGTTTTGGATGTGCGCGCCGAGGTAGTTGGCAAGCAGCATCCCTTCGGCGACGCCGCTGTAGGTGCCGGAGCCGCCCGAATTTAGCACTTTAATCGGCAGAATCGTAACCGTGTGGTTGATTCCCGCAAGCCCGAGCCCGTTGTTTCCCACCGCGCCGATGCAGCCCGCAACCATCGTGCCGTGATAATGGTCGTCCATCGGGTCGTTGTCTTTGTTGACGACGTCGGTAAGCACGCCCGGTTCGTTGTACGGCGGCGTGTCCGCCGGGACTATCATGTTCGCCGCAAGGTCTTGGTGCGTGTACCTTACGCCGGTGTCAATGTCCGCGACGATTACGCTTGCGCTGCCCGTTGTTTTATCCCAGGCTTTGCCGTCCACCGCGCCGACGCGCCAGTTTGCCCACGTGCCGCCCTGCGTGCCGTTTTTGTTGAGGTGCATCGGGTCGTCCGGCGGCGCGCTGACCGTGCGATTCACTTCCTGCGCCGATTCGGGCTTCAGGAAACCGGGCAGAAACTTATGACCGGCGGGGCTGTCGCCGGGCTGCGCGGGTTCGCCAGCCGTTTCGTAATAGACGTAGCCGCCGATTGGCGCGAAAACCGAAACGTAAAAATCGTAGCCGACTTCCGCGACGAGGCCGCGGTTTTCCGTCAGCACTTTCATCATTATCGCGTCGAGCTTGGCGGCGTCGTCGATGTCCTTCGCCTTGTACGTGACAAAGTTGACGCCGCGGAAAAACACTCTGCGGTCGATTTCGAGCCCGTATTTCGCGGCGAGATTGACGCTTACCATTTTGAAGTACGGGTGACTTACGAGCGGGCGATTGTCCTTTTCGAAAGCGGCGTTCGCGCCTTCGCCTTCGGCGTCGCCGCTTAGATATTCTGCAAGCGCCTGAGCGGACGGGGAGTTTTCGAAAATTACGTTGAATCTGTCCGCCGGAAAGTCAATGCCGGCGCGCGCCGCGAATTTGGGCATCGGGAGAGATTCGCGCGGGCCTGCCAAGTTCGACGCGCCTTCGGCGAGAGCCGGAATGCCGGGAATTTCGATTCGCTCTTCCGCCGGGGGGATTTGGAACTTCGCTTCCGCGGGAGCCGCAGGCCCGGAGCGGGGCTTTTTCCCTCCGCATCCCGCTGCAAAGCATAAAAGCGCCGCAAGCGCGGCAAGCGAAAGCGAAGCGATGAAAAGCGCCTTACTCATACCCATACCCCGGCGGACGATTTGGCGGGCTTTCGCCGCGCCACGCCGGATTCATTTTACCCCATGTCTGTACATTTCTGTATAACCGGCGCGCTAACGAAGCCCGATTCCGTCGGACGTTCGATTTCGGCCATAACGGCGAAAACATTTCGCAAGATATAGACCGTCATATCAAGCGCGCTCTTCCTTGACGCAATCATCCCCGCGGCGTATGCTTTAGTGACGCCAAGCCGCTTGGCGCAGCCGGTTGCGCCGCGTGAAAAGCCGGTAGAGCTTCAATTCCCGCGCCGTCTTTCGCGGGCGGATGCGGACGGAGGGATACTGGTCATGAGCATTAGTGCGATTGGTAGGAATATCGGCGAATCGGCCACGCTCAAGCTTAACGAAATCGCTTCGATTCTTAGGGCGAAGGGCGAGCCGGTCATTCACCTCGGCGGCGGCGAGCCGAAAAGCAAGCCGCCCGTGGACGCGCTCGTTGCGGCGGGCGGAATGCTGCAATCCGGCGAAATCCGCTATACCCCGCCGGACGGAATTCCGGCGCTTAAAAAGGCGATTATCAGATACACCGAGGATTTTTACGGCAGGCTTGCCGCGCCCGAAAACGTGATGGCGTCGGGCGGCGCGAAGCAGTCGCTTATGTGCATTCTGCAAGCGATTTTGAACCCGCAGGAAGAGTGCATTTTCCCCGCGCCGTACTGGGTGAGCTATCCCGACATGGTGCGGCTTTGCGGAGCGATTCCCGTGCCGGTACTTCCCGAAGACGGCACGTTTCATCCCCGGCTTCAGGACATCGAACGCGTGGTGACAAGCTATACGAAGGCGGTCATTATCAACAGCCCGAACAATCCGTCGGGAATCATGTATTCCGAGGAGTTCATCGCCGAAATCGTGGATTTCTGCGAGAAGCGCGGGCTTTATCTGATTATGGACGATATTTATCACCGGCTCGTGTTCGGCGATAAAAAGCCCATCAACTGCTGGAAGTTCGCGAAGCAGACCGGCGAGGACAGCAAGCTGATCATCATCAACGGCGTATCGAAGCAGTACGCGATGACGGGATTCAGAATCGGCTGGGCGGTGGCGAACAAAGAGCTGATTCACGTAGCGACGAACATACAGAGCCACCAGACGAGCGGCCCGTCCGCGCTTTTGCAGCACGCGGCCACGGCGGCGATTTCGGGCGTGCAGTGCGCGGTGGAGAGCCTGCGAGTCACTCTTGAAAACAACTGCCGGGTTATGGTACAGGAACTGCGCGGTTTCGACGGCGTGCATATAACACCTCCGGACGGCACTTTTTACAGTTTTCCGGATTTCAGTTATTATGGAAAGGACTCCGTCGCGCTGTCCAAGTTTCTTTTGGACAAAGTGCGCGTGGTTGTAGTACCGGGCGCCGAGTTCGGTATGGAAGGATACCTGCGGCTGTCCACCTGCGGAACCGTAAAGGACATTACCGAAGGTATCGAACGTATGAAGTGGGCGCTCGACCCGAATGCGCCGAACGAGCTTTACATCGGGGAAAGAAAACTCGTGAGGGACTGGGCATGACCAAATATTTGGAATTCGATACGCCGGCGGTGAAGCAGGCAACCGAGTTCAAAAGCGATTTCGGGCTCGAAAACCACGGGCTCATGGAACTCGACCGCGTCTTTTGGAATTTGCCGACATCGGCGCTGTACGAAGAAGCGGTGTTCCGGGGCGAGGCTAACGTCGTCCACGGCGGCCCGCTTATCGTGAATACGGGCAAGTGGAGCGCGCGCGCCGCGCAGGACAAGTTCACCGTGAAAGAGCCTAGCAGCGACGACCGGATTTGGTGGGGCGCATACAACCGGCCCTACGACCCGGAAAAATTCGACGTCTTGTTCGCCCGCGTTCAGGCGTACCTGCAAGGCGAGGAGTTGTTCGTTCAAGACTGCTATGCCGGCGCCGACCCGCAGTATCGTATGCCCATACGCATAATCACCGAAAAGGCCTGGCAAAGCCTGTTCGCCCGCAACGTTTTCATAACCGAGCGGAACAAGGACGCTCTGAAAAAACACGTGCCCGAATTCACCATCATCGCGGCCACCGGTTTCAGGCTCGACCCGCGAATCGACGGCACGCGCACGGACACCGCGATAATCCTCAATTTCGCCGAGCGGCTGGCTCTGATTTGCAACACCAGTTACGGCGGCGAAATCAAGAAAACGATTTTCACCGTGATGAACTATCTTCTGCCGCTCGAAGGCGTGCTTTCGATGCACTGCAGCGCGAACGTAGGCGAACAAGGCGACGTGGCGCTGTTCTTCGGGCTTTCGGGCACGGGCAAGACCACGCTGTCCGCCGACCCGTCGCGCAAGCTTATCGGCGACGACGAGCACGGATGGAGCGACCACGGCGTGTTCAACATCGAAGGCGGATGCTATGCGAAAGTCATCCGGCTTTCTAGCGAGCACGAGCCGCAGATTTACGAATGTACGCGCAAATTCGGCACTGTCCTCGAAAACGTGGTGTGGGACAGAGCGAGCAGGCGGCTCGACCTTGACGACGACAAAAACACCGAAAACACGCGGGCGGCATATCCCATCGAGTTCATTCCGAACGTCATCGAGGATGGCTACGTAAGCGAGCATCCGAAGAACATCATATTCCTTACTTGCGACGCGCAGGGCGTTTTGCCGCCTATCGCCAGGCTGACGCCCGAAGAGGCGATGTATCACTTCATCAGCGGATACACCTCGAAAATAGCGGGCACCGAAATCGGCCTCGGCATCGAGCCGGTGATAACGTTCAGCGCGTGCTTCGGCGCGCCGTTCATGGTGCATCATCCCTATGAGTACGCGAATATGCTGCGCGACAAGACGCTTCATCACGGCGCGCAATGCTGGCTCGTCAACACCGGTTGGGTGGGAGGCGGCTGGAACGTGGGCAAGCGAATTTCGATCAAGCACACGCGCAACCTTTTGAACGCCGCGCTCGAAGGCAAGCTCGAAGGCGTGAAATACAGAAACGACAAGCTGTTCGGGTTCCAAGTGCCGTTAAGTTGCCCGGACGTGCCGGAAGACGTTCTCGACCCGTCCGCGGCGTGGGCGAGCAAGGACGAATATTGGAAAAAGTACGACGCGCTTGCCGCAAGATACATCGAAAACTTCAAGCAATTCGCGGACGGATGCCCGCCGGAGGTGCTGAAAGCGGGGCCGAAGAGGTTGGGGTAGGAGGGGGAGCTTTTCCCCGAGGCACGAAGGCACAGAGAGGAGATACCCCTTGTTTAGGAGCACTTCTATTCTCGCTTGTTCATACTGGCGGGCTATAGGTTCGCAATGTTGGTTAATTTCGGAATGTAATAGAGTTTTACTTTGGCAAAATCAATATATCTTGTAAATGGCTTTGTTCTAGGTTCAAATGAACCAAAAGCGAGTAGTTCAACAAAAACTGCACGCAAACATTGCAGGCGTACGACCTTTTTTAAACACTCTTCCATTGGCAAGATTATTACAATTCCTGTTTCAGAATCGCACAAAAGAATGAACACGAGATTTTTCGTCTCATGCTTCAGCGAAGACAAGGCGTATTTCCTCGGGAACGCATTTCTTGCTATTGCAGGCGTATTTCTCGGAAAATGGCCGGTAGATTCTCATTGGAAGCTCACTCGCTTGACATCCTTGCCCAACGCAGATTCGTCTTTTGATTCAATAATGGAGTTAGCGAATGACGACGATTTGACATCTCGCTCGCAGTTTAGCGGGTACACCCTATTAGACATTAATTATGCCAAATCTCTTAAAGCTCTGTTAAAGTGTATTATTGATAAACCAGATATTGTGGATGCAATCCGAAACTTGGAATCCAGCTATTATCTTATAAATGGCCAGATAATCAATGTCGAAATGGAAGAATATATTAGAATTCGGAAAAGTAATCCGCAAATGCATCGCAAATCATATCTAGAAAATAGGTTGCTATTTGAACTATCATTCCTTGCCGCATTTCGCGCAATTGAGGCACTCGTGCCCGCGCAAATGACAATTACTAATAAACAGCGGAGGACAAGCATTAAAAACGCTGATACGGCACTTAAAAAAGTTGAAATTAATTACAAGGTTGAAATTCGGAATGAAAAATACCAATGTCTTTTTCGCGTTCCTGACAATGATTTATACAATTCAACCGATTGGCTTGATCATTTTAGAAAAAAACGGAACAGCCTTGCGGCACATTGGGGAATTTCATCCGACGAACAATATGTCAGCGACACAGATGTACTTGAAATTCAGAACTATGCTTTATGGGTTGTATGTAAGTTAATAAACTCTCTTTAGAGGAAGCAATGGCAGCTCATTATCCCAATTCCGATTAAGGGGACGGTAGGTTTTGCTATCTAAAAGGCAAATGTTAACGGCGCATCAATTCGCAAATTGTCCTGGATTCCGCCTGACAGCAGTTTGGAGCAATTTCTAATCAACATACGGGTTTTCGGCGAAAGGCACTTCGAGCGAATACGCAGCAAGGTTTTCAAAAGAAATGCACTTCCGTGCATTCGATAAAGAAGCCACTTCCGTGGCTTATTCCCAAGTATTAGGGGCTACGGGGAGCCGCCAAAGTCATTTCGCAATTTGCAGGCTTGAAGCCTGCGCTACGGCGGCGGACGCAATATGCAAGCCAGAATCGTGCAATGCGGCGGCGGACGCAATATGCAGGCTAGAAGCCTGCGCTACGGCGGAATATTCTGCAATTTTTTCACTTGCGCGCCCTGCGCCCCGGTTTCCCGCCGCGCTCTGTTATCATTTCCGGCGGGTTCGTTAACCGGACGATTTCATTCAAGAGGTGGCAATGTTTTGAGCGAGAACGTAAGTAGCGAAAACGGGAAAGTTTGGGACACGATTATCGTAGGCGCGGGGCCGGCGGGGCTTACCGCGGCGATTTACGCCGCGCGCGCAAACCTATCCACGCTCTGCTTCGAGCGGGCGATAACCGGCGGGCTTGTCAGCATGACGCACGAAATCGAAAACTATCCCGGCTTCGTCGAGGTGATGCACGGGCCGGAGCTTATGCGCAGGTTCGAAGAGCAGGCGAAGAGGATGGGCGCCGCCTTCGAGGCCGCGGAAATCCTTAAAATCGAGGACGCGCCGGACGTTCATCCGGTGGCGAAAAAGCTGACCGATTGGACGGGCAAGGAGTATTTCGGCAAAACCGTGATTATCGCAACCGGCAGTTCGCCGAACAGGCTGCCCGCAAAGAACGCCGAAGAGCTTTTCGGGAGGGGCGTAAGTTATTGCGCCACGTGCGACGCGAACTTTTTCGTTGACCGGCACTGCATAGTCGTCGGCGGCGGGGACGCGGCGCTCGAAGAAGGGCTGTATCTCACCGGCTTTTGCAGCAAAGTAACGCTCGTGCACAGGCGGCAGGGCTTTCGGGCGACGCCGCGAGCCGTCGAAAAGGCGAAAAACCACCCGAAAATGGAATTCGTGCTCGATACGGTGGTCGAAGAAGTTATCGCGGACGACTTCGTGAAGGGCGCGAGGTGCAGAAACGTCGAAACCGGCGAGGAGTTCGTAATCGACTGCGACGGCGTTTTCGTTTTCATCGGGCATACGCCGGCGACCGGGTGGGTCAAGGACTACATCACGCTTAACAGGCTTGGCGAAATCGCGGTGGACTACCGGATGCGCACGGAAAGGCCGGGCGTGTTCGCGGCGGGCGACGTCGTAGAAAACGCGGAAAAACAGGCTGTCGTGAGCGCTGGACAAGGCTGCATCGCGGCGATAAGCGCGCGGCATTTTATCGAAGAACACGGGGAGTAGTCCCATAGGGATTTCCGGCGGTTATATGGGCGAAAAAACAGGACGGTTCGAAGTTTCCGGCGAGATTATTTTCAAAGCGTCGCATTATTTGCGCACGTATCGCGGAGGCGCGGAAGAGCCGCACGAGCATAATTACAGGCTGAAGATCACGCTAGCGACGCGCGAACTGGACGAAGACGGCATTTCGCTGGATTTCGTTTTGTTCGATTCGATTTTGAACGAGCTAAAAACTCAGCTCGGCGGCGACCTAAACGGGCATGAATGGTTCGCGGACAAAAATCCTTCCGCCGAACATATTGCGATTGCCGCGGCTGAATTCGCAAACGGGAAGATTCCGGAAGAAACAGGCGCGTTCGTGACGCGCGTCGAAGTGTGGGAACTCGGCCATATGTCCACTATTTACTATCCGCAGGATTAGCCGGAAAATCTACGCTCCCGCCTGGGCTTGAGCTTCCTGTAAAAGACTGTCGAAATAGGATTTGGCCTCGGCTTCGATGCCTTCGGGAAGCGGGAAAAACGAACGGAGCTCCGGCGACTTTTCGGCCACCGCGAACGCCTGCGGGTTCATCTGTTTCACTTTCCAAAGCATAATTTGGCCGAGTTTCCTCTCGTTCGTATAAATCGTGAGATAGGCGAAGTTGAGAGGGAAGATGTGGTCGGCCGGGAAATTGACGAGGCACGCGCGGAAGTTGTCCGCCGCCTGCCTGTATTCCTTCAAGGGAACGAGCGCGAGGACGCGGTTTTGCCACGCCAGCCTGTGCTTGGGCTCGATTTTGATTACTTCGTCGTAGCAGTCGATGGCCTTTGCGTATTGCTCGAGCTTTGCGAGAATCGTGCCTTTGTTGAGCCATGCCTTGAGGTGGTCGGCCTTGAGCTTGATCGTGCGCTCGTAAAACTCGATGGCTTTAAGGTAGTCTTCGAGATTGTCCAAAGAAAGCGCCCAGTTGAAATAGACTTCAGGATTTCTAAGCTCCGACTTGACGATGCGCTCGAAACAGTCGATGGCGTCGTGATAGCGGCCGAGGTTGTTATAGGCGATGCCGAGGTCGAGCCAAACTTCGAGAGAGAGCGGGTTTAATTCGAGGCTCTTGAGATACGCCTCGGACTCTTTTTGCCACATCGCTTTTTTATCTTCAAGGGCGGCTTTCTCGTCGCTGAGCGAGCGGTAGGCGTGGCCGAGTTCGTACCAAGCCTTGTAGTCCTCCGGATTTCGTTCGATGAACTTTTCGAGCGATTGGATTTCCTCTTGGAAGCGTTTGAGCTCGTGAAGCAGCCGGCTTTTCATATAGAAGCCGAGGTCGTATTCTTCTTCAAGCTTGATGCAGGTGTTGAAGTCCGTAAGCGCTCTTTCGAGGTCGCCCAGCTTCCAGTGGACGCGGGCGCGGTTGTAATAGACTTTCGCTTCGTCGGGCTTGCCGCCGATAAACTTGTCGAACAGGTCGAGCGACTTCGGCATGTTGCCCACGAAGAAATGGGCGAGACCGAGGTTGTTCCACGCGTAAATGTCGTTCGGATAGTGTTCCAGATAGTAATCGTAGTTTTCGATGGCCTCTTCCCAGTGGCGCGTGTTGACGAGCGCGCAGCCGCGGTTATAAAGGATGTCCACTTCGGGTTTGAGCTCGTAAGCTTTTTCGATGTATTCGAGCGCGCGATTGTTCTGGCCGACTTTGCCGAGGATGATGCCGCTGTTGTACCAGGCATAGCTGTGCTTGGCGCTCGATTCGTACGCATTCTGGAAACAGCTTAGTGCGTCCAAAATGAAACCTTCCTCGTAATACATGATTCCGAGGTTGTACCAGCTTTCCGCGTGCCGCTTGTATTTCGCGATGCAGTCTTTATAGCCTTCACGCTCTTTCTCGCGGTCGCCGAGATAGTGAAATGCGAGGGCGGCGTTGTAGAACATATAGTCTTCGGGGTTTTTGAATTCCGCCGCTTTCGTCCAGCATTCGATTTCCGCATCGTGTTTTCCGCCGCGGTTGTTGCTTAGCGCCAGAAGAAGCCACGTTGCACGGTTTTTGGGATTTAGCTCCAGCGCCTGCTTGAGCGCCTTGACGGATTCGTCGTATTTTTCGAGCTGGAAAAAGCCCCAGCCTTTGCCGAAAAACGCGTTTTCGCAGCGGGGGAAGCGCTTCAAGACTTCGTCGAGCTTGCCGAGCGCTGTTTCGGCGTTGCCGCGTTTAAGGTCGTTGAACGCGTTTATGAGCATCCGCTGTTCGAAATCTTTCTGCTCGCGCTCGCGGTCGGGTTTTTTCTTGAACAGGTCGCGAAAGCCCGATTTATTCATTTCGAGAATTTCGTTGAAATCGCTTATGAGGAAGCCTTCGTCGATAAGCTCGCGGTCCACGAAGTCCACGACTTTCGGCAAGACGAATCCCGAGCGCGGCTTGAGGTCGGTGTAGGGGCTGTGGTTGAAGAAGCTGAATGTGTATTTCATCTCCTCTTCGATCAGCGGAAGGGAGAGCTTTTTGCCGAGCGCTTCGAAAAACGCGTCGGACGAAGATATTTCGAAAATCCTGAAATCCTTGCCGGCCGAGCGCGCCTTAACGAAAAGCTGCATCAATTGGACGGGCGGGCGTTTCACGCTGTCTTTGAACGCCCAGATAAGCCCCTTGTTCAAGACTTCCGGGTCTTCTTCGACGAGTTCCATTATCGTGTTCATCACACCGTACTCGAGGCCGCCGTAGCCGATGACGAGAAGCCCGGAGCCCCGCAGCGACTCGCGCAGCTTGGCTTTCATTTCGTCATGCAGCTTGCCCATTCCTTCGCGAAGATAGGTGACGTTGTAATTTTCGACCGAGCCGTGCACTTTCAAAACGTAATGCCGGTTGTCGTCTTTGATTTCGGGAAGATGCTCGACGTCCTTGATTGTGATGCAGGTTACGCCGCGAAGCAGATAGAAAGCGTCTTCGAGAAGCGTATCCCAGTTTGTCGTGTAAATAAGCGGATTAATTTTGCCGAACTTGACCGCGAGTGCGAGCAGGAAGTGGCCGGGGGACGGGTCCTTGCCTTTCAGAAGCTTCGAAAAGTATTCCTTGCGAAGCGTGTTGGCCGGATATTCCTTTTCCAGACAGGAAATATACGCATAGTCCTTGTTGAACCACTTTTCTTTGCCAAGCCAGTCCGCGATGTCTTCCGCCTTGACCATGCCGCGGCGGGCGGGGTGCATTTTCTCGTAAACGATAACGCTAATCTCGTCCACGATTTCCTGGCTTACCGGCATGCCCGCGCTCTGGCTTACGCCCGCGCCGACAAAGAACTGCCATTCCTTGCCGTTGGCCGCAATCCGCTCCAAAGCTTCTTCTTCGCTGATGAACGACTCCTCGAAGACCTGCTTCGGGTCAAGCTCCATCAGCTCTTTTTCCTTCTGGCGGCGAATCTCGATCATCTGACCCTCCGAAAATATCTTTCCCCAACCACCTTGTCCGTAAGATACGCCGAGACTATTCCTCACGAACACGCGGCTTTTCCGTCGAGGCCACTTTCCGCCAAGCAACGCGTGGCGGCGATACCCGAGCGGGGTAAAGCCGGATTATAACACAGCGAAACCCTTCAAAATCAATCCCTTGCGCCAAAAAAAGCAAGAACGAGATTGCGCTTCGCGGCACTTAACCTTCGCGGACGGTTTTTGGCGAAATCGGCGGCTTTTCGGGATATAATCCGCGCTTTCAATTTTCGGAGCTATTCATGAAAATCCCTCTCGTTGACCTTTCCGCACAATACGCCGTTCTCGGCGCGGAAATCGACGCGGCGCTAAAGGGCGCGTGCGAGCGCTCGCAGTTCATTCTCGGCCCCGCGGTCGAAAGCTTCGAAGCGGGCTTCGCCGGATTCACGGGCACGAAATTTTGCGCAGCGGTCAATAGCGGCACGAGCGCGCTGCACCTTGCGCTAATCGCGGCGGGCGTCCGGCCCGGCGACGAGGTCGTGTGCCCGACGTGGACGTTTATCGCCACAATCGAAGCCGTGCTTTACGCCGGCGCGATACCCGTGTTGACCGACGTGGACGAGCGCACGTATTGCATGACGCCGGAGGCGTTTTCCGCGGCGATTACGCCCAAAACGAAAGCGGTCATTCCGGTCCATATTTACGGCTATCCCTGCCGGATGGACGAAATCATGCGAATTGCGAACGAGCGGGGAATCGCGGTCGTCGAAGACGCCGCGCAGGCGCACGGCGCGTCCTATGCGGGAAAACCGGCCGGATCGTTCGGAAAGGCTGGTTGCTTCAGCTTTTATCCCTCGAAAAACCTGGGCGCGTTCGGCGAAGGCGGCGCCATCGTTTCGGACGACGCGGACTTCATCGCCAAGGTGAAGCGGCTTAGAAGCCATGGCGAAAGCGAGCGCTATATTCATGCGGAACTTGGATTCAACATGCGGATGTGCGGCTTTCAGGGCGCGATTTTGGGCGTGAAACTGCCGCATATCGCGGGCTGGAACGATAAAAGGCGCGAAGCAGGGGCTATGTACCGGAAGGCTCTGGCGGACACTCCGCTGACGCTTCCGCCTGAGGACGGCGACAAGGAGCGCCAGGTGTATCATTTGTTCGTGGTGCGCGCGCCGAAGCGCGACGAACTTAGGGAATTCCTTACGTCGAAGGGCGTTGGAACGGCGATACATTATCTGAAACCGTCGCACAAACAGCCGATGTGGACGGGATTGTTCGGCGAGCACCCGCCGCTTCCGGTAAGCGAAAAGCTTGCGGAAGAAATATTGTCGCTTCCGATGTATCCCGAACTCGGCGCGGAGCAAATCGAATATATCGCCGGTTGCGTTCGCGAATTCTATTCTTGAGTTTCGTCCGCACCGTCCGAAGATTCGACAGGTTCGCCTGTTTCGCTTTCGCCGTTATTGGACATTTCGCCGCCGCCGGTTTCGTCCGCGGAAACTACGGTCGGTTCGGCTGCAGGTTCCGCTTCTTTCAGGCAAACAAGCCTGCCGTCGTTCATTGGAACGAGCAGGCGTTTATCGGCGGCTAAAACGAGCTGAGCGCCGCTGACGGCGGCATCGCCCGTAATCTGAAACGAAGCGACGATTTCTTTGCCCTTCACCGCGAGCACGCGATTGTCGAGCGCGATGTAAACCACGCCTGTCGCGTCCATCACCGGATGAGCGCCGAATTGAGGACCGGCAATGAACGATTCCGCGAGCGCTTTGCGCATTTTGCGCGTGCCTTCCGCGTCCGCCCATGCACCCATGTAAATCGCTTCCTTCAGTTCGCCGGGCCGGTCCGAAAACATCGCAACGAGCTCGAATTCGCCCGGCGCATCGCCTTCCGCTTCCGCCGTCCTAAGCAGCGGCGGCCAGTAAAGCCCGGAGATGTAATCTTCGTTCTCCTTCGCAAGCTCTTTTTCGCGGGCAGGCGCGTCGAATAGAAGCTCGATTCGCCACCTTTCCCGTCCGCGCATATCGGACGCGTAAACGTAGCCGTCCATGCAGGTTGCGAACAACCTGTCTTTGTAGAGCACGGGCGAAGCGAGAAACGCACCTTTTCCGTTGAGCGTCCAGTTGAGCCTGCCTTCGGGGCTTATCCGATACACGTTTCTGTCGCTCGACGCAGAATACGCGTTGCCGTCTTCGTCGAACGAAGCCGGATTGGGCGACGTGCCTTTCGTTCTAACGCTCGTTATCGGCTGGCCGGTGCGGTCGAGCAGGAGAATCGAGCCGTCGGCGAGAGACGCCACGAGTCCGCCATTTGGCGAAATCGCAACGTTGAGAACGCCGCCTTGCGGCATGAATCGAGATTCCATCCGCCAGATTTCCTTTCCGTCCATATCCAGGCAAACGATGCCTCCCGAAGTGGCGAGCCAGATTTGGCCGTCGCCGAGCGCCGCTTGCGAGCGAAGTTCGTCCGGCGTAACGCCGTTTTCGGACGCACCGCCGAACGTGAAAACCGGCGAGCCGCCCGGGTCGAGGCAAACAAGCGCTCCGCCGAGAACGCCGGTGTAAATTTTCCCGCTCGAATCTACGACCGGCGAAAGTACCGAGCCTTCGCCGATTGCCGCTTCCCAGTCGATAGCGAGAGTGCGCGGACCTTCGAGCGCGCTTACCCCGTGATTATCCGCCGTGCCGCCGGCGCGCGGCCAAAAATGGCTTTCGGACGGGGCCGAAATCACTACGCTTGCCGGCGTGAACTTTTCAGGAAGACCGTCCTTGCCTTCGCCTTCGGGGCAACCGGCGAAAAACGCAACCGGAAGCGCCGCGGCGGCCGCGAGAACGGCGGACAAAAAGAGCTTGCGATAATTAAGCGGCATTTATGCACCTTCCGCGCCAATGCGCGACGGCATCGATTATAGCAATGCCAACCGGAATGCACGGAATCGAAACGTCAAGATACGAAATGAGTAAATCCCGTTTGACGGCGCGAGCGCGTAGTGATAAACTTTCGACGCCATGGTAGAAACGCCCCTTGCCGAATCGTTTTTCGAGGCGCGAGCCAAGGAAATGCTTCTGTTCACGTACGACGTGTATATGGACGTCGTGCGGCTACACCGCTATATCCCCAGCGCGCGCGAACCACGGCTTTTGAGGCTGCCGAATTACAAGCTTTGGTTTCCGAAGTTTTTCTATCCGGCGCAAAGCGGACTTCCGTCCGTCATCAGATCCGAAGGCGACGAAGTATGGGGAATCGGATGGCGGGCGAGCACGGCGGAATTGCCGAGGTTCAAAGGCAAACTCGTTATGCCTAACCGTTATCACATGATCGATGTGCGGCTGACAGATAGAGGAAGCGACAAAATCGCAGGCGTCACGTACGAAATCACGCAACCGGACTTTCCCGAAAGCAAGCCGTCGAAAAGCAAGCTGGAATCCATAATCGCGCTCGGAACAAGCCTCGGGCTTCCCGATGGCTATCTCGAAAAGCTGGGCGCGCTCGAAACATTGCCCGACATAGATTGGGACGATGCGGAAGGCGCGGAAGGCAAGGAAACCGCGGAAAATTAAAACGTAAAATCTGCGGCTCCTTTAGCCGGTTTTCTCCGGCGATTTTATATGCGGCAATCTCGGGCGGTCGAGTTTGATTTCACCCGAAATAATTTCGTTTTTAAAGGTCTCGACCGCCGAAACGTAGGTGTCGTCAACCGTGCTGTAACGGCGGTATTCCGCGAAGCCCGTATTGCCTAGAAGCCCCGAATCTAGCCCGAACATTTTCAGTCCGGGTTTTTCCTCGCCGCTCGCGCTCGCGGCCGCATCGGATATCAATGCTTCCAGCGCCCCGCGATAGTCGCAAATGTAACTTGTCACGCAGTTGCCCGGAACGACCGAATCTATATTTCTGCCGAAGGCGAAAAGCCGCCGCTGCGTGCCCGCGATTGCGATGACCGGATAATCGCCGAAATGAGCGGAATCGTAGAGCAGATATTCGCCGCCCGCAAGATAGAAAGCCTTGACTGCGGTTGCGATTTTATCGTGTTGAAGTTCCTTCGGGGCCGCCGTATCTATGCTTGCCCCGCCGCGAGTCCATTTAGCGCCTTGCTGGATGCCCGACAAAAGCGATAGCCCCCTGTTTGTCGAATCGTCGAAAAACGCGGCGAGTTTTCCGGCCTTGGTCATTTGAGCGGCAAGCGCTCCGCCGAGAAAACCGAGCGCGGTGTAATCGAAAGTGACGGCCGTAACGCCGGAAGATGCCGGAAACTCCGCGTCGTAAAACGCATATACGTGCGCCTTTCCGTCCAGCGCCTTTGCGAATTCCAAAATCGAAGGAGGCGTGAAACCCGCGGAAACGATTACGATGCCGCCGGCGATGTCAAGCTCGCTCGCCGTATCCGCAGACAGATGTTCGACGGTAATCGCTTCGCCGCTTATTTTCTGTGCGGCGGAAAGCTCTTCGAATTTCGCCGAAAGCTCCGACGCGACAAAGGACTCAATCGAGGACGATGTTCTGGGAATGGGCGCAAGTTCGGGAACGATTAGAGTCGCGGCAACCTTCGCGTGCGCGCCGGAACCTCGCCGTCCGCCGCCGTTTTCATCTCCGCCGCCGCCAGGACATCCGGCGAGTGCGAAAACCGAAAGCGTCAACAAAACCATAACTGCAAGTTTTCTGTTCACGAATCGAATTATAACCTTCGCGTGTTACCATGCGAACGCCGCAGCAATTTGCGGAGTCGTTCCAATATGCTCAAGTTATTCGCCCTGTCCGTTGCAGCAACGATTTTGGTTTTGTTTTTCGCTTTGGAAACCGGCGCAGGCGCCGCGGCAAACCCGCGCACTCTTTCCCTCAAGCTTTCGCCGGACGAATCGCGGCAAATCGCGCTTGCGGGCTTTTCGGGCGAATTAAACTTCACTCGCTCGGCGGGCGAAAGCGCGGAAATAACCGTGACGATATTTCCCGCCGAAAAAGGGCTTGGAATACAGGCGAAAATCGCCGCATTCAGACTTGAGAAAATTCAGGGCGAAAACGGAACGTCGGTCACGCTCGTTCCCTTTCCGGGAATCGAGGACGGCGCTTACAAAATTTCCGCGAGCGCCGCATTGCCTGAAGGCGCGGGGCTTGCCGTCGAGATTCCGGAAGGCTCGGTCAAAATGCGCGGCGTTAAGTTGGGAAAGGCGGCGGTTCGGGTTTCGGGAGGAAGAATCGACATTTCTTCATGCGCGTTCGTCGCTCTGTCCGCGTACGCAAGCGCTGGAATATCCGCGCGTTCAAGCAAAGGCGCCCTTAACCTTTCGGCGGACGGCGGCGATATTTACCTGCAGAATCACGCCGGCGCCGTCAGCGCGAACACCGGCGAAGGCGCGATAAAAATCGAAGGGGGGCTTGGAAACCGCAGCGTGGCGAGCGATTCCGGAAGCGTCTTCATTTCCGCCGCAAGCCCGTCCACTCGCGAAGAGCGCGAGCAGCATTTTTACGACGCAATTCAGGTGAACACTTTTTCCGGAAACGTTAAACTCGAACTTCCCGCGGGAGATTATTCGATTTCCGCAATCTCGAAAACCGGCATCGTAAGATGGCGAATCGCGAAGGGACTCGGCGTGAAAAAAACCGGCAAGATGACGGTCGTCGGGGAGGGTCACATGGCGGTCGCGGTCGAAACGGAATCGGGCGGAGTGGATATCGCCGCCGGCTACTCGTAACTGCGGATGCGCCAGTCGCTGTAATCCTGCGGCCCCGCGCCGGACACCGGACCCGGCTTCGACGAGTTCGCGAGCATTTCGCTCAAGGTCACGAAGTTATAGCCTTTTGCTTGAATGTCTTCGATAAGCTGCGGAAGAATCGCAATCGTCGCGTCCGAGCCGTCGTGAAGAAGAATGATGCTGCCCGGCTCGACGCTGTCCAAAATGCTTTTGTGAAGTTTTTTCGGGTCGGAAACGTCGAGATCTTTCGAATTGTACGTCCATAGAGCGACGGCGAGTTTATGCTCCGCGATGCGTTTCAAAACCGCCTGGTCGTATCTGCCGCCTGGCGGGCGCAAAAACCTTGGGCGCTGGCCGGTGATTTCGACGATGGCGTCCACGCTCTGCTTTATTTGGTACACCACTTCGTCGTCCGGCAAACTCGTCAGCCGGAAATGGTCGTAGGTGTGCGTGCCTATTTCGTTTCCCAGCTGGGCGGTCATCTTGGCCCAGTGGGGATATTTGTTCATCATGAAGCCGACCATGAAAAACGTCGCCCGAATCCGGTAGTGCTGCAAAATCGAAAGGATTTTCGACGTATAAACAGGGTGCGGGCCGTCGTCGAACGTGAACGCGACTTCGCGCCGGGCGACGCTGCCGCGAGCCAGCGTGATGACTATCGGATTGCCGAATTCGTCCAAATTGATTTTCGCCGCCTGCATTTCGTCGAGCAAAACGTCGTCGCGCGAATCAATCGGCGAGTCGTAGCGATACACATCGCCGTTGCCGCTCGGCGCATCGTCGCCGGAATGGCCTTCCCCGCTGTCGTTGTAAACGTAGTAAGTGTCGCCGGTTTTCTCGTCTTTTTCGAGATTGGCGTAAGCCGCGTGTAAAACGCCGGAAGCGAGCGTAAAAACAATTAAAAGCGTCAAAAAACGAACGGCGAGCATAACGATAAATCCTCCAAACGCGGCCCGAAGGCGCCGGATTCTATCATCGCCCCGCCCATTGCGCAACCCTAACGGGCGGCTGGTGTTTGCGCCGGTTATGGCACAAAACCGCCATGCTTCGCCGCCTTTGAGACTAAATAGCCTAAAAATCACATCGGAATAGTGTTTTATCGATTTTTCGCCGGGGGATTGAAAAATCTACGCAGTAATGTATAATGTAAGAGGCAGGGAGTACGCGCGCTTCGCGCGTCATGTTTGGAATCGTTTTAATTGATCTGTTCCATCTTGGAGAATTGGGAGTTGATGAACGTGAGGAGAGGGCTTTGGCTCATTCTTGTCCCCCTCGTCATCGTCGCGTTCGCCTGTAGCAACGGCTCGATGCAATCGCCCAGCGTCAGCGGCGATCCGCCGTCCGGATTCAAACTGGACGGGGTTCGCGGCGCCGCCGCGCTTCCGCTCAGCCTTGCAGTCAGCGAAACGGCGCCGGGCTTCGAGGTAAGCGTCGAACTTGCATCCCCGGTCGCGACGGACGACGTGTATTTCAAAATTTGTTACGACGCGAGCAAGGTGAATCCCGCCGGCGTAGAATTTCATGGCGCGCTCGGCGAAAGCATAGACCTTGCGATAACCACGATACCGGGCGAAGTCGCCGCCGGCACGAGCCGGATTCGCGAAATAGGCGATTCCCCGGCAATGATTTCGGGTCTTATCGCTACGCTGAAGTTCGAGAACCGTCCCTGCACTATCGAACGTTCGGCGAGCGGTTTAGCCCCGATAAATCAGGAAAACAAAGTTGACGACCTGACCGCGCTCGTGGCCGGCGGCCAAGCGACGCTGACGTGGACCGAGAAAAACCTCGGAGATTACGACAACAGCGGCGAAGTCGGCATCCCGGACATCACGCCTATCGCGCTGAACTATCTGCGCACAGCCGGTACGATTCTGGAGCTGGTTGACGGCGACAAGAGCGGCGAAATCGGCATTTCGGACATCACGCCAATCGCGCTGAATTACGGCAACTACGTGGAAGGTTATCGCGTGAACACGCGGCGCGGCGGCTCGTGGACGAAAATCGATTGCGAAGCCAATCCCGCATCGCCTTACACGGTTACCCGACCGGCCAATCCGCCGTCGGACAGGCGCTGTACATACGAGTTTATGTATACGCTGGGCGCGGAAGACGAAGAAAACTTCACGGTTCAGCCAACCGGCCCGGACGGCAGCGCGGGAATCATTTCGAACACGACCGGCGGTGGCGGGCTTGACATTCCGCCGCCTCCGAGAATCGAAGACCTTACGGCGCGCGGCGGCCCCGACCTCGGGGACGGCGTAATCGAGCTTACATGGACCGCGCCGGACGACCCGTATCTGGACAGATACAACGTCTGGTGGGAAAAAGGCGGCGACGGCACGAACCTCGTTCCTTACAATCCGAACCTCACGCCGACCGCGACGAGCCTGCTCGTAACCGGCTGCGAACCCGGAGCGACCTATCATTTCCGGATTTGGGGCACGAACTTCAACGAGTACGGCCAGCGTCAGGACGCTCCGGCGAGCAACCTTGCATCCGCAATGGCGTTTTCGCCCGCGGGAATCCCGGTGATAAGCGACCTTTCGATTCTTAGCGACGCTTCGACCGGCAACGGCAACATCAAGCTGATGTGGACGATTCCGAGCGACCCGTACCTGCACCATTTCGAAATTTTGTGGCAGCAGGGCGGAGACGGCGGCAGCCTGACCACGCTCGACAACAACGTTTCGCCGACCGCGAACGAGTATATGGTCACGGGATGCGCGCAGGGGCCGAGATTTTTCTTCAAAATCAAGTGCGCCTACGACGGATTCCTGGGCCAAGCGTCGAACATGGTTTCGAGCACGGCATATCCCACCCCGAACATCCCGCCGCTTTCGATAACGTCCGTCACGCGCAACCGCACGACGTTTATGCCGGGCGACGCGATTAACCTCAGCGTTAACACGAACCTCGACGCGGAATACGCAAGCGACCTTCGCTATGAATGGACGGTCGCGAGCGGCCCGGGCAACATCACTGGCGGCGCCTCCGCGAAGAACGCCACCGGCGCGGTGACCGCGAAAGGCACGGTAACGTTCCAAGTTCGCGTGACCGTGAACGGAACACCGGGAGCGGACTACGACAAGACCGCGACAGTAATGGCGATTGGAACAACCTTAGCTCCTGCAATTCAGGTTGCCGGCGTAACGAATCCAAAATTCGTTTTTACCGGGTGGAATTACTTCGCCGGAAGAAACGAAAACATAGATGATTACTACACGCGAGAACATGTTGTAGGAATTTCGCTATGGGCTACTTGGTGAGGCGCGTGCGTCTCGGAGTTTCCGAGATTGCAAAACCTTTATGACAGATTGACTGCCGAAGGCGAAGATTACTACTACATAACTTTAGATTGCCAATACGGTTCTGACACGCAAGCGGTTCACGATGCTTTCCTCAATGTAAACGGTTATGACTACACTGCAGCCTTCTTTACCAATGAAAGCGGAGTTTCCGCGGCTTACATGGGAATCTGCGGCGATTTTGGTTTTTCACCGAACTACCTTCCAACAAATTTCATAATGGATCGCGACGGATGCATTCGCGCAGGGCAAAATACGGTTCCGGATCCGATTACCGCTTGGGAAAATAAGATTCGAGAGCTTTTGGGTGTTAATTTCGAATAAACAGCAATTTGAAAACAAGAGGCCGCGCCTTTCGGCGCGGCCTTTCTTAAATTCTAAAACTGGCTATTGTGTGAATCCACAATCCATGAATACCAGCTTCCTTTTTGGCGTGGAACAATTCCGTACTTATTTGCTCTAACTAGGTAATTGAGGCCGAATGACTCAAAGAGGTAATGGGAGCCGTATTTAGAATATGGGGAAACACTGAAGTTTGAACGATAATACAGAAATGCCATTGGCAAATCTTCGGGGTCCTTTGCGGGAATCGCCCAATAAGACTCCCAATGAAGTCGTCCCGCACCACGACCTGTACCGTCAAAAGAAGATATATCCAGCAATTTGATTTGGCTTAAAGCAGAAGCTATGCGAGCAGTTTCCCTGTTTTCCGTCAGATAAAGCACTACCCCAGAGTCCTCACATTCGACATACCAACGCTCGTAGCCCATCCCAACCGGTGCTTGCCAATCATGCCGGTGGTTTACAACCTTCGAGCGCATTTCCATCAAATTCGTGCGCGTGTTCAAAATCCAGTAATTTATGTCGAACAATGCAAAATCTGCTGTCTCCATTGTGCTAACGTACTTGTTTCGAGAAGATAATGTTGGATGAAGAAACTGCACCTCATATTCCAAGACAGGCGGCAACGGGGGATAGAAAACGGGCGAGTTTTCGACGACATCTAGTTCAAGCGGTTCCCCTATTTCCGGATTCCAAGCCCACACTACCGCCCCGGGATCATCTCCATCTAATTGTTTCCATCTAAAAGCAAAGAAAACTCGACTTACCTTCCTGTCCGTAGGCTTAATGTTGTATCCCGGGTAATATGGGCCTTCTCCAACAAAATAAGTGTTTTCAATCCAAGTGATTCCTAGGTTGGTTTCCCAGACATTGTCATCTCGCTCAATGAGCAAATCTGCTGTGCGCTCAAATTCGCAGTACAGGCCTGTCCATTGTTCGTGTTCGTTGTTGACGGCGACAATTTCTGGACTGTCCCAGCTTCCGTTGGATTGCTGTAACACAACGCGCAGTGAATCAAGCCTATCATCTTGATTTATCGCGTCTCGTTCAATCCAGTGGAATGCAACCCCTCGCATATAATCACCCTCATCCGAAAAGTGCTCTACGTCTATACCATCCCCTATGATAGCGGGCAAGTAAAATGTATTGCTTGTCACGGGCCAAAATCTAGAATTTGTGGGGCTGTATGCTGAATCTCCCCACGTCTCCAAATACACTTCGCCTGTTTGGTCGTCCCAAGCAACTTCATATTGCCCACAAAAAATCCTTGGACCGCTTGCCATTTGGTAATTGTTTACCGAAGTCGCAAGACTGAATCTTGTGGTTTCTCCATCATAATCAGGTGTCAGTCCAATTTCAGGAGAAATGTTTAAAAGATATGTTTGCTCGGACGGCCAATCAGCTGCGCTTGCGGCCAATACGCCAAAAACCTTAAACTCATAGTTTTCAACCTCAGGGTCTGGATTGAAATGCCCAATAGCAACACACAACACTGGATTAACGGGTCCATATTGAGGAACCACCTGATTAAAGGCCTGTGCGCCGTAAAATGAAATGACAACTATCGGCCGCGTGTTTACGAATGGCTCCTCATTAATTTCATACTCATCATAAGTGGGTGCAACATAGGTAATTGCGATTGGGCCATGCGCACGGTATTCGTGAGCGGTTTCGGGGTAATGCCAACCCCCTGCAGAGCTTTTGTAGCTCAATGGTACAAAGTTGCCTTCAACCACCGCAGTCGATTTAGACCAAGTCATTTCATCAGGAAGCCATTCTTGAAAGAGAATTTTTGGCGTTTCAGGATACTCCCTGTAGTCAGCACCTTGTTCATCAACATCAAACGGTCCATCTTCCCAGAGAACCGCACTTCCGACCCTATTATCGCCTATTTCCTCATCATAATAGTGGTCTGCGACTGACATTACGATTTGAGCGTTGTCAATATCATCAATTTCGTGCTCGCTCAAATACTCACTTACGTAACCCGGCTCTGGCCAAACCTGGCCCGGCCAAGTGTTGTTAGGAATGATGTGCTGAGACTCCGAATCCTCAGACGCTCCCACAACTGGCACTTTCCCCACATCAACGGAACCCTTTTTCTTGCCGGAGCAAGAAACGACAACTACAAAAAGCGCAAGTGCGCAAACGAAGAACAACAAAATTCTACCCATAACAACCCTCCGAACTTTTAGTAAAATGCGCCAAGGATTTTCAATGGCACACAGCGATTTTACAAAAAAAAAAAAAAAGGAAAATTCAAGCTTCCACACCTTGTTATAGAAATAACAAGCTTTCCGTGCTATGAATTCCAAACAACAAAACACTTTGAAACAGCCATCCTGGCACCTTGCGCTTTACAAGTCGCCGTAACATTTGTTAAATATTGTAAAATCCGCCCGAAAAGCCTCTTTTTGCTTGCGTAACTATTCACATAATATCCTATCGATGTGATATAATATCGGCGCCGGGCAGGCCGCGCCGTTGCGCAGTCAATCCCAATTCATCCCGGCATTGGGGAGTTGATGAACGTGAAGAGAGGATTATTCGGATTTATTCTGCTTCTACTAATCTTCGCCGCAATCGCTTGCGGCAAGAACTCGGCGCCCACGCACGCTCCGCAGGCTGAAAAATCGTCCGGTTTCGAGCTGGACGGCGTGCGCGGAACGGCCTCGCTTCCGCTAAGCCTTGCGGTCGGCGACACCGCGCCGGGATATGAAATAAGCGTCGAGCTTGCGGCTGAAACCGAGGCGAACGACGTTTTCTTCAAGGTCAAGTACGACCCGGCGGCGGTCAGCCCCGCGGGCGTGGATTTCCACGGCGCGCTGGGCGAAAGCATTGACCTTGCGATTACCTCGGTGCCCGGCGAAGTGGCGGTAGGCACAAGCCGCATTCGCGAAGCGGGCGACGGGCCGGTAAGGATTTCGGGCGTCATCGCGACCTTGAGGTTCGAAAACGGCGCGTTCGGCGTGGAGCGCCGGGTCAGCGGGCTTGCGCCGGTGAACTCCGACAACAAAGTGACCGACCTTATCGCGACCACGGTTGGCGATCAGGTTACGCTTAATTGGACGGAGAAAAACCTCGGCGATTACGACAACAGCGGCGAGGTCGGCATTCCGGACATCACGCCTATCGCGCTTAACTATCTCAAGACTACCGGCACGGTTCTCGAACTCGTGGACGGCGACAAGAGCGGCGAAATCGGCATATCCGATATAACGCCCATCGCTCTGAATTACGGAAACGCGATTGCGGGCTACCGCATCAACAGCCGGCGCGACGGAAGCTGGGTCAAAATCGACAGTCCGTCGAACCCCGGCTCGGCGTACACCGTAAGCCGTCCGTCCGCGCCTCCGCAGGACAGCCTTGTTCGCTACGAGTTCGTTTACACGCTCGAAGCGGGCGACGAGGAGAACTTCCAGACGCAGCCGGTCGGCCCGGACAACAGCACGGGCATCGTATCGAACGCGACGGCGGGCGGCGGAATTTCGATTCCCGCGCCTCCGAGGATTGAAGACCTTACGGCTCGCGGCGGCCCCGATTTGGGCGACGGCGTAATCGAGCTTTCTTGGACGACGCCGGACGACCCGCACCTAGACCGCCAGAACGTATGGTGGGAGAAGGGCGGCGACGGCTCGAACCTCATTCCTTACAATCAGAACGTACCGCCTACCGCGAACAGCCTGCTCATTTCGGGCTGCGAGCCGGGCGAGACCTATCACTTCCGGGTGTGGGGCACGAACTTCAACGAATACGGCCAGCGTCAGGACGCGCCGGCAAGCAACCTTGCATCGGCTTTGGCGTTCTCGCCGGCGGGCATTCCCGTAATTAACGACCTGTCCGTACTTAGCGACGTCACGACCGGCAACGGAAACATCAAGCTTATGTGGACGGTTCCTAGCGACCCGTATCTGCACCACTTCGAAATCCTCTGGCAGGAAGGCGGCGACGGCAGCAATATGACGGTGCTCGACGGAAACGTTTCGCCGACCGCTAGCGAATTCATGGTGACCGGATGCTCGGAAGGACCGAGGTATTTCTTCAAGATTAAGGCGGCTTACGACGGATTCGTGGGACAGCCCTCGAACATGGTTTCGAGCACGGCGTTCCCGACACCGAACATTCCGCCGCTTTCGATTACTTCGGTGACGCGCAACCGCACGACGTTTTCGCCCGGCGACGCGATTAACCTTGGAGTGGCTACCAATCTCGATGCGGAGTTCGCAAGCGACCTCGTGTACGAATGGACCGTGGCGAGCGGACCCGGAAACATCACGGGCGGCGCGTCCAGCAAAAACGCGACCGCGGGCGTGACCGCGAAAGGCACCGTGACGTTCCAAGTTCGCGTGACCGTGAACGGCGCGCCGGGCGCGGAATATGACAAGACCGCGACAGTGAAAGTCATCGGCACGACGCTCGGCCCGGCGATTAAAGTCATCGACACGACAAGCCCGGCGTTTCTTTTTAACGGCTGGAACTTCTTCGCGCAGGCGAACGAAGACGTCAACGACTACTACAATCAGCAGCATGTCGTAATGCTCAATATGTGGGCGACTTGGTGCGGCCCGTGCCTTGCCGAGTTCCCGCGTATTTACGATATGAACCAAAGGCTGACGGCGGAAGGCGAAGACTTCTTCCTCGTGACGCTCGACTTCCAGTTCGGCTCGGACACTAAGGTGGCGCATGACAACTGGCTGACGAACAGCGGTTATCAGTATGCGGCGGCGTTCTTCGAGAACAACAGTGCGGCGGCGAACGCGTATATGGGAATGTGCAGCAGCTACGGCTTCTCGCCTGGCTACATTCCGACCAACTTCCTTATGGACCGCGACGGTTACGTAAGGGCCGGTCAGAACGCAGTTCCCGACCCGATTACAGGTTGGGAAAACAAGGTTCGCGAACTTCTGGGAGACGACTTCGAGTAAACCGGCGAAATCGATTTTTCGATATAACCGATGAAATGTGAAAAATTTGCCCCGCTCCGGCGGGGCATTTTTTTTGCAATTGAAGTAGGCAGCGGGTTTATCCCGTTCCGTTATCGAATTAGGAATGGGGGCTTATCCCATCAATACATCGCGATGGTAATTACAGGTGGTCCGCGACTCGCTCGATAACCGTTGCGAGATAGGTATCCGAATAAATATTGCCGATTTTATCGCTCCAATCGGCGAATGCCGCGCCCGTGCCGGCGCCGAACCGCGGGGGCGAAACGTTTCCGTTTTCGCAAATTCCAAAGACCGCTCGTATGCCCTGCACCGCGCAGATAACTTCGATGGCGATTACGTTTTTCAGATTAGCGGTTATTCGCCGAAGCTGGCGCGTAGAAATCGAGCCCATGCTCACGTGGTCTTCCTGTCCCGCGCTCGTCGGGATGCTGTCCACGCTGCCGGGGTGCGCCAGCGTTTTGTTTTCGCTGACGAGCGCGGCGGCGGTGTATTGCAGAATCATCAGCCCGGTGTCCGCCGGCGTTTGCGCGAGGTCGGCGGGAAGCCCGTAGTTGTGAGCCGGGTCGAGAAGCGCGGCGATGCGGCGCTCGGCGAGCGAGGCGATTTCGGCGGCGGCGATTTTAAGATAGTCCGCCACGACCGCAAGCGGCTGGCCGTGGAAGTTAGCGCCGGACAAAACTTCGATGCGTCCGCCCTCGTCCTCGCTTTCGAAAAATAGCGGATTGTCCGTGGCGCTTTCCATTTCGCGGGTGAAGACGGCGCGGGCGTGCTCCATCGCGTCGTGGCATGCGCCGAGAACCTGCGGAATTGCGCGGAAGCTGTATGCGTCCTGAAGCCGGGGGATTTTCGGGTCGAGCTTGCGTGCCGGGCGGTCGGGGTATAGGCGCATCGCGGCTGAAGCGAATTCCTTGCGAAACTTCGGCGTGCAAAAGCCGGAGCCCGCAAGCATTTCGCGCATCAAGCGCGCGGTCTTTAGCGCGCCCGGATGCGCGCGCGCGGCGGCAATTCGCTCGTCGAAAGCGCGAGCCTCGGCGCGCAGCCCCTCGCACGACATCGCCGCGGCCTCGATTGCGCGCTCGAAAAGCGCTTCCATTTTCAATAGCGAAACGAGCCCTTCGGCGAGAATAAGCGTCGCGCCGTTCGAGAGCGCCAATGCTTCTTTTGCCGCAAGCTCGAACGATTCGCGCTCGCCCGCGAGATTCCACGCCTTGCCCGCATCCATAATTTCGCCGCCGAAAATTACTTGCGGCTGCTTTTCGAGCGGCATCAGCGAGCCGCCCGAATCACGGTGGAAAAGCACGCCCATCGCGCAAGCCGCGAGATGGGAAAGCGGAGCGAGATCGCCGGACGCGCCGACGCTGCCTTGCGCGGGAATGACGGGAGTGATGCCGGCGTTCAGCATCGCCGCAAGCCGCATCGCAAGCTCCGGGCGGACGCCGGAGTGGTTTTTGGTGAACGACAAAAGCCGCAGATAGACCATTCCGCGTGCGACGTCCATGGGCAACGGCTCGCCGACGCCGGTGCAGTGCGCGGCGATGAAAATGCGCTGGAATTCCAGAATGTCCGCCATGTTCTCGACGGTTTCGCCCTTCTTGCTGCCGACGCCGGTGTTCACGCCGTATATCGGCTCGCCGACGGCGATGAGCGCGTCCAGTTTTTCGCGGACGGCGGCGAGCGACGCGAGTAGCGAGGCGGATAGCTCGACGCGCATGCCTTCATAGACGACGCGGCGAAAATCGCCGGGCGTCATTCCGGACGCGCCGTCGAGGACAAGAACGGCATATTCGGAATCGGGATTCATCGGCGTAATAATAGCAGTTTGGAAAACGCATTAAAATCGCGCCGCAAAGAAAGGGCTTTTCTTTTTTTAAACCAATAGCGGATGCCAATCCAGTCCGAACTCTGTTATGAACGGATTTCGTTTAGCTGCGCGATGGCGATTCTGTTTCCGTACGGGTCGAGGACTTCGCACAGCCAAAGCCCGCCGGATTCGATTACCTGCGAAACGAAGCGCGCGCCGTGGCGGTGGAGGTGGAAAACCGCCGAGTCCACGTCTTCGACGAGCAGCGTCAACCTGAATGAGTTTGCCGGCGCGATTTCGGTTTTTAACAACGGGGGCGCGCCTTTTTCGTCAAGCGTAAGCGCGAGGCGCGAGTCGGGAATGTAAAACACGATGCGCCCGGCGGATTCGGAAATCACCGGCAGTTGCAGCGCGCCGCCATAAAACTCGCGGCCGGGCGAAAGGTCGGTTACGAAAAATTCGGCGGATTCGGTTGCGGTGAACACGGCTAGTCCCTGTATCTCGGCGGCACGGTTTTGGGATCTATTTTGGTTTCGTCGCCGAATTTGCGGCCGGTGCGCCTAGCCGTCCACCAGTAGCCGCCTTCGATCGCGGCCGGCAGCGCGTCGCCGGCGCGAGCCGCGATGTATTGCGCACGGCGAAGCTCGAGCGATTCGAGCTTAATCAAATATTCCTCCGCTGCGAGCGACGAGGGCGTGGCGGCTTCGGCAAGCCCGCCGTCTTGGGCATAGAGATAATCCGCCATCTGGCGCAGCATTTCGCCGTACATAAACGCGACGAGTTCGTGGCGGCGGGCGTTCGGCAAGCGGTTTTTACGGTCGGTTTCCGGGTCGCTGCCGCTGAAAATCAAATTTATCCAATCGGTCTTGACTTCGCCCGTACGCGTGAGCGCGGACGCCCACCGGTGCGCAAGAGCGCTTTTGAACCACGACGCCGCGCTTTCGGGCGTATGCTTTTCGGCGGATACAATAATTTCGACTTCGAGCGGGATATCCATCGCGATTCCGCCGGAGCGGGTTTTCGCGACCAGCGAGCCGGTCATCGAAACTTCGCCGGGCGCGGCGGACGGGCCGATGAGGAACAGCGCGGACGCCGTGACGAATTCCTTGCCGCCGGATTTCACGAGCGTCATATCGGCAAGCTCGGCGGAGACGCCGGGGACGGGCGGGCGAAGGACGAGAGACATCGACGCGGTTTCGGCGGGGAATTCCTTGGCGAAGTGCGCGTATATCAACCTGCCTTGCGGGACGGGGGTTTCCGTGCGCACGAGAAGCGCGCCGGTTTCGGAATCGGTTTCGCGCACGGCGATCGACAAAAACGAGCGAGTGGCGCCGGGCTTTTCGCCGGGGGTTTCGATGTTCGGCGTGTCAGAGAGCTTGACGAGTTCCTCGACGGATTTGTCGAGAACGCGAGTCCAGCGGGGGAGCGGCGCGAGCTCGAGAATTTGAATGAAGGCGTTCACGTCCTTCGCGGCGCGTGCGCCCTCGAACCGGGCGTCCCAGTCCACGCTCTCCGGGTCGCTCAGCGCGGACGCGGCGGGCGCGGGGCCTTGCGCGAACGCGGGCGCGGGAATCGCCGCAACGAGCGCAAGCGCGAAAATCGCGGCGGAAATCAGGGCGCCGGCCGGCAGCGAAATCGCGGCGGAAATCGAAAGCGAAAATGAAGGTTTCATACCGGCATAATTATAGCCGCTATGGGATTAAGATAGGGTTAAGACGGAGGGCGGGGATTGATAAAACCCAAACCCGGACAATGAATTATAACCGCTTTCCGCACGTAGCGCAGGCATCCTGCCTGCATGTGCAAATTGCCGACCGAATTCGACGGCGCGCTATTACGTGCTTAGCATAATGCAGCCTGGAAGGCTGCGCTACGATTATAGCTTCAATTCGCGCGCAGCGCAGGCATCCTGCCTGCATGTGCAAATTGCCGACCGAATTCGACGGCGCATTTTTGCATATTTGACATAATGCGGCCTAGAAGTCCGCGCAAGGAATAGCGTTACTCTCGTTTCCACACCCAAGGCCATTTAGTCAAGCCAGCTTTAGCAGGGTTGTCCATGACGTAAGCAATTGTTTTGTAAAACTCGTCTTCGTCGCGGATAATCCGGTCAAAGGTTTCCTTCTGCCAAAATGCTCCGGCTAATCCAAGTTCCGCATTGGCCTGATTCGCGGAATATGACTTCCACGAATGAAGTATCTTGGCCAGCGTGTGTGGTGGAAGCGGTCTAAAAACTGTATGAACGTGGTTTGGCATTATGCAATAAGCATAAAGATCGTATCTTTCATCTTTAAAATACAGCAGGGCTGTTTTTACGATTTTTGCGATTTCAGGATTGGACAAATGAGGGGTTCCGAAGCCGGAATCCAAAAGCCGGTCTATTTTCATAATTTCTTCAAATTCAATTTCCGATTCACAACCCCGGACGTTTTTCATTTCAGTCCGAAGCTGCTCCAAGGCTTCTTTGGGCAGCGAACCCGCCAGCCGGAATGTGACAAAGTAAGTGGCGCCGTCCAATTCCCAATGCGGCAGATAACCTCTACTTCGTTTTTTAATGATTGCCATTTTGCGCTTGATGCAGCCTGGAAGGCTGCGCTACGATTATAGCTTCAATTCGCACGCAGCGCAGGCATCCTGCCTGCATGTGTAAATTGCCTACCGAATTCGGCGGCGCGCTATTACGTGCTTAGCATTATGCAGCCTGGAAGGCTGCGCTACGATTTCGGCTATAATCCCCTTCGCTCTTAATCGGGCGGTTTTATTTTTGCGGTGAGAGTATGGCGTACGTTGACGGCGTGATGGACAAGCTTGCGAGCCTGTGCAAGCGGCGCGGGTTCATCTTTCAATCGAGCGAGATTTACGGCGGGTTCGGCGGGTTCTGGAACTACGGCCCGCTCGGCTGCGAGCTGATGGCGAACGTGCGCGCATTTTGGTGGCGGCGGATGGTGCGCGAGCGCCGGGACGTCGCCGGCCTCGATTCGAGCATAATCAGCAACCCCGAAGTGTGGGTCGCGAGCGGCCACGTGGGCCATTTCAACGACATTCTCGTGGACGACAAGAATACGAAAGAACGGTTTCGAATCGACCAGCTCAAGTATAAGAACGACGAAGACGCGAAGAAAGCGGAAGAGCTGGCGAAGGAATTCGATGGTGAAAAAGGAATTTCGTATTGGGACGCTTTGAAAGAAGTTATCGGGTATTTTCCGCTTAATCCCAATACCGGAAAGGAGTCGAGGTTCACCGAGCCGTCGCAGTTCAACTTGATGCTGCAGACGAACATCGGCGCGAAATCCGACAAGTCGAGCGTCGCGTACCTGCGCGCCGAAACTTGCCAGCCGATTTTCGTGGACTTCGAGCAAATTCGCATAAGCTCGCGCCAGAAGCCGCCGTTCGGCGTGGCGCAAGTGGGCAAAGCGTTCAGAAACGAAATAAATCCGCGCAACTTCACTTTCAGAAGCCGCGAGTTCAGCCAGATGGAAATGGAGTTTTTCGTGCCGCCGGACGAAGTGGTCGAAAAGGCGCGCATCGAAGGCGACCGGACCGAAATGGAATGGTTCGAGTATTGGAAGGAAGAGCGGCGCAAATATTACGAGGCGCTGGGGCTTTGGGACGGCGTGCGGATGCGGCTGCGCGACCATGCGGCGGGCGAGCTTGCGCATTACGCAAAGGCGGCGTGCGACTTCGAGTTCGAGTTTCCGTTCGGGTGGGCGGAATTGGAGGGCGTGCATCATCGCGGCGACTTCGACCTGCGCCAGCATCAGGCGCACAGCAAAAAAAGCCTCGAATATCACGACCCGGACAGGGGCGGCGCGAAATATCTGCCGGCTTGCATCGAAACGTCGGTTGGGCTCGACCGCACGGTGCTGGCGCTTCTTTGCGCGGCGTACGGCGAGGACTTGCAGGCCACGAAGAAGGAAGGCGCGGACGAGGACGTGCGCGTGGTTTTAAGGTTGCCGCATTTTATCGCGCCGGTGCAGGTGGCGGTTTTGCCGCTGTCGAAAAAACTGAACGATTATGCCGACAAGCTTGAGCGCGATTTGTCGGGACATTTCGCGACAGAGTTCGACGTGACCGGAAGCATCGGGAAAAGGTATCGCCGGCAGGACGAAATCGGCACGCCGTTTTGCGTGACGGTGGATTTCGAGACGCTCGAAGGCGCGCGGGAAGTCGGCGAGAGCGCGGGCGCGGCGGTGCCCGTCGAAGGCGGACTTGCGGACATCAAAGACACGGTGACGGTGCGCGAGCGCGACACGCTTGCGCAAGTGCGGGTGCACGTGGACCGGCTGGCGGAGTGGATTAGGGATAGGTTATCGAAGGAATGAAAAGCCGCAAGGTATAATGTAGGCGGTGATTGAAATGGCATCGGTTGTAAAAACGGAATCTGCGAAAAAAAGGCCGCCGGCGAAATCCGGCGGGAGCAAAAAGGTGCAAGGCGCAATCTCGAAAAAAATCGCATCCGAAAAGAAGCGCAGTCCGGGACGGGATCTGGACGCAAAACTCCTCGAACTCGAAACGAGAATCGAAAAGCTGGAGAAGGCAATCGCAAGATATTCTTTCGCAGTTTTGGGTCAAAACGTCGTTTGCATGGATGGCGAAGAGCCGCTATTCGTACTACCAAAGGCGACGCGCGACGACGTGGCGTTTCTTTTCGTAATGGAACAGGAGGAAACGAAGGAAGCTCTCTTGGAAGTTCGGGAATGGAGGAAGCAGCGAAGCGATGCCGGTAATCGTGACTAAGCGTGCGCAAAAGGACTGCAAAGGCCAATCCAAGAATAAGAAATTAAGAGAAAAGCTCGCTGATAGTCTTGAGCGTTTTAAGGGGGCCGCACCGGTAACAACGTCGCCCGAGTTTGAGGCAAAAGGATTTTGTACGATTCCGGAATTCAGGCATGAGCGCCTTTGGACGTTTTGCCCGCTGGGCAAGGGAAAACCCGAAAGAGTCGTGTTTGTTTGGAATGAACACGAGAGCGAGCAATTCGTACTTAGAATTTTTTCGAAGCACGATTATTACGACAGATTTCTAGATAACAATTCGAGAAGAGACCTTCCGCCGAAGCAGAGATAGCCGATGCCGAAAAGACCGGCTAAATCTTATTCGTTTTCGTTTGACAAAAATTATTCCGATTCGATGTCCGCTTCCCAGTCCTCTCCGCCGTCCCCCTCCTCCTCATCCTCTTCCACCTTTTCGTAAAGCTCGGATGCGCGGTCGTTGATTAAGATGCCGTCCAGGTGGTCGTTTTCGTGCAGCACGACGCGCGCCGAAAAGCCCTCGAATTCTTCTTCGAGCTGCTCGAAGTTTTCGTTTTGAAACCTAAGCTTCACCCGAAGCGGGCGCTCGACCATCCCCCAAAGCCCCGGAAACGAGAGGCAGCCTTCCTCGCCGAGGTCGAAACCTTCGGTTTCCAAAATAACCGGGTTTATGAAAACGCGGTCGCCGAATTCGCCGTCTTCGTTTTCGATTTTCGCGACGAAGAGCCGGATGGACTTGCCGATTTGCGGCGCGGCAAGCCCGACGCCGGGCGCGTCGTCCATCGTCTCTATCATGTCGCCGATTAGCTCCGGCAGATTTTCCACGTCGCCGGGCTTAAGTTTCCTTGCGGGTTTTTTAAGCACCGGGTCGGGATATTCTCTGATTTCAAGCACGCTCATAACCTCTCACGTCCTTCGGGGGCGGAAATACTATACCCTTGCGCCGGCGAAATTCGGCTATTTCATGCCCCCGGCGTGCTAATATGAACGTCCCGGCGAGGCGCAATGCCCACCGGTTTTGTTTATTATGGGTCTAATCGAAAATATTCTCGAACCCGTTGCCGAGTGGATTAAAAACTACATCGGCGAAGCGGGCTATATCGCCGTCGTAGTGACGATGGCAATCGAAAGCGCGAACGTGCCGCTCCCGTCCGAGATAATCATGCCGGCGGCGGGCTACCTGGTTTACGAAGGGCGCTTTACGATGTGGGGGGCGACGCTTGCGGGCTCGCTCGGGAACTTAATCGGCAGCATCGCGAACTACGCGCTCGGATATTACGGCGGGCGGCCGTTCCTTGAAAAATACGGCAAGTATTTTTTCATCAAAAAACACGAGCTGGACGTTGCCGACAGGTTTTTCGAAAAATACGGGCAGGCGACGGTTTTTTTCACTCGCAACCTGCCAATCATTCGAACGTTTATATCGCTTCCAGCGGGCATCAGCCGGATGAATTTTCTGTGGTTTTGCATCTTGACGTTTCTCGGCGCGATTCCATGGTGCTATTTCCTCACGTGGGCGGGACTGAAGTTCGGCGAAAACATGGAGGAGTTCAAGAAATACTGGCACATTTTCGACTATGCGGTCGTTATCGGAATTATGGCGCTTATTGTTTATTGGTGGTTCAAAATTCGTAAAACGAATGCAAAAAACCGGCGTGAAAGCGCAAGCGGCAAGCCGGCTGATACAATCGAACCGTGACGGACGAACTAGAAAAAAGCGGCGCCGCAGAAGAAATCGAACCGGTATTTTCCGAAAGCGTTTCGGTGATACCGGAATTCAGGATTCCCGAAATTAAAAATCCTCATCCCGATCTCAAACCGGCCACGTGGATTTCGCTTGCGGCGGCGGTAATTATCGGCTCGGCAGTTTATTACGGGTTTATTACGAATATGCTGACCGAAAAGGCGGAAAGCCCGGTCGCGGTAAACGGCGTAACGATTCCGGCGTCGCTTGCGGGATATCCGCTGGAATTTGGAAGCGACAGGCGGCACGACGCGCACCGCAAACTTGCCGCGTCTCCGCCGGAGAAAGGAACACTGAAGGGAGTGATTTACGGCAGTCCGGCGGCGGGAAAAGGCGTTATTCTATTTACAACGGGCGAAACCGAGGGAGAATCGATTGAGGAATATTCATTTCGAATACTAACTTTAATCGGCGCTACCGGAATCAAAGCGCATGGCGAAACTGAAGGAAAAATGATTTTCGCCGCGAATCGAGAAGGCGAAAAACTTGAAAGCATGCGCGCTGCGGCAGTCAAGAAAAACGGAAGGTACTTTCTTGTCGCCGCGTATCACGGCGAGGGCGAATTGGAATCGGCTGATGCCTCGATTGAAGCGGCAGCGGCGGAGATTCTTCAAATGAACGGCGGATAACCTAAGCGCTTGTCACTTGCACAAAAAACACACCGACACTTTGGGGCGGTCGAGTTCGACGATTGCCGCGCGCAAGTTTTGCAGACTGCCGGGATTGATGAAGTGCGTACCTTTATATACGTCCATTCCCCAATCGTCGTGGATATGGCCGGAAAAAACCACCCAAGGCCGTGTTTGCGTAACGAGGTCGCGCAGGCTTCGGACGCCGGAATGTGTGCCGTCCGGCAGCCGGTCGCGAAAGCCGTGGACGGGAGCGTGAAGACACCAGACGTCGCCGGGCTTCGTTAGGCCCGCTATCGACGCCGCCATAATTTCGTCGTCTTCTTCGAACGGCGTGTCGAACGGCGTCGGGTTCGAGCCGCCTCGCCCGACGAAGCGATAGCCGCCGGATTCCCACACGTTTTCGTGCAGGCTTATCGCGCCGGAATCTTTGAAATCAATCAGCGATTCACGCGGGTCGTTGTTGCCGGGAATCACGATAACGGGTCTGGCGGTCGCGACCAGCGCGCGCAAGGTTTCGCGCGTGAAACTTGCGGGACGAGAGCTTATGATGTCGCCGAGATGGACGACCGCATCGGGCTTGTGTTTGGATACGAGTTCGAGCGCCCAAGCCAGCCCTTCCTCGCTGTTGTGCTGATCGGCGATTACGAGCAGTTTCAACTTAATCCCCGGCGCGCGTAAAAACACGCGCTCATGGCTATTATACCGCCGATACAACCTTAAATGCCAATATGCCTTAAAACGCTACTTTGGTGATTTTAATGGTAAATTCGCCCACCAATAATCCAAACATTCCTGGATACCCTCGTCTTGATCCTTTGGGCAGATTGCCTCTGGAACTTCGCTTGGAATTTGCCCCTTATCGCTAACTCGCCAAGCCGGCCCAATCCAGAATGAGCATGCTGATGTGCGCCCATCTGCATATTTGGCTATTACAATGACGTCATAACGAACAGGAAAGTCGCAGACTAATTGTATTGTTTTTGCATTAGTCATTTCGTATTTGACACCAACCGAGGTTGCCAAAATGACTCTTTGGGGCGAAGCATCGCTCAAGGCTTGCCATTCCAACTTAAATGGAAATCCTCCATATACTCCAAGAAATGGCTTACCATCGAGTATTTTAGCGACTCTAATAGATTTAGTATCTGGCAAGGAGAATGCAGATATACTAAAGTCGTTGTTTGATGAAACAATCAGAGATTCAGAACAATATCCAAAAATGCCGTGATTGGAAATCATAATCAATAATATCGCAATGGTCATGCGCATGAACATGCTGTCCTCCTAGGTTCTTTTTTGTTTACATGAAACATTTCGACGAGACTGCCGATTTCAGCAAAAGACTTTACCCCGTCAGGAATTGGACGCTCCAATACCGCCATCCATAGATAGCGATGCTGTTCTGGAATCATAATTGAATACGCTTGAATGGAAAACATTGTATGGCAGGCAGTCATGCCAGGGACTCCAATTATCTCCGCGTCGCCTAAGGGCTGCGGAATATATACTACACACTTTGCCCGAGAGTAGTCAATTGCGTCAAAGTCGCATATTTCGTATCCCATATCGCGCCAGCCCTGCATCAAGTAACCGGATTCGTAGAGCTTATCTATGCTGCTAGGGTATGTCAATTCTCGTACGTAGTACTCCTCAAGAGCCAATGATATTCCAAGCATAAAACGACAATACCAATGACCATCCCCATCTATCAGCGAATTCATTTCAGCCCATTGCGCGCTCATAATTGCATCCGCAATTATTTCGCGAGTAATACGCTCTGGTTCATCCATATTGTTGCTGAGATTGCATGGGTCAAGAAGTAGCGGCAGTTCTTTAGCTGCATAACTTGCAGTATTCGAACTAAAAAACAAATAACAGAATAGCAATGCGCTTAAGGTGTACTTAATAAACACTTTCTGCTCCTCGATAATCCCGAAACACTCCACCATATCAGCAATCAGTATCACCTGTGCAATTTGGCGCGCTTCCGCTACATTCGCCACAAGTGGCTATCATAGAAAAACATCCACCTTCGTCACAGCAGCAGTACTCCTCAATGTCGGCTGGGCCGTCAGGCGCAGTAGAAGCGATCGCCTCCATAAAACCCCTAGCAGTCTGATCGCTGGGAAAACTTCCCGATGAAGGAATGGGCGCGCTTGATCCAGTTGTTACGCTTTCCGAATCATACCATGCTGGTAGAATATGGAATTCTTTTGCCTCGTAAGTCAGGTTATTGTACTTAACAACAACAATTCCATATATTTCCCTGTAATTGGATACAATAACATTTATGCTTGTTCCCACTGAATAGCTGGCATCAAAGTATATCCAACACGTATCAATTTCCCATGGGCTGGATTCATTTATCGAAATCGTAAACTCCGTATCGCCAACTACTCCGAAATGCAAAGTACCTCCAAGCGGCCAAACTTTCCTGATAGCATGATCCTGGCCCGCATCAGATGCTGTTAACGAAATGTAAGAAGCCGCGTAGGCTGACCAAGGAATGCTCAGCGCAACTACAAAAAACAACGAAAAAAAGAATTTCTTAATCATTACTCACCCCCAAAAACAAAGTAAGTATATCCTGAAATTACCCAATGTCAAGAGATTTAGAGTTATCAGCAAAAAAATGTAGAATATTCTATCGGTATGATATTATTTACTTCCCTACTGCTTGTTAATCCAGTTAAACGTAATATTGCTTTCGATTCTTTGGCATTCTTTTAAAGTTTCGTATTAAAAGGCCATCAGATGATCGTATCAATACGCTTTTCGGGTTTTTCTTCGGGTCTCTCCGGCGGGCGCTCGGTGTCTTCGATTTCTTCGGCTTCGAGGCTGACCGGCGTTGACGCGCTATCCGCGGGCTCGATTTTGGTAATGTCGTGGACGCTGCGAAGCCTGATGTCCAGAATATCGAGGCCGAGCGAAAGCGAATCATGAGCGGGAACGGGCGTTTGCGCGCCGGGAGTTTCGGATTCCCGATGCGGCCCGCCTTCGGGATTGTCCTTTTCTCGTTCGAGATATTCCTTGAATTCCTCGTCCGTCATCCGCCTGCGGCGCTGTTGCTGGCTGCCCGTGCGCTCGACGCGATGCGGATTTTCGATGCGATCGATTCCTTCCATGCTCATCACCCGGCAAACGCCATATAGATTATCGGCATTTGTCAAACAGGCATTCAGGCGGCAGTTATATTATACAGCGGCAGTAGTCAAATTGTCGCTTATTCCGGCAAGTGCGTGCGGCGGGAGTGCAGCGGGTTTAAGCGTAATGCCGGCCGTTTCCGAGAACGAGCGTGCGAGCGCGCCGGACATTCGGCCGAAACTTACGGGAAAACCGAGTTCCCAAAGTCCGGCGACGAAACCTTCATGCGGGACGCCGGGGCGATTCGGCGGAATTTTCAAGTATCTCTCCATCCGCTCCAGCTCGCTGCGCATTAAAATCGTGCCGTGATGCAGAATCGCCCGGCTTCTTATCCGCTCCGCATTGCCGCTGATTTTGCGGCCTTTCGCGAAAATGTCGCTTACGCCGCGATGCTCCGCTTCGACGTCGAGATATGAAAGTGCGCGAACGACAATTCGGATGAAATACGGAATCGCGGATGCCGGCGAGGAAATCCCCGCCGAATCGCGGCGCAATATGAAGGTGTAGTTTAAGTTTCCCGGATGGTGTATTACGGTGCCGCCGCCCGAATCTCGCCGGATAACCGGAACGCCGTCCGCCGAAAGCGCGTCTTCGTTAATCCACTCGCTCTCTTTGTTGTTTCTGCCGAGAACCGCGCACCAGCCGTTTCGCCATATCCGCACGGCGCAGTCGCGGTTTCCGGATTGAACGCCGTCAAGCAGAATTTCTTCGAGACGCACGGCGTCCGGCGGCGAAAGCCCGGGCGGCCCGAAAATCAAATCGCCGGTTACATTTGCTTTGCCGCTCAATTCGAGTCACCCGGTATATCTTCGGCAGTCGCAATCGGCGGCGAATGCGATTTAAGCCTGAGCCTTTTAATTTTGCGCATACGCCAGATTATCGAGATTAAAACAATCGCAAGCGCGGCCGCAAGAAACGGCGCTAGCACGGCGATTACCGAGCCAAAAAACGAAAACAAGTCGTCGAGTATGGAAAGAAAGAGATTTCCGGAGCCGAACGTGAACGCGGTGCTGCCGAGCCTGATGGCGGATTTGGCGGAATGTACCGCGGCTGCCGGCGCGGCGCCGGCGATTAGCCCCAGAACGATGGCGAGAAGCGGGTCCATCGAGGTAAACAAACTGGAAGCCAGAATCGTCGCGGCGACCGGCTTGATGTAGCCCCCGAATTGGTCGAGCACGTTGTCCACGACGGGGATTTTGTCGGAAAGGATTTCGAGCGTCACCGCGACGGCGAAAGTAATAAGAGCGGGCGTGGATTCGAGCCACTCGAAGGACGGCGAAAGCTCGACGAGGCCGCCGCGTGCCGCAAGCGACAAAACGAGAAGCGGCAGAAACGCCCTCAAACCGGCCGCCGCCGCGAGCGCGATTCCCATAAGCGCCGGTATTAAAATTTCGTGAGTCATAACCAACATATAGATTATATCCGGCTCAAGTAAGTTCCGCGGATTGCGCTTTGGCGGGCCGGCGGCCGGGAAAAAGGCCGGTATGAAATTCGATTTGATATATTGATTTCGTGACGGGAGATTTCAAGCTGCCGACCATGTCGTTTGTAATTCCGCATTTCACGAACGCGGAGCGCACGCTGGAACTTGCACGCAAGATTTCGGAATCGCTTAAAGACGCGAATTCGGAAATCGTAATCGTGGACGACGCAAGCCCGGACGGCAGCGCGGAAGCGATAGCCGCCCATGTTGGCACCTTTGGAATAAAGCTCGCCGTGAACGAAAAAAACTACGGATTCGGCGCGACCGTAAATCGAGGAGCGGCGCTTTCGGGCGGCGAAATATTGTTCGTCGTGAATTCGGACATCGAATTTTGCGATGCGTTTTCGCCGATGAAAATCGCTATGGAATCGGCGCGGCTTCTCGAAAACGAAAAAATCGGAGCGGTAATGCCGCTCGTTTACAACACCGCGCTATCCGAAGTTGAAAACCTCAACTACATTTGGCCAAAGCGCGGGCTGCTTTGGTTGAAACGGCTGGACGATTCGCCGAAATATACGCGATACGCCGCCCGGTTAACTTCCGGCGATTTATCCGAAACGGAAGGCGATGCGGCGCTTAAGGAGGCGAATATCGAAAGCGTTCTTTGCGGGGCGTTTTTTGCGATGCGGCGGTTTGATTTCTTGCGGCTCGGCGGCTTCGACACCCGGTTTTCGCCGTATTATTGGGAGGACGTGGAACTTGGGACGCGAATCGGGGAAACCGGCATGATGGTTGTCGCGACGCCGGCCGCAACCGTGCTTCACGCGCACGGCAAAAGCATCGAGCGCGCGGCGAACGAGGAAGCGAAATGGAAAACTATGCTGAAAAATCAGGCGGTTTATTCCGCGATGTGGGGAGCGAAGTACGGGTTGTCGCTTCGCGGATTCTGGCTGGCGCTGCGGGCGCTGCGCTCTGCCGCGAAAGGCGACTTCGAAACGGCGGGAGTGTATTTCGGCAAGGTTTTGTGATTGCGTTTATCGGCGCGGCAATTTTACGGCTGTCTGCGCGCATCGCGGTATGGTAAATTTAGTGCGCCCGCCAAGGGCGACGGAGGAGAAAATGAGCGTTTATTACAAAAGGCCGAAACTAGATGAACTGGACATGCCGATAGGCAAGCGCGCGCGGCTGCACCGGCTGCTGTACGAATGCGGGCCGGGCGGCGGCAAAATGCTGGTGCTTCCCATCGATCAGGGCGTGGAACACGGGCCGATAAATTTCTTCGTGAACCCGGAAAGCAAGCCGCCGCGCTATCAGCTGGAAATGGCGAGAAGGGGCGGATACAGCGCAATTTCGTTTCACTACGGACTTGCGGCGAAGTATCGCAAAGAATATCCGGACGTGCCGCTCGTTCTTAAAATCAACGGCAAAACCAATATTCCGTCCGACGACTTCGCGTTCAGCGCGCTTACCGCTACGGTGGAAGACGCCGTAAGGCTCGGCGCTGATGCTGTCGGTTACACGCTGTTCGTGGGAAGCCCCGCGCAGGCGGAGGATATGCAGCAGCTTACCGAAGTCAGGGTCGAGTGCGACAGGTATGGAATGCCGCTTATCGTATGGGCATATCCGCGAGGCGAGGCGATAAACAACAAAGGCGGGCGTGACCATTTTTATGCGGTGGATTACGCAGCGCGGCTGGCGAACGAATGCGGCGCCGACGTCGTAAAAGTCAACTTTCCGAAGCTTACTTTCAATCCGGACAAAGACGGCACTCCGCCTTCGCCGTACAACGACCTTGACATCGACGAGTTCGAAGCCTTCCGGCAGGTCGTGGAAAGCGCTGGCGATTCGTTCGTGCTCGTTTCGGGCGGAAGCAAGACCGGCGACGAAGACCTATTGAAAAAGGTCGAGATTTCGATGAAGGCAGGCGCGACAGGGCTTATATTCGGGCGGAATATGTGGCTAAGACCGATGGAAGAAGCGCTTGCGCTGACCGAAAAGGTCAAGGAAATAATGGCGAAGTACTAGCGCCATTTTCATCGAACGCGCAAAGGCCGCCAAGCGGGAGTTCCGCCGGCGGCCTTTTTTGTTTCATTCGAATTTTACGCCGAGTCGTCGCCGTTGGTGTCCAGCGACGCCGTGGAGGAAAGCACCATAATCACGCCGTCCGTAATTCCGTCGGGACCGCCCGGCCCGGTGTTGACCGGCGTCGGACCGCCCGCGCGGGACGTGCGGCAGTGGAATTTGTAATCGCCGTAAACGTCGTACACATCCTTGCCGCGGTTGCCGATGGCGCCGAAGCCGGCAAGAACGTAGCCGTCCACCCAAATCGGAGGTTCGCGAAGGGACGGGTCAACCGTCATATCCACCGAATTCGGATTGTATTCGCCCCAGCTTTTAAGATTCCGGTTAATCGTGTAGTAATAAAAGTTGCCGAGTAGTTGGACGGAGTGGTCCATTACCGGGTTCGCACCGCCGGGATTGGCGTTTACGTCGATGACGTTCGTAAGTTTGTAGTGGCGGTGAACGGGATAGATTCTATCCCAGCCGGGATGCGAATGGGGCATGTACGGCGTGTTTTTGGGCGGACCGCCGCTGATTTCCCACATCAAATTGTTGGAACGGCCGCCTACATCGCGAGAGGTGACTATCGTTCCGCTGCGTTGAGTGACGGTAGGCCTTCCCGGCTGGTTCGGTTTGTCGGGATTGGCGCGAAGCGTGAACGGATTGCGCGGGTAGCTGGAATTGTCCAGATAGCCGCCGATAATCAGCGCGTCGCCGTCGCCAGGCCCGGCCATTTCCACCCAGGACGGACGCTGCGTGATGCGTTGTCCGCCAAGCAAAATACCATCCCCGGCTACAAGTTTGTCCCACGTGCGTTGATCCGCGGAGTAAGAGTCCGTGAAGTCGCCTCCGGTAAGCCAAGGCGGATAAACCCGCCAATCAGCGGCGTACCTTTCTAGCGCCAGCTGGATATTGTGAAGATTGGACTTGACTTCGGCTTCCCTAGCCTTGTCCTTAATCTTGTTCACCCCGGGAATCGCTATCGCCGCGAGAATGCCGATGATGCCGATTACAACCAGCATCTCGACAAGCGTGAATCCTCGACGAGCCATAACTATCACCTCGAAATACTTACAGGGGAACGCCCGCCCGAAAGCGGGAGTTCCCCGGTGTTTTCTGCAAATCAGCAGTCAAAATGCCTACTAACCGGCATCATCGATATTCTGCCCCTTGGCGTCGGAGCCGGCCTCAAGCACGACGATAACGCCGTCCTTAACGCCGTCCGGGCCGCCGAACGAAGCCGAAGTCGAGTTTTGTCCACCGGCTGGCGGGCATGGAATGCCTAAATAACCTTCGCCGCAGTTATCGGTGCGGAATCTGCCGGGGAAGTTTGCGTTAACATCGTAAACATCCATTCCGGCGTTCTTCAAAGAACCGAATCCGCAAAGATAATATCCCGCGGGCTCGCTGGTGAAGTTATAGTAAATCCACTTGTAGCGAGGGTTCGCGAGAGTCGCGTAGTACAGGAAGTTGCCGACAAGACCGGGGTTGCCGATCTTGGTGCTGTCCGTGATTGGCTTCTGCAGCTGGTTAATGTCGAATTGATAAACCTTTTGTACGTACAGGTCTCCGTTATAGCGGACTCTCTGCGCGATGGGCGGGCCGACGATTTCGACCATCAGGTTGTTGTTCACGCCGCCGACTTGGTTGCGGACCATGTTTCCGTTGCCGAAAGCCACGTCGTTGCGGTGTTGAATTCGCCTGTTGGAAAGCGTACCGCCCTTGCGGTTGGTTACGATGAAAGCGTTTCTGGGCGCTTCCGTCAAATAGCCATCCATAATCAGCGAGTCGCCGAATCCGTCCTGCGCGATTTCAAGATTCTGCTTGCCCGGAGGAAGGGCGTCGATGTCCGCCTGCGTGATGTTGCGGTTGCGGTAAGTTTCGTTGATTACGTAAGAGTCGGTCCAGTCGCCGCCGGCGACCCACATCGGATAGGCCGCACCGTCCGAATCCGTTGCATAACGTTCGAGCGCGATTTGAATCGCGTGAAGGTTCTGCTTGGTTTCGGCTTCGCGCGCCTTTTCCTTGATTTTAATGAAGTTCGGCAGTGCAATCGCCACCAAAATGCCGATGATGACGATAACCACCAGTAACTCAATAAGCGTAAATCCTTTCTTCAATCTTAACACCTCCTGGAAGTGCTCACGAGCGATGATTAAGTCGTGGCATCATTTGATGGCTTGGCATCGAGGCCACCGTTCAACACAATGCAGTACCCGTCGGGAATGCCGTCGGTTTCAGTAAACTGCTCGAACGCGCGGGTGTTGTCCGTGCCGTATTGCTGCATCCAGTATGCATTCCTTTCCTGGCCGTTGACGACGTAGCACGTGCGGACGAATGTTTGGAACCCGGTCCAATCGGTAGGCGTCGGCCAGTCCATATCGAGACCGCCGCTGTAGCCCGAACCCATAGCGCCGAGATCGTAGCCGCCCACGTCGTGCGCGAAAATGTTGTTCAGGTAATTGGTGTCGTTTTGGCCGCCGTAACCGGGCATATTCGCAAGACCGAAGCCCGTGTCAAGGAACTGCCTTTGCAAGTGCTCGCGGTTCGTCGCGAAATCGACGTAACGCGGGTGATACCAGAACTGGCCCGGAAGGTGCGGCCGGCCGTTCATGATAAGGTTCGTATCGTCGACTTCGACGCAAACTCCTTCCCCGTAAGGAGTCAAGCAAAACATCAACTTTCCGTCTTCACCACCGTTTCCAGCCCAAGGTCCGCCGTTGCCCCAACCCGCCTGGGCGCCGCCCGCGCCGTAATAGAAGGATTGAGAGTTACCCATGAACGGGTTTTTCGGATACTTGGTTAAATAGCCCTCAAAGCAAAGAGCGTCGCCGTATGCACCTGCGGTACCGTAGTTGAATGTATCGAACGGGTTTCTGTGGTTAGCGTTACGCGGATAGATGTTCGCGTAAAGCTTGTTGAAACGACCGTGCGCGGTACCGGTGTTGTAATAGGGGTCGCCGCCGTAAAGATAAAACGGATAAAAACCTTCGTTATCCGTAGCGTAACGCTCTAGCGAAAGCTGGATAGAATGAAGGTTTTGCTTTACTTCGGCTTCCTTGGCCTTCTCCTTGATTTTAAGGAAATTCGGCAATGCGATTGCCACGAGGATTCCGATGATCACGATGACCACCAGAAGCTCTATCAGGGTAAAACCTCTTAAACGCTTAGACACTTAGCCTACACCTCCTCCAAAGTTAGGACTGGATAGCCTTTGACCGCTAGCCCTACACGCATGCCGCCTCAAGCGTTCCCCGGAGGGCAGGGGTCAATCGTCAACATTCTACCTTATATATATGCGCATGTCAAACATGTGAACTCGAAATCCGGGGCTTTTACAGAAATTTTACAAATGCCCCTTTTTCGTTAAATCTTGCCGTAAGTCTCTTTCAAGACCTCAGCCGCCTTCTTAAGCCCGTCCATTTCGGCTTTGGGAAGCTCGAATTCCAGATAGCCTTCCGCGCCGCCTTTGCCGACGATTGTGGGAAGGCTGAGCGAGATTCCGGAGATTCCGTACGCGCCGCCGGGATCCGTGGAAACGGGCAAAACCGCCTTGCTGTCGGTCGCGATAGCCTTGATTACTTCGGTAATGCTTACGCCGACAGCCCAACCTGCGCCGCCTTTCTTGCGAATGACTTCAGCGCCGCTGACGCGGGTTTCTTCGAAAACCTGTTTAAGTTCGGCCATCGTCACGCTCGTGAGGTTCTTGAACAAAATGCCGCCGTAGGTCGCTTGACTCCAAAGCGGCACCATCGCGTCGCCGTGCTCGCCGATTATGTCGGCGCGGATATCGAGCGGATTCCAGCCGAATTTCGCGGCGATAAGGCTTCTGAACCTGACCATGTCGAGAACGTTGCCGAGGCCGATAACCCGTTCGCGCGGAAACTTGCTGCGGGTAAGCGCCCTGTAAGTTAAGACGTCCACCGGGTTCGACACGACGAAAATAATCGATTTCGGCGCAAGTTTCTTGACCGCGTCGACCGCTTCGTCGAGAATGCCGACGTTTATTCGAATCAAGTCGAGCCTGCTCTGGTCGGGCTTGCGGCGGCTGCCTGCCGTGATAACGACTATGTCGCTGCCCTTGACTTTTTTGAGGTCGCCGCTGTCCAGCGTAACGTTTCCAATGAGTGAAACGCCGTGGCGCAAATCGAGGGCTTCGCCGTCGGCCACGTCTTTGAGAATGTCCACAAGGACGATTTCGTTTGCGAGACCGGACAAAAGAAGGCTGAACGCCGCGTTGACGCCTACCCGGCCGGCTCCTCCCACAATCGCTACTTTCATCTCCGCCTCCTGGGCTGGAAGTTAAAACAGTCCGATTATATAGTGGCGATGGGCGGGTGTAAACAAATGCGGGCGCAACCGGTCATTTGATTGTTTCACTAGTTACAAACGTATCGAGCGAAAAAAAATCCCCGGACTTGTACGCCCGGGGATTAGCGAAAATACAAATCGAAAACTACGGAATGAAAATCGAATTGTCGATGCTGACCGAAGTTTGCGCCTGGTCGTAGTTAATCGGAAGGATGAACGTTCTGTAATTCGAATCGGCGTCGACGGTGATACGCAAATCGCCGCCCGTCCCGTTTTCGAAAATCACGTATTCGGCGCACCAAGGCTTCAAGAGCCGCGCCGCCGAACGAACGGGATAGAACTCTTCGGTTTTCGGGTAACGGTGAACGGTGACGCCCGGAAGAACGTTGCTTGATTTGCCGACGCGCCCCTTCATATCGAACGTCGCATAGCGGTATCTCGGGTCTCCCAGCGGAACGCGTTTGATGTAGGCTTCCATCGTTTCGCCTTCGTTACGTTCGGGAATGTCGAGGCCGTCGATGTAGTTGGCGAGAATCCATTTTTGGAAAATGTACTTCGCGGGCTCGCCGGTAGCGCGTTCGAGCTTTTGAATCACGCCGCCCGAATCGGTATAGAACTGGCGAATCGTCCCGGGGCCGTAATGTTCCATTACGTACAGCATAAACAGATACCAAGCGGCGTAAAGCGTGCCTTGGCTCTGGTCTGTGGATACGTCGTTGAACATCGCGTGCATTTCCGGATTCGCCATGAAAGTTTCAAGCTGATTCACGAAGAAGCCGATAGTATTGCCCTTGTCCACCGAATAGCCGTTGACGTGCATCGCAAGCATCGAAAGGCCTTCGTTGAACCACGTGGAACTGCTTACCACGTTGTCGGCGTGAAGCTTGTGCTGGAATTCGTGGGCGATAACCGAATACGCGCCGCTCCAATCGTCGCTGTTGTCCGGGAAGTTGGCCGGGTCGAGGTATATCGTGCTGAATGCGTCGAAATTGATTTCCGGCGCTTCTTGATACGGGCTGTTCGGATCCGGCTCGGTTTGCGGACGGTCGGCGGGGCTGATATAGAAGCCGCCGCCGCCCGGCGAAACGCCGTTAAGAATCGTAATCAAAATGCGCTGGTCTTTTTCGATAAGGTCGTCCCTTACGGGCTCGATGGGGTTTATCAGATTTCCGTCGTCGTCGAAGTCGTCCGGGAAAAGCCTTAAATCTCTGTTCGGAGAGAAATAAACGGTTTCTTCGTTCCAAGTTCTGACCGGTCCGAACGCGGACGTGGTCGTGGGAAATATGCGGCTGTCGAACTCTTGGACGAGGCGCTGGATGCGCTCCGGCGTGAACTTCACACCGTCGGGATAGCCGTTGTTGATTTCGGTGGAAAGAAAGACATAGCAGTGGGCGCCGATTCCGACAAGCCTTCCGTCCTGGAACTGGTAAATCCAAGGCCACTGGAAGGTTTCGCCCGTATCGTCCGTCGAACCCGCATCCACGATGGGAGGCATGGGAATCGTGGCATCGACCGCTGTGAAAGTGCGCTTTATACCTTTCGAAAGCGCGGATACTCTGCGCACCGCGTCCATCGAATCTTTGAGGAAGCCTGTCTTAAGCGCGAATTCAACCTCGCGCATTCCGAGAATTCCGGGGTCGAGCTTTTCGCCGGGCGTTATATCAATGCCGTTGTAAGCGTCCGCGGAAACGTCGAATTTCTCAAGTTTCCCCGTGCTTTTATCCGAGGAAGAAACCTTCTGAAGAATATCCGCGGAGAAATTGTAGTGCGAATCTGGCAAAGTAAAGGGAAGCCCTTGACCGACTCCGCCCGCGGTGAAATCGAGGTAGCTTCGATCGAGATTCGTAGTAATCGCAACGAGCTTTTGGCCGGGAAGGAAGTTGCGCAAGACAATCGTTCCCTGCCCCGCGCTGTTCTGCGGAAGCGCCACAATCGAGGAACCGAAATCTTCGATTACCGATTCCGCACCCGGCACTTGTCCGCCGCCCGCGGGAGGCGCGATGGGCGAAGGTCTGCCGTCGTATTGCGGTACGCCTGACGGATCGGGCACGAAGCCGCCGTTGTCCTGAACGTCCGTCCAGCCGGGTCCCTGCTGGGAGCCATCGGGCGGATTGGTCGTTTGGCTCGGGCCGGAATTGCCGCCCGGAGGATTGACCCCGGTTCCGCCGCCGCCGCCGCCGCACGACGCGATTACGAAGCTAAGCACCAGCACCGCCGCAAGAAGCGACGCCAAGATTCCGAATCTAGTCATCAATCTCACCTCTGTTCTGCAACACAAGAACACGCGGACATGCCGCAGAGAACACCACAGTATACCCAATTCGGCTTAAAATGAAAACCCGAAGGCTCAATCTCCGCTTGTTTCTTCGCTCGCATGAGCCGCTTGGGACAACTCGCGCTCGAGAAGGATTTTGCCGTTTTTGATGGTACTCAAGCTCGAAGCGAACTGCCTTTCGAGCTCTTCCATCTTTTGATAGACGTATTCCATCGCCTCGACCCTTATCTGATCGGCGCGCACTTCTGCGTCGTGGATAATTCGTTCCGCTTCGCGCTTCGCCTGCTTGACCACTTCCTGCTCGCTCGTCAGCTCTTCGAGCCGGCGCTGAGCGACGGTCAAAACATGCTGGGCTTCGTCGTGCGCGTTTTTGAGGATGTCTTCTTGACGGGCGATTATGCGCTGTGCCTCGACGAGTTCGTCCGGTTGCGAGGCGACGATTTCGTTGCAGATATTGTAAAAAACGTCCTCGTTTATCAGAACCTTTTTTGTGAAGTGGAATATGGCGGGCGTTTTTTCCGCAATTTCCACGAGTTCTTCCACGAGTTCTTCGAGCCTGCTCGAACCTCGTCTTTCCTCGTTATCGCCGCCATCTTGCTTTTCGACTTCCGCCATTTCAACCTTCCTTACGGAATACCGGTTACTTGGACTCCCGCCCGCGGAGCGCAGCGGCGACCGCAGGAGGAACGAACTCGGAGACGTCGCCGCCGAGCGCGGCGATTTCCTTTATGAGCGAGCTGGAAACGAAATAATACTCGCTTCCGGTGCTCAGAAAAACCGTATCGATCGACGGAGACAGCTTACGGTTCATCACCGCCATCTGGTATTCGTACTCGAAATCCCCGACTTCCCGAAGTCCTCTGACGATTACGCTTGCGCCCTTGCGGACGGCGAAATCAACGAGAAGCCCCGAAAAGCTGGCGATTTCAACGTTCGGAATTCCGCTTGCGGCCTCGCGCAAAAACGATAGCCGCTCATCGATGCCGAACGAATAGTGCTTCCTGCCGCTTTCGCTGGCGGCGACTACGACGAACCCGAACAGCCCCGACGCCCGCTTGAGGATGTCGAGATGCCCGTTGGTGACCGGGTCGAAACTGCCGGGATAAACCGCGATGATGCGTTCAGCCATACGCGCGAGCGCCTTATCGAATCAAAGAGCAAAAATATAGCAAAATGCCCGATTTGTCAATATTAAAGGACTGCCCGGCCGCTTGAAACCGGTAATCCGGCGTGATTCATGCGAACTCGGCGGCTAAAAGTGCACGACGGCGTAATACGAATTTCCGCCTTCGAAATACTCCGGAAAACCGGTTACGTATGGGTAGGACAGATATTCCGGCTCCGGCTTGCCAAGGCTTTCGGCGAAAACGATTAGTCTGTACGTGCCGCCGATTAGACCGCTAAATTCCACTTCCCCGTTTTCATCGACTGGATGAAACTGGGTAAGGTATTCGGCGGAAGTTTTCGCCTCGGGCATATCCGCCGGTGGGTCCGCAGCGCCGCCGTCCGTAAAATTATCGCCGCCGAAACTTTCTGCCGGAAGCTCGTGCGTCATCGCTTGAATTCCGGCGATTCCGCCGTAAACCGGCATACCGCCGCTTTCGAGCTTTACACGCAGTTTGAAAACGCTGGCGCCGGTCCGTTTAGCCGTATCAAGTTCGTTAAGCGCGGCGTTTACCGCGGCAAGCTGGTCTTTCGTTTGTACGAAGTCGTATTTTTCCAGCATTTCCAGATTTTGCTTCAAACCGGCGAGTAAGTCTCCGGCGACGGTTAATTCCCCGCGGTGCATTAGCTGGCGTGCGTATTCGACCCTTAGCGCGGTGGGAGAGGAAGGATTTTCTTCGATGAATTTTCCGAGAAATTCCACGTTCGCCGCGTCCCAAATACCGTTACGGAAATACGGCAGAACGAATTTCGCAGCGGCGGATGCCGATGCGGGCTTGCGAAAATCGGTCGCCAAAAGCTCCGCCTTCCATAGCGGCACGTCGATGCAGTCGCGGGCCGCTGGCCTTAACTCCGCCGGCACGATTCCACCGGAGCCGCCTGCAACTTTGCCCGCAGCGAAGATGAAAGGCAACTCGAACAGCTTTTCGCGAATCCCGGCGTCTATCTTCAGCGCAAAATCGGTTATCAACCCGTCCCGAACGATGTAACCGCGCCGCTCGTGGATACCGGACTTCGCTTCTTCGCGCATTTTGAAATGGCGCGCCACCCCGCCGCGCACTTGCGTTCCTGAGGAAAGAAAATTTCCTTCCGCGCTCATATTCGAAGAGGCCCACATCAAGTATGCCGCAGGCACGGCGACAACGATCATCATGAAAATCAGTCCCTTCACTCCAATCCGGCCCGAGTAATACGCCAGCGATTCGATAAGCAAAAGCGCGCCGCCTAGAACGAGAAGGCTCATAACGATTCCGCCGAGAGCGGAATACAAAAACGACATTTCGGGAAGCGTGGTCCAGGATTCTTCGACGGCGGCGTTGACTACTTGCATTGCCCTCAGCGAAAACTGGATTTCGAAAATCACGAACGTTCCGAGAATCAAAAGGAAGAACGCCCGCACCGGATCGATTTTTTCGCCTACCCACATGCCGAAAAGCATGAATAGCAGTCCCCCCAAAATCACGTGATAGGCGCCCGGAGTCAGCGCGCTCAAGTCTTCGAGCAGGATTTCCGCCGGCGCGTCGTTAAGCCACGCGAGAACGTTGACATAGAATCCTATGAACGCTATGCCGAGAAAATACGAAATCCACTTTGCTTTATAGCGGCGAAAAAGGCTGTACAGCGAAAGCGCGAGAAGCGCAAGCCCGCCGTAAAGACCGATGCCGGAGGTAAAGTTCGGATAGGAGCCGTACACTTCCGCCACGTCCAGCAGAAACTGCGGATAATATACCGCTCTCGCGAAAGGGTCTCCGCCGCGAAGCGAGCCGAGCACGGTTGCCGCGGCCTGCGCGTATCCGCTAATCACGCTGAAAACGATGACGAGAATCGCGAGATAGACGAGGTGACCGGTGGTATCCGGCCCTTCGCCCGCACGGGCGATTTCGCGCTTCAGTTCGCCGACGTCGTCCGGCACTCCGCCGGGGGATTCTGTCTTTTCGTCGTTCATTTCGAAACCTCCTTGTCCCATTTTCGCGATCAAAACCGCTGCAAGCCGGACGAAAAAATCAGCCGGACAGCAGCTCCTTCTCGCCCGCGCCTTTAAAGTTTGCACGCGATAACATGGCTTGCCACACCCTGCCCGCACCGAGCCCGTCGATTAGCTTGGAACCATTCGCGGATACGGCGCTTAGTTTGCTTGGATTTTCCAGAATTTTCGCGATGATTCCCGCGTACGTTTCGCCGCTTGCACCCGCGGGAAGCGGAAGCGCGGCACCGAAAGAGGCAAGCTTCGCGACTGTATCGGTCTCATGACTTTCGGGATTCGGAACAGCAAAACAAACGGCGCCCGCCGCAGCGGCTTCGAAGGCCGTAATGCCGCCGCCGGTAATCGCAATATCCGCCCATGAAAGCGCAGCGCCGATGTCTATTCCGAAGCCCGTTCCGGCGCCGAGGCGCGCGGCGGCTTCCCTTATATCCGAAATGTCCGGATGCAGCGGACTTACGAGAACGTTCATCGCGAATTTTTTTCCGGAAAGCGCTGAGAATTCGCCATTCAACAGCATCTCGAAAGCCTTTAAAATTCCAAGCGTCGAACGCGCCGGGTCGGTGCCGCCGATGGAAACGAGCACGTTGATTCCGGTTTCAAACTCGCGTGCGTGCGCCTTTCGCGATAAACCAGGTTTGACGACAAGAAATTTCGGCCCTTGAAGAATCGCCCTGCCGCCGTCCATTTCCGCTTCGGGTTCGTTCCAGTTTCCCAAAATCGCGTTCACCGCAAGATGCGCCGAAGTTTCTTCGAATCGCAAATCGTCGAATACGGCTGTGAAAGATTTCGACGCTGCGTACCTTTTGGCTTCCGCCGCCGCGGAAAGGCAGTCGAAAACCGCAACGGAGGGATTTTGGGAATCGATAAACTCCAGCATTGCGCCAATCGGCGGATTATCGGGATTGGCATTCAAGACCGTGAGTTCGCCGGATAAAGGCGCCGCAGGCATCCGGCTCGCGTCGCCGACTGCGAGGAGCGTACGCTCGAATTCGGGAGGCGATTCCGACAGGAAATTGGCCATCCTTACGGCGTGGCCGGTATGAAAACTTCCGCCCAAAAACGCGATGCCCAGAACGTTCACAAGCGAATTATAGCAACGGATGCGCCAAGCCTGTTCGCGGAGCGCTTCGGTGTTATACTCGCCCGGTTTTCGGAGGGCAAAATGGTATTCGAACCGTACAGAATTAAAACTACCGAACCGATCAGACTGCTTTCGAAAAGCGGGCGCGCGGCCGCGATAAAAGCCGCCAAATACAACCTGTTCAACCTGCGCTCGGAAGACATATACGTCGATTTGCTCACGGACAGCGGAACCGGAAGCATGACCGACTCGCAGTGGGCGGCGATTATGCGCGGCGACGAATCGTATGCCGGCAGCCGCAGTTTCTATAGGTTCAAGGATACTATTAAAAGGCTGTTCGGTTTCGATTTCGTCCTCCCGTCGCATCAGGGACGCAGCGCCGAACTCGTTCTTATGTCCCACTTCGTCAAATCCGGCGATTTCAGCGTGGGGAACATCCATTTCGATACGACGACTGCGCATATTGAGTTTCGCGGCGGAACCGCGGTTAGCTGCGTCGTTCCCGAAGCCCACGACCCGAACGCGATTCTGCCGTTCAAGGGCGACATAGACGTCGCGAAATTCGCGAAATTCGTAAGGGAAAACCGGAAGAAAACCACGCTCGCGGTCGTGACGATGACCTGCAATTCAGGCGGCGGCCAACCGGTTTCCGTTGCCAATCTTCGGGAAGTTTCGGCGGCGTGCCGAAAACTCAAACTGCCGCTGTTTCTCGACGCGGCGCGCATTACGGAAAACGCGTTTTTCATTAAAACTCGCGAGCCGGAATTCAGGCGCGCGAGCATTGCGAAAATACTTCGAGAATGCTGCAACCTTGCCGACGGAATGTGGATGAGCGCGAAAAAGGACGGGCTTGGAAACATCGGCGGATTCATCGCGATGCGCGACGAAAAACTTTACGACGAGCTAAAGCAATATACGATTCTATTCGACGGGTTCGTGACGTACGGCGGACTCGCCGGGCGCGACCTCGAAGCGCTTGCAACAGGACTCGAGGAAGCGACGGATTTGGATTATTTGCGATGGCGCGTAGGACAAGTTGAACAGCTTGGAAAGTGGCTCGAAGAAGGCGGCGTGACCTGTATGAAACCATTCGGCGGGCACGCCGTTTATATTTGCGCGAAGGCGTTTATGCCGCATATTCCGGAATCGAATTATCCCGGACAGGCGCTGTCGGTGTATGGATTTCTCGAAGGGGGAGTTAGAAGCTGCGAAATCGGGCCGATTCTGCGCGGCCGGGACGCAAAAACCGGAAAGGACAAGCCCGGCCTCGACCTCGTCAGGCTGGCGATTCCGCGCCGGGTTTATACTATGAACCACATGCGCCACGTGGCCGACACTTTCGTTTCGCTCAAACAGCGCTCGGCCGGATTGAATGGAATGAAATTCGTCAAAGAAGCGCCGCGGCTTCGCCATTTTTCGAGCACTTTCGACTGGGCGTAAACTCAAAGTACGAACGGCACGAGACTGACGAGACCGAACCTGCGCCGGCTGCGCTCTTCCGGATTTTCGAACATTTCCTCGCCCACCGTCGTGCCGAGCCTGTTGTTTATCTGTTTCATCACCGCGGAAGTGTCGGCGATGCCTACGGCGCGATTCGCATATTTGATTTTGTGCACGAAAACGAAGACGGGATATGCGCCGCCGTCGCCGGTGAACTTCGCCTTTGCATCAACGTATTTCGTCTCGCCAATTTTGAGTTCGTCCAGCACGAGCGCGTTGATATATCCTAGCGGTTCGTTGAAGTAGTTGAAAAACACGAAACCGAGCTGGAGAGCGACTATGTCTTCGCCGCCGCAGTTTTCGATTTTTGCCCGAAGCTTTATGCCCTTGCTGCCGAGAAGGTCTTTCACGAAACTGCTTTCGTAGGTTGCGTCGAATTCCAGCACCCGGACGCTTGAATCGTACACGGGCACAATAAAGCCTTTCGGCGCGTAATCAAACTTTTCGCCCTGCTCCTGAGAGTACGCAGCGCGTGAAACGAGCGCGAAAACCGAAATCAGAATTGCCGCAGAAACTATCTTTCCCATTTGAGCCTCCTTGTCGAAATCGCCAAACGAATGCGCAATCCGCGCGGGCGAGCCCGTGCGTTCGCGTGGTCATAATAATATCCCGCGATGTTATACTTCCATACGTGCAGAGTTTTTTTGCCTTCAGCACAATGATATTCGCCGCCGCAATTTTGGCCGTCATGCCGGCGCTTTTGCGCGCGAGCGAAAGCGACGACTTGTGGCCGCTTGCGGAGGGATACTCATGGAAATTTCTCGACGGCGGGGCGAAATCCGTGGAACTCGAGGTCGTTAGAACGGGGCCGAAATCGGTATTCGTAAGCGGAAAAAAGCACTCCGTAACGGGATATATCGTCGCGACGAAAATCGGAGGAACGGCCGTTCGAGAAGACACGTTTTTCAAATTGGACAGCGCGGTATATAGGATGGCGACCGCCCAGCTTGTGAACGGAGTGCGCACGGATTACGAGCCGCCGATTAAAATAGCCGACCCGCTGCTCGCGGTCGGCGCAACGTGGAAATATCAAGGAAAGGTAACGGTCAGCGGAACATCGATGAAGCTTAAAACTTCTTTCGGGGTAAAAGCGGACTATCGCGTATCCGCAATCGGCTCGCAGCGAATCAAAGGGAACACGCTCCCCACCTTGCAGGTTGCAGGCGAGCTGACGTTTTTCGACGTGGACGGAGCGGCGGTTTTCGGCGGTGAAGAATCTTTCCAGTTCATACGCTCCGTAGGTCCGGGCAGAATCGCGCAGTCGGGCGGGTTCGGCGAACTGGCGATTGTCCTCCAGGATTATGCGCTTGTGAAAAAATAGCCATTCGATTGTCCAGTAATCCATACCAACGCGCCGGTATAACTTGGCGGTTTTTTTTCGGAGAATTTACTTTGCAGTGCTAGAATTTTCTCGTGTTTTTGATTTACCGCTTTCTAACCGCCGCCTTCGGACTGCCTCTCGCGAAAATCGTGCTGTCCAGAAATCCTCGCACGGCGCCGATGCTAGGCGCGAGGCTCGCTATCGAGGGCCTTCCGGCGAATTTGCCGCAGGGCAAACGAATCCTTTTGAACGCGGCAAGCGTGGGCGAAACTATGGCGGTGCAGCCGTTCGCGAAGGCGTGGCGCGAAAAACGCCCCGAAGACTGCCTTTTGCTTACGAGCACCACGCTGACGGGATACGAACGCGCAGGCCAGGCGCTCGGCGACGATGTTGCGTGGCACGGATTCAGCCCGCTGGATATTCCCTCGGCGGTCGAACGGCATATCGGCGCGCTGTCGCCGGACGTGTTTATAACTGTGGAAGCGGAAGCTTGGCCGAATCACTTGCTCGCACTTGGAAAGCGCGGCGTACCGCGCGTGTTGATAAACGGCAGGATGACGCTCGCAAACAAACGCGGGTTGAAAAAATGCATCACGGGAAAAATTTGGCGGCTGTTCGACCTCGTAATTGCGCGCAGCGAAAAGGACTTCGATGCGTTCAAAGCGCTCGGCGTGCCGAAAGATAAACTGCATGTCGGCGGCGAATTGAAATGCGACATTGCGTTTCCGAAACTTACTGCAGACGAAATCGCTTCGCTGAAAAGCGCGTTCGGCCTGGAAGAATCCAAAACATGGGTTGCGGCTTCAACGCACGAACGCGAAGAAGAGCTTGCGCTATGCGTTCATAAAAGCATCGTCGCGAATTCACCGGACGCGAAACTGGTGCTCGTACCCCGAAGGCCCGAAAGGTTTGCCGAAGTCGAAGCGATGCTCAGCAAAAACGGGCTCACATTCCGGAAATTTTCGCAGGAGCGCTCAAGCGGCGGCGAAAGCGTGATACTCGTCGACGCGATGGGCAAGCTGACGGATTTCTATCAGGCGGCTGGGCTGGCAGTGGTTTTCGGCAGTTTCTACGGGCCGGGCGTACACAGCGTTCTTGAACCCGCGTCGTACGGCAAGCCGATAATTGTCGGTCCCCGCACGTTCAACACGGACATTCCCGGACGAATGGCGGGCGAAAATGCGCTGGTGGCGCTTGCATCTCCCGCCGAACTCGAAGCCGCCGTCTCATTTTGGATCGGCGGCGGGAAAGACGAAAAAACCGGACTCGGCTTCGGCGAAATCGGGAAGAACGCCCTCAAGTTTTACGAAGAAAACAGCGGCTCCGTCCGGCGTACTCTCGAAATAGTCACCGGCAAGCTGGGCCTTTGAGGATAGTTGAACGGGGAAACGGGCGAAAAATCAGCCCGAAATCGCGTTCCAGACTTTAAGCGAGTCAACCGTTTCCGCGACGTCGTGAACCCGAAGAACGGACGCGCCGAAGTTTACCGCGGCGAGCGCGGCCGCAATCGAACTTGAGAGTCTTTCCGAAACGGGCTTACCGGTTATCGCGCCGAGCATCGATTTTCTGCTCGCGCCGATTAGAACGGGCCGACCTGCAATCTCCCCGATTTTTGCCGAGCTTTTAATCAGCTCGACGTTGTGGCTCAACAGCTTGCCGAAACCGATGCCGGGGTCGATTATCACGGATTCCCTTGGAACGCCGGCCGCTTCCAGAGCGTCAATTCTTTCGGCAAGATAGCCTGCGATTTCCGATACCGCATCGGCATACTGCGGGTCGTCTTGCATCGTGCGCGGCTGACCTTGCATGTGCATCGCGATGAAGCCGCAGCCGTATTCCGCGGCGACGGTTTTTATCATTGGGTCGAGCGTGCCTGCCGAAACGTCGTTTATCACCGATGCTCCCAGCCTGACGGCCGCACGCGCGACCTCGGCCTTGCTCGTGTCGATGCTGATAATCGCGCCGGGGACTTCTTTCATCAACATTTCGAGAACCGGCGCGACGCGGGAAATTTCTTGCGCGGCGGTCACCGGGGCGCTGCCGGGGCGAGTGGATTCGCCGCCGGCGTCTATTATGCGTGCGCCTTCGGCGAGCATTTCGAGCGCGCAATCGCATGCGTGGGCGGCATCTTTGTACCTTCCGCCGTCCGAAAACGAATCGGGCGTAAGGTTCAGTATGCCCATAACGATAGGCTTGTCCAAAACGAGCGTTCTGTCTTGAATACGCCAGATGGGCGGGGTTTGAAACGGCATGTCGGCAACCTCATGGCGGCGCAACGGGCGGGATTGCGCGCGCCGCAAGCGAAAAAAAGAGCCGAAGCATTGCTCCGGCTCTTCGATTAGTTACCTGAATTAAATCCTTGCTAGTTTACGGTATAGCCCATTCCGGCAATTTCGAGCGGCCTGTCCACAAGGTCGAAATACTGACCGTACTTCGGACTTGCCTTGCGATAGAAAAGCTGGGCCGTTACGAACACCGAGCCGGGCTGGTCGGAACTGGGGATGCGGAAACGAAGCTCGCGAGTTTCGTTAGCTTTAATCCTGTTGTCCGAAATCACTTTGTCCGCCATCCAGTAGGGAACTTCGACCGTATCCTCGAAGAATGTCGGATAGCTCGTGCCGAGGACGCGCTGGAAGGTGGGATAGTCGCCGCGTTCCGTCCAATAGCCGTCCGGCATCGAACCCATAAAGGCGTCGTCCACCTCGAGCTGGCGGGCATCCCAGAAAACCTGTCCGAGGTCGTCCATCGCACGCACTACGAGAACTACGCGCCTGAACGGAATACCCGTCGGAAGCGAGTGGCCCGTGCCGTTGTTGATAATCTTGATTGAAAGGTCAACGTAATCGTCGGTACGGGTTGCGTCCACCGCAAGGTCGGCGGCGGTGAGCAGGAACGCCGGGTCTTCCACGCCGAGGAAGCTGTGGTCGTGCGCATCGTCGCGAATCTGACCGTGCTTCGAGGCAACGCCGCGGTATTCCGGCATATGGCACGACTGGCAGGTTACGCCAGCACGCGCCCAGTCCGAGAACTTCCACTCGTTGTACGTGTCCTGCACCTTCACGCCGAAGTCGTTGACTTCCTGATGGCATGATGCGCAGAACTCGCTTTGCTTGAAGATCGGGCTGTACTGAATCGTATGGCTTGCCGTCGGCGACTCTTCGATGGATCCCCACTTTTTCATGCCGAAACGGTGTTCCAGATTCAGGCTGTAATTGACGTTGTGCATCCTGTGCAGCTCGTCGTCGCGGTCGTTGATGTGGCCGAGGCGGGTGGCAGTGTGACAGAAGTCGCAAGACACGCCGTCCTTGGTGAAGTCGCTGATTCGCTGTATGAAACGAACCTGCTTTCTTAGCGCGATATCGAGCGATGGCTCCTCGATCTGCTCGTCCGCCCAAAGCACGCCGTAATCGTAGCGGAGGTCTTTGTCGATTCTTCCGCTTACGACGTCCTCGACGCGGGGAACGTATCCCTCGCGCATGGCGAGCAGAACGTTCTTGAGCTCGAGATCGTCGGTGAACTTAATCGTGGCGTTGATGGAAGGGGCGTGGCAAGAAAGGCAGTCGGTCTTAGTAATTTCGAGCCCCCATTCCGGCTGCTCGTGCATACCTTTCTTGAGGCTGCCGTCGAAAGCGGCCATCTTGTCGAAATTGCCCCGTCTATCGGTTTCGTAATCCCACCACTCGCGGTAGTGCTGCCAGGCGTCCTGGAAGAACTGGTTGTTGTAAGACTGAGAGTGCCCGGAACGCCACCACTGGTCGTAGTAAGCGTTATGGCACAACATGCAGTCCTGCGAGTAGTCGAGAAGCGGCGCCTTCGGCAAGTCGCGTTTTACAAGGAAAAACTTTTCAAGATTTTCCTTGCCGCGGAACCAAGGCTTGCTCTTGTCCTTCGGCGGCTCGGGGTCGCGGCTCTTGGCGCCGAGAAAAACCACCGAGCACAGCACAAGCAGAATCAGAAGCGGCAGCGCCCGCTTGAAAAAGCCGAAACTGCTGGAACTACGCATCGCGCACCTCTTTTTACCTGTTAAGAACACGGCTCAATGCCCATTAAAAAACAAACAAGAACCGTCCCGGGCGAACCGGGATTAGCGGCATTGTATTATAAAAAGTACAAGGGTGTCAAGCGAAAATACACCCGCTAATGCAAAGACGGATTTATGGCGCCCGATTGATTCCTTCGGAACATAGCCCGGTTTATTTCCGGTCTAAATTCCGAATATGTCCGCCGGGGCTATGCCGCCGAAAAAGACTTGACCAGATTCTCGAATTCTTCGCGTCCTAGGTGTTCCTTTTCGAGAAGCACGCTTGCAAGCTTGTCCATCACGGCCATCGAGTCCGTCAGAATTTTCTTCGCCCTGTCGTAGCATTCGCAGATGATGTGCTTGACTTCCATATCTATGTCGTACGCGATTTGCTCGGAGTAGTTTCGGTCTTCGCTTAAGTCCCTGCCGAGAAAAACGCTCTCGTGTTTTTTGCCGAACGTTATGGGACCGAGCTTTGAACTCATGCCGAACTGCGTAACCATGGCGCGCGCGATTTCGGTCGAGCGCTCGAGGTCGTTGCTTGCGCCGGTCGTCATTTCGTTGAACTTGAGCTCTTCCGCCACTCGCCCGCCGAGAAGACCGCTAATGCGGTCGAGCATTTGTTCGCGGGAATGAAGGAAGCGGTCTTCTTCGGGAAATTGCAGCGTGTATCCGAGCGCCATTCCGCGCGAGAGAATGCTGATTTTGTGAACTGGGTCGGCGTTCGGCAGGTGATAGGCGACGACGGCGTGACCGAGTTCGTGATAGGCGATGACCTGTTTTTCTTTTTCCGAAATCAGTCTGCTTCTGCGCTCCGGGCCGGCGATGGTCTTGTCTATCGCTTCTTCGAATTCGTCCATCGAAACCGTTTTTTTGCCGTTGCGAGCCGCCAGAAGCGACGCTTCGTTGCAAACGTTGTATAGGTCGGCGCCCGTGAAGCCGGGAGTTCTTCGAGCGAGAACGTCAACGTTGATAGTCTCGTCAACGTGCTTGTTGCGAAGGTGAATTTTCAAAATATCGGCCCTGCCGTGAAGGTCGGGCCTGTCAACCACGACGCGGCGGTCGAACCGGCCGGGACGCAAAAGCGCGGGGTCGAGAATGTCGGGTCTGTTCGTGGCGGCGAGAAGAATGATGCCGCTGTTCGGCTCGAAACCGTCGAGTTCGACGAGAAGCTGGTTCAAAGTTTGCTCGCGCTCGTCGTGTCCGCCGCCCAGCCCAGCGCCGCGCATCCGGCCCACCGCATCGAGTTCGTCCACGAATATAAGGCACGGCGTTTGTTTTTTGGCCTGCTCGAAAAGGTCTCGCACGCGGCTTGCGCCGACGCCGACGAACATTTCGACGAAGTCCGAGCCGCTTATATAGAAGAACGGCACGCCGGCTTCGCCCGCAATCGCTTTCGCCAGAAGGGTCTTGCCGCAGCCGGGAGGCCCGACGAGCAGAACTCCCTTGGGAATCTCGGCGCCGATTTCTTGATATTTGCGCGGATTTTTAAGGAAGTCCACGATTTCGCCGAGTTCTTCTATCGCCTCGTCAACGCCGGCCACGTCGTCGAACGTGACCTTGCGGGATTTGTCGTCGGCCAGCCTGGCGCGGCTTTTGCCGAACGTGAACGCCTGTCCGCCTCCCGAACTCTGCATCTGGCGCGACAGAAGCATATATATGAACATAATCGGGAGGATGAAAATCATAATCATGAAAAGCGTCGTCGGCGAAATGAGGGACGACCATTCGCTTGCACGCTGGAGCGTCACCTTTACGCCGCTTTCTTGAAGGGTTTTGAGCGTAGCTTCGTAATCCGGCGGAAGGAAAACCTTTATCGGCGTGCCCTGCGGCACTTTCGGATTGCTCGGCTCGCTGCTTTCGTTGGCCTTGTATTTGCCGTGAAGCACGCCTTGATCCCGCTTCACGACTGCCTCTTCGATTTTGCCCGCGGTCGCGTCGGTTAGAAGCTGGCTGTATGGGATTTCCCAAACGGGTTTGGCGGAAAGCAAGTTGTATATTGCCATCAGTACCAATATGAGTACGACGACGAAAATAAGATTGCTGATACGCGAGTTGCGCGCCATCAATTATCACCTCGAATACATGCCGGAAATCCGGCACTTAAACCGCTTTCGCCTTGAAACATAGATTCCGTAATCCCGCAAATTATACCTTGCCGGATACTCATCGCGAAACCGAATTCACGCAAAATAAATGGCCAGGGACAGAGTTGAACTGCCGACACAGGGATTTTCAGTCCCCTGCTCTACCGCCTGAGCTACCTGGCCATTCGCGGAAATCGAAAGACGACTTGCGGCATTACGCGATGGATAATGCGGGGCTGACGGGACTCGAACCCGCGGTCTTCTGCGTGACAGGCAGATATGTTAACCGACTACACCACAGCCCCATTACGGCTATCCACGCGTCGCGAACGAATATTTTACGGCAAGATGCGGAATTCGTCAATACCAATTATCTTCGCGAATGCTCGCATTTGCCGTCCTCCGCGATATAATCACAATCGTGGAAGCGCAATCACAATCTGCGCGGCAGGCGCCGGATTTGTCCGTCAAAATCGGCGCACTGACGCTTAAAAATCCCGTTACGGTTGCGAGCGGCTGTTTCGCGTATGGCGAGGAATATAACGAGCTTTTCGACGTAAGCGCGCTCGGCGCGATTTTTACCAAGGCCGTTTCCCCCGAACCGCGCATCGGCAACGAAACGCCGCGCATTTGCGAAACGCCGGCGGGAATGCTGAACACAATAGGGCTGCAAAATCCCGGAGTTCACGAGTTCATAAAGAAAAAGATTCCCGCACTGAACGCGCTCGGCACGGTCTGGATAGTGAACGTGGTCGGGAAAACGATTGCAGATTACGTGAACGTTATTGAAGAAATAGAATCCGCAATCGGCGCGCCGGGATATGAACTTAACGTCTCTTGTCCGAACGTTGACGGCGAAGGGATGGAGTTCGGCAAGGACTGCGCGACCGCGGAAGCGCTTTTTTCTGCGTGCAGAAAGGCGACCGGCAAAACGCTTATCGGCAAGCTTACCCCGAACGTTACCGACATAACCGAGCAGGCGCGCGTCGCCGAAGGGTGCGGACTGGACGGAATAAGCGTGATTAATACAATCAGCGGAATGTCTATAGACACGGCGACCCGAAAAAGCCGGCTGTCGAAACCGTCGGCTGGACTGTCCGGTCCGGCGATAAAGCCGATTGCCGTGCGAATGGTTTGGGAGTGCGCGAATGCCGTGAAACTTCCCATAGTCGGTCAGGGCGGAATCGTGACCGCTCAGGACGCTCTCGAATTCATTATCGCGGGTGCGGCGGCCGTTTCGATCGGTACCGGTCTTTGGCTGGACCCCGATTGCACGTCCAAAGTCGAAGCCGGAATAAGGGATTATCTAATCGAACACGGCTTTTCGTCCGCAGCCGAACTTAGTGGAACGTTCGTGCAATAAACGGCGTTCCGTCAACGCAATAATCCAACCGCCGATGCTAGCGGCCTTGGCTATCGCCGCCGCCCGGCGGAAGCGGCATAATGGAATCGCCCCAAGGATGCGCGCTGCCGGCCATATTTTGGCTGCTGCTTTGCGGAGCTTCTTCCCAAAATTCCAGTTGACTTACGTGCAGCTTGATGGTTTCCGCCTTCGGATAACCGGGATATTCCGCGACGAATCTTTTATATTCCGCTATCGCTTCTTTCACTTTGCCGCTGTATTCGAGCGCGGTCGCAAGGTACAAACGAAGCAGCCTGTCGGGATATGAAAGCGCAATCGCCTTTCGAATCGCAGGAATAGCCGCATCGAATTTTTCCATCGTGAGGTTAAGGCGCGCGATGAAATACCATGATTCGCCCAGGGATGAATTCGCCGCAACCGCTCGCTCGTAATATGAGAGCGCGTCGCCCGGTCTGTTCTGGTAAAGCATTATGTGGCCGAGCCCTTGGAGTGCGGCGGGTTCTTCGCCTTTCAAAACCACGACCATGCTGTAATTGCCGGCGGCTTCGTTATATAGCTTGTTTTGGTATTGCAATTCGGCCAGCTTGAAGCGCGTTTCAATGTCGTTCGGGTCGAGCTCCACCGCTTTTTTCAGCGAGTCGCATGCCGAAAGCTGGCGGTTTTCGGCAATCAATAGCTCGGCCTGCTTCAGCAGCACGCTTTTATCTTTCGGATTTTTGTCGAGGGCGAGACCGTACTGAAAAATCGCGTCTTCGCGCTTGCCGCGCTTTACGTACAGGTCTGCGAGGAGCGAGTTGACGTCCGCCGATGAATCCGCGTTTCCCGCCTGCTGTTCCAACGCGGAAATCGCTGCGTCCACGTTTCCGGCTTCGACCAGCTTTTCGGCGCGCGGAACGCCCTGCTCTTTTTTCGCTTCTTCTTTGAGTCTCGAAAACTCGCTCATAAGCCGCGCGCGCCGCTCCTTCGCATCGGAGTATGCGTCGTAGCCGATTTTCGCGCCGGCCGCCGCCGCCGCGAGGACGACGAGCATAATTACGTACATCAAAGTTTTGCCAGTCTGGCTTTTCATAGCATCACCGTACCGCAAGCGGATATTTTACATTTTCCGCCCGCAGAATCAAACGGGTTCAACCGCGGAAACCCGACTTTAGACGCTCGAGGCCGATTTTCGTTTCACGAATCGTCCCTTTTTCGCAAGATTTCCGGCCTTCGCATTGTTGCGCTCAATCCAGCCTCGACGCCGCGGTTTTTTTATAGAGCTTCAAATACTGCATCGCGCTCGCTTCCCATGAGTAGTCGCGGGACATCGCCGTCACCATCAGCTGTTGCCACGTCTCGGGATCGTCGTAATATAGGTTCAGCGCGGAGCGGACCGCTTTCAACATCGCTTGCTCGTGGTAGTTCTTGAACCCGAATCCGTTGGCCTTTGCGGATTCTATGCTTTGTTTCGTTGCGTTCACGATTGTGTCTTTCAGTCCGCCGGTAAGGCGCACGATCGGAATCGTCCCGTACCTAAGGCTGTAAAGCTGGTTTAGGCCGCAAGGCTCGAACCGGCTGGGCATTAAAAATCCGTCGGCTCCGGCTTCGATTTGGTGCGCCAAGCTCTCGTCGAAAAACAGGTTCGCGGACAAAACGCCGGGATATCTGTCGGCTTTGTATTCGAAAAACCGGTGATATTCGGGCATTCCCGTTCCGAGAATCACGATTTGCAGTTTGAGTTTCAAAAGCTCGTCGAAGCCCGCCCTGATAAGGTCGAAGCCTTTCTGGTCGGCAAGCCTGCCGATGGTCGCGAGAAGGAAAACGCCCTCGTCCTGCGGAAGGCCGAGCCGCTTTTGCAAGTCGAGTTTGCATTTCATTTTGCCGCGCATGTCTTCTACGCTGTATCTCGCGGGAATATGTTCGTCGAGTTCGGGATTCCAAGCCGAATAGTCAATGCCGTTCACTATTCCCGTTATTTTTCCGCCTTGCGCGCTTAAAACGCCTTCGAGACCGTAGCCGAATTCCTTCGTTTGTATTTCCTTTGCGTATGTTTTGCTGACGGTGTTCACCGCGTCGCTGAAAACTATCCCGCCTTTCAATACGTTTATTTTGCCCCAAAATTCCAGAGCGCCCGGATGAAACAAGGTTTGGGTTAAGTCGCCGCTGTCCAAAAATCCTTTGTCGAAAATGCCTTGATAGGCGAGATTGTGAATCGTGAGCAGGGCGCGTGCGCCGCCGAGCAGGGAGTCGCCGGCGTAAGTCGTTTTCAGATAAACCGCGGACAGCGCGCTCTGCCAGTCGTTCGCGTGCACGACGTCCGGCGCGAAACCGAGCGTCCTCGAAAGTTCCAGAGCGGCTTTCGATAAAAACGCGAAACGGAAAAAATTGTCCCAATAGTCTTCGCCGTGTTCGTGATACAGGCTTTCCCTGCCGAAAAGGGCCGGAAAATCGAGAAAATAAACGTCCACTTTGCTCTTCGGCAAATTCGCCCGAAGCACCCGGTAACGTTGAAGCCTGCCGCCGAGCCATAGTTTTGCCGAATCTACCGCCGTCACCGGCTTTTTGCGCTGCGACTCGAAATACTCCGCAACTTGTCTGTAAAACGGCGTGACTACCTTTACTTCTACTCCGAGTCTGGATAATTCCGCCGGAAGCGCGCCGCTAACGTCCGCAAGCCCTCCGGTTTTTGAAAACGGCATAGCTTCGGGCGTGATAAAGAGAACTTTCAAATCGAGGGACATATTTCTCCTGGAACTGCCGTCAAAGCGGCTGAGCCAATTCTTCGCCGGTAATCAGGTCGAGAATCTGGCCGTTCGGTTTTATAACCGCGTTTTTCGGCAGAACCGTGATGCCGTTCCCGGTAACTTCGAACCTTTGCGCGTCGCGTTCCCGGTCGAAGCCTATCGTGCATCCCGCTTCGACGCGCGAATATTTGTCCACTATTACCTTGTTTAACTTGCAGTTTCTCCCGACGTCCGCATGGTCGAGCACTATGCAGCCTTCGAGGTCGCTGAAACTATGGATGAAAACGTTGCTGCCCACCACGCTGTCGCGCACGCTGGCGCCGCTTATTATCGTCCCGGAGGCGACGATAGTATCGATCGCTTCGCCGTACCTTACCCCCCTGTCCGCGAAAACGAACTTGGCCGGCGGAAGATTGCGGTGCAGGCTTTTAATCGGCCAGCTTCTGTTGTAAAGATTGAAGGCCGGGCTTACGCTGCGCAAATCCATATTCGCGTCGTAATAGCTTTCGACCGTGCCGACGTCGCGCCAATAGACTTCTTGGTCGTCCGGCTCTCCGGGCACTCTGTTTTTGCCGAAATCGTAGGCGAGAACGCTGTATCCCTTATCCACCATGAACGGAATTATGTTGCGCCCGAAATCGTGCGCGCTGCCGCCTTCCTGCATATCTTCTTTCAGCACTTCGTAAAGCACATGGGTGCGGAAAAAGTAGTTGCCCATGCTTACGAGCGACATTTCAGGATTGTCCGGCATGGCTGGCGGGTCGGCGGGCTTTTCCAGAAATCCCACTATTCGCCAGTCTTCATCCACATGAACAATTCCGAAAGAACTAGATTTGGAGCGCTCGTGCGGTATTACGGAAACCATTACGTCGGCGCCGGACATCACGAACTCGTCGAACATTTGACGGATGTCCATTTTGTAAACATGGTCGCCGCCGAAAACCGCAACGTATTCCGGATTCGCGCTGCGAATTATGTCCATGTTTTGAAACACGCTGTTCGCGGTGCCGAGATACCACGAATCGCCGGTGCGCTGCTGGGCCGGAACCGTGTTCACGTAACCGTCGAGTACGCCGCTGATGTTCCAGCTTCGGTTAATGTGGACTATGAGCGAGTTCGCCATATACTGCGTGAGCACGTGGATTTTGTGAAAACCGCTGTTGATGAAGTTCGAAAGAGCGAAATCGATTATGCGATATCGCGCGCCGAACGGAACGGCCGGCTTGCACCTGTCCTTCGTCAGCGGCATCAGCCTTTCGCCTCTGCCGCCGGCCATAATCAATACGAGTACTTCTCCTTGCATTCCTTCCCGCTTCAATTTCGCCCTGAATCCAATCCTTCGTTGCCGTAATCGCTGGATGGCGCAGGCCCATCCGGTATGCCGAGTTCCTTTCTCCTTTCCGCGACCGCATGAGCGATTTCGCGCCCGGTGCGCACCGGAGCGGACGCGGAGCCGGTAGCGCTCTCGGTTTTGAGCGTAAGAGTGCGGTTCACCCGAACCGGCGTTACCGTCAACCACCTTACCGGTGCAAGCGCCGGCGGGGCGTCTTGCGGCGAACGGACCGGCTGGGTCGTAAGCGCGCATACATAAGAGCCGCCGGGAAAGTAAAACCCGAGTTCTATATGATACGTCGCGTTGGCATAGGGAACTTCCAGATGATATCTGCCGAACTCGCCGAAAACGTCCGCCGTGACAATCGGCTTGGACATGCCCGCGGTAGTCCTGAACAGCCGCAGCACTTGGCGGCGCGCCTCCCACTTTTCCGGCGGCATCGATTTCGACAGCGCACCGAGTTTTGCGGGCGAAAGCTCCCAGATGCAGAACAAATGACGCGGGTCTCGCGCGAAAAGCAAAAGCCTGTTGCGGCCGTAACGCTCCGGCACCGAGTTTCTGTCCGGCCAAACCGCCGGTTTTTCCCACGATTCTTCCTCTTCGAGCCGTGAATATTGGCGGGCGCTGGGCGAGGCGCTGGGATGCTGAACGGCGATGCCGTTTTCAGGCAAAGCCCGCTTCGGCTTCGATTCAGATTTCTTTGGCGCAGACTTCTTTTCGCTTATTTTCGATGCGGATTCGGGTTTCGGCGGCTTTAGCTTCGCGGCCTTCTCCGGCTTTGCCGATGATGCTTTTTCGGCGGAAACAATCGCGTCCGCCAATTCTTCTTTGGTCATTTTCGAAAGTCCGGTCAATCCCAGTTCTTTTGCGCGCGCGACAAGCTCCGGTTTCTTTAGTTCCATATATTCCGCTTTTTTCGATTTCGGCATAAATGCACCTCAGATTATCGGCACGATCGCGACCTCGAAGTTCCAAACGAACGCTCCGTCCGCAGCGCGCAGTCTTCTTACCATATTGACGGAGCTTCCCTGATAGGTACGCTCGAGGCCGCCTTCGGACGCGCTGACGGTCTCAATAGGATATACCAGAAAAACGCAAGATTCCCGAGTTGACATCGTAATATGAAAACCCTGCCACTCGTCGGCGAGCGCGATTTCGCCAGCTTCGCGCTCTTCGCCCATAAACAGCATTTTTTCCCTTCCGCTTTTAAGCAGGAAATATCTGTCCGGCGCGTCGCCGGCGAGAAGCCCGAAGTTCCATCCGTTAATCACATCGCATTCGAACCCTTCCGGCGCGCCTTCGATGGCGATTTCGAGCGCGCAGTTAAGTCTCGCGCCCTGCCCGGAAAGCTTTATCGACTTCGATATTTGCGCGGTTATGCCGCCGCCGAGACTAACGGCCGCTTTGAGCGCGGCGCACGCTCCGCCGTCAGTCTCGCACTCCCACGACGCGCAATCCGGCGAGTCGAGAAAATCCGCGCCGTTTTCGCACAACTGTCGCGCGCTTCCGGCGCTTTCAGCGAACGACAAGTCGAACGACTTTCGCGGCGTGCGGTCATAGACAAGCCTGTCAAGCAGTCCGCCTTCCTTTACCTTCCACCCATCGTGAATGCTCTCTTGGCCCGCGGAGCCTTTTCCGGCGCTTTCGGTTATCCGGTCGTGATACGCCTCGTACCGGCGGGTTAAAACGTCGGTCACGCGGGAGGACGCTGGAAAGAAATCCACGGATTCGACGGCTCCGGAGGTCAGTCCTATTTCTACCGCCAGATCGCCGCCGGCAAGCCGTAGGTTGCCGCAAAACTCTTCCGCAGGCGAATAGCCCGCGTGGTCGTACACGAACTTCTTGGCCGCGGCAAAATTTCTGAAAACCGCGTTGCGCAGGTAATTCAAATAAAGTCCGCCGAAAATTCCGTGCCAATACGCGCAGTTGCATTCCGCCATATGCAGATGTTTTTCGGCGGCTTCGCGTACCGGCGGTTCCAGTTTTTCCGCGTTTTTTTCGATGAGATTCGATACGTACAAAAGCTCGCGATGCATCGCCGCCGTTTCGGTGTATTTCGACAGGTAATTTTCGAAATGGCCGCCGCGATAGAACCTTCTTTCCGGCGATTCGGACGGGTAGCTTTTCAGACGCTCCCACCCTTCCTCGAATTCCTTCGCGCTTTCCGGCGGAAGCGCCCATCCCGTCATTTCGCGATAGCTGGTCGCGGGCAAGTACACGGTTTCGCGCGGCGGATTCTCCTTCAAATATTCGGACGGCAGTTTCATTGAAATCCAATCCGAATTCTCCGCTAGCATCGCCAGAAAATCGTTCATCCAGCCTTTCGTCCAAACCCACTCCGCGGTTCCCGGCCAAACCCCGAATTTTTCGCCGTCGTCGCCGAAAATCAGCGCGCCTTTCGAATTTTCCGACGCTTTTTCGCGAAAATACGCTTCGATATCACTTACGAGCTTGAACGGAATCAGATAGCGCATCTTTTCCGAAATCGGAAACAGCGAAAGCTCGCCGTCCAGATATGCCGTGCGGTAAGCGCGTTCGAGTTTTTCGCCCGACAGACCGGCCGAAATGAAGTGGTTGTCGTCGAGAAGAGTGTATTTCGCGCCGGTGCCTTTTAGGAAGTACGGCAATGAAGGATTCCAGACGCGCTCCGTGCACCAGAATCCTTCCGGTTCCGCGCCGAAATTTTCGGCCAAAAACCGGTTCATTCGATGAAATTGGCCGAGAACGTCCCGCACGGGCAAAAGCGAAATCACAGGCTCGTAGTATCCGCCGCCAAGCAGTTCCACTTGGCCTCGCGATACGAGTTCTTTCGCGAGTTCGACATATTCTTGCCGGTTCGCGGTAAGCCAGTCCCAAAGGCTGCCGGACGTGTGAAGCCCGATTCTTACGCCGGGGCGCTCGACAAGCGCGCGAAGAAACGGAAGATAGGCTTCGTCCGCGGCTTGAGAAAAAACGTGGTCGAAATTGCCGACAGGCTGATGGTTGTGCACGACCAGCACGAGGTTCACCGATTTTTCGGACATCTCATCCTACTTTCGCCAAAAGGCAGGTTGGAAAGCGCAAATCAAACTTGAAACAATACGACGAATATCCGGCGCGCATGCGGTTAACGCGACGTTAAGCCGCGATTTTCCGGTGCGCATTTCCGCCCTTCTACCAACCTCTGCCGGCGAGCCGCTCTTCGGCCGGCATCGCCGCGACGTCCAGCCCCGGCATCGCCTTGCCGAGCCCCCTGCTGATCTCGGCCAGCTTGTCCGGCTGGTCGTAGTACAAAACCGAGTCCACGATCGCCCTCGCCATAAGCTCCGGCGATTCGCTTTTGAAAATTCCGCTTCCGACAAACACGCTTTCAGCGCCGAGTTGCATCATCAGGCTGGCGTCCGCGGGAGTCGCGACGCCGCCGGCGGCGAAGTTCGGCACGGGCAACTTTCCCGTTTTGGCAACCTGTTCTACAAGATGAAACGGCGCGCCGAGTTCTTTCGACGCCGCCATAAGCTCGTGCTTGTCCATTTGCGTGAGCCGCTTCATTTCGGACTGCACCCGGCGCATGTGACGGACAGCCTCGACGACGTTGCCCGTCCCGGCTTCGCCTTTCGTGCGTATCATCGCCGCGCCTTCGCCGATTCGCCTTAGCGCCTCGCCGAGGTTTCTGCATCCGCACACGAAAGGCACTTTGAAATCGTGCTTATATATGTGGTTTTCTTCGTCCGCCGGCGTAAGCACCTCGCTTTCGTCAACGAAGTCCACGCCGAGAGCTTCGAGAATTTGAGCTTCCGCGAAGTGACCGATTCTGCATTTCGCCATCACCGGAATCGAAACGGCCTTCATAATCGCCGAAATTATTTCCGGGTCGGCCATGCGCGCGACGCCGCCGTCCTTTCTGATATCGGACGGAACGCGCTCGAGCGCCATTACGCTTACCGCGCCTGCCTTTTCGGCGATAACCGCTTGTTCCGGCGTCGTCACGTCCATTATTACGCCGCCTTTAAGCATTTCCGCGTGGCCGACTTTCACGGCGAACGTCGCCACGCGGGCGCTCGCGGACATTTCTTCGGACATATAACGGATCCTCCTGGGCTTGCGCGCCGCAAAACCGCGCCGCGCGATGACATTATATATTATAAAGAGCCGCCATTGTTCTATTTTATTATTTACGATTGTTACAATTTGACCAAAACGGTGCTATAATGCTTGCGCCGGACGAAGGCCCGGCAAAGTCACCTAGCTCGCCGCCGAAGAGAGGGTTCTGGCTTTATGAAGAAGGTACCTTTGGCCGAACTGAAGTCTGGCGTCGTCCTCGACGAGGATTTGCTGGGGACGGACCTTCAGCTGCTGCTAAGACGCGGCAGCAAGCTGACGGACTACATTATAGACAAGCTGCGCGAACGCGGCGTCCAGTTCGTCGTGACTTCCTCTAACCAGTTCGAAGAAAAAGACGAAGTTTCCCTAGACGAACACCACTTCCTCGTTCACATCCGCAAGAACCTTAGTCGTATATACGAACGCTCCGAAATAGAAAGCGTGCTTCCTCTCGAACTCATCGAGAAAACCATCAACACCCTTCGCGACATTTTCAAAGACAGCAGGATGGGAGTGTTCCGCAATCTCGACAGCGTGGAAGGCGAAATCGAGAATTTGTTCAAAGAGGTCGTCAATACTTCCGGCCGCGCCATAAACATTTACTCGATGTCGCAATATTCCGATTTCCTCTACTGGCACGCTGTCAACGTGACCGCGCTGATGGTTATAATTTATCGCGACGATCCGCAATACGCGGGGATTTTGAAAGAAATCGCCCTCGGCTCGCTTTTACATAATATCGGGATGATGCGGATTCCCGTCAGCATTTTCAACAAACCCGGCCAGCTTACACAGCGCGAGTTCGCGATGGTAATGGAGCATCCGCGATATTCGTACCAAATGATCAAGGACAATACGAATCTGACCAACGACATTCACCACATGGTGCTGGAGCACCATGAAAGGTACGACGGAAGCGGCTATCCACAGCGGCTTTACCACGACTCGATTCATCCGCTCGCGCTTATGCTTTCGATTTGCGACACTTATGTCGCGCTCACGAGCGAGAGGCTGCACCGCAAGAGGCTGAGCCCCAATCAAGCGATTTCGAACATAATTATCCGCAGCTTCGACGTTTTCGGCAGCGCGACGGTCAATCAGTTCCTGCGGTACGTCGGCCTTTATCCTGTCGGCAGCATCGTGCGGCTCAACGACGGCAGGTACGCGGTGGTGTTCGCGATTTCCGCGGAACATCCGACCCGGCCGGTCGTGAAGGTGATTTACGACGGCAACCTGAACCCCATCGACCCGGCGATAAAAATCGACCTTTCGATTCAGTCGGAGATTTACGTCTTGAGCCCGATAAATATGTATGCGTAATCCGGCTAGCGCGTAAGCAGAATCACGATTATTATTATCAGCAGGACGATTTGCGCGCCCGCAAGCATCAGGCCGAACGTCCCCGGATTGTATTTGAATTTCGCCTCTTTCATTTCAAAGTCGCTTATTTCGGAAAGAAGCCGGCGGATTTCGTAAAGCGACGGATCGCCGGGAAATCTGCGCTCCAATTCGCGAAAGTAATGACGGGCGTCTTCCGTCTCGTTCATTTCTGCATATACTTTCACAAGGAGCCTGTAGGGCTCGGCAAGGTATGGCGCGAGCGAAATCGCCTGGGTCAGTTCGGTCTCCGCTTCCTTGAGCCGCGCCTCGCGCGCGGCAGTGAGAGCAAGATTGAAACGTTCCTTCGCCGCCCGGTCGCGTTTTTCCGCCTCGGCGATTTCGTCAATGAATTTCGTTTTTTCATCTTGGCTTTCAAGAGCGTCCGCAAGGCCGTATGCCAGCGCGAAATCGGCGATTTTCACGGCCGCCCGCACCTGCAACGCAAGAGCATCCTGATATACGCCGCCGTATTTTTCCGCCGCCGATTGAGCGAGCCTGCCCGCCTTTTCGTAATCGCCCGTGCCGAGAGCATATCTTGCGGAATCGAGAGCGGATCGCGCCTCGGCGACCAAAATTTCGAACGCGGAAGCTTCTTCCTTCGCCGGACAATGGCAAACCGCGCCTTCTTCCCCGGCGTACGGCATCCCGCAGACGGGGCAAACGTCGAGTCCGTCTTTCGGGCCGTTAGTCATTTGACCTATGCTTCACCGGCGGATTGGCCGAAGTCGCGAAGAAAACCGCCGACGTGGTCCACTATCGTTTCGAGCATCTTTTCGTCTTCGCTCATAATCGCTTCCTTCATATCGCGAAGAAGCTGTTCGAGCCGCGTTCTTTCCGGGTCGCTCATCCGCACGTCGCCGGATTCGGCGCGCTTCAACAGCTTGATGCCGCCGCTTAGCGACTCTTGCGCCTCGAAAATAATCTTGCTCTTTTCGCGCTGGGCGAGGAGCGAGCCCGTGAACTTCGCCACGTCCCTCTGCGCCAGCCGGACGTCGTCTTCCGTAAGCCTGGCTTTGCTCGATTTGATCGTGATGCTTTTCGCGGCCTGGGTTTTTCTGTCCTTCGCCGTTACTTTCACGATGCCGTTCACGTCGTAGTCGAAGCTGACCTCGACGATGCTTTCGCCCTTCGGCGCAGACGTTATTCCGGTAAGAATAAATTCGCCGAGGCCGCTGTTCTCGAACGCCACCGGGCTTTCGCCCTGCAAAACGTGAATGTGCGCCTCGGTCTGGTTGTCCATCGTAGTCACGTAAATCCGCTTGCGGCTGCAAGGAACGCTCGTGTTGCGCGGGATTATTTCGCTGAACCTGCCGCCTTCGACCTCGATTCCGAGCGTGAACGGAGCGACGTCCACGACCACCAAATCCTGCAAGTGGCCGCGTTTGATTCCCGCCTGAATCGCAGCGCCGGCCGCGACGCATTCCTCCGGGTTGATGTCTTTGAGCGGCTCTTTGCCCATAACCTGTTTCACCAGCCGCTGCACCGCGGGCATTCTGGTTTGACCGCCGACGAGAACGACGGCGTCCACTTCGTCTTTGCTGAGTTTCGCGTCGGCGAGCGCGGCCTCCATAGGTTGGGAGGTTTGTTCGATAAGCGCCTTCGTAAGCTCTTCCAATTTTGCGCGGGTCAGGTTTTCGTTCAAATGCAGAGGTTCGACGCCGCCCGTGTATAGGAAGGGCAAGTTTATATTGGTTTCGAGCAGGCTCGACAGGTCGATTTTCGCGAGCTCGGCAGCTTCCTTCAGCCTCTGTTTGATGCTTCTTTGCTGGGCGAGGTCGGGAATCGTGTTGATGTCCACCTTTTCCTTCATTTTGAACTGCTCGATAAGATATTCCACGACCTTATAGTCGAAGTCGTCGCCGCCCAGCGTATTGATGCCGGCTGTGGCGAGAACTTTGAATGCCCCTTCATGCAGTTTGATGATGCTTACATCGAGGGTGCCGCCGCCGAGGTCGTACACGAGAATCGTTTTCGCCTCGACTTTTTCGAATCCGTACGCCAGCGCCGCCGCCGTAGGTTCGTTTATGATGCGTTCCACTTTGAAACCGGCGATTTCGCCGGCGTCCTTCGTCGCCTGACGCTGGGAGTCCGTAAAGTAAGCGGGAACGGTTATGACCGCTTCCTCCACCTGCTCGTGAAGATAGGTTTCGGCGTCGAGCTTGAGCTTTTTCAGAATGACAGCGCTGATTTCTTGCGGAGAAAAGTCCTTTTCGCCGATTGATATGCGCCTGTCGCTGCCCATCAGCCTTTTGATGCTTGCGACCGTTCTTTCGGGGTTCGCAACCAGCTGGTTTTTGGCGGGCTCGCCCACCAGCAATTCGCCCGTTTCGGTGAAGCCGACGACGGACGGCGTGATGAAGCTGCCGCGCTCGTTCGGGATGAGCGTTGGCTCTCCGTCCACGATTGTCGCAATCAGCGAGTTAGTCGTTCCAAGATCAATGCCGACGATTCTGCCCATACCACTGCTCCCGTAAAGTTTTTGCGTCCATCAAAACCGGCCGCCAAGAAGGTTCAGTTTAACCGATTGACCACTACTTCCGCCACTCTTAACACAATGCCGTCCTTTAAATATCCCGCGAGCAGGACTTCACTAACGGCTCCGTTTTCGAGCTTCGGGTTTTTCACGACGCCCATCGCCCGGTGAAAATTCGGATCGAACGCCGAAAAATTCTCCATTTGCTCGACGCCGAGACGCTTAAGAAAGCTTAAAAACAGCTCCCTAATTCCTTTTACTCCGACGAGCCACGACGAATCTCTTTCGCTCGACGATTCTTCGAGTATCTTCAAAAGGCGGTCGAACGAGTCCATAATCGCGAGAAGGTCTAGAAGTTCCCGTTTCGATTTGGCGGCGGCTTCGGATTTGAGACCTCTTCCGAGCATTTCCTCGATTACGAAAAGCTTTTCGCGGATTTCGCCCGGAGCTTCGGCAAGCCCGCTCGAAGCGGGCGCGCCGCCGCCGCTTTCCCGCACCGCCTTGATAATCATCCGGCCGAGGTCGGTAATTTCGGTAACGAGGTCGGCTTGCAAAGAGGAGGTCGAACCCGAGACCGCACCTTTTACCGCTTCGGCCATGTTAGCGGTGGCGCTTGCCACCGAGCCGCGCACGCCCTCGATTTTGCCTTCGAGAATGCTTTGCGCGAGCGACAAGTCGCCGCCGATTTTCGCGGCGCGAGCGTTAAGCGCGTCCTGCCTTGCAATAAGCCGCTTTTCCGACTCGGCGACCACGCCTTCGACTTTTTCGGGTAGCGACGAAGAAAGCGAGTCCACCTTTTCGTCAAGCTCCGCGCGCGCCTTTCCGATTTCCGATTTCAGCTCGCTTTGTGCGGAATTCAACCGGTCAATGTGCATCGAAAGCCTTAGCAAGTCGGCTTTCAGCTCGAAAAGTGACACGGGCGCTTTTATCCGAACGGCTTCGCCCCCGCCGCCTTCGTCAAGCGAGTCAGTATAGTATCGCTCACTGCCGAAGTCAATGCGCGGGCGCTTTTTGCTGCTCATACGAGATTCCAGTCGGGAAGCTTCAGATTCATTTTCATTCTGGCGTCCATTTTCGCGAGTATCGCATCGGGGTCGAGGCCGGAGGGCTTTAGAAATTCGTATTTGGGAAGCGGCGGATTCACCTTCGACCGAAGCGGGCTGAAAACGTTCACGTGTTCCTTGCCGCCCCAAACCCGGCGGCCCATCGCGTCGAGGTCCAGCGGGTTATACGCAAACAAGTCTATTTTCTCCTTGCGCGCCGGGTCGGTCAAATTCGCGTAAGCCTCTTCGAGAAGCATGAACGTGTCCGCATGCCTCTCGGGATTGTATATCTTTACAAGCCTGAAATATGACCGTTCGATATCCATCACGGTCGCGGTTTTGTCGAGATTCAGCAGCCAGTAAAACCTGTTCGCTTTTTGGTAATAGTCGATTACGTCTTCGGTTCGAACCTTTGCGAGGTCGTGCTCCGCACGGCCCTTTGTTGTTATAAGGTCGGTCAGCACACGCTGAATCTCGCTTATGTAAACGCTGAACACGGCGTTCTGTTTCGGTTTTTTCTCGAGTTCGCGCTTCCAGAAATCGATTACTCTGTTCCAATAGCGCGTGCTGTTCGTGAAATCGTCGATTTCCCAATATGCGATTGCCAAATTCTGCGCAAGCAAGATGTTTTTCGGGTCGTACTCGTACGCCTTTTTCCATTCGTTAATCGCGACTTTTACCTTGTCTTGTTTGCGAACAAGCTGGTATGCGTTCAGGGACAGGGTTTCGGCGTAAAGGAACGGCAGATGCTCGAATTCCGGATCGATTTTCGAAAGCGACTCCCAAGTCTGCATCGCCTCTTGCGCATATCCGGATTCGAGAAACGCGAGACCGACTTCGATGTATTCTTGCATCCGCCGCGACTTGTCCACGCCCGGGCGGTCCGAGCGTCCGAGTATTTCTTTCCAGAAATGCACGGCCATTTCGCGATTGCCCAGCTTGGAATTGGCGAGACCGAGAAACCAAAGCACGGTTAAATCGTCTTTGTATTCGTCGCGCTTTTGAAGCTGTTTCAACAAATCAACCGCTCGCTGAAACTCCCCGTCGTGAATGTAAAGCTGGGCGTAATCTATCGAGTCGTCGGCAAACTCGATTTTCTTGAACACTTTTCCGCCGCGTGCGCCCTTATCCGAAAGAAAGCTGTGAAACAAAAGCGGAATGTCTTCATTGTCGAAGCTGCCCCGCTGGAGAAGGTCGTTGAAAACCCGCCATGCCTTGTCGAACCTGCCGCTCGAATAATAGGCGTACGCTTGGCTTCGTTCAACGTCAGGATGAACCTGATCCCAGGGAATATTTACGTATTGCAGAATTGCTTGGTCGTATTCGCGCCTTTCATGATGAGTAAATGCGAGATAAACGCGCGTGTCGACGCGCTTCGGAAGGATGGCGGTGGACGTTTCGAATATTTTATGACAGCGGGCGAAGTCCTTTGCGAAATACGCTTTTTCACCTTCGATTAAAAGCAAATCCGTAATGACGTCGCGAAGCAGCCTGTCCGCCATATCCACCTGTACCGCCTGCTGCAAAAGGCTTGTCGCGCCGCCAATGTCGCCCGCTTTAAGCGCCTGCGCGCCTTTGTATAAAAGCGCCATCGCGAAATATCTGCTTTCCGCGCGGCCCGTTCGGTTGCGGTTGTACAAGTCTTCCGCCTGCTTCACGGCGTCGTCGAAACGCTTTTCCTTCATATATAACAAGGCGATTTCGATGTCCGCCCATCTGTGAAAATGCTTCGCGTCGTTTTCGCCGAGCACTTCGCGATATCTCTTGCGAGCTTCTTCCCACTTGCCGTCGAGTTCAAGCGCCTGTCCGAAGCGCAGCACGGGCAAATAACCGGGAATAACTCCGTCCAAATCCTTTCGCGACGCGATAGATTCGAAGCAGGTTTTCGCTTCATGCGGATTGCCCAACACCAAATGGCACACGCCTTCCCAATATACGACCTGCGCCTGGCTTTTCGGGTCGTCAACCTTCAGCGTGCGCAAAATCGAAAGCGCTCCGTTCGCGTCGCCCTCGTTAATGAGCATTTTCGAGAGCCTGTATTTCGCCTTTTCGAGGCCCGTAAACTCGACCGCCTTGCGATAGGCGACGGACGCTTGTTCGAAATTGAAACGCTCGGCATAGAAATCGCCGATGTCCACGAAAATTTCCGAAGCCTTGTGCTTGTCGAGCACTTCCGCCAGTCTTTCGGCATCCGCCTCGAAGCCGCGAACCGCGAACTGAATCATCCGGATGTCTTCGAGGTTTTTCGCCAGCCGGTCTTCCAACAGCGAGAAAGCGATTTCGGGCTGGCAGGAAAACCGCTCGATGTCGAAAACGCGCTCGAAAAGCTCGATTTCCTCTTTGGAGTACGGCTTTTCCGGCTTGTGTTCCGCCACCGCGATTTTGGCGAGAATGTTGACCAGTTTCGGATGAGGATTTTTCGAAGATTTGTACAGTCTGGAATAGTGCGACTTCGCTTCCTTGTCCGTGCGGTCGAGATTCATATAGCAATAACCGAGCGCCTCGGTGAACTGCTTTTCGAGATGTGAAGGAAACGCGCCCTTGAGCGAGGACAAATATTCCAGCGTTTCCGCATCGTACCTTTTAATCCGAACGTGGTGGTTCGCAAGCATCAGCGCCAGCTTTTGGCGGGTCGCCTCGTCGGTTTCCATCGCATACGCCCGGCGATAGATGTCGAACGCCTGATTGCTCTCGATATCGTAGCTTAAATAAGTCTGCGCAAGCATTTTCACGAGCGATTCGTTTTCGGGGTCAATCGCCAGAGCTTCTTCATAAATCTTTTTCGCCTGCTCGTCTGTCCTGCCGAGACTTATGAAATGTTCCGCGAGATATTCGTACAGCTTGCGTTGCGGAAGCTCCGGCACCATACTCAAATAGGTTTCGTACACCCTCGCCGCGAATTCGCCGCGCTCGCCAATGTGAAGATAATGCTCGGTTAGAACGCGAATGCTCTTTTTGCTTAACGCCTTTTGTTTGAACGCGCTTTCGAGAACCGGCACGGTTTTTTCGTTTACTTCGAGGTCGGCCGCGTATTCGTCCGCCAGATACTGCAAAAGCTCAACGCCGCGATAGCCGCGCTCGTAAACCTGCTCGGCGAGGACACGGCGGTCGAAGTATTCTTTTTGCTGGGTCAAAACGAAATCGCTAACATGTTTGACGCCGTGCGGGCTGAGCATTCCGCGGCCCAGCGCGTCCACGATGAACGGCCACGTCGTCGGCGAAATGTCGCCTTTTTCGAGATACGCGTCGCAAAGCAGTCCCAAAGCCTGCGGCACGTCCCGCCCGGCCTCGAGCTGGTCGCGGTAAAACTTCAGCGCGAATTCGCTTTTGTCCTGATTTTCTATGAGCGACTTCGTCAAATATTCGATTAACTTCGGATTGTTCTTGTTGTTCGGATAGGCGAACTTGTAAACCTCCAGCGCGTCCGCATCCGTCCTTTCGTTTTCGAGATAGCGAATGGCGAGCACGCTGGACCCGCCTTTCCAAAGCGGAAATTCCTTAACAGCCCTTTCAACGATGTCTATGTCCTCTTCCGCGGGGCTGGGCATTTCGGCGATCATTTTCGCGAGCGACATATTGGCACGGCGGTCTTCCGGCGCTATTTCGAGACGGGTTTCAAGGAGTCTCCGGTATTTTATATCCGTAATTCCTTCGCCGCGTATCCATTCGGCGATGACCGCGGTCCATTCTTCTTCTACGGTCCCGTCCCAGTTTTTCGCCAAAATGTCAAGTGCGTTGGTTTTCTTGCCGGCCGCCCAAAGGTGTTCCGCCTTCAGAAACCAGAGCGCGTTCAAAGTCTTGCGGTCGTCCTCCGCCAAATCTCCCTGTACGCTTTCGATTGCGGCGTCCACGAGCTTGATGAATTCTTTGCCCTTCACTCGCGCCCGCTGTGCCGCCTCGAGCTGGGAATTGAGCTTCTTTTTCCCGAAAACAGCCATAGACGATGATTCCTGAGAGAATAATCGGTACATTATAACACTCAATTTCTTCTTTGAAAACAACTTCCGCCGGTTTTGAGACCGAATCGCCAAGAAATTGCCGCGTTAGCCGCCTTGTTTCTGGTTTCGATTTTGAAACATTGGCGCGGGCAACCAAGAGAAAAGTCCTCATCGATATGACTGCACTTGCGAAGATTATCTACATTATAATAGTTAGATTTGTGCCGATGGAAAAATTTTCGGGGTAATTTCCCGAAAAAGCCTTGACATTGACAAAAATCCGGTTATAATTGGCAGTCGAGGGCGGAGACTGCCAGCAGCCGAATAGCCGCTGTGCCAGCTCGCTCTCGAATTCCTAACACGAACATTTTTTTGGAGGTATTGGTAAATGGGCAAGGCACAGGCGCAGTTTGCACTAAGGCCTTTGGGCGACCGCGTAGTCGTCGAGCACCTTTCCGACGACGAAAAGGTAACGTCCGGCGGAATAGTGATTCCGGACAGCGCGAAAGAGCGTCCGCAGAAAGGTCGCGTCGTAGCGGTTGGACCGGGCAAAAAACTCGACGACGGAAATCGGGTAGCGATGGACGTCGAAGTCGGGAGCATCGTGTTCCACAGCAAGTACAGCGGAACCGAAGTCAAAATCGACGGCGTGGAATATCTGATTCTGCGCGAGGACGACATCATCGGCGTCGTCGCGGGCTAGACATTGCATTTAATCTGATTGGAGGAATCGAAAATGGCAGCGAAACAGCTTAAGTACCATGAGGACGCACGAATGAAGCTCGTGGCGGGCGTGGACGCGGTCGCGGAGGCCGTGAAAATTACGCTCGGTCCGCGCGGCAGAAACGTCGTGCTCGACAAGAAGTGGGGCAGCCCCACCATCACCAACGACGGCGTGACAATCGCCAAGGAAATCGACCTCGACGATCCGTTCGAGAACATGGGCGCGCAACTCCTTAAGGAAGTCGCGTCGAAGACGAACGACATCGCCGGCGACGGCACTACGACCGCCACGATTCTTGCGCAGGCAATCGTGCGCGGCGGGCTTCGCTATGTGACGAGCGGCGCGAATCCGATGCTTATGAAGCGCGGAATCGAAAAGGCGTCGCGCGCGATTAGCGACAAGCTTCTCAAGAGCGCGATTAGCATCAAGGAAGACAAGGGCAAAATCGCGCAGGTCGCCGCGATTTCGGGCAACAACGACAGCGAAATCGGCGAGCTCATCGCGACCGCGATGGAGAAAGTCGGCAAGGACGGCGTCATCACCGTAGAGGAGTCGAAGAGCGCGGAAACCAAAATCGAACTCGTCGAGGGAATGCAGTTCGACCGCGGATATCTTTCGCCATACTTCATCACCGACCAGGAAGCGCTGGAGTGCAACCTTGAAAATCCGTACATCCTGCTTTGGGAGAAGAAAATCTCCAACATTCAGGAACTCGTGCCGCTTCTCGAAAAGGTGGCGAAAGCGGGACGCTCGCTTGCGATAGTGGCGGAAGACGTCGAGGGCGAAGCGCTTGCGACGCTCGTCGTGAACAAACTTCGCGGCACGCTGTCCGTCGTCGCGGTGAAGGCGCCGGGTTACGGCGACCGCCGCAAGGCCATGATGGGCGACGTCGCGGTTCTCACGGGCGGCCAGTTCTTCACGGAAGACCTGGGCATCAAGCTTGAAAGCGTGGAACTTAACGACCTCGGCTCGTGCACCAAGATCAAGGTTGACAAAGAAAACACCGTCATTATCGAAGGCAAGGGCACGCGCGGCGACATCAAGGGCCGCATCAACACCATCAAGGCGGAAATCGAAAAGGCGACGAGCGATTGGGACCGCGAGAAACTGCAGGAGCGGCTTGCAAGGCTTGCTGGCGGCGTGGCTGTTCTGAAAGTCGGCGCCGCGACAGAGACCGAACTTAAAGAAAAGAAGCACCGCTACGAGGACGCCCTTTCGGCGACTCGCGCGGCGGTCGAAGAGGGCATCGTCCCCGGCGGCGGCGTGGCGCTCGTGAACGCGATTGGCGCGCTGGACAAACTGGAATGGACGGACGAGGACGAGCGCATCGGCATCGAAATAGTCCGCACGGCGCTGGAGATTCCCGCAAGGCAAATCGCGACGAACGCCGGCCATGAAGGCAGCGTCATCGTCGAGAAAATCAAGCACGAGAAGAAGGGCGTCGGGTTCAACGCCGCGACCGGCCTGTTCGAGGACATGGTCAAGGCCGGCATCATCGACCCGGTGAAAGTTACGCGCAACGGGCTACTCAACGCAGCGTCCATCGCCGCGATGATTCTCACGACCGAAGTGCTCGTGACGGACAAGCCGGAAGACAAGAAGGCCGGCGGCGCGGGCATGCCGGGCGCGGGCGCCGGAATGGATATGGATTACTAAACCGCGAAGCGCCGCGGCGGGTTGAACGTGCCCGACGCTTGCGGCGGCCGGGCAGACGCCGACCATGCGCATCCCGGCTGCGAATAGCGGAAAGTAATTCGAGACTAAGATATTAATCGAAGGGCGGAGGCAACTCCGCCCTTTTTGCTGCGATTTACGCAATTGAGGTAAAATAAATGCGGTATGACCGGTAAGCCGAAGATTACAATGGAAACGCTTCGCCTTAATCGCGGCACGATTTTGGAGATTGCGGGCCGCCGTGGCGCAAAGAACGTGCGCGTTTTCGGGTCGGTTGCTCGCGGCGATTCACACCCGGAAAGCGACGTGGATTTCCTGGTGGAAATGGAAAAGGGGCGCAGCCTGTTCGACTTGGGCGGGTTTTTAATGGACTTGCGCGACCTATTGGAATGCGAGGTGGACGTCGTAACCGAGAAAGGACTGAAAGCCAGAATTCGAGATGCAGTCTTAACCGAAGCAGTACCCATTTAAAGCAAACTGCCTCCAAAATTGTATAAGCCCCGCGCCTCCCCCTACGCCTGCACCATCACCTTGAACCCGCCGAAGGCCATCCGCTTCGGGTCGAACGGAGGCTGTTTGCCGCTCTCCATCCATTTCTTTATGCGCGGGTCGTTCATCACCGCCTTGTTCACTTTGTCACGGTCTTTGCGCGACTTATAGACAACGTATGCGAAAACGACGACCTCGCCGTCCTTCGCCTTCGCCATTTTCGGAAACGACACCATTTTGAATTTGGCGACGTCCAAATCGTCGCCGATGCATTCGACATATTCCAGCGCGCCGTGCTCGCGCCAGATTTTGCCGCACATGCGCGCCGCCTTTTTATATTCGCCGAGATTGTCTTTTGCAACCACCAAAACGTAACCGTCAACGTAATTCATATCGCGCTCCTTAAATGTGAAGTTCGAGTCAGAACGGGTTTTTATACCCGCGCACGCAAACGACTATTGCCTTGGCATCTTCAGAATAACGATGAATAAACCGGTGCGCGAAAAACTGCTGAATGAATTACGAGAGGAGACTTTTGAAAAATTTTCGGAATGAAAAAAATTAATAAAAGCTGCTGTACGTGCGAGGGTCTTCGATTATGAACTGGGTGCCGCGGGCGACCGATAAGAGCGGCTCGTCCGCAACTTTCGTGACGATTCCGGTGTCTTTGCTGATTAATAGGTCTAGGTCGCGCAAAAGCGCGCCGCCGCCCGTGAGCATGATTCCCTGTTCGATGATATCCGCCGCAAGTTCCGGCGGAGTGTCTTCGAGCGTCTCGCGAACGGCTTTCAAGATTAGGTCGATGTTTTCCTGCATCGCTTCGCGCACTTCGCCGCTGTTTATCTCGAGGCTTTTCGGCAGCCCCGTAACCTGGTCCATTCCGCGAATTTCGCAGGTGAGATTTTCGCTCGACGGATGCGCGCAGCCGATTTCGATTTTGATGCGCTCCGCGGTGCGCTCGCCGATTTGCAGGTTGTAGCGCTTTCTGGTGTAGTCCATTATCGAGCGGTCGAGTTCGTCGCCCGCGACGCGAATGCTGGTGGAAGTTACGATGCCTTCGAGGCTAATAACCGCAACTTCGGTCGTGCCGCCGCCGATGTCCACAATCATGTTTCCCTCGGCTTCGGCGATGTCCATATTGCAGCCTATCGCCGCCGCCATCGGCTCTTCGATCAGGTGGATATGGCTGGCTCCGGCGTCCATGCAAGCGCTTCGTACCGCGTCCTTTTCAACGTTCGTAATTCCGCTCGGAATGCCGATAACGATGCGATATTTGAACGCCCAAGTCAGCGGCTTGCCGCGCTTCGTCGCCTTGCGGATGAAATGCGAAAGCATCGCTTTGGTCTTGTCGTAGTCCGCGATGACGCCGTCTTTAAGCGGTTTCATCGCGATTATCTGGCCAGGCGTTTTGCCGATCATGTTTCGCGCGTCTTCGCCGACGGCAAGAACCTCGTCCGTGCGCGTGTCTATCGCGACGACCGAAGGCTCTTTCAATACTATGCCGTGGTCTTTGACGTAAATGACGGTGTTCGCGGTGCCGAGGTCGACGCCGATTTCGTCGCGCATCGAAAGAATGTAGTTTTGAAACCAGTCGAAGACCATTTCAGTTTATGGTTGCGCCGAAGAGCAAAGTATTCAGGTAAAGCGTCTGCGCGACTATTTCGAGCGGATGTTTCATTTTCGGCAAAAGATTCACCGAGCCGGATTCCGCCCCCATCATGAAGTCCCAGAAGGTCGGCGCCTTCGGTTCGCGCAAGGTCAGCTTTTTGCTCGTCAGCTCTTCGAGTTTTGCGAACGCGTCCTCGAAACCGCCGACTTCGTCCACAAGCCCGTTCTCCTTCGCCTGCTCGCCGGTGTATATCATTCCGTTTGCAAGCTTTTTCACTTCGTCGAGCGTCATCTCGCGTCCTTCGCTCACGCGCTCGATGAACTGCAAATGCACTTGGTCGAGAAGTTCCTGAATCATCGCCCGCTCGTTTTCCTTCATCGGGCGGCTTATCGAGCCGATGTCCTTGAATTCGCCGGCGTGAATCGTATTGGATTTGATGCCGAGTTTTTCGAAAAGCCCCGACATTTCGAGCATATCGAAAATGACTCCGATGGAGCCGGTCAACGTGCTGGGATTGGCATATATCACGTCTGCGGCGCTTGCCACGTAATAGCCGCCACTCGCCGCGACGTCGCCCATGGAAACCACAACCGGTTTGATTTCGCTCGCTTTCGTCACCGCGTTCCAGATTTCGTCGCTCGCCGCGGCGCTTCCGCCAGGGCTGTCTATGCGGATGAGTATTCCCGCTATGGAATCGTCTTCCGCGTATTTCTTGAGGTCCTTTACGATTTTGAACGACGACGCGCCGGACGAACCGCCGAACATTCCCGATTCGCCGCCGGAACTGACGATGACGCCCTCGATGCGCACGAGCGCGGCCTGCGCGCCCTTCGCGCCGGGTATCGAAGGCAGCTTGGCGCCGGCGGCGGAATCTCCGGTGTTAAGCATGCTTGCGACCGCGATAAGCGCCACCACCACTAGAGCGTATATCAAAAGCGCCTGCAAAATCCGATTCTTCTGGCGCACGAACTTCACCCCTTGCCGAAAACGGATTATGTTAGCACAGAATCCGCGCTATATCTCTCTGTTCTGAACCTGAAAATGCGGTAATCCTGAGATAAATCAATCCCGGATTTTTTCGCCGCAGCCTCGAACTGCTTTTCGACTGTGTCGATGCCTTCTATTCGAGGAAGCATCACGCCGCGCTTTTCGCCCTGCTCCAGCACGATTCCGAATTCCCTAGGGTCGAGGCTCTCCCTGCTGCACTCCCGCAGCCTGTCGAGAACGTCCACCGAAATCGTAAGAGAATCGAGTTCGGTTAGTGTGACGGGGGGGAAGCGGGAATCTTCGGTCGCGGCGGAAATTGCGTTTGTGATTATTTCCTGGCCGAGCGTCACTTCTTTGTGTTCAACCGTGCCTTTGCAGCCGCGCAATTCGCCTTTCTTTTTTAGCGTGACGAAGCACGCCGACTTTCCTTCGAGCATCTTGTAATACTGCCGCGGCGGCGCGATTCTGACGTTCGCCGTCAAGTGCTGTTTTATCGCGTCGTACGCGAGTTGCACAAGCGGATTGTGAAACTTCTTTTCTTCAGTCATTCATACCACCCTGAAAATACTTACCAGATAACCCACGCCGAAAGGATCTTCATAGGACAGAAGTTCCTGCCTTGCGCCGCCTTCGCCGTAAAACCCCATCGCGCAAGCGAATCCCGGAGCGCCGCATTGCCTGGCGAGAGCCAAGTCTTCGCCCGGCAGATCGAGAATCGCCGCCAAGTCGCCGCTTATTACCGCGTCGCAGAACATTTCGTCGAACTTCGCCCCGAAAGGATGATAGCCCGCCGGCGCGCCGTGACGGGTGGCGTGCGACAAATCTCCGCTTGCCACGAAACCGATGCGAAGGTCCGGAAAAGTAGCGTCCAAAAATCTGCGGAGCAGCCCGCCGAATTCGAACCAGTCGCGCAGATTGCCCCAAGCGATTATAAGCGGCAGTACCGGCGCAACAAAACCCCGGCGCGACGCCAGCGAAAGAAAAACCGAAAAGTCCCAATCGAGAAACCCGTCCGGCACTTCGAACGCGGCGATGCTTTCTTTGCTGCCGGCATTGCCGAACTCGGCGAGGACCGCGGCGGCAATTTCGGGACAGCCCCGAGCCTCTATTTTCGTACCGGCGGCGCCGAACCGGGAAAAATCCCCGGACAGATTGCTCGAAGCGATAACGCCAACTTCATCCAAGCGTGCAGCTTGATTGTGCGGCCCGGACATAATCAGCGCGTCCGGTTTTTCTAGGGCCACTACGTCTATCAAAGAATCGAGTGCGCCGAGCGTGGCGGAAACATCTTCAAGACGCTCCCTGCCGACTTCGGGAACAAGAACGGGCGGATGCGGGACGAGCCCGCCGCTTACAAGCATGCGCTCTCCGGTGGCTATTCGAAAGCGACATTATACAACCGCGACGGGAGAAAACTTTTCGCAACCGGAAATTCGCGCCGGAACGCTTGACAATCGGGGCTTAGATAAATATACTGCCTCGCTCACCTGCCGGACGGGCCTTCCCAAGGGCGAGTGAAGCCGATTAGGAGTTTGTTATGGCTCTGCCGAAAAAAAAGATTCCGAAAACCAAACGGTACAAGCGGCGTGCAAGCTGCTTCATGCCAATCAAGCAGCCCGCGCTCGTGCGGTGCCCGCACTGCCACGGCCTTAAGCGGTCGCATTTCGTTTGCGCGCATTGCGGCTGGTACAAGGGACGCGAAGTGGTTTCCGTCAAGGTCAAGGAAGAAGTTTCCGAGTAGCCCGAAAGCAAGGAGATTGAGTATGAGCACGTTTGAAGAGCTTAAGGCGATAATCGCTTCGAAGCTTGACGTTCCCGAGGACAAAATCGCGGAGTCGTCGCATTTCGTGGACGACCTCGGAGCGGATTCGCTCGACCTCGCCGATCTCGTTATGGAGATCGAAGAGAAGTTCAACATAAACTTCGACGCATCCGACCAGAACACGGACAATTTCACGACCGTGGGCGACGTCGTCAAGTCAATAGAAGCCCTCAAGGGCTAGACTTTATTCTCGCTGTTCCATTTTTGTGCGGGCCGCCCGCATCGCCGCGTACCGGCTTAGGCAGGTGGCCGCGAGCTTTCTTTTCGCAATTCGCAAGCGTCTCGCGGCCGCGCGCTCGGTTATGCCGAGTTCCGCCGCCGCTTCTTTAAGCGATAATCCGCATATTGCGACCAGGTGCAGCACTTCCATCTCCGCCCTTCCGCTTTTAACCCTGCTCCACCATACTTCGAATTCCAGTTCTTCGGTATTCATACTAAACAATTATATCGTATAATTCCCCTTTTGTCAATTTTTTAAATCCCGCGTTGACATATTGACAAATCGGCAATAATACCTTATCATCGGTATAGCTTTAACTGGCGGTGACTTATGAGCGTGAATCTTGGCGATGCGGTAAAGGCGGCAAGGCTGGCGTCGGGGCTTTCGGCGAGAGAGCTTGCGAAGGCGGCGGGCCTTAGCCACAGCTATGTATCCCAGCTCGAAGCGGGCGTGATATCCGCGCCTTCGCCCGGCGTTTTAAAGCGCCTGTCGGAAGCAGTACACGGACTGAATTACTGGAAAATGCTCGTTATGGCGGGGTACATTAGCCGTACGGACGAACTCGGCGAAAACACCGATGCAGAAGATTTCGAAGCTGAGGCTTCTTTCGGAGGCAATTCGCCTCCGGATGGGCTGGTGGCGGTCAAAGACGGCGCGCTTGCAAGCAGGCTAATCCAAGCTGTCACAGGCACATTAGCTTTCGATGAAGCAATCGGGGGCAATGGGCGCAAAGGACTTAAGCGAAACGAAATTTGCCCGCCGGCACGCGTCGCGATTTTGGGAGCGATTCCCGCGGGGGATGCGCCGGTAGTTCCGGCGGGCGCGGCGGACGCATTCGAAGCCGCAGATTTGCCGCCGGGCGTGAAAGGCGCAGGTCCGTTCGTGGCGCTTACCGTTCGAGGCGATTCGATGAACGGCGCGGGGCTTCTCGACGGCGACCTTGTGATAATCGACCGCGGCGCGGCGGCGCGCGACGGCGACGTTTGTGCGGCGCGAATCGAAGGCGGCGAGCCGACGCTGAAGCGCGTGCATTTCGCAAATGGCTGCGCGATTCTCGCGCCGGCGAATCCCGCGTTCAGCCCGATTGCCGTGAACCTGAACGGCGGCGAAGAACGGCTCGAGATAATCGGACGGGTCGTTTTTTCCCAGCGAATCTACTGACGAAGGCGTAATGGCCCGCCGCGTTAGGCAAGTGATTGTGGGCCGCGAATCCATTCGCGAGGCTTCGATGCCGGATTTATGGTAAAAACAGGCGTTTGAAGCTCATTCTTAGATACATCGGGTTTTTCAAGCCGTACATTGGGCCGACCGTGCGGTTGTCGCTGCTCATCGCGCTGAGTGCGGCGATTTCGGTCGCGATTCCGCAATTTCCGCGCTACGCCATCGATGTTATTTTGCCGGCGGAAAGGCTCGACCTTATTTTCTATCTTGCGGGAGCGGGAATAATAATTCTCGCTTTTTACTCTTTAGTAGATTACTGGACGGTCTTTCTCAGCTTTTTTATTACTCAAGATGTAATTTTGGACATTCGAATTCGGGTGTTCCGCCACCTTCAGTTGTTGCATCTTGCGTTTTTCGAAACGCGTCTCAGCGGCGCGCTCCTAACGCGGGTAATCAACGACGTAAACCAGCTTCAAGAAATGACGCAAGCCGGGATAAACCGTCTGGGGCGGATGTTCGTCACGCTCATCGCCGTGCTCGTAATGATGTTTATGCTCGACTGGCGGCTCACGCTTTCGGTGCTCGCGATTCTTCCGCCGATGGGCTATGTGATTTTTCGCTATGGCGCGCGACTCAGGGCGGCTGCGCTTAAAAGCAGCAAGCAAATGGCGGAACTGACCGGAATGGTTTCGGAAGTGCTTCAGGGAGTCAGCGTGGTGAAGGCATTTACCGCGGAAGACCATGAGCTCGAAAGATTTTCGGACGAATCGCGCGAGTATCGCAACCTGCAGAATTTACAGCGCAGGGAAGTGGGCATCGTCACAACCACGGCGGACTTCGCATCGAATCTAGGCACAGTCGTCGTAGCGGCGGTGGGATGCTGGCTTGCGATTACGCGCGGGCTTAAAATCGGCGACCTTACGGCGTTTTTGCTTTACACGGCGATGATCTTCAGACCGGTCGTGAACCTCGTCATGTTCTACGGCGTTTTTCAGCGGGGTATGGCGAGCGCGGAGCGGATTTTCGAGCTATTGGACACACGGGACGAAGTGCCCGAAAAGGATACTCCGCTTCCGCTTCCGGACGGCGGCGGAATGGTCGAATTCGAAAACGTCACGTTCTCGTACAAGGAAGACGCGCCGCCGGTTTTGAAAAACGTCTGGCTGACTATAGAGCCGCGTAAAACGGCCGCGCTAGTGGGACTTTCCGGCGCGGGTAAAACCACTATTGTGAAACTGATTCCAAGGTTTTACGACGTTCGGGAAGGCGCGATTAAACTCGACGGAGCGGACGTGCGCGACCTTTCGATTAACCGGCTGCGCGGCGAAATAGGAATGGTGCTGCAGGAGTCGTTTCTGTTTTCCGGCACGGTGCGCGACAACATCGCGTACGGCAAGCCGCGCGCTCCGCACGAAGAAATCGAAAGCGCGGCGAAATTGGCGAACGCGCACGACTTTATAATGGAGCTTCCGGACGGTTACGACACGGAAATCGGCGAACGCGGCGTTAAACTGTCCGGCGGCCAGAAACAGCGCATCGCCATAGCGCGGGCGATTCTTCGAAATCCGCGAGTGCTGATACTGGACGAGGCGACGTCGAACCTGGACAGCGAAAGCGATCTTTTAATCCGCAGTGCGATAGACAATTTGCTCGAAGGACGCACGACGATAGTAATCGCTCACCGGCTTTCGACGGTTATCAAGGCTGACAAAATCATCGTCGTCGAAAACGGAAGAATCGCGGCTACCGGCAAACACGCGGAACTGCTCGAAACTTCTCCGGTATATAAACGGCTTTACGAACTGCAGTTCAGAAGCGAAGGGTAATAGCGCGGGCGCTATTCTTGCGGCATTTCCCACGCGTCCACGGTGTTCGAAAGGAGCATCGCAATCGTCATCGGGCCGACGCCGCCGGGGACGGGCGTTATTTTGCTCGCGAGCGGCTCAACCTCGGCGAACGCGACGTCGCCTACGAGCTTGACCTCGGGCTTACCGTCCTCGCCTATCGCGCCGGTTTCGACGAAGTTGATTCCGACGTCTATGACGACCGCTCCGTCCCGCACGTGCTCTGCGGTGATGAGTCCCGCAAGGCCGGTGGCGGCAACCACAACGTCCGCCGAGCGCGTAACTTCGGCAAGATTGCGTGTGCGGCTGTGGCATAGGGTAACGGTAGCGTGACGTTCCAGCATCATCGCGGCGAGCGGTTTTCCGACGAGATTGCTCCTGCCGACTATCGCCGCGTGCCGGCCTTTGAGTTCGACGCCGTAGTGGTCGAGCATTCGCATCACGCCGGCGGGAGTGCAGGAACGGTGGCCGCGCCTTCCCGTCCACAGCCGTCCTTGATTTTCGGGCGTCAGCCCGTCCACGTCTTTGGCGGGCGCGACAGCTCCTGTCGCTTTATTCGGGTCGATATGCGCCGGAAGCGGCATCTGGACGATTATTCCGTGGATTTTTTCATCCGCGTTAAGCCGCTCGATAAGCGCGTGAAGTTCCGGCTCGGAAAACGACGCCGGCATCCGGTGAACTTCTGCGTGCATTCCCAACTTTTGCGCGTATTTTTCTTTGTTGTTCACGTACGCCGTGCTGGCGGGATTGTCGCCAAGCTGTATGACCGCTAGCCCCGGAACGGAGACGCTGCCGCCCGATGCGATGCGGGTTTTCAGCTCTTTCAAAACGGCTTTTCGAACGAGAATTCCGTCCAGTATTTCCGCCACTTTCCCCAATCCCTCCTTAATATCCCTCTTCCGTCACTGGCTCAAATACTCCTGAATCCATCTCGTGTCTAGGTCGGGAGTTTTAAACTCCTCTATCGGATAGCCGCGCATCTCGTCCTTTTTGCCCTGCAGCCTCGGATATGCCATCATTTCCGCGATGTAAGACAAGTCGGGTTTCGGTAGCGTGTATAACTCGGACTCCATTTTGCCCATAGTGAGCGTGTCGCTGGCGAGAAACGCAATCTCCCAGCGGATTACCGCGAGCCTCGCCCGGTACGCCGGCGCGACGTGGAACTTGTTCATGTAGGAGTCTATAATCGCCGCCGCCTGGTCGTTCCGGCCTTTTTGCGACAGAAGCCGCGCCTTGTGCGCGATTAAGTTCGGGTGGTTTTTGTCGAGCGTTTCGAGATTCCTCAAATATTCGAAATATCTCGCTTCGTCGCCGAGCGTTTCGAGAACATCCACGAGATACGAAAGATATTCCTTCCTGAAATTCTGGTCGGCCCTCGCAAGAGATTTGTCTATCGAATCGAGGTCGCCCCACATTCCCGTTTGCGCATAGCAAATCGCGAGCATGACCATTCTCTCGCCTGTAGTGCGCCTGCCTTGCGCTTTGATGATGTTAATGCATTCCCGATAGCTGCCGGTGAAGAACGCAAGTCTTGCGTCGTCGAAATTCGGCTTTACGAATGCGCGGCCGCTAGTCACTTTCTGCATTTCGAGCGAGTTAATCTCGTCTTCTACAAGCTGAAGATTTCGCCTGCTTATCGCCGCGCCGGGGCCGGCCATGTCGACGACCCTGCGGAAAAGGTCTTGCGCCTTGCGGAGGTTTCCGCTTTTGTAATGCTCGACCGCCTGATTGTTCAGCCTCGCGCTGACGTCGGTGTCCGACGACGGAAGCTTTGTCATATGGTCGAGCAAATAATACTTTTTCTCGGCTTCCTCGTAGCCGAGGATAAAGTAAATCGCCTTTGACGGGCTTATCGTATGGTCGTTGTTGACTATATTCGGCCAACGCTGCATTAAAAGCAGCATCGAGTCGTCGATGTGCGCGACGCCGAGGTTTTGCACTTTGTAAAGCGCGAAAACGGGCCTTGAGCGGCGCTCGGTGAGCGAATAGATTTCGATGTTCGAATACGAAACCGCAGTATCCGGCTCCAGCCAAACCCCGATTACGTGCTCGCCTTTGTTCGTGAAAGATACGTTATAGCTGCGCGACCCGGCGGCATCGTAGCGCTGTTCGAAAACTTCCTTTATATCTTTACCTTTGATATCGGCTACTTTGAGATAGAGCGAACCGCCTCCCGTGACCGTCGCGGCGTACCTGCCGTCGTTTTTGTTCGGTTCGTTGAAACGGCTCGGAAACACTTCGCGAATTGCCATTCCGGGATAGTATTTCAGAAACATTTCGCGCGCGTTGTCGATTGGCGTGAGTTTTTTCGAATCGTCCTGCCTGCGCCCGGTTTGCGCGGCGGCGGGCGCGACGATGAAAAGCGCGAGACACGCAATAAAGACGGCCAAGGTTAAAAATCTCATTCTCGTCTCCCTGATAAGCCCCGCTACCCTTCCCGCTGCTTCGGCGGACGCGGTTTTATGGCATCTCCGCCTCCGCCGTCTCCGCTTACCGGCGGCGAGGGCGGCTTTTGGCCGCCGCCCGGAGGCGTGACCACGACCGCGCTGCCGGACGTGTGCGCTTCGGTATTTTCGCTTTCCGCGCCTTTGCTGGCAAATCCCGGCATCCCTTCGCCGGAATATCCGGCGGGCTTGTCCCAGTCTTTTTTCGCCAGCTTTTTGTCCTCGATGACGCGCTTGTTGAAATTGTTCCAGACCTTCGCCGGCATCGTGCCGCCGAACATCCGGCGCATCTTTATTCTGTGGTCGTCGTTGCCCACCCAGACGGCGGTGCAAAAGTACGGCGTGTATCCGATGTACATCGCGTCGCGATAGTCGTCCGTCGTGCCGGTTTTCCCGGCGTTGGGCATCAGGCCGCCGAGCGAAGCGTTGGCGCGTCCGGTGCCGCTCGTGTTGACCATTTCCATCATTTTAACCATCGTGAAAGCGGTGTTTTCCGAAATCGCGCGCCGTTTCCGCAAGTCCACGTTACGGCGATTGTCTTCGAGTATTTGGCCGTTCACGTCCATTACGTACAAAATCGGAGTCGGCTTGATGTAGTTGCCCTGCTGGGGAAAAACCGCGAACGCGCCCGCCATTTCGATCGGGAAAACTTCGCTCGCGCCGAGCGTGAGAGACAGATAAGGCTGAAGGTTCGTCGTCAGTCCCATCGCCCTCGCGGTTTCGATAATCCGCTCCGGGCCGAGTTCGTTGCAAAGCCACACGCTCGCGACGTTCTTCGACTTGATAAGCCCCCAAGCGAGCGGTATCCAGCCGGAGTTGCTGCCGTCCGCGTTTTTCGGAGTATAGAATTTGGTGCCGCCGACAGGATACTTGGTGGGATTGTCGTTTATCCAGTCGGACGGCTTCCAGCCTTGCTCCAGCGCGGTCGCATACGTGAACGGCTTGAACGCGCTGCCCGGCTGGCGATAGGCTTGAGTCGCCCGGTTGAACACGCTTTCGCCTTCGGACACGCCGTAAGTGCGGCCTCCCACAATCGCCTTCACGTAGCCCGTGCCAAGCTCGACGCAAACCAGCGCCGCCTGCTCGACGTTATACGCCTTTTCGTGTTTGGCAAGCTGGTCGGCGATGACTTCCTCCGCGATTTTCTGCATGGACGGGTCGAGCGAAGTAACGGCGATCAGCCCTTGGCGAAGCACCTGGTCTTGTCCGTATTTTTCGTACAGCACTTCGCGAACGTAACTTGTGAACCATGGATACGTAAGCGCGTCGGGTTCTTTTCTCTCGGAAAGCTTGAGCGGCTCTTCGAGCGCTTTTTCGATTTCTTCGTAAGAAATGTCCCTTAGGTCTATCGGATAGCCTTTCCGGTCGTAATCCCGTTTGCTGCGTGCCAGATTTCGAAGCACCTTATCCCGGCGGTCCTTCGCGCCTTCCGGATTGTTGTACGGGTTCAGCATCGTCGGCGCCTGCGGCATTCCCGCGATAAGCGCGCATTCCGCAAGCGTCAGGTCGTTTATATCTTTGCCGAAATAGGTTTCCGCGGCCGCGACGACGCCGTACGCGCCAGCGCCGAGGAAAATATAGTTAAGGTAATACTCGAAGATTTCTTCCTTGGAATACTTTCGCTCCAAGCTTTGGGCGAGAAGAATTTCGTGCACCTTGCGGTGAACCGACTTTTCGTATTTGATATGCGGGATGAAAACGTTCCGGACAAGCTGCTGGGTTATCGTGGACGCGCCTTCCTTGATGCTGCGGCTTTTGACGTTTTCCATCATCGCGCGCACCATGGCGATGGGGTCGTAGCCCTTGTGGTGATAGAACCGGGAATCTTCCGTGGCGAGAATGCAAAGCTGGAGCTTTTCGGGGATTTCGTCCAGTTTCACGTACTTGCGGTTTTTCACGAAGATTTTGCCGAGAAGCGTGCCCTTGCCGGTGGCTGGGTCGTAATCGTTCGCGTAAATCTTCGTCGCCTGATCGCTCTTCGGCAGTTCGTCTTCTAGGACGATTTCCTGATTCTGTTCGATGTCGAGAACGAGCAAATAGAGCCTGTACAAATAGAACGCGAGCACGAGGAGCGCGCACGCGGTCAAAACAAGCATTACGTTTCTGATTTTCCTAAGCATAACCATCCAAGGCGGCGAGCCTTATCCGCATCCGGCGCGACGACGCGAACGCGGACGCGATTAACGATTTTAACACAGGAATAAGACTTAATGCCGCCATGCCGGGTTCGAAAAAATTTCAGTTTTATTCTTTGATTCCCCAGCGACTTTTCAGTCGATCCACGGTGAAAGACCATTTTTTGGATTTTGGCTGGGCGACTATGTTTTGATTTCCAAAAAAACCTCTTTCACTCACACCTTCGGAAGTAGAAACGGCGTGAATCCAATCCACCTTCACGAAATACTCCAACTCGTCATCCGGCTTGTCAACTGAAGGCAAATAATTTAAAATGCTAGTAATTGGTTGCAGTTCGCCGCTATCGGACATAACTTGGAATTCGCGAATTGATTGAGGTTTTTGTTTGACTCGACCGACACCAACAAAGCCAGTTCTAGGAACGTTAACCCATATTCTGCATCCCACTACAAGGTTTTTTAGCTTGTCGCTATACCAGCCCTTCCCGCCTGCAGAAATAAAACCATACTTTTTCGCGTCTTCCCATCTTCGATCGCTGCTTTCACCAAATGAAATGTAATACTCTCCGTTCCACTCCTCTATGTCACTTATTGCATCCGACCTCGCAGCAGCCTCTAATGGGTCAGTAAGCCATACTCGAGACAAATATTGCTTAGATTCTTCCTTAAAATACTGAAAATAAGCTAAATTTATGTTTACACCATATTCTTCTGCCAAATACCGTAAAATGCTTTCTGTCCTAAGATCAGGCTCATCCGCTACGATTATCAGTCTGTGTTTACCATTAATGTCCGGAATTGTTTTTGTCCCAAATTTCTGTACAAATGTATCGTCGAATGAAAGCTGCATATTGGGAAAATGCTTTTTCATGTATTCATTAAAAATTTGCGACACTTCGTCCGCACCCAGATTTCGAACCCATGAACCATATTCAAGCAGCTGTGCTACAACATCTCTCGGGGTTTTGCCTTTCTTCAACTCAATCACAACAAGGTTGCCTTCTGGGTCGATTGCGAGCAAATCTAACACTCCGTGAATTGGGGTATCCACTTGGCGACCAATGACAAGCAATTGCGGATCAATAATTGAAATATCTGCAGCAAGCGCATTTTCAAGCATTTGCTCGCTTGGAATTATTTCAAACTCCAGCCGCGTTGGAGCGCTTGATTCTTCACCTAAACGCCATATTCCTACCTTTGGCATGTTTTTCTCCTTGGCCGCAAAACACGCTTCCATTTGGACTTAACCAAATAGTATTCGTTAAATGTGAATTTGTCAAATTCAGTTAGAAAGCGGTTTTGGCCACTTCATTAAATAGCACTTCCAATCAAATTGACGGCGGACGACTTGAACGTGGCGAAAACCTTGTCACCGGTTTTCAAATCGAGCGCGCAAAACGAAGCGTAAGTTATCATTGCGGTAAGCCGAAGCCCGCCCGCGCTTATCCTGACCGCCACGAGCACGCCTTCGAATAGCCAGTCATCGACGTTGCATTCGAACTGGTTTCTCGCGCTCGAACTGAAAGCTTCTTTCGAGAGAATGATTTCTTCGGGGCGTATCCACAGATGAGACACGCCGCCGGATTCGGCGGTATCGGGGGAATTCGCAAAAATGAACTCGCCGCCGAATGTCAAAAACCCGCCGTCCGCGCGCGACGCCGCGATTACGTTGCGCAGACCGAGAAACTTCGCGGTTTCGGGGTCTCCCGGCGATTGGAACACGCTTTCGGGCGTACCAGAGGTTTTAAGCTCGCCGCCGAGCATCACCCCTATTTCGCTTCCGAGTTCCATCGCTTCGTCAACTTCGTGCGTAACATGCAGAAAAGTCGTACCGGTTTCGCGATGTATCCGCCGGAGTTCCCGCCTTAGCGAGCGGCGCATACTTAAATCCACCGCGGAAAGCGGCTCGTCGAGAAGCGTCAAATTCGAGCGAGCCGCGATAGCGCGCGCCAAAGCCACGCGCTGCGCCTCGCCGCCGGAAAGCGAAGGCGGAGTTCTGTTCAACAGGTGCGACACGCCGGCGATTTTTGCCGCTTGCGCCGCGCCTTCCCGCGCAGCTTTCCGCCCGGCGCCTTTCGCGCGAAGCCCGTAAGCCGCATTGTCAAGCACCGTCATATGCGGGAACAGCGCGTAATCCTGATACACGAGCGCGAAGCCCCGGGTTTCGGGCGGTTTTTCCGTCACGTCTTCGCCGCGCCAATACACTCTGCCCGAATCCGGCGCAATCAAACCTGCGACGAGTTCCAGCAACACGGATTTCCCCACGCCGGACGGCCCGATGAGAACGTAATATGCTCCTTCGCCGATTGCGAGCGAAAAGTTGCGCAGTTCGAAATCGCCTAGTTTTTTCGAAACATTCACGATTTCAAGCGTCATCGCGCGCCCTCCCGCCTTGGCTGGGCGATAAGCCGCAAAATGGCGAATACCAAAAGCGTGACTACGATTAGAGCGGCGGCAGCCGTTCGGGATGCCGACAGCCCGAAATCGTTGAACCGCTGAAACACGAGCACCGGCGCGGTTGCGGGATGGTACGCGATAATTACGACCGCGCCGAATTCGCTGATGCCGCGCCCCCACATAAGCGCCGCGCCGGACAGTATCGCCCGCCACGCCAAGGGAAGTGAAATCGTGAAAAACACGCGCTGCGGCGACGCGCCAAGCGTGCGCGCCGCGTTTTCGAGCCTTTCCGGCACTTCCGCAAATCCGATTCGCGCCGCGTTGACGAGAAACGGAACCGAAACAAATGCCATTGCGGCGGCGATTCCCGCTTCCGTTCCGGCAAATTCTATCCCCAGCGGCGACGCGGCTTTTTGCGCCAGCGAATGTCTGCCGAGCACTCCGAGCAATGCGATGCCGGCCGCGGAGTGCGGCACCATTACCGGAAGGTCTATGATTCCCTGCACGAGCGCCGCGCCGCGAAAACGGGCGCGGGCGAGGATATAGGCAAGCGGCACTCCGAAAACAATGCCGAATATCGCGGCGCCGGCCGCGCACCTGAACGTGAGCGCGATTGATTCCCAAAGCTCTTTGTCGGCAAAAAGTCGCGATAATTCCGCGCCGGAAACGCCGAGCACGAGCCGTGCGAGCGGAGCGACGATTAAAAGCACGAGCGCCGCGCCGAAAAGCTCGACCAAAACGGAGAACGTTGACTTACGGCGCAAAATCACGTCTATTCCTCCGCAAAAACGCGCTGCGGCGCGGAATAGACCGTAAGCCGCGCACCGCGCGCGAATCCGATTAGCGTAATGTTCGCGATATTTGCGATTTCGATTGCGCGAGTCGTCGCGCACGACGGTGAGGCGAGTATTGGAATTTTAAGGCGCCAGCATTTCGCCGCGATTTCCGCCGTAAGCCTTCCGGTCGTGACGAGAACCGCGGCTTGGCCGTTTGAGTTTTCCAAAATCAAAAAACCCGCCGTCTTGTCCACCGCGTTGTGCCGCCCGACGTCCTCGGAGCGCGCAAGAACGCTGCCGCTTTCGTCAAAAATAGCCGCGGAGTGCGCCGCGCCGGTTTCTTTGAACAGCAGCGAATCGAGCTTGACCGATTTGACCATTTTCAATATCGAGCCTGCGCCGAGTTTCAAATCCGTTTCGAGCGGCGAAAGCCCGGCGGTCGTCAGCGTCTCCGGCTCGCCGCCGCAAGCCGTACCCGGCATCAGCGGCGCTCGCGAATGCGAAAGGCGTTTGCCCGGCGGGTTTTCCCTTAGTTCCACGAACGCCGCGTCGAAAGCGTCCGAGAGTTCTATGCCTAGGATATCGCCGCTGCTTTCAATCAGTCCCGACGTAAATAAGAATCCGCATGAAAATTCGCGTTCCATCCCGGGAAGTATGCTTGCCGCCGCGTACTCCGCGCCGTTCACGAAAATCCGGAACGGCTTTTCCGCCGCGACAACGTCGGTTCCCGGTACGCCGCGCAATTTGGCGTCGAACCGGACGACGGGGAGGGCCGCTGTTTTTCCGGAAGTTGACCCTTTCATTTTTTCGCGCCCGCCTTAACGCAGAATTCCCTTAGCGGCTGCGGTATTATCTCCAATTCCGGGCAAACTGCGGGAGTAATCGGGGGCTGGCCGCATTTTTCTAAAATCTCCGCACCTTCCGGCGATATAAGCAATTCGACCCACGCTTCCGCCGCGGGGCGATTTTCCGCGCCCGAAGGTATCGTGACGCCGTACACAATCGGCGCGGCGACAAGCTGAGAAGTTTCCCCCGGATTGGCGCCTTTCACCGAAACCGACACCTTCGAATAATCACCGGCAAGCGAAGGCTCGCCAAGATTTATTTCCGAGGGAAGAACGGCGTATTTGAGATTGTGCTGAACCGCGACCGAAAGGTAAATGAATAGGTAGTCTATTTCGCCCGATTCGAGCAGCGCCAAAAGGTCGGTTTCTTTGGGACGGATGAATCGTTTGCCGTCTTTTTCCTCGAGTTTCGTTGCAAGTCCGGGAATTCCGTAATGAAGTTCCGCGAGCCGGAAGACCATAAGCGTGCGATAGCCGCAAGGGTCGCGGCCGGGGTCGGCGCGCCCGAACCTTATTCCCGGTTTCAGCAAGATTTCTTTCCAATTATCTTTTGTTATCTCGCCTGCGCTTTTCGACTTTCCCGTATACGCGACGACGAGTTCGTTGCGGGCGAAACCTATGCACCATGAGGCATGCCCCGGCATTAGGAGTTCGTAAATCGTTTCGGCGTCCGCGCTGCCGAGAACATCGCACATTCGCCCTAGGTCGCTCACTTTGCGCGCCGTGTCGCGGCTTCCCGCGGCTTCCGCAAGCACTTTTACTTTCGGGTTTTTTTCCATGAACCGTTTCGATATTTCGGCGAACGGCACGGACAGGCTGCCCGCGTGAAAAATCACGAGATCGCCTTCAAGCTCCGGCACTCCGTACGATGCGGATTCCGGGATTTGCCTTGCGTTTGGATTATGCTCGCGGGCGGGACGGAACGTCAAAACCGATGCGGCCGCGGCGACGATCGCCACAAGCCCGATGAAAAGAATTATCCTGTATGCCATCCCGATTCTTCCCCTGAAAATGCAGCGTCAGTGAACGTCGATGCCGCGGACCATGAACATCGCATGCCCCAACGTTTTCAGAATTTCCGGCAAATATTCCGATGCGCCCCTGACGCTTCCAGGCACCGCATAAATCAAACTCTCGCCGGCCGCTCCCGCGACGGCGCGGCTTAACATCGAGCGGGGATTCGATTCCGCGTGCTTCGCTCTTATAGCCTCGATTACGCCGGGAAGCGGCTTTTCAATCCACGCCGACACCGCCTCCGGCGTGACGTCGCGCGGGCCGATGCCCGTTCCGCCGGCGGCGATAATCACGTCCGCTCCGTCCGACAGCGCACGCATGATTTCGCCGTCGATTTTCTCGAGTTCGTCGGGCACGATGGTCCGTTCGATGCGGCAGTTCCAATTTTTTGTCTCGAAAAATTCCAGAAACGTTTTTTCGGCGGCGGGGCCTGTCTTATCCTCGTACTCCCCGAAAAACGCACGGTCGCTGACGGTAACAATCCGGACGAAATACGTCTTGCTCTCGAAAATCCCCGCGTCGCCCGGACGCACAATACCCGGATGAACTACCCTCGTGAACAGCCCTTCCGAAGGCATTACGCAGCGGCCGATTTCGCGGAATATCGAGCACGCGCCGCCGTGGCAAGCCTTCCCGACTTGGGTAACTTCGAGCTTCGCGCCGCCGATTCGAATTCTGTCGAGCGGCTTTGCCGCGCCCGCCGGCAGCCCTTTGACCGTCAGGTTTTCGGCAAATTGGCCGGGCAAAAATATGCGTTCTTCTTCGATGCCGAACCGCTCGATTGACTCGATTGAAAGCAAACTGACCTGTCTTGCGCCGCGGCCGGCGTGCGCGTCGCCGCAGATTCCGAAAGCGCCGATTTCTGCCTCGGTCGCGGGAGTTTTAATCGTGCCTTTTTCTTTCGAAACGTTGACGGACACAACCTTAAATTCGGCCGATTTCATGTTTCGTTTTCTCCTCGAGTCCGATTTCGCCGATACGCATATTCCCGTCCACGGCCTTGCACATATCGTAAATCGTAAGCAGCGCGACGCTGGCGGCGGTAAGCGCCTCCATTTCGACGCCGGTCGAATCCACGGCATGCGCTTCGGCGATTACGTTGACAAAGCCATCTTCGAGACTCGCCCGAACTTTCACGCTCGTCAACTTAACGGGATGACAAAGCGGAACGAGCAGGGGCGTAAGTTTCGCCGCCTGAATTCCCGCGAATTCCGCGATGCGGAGCGCGTCGCCTTTTTTAATCGCGTTTTCCTGTATCAATACGGCGGTTTTGGCGGCGATTTCGATTCGGCCGGATGCGCGGGCATACCTGACGGCGGGCGGCTTCCCGCTTACATCCACCATCGCCGCCCTGCCGGATTCGTCCAAGTGCGACATCTTCTGCATTTCATCCTCCAATCGCGTTCATCGTCGCGGTGGCGCACGACACTCCCGATTCCGGTTTTTCCGCCACCGCCCGCAATATCGCTTCGCGCGCGCCAAGCTCCCGAACGTAAACGGAAACGTCGGAAAAAAGACATGGCCGGACGCGGCCGTTCGCGGTCAGCCGGAGCCTGCCGCAATTTACGCAATCGCCACCGTCGCCGCCGTAAACTTTGAAAAATTTTCCTTCCGGCAAATTCATCGCTCTGATGTATCTGACGGCGATGCCGCGCTTTGTTGCGAACCACGCCACGCCCTTGGCATCGTCTTCGTCCGCCGAATGCTCGACGACGCAGTTGATTTTCACCGGCGAAAGCCCCGCGGAAATCGCCGCATCTATTCCCGATAGCGCGGCATATAAATCGCCGCCGCGAGTTATTTGAGCGTATTTTTCCGGATTAATCGTGTCGAGGCTGACGTTCACGCGCATCAGCCCGGCGCGTTTAAGCGGCGCAGCCATCGGAGCGAGCAATACGCCGTTCGTGGTCATCGCGAGGTCGGTCACGCCCGCTATTCGAGCGAGCATCGCGACAAGCTCGGCAATTTCCTCGCGCACTAGCGGTTCGCCGCCGGTGAGCCGGATTTTCGATATGCCCATTCCGGCGGCGGTTTTCGCGAATTCGAAAATTTCTTCGAAAGAAAGCACCTCGTCGCGGGACAAAAGAGGAACTCCGCCTTCCGGCATGCAATAGACGCAGCGCAGATTGCACCTGTCGGTGACGGAAATACGCAAATAGTTGATTTCCCGCCCTAACCGGTCGCGCATTTTCAAATCCTCCCGCCGAAAAAATAAACGCGAACGTCCGAGCCCGCCGCTATGTGCGTTGCGCCCGCGGGAAAGAAAATGAAACCTCCGGCGCTAACCGCGGCTGCGAGATGCGCGGAGCCGTGATATTCCAGCGGATAAAAATAGCCGTTGTCTCCGCCGGACGCCGGCACGAATTCGGCACGCGCAGCGGACTTGCGCGTCAAGTCGCGCCCGATGCCGGTCGTTACAATCCGTTGTCGCCGCGCCGCTCCGTGCATTCGCGCCGCGGCGCGTAGCGCCATCATATGAAACATCAGATACACCGCGACGGGATTTCCGGGAAGCCCGAATGCGACTTTATTGCCAGACGTGGCGAACACCGCCGGCTTGCCCGGCTTTACCGCGACTTTTCGGAAATGAATGTCGAATCCGGCATTTGTCAACGCTTCCGGCACGCAGTCGAACTCGCCCGCGGACACCCCGCCGCTCAATAGCACGAGGTCGGCAACATCGAGAGCAGAGCGAATCGCCCCCTCGGTTTCCGCGACGCCGTCGCCGACCGCCGCTTCGCCCGCCAAGCGAAGTCCGTTTTCCGCGCAGAGCGCCGCGAGCATCGGGCCGTTCGAATTCATGATTTTGCCTGGCGAAATCTCCGAAACTTCACGAACGATTTCTGCGCCCGTCGAGATAATCGCGGTTGCGATTTCCGGAAACACCTTGACTTCGCCAATCCCGCATGAAACGAGAAGCCCGATTGCGGCGGCGTCGATTTTTGCGCCTTTTTTCAGGACGATTCCGCCGGACTTAACGTCTTCGCCGCGCGGACTGATATTCGATTTGAGTCCTATTTTCGATTGCTCGACGCTGACGGCGCCGTCTTTTTCCGATACGTCTTCCAGCATGACGACCGCCGCGGCGCCCTCCGGAACCGGCGCGCCGGTCATTATTTTCAAACATTCTCCTTTAACCAGCCTCTCGTTCCACGCGTTCCCCGCGGAAAGCGTTCCGGCGATTTTATACTCAATTTCCGAAACGTCCGGAAGCGCATAGCCGTCCACGGCGCTTCTGTCGAAAGGCGGAACGTCGAGCGCCGAAACGGCGTCTTCGGCAAGCCTTCGTCCGAGCGCGTTTTTTGCCGCAACCGTGTCGGCCTTAGAAGGAAGCAGCGGAGTGAATTCGTCGATTATAAGAAGCGCTTTTTCGAGGGGAATCATGGATTTACTCATTTACGCCCTCCCCGCCACTTGAAAACAGCCTGGCGAATTCGGCGTCCGCGAATTCCTCTACCCGCGACGCAAGCGTTTCGTAAAGCGCCATCATCCGGCGCGCGCCGTCCGTTATATTCGAGCCGCCGCCGTCTTTGCCGCCGCACGCCGTTTGGATGAGCTTCAGCCCCAAATTTTTTTCCGCCGTGCGCACCGCGCCCCATGCGTGGCGGTAGGACATTCCGGTTTTTCGTGCGGCCGCCTTAAGCGAGCCGAGATGCTCGACTTCGGCAAGCAATTCCGCAAGCCCCGGACCGAAAACGTGATTCATGTCGCGACCGACGAGCCATATCTTGCTGTGCGCTGATATTTCGCCCCTCGCAAGCCTAAGCCTTTGCGCGGCGAGAAGCGAAAACGCCGCGTTTCTGGTCTTGTTGTCGATCGGCGGTTTCCGCAAGGCCTTGTGCCATTGCGCGCCGTCCTCTGAAACGCCGACGACGACGTCCGCCTTGCGTTTTAGTTCCGCGGAATCTTCGCGTAAATCGGCGTCTCCGTACGATTCGAGAAAAATTCGAATGCCGGGATATGCGCCGAGTTCGATGGCGTTCGCTTCGACTACCGCGTGTTCAAACTCGGCTTCACAGGTATGCAAAAAGTTCAGCAGGTTATCCGCGGCTGTGAAATAGTTTTGCTGTTTGGATGGCGATTTTTCCGATGCGCCGAGCTTCGCGTAAACGGGGCGCGGCAAAATGGAGCAAAGTTTTTTCGCGAGAAAAGTTTTCCCCGCCCGACGCCCGCCGCCGCATATCGTCCAAACGAACATCAGAAACACCCCAATTCGCAGTCGCGTATTTTTACGTCGAGGAAGTTCAATACCTTGCCCATTTCGCGGCGCGAAATCCCCAGTTTTTCCGCAAGATACCGCGCGGTTTCGCACTTCACCCACCCTCCCGCAAAAATCGTCTCGTAACCCGATTCCAGTCTGCCGCCGGGAGCGGCGACGGTTACGGCCGCCAAATCCGCGTCGACGGCTTCGAGCGGTATTTGCTCCCTTCTCAGAAAACCTGCAAGCTCATTCTTTAGCGCTCCTTCCGCGCCGATTTCATTTTTCATTTCGCATTCCTTTTTGCGCCTGCAGCGCACAGGCAACACTCGCATAATCGAACGGGGTGTCCACGTCGCGGAAAGCCCTTTCGTTTTCGAAATAGACCGGCTTCGCGCCGATCGAAGACATAAATTCCCGCGCCGATAGCCTTGCGCCGAAAATCGCCTCCCTAACGTCCTTCAACGCGCCGATATGCACGACCGAACATAACGGGTGGCGGACAAAGCCGGCCGTTTCCGCGAACACGGCCGGCCTCCTCGAGCGGCGGTACTCCTCCATAAGCCTGCAGATTTCCCCGGCGCCGATGTACGGCAGGTCGCAGGAAAGGAAAACCGCCGCGTCCGCCCGCCGCTCGAAATGAGCGAGCGCGGCCTCGATTCCGCCTAGCGGCCCGCAGCACGGCGAATTGTCCGGCAACAGATGCGCGCCGTGAGGAGCGTATGCGCACGCCGCGCCGAAACAAATCGCCGTCTGCGATATATCCGCCCTTTCGAATTCGCCAAGCAAGTATTCGACGAACGTTCGTCCGTCCGGATGTTCCAGCAAGCCTTTTGCTATGCCGCCGAAACGGCTCGCCTTCCCGCCCGCAAGAATCGCGCCAGCGAATTCCATTTCAATCTCCGGTGAATTCCGAAAACAGCACCCGCCGCAATGTCGCGGCTAAAACGCGGCAAAATGCGGCAAGCCGCGCTTCAAACCTTTTGCCTCCGCAAGAAGATCGAGATACAAGGTGGCCGTTTCCTCTACGTAAGGAATCACGTCCTCGCCTTCGGGAAACTTCCTTTCGTCGAACGACTTCAAGTAATTGCCGCAACTGGCGCACCATTCGACCCATCCGGGATTTTCCTTCTCCGTATAAATCACGCTCACGCCGGACGCTTCCTCGATACCGCAATACGGACATTTGAGCCGCGGATATTCATGCCCTTGACCGCACAGCCCGCAATATAAAATCCGTTTGCCGTCTTCACGCCGAAGCTTCGCGATGGACGGCCCGCCGCAGCAGAGAACGCACCTCGCCGGTTCGCCGTCCCACGCGCCGGCGCGCCCGCCGGAAGAGCGGTATGTCGCGAAAGGCGCGGCCGCGATGTGCGCGATAAATTCGAGAGCGGATGCCGGAACGCCTGCGGACGACGCAAGCTCTTCCAGAATTTCGCCGTTTCCGCCAAGTATGCCGCCTTCGACCGCGCCGGTCAGAAACAGCGGATTTCTGTCGTGCGCTTCGCCGATTTTCAGAAGTTCGCCGCTTGCTCCGCCTTGCATCCCGCTCGCTGACTTAATGTCCGCGAAATATATCCACAAAACTTCGCGCTCTACCGGCGCAAACTCTTTGGGAGGGCGAATGTGATAATCGAGGTGCGGACAAAAACCCTCCGGCTTGCGGTCGAGTTCGCGCAGAGATTCGAGCGCCTTGGCCTGCGCCTTCGCGAGCGCGATCCGAAATCTGACGAAATCGTCCGAAACTTCGTCACGGCCCAGCAGCGCCTCCAGCCGCCCGATAAGGCCGGCTTTTGCCGCCGCCGCCGCGCCGCCTTCCGTTGTTACCGCCATTTCTTCACGCTCCCGCGGCCTCGCCGCGCATTCATCAAACGGGCGCCCGCTCGCGCTCTTCCGCTTCGAGTTCGCCGTTTGCAGCCGCGTTCTTCCTCTTCACCAGCCAGTAGAATCCCGCCATCGCCATACTCGCCGCAACCGGAACTTCGCGCACCGCGATTTGAGTCGGCAGCGGGTACTTTTCGGTTTTGACGTCCGTCCTGAATCCCAGGTCTTCGAACGGAACGCCTGAAATGTACATCCACCTCGTGCCGCCCGCTTCCTTTTCGCCGTAAATATGCTGGATGTATTTGGCGGGATTTTCCTTCAGCCTCCGCTTCGCTTCCGCGACAAGCGCGTCCCTGTCGCCCCAAACGAGCGCGCCCGCGCTGCAGGTCTTTACGCAAATCGGCTCGCCCAATCCTTCCTTGAATTTCGCCGCAGTTTCGGGCGTCATCGGCTTGCCGTTCAACTGCTGCTCGAACCAGTCGCCGGGCAGTCTGCCGGCGCACAAGTTGCACTTGCTCATCGTCGGCACTTCTTTCGAAGTGTCGAACGCCGGCACTTGGAACGGGCAGTTCAAAAGGCATGTCCGGCAACCGACGCATTTCTCCGAATCGTAGGCGACCGCGCCTTCCGGTGTTTTCGAAATTCCGCCCATCGGGCATACTTCGACGCACGCCGGGTCGAGGCAACTCATGCACTGCCGCTTGGCGAAAACCCATTTGAGCTTTCCGTCTTTTACAACTTCCGTGTATCCGACGAGGGTGTATGTGCAGGCCGAAAGTTCCGGCGGGTTTTGATAGCCGCCCGTCCCCGCGAAGAACCGCGTCCTTTCCGCGGGTAAATCGTTCCACTGCTTGCAGGCGACTTGACAACCCCTGCAACCCATGCATTTCGTAAGGTCAACTAGACACGCTCCGTTCATAATTCACCTCCGCGTTTTTCCGCCGCCGCCGTTATGCATCCAAACTCGACGCTTACCATGACAGCCGCCCTCCTTTCCTTATGTCGCAAAGAAAGGCCTTGTATTCGGGTATCTGAGTGTTCGGGTCGCCGACGTGCGGGGTCAGTTCGTTCGCGCTCGCGCCGCATGTGTATCCCGCATAGCCGAAATGCCAGATTAGTCCGAGCTGGTGCACGGTTTTGCCGCTTAACTTGAACGGCTTCATCCGCTTCGTAACGAGAGCGCGAAGAGCGATTCCTTCGGGAGCGCGGGCGGATGTAATCGTCACGATGTCCCCGTGGCTTATTCCTTTTTCCGCCGCAAGTTCCTCGCTAATCATCGTAAACGGCTCCGGCACGAGTTCCGCAAGCCACGGCAGATTGCGCGTCATCGCACCAGCCTGCCAGTGTTCGGTGCTGCGAAACGTCGTAGCGACAATCGGATAGTTCGCCGCGGTGCCGATTTCGCCACGCCGCCAAATCGTTACCATCGGGTTGCTTTGCTGCGGAGACATCGGGTTCGTAATCGGGCTTTCTATCGGTTCGTAATGCTCCGGTATCGGCCCGTCCGCAAGATCGCCGAAAAGGCCCGCGTGACCTTCGGCCATCATAATGAACGAATACCTGCCGTCCGGGTTTTGAGAGCCGTCCGGTTTTACGAGCGGCGGCCACGGGCCGTCGGGCACGTCGCCCTTCCATTTGTTCTCCGCCCAGTCGTACCAAACGACCGGCCTCGCCTTGTCGTACGGTTCGCCTTTCCCGTTGCAGCTTGCACGGTTATAAATGATGCGGCGGTTGACCGGCCAGCACCAAGACCAGTTAGGGTGAAGCCCGATCGGGTCGGCCTCCGGCTTCGACGCCTCGCGCTTTGCCATCATATTTCCGGCGTTCGTATAGCTTCCGCTATACAGCCAGTTTCCGCACGCGGTCGAGCCGTCGTCCTTCAGGAACGCGAATCCCGGAACCTGGTCGCCCTTTTTGAAACTGACGTTTCTGTCCGGAAAGTCCACGTCTTTAAGGAACACGCCGTTTATTTCCTTCGCCGCCAAATGCGCGTCCGGCTCTTCGCCGTCTCCGAATTCCCAGCGGACGTCGCGAATTGGGCCGGGGAACGCTCCGCCGCCCGCGTACAGCTTTTTAAGCTCGCGCATCAGCCCGCTTAAAATCCAAAGGTCTGATTTCGCCATTCCCGGCGCCTCGACTGCTGTATAGCGCCACTGCGCCCATCTGCCGGAATTCGAAATGCTTCCTTCTTTTTCAATCGACGCGGCCGCGGGAAGCATAAACACTTCCGTCATTATGTCCTTCGGGTCCGGGCTGCCGGGTTGTCCCATCGCTTTGCGGTTCCAAAAAGTAGCGGTTTCGGTTTCCCACAGGTCCACGGCGACAAGCCAGTCCAGATTGTCCAGCGCGACGCGCGCAACCTTCAGGTTCGGCCCGCCGACCGCCGGGTTTTGTCCCATCGCGATTAACCCTTTTATTTCGCCGCGAGCCATCGCCTCGAACAGCGCGATGTGCGTGTAGTCGCCGGTGACTTTCGGCAGATAGCGGTAGCAAAAGTCGTTTTCCTTCGACGCCTTGTCGCCGTAAAACGCCTTCAGCATGCTCACGATGTACTTCGGATAATTGCTCCACCAATTCGCGCTGCGCGGGTCTTTCGTGACCGGCGCGCATTTCGCAAGGTAGGTCTCTAAGTTTTGCCAATCCGAAGCCGGCACCTTCAAATAGCCCGGTAGATTGCCCGAAAGTAAACCGTGGTCGGTCGAACCCTGGACGTTAGATTCGCCGCGCATCGCGTTCACGCCGCCGCCCGCCACGCCGATATTGCCGAGAAGAAGCTGGAGAATCGCGTACGAGCGGATGTTTTGCGCGCCTTTGGTGTGCTGGGTCGTCCCCATCGCGTACATAATCGTTCCGGCCTTGCCGGTTTCGTATGTCGCGCAGTAAGTTTCGGCAACCTTTTGCAGGGTCTCCACCGGCGTGCCCGTCACGTTAGTAACGGCGTCGAACATGTATCTTTTGTAATGGCGCTTCAGGATTTGATAGACGCAATTCGGGTCCGCAAGCGACGGGTCTTTTTTGATTACGCCGCCGTCGTCCTTTTGAAATCCCCACTTTTCCTTCGTGTACTTTCCGCCCTTTATCTCTCCGAAAAGGCCGTCCTTGAATTCGAAATCGGGATTTACGAGAAAGCCGGCGTTCGTGTGCGTAAGGATGTAATCCTTGTTCACCAAATCGTTTTCGAGCGCGTAATTGATTATCGAGCCGATAAGCGCGATATCCGTGCCCGAACGTATCGGAGCGTAAACGTCCGCCTGAAAAGCCGAGCGAGTGTTGCGGGGATCCGCGCAAATCACTTTCGCTCCCTTGTCTTTAGCCCGGTTAATCCACTTGAACGAAATCGGATGGTTCGCCGCGGGGTTGCTTCCGATAATGAAAACGCAATCCGAATTTCCTATGTCTCCCCAGTGCTGGGTCATCGCTCCCCTTCCGAATGAGGCGGCCAAACTGGCCACCGTGGGGGAGTGTCATATACGCGCCTGGTGTTCCAGGTACACGACGCCGAGAGAGCGTGCGAACTTGCTGTACGCGTAACATTCCTCGCTGTCAAGCGCCGCGCCTCCGAGGCAGGCGATGGCTTCGGTGCGGTTGACTTCCCGTCCTTGAGAATCCGTCTCAAGAAACGCTGCGTCGCGAGTGGCTTTGATGTTTTTCGCGATTTTCGCGAGCGCCCAGTCCCATTCCTTCACTTCCCATCTCGCCGAGCCCGGAGCGCGGTAAAGAACTTTCATCGCGCGCCTGTCGCTGTTGGCGACTTGGAAAAGGGCGCTGCCTTTGCTGCAGAGCGCGCCTTCGTTGATAGGATGATCGGGATCGCCCTCGACGCTTACCACCTTGCCCCCCGATTGCGTTACGATTGCCCCGCAACCCACGCCGCAATAAGGACAGATGGTGGTGGACATTTTCCCGCTTTTCACGCGTGCTGCCGCCGCGTACGCTGCGGATTTGCCCAGGCTCAGACCGAGAAGGCCGAGAATGCCCCCTGCACCGGTCCGCCTGAAAAACTCCCTTCGGGTTAGACTCATGGTCACCCCTCCTTACCCGACAGATTAAGTACAATTCATACAATACAAGTGATGACGCTAACTTGCGGATGCCGCAAAGACTTCCGCATATTTACTTTTCCGCATGCCCGCCGCCCGTGTCAAGTAAATTGATTTTCCTCCGCAAGTTATATATATTACAAGCATTGTCTTGCGCATCACAATATATAATATCCATTACCGGCATATGCCGCAGCTATCATATTCATTGCCGCTGCTCAATTCCACGGATTGTTCCTTCAGTTTTGCTTATGACAGCCGTAATCAGGCTTCAAGCGACTGTTGCACTGATCCGTTTTCAAAATATAAGTAATCGATTATATGCTTAACGCTACATATATTTATATTAGTTATGATAATTCCGGCATATATAATATATGACATATTGCGCAAGACTATTTATATATTATCGCCATTGCTTGCGCAGATAATACAATATATGACGAAACCGGAATGCATCGTGTCGCATAGTTATGCGATTCGTATTTCATCGCTCCGGAAGATGTAAACGCACCCGTAAAGAATCGCGACCCCCCGGCGCACGCGCCTTTCCGCCGCCGCAGGTAGCGTTATGGCGCCGCTCTGGTATCATTTGCTTGCCGCGGCAAGCCTGTCCGACGTTTACGAACCGGACAACGGATGCGTATTGCCGCCGCGGAAAAGGAGACCGGAATGCACAAGCTTACGATAGCGAACAGCGGCGAAACCGTGGATATTGCCCCGGATACGCCCATTTTGCGCAGACTGACCGATTTGCGCGTACCCATCAGGCACAACTGCCGGGGACGGGCGCGGTGCACGACTTGCCGCTGCCGGATAATCGCCGGTGCGGAGAACCTGACGCCGAAAAACGAATTCGAAATTTTCGTACTGAATCTGCAGGACGTGAACGAGCCCGACATCCGCCTCGCCTGCCAAACGCGGCTCACCGGCGACGCGACGGTCGAGTACGTCAACGAGATGCCCGAAGAGGACAGGCCGTGGACATTCGATCCCGCGTACGAACTTCCGCGCTGGGCGCCGGAGGAAATGGGCCATCCGAAAATGAAAGAGCAGGCTTGATCGTGCCGTTCGGCGTGCGAGTATTTTCGGGGCCGTTTTTTTAAAAGCGATTTGCGGCTGTACGCGCTTTGCCGCGAAAAAGGAACGGGCGAAAAAAAACGACAAGTGGCACCGGGGGGATCCATCTTGTCGCACGCCGATTATACCCAAAAAAAACCCGGAGGGAATCCTCTGTCAAGCTTTTTCGAGCGCTTTGACAATGTTTAACGAGCCGCCGCGAGCGCGCAAAATCACACCAAATATTTGAAATTCCGTAAAACGCGATTTTTTATCAATCGCGATGCGCCCTGCCCGAATCGCACCGCGATGTTATAATCGCATGGAAGTCAGGAGGCGTTCCATGTACGACCAGTTGAAGCGGATCGACCCCGAGGTTTACCAGGCGGTTGTGGACGAGGCGCACCGGGAGCACGCGAAGCTCGAGCTCATCGCAAGCGAAAATTTCGTCCCCTACGCGGTTCTGGAAGCCTTGGGCCAGCCGATGCAGAATAAATACGCCGAGGGCTATCCCGGCAAGCGCTACTATGGCGGATGCGAGTTCGTTGACGTGGCGGAAAAGCTGGCGAGGAAGCGCGCCAAAGCTTTGTTCGGCGCCGAACATGCGAACGTCCAGCCTCATTCCGGCGCGCAGGCGAACACCGCCGCGTATATGGCGTTTTTGAAAGCCGGCGACAAGATTATGGGTATGGACCTATCGCACGGCGGCCATCTTACTCACGGACATCCCCTCAACTTCAGCGGCATTTTCTTCGAGGTCGCGTCCTACGGCGTGGACAAAGAAACCGAACAAATCAGCTATTACGCTCTCGCCGAGCAGGTGGCGAAGGAAAAGCCGAAAATGCTCGTGGTCGGCGCAAGCGCTTATCCCCGGAAAATCGACTTCGCCCGGATGCGCGAAATCGCCGACGGCGAAGGCGCGTTCCTGATGGCGGATATGGCGCACTGGGCGGGGCTCGTCGCGGCCGGGCTTTACCCGTCGCCCGTGCCTCACGCGCACGTCACGACGACAACCGTTCACAAAACGCTTCGCGGCCCTCGAAGCGGGCTTATCCTTTGCCCGAAGGAATTTAAAAAGGAAATCGACAAGGCGGTTTTCCCCGGCGTTCAAGGCGGCCCGATGATGCACGTCATCGCGGCTAAAGCTGTGTGTTTGAAGCTTGCGGCGTCCGAGGAATTTCGCGCATATCAGGTTCAAGTTTTGAAGAACGCGCAAGCGCTGGCGAAAGAGCTGCAAAATCGCGGTTTCCGGATCGTCAGCGGCGGCACGGACTGCCATCTCGTTTTAGTGGATGTAAAAAGCAAAGGGCTGACCGGCAAGGAAGCGGAAGAGAAGCTTGACTCCGTAGGCATTACGGTGAACAAAAACACGATTCCGTTCGACACCGAAAAACCCTTCATAGCCAGCGGAATCAGAATCGGCTCGCCCGCGCTCACGACGCGCGGCATGGGCGAGGACGAAATGACCGAAATCGCAGGGCTGATTTCGGACGCTCTTTTGTGCGAAGAGGGTGGCGCGAAATGCGAGATGGTGAAAGAGCGGGTGGCGCAGATTTGCGGCCGCTTTCCGCTCTATCCCGAAATCTGGCAGGGCGAGCCGCTCAGCGTGAATATGGAAGTGTCCGCGGAGGACGAGGAAGAAAGCTGATCGCCTTGCTCGAATCTCCGCAGGCCGAAATGGCGTAGATTGGTTTCCCGCACGGGCGGGGCCGCTTGCTTTCACGGAGGTGAATCATGGAGTGGGCAAACGAACTTTTTTCCGAGCGTGCGCGGAGCCTTAAGCGCTCCGAAATTCGCGAGCTTTTGAAACTTACCGCAAGACCGGGCATCATCAGCTTCGCGGGCGGGCTTCCGCATCCCGACACGATCAATCAGGACATCATGCTGAAACTGACGGGCCACGTCGTAAGCGAACATGACGCTACCGCGCTGCAGTACGGCCCGACGGAAGGGCGCCCGGAGCTTTTGACCCAGCTTATCAAGCTGCACAAGAATCTCGACGGTTTGGACGTGTCGGAAGAAAACATCATCGTCACTTCCGCCGCCCAACAGGCGATTGCGCTTACCGCCAAAATTTTCCTCGACGCTGGCGACGCCGTTATTTGCGGCAGGCCGACGTATTTGGGATTTCTGCAGGCGGTGCGCAGTTATCGCGGAGAGTTCATCGGCTTTCCCCAAAGTCCCGTGGACGGTCTCGAAGTCGAAGCTATTGAGCAGCACCTCAAACAGCACGGGCGCGGGAACGTGAAATACATTTACGAAGTTCCCGACTTTCAAAACCCGGCGGGCGTGACGATGTCGCTTGAAAAACGAAAGCGGCTCATCGAGCTTGCTCGCGAATATGAAATCGTAATCGTCGAAGACAGCCCGTACCGCCAGCTTCGCTATTCGGGCGTCGAAAAGCCTTCCATGCTGTCGCTCGACACCGAAGGCGATACCGTTCTTACGCTGTTTACGTTTTCGAAAATTTTCGCTCCGGGCCTTAGGCTCGGATGGGTTACGGGGCCGAAGCCGGTTATCGACAAACTCGTTCTCGTCAAACAGCCGGCGGACCTTTGCACCAGCCCGTTCTCGCAGCTTCTCGCCGCGCACTACATCGAAGACGGCTATCTCGACCAGCAGATTCCGTTCATCATCGAGTTTTACCGCCCGAAACAGCAGGCGATGCTCGAAGCTTGCGAGCGCGAACTCGGCGGCATTCCGGGGGTAAGTTGGACAAAGCCCGACGGCGGAATGTTTCTTTGGCTGTCGCTGCCGGAAGGCGTGGACTCGACCGAGCTGTTCAACCGCACGCTCGAAAGGAACGTGGCGTTCGTCGTGGGCGGGGCGTTCGATTGTTACGGCGAGCGCAACAACAGCGGCAGGCTCAACTTCAGCTATCCGAATATCGAGCAGATTCACGAGGGCATTAAAATCCTCGCCGAATGCGTGAAGGAGATGATCGGCGCGAAGGTAGGCGCGGGATAGAGCGCGGATTGGGAATATGTCAGAAAATGCACTAAAACTTCGGGTATAATTGGATTGTATGCCAATTAATCAGACAGCCGCCGTGGAAGCGCGTACAGCCGGGCCTGCGGATTTGGAAACCGCCTCGGTTTGTTCGGCGGACGACTTCGAAATGCTTCGGTCCGCTGTAAAGGCGTTCGCTCATCTAATGACCGGGCCGAACAAAACGATGCTTCATAAGCTCGTGTTTTTGCTCGACCTCGAATACTTTCGGGAAAACGGGGTCAGGCTTTTTCCTTCGGTTACTTTCATAAGTTACCTCCACGGGCCGTGGTGTCCGGTTCTCGGCGGGGTTATCGAAAGCCTCGAAGAAGCGGGCGGCCTGGAAAAAATACATGCGGATTCGCCTTATCCGGAGGATAAATTCGCTTCCAGGGGCGAATTAGCACGGCTACCCGCCGCTGTCGAAACTCAACTCGTTAAAGTAGCCCGCGAGTGGAGCGGCAAAACGGCGCGCGACCTTAAAGATTTCATTTACAAACTTTTCGTTTACGCAGTAACTCCCTTCGGCTACGCAATCGATTTCGAAACAATCGCCCCTGAAGATGCGTTTGCTCCCTCGATTTCCGGCTCTCCCGCGGACCCCGAAGAGCTTAGAAAAATGCGCGGAACTTTCGAGAAATACTTGCGGGCGCTAAAGTAGCCATGCGGAAAATCGATTCGCTGTTGAATTATCTGAAGCGGTTCGGTTTGGAATATTCCGCGCTTCTCGCGATAGGCCGGCGGCTGGCTATCGTATCTCATTGCTATGACACCGAAATCAATCTGGAATGCATGAAACTTCTTTGCCGAATCGTTTCGGAGATTTATAACGAGAGGCTACTCCCGCCATTAATCGTTTATATGGACGACGAGTTTACGCCGCGCCAATTGCTTTGGCTTTTGATAGTCATTGCGATGGATGGAATGTGGAACATAAGTCCGCGCCCGATTCCGCGCAATGCAGATTTCGGCTCGCCCGATTCCGTCGAAAAGGCAATCAGAAGCTCTTATCCGGCATTATTTCCGGCCGATATCTAGCGATTGAATTGCCAACAACTTAAAACGCGACTTCGAGGAATCTTCCCGATGCGGTCGAGAGCAGCGCGCCGGATTTTTTCAGCGTGACTTCGCAGCTCATTTCGTGAATTTTGCCGCGGCTTTTCGTTAGGCGCGACGTGAAAACCAGCGTCTCGCCGAGCGGCGCGGGTTTCTTGAACCGCACGGTCAATTCCGCGGTCGCGGTGCTTTTTCCGAACATTCTGAACAGGTGGTTGTTCATCAAGTCGTCGGCGATGGTCGCGATAATCCCGCCGTGCAGCACGCCCGCGAATCCTTGGTGGTGCGGCGCGCCGGCGAACTCGCACGTGCACTCGCCGCTTTCGTGCAGCGTGAACTTGAGGCACAGCCCCAGCGGATTTTTGCCGCCGCACGCGAAGCAGTAGTCGTTGTCGATAAAAACCTTGCCGGAAGCCGGCCCTTCGAAATTTCCGGTTTCGTTCATTCGAATATCCACGCTTCGGATTATAGCTCAGGGAAAATCGGCCGCATTTTCGATCGGATACGGGGCAGTGCAGTAAATCGCCTGCCATTTGCAATATCTTGACAATTGTATTGCCGAGCCGTAAAATTCCCCCGTGCCATGAATTTGGAAGACGGAAAAAACTATCTGTTCTACGGCGACAACCTCGACGTGCTTCGCCGGTACATTCCGGACGAATCCGTCGACCTCGTCTATCTCGACCCGCCCACCGCGCCTATGCGCACCGAAGCCGCGGACGCTGGGTTTTATTCGCCGGGCGTGAAGGCGCTCGTCGAAAAGGGCATCGCGGCGACCGAAAGGTATCCGCGGATTCAGATACTGACGGTTGACGAACTGCTGCAAGGCGGTAAAATAGACTATCCCGCGCGCGGCGGCGCGGGCAACGTGACGCACAGGCGTGCGCCGAAAGCGAAACGTAAGACCGACACCGCCGAAACGGAGAGGTTGATTTGAAGATGGAGATGTAAATGACTGGAAAAATTAATCGTTCCAAAAGCAATCAATCGAAGTCTAAGAATAGCGATAATTTTCCACCCATATACTCTGCAATCTGCTTCATTGACATTCGTGATAGCGTACTATATGCACATGCGTTAGAGGACAATACATATGGTGAACTTCTTTCAGCTTTTCATTCGGTAGTGCAAGGTGTTCTTAGAGAAATTGGCGGCTTAGTAAAAATGAAAAGCGAGCCGCTTTTAACGAAGCATAAATTGAAATATTTATTCGAACCTCGAATTGCTGGAGATGAAGCCTTTTTTTGCATAACTCATAATATAGAGTCAGATCCGGAATATATAAATGGAAAAGAAGAAGAAAAGGAACAGCTGAAAACAAAAAGAGAGCAAATGGCCGTGTATATTGCACTTATCGCCGTATTAAAAATCCGCGATAGATGGTTTCTGCAAGGTCCAATGTGGAAACGATTGGAGCAACAAAAGCCTGTAATTGATATTGCTGCAGGCATTCACTTTGGAGCAATAACGGAGTCAAAAAGGACTCCATTCAAAGGTGGGCCTGAAGAGCCGACTTATGAAGGGTATTCGATTTCATATGCAAAAAGAGTGGAGTCGGTAAGCAGGCACGGACATTACAGCAATATTGCCGTATCATCTGAAGCTTACCAAATGCTTAGAAACACAATAGTAGGACGCTCAATGCTAAAGCAATTAGTGTTTTTCAAGCCGATTTCATTTACACAGCAAGCCCTTAAAGGGATTCCTTCCACGGAAAGAGTTTACGAAATTGAATTTTACACGCGTTTAAAGGATATGGGCTTTATTGACTCGGACGAAAAAGAAAGTAACGATTCGACAATTAACGAAAATGAAGATGCAGTATTTCGCGGCTATGTAAACGCATGGAAAGAACATCGGATGCGGAAAGATTTTTGGTTGTATAATTGGATGATAGAGTGGCTTATGAAGTCACCGCAAATTCGAATAGATGAGGATACTGTACAATTAGGTTTTGATATTGCTTTGATAGCGGCTAATTCTTATAAGGACTGCGACCGCGTTTATTTAGACTTGGCGTATTTCGCACTACAAATGGGTGCGCAAGGAAAAAGAGAAAAGACTATTACCGATTGGTATTATAAAGCGCTAAAATACTGTGAGCAATCATTAGATAAAAATCGGGAAATTGATATAATATATGAAATTCTTGTACCCGCGTACAATGAATATTGTAGCCAAACTGGAGCAAATGTTGACCTTGAAAGGAAGTTACAATGGACAACTGAGGCAGTGTGTTCTAGTCCTTTAAGCGCGACAAGCATCTGGCAACTGACAATAACATATTTACAGATGGCTAAACAAGCAAAAAAGAATACAGATCAATACAAATATTATAGCCAATGCTGTAAAAAGTGTAAAGACCAAACTTTAGAATTGTGTCCTGACTATATCAATAGAAATCGAGTCAAGGAGCTTTGCGATCAAATTGATAAATTGTAGAGATTGCGCCCTTCTATCTTTGATCGTGATGTTATAATATACCTGCCCTCAGACGGCGCTGTTACTTGGCGAGGCTTGACTCGCCGGGCATGGAGTGAGTCACGCAAGTGACTCCTTGGAACGGCCACGCGAGTGGCCATTGATTGCGCAAACGGACGGATGAAAAGCTATGGTTTTCACTCGCGACTTGCGCCCGCCGAATTAAGGATGAACTTGCGTTCATCACTCCAAAACATCGGATGTGCGGGGTTGGAAGCCCGCTCTCTTTTTATGTTTTCGCAGGCATGGCGTGCTAAAAAAGAGCGGAGTCTATGGCCTCCGCAATCCACATAAGACGCCGGATTCGAACGACGGCGGGGGTAAACCCCGCCGCTACCTGTGTAAATGCGATTCCGCCGCTACCTGTGTAAATGCGATTCCGCCGCTACCTGTGTAAATGCGATACCGCCGTTTGTTACGGCAGGTAGGGAACGGGTTTACCCCGTTCCCGGATATCGAAATGTAGGGCAGGCTTCCAGCCTGCATGCAGCCAAGATGGCTGCGCTACGGCGGCGGGGTAAGAAATGGCAGTGGGCTATGCTCGCGGCGGCGAGAGCGCCGGTTTTACGGCGAAGATTCGGGCGTACACGATACGCCCATACACATTCGGGCGGACACGATACGCCCATACACATTCGGGCGGACACGGGGGTCCGCCCCTGCAAATCTTAATTCTTCTCTGTGGCTCTGTGTCTCGGTGGTTCTTTTCTTTTTGGCGCACGCCGCACGCCGTTAAATCAATTCGCTCATAATCCCCTGGACGTGCGCGCAGGCGGCGCGAATTCGCGTAAGGACTTCCGCGACTACTTCCGATGTTATCGTCAGCGGCGGCTCGATGCGGATAATGTCGGGTTTGTTCAGCGCGAAAGCGACGAACACGCCGAGCTCGATCATCATCGCGATGAAAAGCTCCGCTATGTCTCCGTTATTGAAATCGATGCCTATCATCAATCCGCGGCCGCGTATGCCGTTTATCAGTTCCGGAAACTCCCGGCCGATTTCGGTTAATCCCGCCAGCATTTCTTCGCCGCGCAAAAGCGCGTTTTCCGCCAGCCGCTCTTCGATAAGAACGTCGCACGCGGCCAGCGCCGCCGCGCAGGCGAGCGGATTTCCGCCGAAAGTGGAAGTGTGCACCAGCGGATTTTCCTCGAAGTTTTTCCACACTTCCGGCGTGCCGATTACCGCGCCGATGGGCATCACGCCGCCTCCGAGCGCCTTCGCAAGGCACATTATGTCCGGCGCGACGCCGTCCCACTCGCAGGCGAAGTTTTTGCCCGTACGCCCCATCCCCGTCTGCACTTCGTCGAAAATGAGCAGCGCTCCGGTTTTGTCGCACGCCTCGCGCGCCGCCGCAAGATAGCCTTCCGGCGCGGGAAAAATCCCGCCTTCGCCTTGCACCGGCTCGAAAATCAACGCGCAGGTGTCGCCGTCCACCGCCGCGACTAGCGCGTCCGCGTCGCCGAACGGCACGACGTTGAACTGGCCGAGCAGCGGGTCGAATGGAGCGCGATGTTTTTCCCTGTCTGTCGCGGATAGCGAGCCGAGCGTTTTCCCGTGGAACGCCCGCGACGTGTATATGATTTTTTTTCGGCCGGTGGCGAGCCGGGCGATTTTAAGCGCGCCTTCGACCGCTTCCGTGCCGCTGTTCGCGAAAAAGCATTTTTGCAAATTCCCCGGCGTGATTTCAGCCAGCTTTTCGGCGAGCATTACCGCGGGCGGCGACATAAGAAGTTTCGACGAAAGAGGCTGGCGGCGAAGCTGGGCCTCGACCGCGGCGACGATTTTCGGATGGCGGTGGCCGAAGTTGAACACTCCGTATCCGCCGAGGCAGTCGATGAACTGCCGTCCTTTCGAGTCCCGCACTAGCCAGCCCTCGGCTTCGATTTCGGCTTCGTCAAGCCCCATGAATGCGACGAGCGCGAAAAGCCCGCCGTTTATATGCGCTTTGAAACGGGCGCGCAAGCCCTCGACGTCGAGCGAACCATAATCAAGCATACGGCCTCCGTAAACTGGCGGCGCAAGTTTATCAAAGCCGCCGGACTTTGGATGCGCCGGCGCGCCGGAAAGTTCGGCAAGCGGAATTGCCCATTGCTTTTTTTTGCCAAAAGCATTGCAACTGGCAAAATAGGCTACAATACCTGGGTCGCGGGGAGATTCCCTGCGACATTTTTTTATTCGGCATTCTTCGGCGGATTTCGTGGATTTTTATACCGAGGTAGGCATCGAGTTTCTTAAGCCCGGTACGGTTATCGCTTCAGACGTTTACATCGAGGACCACCTGTTCCTCAAAAGCGGCAATACGATAACCGAATACTTTGTCGAGGCGCTGAAGCGGCGCGGCATCACGCATATTCGAGTCACCGACAAAGCCGCGAGCGACCTGCTTCAAGCGACGGGCGAGGCCGACCTTGCCGAAGCGGACGAGGACAAGAAGAGCGGCGAAGTGACGCCGGAAATGACGGCGGAAATCCGGGAGGCCGAGCGCGAGCTTTGGGAATATTCGGGGATTTTTCCGCTGATTGAAGAGAAAAGGCTGCGCGAAGCGGTCGGCGAAGTGTCCGGCGTTTTCGACAAAATCAGGGCCGGCCAAACTCCGGGGCTTGGCGGAATCCAAAGATTCGTAGCGGACTCGCTAACCGGACTCGGCGAGGAAGCGGGCGCGGCCTTAAACCTTCTCGAAACCGAAAACTACGACGAATATACTTATAACCACAGCATAAACGTCGCGATGATGTTCGCTCTGACGGCGAAGGACCTTTATCCGCCGGAAGAGCTGGAACTTCTTGCCGTCGGCGCGCTGCTTATAGACATCGGTATGACGCGCATTCCCAAGGAAATTCTGTCAAAGAAAACTCCGTTGACGCAGGCCGAAGTTGAAATAATCCGGGCGCATCCCGTGCTCGGAGCGAAGCTTTTGCGCGAATACCGGACGCTGCCCGCGGAAGCGATAAAAATCTGCCAGTTTCATCATGAAAGATACGACGGAAGCGGCTATCCGGATTCGCTCATGGGCGAGGAAATCACGTTTCCGGCACAGCTGGCGGCGGTTATCGACGTATACGACGCGCTAATCACGAGCCGCACTTACAGGGTGCCGTTCGACTATTACCAGGCGATGGTCATCATACTGCGAAGCACAGGCCGCCAATTTTCAAGGCGCAGCGTGAGCGTATTCTGCGCGAAGGTCGGGCTTCATCCCGTCGGCACGTTCGTAAGAATCAGCACGGGCGAAGTCGCTATAGTGAAAAGCTTTACCCGGGATACCATTTACCGGCCGGTCGTCAACGTCGTGTACGACTCGAACTTCAAACGGCTTTCAGGCCCGAGAATTCTCGACCTATCTCTTTCGCCGGAAGTTTCGATAACGGACGTAATAAGCCTAAGGACCGCGGCGATGCTGGAAACCGAGCCGAAGTGATAGAATGACCGCGGCGCCCTGCCGGCGCCAAAAAAACACGATCGGGGAGCCGGAAATGGGGATTCTTGTTACGGACAGCCTAGGCGCGACCGTTGACGCCGTCGCCGACGCGTTTTTTTTCGGGCGGAAGCTGGACAAGACCGAGCGCGAATCCGTCGCGGGCTGGATTGCGGGAAGACAGGGGGCGGAGCGCGCTTACTGCGGGTTATTCGCTCCGACGAAGCTCGATTTCGAAACGGGCTTCAGAGTTTTCACGGGAGAGCGAATCGCCAGCGGAGCGGGCACGAGCCACATAATCGGCGAAGAAGCGATGCGCGCGATGATGCTGCTCGGAGTGCGGGGAAAGCAGATCGCCGGCTCGATCGAAAGCGCACGGCGCAGTTTCGAAACGGTTCTCGGGCAATACAAAAACGCAAAAATTCCCGACGGGATGTTCTGCTGCGGAATATGCAGCGTTTCGTATTGGCGCAACCTGCTTTCGGGCGGGCTCGACGACGGCGAAAGACGTATTGCGCTCGGATTTAAAGCGCTCAAAGCGCATCGGGACGGCGCGGGGAAATGGAAAAGGTTTCCGTTCCACTTCACGCTTCTCGCTGCCGCGGAAGCGGCGGAGGGCGCGTTCGGAACCGGCATCGCCAAAGCGGCAAAGTCCGAAATCAAATATGCCGCGCCGGTCATCGAGCGTTCGGTAAAGCGTAAGCCGCAAAACGGGGACGCCTATTCGAACCGGCGCCACGCGACTATGGTGCGGTCGCTTTCCGCGATTTAGCCGTCCGTTCGCGCGGCGGCGGGCAAACCAGCGTCCGTGCTTGCGAGTTTTCCGCGTTTAAGCCGCGCGCTGGAAAATCGGGTTATTTATGTTAGAATCCGTTTGACCTAATCGTTTGCGAGGTGGCGTTATGGACGTTGATGTCCTCTTAAGGTATATGGCTAGCAAGAACGCGTCGGACTTGCATCTCGGCGCGCGCAGACCGCCGATCGTCCGCGTGGACGGCGACCTGCAATTCACGGACTTTCCCGTGCTCGACAACGACACGATGGAAAAAGTCTGCAAGCAGCTTTTGACTCCCAAGCGCGAGTACAAGCTTGAGGAGGAAAACGAAATAGACTTCGCCTATCAACTGGAAGGCGTGGGGCGTTTCCGCTGCAACATCTTCCGCAAAACGGGCGAACTCGCCGCCGCCCTTCGTCTAATCCCCGACCGCATTCCGAACTTCGAAGAGCTGAACCTTCCGCTCATTCTCGAGGAACTGGCGCTCGAGCGGCGCGGCATCATCATCGTGACCGGAACCACCGGCTCCGGGAAATCCACGACGCTCGCTTCGATGCTGGAATACGTCAACAACCGGCGTCCGGTGCACGTCATCACGCTCGAAGACCCCATCGAATACGTCCACTACGACAAGGAAGCCATCATCAACCAGCGCGAGCTCGGCGTTGACACCGACAACTTCATCGACGCCATCCGCGGCGCGATGCGAGAAGACCCCGACATCATCCTCATCGGCGAGATGCGCGACCGCGAGACCATCACCGCCACTTTCCAGGCGGCGCTCACCGGCCACCTCGTCCTTACCACGCTCCACACTCTCGACGTCGTCCAGACCATCAACCGCGTCGTGGACTATTACCCGGCGGACATGCAGCAGCAGGCGCGCCTGATGCTTTCCGAAACCATCAAAGCGATTATCTCGATGCGTCTTTTGCCGATGGTCGGCGGCGGGCGAATCCCGGCGATGGAAATAATGAAAACCACCGCCCGCATACGCGAGTTCATCGAAGACCGCGACCAGACCTACGCAATCAAAAACGCCGTCGAGGAAGGCAACAACGAAGGCATGATCACCTTCGACCAGTACCTTTTGATGCTGTTCCAGAAGGGCAAAATCACTTACGACACCGCGCTCAACGCCGCGTCGAGCCCGCACGACTTCAAGCTGCTCGAACGCCAGACCGCGGAGTACAAGGCGAAGGGCCAAAAAATCGAGGCGTACGAGTCGGGCAGACTCAAGAAGGCCGCGGATTCGGACGCCGGCATCTAAATGGACGCGGCCGGGTTTTTCGCTTCGCGGCTCCAGTGGATTGTCTTCGCGCTCGGATTTTTCATCGGCAGTTTTTTCAACGTGTTGATTCACCGGCTGCCGCGCGGCGAAGAAGTCGTGGTGCGGCCAAGCCACTGCCCGAAGTGCGGCGCACGCATCCGCTGGTACGACAACGTCCCCGTTCTCTCGTGGTTCGCTCTCGGCGGCAAGTGCCGCGACTGCCGCGATAAAATCTCGCCGCGCTACCCAATCGTCGAATTTTTCACCGCCGCGCTCCTCGGCGTCACCGTGAAGCTTGCGATGCTGGCGGGCTACGGCGTCCCGGCCCAGCTTATCCTCGCCGCCGCCGCCGGAATTCTTTTTCTCATTTTCGTCATCGACTTCGAGACTTATCTTATCCCCGACCAGCTTGTTTGGTGGGGGCTTGCGCTTTCAATCGCGCTCGTCGCGCTCGGCGAGAGTCCCGCGGGCGGCTGGGCGTCGGCGCTCATCGGCTTTTTCGCGCTGTCCGCGTTTCTCATTTTCGCCGGTATGATCGGCAACGCCGCCGTGTTCCCGCAGACGTTCAAAAAGGAAGGCGGCGTCCTCGTCGTTTTCCCGTGGCTTTTTTATCTCGCGACTTACATCGTAATGTATCCCGTCGAGCATTTCCGCGGCGCGTCGAAGCCGGGCGAGGACGAAATTCTGGACGCAGCGTCCGCGACCGCGGAAGAGTCCGCGATGGGCGGCGGCGACATCAAGCTGGCGGCTTTTATGGGGATGATGCTCGGCTGGAAGCTGCTTATCGCGGCGTTCGCTGCGGCGATTATGGCGGGCGGCGCCGTCGCTATTGCGATGATGATTGCGAAGCGGATTGGCGGCGCATACGAGCGGGGGCTGAAGCTGCAGTTCGGCCCGTTCCTCGCCGCTGGCGCGTGGGTGGCGCTGTTCTACGGCGAACGGATGATTAGCTGGTACCTGCGCATCACGGGGATTGGGGGGTAGGGGAGGGGAATTGACGGCTCGGCTATTGACTTTACAAGTGTTTATTGTATAATCCGTACGGCAAAATTATGGAACCTGCAAGCCGCTATGAATTCAGCGAGGCCGCGATAAACGCCGCGCTTGCCGCGCTGCTGTGCGAGCGCGACCTCGGCGCGGGCGCGGAGCTGATTTCAAAAGGGCGCCGCCAAGTTCGCCGTCCCGACGTAATGATCGCCTACCGCGGCTTCAGCATTATCATCGAAGGAAAGATTGATAACCCGCAGGCGAAAGAGCGGCTTGTTCAGCAGTGCAAAGAGCGAATTTCCGAAGGACTTTGCGACATTTCCGTCGGCGTCGTCTATCAGATGCCGCACGCAAACGGCTCGTCGCTTTTCGAGTCGCGTACCGAAACGGGCCTCAGGAAAATCCTGAAAAAATCGAAATACGAAATCGCCGTTTGGCGCTCGGATTTTCCCGAACCCGCACTCGTTCAAGGATGGATAACGAAAGACCTCGCCGGCTTCGGCGACGTTATTCGCGACGCGGTGCACGAAGCCCGCAGCATGGACGAACTGGACGAAACGGTTGGCCAGATTCGCGACGAACTTTACGGCGCGGCCGCGCGGCTTCAATCGGTTGACCCCACGGGTTTTGAAAAACTGGCGTTTAAACTCGCCCCGAAGCTTGAGCTACCAACTCCGAAAAATCAGCAAGAAGTGTTCCGCACGATGCAGATCGCGTTTCTCGTTCTGCTCGACGCGGCCGTTTTCTATAACGCTATTCGCAGCGGTCAAAACCTTCCCAGCGTGTCTTCTTTCCTCGACAGGCACGGAAACAACATCGAATCGCTTCGCCATTCGTTCAACGCCGCGCTGGCGATAAACTATGCGCCGGTTTTTGAAGTCGCGCTCGATGTTATTTCGCCTCTCACGCCCGAAGCCGAAGAGTCTGTCGAGGCGATTTCCAACCTCGCTTTCAAAATCGCCTCCCGCCGCATACTCTTGCAGCACGATTTGATGGGCCGGATTTATCACACTCTCTTGTTCAAGGAACTCGCAAAGCACCTCGCCACTTATTACACCGCTATAACTTCCGCCCGAATTCTTGCGACACTCGCGCTGGAAGCGCCCGGCGCGTCTTGGTCGGATACCGACCTTTCGGATATCGAAGAGCTTAAAAAGCTCCGCGTCGCCGATTTCGCGTGCGGCAGCGGCACTCTTCTTTCCGCAGCGCACCACCAGCTAAAAAAGCAATATACCAATGCGCTTTACGAAACCGAAGGCAGCCCCGACCTCGACGAAGTGCATCGCGTCCTGCTCGACAGCGTGATTACCGGATACGACGTGATGCTATACGCCGCGCACATCGCCACCGTTACGCTCGCGATGCACAACCCCGACGCCCCGTTCAAAGAAGGCCATATTTACGTGCTTCCGTTCGGCGGGAGGGATAAAGCCACGGGATCTCTGGAATTTCTTGTACGCGACTCGATGCGAGTGCGCTCCACGGCGATTCGTATGGACATCAAAGGCAGGCGGGAATACGAATTACAACCGCCGATTGAAGGCTTCGACTTGCTTATTATGAATCCGCCGTTCGCACGATCCTGCGGAGATAATCTTATGTTCGGAAGCGAGACCGACAAGAAAATCCGCAAGGAAATGCAGGACAGGCTTTCGGACATGCTTGGAAACGTGGGCTTGAACGGAATCGGGCAGGCCGGGCTAGGTGCTGCTTTTGTCGGCCTCGCCAATAAATATGTAAAACCCGGCGGCAGGATCGCTTTCGTCTTGCCCCGCAATTTTCTTTCCGGCGTGTCTTGGACTAAAATACGCGACCTGCTCATGGGCCAGTTGGACGACGAAACTCCTTACATGTCCCGCTATCATCTCGAATTCGTTCTACTTAATACGAAACCGCCGAGCCACAGTTTCAGCGAAAATACCGACCTAAGCGAAGTAATGTTCGTAGCACGCAAACTCAAGCCGGAAGAATCCGCTGGCTTCACGGTTTTCGCTCTTCTGAACGGAAAAACCGAAAACGTCGTTGCCGCGACGGAAATTTCCAAATCGATGCTGACGGTTTCCGCAAACGGCGCGAACGGCAAAATGTGCGACATATTCATGAATCCCGGCGGCAAACCCGCTTCTTTGCTAATCGGGGAACAGCCCGCCGGAGTGGCATACACCGCGCCTCCAATTATCGTGGAGGACAACACGGACAATTGGGGCAGACTTTGCGCGTTTGCAGTTCCGGAACTGACTAAAATTGCATATAAACTTCACTCAAAAGGCGAATTTTCGCCAGCCAGAGACTTTGCATGCGAATTTCCAATGTGCTCAATGTCGAATTTGTTTGATGTGGGAGTGGATAGAAGGCAGATTCATAGCGCATTTGATGTAAGCGACAAGGGTACTCATAATGCCCTTTGGGGTCGCGACACGGACATGAACACATTGCAAATTGAGCCTAATACACGCCTAAAGCGGATTGCAGGAGTAGACGCAGAATTGTTAACGGCCACCAAATCCCGGTTTTTAATTACGGAACGAATTCGACTTGATACTACTCCGATAGTATCTGTATATTGCACGACTGACGTGCTTTCAAACGTATGGTGGACTGCGCTTTATACTGGCAAATCAAAGCACAATGAGGAAATGGAAATTGCTGCTAACCTTTGGATTAACTCTACGCCGGGCTTGTTGCTTCTTATTGCAGAGCTGCAGGTAACAGAAGGAGCTTGGGCTGGAATTAAAAAGGCCACACTACAGTCTCTTCGTATTTTGGATTTCGATTTATTGAAATTGGCACAGCTAAAATCGTTAAAGCGTTTTTTCGATTCGATATGCATGAAAGAGGCGCCGAGGCTGCCTCAGCAGTTTAAAGAGGCGGCGGAGGGCCGCGGCTGGCGCCACTCGCTCGATACTGCCGTTCTTTCGATTCTCACGGGCGAGGACGTCCCCGCGGCGGCCCTCCGCCCGCTGTACGAACTCCTCGTGGAGGAAACCGGACATTGGTAGTGACTAAGAATTCAATTGATTCCCTAAATTATGAAGATGTATGTAACGCATTGCTTCATTCAATAAGAGCAAATAAACCTTATGCAAACTTAAATTCGCTTATGAATTCAACATGGGATTCAATAATTGAGTTAAATCCAGATCTGGCTCGTTTTCGTCCAAGCCTCGGCACCCAATATAGCAAATATCATTATCCTCCATTCTTCTGTGGGCGGCTTGAAGCTCTCGCACGGGAGTGCGTATGGAAGCTAATTTTCGAGGGAATTCTGGTTATAGGTTCAAACGCTTCAAATCCGGACTGGCCAAATTTATCTCTTACTGAGTGGGGTAAAAGCGTTTTAGAACAAGAGAATAATATAATTCCATACAGCGATGGTTTAGTTAGGATGGTCCAAGAACAGAATTCTATATTTCCAGATATTGAATTTTATGTTGAAGAGGCAATAAAATCCTTTCGAAGAGGTTGCATTAACTCGTCTATGGTTATGCTTGGATGCGCAATCGAACTAATTGCAGGTGGCATTGCCAACAGGCTTATAGCTTTGAATGGCCAATTGTCACTAAACAAAAGTGATATTGCCAGCCTCGATAATTGGAAAGCAGCTATAAAATGCGAGAAGATTCTGGAGGTTATCTCTAATAAGAGGGTTTTAAGTTTGTTCAGTTTAAACAATGATAATGTCAGAATGCTCAGGTGTTTCTTTGACCCCGCTCGAATGGCCAGAAACGAAGCAGGGCATCCCTCCGGCAAGAGGTTCGACCGCAATGAGGCGTATGGATACTTCCATTTGTTTGGATGCTACTACGACAATGCCATAGAAATATTCAACAAGCTGCATGAGGCTGCATCCAAACTCCGTGCTAATGGCTAGTGCCTTGGCCGGCGGCGTAGACTATAACATACGGAGGATGAGCGGAGCTTCAAAACCGCGCCGCCACAAAAACCTCTGTGACAAACCCCGCCTTCATAAATGCCTCCGCGCCTCCGTGGTTATCTTGCTTTCAATCGGGCGGACACGGGGATCCGCCCCTACGTCGCTATGGTTTTTCTTTTGCGGGCGTACGCGATACGCCCCTACGTTTCGGGCGGACACGGGGGGCCGCCCATACGTCCGCATTCAGCCCCTACGTCCGCATACAGCCTTTGCAGTCGCATACAGCCTTTGCGCCACTGCGACTTTGCGTCTCTTCGGTTTCATATCTTACGGGGCGGGAAACGTGATATGCTTCGGGTTCGGGATTAAGGGAGTGAAAAATGAACGAAAAGACTGGCCGGGCGACGATTGCGGATGCGCTGGCGGCGTTTTCGCAGACGTTCAAGCTGACGAATCTTGCGGTGGCGAAGATTGCGCCGGCGACGGCTGACTATCGGCCGCCAACGCCGGACGGCGGGTGGCATTTCTCGCTCATCGAGCTTGCCGCGCACATCGCGGACGGCCGGATGCTCACCCATTCGTCGCTGACGGGCGCGCCGGACTTCGGGTCGCTTTTCATGCTGCCGCCGCAGGGGTTTCGCGGCCAGCAGGCCGAGTGGACGCCGCGGTTCGCTTTCTCGATGGCGGACGTGCAAGACTATCTGGCCGCGACGGCGGCGGATTGGGAAAAGGTTGCGGCGCGGCCAATCGAGGGCGCGCATCTGCCGGGCGAGGCCGAAATCGCGGCGCTCGAAGAGCGTAAACGGCAGGCGGCGGCGGGCTTGCTGCCGGCGGGGGTGGCGGCCGGAAATCCGCCGAACGCGCTCGGCAAAATCGTCGCGATGATGACCCACGAATGCGCGCACCGCGGCACGCTCGTTACCGTCCTTCGCACGCACCTGGGCGTTTCGTTTTCGGAAGGCTGGAATTAATCGAAGTTAACTTCATAAAAAAAACACATTTGCATTTGTCGGACGAATGCCAAAAAACGCTCGATAAAACGAAAATAGAAACGGTAAGGAAATATTGACAGCATTCTTCAAAGGGGTAATTTTATGGAATCACAAATATCCGCTTTTACAATCGGCGAAGCGTTTCCTTCTTACGGCATCTGCGTGGGCCGTACGGAGCGGCTTCTCGCCAAGCTGACGCCGGAGCTTTTCGACTGGCGGCCGCCCACGCCCGACGGTAGTTGGCATTTTTCAATCGGCGAATCCGTGGCGCATATTGCGGACGTCGCCCATTTGTTCTACGGTCACTTGCGCGGGTATTGGAACTTCGAAAAGATGTTCCTTGCCCCTCCGGCGAATTTCGTCGGCCAGCAAGGCGAATGGAAACGCACTCGCGACTTCTCGTTCGACGCTGCGCTGGCGCACCTTTCGGACGCAAGGAACTCTTGGAACGAGGTAATGGCCATGCCGGCGGAAGCGGCGAACGAAACCAGCGATGCCGCGGTTGCTCATTTCGAAGAGGCTTCGCAGGCGGTCTCCTCCGGAAATTTGCCGCCGTATTTTACTGCGGGCGGCCCGCCGTCGCCGCGCAAGATGATCCCTTGGCTCGTGGAGCATGAAACCGGACACCGCTGTTCGATTGTCACGCTTCTTCGCACGTTTCACGGAGTCTCGTTTAAAGACGGCTGGTATTAGAACCGGAATCTGCAGCATTTCGCTTTGGTTTTTTTTGACCGTGCATTTCGCCGCTTGCGGCGGCATTTCGTAGAACGCCGCTGTGAGACTTTGGCCTCATCGCCCTTATTTCGCGGTGAAGCGCGCCGAGAATGCGGGAGTTTTTCGCCTCGATTTTTTCGATGCGGGCAAGGCTGTCGCCGATTCGAGTCATCTTCCCGTTCGTCAGCTTTTCAAGCTCGCGGATAATCTTTACCATCGCTGCGCCGAGCGCGGTGACGACGGCGGCGACTCCCGCAAACAACGCGGCGGCTGCCGGTGCGTCCTCAATCATCCCCTTTCTCCTCCCCCGCCTTGCCGGTCTCTCGCGGCTCCGCGTTTTTCGCCAGCCGGAATACGACCTCCGCGATTTCGGCCAGTTCATCGCGGTGCTTCCACAGCCACTTTGCATATCGCGCAAGTTCGCGCCCGAAAAATTTCAAGAATTTAAGCGGTTTCATTTTTACTCCTTTTTTTGATCAAGTCTATTCGAACAAACCGGCGGCGAAGGCAAGCGGAACATTAAGCCCGAACAGCCTTTTATCCGCACCGGCGCCGAGGCCGCGGAAAATGGCGATTCCACCCGGCGTAAACAGGCACGGCTTCAGGAGCGGAAATTCGCTCTCCTCGCCCGACGCGATTTCGAACAGCGCGCCGCCGGACAATGCGAAAACGTAATTCCACGTTTCGCTGCCGGACGGAGTCAGCGCAAATTCCACCTTTGCGCCGAAAATGAAAACGCCGCCAGCATTTATGCCGAGTGAAACTTCCGCGGAAGTTACAGAATCGAAATCGTCGGGCCGCGAAATTCCCGGCGTTTCCTCGATGGCTTTCGCAAGATCGAGCGCCGCCGCTCCGCTCCAAACTTTCGGCGAAGCGTCCGTGACGAAAAACATTTTCCCTTGCGGCGCGTCCGCAATAAGAACGCCGCCGTTCGATTTTGCTATTTCCGCGCCGCCGGTCACAGAAAGCTGGGTCACGCCGGGAGTGTCCAATATCGGCGCCGGCGCCGACTGGCCCGCGGCAAGCTTCATACTGTAAATTTTTTCAGCCGCAAGCCCCTTGCCCGACGCGATAAGCTCGCTCGATGCCGAAAGCGCGCCGGGCTTTTCGCCCGCCTGTTTCGGAATTAAAGCGGTCCAGTTTCCAGCATAGTTCCGGCGAAATACGCGCCAGCCTTTCGGCATCGAGTCGAGGTCTCCCGCCATCGCGAAAACCGCGCCGCCGCAAATCGCCAGCGCGGTTACCGCCTCGTTCGCGGTGTCCGCGGCGATTGAAAAATCTTCCGCAATCGCAGCGCCGTCGAAGCGGAGAATCCTGAGTTCGCTTCCGCCGGTCTGATGCGTACCGATAAGAGCGAAGCCGCGGTATGCCGTCGCGCAAGTGAATGTTTCATCTTCGCCCGGTGCCGCTCCCTCGACTTCGGCGAGTTCGCCCGCATCAATATCGAGCCTGTAAATCGCGGATTCCGTGAACGCGTATATTTCCGCAGCGCCGCTTTTGCCCGCGATCTTGAAAACGCCGGTAATTTCATCCGGCGCGTCCTCGGTCGTAATCTCGAAAATTTCCCCGAATTCGCCCGACAAAAGAGCTTTTTCACGCGCACCGAGCGCAATTTCAATCGCGTTATTTTCCGCGCCGGTTTCGATTTCGATGCCGCCGCCTTCCGCGATTTTCACGTCTCCGGTAAGCGCGGTTTCTTCCCCGGCTTTTCCAAGCGACAGCACGCCGAAATCGAAATTGTCGCCTTCCCCGTCCGGCGGCACGCCCGATAGCGCGGATTGAATTGTGCCCGCGGGCACGCGTTTTGCACTTCCGGAAATTCTCCTTATGCGTTCGTCTATTTCACGCGCCAGATTTTTCGCGCCGGTTTCGCCCATTGCCTTCTCCTTTTATGCAAGCGGCTCCGCAAGGTAATTAGTTCCTTGCGCCAGAGTTTTTCGCCCGTCCATAACCACTTTTTCCACGAGAATTCCCGCCTCCGTCCCAGTCATTTCGTCCGCAATTTCCACGGTAATAAGCGGCTTAAGCATCGGGTCGAACACGGACGAATATTCCGCGCGCTGAAACGCGCGTACGAATTCGCCGAGCAAGTCCGAAGCTCGCTTTCTCGCCGCAAACTCGTCGAACAAACCGCTGGCGTCCTCGACGAAAGTCAAGTGTCCGATTAGCGAAGTTTTTTCGAGAAGCGCCGGATAATAAAAATCTGCCTCGGAATCTTCTGCCTGAGCCTGCGCCACGGCGGCGAACTTTTGCGTGCCGTACACGCGAATTTCGTTAAGCGCCGCCGCGGGATCGCCGTCGTTCGAAAGCCCGTCTTTCGCCGGTTTGATGCGGATTTTCAAAAAGCGCGCTCCATCGAACACCGGGTTTTCGATAGTGCGGACTTCGAGCGGTTTCAAATACATGACCGCATCTCTCGATATTCGCTCGTAAGATTCGCCGTCCGCGCTTCCGAGAATTTCGACGCCGTATAGAAACTTCAAGCTCGCCGCGCCTTGCGAATTCGGGTTGTGGCTGTTCGCCGCGACGACGTCAATGCGCGTGATCCGCCGCGGCTTTCCGTCCGCTCCCAGCCCCAGATCGAGCCTGGCGAAATCGCGCCATGCATACGGCTCGCCCGAAAGGTTGTGCCGTCCGAAGCCGGTGTTTCCGTCGCCGTCTTTAACGAGCGACAAGCTGCCTTCTCCGAAAATCTTGGCGTTGCCGTTCCACCGGAATATATCGCCGTCGCCGTTAAGCAGGTCGGTCACAATGGCCGTTTCCGAAATCGGCCGCGGCTGCGGCACGTCGCCTTTCACGACGACGCGCGTTTGCACGCCGTATCCGTCGAATGGCGATTCCACTCGAATCGGGTTTATCAGCGCCAGCTGCGGCGTCTCTTGTTGCGCAGCCGAAGCCAGTTTGTATTTCCCGGACGCGCTGTCGTAATATAGAAAGACGTTACCGGGCAGCGAGCGTTTCAAAAACCGCCAAAAGTCGAAAACGCTTCCATCCGTTTCGTCCCACCGGACGCGGTTTATATCGAGTCCAAGATTATCGAAGTCCAAATCGCCGCCCGAAATCCCCGGCCCGCCCAGCGGTTTCGGATAGGCGAGAGCCGCGGCAATAATCGCGCTCACGTCCGCAGTGCCTTCGACGTAACACCTGACGCCGTTTACGAAAATCGCGCCGCCTGGCGCGGAATGAAAAACTACCGCGCCGCTATCGGGATAGACCGCGTACGCCGCGGGCGGAATTTCGGCGCCGGAAGAGTTCGTTACGCGAACGTCCGATTGTTTCCAGCTTCGCCGCTTGCCTTCCGCGGAAAATCCGTCCGGCGTTTCGGAAACGTCGAGGCCGTAAGCGAAAGCGCCCAGTTCCGGCGCCGAAGCGAGCGGCGCGCCGTCCGCTATCGCCACCGCGGACGCGTCGAAGGCGACGCTCGTCACAGTTCGCGACAGGACGTGAAGCATGTCCAGCGCAACGAGTTTCAACCTGCCGTCAATGCGCTCGATTTCGGTCACTATTCCGTCGAACAATCTTTCGGTTTCGCTGCCGCCCGCCGCGAGAAACACTTCGCACCAAACCTCGATTCGAGCGAAAAGCTGAAACCGGTTTGCAGGGTCGGTTTCCGCGCCGAAACCGCCGTCCGGCGGCGCAGGCTCGATTTCGAGCATCGCGGGAAGCCCGGATTCTCGCGTAAGCCGGAACCCGCCGTCCGCGATTCGAAATTCTTCGAACGTGTCCGATTCGGGATGCGATGTTTTGATGCGCGGCCTAATCGCAATCCGCTTGCTTCGCTTAGCAAGCTCCGCGCGCGAAAGCATAGTCAGCGCCATTGTTACTCCTCCCACTCCGTGCTCGAAACGTCGTCCCAGTCGCCGTAAGTGCCGCTTCCGATTAGTAGAATCTCGACGCGAATCAAATCCTGCTGCCACTCCGCCTTGCCTCGCGCGCCGGCGACGAAATCACCTAGCCGCTCGATATATCCGCGATACGCCGCTTGCCGCGTGCTTTCCATCATCACGATATGCCCGCCCGTCCTGAACGCCGCGATTAAAAAATCGCCGAGGCTTATTTCGCTTGAATTTTCCAGCGCCAGCAGATTCGCTGGAAACTCGATATCGAGCCGCACGGGTCGCGGACTCGATTCGGTTTCGATTCTGTGTGGGATTCCGCTTCTATCCGTCACGATTATCGCTCCGGTGTTCATTTCGGAGTTAACCGAAACGCTCGACAGCGTGAAAGCGTCCGCGCTGACTCCGCCCGTCCATATTTTCAGCATCAGGCTTCCCTCCTGTTCAGCGCGCCAAGCCTGCGTGTCACTATTCGTTCGATTTCGTCTGCCACGTCCGCCGGCGCGCCGATGACGCCGTTCACAGTCACGTTCACGTTTAGCGCGGACGCGCTCCGGCCGCCTAGCGAGGAAGACGACGGCAAAATCGACGGCGATTGCGAGAGCATTGCGGGCGGGCTATAAATGTTTTCAAGCTCGACGGGTTTAAGAAACCGCTTTTTCTTCGCGCCGAAAAGGCCGCCGATTCCGCGCACGAGTTCGCCCAAAAGTCCGCCGAATATTTCCGCGAAAAAGCCGCCGCCCATTTCGCTCGAAATTGCGCCGGAAACTTCGTCCGCAATCCGGCCTGCGAAGTTTCTCAAAAAACGTCTGCCCGCGTCGTCGAATCCGCCGCGATAAAGCTCGTTCCCGATTCCGCGAATGCTCGACGTAAAATGTTTTTCCAATCTCTCCGCCGCAAGGTACGGCCGGGAAATCGCCTGTTCCGCGGCTGCGACGCCGTCTGCAAGCTCGCTTAACTTTTCGTGCGCCGTTTTTCCCGCGTCGGCAAGCATTTCGAGCGCGTCGATCAAATCGCGAATTCGCGGGTCGTCCCGCAAGTTGTCAAATTCGTATTTCGTCATCACTTTACGCTCCGAAAAATCCCGGGTCTATGTCCAGCGGCGAATCGCCCGTATTCATGAAAGCCGCTTCTACGCTTGCCCATATTCGTTTGATTTCGTTTTCCGCTTTTTTCGCGTCCATTCCGGACGCCGCCAAATCCAAAATGCGCTTCTCCCGTTTTCTCGCCGCAATTATTTTTGCCAGCGTTTCAAGCTCGAACAGCGTGTGCCGCTCCAAAGTTTCTTCCGCCGTCCAGCCGTATTCGAAGGCGAAAAGGTCTATCAGTCTTGCGATTTGAAATCCGGAAGAAGCGCTCCGGCTTTTTTTAGGCAGGTTCCGAATTCGCCCGATTTAAACTCCTGCTCGTAAATCGCGCTTGCGATTTCGACAAGATCTTCTTTCGTAAGCGTGTCCAGGAATTCCACGGGTTCGCCCAGCGTTATGCAAACCGCCTCGCCAGCGATTCGTAAAACATCCGCAAGTTTCGCCCCGCCGCTTTCCTTGCCGCCATCCGCCGCCGTAAAGAACATCCCGCCGATTTCGAGCGCGATTCGCGCGTTCCACCGCGGCACTTCGATTTCCCGGCCGTCCGACAGCGTAAGCCGCGTCCCCGGATTTCCGGTACGCTCCGTCGTGTTCAAACTCATCGCCTTCTCCATTTAGTTCACCATCCCGTGTTCGGGTACGTACGGATTGTCCGGCGCGTCCGCAGCGGAGTCCGTCTGGTTCGCAAACACCGGGCCGAAAAACCGCTGGCTGCCGAAAGGCGCGTCAGGCGAGCTTTCGTCCGGCAAACACTCGCCGGTAAACGGAATCCCGATCCAGTCCTTTTCGTCGAACGCCAGCTTCACGTCCGCTTCCAGCGAAACTTTGGACAAAGTGATTTCAAGCAGGCTTACACCGTCGGGATACCTGTGCAGCAGGATCATATGAACCGGCGTAATTTTCCCCGGCGCAGTAAACTTCACTTCCGCGCCCGCCGCCGGAAGATGCGAATACGTTAGCTTGAGCAGCGCTCCGGCCGGTATGCCGCCGTCCGCTTTCATCCTAATCGCGGTGCGCGCCGGGTTTAGTTCGTAATCGTCTCCCGAAACGTACGTCACGGATTCGTCCGCGGATTTCACCGTTATGCTTCCGCTCTCCGCCGTCCGCATCAGCGTGTGCCAGCGCGACGGATACAGCCTTGCATACTCGGTCTTTTGCTGAGCGGTTCCCGCGGGAAGTTCCGCAATGCCCGCAAGCCCGAGCGCGCCGTTCACGACCGGCGGATTGATTTCGCCGAACCTGCCGCGCACGTGAAACGAGCGGCGCACGGGAAGTATGTGGTCGGTCGCGAATTCCAGCCCCACGTTCGATTCGTGCTTTATCGTTTCCACACGCTTTTCGATTTCGACGTCCGTTGCCCAGCCGCACTTTTCGCCGTTGATATAAATTTCCGCCGAGCCGACCGTAAGCGATCTAATATCGTTCGTCATTTTTTCTCCTTATCATCCGAGGTTCGCGCCATCGAGTTTCGCCCTTACTCCGAACCCGACTCGCACAATTTTTAATTCCGGATTTTTTTCAATATGAATTTCTTCCCACGTTATTCCGGAAACCGTCATCTCACCAAGCACTACCACCGGCGCCGGCACGGGCAATTCGTAATCCCAATCGAGCAGCGGAATCTTCAATCCCCCGTCCGAATCGCCGAGCAGTAGCTTCGTTAGCTCCGCGGCAAGCCCTCTCGCCGCCGCGGCATTCCCGCCCCCCGATATGCAATCCGCGGTAAACGCGACTTCGGCAAGCATCGCATCGCGATTCCCGCCGTTCGCAACGCCGGAGGCGCCGGACGCCATGACGGTTATCGCCGGAAGTTCCGACGGCTCGCCCGGCGCGAAATAAAGATTCGCATCCGCCAAATTTTCCGACAGCCACTTGTTCACGCTCGTTATAGCGTTCCTCATTCCTGCACCTTCCTTGCGAGAGCGATTAAAAGTTGCCGCTTGCCGAAAACCGCCGGCGCGCTTAACGCGACCACCCTCCAGTCCGAGTTATCGAAATGCAAAATCGAGCCCGTTTCCACCGGCGCGTCCGCAGCCATCGTCAGGCGTTTGTCGCCCGCCAGAATTTGCACGCCGCCGATTTGCCTTTCGCCCAATCTGTCAGCCGCGGCGAGTGCGTCCGAAACGGCGGGCCGCGGAAAAATCACGACGTCCACCGGCGTTTTGTCCGGCGGCGTTCCCGATTCCGCGTGTCCGCCTTGAACTTCGTACGTGCGAAGGTATATTTCCTCTTCGCTTCCTTTAGTCAACTCGACCGCCTTTCTCATCGCGCGCTCCAGCCTTTCACCGTCCGGCATTTTTCCCTCCTAATGCGGAAAATCCATCGCGCAAGGAATTTCGAAGTCGTACACTCCCAGCGCTTCCTTCGCCTGCTTTCGCAGTTCGATTGCGAGAAGCGTCGTATCGAGCATGTTTCCCGCCACGCCCGCCCGAATGGCAAGCCGCGCCTCGCTGCCGGCTATCGTCATCAGCGCGTCGTGTATCGCCTTTCCGGTATCGACAAGATAAGTCCGGACGCTCACCCGCACTTCCATCGGCTCGGCGAACGTCAGCACGCCGGTGACATAGTTCGTCTCGTCGCCTTCTCCCGGCGAATAAACCTCGCCGCCCGCGATAACGTCCGTGGCATAATCGAGAAACCCGCCGATTCCGCAACCGAATTTCGTCTTTTCCGAATTTAGCGGGGACAGCTTAATTTCCACCCATCCGATTCGGTTCAGGAATTGCACCTCGCCGCCGATCTTGTCTATGGCACGCAACATTTTCGCCGATTGCGGCGCAAGGACCGTGGCGGCGATTATGTCGTTTAGTTCCGAATCGGTAAGCGCTTTTTCTGCTCCCGTGTCGCCCGACGCAAGCCTGACATATTCTTTAATGGTCATTATGGGCTCCGGCTTCCGTTATTTCGCATCCTTTAAGTTCAAGCTTGAACGCGTCCGCCGCAGTTACCAGCGCTTCGCCGTTTTCGAACCATTGCCCGCAATATTCGCCTGTGTATCTCTTGTTCGGGCTTTTCGCGACATACAGCTTCGGCACGTTTTCGGCGGTCGAGCCTTTCGACGCTTTGCCGAATACCGGCATCGTTTTTTCAAACGGTTTTTTGCTTTTCGAAAGCATTTTTTTCGATTTATCCTCCGGTTTTATTTTGCGGACGGCGCTTTCGTTCGCGCCGCCCGCAACCGTCCGTGCGAGAGCAATGTAACCCTCGATTTTCATCACGCCTTGATTCCCTTCAGCCTTGCGGCAGCCTGCGGATGGAACATCGCGACGCCGCAATAGAACTCCACGAGCGTGCGATAAACTGGCGGACTCGGAATAAGCCCCAGGTCTTCCACTTGAATTCCGCCGTTCGTAATGCCGCACACGAATTCGTCCGCTCCATATTTGACCGCGTAAATCGAGCTGGTCTCCTCGTTTTCTCCCGTGGTTTCGGTGAATCCGAGAATCTCTTCGTTGTTCTCGTCTTTGCCGACGAGCTTGACCGGGATGCCGTCGTACCGCGTGATTTGTCTGCCGAAATCGTCCATACCAACTTCGAGAATGCTGCTCGTGCGCGCGAGAGCGGTCAGCTTGCGGCGGTTAGCGCGGCTCATGTAAATCACGTCCGGCCCGCCCCACACCGCGTCGATTAGCGCGTCGAGATATTCCAGCGACAGGTCGTCGCCGTCGCCCGACTCGTCGTCCGCAGTAATCACTTGATCGGTTCCCGCGAGCCTCACGGCAAGTCCGTCGAATCCGTTCGGGTCCGCGTTTTCGTCGCCGTTGAAAAACGTTCTCGTGAACGCAAGCGACAGGCTTTTCACCTTCATCCTCGCCTGCACGGCGCGTTGGTCGTTCACGCTGCCGCGAGTTTGCTGGATGTATCTGTCCACGTCCACCACGCCGCCGAAAATTACCAGCGATTCGGTCTCTTGGTCGAATTCGCCCGCGCTTTCGGTGTACGCGCTGTTGACCGGACGAAACTCCACCGCGGGCAGGCTCGCCTCGCGGCTGTATTTGAAGCTGTTCCCCTGCACTTCGATGAACGGCAGGTCTTCGAGTACCGGCGAAAATTCGCCGAAAGTTTCGATCACGCCCTTCTTGAGCATGTCGGTTTCAAGCTTTGCCGCTTGAACAAGTGTCAACGCCATTTCATTTCCTCCTTTTATTCAAAAAACAAGCGGCCGTATAATTTCGGCCTTGATTCGTTACATCCCGGATAGTTTCGCTTTCGCGACTTCCTTCGTGATAAGTCCCGATTCCATCGCGGCGATAATGCGCGCCTCTTTAGCCGCAATTTCGGTTTCGCTGGCGCGAAACATCGGGCCGTATTCGAACTTCACCGTTTTTTCGCCTTCGCCATCGGGCAGCGCGCCCGCCCGTTTCGCCGCGACAAGTGTCATCGCAAGTAGCCTTTCCATTGCGCCGCCAACCGTTTTCCGTTTGCGCTCTGCGAGCGCGACTAGCGGTTCGTAAAGCACTGAAAGCGCGAATCCGCTTATCGCGCCGAGACCGGACAGCTTTTCGGGGTCGAGCATGCTTACGCCGCTTATTTCCGCAAGCGCGCGTCTTAAATCGCAAAGGTGCGTGCTTATTTCGCTCATGTCCGCGCCGTTCGCCAAATATTCCATTCGCGCGCCGTCGCCGATTACGCTGAGGATTTCGCCTTCTCGCGCTCCGCCGCCGACAATCCTGCCGTTGATGTTCAGCAAAATCGCGTTCATCGTACGGCTGATGTTCCGGCTGCGCTGGGACAGCTTCCAGTTGATGTCGTCGAAAATCGTCAGCAAATCGTCGAGGTCGCTTTCGCCATACACTCTTCCCGTTCGCCGCCGGTTTTTGATTAATACTGCGGGTATGAATCCGAGCCGGTTTTTCTTCGCCGAAACAAGCCGCCACTCTTTCGGCGATTCGTCGGGCACGCCGAACATGCCCGCAGCCCCTCCCATCCATACCGGCCGCCCGCGCCTTGCCTCGCCTTCGAATTTGAAAAAACCGTCGGCGGTTAGTTCTTCGCGGTGCCATTTCTCCGAGCCGCCCCCGTCCACGAATTTGTATTCGATTCTGGCAACCTCGATTTCGTTTTCGTCGTGCGGACTCGTTTCGATAACATAATCCTCGGCGGGAATCAGCCGAACCTTCGCATCGAATTCGCCGCCGTTTCCGCTTGCGTCGAGAACGATGAGCGCATCGCCCTTTACGGAAGCCTCGACGCACGAGTCGAAAAGCATTTCGTAAATCCCGTTTTTCTCGATTACAGCTTCCAAAAGCGCCGATTCGGCATTACCGCCCGCCGCAAAACCCAGCACGCGGTCGAAAGCGAAATGCGCCGCGCGCTCCGCAATCAGCCGGGGATAGTTCACCACTATCGCGGGACGCGGCGCGTCGTATGAATATCCCAGAAGCGAGCGCCATTCCCGCTCGTTTTCGTACGGCGCGCCTTCGTAGTATGCGGAAAGCAGCGCCAGCCTGCGGCGCCTCAATGCGGCGTCTTCTTTTCCTTGCGGCGTGTCTATATAAAGTCCCATCGAAAAATCCTCTTGCGGCGAAGTTACAAAACCTTTGCGGCGGAAAATGCGATTGCCGCACGTAAATAAGTATAGCCAACAATTGTCAAGTATTACCACTCGAAAGCGCAAATATTGGAAAATATTTTTAAAACGCAGTCATGATGCGGATTGCGCGACCATAGTTTTTTCGCGGGTATCATTCATCATGATGAAAAGCGAGCGAAATTCCGGCGGACCTCACTGCGAAGGCGCAAAGCGCGGCCAAATCGCGATTTACTTCGACGAAACCTGTCCGGTTTGCATCGGCGCAAGCCGTCACTATTCCGCGCTCGACGAAACGGGCGAACTCGAATTTCTGCCGCTCGGCGAATCCGCGGAGCGGCTTCGCGCGGCGGGAATCTCCGAAGCCAAGGCGCGGCGAGCGATGCACGCGGTGGACTTGGCGGGAAGAACGCTTTCCGGTATCGACGCTTTGGCTGTAATCTGGGAACGCATCCCCGCCTACCGAATTCTCGCTAGGCTGGCGCGCACGCCCGTTATATCTAGCATTATGCGGCTATCGTACGCCGTGTTCGCAAGGCTACGGCCGCGAGTTAGAACGGCAAAAGAGCGTGAGAATTGAAAGCGGCAATTACCGGAGCGTCCGGGTTTATCGGCGGCGCGGTCTCATCTGCGCTGGAAGCAGAGGGGCACGAAGTCTTCCGGCTGGTAAGGCGCCCGCCGCAAAAAGACGGCGAAATTTACTGGAATCCCCCCGGAGCAGAGGAGAGCAGTGGAGAAATTGACACCGCGAATCTCGAGGGGATTGACGCAGTCTTCCACTTCGCGGCCGAAAACATCGCGGGAAAATGGACGCCTGAAAAAATGCGGCGGATACGCGACAGCCGGATAAGCGGGACGCGTTTTTTCGCAAGCGCGCTGTCGGGGCTTGAAAAACCGCCGCGAGTTTTTATCGCGGCCAGCGGCATCGGCTATTACGGCGACACCGATGACGTCGAAACGGGCGAGGACGGCAAAATGGGCGGCGATTTTCTCGCGCTATTATGCCGCGATTGGGAAGCGGCTTGCGAGCCGGCGCGCGCGGCGGGGATTCGCGTCGTAAATCTAAGAATCGGCGTAGTGCTGGACAAGTCTGCGGGCGCGCTTAAAGGGCTTCTTCCCGTGTTCAAAATGGGTCTCGGCGGAAGGCTCGGCGGCGGCGGCCAGTGGTGGAGCTGCATTTCGCTTGGCGACCTCGTGCGCATCGCGATTTTTTCGATGGAAAGCGAAAATCTTTCCGGGCCGGTGAACGCGGCCGCGCCAAGTCCGGTAACAAACGGGGAGTTCACGCGTGCGCTTGCGCGTTCTCTTAATCGCCCGGCTGTTTTTGCGGTGCCTTCGTGGGCGCTAAAAGCGATGCTTGGAAAAATGGCGGAAGGCGCGCTCATTAGCCAGCGGATTATCCCGCGCAAACTTATCGGCGCAGGATTTATGTACGACCACCCGGACATCGATTCGATGCTGAAATCGGCGCTGACTTAACTTAAGTTTTTGCATAAGAGCAAAATTAAAACCGGCGGGGTTAGAAAACCCCGCCTCCATAATCAAGCAGTTCGGCAAACATAAGCCTACACCTACGCCGGATTAATCGTCACGGCGAGCGGCGCGGCTGGGGTCGTTATAACGCCGACGGTTAACTTATGACCATTCGACCGGCCTCCAAAACTCCCTTCCATTTTGTAAAATGACCGGATTATCCAACTGACTGGAGGCGATTTTTTTATGTTTGATTACTTTCCATGTGGCAGATGAAGCCTTGAGTTTTTCCGAAATTCGGTTATTGCGGTCCTTTCTAACTGCTGGCAATGGCGGAAACGCAACATTAACGTTTTTTCCTTCAAACAACTTAGGTATTGACTCAACAGGCTTCGTCAAATCTCCGTCTCCGGAGATCAACAGCGCCGAATCAAAACGATCCGAAAATGCATCAAGCAAAAGCTCGCTGGCGAGATTTACGTCGCTCTGCTTTTCTTTGGCAATTTTGTATATTCCATTGCACAATGGGCATCGCTGCTCGGACAGCTGGTAGATTCCATAGTGAATATGAACTAAAGATGAACAACTAATGGCGCTTAAATAGGCCTTTTGGCGCCTTTCTTTGCCTATATCATTTTTGACGAGTGCCGTGAAGTAATGAACGCCCTGCAATACTTGTCCGGGCAATAGCAATTTGCGAACGAGAGCTTCTACGTCGAGCCACAGGTATCGTTTAAGTCCTGCTGCCTTTAAACCGTAGTATAAGTTAAATCCGTCTATATAGGCAATTACGCGGTGCTTATTCATGCTCGAGTCAATAATTTAGCATAATAAGTGTTAGCCAATCGATGCCGGCACAGTATTTAGCCAAGCCAAACTTGCATAATGTTGACAGACTTCTTGTCCCATGGTATAATTTGGCTGTTAGCACCGCCGGGTGCCTGAGACCCGGTTAGCCATCCTCCAAGGGGGATGGCATTTTATTTTGTGGTTGCTGCGGATACCGGCACCAGCCAATATTCATACACAAGCACTAGCCGTTTTTTTGTGCTTTTAAATTCACATTTCATATCGAACCGACTACGCCGGATTAATCGTCACGACGAGCGGCGCGGCGGGCGTCGTAATAACGCCGAACGGCAGTTTGTTCGAGCCGAAGTCCGGGTCGGGGCTGCGCAGCCAAACGAAGTCCGACGGGTCGTGAATGAAAAACTCCGCCTGTCCGGCAGCCACCGCGTCGAACACCGCGTACGCAAGCACGCCTTCGCCGCCGATGCCGGGCTGGCCGCGCTTCTGTGTGTTGTTGAAGCCAATCGTGTTCGAGTCCACCTGCACGCCGAAGAAAAGCGATCCCGGCGGATCCGGGAAAAAGTTCGGCGTTTCGATTCCGAGCGTCGCCGCGATGCCTCCCGGAGTTACCGCGAGCAGCGAATCGTTGAAATCGAAGCGAGCATTGCTGCTGAAAACGTTGTCCGCGTCCGTAACCCATACTTCCACGATTATGTTGTCGCCTACCGTATATTCGGTCTGGTCGCTTCTAAGCTCGAAGCTCGCCGCCCCCGCTTCAGGAATCGCCACGTTGCTGTCGAGGCCTTCCTCCGGCGTATCGCCGGGCGCGGAGATTGGACGCACGACGTACACGTAACTGGACGTCGGCTCGGCGGTCGAGTCGGTGAACGAATAAATCAGCGCAAATTTCGGCGGATTGCCGCCGTCCAAAATTCCGTCGCGCATCACCGTCGCGCGAGCGGAAGGATTTATCGGGTTTGCAAGTTTATCGCCCGGCAGAAATTCCGGGTCCCCGCCTAGGTTTATCCGGCGGTACACGTTATATCCCGTCACCGCGTTCAAGTAATTTAGCGCAATCGGCGTGATGTCGGGAATTCCGATTTCGCCGCTGTTGTCTCCGTCGATTAAATTCGGAAACGGCTCGGGGTTACCGTCGTCGGAGCGGCGAAGGTAATTCAAAGCAATCGGCGTAATGTCCGGGATGCCCACTTCGCCGTTATTGTCGTAATCGCCCACGTTTTTCTCGGTCCACGTAAGCGTAATGCCGGTCGGGGTTTTCGCGGCGAAAAGGTCGATAACTTTATTGTGCGCCTTCGATTCGCTTGGATACGGATTGACCGACGCCGTGCGGTACGGTTCCGGCGAAAACAGGATTTCCGCGACCACGCCGCTGCCGCTAATGCCGCCGTTCTCGTCCGGCCGTATGCGAGCCACTCCGCCCGCAAGCTCGCCCGCGCGGTGAACGAAAAGCGAAATCGCTTCGCCATCGCCGCCGAGAAATCCGCTGTCTCGCGAATCGATCGGCGTAAAGCTGTCCGCGTCGAATTTGAGATAGAAAAGCGCTTCGGTCATGTCTCGCGCGCCGTCCGCAACGACTTCGACTTTTCTGTTAATGCCTTCATCGGTCACGATTATGTCGAATACGTTTTCAAGTTCCTCGCTCGGCCAGCCGCGCGAATCGAGCGGAACAAGCTCGAAGCCGCCGCGAGATATGCCCGTACTATCAGGCACATCCGCCGCCCTGGGCGGGCGAGGCGGACTAATCTGATGCGAGCCGAAGTCGATTGTAATATCGGCGGGGGTGCGGCCTGCCCCGCCGGAAACGTATCCGGCAAGGTGTCCGCGATTGTACGACAGCGAATCGCAGGAAAGCGCGCAAGCAAATAGAAGCGCTCCGAAGAGCGCGATAACTCGTCCGTTCACGATAAACCTCCGAAGACGGTTCGATTATATCAGCATTATTCCCCGATTTCCCAGTTTTAACCGCATTGCGCCTGCGAAATACAAATACTTACGGTGGTTGCTTACAGATTTCTTGCAAAGATTTAACAATTCGCGGATTTTATGAGATAATCGGACGTTCTTTTTCTCGGGAGTATGCATGGAGGCAATCGGAGAAGCCGAATATTCCAAGGATCGCATCCAGGCGGCATTTAACGCGGGCGGCCCTGGAGCCGCCGATTTCGCTACGTTTTTCGCAGGCATCGGTATGATGCCGTACTACGTTCCGCGAATCACCTCAACGAGCGACCTTTTAAAAGTGCGGCTAAAAGCGGGCGAAAAGCCCCCGTCCTTTCTGACCTGCGACAGTCAAACGGGCGGAAGGGGAACCGGCACTCGCAAATGGAGCGACGCATCGGGCAAAGACGTTTTGTTCAGCATCGCCGCAAACGCCGGCGGATTTCCGAAAAAGGAGCTTTTTTCCATCGCTTGCGGCGCCGCGATTGCTTCGAATATGCGCGAACTTACCGGCCTCGACCTCGGAATTAAATGGCCGAACGACCTCGTCGTATCCGGCAAGAAATTAGGCGGAATCTTGATCGAAATGATTTACGGCGATTTAATGATAATCGGCGTAGGCATAAACGTACGGGCGCGCTCCGGCGATTTCCCGGAAGGCCTGGAATCGCAGGCGACTTCGATTGCCGAAGAGATTGGAGGGAACCCAGGCAAACTGCACAATCCCGAATTCGGAATCGACAGGCTTCCGGTGCTCGTCGCGGCCGCGGGCGGCGCGGCGCGCGCTGCCGCGACTTCCGCGCTTGCGGAACTCGAAGGATTTCTCGACGAATACCGCAAACTCGACCACACTCCGGGAACGATGCGCGCTGTAAACCTCGGCGGCAAGACCGTGCAGGCTGAATGCAGGTACGTTGATTTCGAAACGGGCGAACTCGTCGTGCGGCTGCCCGACGGCAGAGATCATCGCGTTTCGAGCGCCTCGACCGCTCTTGAAGACAAGCTTTTGCAGGAGCTTTGATAAGGCAAAACATGTCCGGCGATTTCCCCAAATCCGACGTCTCCCCCGAGGGCGAAAATGCGCTCGACGGTGTCCGGCTCGGCGCGCTCGGCGAAATGATTGCAGCGCGAAAACTCGAAGGCGAAGGTTACAAAATTATCGGCAGAAACGTTCGCATACGCGGCGGAGAACTCGACATCGTTGCGGAAGACGGCGAAACGCTCGTTTTCGTAGAAGTCAAGACACGCGTCCGCGCCGGTACTTTCAAACCAAGGGACAACGTCACGCGCGGAAAATCGTTCCAGATAAAAGCGCTGTCGGCGGCATTCGTTAAAAAAAACCGGAAATACAGAAACTGCCGGATTAGATACGACGTCGTGGAAGTAATTCTCGACCCGGAAACATTCGCTCCGGCGGAAGTGACGCTGCACAAGCGGTTCTTCGATTGACGTTTCGCCGCGAACGGCGGCATGCGGCATCCGTCGTCATATTGCAGCCCTGCTATGAAAACGTTATCGAATTTAGCGCAAGCTTCGAAACCGCAGTAATTTTAAGCCACACTTTTCCGTCCGCGAAAACCTCATGACTTACCTCGACGCTCTGTTTTTCCGTCGCTTTGCCCTGTGCGTGCGTCCCCGACGATGTTTCGACAATGTATTCGAAATCCGGCGGGCCGTCCGAACTCCAGCGATCCTGTTGACTTGCATATACGGTCAGCCCGTAGATTTTACTCTCGGGATTCGAAACGACTATTTCGAATTCTATTTCGTCGCCTTCGTTCAATAACACAATAGGCTGCTCTTCGTAGAGCCCGCCATATCCCAAACTTCTCGAACGCCCCGGCGTTCCGGATTTCGATTTGAAGCCCGTCACCGTGATATTTTTCGCGCTGAACTCACGCGAATCCGGCAGTTTGCCGAAATGATATGCGACAAGCCGTCCGGCTTCTTGTCTGTATTTTCTGGACGTTTCGATCTCGGCTTTCCCAAGTTTGAAATATGCATAAGCGGTCAAAGTATCCGGTTGAAGCTTGCCGGTCATCAGCGGTCTCGTAATCGAGTGTACCGCCGCGTCGATTTCGTAGTCGAGCGACCTTCGGCCGGCAGGGGGCGAAGGAGAGGCGCTGTAAAAGCCGGGATTGATAGGCGCGGAGCCCGTCGCGCCGGCGACTTCCAGCCTCATTATCTTTATGTCCTTTCCAAGCCATAACCTGGAGGGAATTTCGGGAAACGAATATTCCAGCGATTTTCCGCCGCCGCCGATTTCCAAGCTGCCGAATTTCGCCTCCGCGATACCGTCCCACCAGGTAAGATACGGCGTCCATTTGTTCGAGCGGCGCGTTACAGAAGGAACCGGCGCATAACTTATTTTTCGCGGCGAGATTTCGGTTAACGAGCTTTGTCCATAAGAGTAGTAACCGTATCTTTGATTGTTCGGCGGCGGATCGACTGTGCGGATAACGGCGGATGCGTTCGAAAATGCCAGCGAGTCTTCACCGCTCGCGGACGGGAAGTCCAGCGTGTAACTGCGCACGAGCGCGACCGGCACGTTTTCGAAAACGTGCACTTCTTCGATTTGCCTAAGAATATTGTCCGTGCCGCGCGAGAAATAGCCAAGCAGCACGCCGAAAACGGTGAATGCGACTACAACCGCCGGAATCGAAACCCAAAGCAAAGTGCGCCGTTTCTTGCGAGCAAGAAGAGCATAGTTCACCGGCCCGACTAGAACGATGTACACAAGTATGAAAAGCGATGCAGTTTGAATCGGTATGGGATCCGTTTGGGGAAGGTTTTTTACCATTTCCGCCATCGCCGGCGCGCTGAGCATCACCGCGTTTGCGCCCGGCGAAGCCAAAACCGGCTGGAGCAATTTCGACCATGCGCGCTCCCAGCCGTTCCATCCCCGAAGCGACGGGTCGCCTGCGTCGAAGCCGAATTGTACGACGCGTCCGAGTCCGTATTTTCGATATGCGACAAGCGGAATTTCGCCCGCGGACGCTTCGGCGACAGCGTCTTTCTTAACGCCGCTTCCGCCCGCGCCCGCGAGCACGAGCGGCCTTCCGGTTATTCCCGCCTCGCCGAATGCGGCAAGCCCGGACAAATCGCCGACTGGTTCGGCCGACGGTTGCGGAAACGGCAGAATCTCCGCCAGCTTCGACTGCGCAACTCTTGGCGAATTCGCGCCGCCGGAGACGACCAATGCGCCGCCCGCCGCGACAAAACCCTGCAACTCCGCAAGGTTCTCGCTCGATATGCGCGAAAAATCGCCGTCTCGAAGTACGAGCGCGTCGACAGGCGCAAGATATTGAGGTCCGGCGTCGAGCAGATTGTCAAGCGTCGTGTAAGCAGACATGAATTTGCCTTGCTGCAAAACCGATTTTTCCGCTTCGGACACGGGCTTTTTGGCAGTCAGAACCGGAGTGCCGTCCATAAACGAAAGCAGCCCCGAACCGGAATCCGCAACGAGCACGAGCGCGTCTTCCGGCGCGGCGGGATTTCTGATTTCGATTCCCGCTTGATAAATCGTTCGCTCGCGGGCGTCTTTGATAAATAAAGAAACGTCCCTTTGCGGTTTGTCCAAATCTACGAACAGCCGGACGCGCGACGCTTCGCCGGCGGCGATATCCACCGTTCGGCGATACGAAACGCCCTCGTTCGTAATTTCGACCGCGCCGTGAAAATCGGTATCCCTGCCGTTTTTCAACAATATCGTGAAAGGATTGACGCGCCCCACGTGAATCACGCCGCCCGCGCCGGCTTCCACGGCGATTTCCAGGCCCTCAGGCGCTTTCGGCGCCTGCGCTTCGGGCGAGCCGCACGGTATCAATAGAATGATTGCCGCGATACCTGCCGTAATCGCTAAATGCAGCCGGTTCGCGGTCATCTTTCGCCCCGCCTGATAAGACGGTAAACGTTTATCGCGACTATTAGGCCGATAATTCCGCAGAGCGTTTCGAAGACCGCCGCCGCAAGCCAAATCGGCATTATGCCGGAAATAGACGAAATCCCGGGAATGTTCAAAATCAGCCTTGCACCGTAGTCGGGATAAAGCACGCTCCACAGAGCGAACGCAGGATTGAACAGCAGGCTGAACAGCCCGAGAGCTTTTTCGAAAAAATTAAGGTCGGTTTGCAGCGACGTCGCGATTTTCACGCCGAAATAGAGCGTAATGACCGCGCCGAAAATCAAAACCGCAAACGTGCGCCCGAGCGCCGCACGCGTATCTTTGCTCGTTACGCTAATAAACAAACCCCACGCGCTTACGAGAAACACAAGCGCAAGCTCCACCGCCATCGCGGCCGCAAGCTCGCCGAGCTCCCATCCGCCGAATGTATACGACAGTGCGAAAAACGGCAATCCGGCGAATAAAAGCAAAATTATGTAAATCATCGACGACGCCATTTTGCCCAAAATTATGTCAGCGTTGCCGAGCAAAGTGAGATTCATCAGGTCGATGGTTTCACGGTCGCGTTCTTGGGTAATCGCGCTGCCGTTGAACGAAAGCCCGAAAACCGCCATTAAAATCATCTGTACTATCAGCACGCCTATCGCCAAGCTCCTGCCGATTGCGCTCGTGCTCGAGTAGCCTACGGACAGGCTTGAATAACCGGAAAGTAGAATCATATAGCTGACTACCGCGATAATCGCCAGAACGAACGTGAGTACGCCGACCGTTGCCAACCCACGCGCTTTCTGGCGGAATTCTTTTAGTACAATTATTCCTATTCTCGACAGCATCATTCGATATCCAACTTAACTACCTGTACGGAGCCATTTAGGTCCGGAGCGAATATTTTACCGCGATAATACACGGGCGACGAGCTAAGCGCGGCGGGAAGCGCCAGCCGTTCCCTTATTTCGCCGTTCCAACCGAGAACGATTACCTCCGCTCGGCGCGCCCAAAGCATCGCTATATCTTCGCGGTTCGCGCTCATAAGCTGTTCGCCCGTCATCGGCCTCGGCGCAACTTCGTCATCTTCTCCTGCCGCCGTGGATGCGCTTAAATCTTCGCGAGTAATCGCCAAAAACGGCCCCTTTCGCCTCAAGAAATCTTCCAGTCTTCCTCGCGCGCGCTGGATTTCGATGTCGAAAATCCGCTCGTTTATCGTGGCGACCGTGAGTATCGCGTTGTCGAAGCCGAAAACTATCGCCCCAGCCGGCGTGGGCAGTTCCGCTTTCCATATCAGCTCTGCGGTTTCGATATTCACGCAGTAAAGGTAGTTTTCTTCGTCCGCCGCCACAATCATATTTCCGTTCACCAGCGGCGTCATTCCGCTCGGCGCGCTCATATCGTATTTCAAAACCACATCGCCCGTCGCCGCGTCCATTCCGTACAGCCCCGCGTCTATTCCGGTGAAATACACTCGTCCGGCTTTCGCCACCGGCGAACTCGCAACGCCCATAAAGAGCGCCGCCGCCCACTTGACCGTTCCGAAATCCGGCGATAGCCCGTAAACGTAGCCGCTCCTCGTGGGAAAAACCGCCGTTCCCGAATCTATTACCGGGTCGGCGTCGTTGATTTCTGTTTTTACAAGTTCCTTCGACCAAAGCAGCGCGCCTGTCATCGCATCCAGCCTGAAAAACCTGCCGTCCCTGCTTGAAAAAAGCACGCTCGCACCGGCCACGATTGGACACACGTTCACGCCGGGCAGTCCCTGCGGCTCTGATTGATGCCAAATCGCGCCGCCGGTCTCCGCATTTAGGCAGGTCACGCCGCCCGGCTCCGTCCCGCAAAACAAAAGCCCGCGATGGTACGTCGGCGTCGAAAACCTGCTGCCGTAGTCGAGCTGCCTGCTCCGCCATTTTATTGCGCCGGTATCGGCGTCTATCGCCAGCAATCTGCCCGTATCGTCCGGCGCGAAAAGCGTGCCGTCCGCAAGCGACATTCCGCCTCGAACGTCGTTGTAGTTTCCGAAAATCGGCTTTTTGGTGAGTTCTCCGACGTGCGAAACGCCGGTCAGCCTTCCGCCGAGAAACGTATCGTGCGCGGCATTTCCAGCATACTGCGTCCACGAATCCGGCGGGTTTTCCTGTAGCGGAAAATCGGAAAGCGGCCTGGTCGCGTCTTCAGGTTCGGCATCGTCGCCGCCTCCTCCCGTGCATCCGGCCATTCCGCAAAAAGCCGCAAACGCCAAAACAATCGCCGACGCAAAGCCGAAACGGAATATTCGATGGAATTTACTCATTTCCAATCCACCACCTCTATCCCTTGACTTACGGGGCGGGCGACAAACGCGCATTCCAAACTGCCGCCAAGTTCATTCATCGCCTTCGCGGCAAGTTCCGGCTCCGGCATATTTCTGAAAATGCCGGCAATCGCGCTGCCGCTTCCCGCGACTACTACCTTTTCCGGCAGCGCCTTTTGAAGCCAGCCGATTAGTTCGCCGGCTTCTTTCGAGCGCATCGAAAGCGCATCGAAGTCATTGCGGATAAACGGAAAAACGTTCCCTCCGCCCGCCGCGGCGTTTATGAATCCGCGTGTCGTCCGCGCAGCACGGCACATCCCGCCGGTGATGCCGAGCATTTCGGCAGCCGCCCCGTACGCCTCGCCGGTGTTCGAGCCGTACGCAGGCTTTAAAACGAGCAGTCCCATTTCCGGCGGCTCCCCGAGGTCGGTTAAAAACTCGCCGAAATTTTCGCCCAGCATCATCCCGCCCGACAGAAAAAACGGAACGTCGCAGCCTGTTTCCGCCGCGAGAAACCCGATTTCCGCCGGCGTCACGTTAAGGTCGAACAGCCTCGCCAGCGCAATGAATACCGCCGCCGCGTTCCCGCTGCCGCCACCCAGCCCCGCGGCGAACGGAATCCGCTTGAGAATGGCGATTTTAACCGGCAATATGGCACCGCAATGCCTGCACGTACGCTCCCACGCCATCGCGGCTAGGTTTGTCATATCGGCCGGCAAGCCGGATGCGGACCGAAGCGCGACAAGTTTCGCCGAGCCGTTGGAATTGCCGCTCGAATCTCCTGCCGTCTGCGTGCCGCCTCCGTTTGGCAAAAGTTCCTGAGCGAAATGACCTTCCGAAGTTTCGCTCAATTCGATTTCGAGAGCTTCCGGCAGTCCGCCGCCCGCAGGAAATCCGCCGTCCGGCAGCGCCGACGGCTCGCCCGTTCGCTCCACCGTGACGAGGTCGAAGTGCGAAATACTAATCAGCACCGTCGAAACAAAGTGCCTGCCCGAATCGGGGTCGCGGCCCAGAATCTCCAGCACCGGATTGAACTTCGCATAATTTTTAAGCGTGATTATCCGCACGGGAGTATTGTAAGCGATTGGATGTTCCCGCCTGATTGCGAGCGCCTCTATTCATACGCCTCCTCTATACACTCCGGCGTGTTGTTTTTCGGCGAGTTGACCGCGGTCGAAACTCTGTACGCGCGCATTTTCTCCGCCGGATACTGCCTTAGAAGCGGCAGGAGCAAACCTGCATCCGTAACCGCCGGGTCGAGCCACTTTTCATAATCCTCCGGGCAGAGTATGACGGGCATTCTGTGGTGATACGGCCTCAGCGTCTCGTTCGCCTCCGTCGTGATTATCGTGAAGCTGAAAACAACGCCGCCCTCCGGTCTTTGCCACGCCTCCCAAAGCCCCGCCATCGCGAACGGCGCGCCGTCCGCCATCGTGAACCGCATCGGCTGTTTGCGCCCGCCCCCATCCGCCGCAGCCCATTCGTAAAATCCGTCAGCGGGAATCAGACACCTTCTCGATTTCAGCGCGTTTTTGAACGACGGTTTTTCCGCAACGGTTTCGGCGCGCGCGTTAATCATCCGGTCGCCAATTTTCTCTTCCTTCGCCCAGCGCGGCACAAGCCCCCACCGCATCGTCACCATCCGCCTGTCCGCTCCGACAATCACCGCGGCTTCATCGCCCGGCGCAAGACCCGCCGCCGCGCCTTCGCCGCTTGCGGAAAACGAAATCACCACCGGCGCGTCCTGGGACGGCGCGACGTTATACCTCGGCTTTAGCTCCCGCTCGCGCATCTCGTCCGCGGCGAACGCGAAGTGCTCCGCAAGAAGCGTCAAGTCCGTCACGAGCGTATATCTTCCGCACATAGGCTTTAAGTTTACACGGCGCGCTAGCCGGTTTTCGGCAGAAAGCTCAAATCGAGCTTGTGCTTTTTCGGTTTCCGGGGGTCTATAAGCACGGTTATCTCGTTTCCATTTAGAAACGGCGCGGGGTCTATCCACAGCGGATAGCTTTTCGCCATCCGCATTTCGCCGGTTTTGAAATCGCCGAATTCCACCTCGATAACCCACGGCGAACGTCCGTTGACTTTGATTGACGTGTCCAGCGTAATGCCGGTTACGCGCCCCGTGACGCGCTTCGCGTTTTCCGCCATCCACGCGTAATATTTCTTTTCGTAATAGCCCATAAGCGGAAGAGAAACAAAAAGCGCAAGCAAAAACACTCCCAGCCCCGCGGGGATGAGCGGCGTGCGATATAAGTCGAGAAACGAATCTATCATCGCTTCGGATGGATTTTGCGGATTGTAAATCACTTTTACGGTATCGCCCGGCTTATGCTCCGGCGGGTTCGAGCCTGTATGGCCCTTGAACTCGATTTCGGTCCCGCCCTCCGGCGTATACTTGACTATCGGATGATAGATATACCTTGCCGCCCTTAACAGCCGCTCGTCGTTTCTTACCACCACGCCCGTCGCCACGCTCGCTCTCGCCTTGAAGGCAGCCGCCTTGACGATTTGCGAAACCCCGTAATAAATCATAAAAACCGCGAGCAGACAGAAAAACCCAAGAAGATAAATCAAACTCGAGTCGCGCTTCATCTTGACTCCTCCCGCGCCGATGCGCGAGGAATATTACCGGTTTACCGATGCCGCTAACTTATATTCTCGCAGCGCAAAATTCACGCCATTTTCGGCAGGAATCTTAAGTCCACGTCGTATTTTTTCAGATTTTTCGGGTCGATGAGCACCGTTATTTCATCGCCCGTTATGTACTGCGACGGGTCGAACCAAATATGGTCGCTGCGGAACACATGCACCTCGTTCGTGTTCGGGTTGTGCCACTGCGCGGTTATCCGCCACGGCGACTGCCCGTTCACTTTGAACGACGTGTCATATTCCACGCCTGTTATCTTTGCCGTAATCTGCTTTCCGAATAGACGAAGCCACTCGTCGTTTCGTTTGTTCCTGATGCCCGAAATCATGAACCCGAGGCCTATAGCGAGAAAAAGTCCGCCCATGCCGGAGAACACCAGCGGAAAAAGCGCCGTTTCGAAAAATGAATCTATGCGCGCCTTTTCGGGATTTGCGGCGTCGTAAATCACCTTCACCTTTTGATTTCGCTTGTACGAAGACGGATTCGACCCGATTCCGCCAGTAAATTCGATGGGCTCTTCGGCGCCCGCCGGCGTATAGCGCACCATCGGATAATAGCTGCTCCCGTCTGAATCCGACCGCGTCTCGATGTCGTACACGACGCCCTCCGCCGTGCTTGCCGTGCGCTTGAATTTGACCGATTCGGCGAAAATCGCCAGCCCGACAGCGAAAAGCGTCGCGCCGACGAACGTAAAAATTCCGATGAACAAAGTCATTCCATGCTTTGGCGACATAGGCTTCCTCCCCGCCGGTTTGCGGACGCGCGTTTATACCACTTTGCCTCGGTTTTTTAAACTTAAGCGCCGGGTGCTAAAATCGGCCGCCCGCGGGCGCCGGAGAAAAGACATGCCGAGAATCGAACCATTGCCGCTGAAAACGGACGACGAAGCCGCACGCAAGGTCTTCGACGACTTTATTCGCGAAAGAGGCAACGTGCCGAACCTTTTCCGCACGTTCGCCCGCCGCCTTGACATGATGACGACGAGTTTCGACCACTTTCGCGCCGTCACATACACCGGAACCGTGCCCGTGCAGGAAAAAGAACTCGCCGCCGTGCGCACGTCGCAAATCAACGGCTGCCGCTATTGCATGGCGAGCCACATAATGCTCGCGAAAAAGTTCGGAATGGCGCGCGAAAAATTCGAACGCCTCGGCCTGCTCGACGCGAATGCCGCGACGACTGAGTCGGTCGGCGCCGGTGCGCCTTCACTGGAGGACGTTCTCGGCGGCGAAGGCGATACCGTTTGGAGCGCGCGGGAACGCGCGATATTGAAAATCGCCGACTCTCTTACGCGCGACGCCGTGAAACTGCCCGACGAAATTTGGAGCGAAGCCGCTCAATCCTTCGAGCCCGAAGAAATAATGGAAATAATCGCGGTCGTTTGTATGTTCAACTATTACAACCGTTTCGCGAACGCGCTCGAAATCGAGATTACGAGATGAAATTCAAACGAATGACGTTCCGGGGGTTTGCGGTACTAATATCAATCGTTATTGCGATAGCTATTTCGTTATTTTTCTATGCCGGAATATTTTGCGATATTTGTCGTCTTGCGCGTATTGACGCCCAATCTAAATTCATACACATCATCGACATTCCGGGGCTTGTTTTTATGGGCGACTGGAAGGACTCGGAAGGGAATACTTGTCTTTTTGCATTCGCGAGCAACCTAAAAGACAAGGAGTATCATAAAGAGTTTATAATTTTCGATGCGCGACTAAAAGAAATCTCGCGCTTCGCCATCGAAAACTTTACCGCAATAATTGACAGCTTCACGGCTGACATTATCGAATATTACGAGGAAGGCAAGTATAGCGTTATCGCTTATACATCTACAAACCCATACGACGGCAAGCTTTCCGCATTTAATTTCGATGGCGAAAAAATTCATGAAATTTCCTTTCCCGAAACCGTTTACGGTATCGCATGGATGCAAATTGTAGATTCGCCGACGCAACAAGGGAAAAGGTAGCCGCATTACTTTGCACGCAATCAGCCTATGGCAGCTGGGAACATCGCTTTTTCGACTTATTTACCGGCGAAGAATACCTTGAAGACGCAAAGGCAATATACGCAAATCTACCCGCCGTTGATCCGTTTTGCGATACTATAAAAACTGATTGGGATAAGGATGGAGTTGACGACGCGCTTTATTGGATTGCGCCGCTAATTGGAAGTGCCTATCAACTTTTGCCTGTGACAGCTGGCGCAATTGAAGCCCCAATTAGTGTTCAACAATGTTTTATGCCAAAGTCAACAAGGGTAGTTAGATACGTTAAAGACGGAAATATCAAAACACTAATTGCCGGCGTATTGGACTTGCCAGCATCTCCAAACGACTATTCATTTTCGCTGTTGAACTATATTATTCCGGAAATAGCACCGGGAGACTTTATTAATTGGCAACATCCGGACAATGGAAGCGTAATTTCAAAAAAATTCGACAGCCGTTTTAAATCGTATCTTAATTGGACCAATATCGAATTGTCGGACCTTACAGGTAACGGTATTCCCGAGATTGCCGCTATTGTCGAAAGAACGCGTTTGGTAATTTACGATATAGACGGAAATGAACTTTACAGTGAAGTGCTTTCGCCGCAAAGCGGCAAAAAACCCCAAATGCGTAACATTACCGCGGTGGACTTTGAAGGGGACGGCCAAACTGAGCTTGCGATAGCCACGCCGTATGGAATTTGCGTTCCCGATTTAAGCTTGCTTAGGAAATGATAGAAAGCAATTGAATCAAAAAACGCCGGAAAATTGGTATTCTGCAATGAAAACCTGAAAACTAACCGACAAGCACTTCCTCGACTGGAAACCGGATGTTCCCTTTGTCCGGTCTTGCAAACATGGCGAGGCCGAAAGTCAGCGGCCCCGCCCTTCCAACTATCATCAAAAGGATGACTACCAGCTTGCCCGGCGTCGAAAGCTCCGGCGTCAGCCCCATCGAAAGCCCCACCGTGCCGAGCGCGCTTGCGGTTTCGAAAACGGTCATTAGCGGATCGGCATGTTCTAGAAACAGCAATATCGTCGCTCCGGCGCTTAGCGCGACAAGCGCCCAAAACAAAAGGCTAAACGCCGTGATAATCGCCGCCGGATTCAGCTTTCTACCGAAAATCAACGTTCTCGACCTCCCCCGCATAACACCCGCGCTTGCGGCATAGATAACCGCAAGCACCGTGGTTTTGAAGCCGCCCGCGGTTCCGCCCGGCGAGCCGCCGACGAGCATAAAAACGACGGTTAACAAAAGCGTGGTCGGATGAAGCGCCGCATAATCCACCGAGTTGAATCCCGCCGTTCTCGGCGTAACGCTCGCAAAAAAGCTATTCGAGAGCCTGTCGAAAAAGCTCATGCCGGCGAACGCGCCTTCCGGCGCGATTCCTTCGAAAACGAAAATCAATATCATTCCGGCCGGTATGAGGATGCCCGTCGCAGTAAGTACGACTTTGGTATGAAGCGACAAATTTCTGAATCTGTGCGTGTAAAGCTCGTATATGACGAGGAAACCGAGGCCGCCAGCCACAATCAACGCGGCGAAAACCAAAATTGCATAGGGATTACCGTTTAGCTGCATAATGCTGTCGCTGTAAAGCGCGAAACCGGCGTTGTTGAACGCGCTAACGGAGTGAAAAAGCGCCATCCACGCGCCTTTGCCGAAACCTTCCTTCATCGCGAAAACCGGCAAAAGCAAAAGAAATCCCAGCCCTTCCGCAATCGCCATCGTGATAAGAACGAGGCGCACCAGTTTGTGCGCGCTGCCCACTGTAAATGCGCCAATCCCCTGTTTCAGCGCCAGAAGGTCGCGGAAACTCATTTTTTTGCCGAGCACGAGGAACAAAAAGCTCGCCGCGGTCATATAGCCGAGACCGCCGATTTGTATCAAAAGCAAAATTACGACGTGGCCGAAAGCGGTAAAGTGATTAGGCGTGTCCACGACGATTAGCCCCGTGACGCACACGGCGCTCGCCGAAGTGAACAGCATGTCTATGACGCGCCCCCACGCGCCGGATGCCTGCGAAACCGGCAGCATAAGTAAAATCGCTCCCGCGGCGATTACGCTCGAATAGCCGACCAGCAAAAGCATCGCCGGGGATAGCCGCGAGATTTCGCCGTCGAAAACCTGTTTCCGCTTAGGCACGGTGGAATTATACTCGCTCTCCGGTTATCCCGCCTCTTCCGGCTCCGCGACTTCCCCGCCGTCGCCGTTGCCCGCGTCCAAGCTTCCTTCCGAAGGCGCTACCCGCCCCTCGGCCTCCCGCGAAATCCGGATGTAAAAACGCTCCACCGATTGCACCGGCCTGCCCGGCGCCGCGAATTCGTACTTCACGGCGAATTCGGAATCGTTAATCTTCGTTATCACCCGCCGTTCTTTCGCGCCCGCTCCCGGCGTTTCGAACGCCCAAACCTTTCCAGGCACCACCATCGTTCCGTCCATCGCCGCGCGATAGCCGCCCGCGCTGTACACGTCCATATACATCGATTCCGACGCCGGGTCGAAGCCCGCAATCCACACTTCGTCGAACTTGCCCCCGCCCGTCTCCACCTCGACCTGTACGTAAAGCGCTGATGCGCCGAGAACGGTTACCGCGCTAAGCGCCTCCCGGTATGAGCCTTCATCGCTCTCGTGACGCCAATCGCCCGCCGCGAACGCGAGCATCGCGAACGACATCGGCGTGTCCGCAGCGCTTGCAGGCGCGCAAAAAAGCGCCGCGAAAGCGACAATCGCCAAAAAACAAATGGTATTGCAGAGCTTCATAATGCACCTCGAAACGGGCAAAATCCATTTTACATCTTCACGTTAAGATTCTGTTTGCAAACACGCATATTGACGTAAAAGAACACAGATGGTAAATCTTTCTCGCCGCTTTAACAATCGGCGCCAAGAACAACAACCGAAACTGCTTTGAAAAAACACTTAAGGAAAGTTTTTGCGCTGCCTGCGGATGCGCTGTTCAGGCCGTTCGCCGAATTCGCGCGCCTCGGCGCGTCCGGAGGAATTCTCCTTCTCGGCTGCGCGGTGCTCGCGATGGTCGCCGCCAATTCGGCCTTCGCCGAACAATACTTCGCGCTCCTCGACACGAAAGTCACCGTCGGCGCTGGCGAAGCGGCGATTAGCAAAGACCTTCTGCATTGGATAAACGACGGGCTGATGGCCGTTTTCTTTTTCGTCGTCGGACTCGAGATAAAGCGCGAGATAATCGCGGGCGAGCTTTCGACGCTGCGAAACGCCGCGCTGCCAATCGCCGGCGCCATCGGCGGAATGGCGGTTCCCGCGGTGATTTACTTTTCGCTAAATCGCGGCACGCCTGAAGTCAGCGGATGGGGCATTCCTATGGCGACCGACATCGCCTTCGCGCTCGGCGTGATGTCGCTTCTCGGCAAGTGCGTCCCCGTTTCCATCAAGGTTTTCCTGACCGCGCTCGCGATAATCGACGACATCGGCGCGGTGCTCGTCATCGCGATTTTCTATACCGAAAAAATCGTTTTCGCCCAGCTTCTTATCGCGGCGATCGGGCTTGTAATTCTCGTCACGCTCAACAAAATGGGCGTCGCCCGCGTCGTTCCCTACGCCCTCGTCGCGCTCGTAATTTGGGTCGCCTTTTTAAAATCCGGCGTTCACGCCACCATCGCGGGCGTCCTCGTCGCGCTCACGATTCCCGCACACACTCGCGTCAATCCCGCGTCGTTCGCCGAAAAGGCGCGTGCGATAATCGACGAGTTCACGCGCCACGCAAGGCCCGGCGAAGACCTTTTGGAAAACGAGCGACAACAGCACGCGCTTTTCTCGCTTGGCAGGTGCGTAAAGAACGTTCAGGCGCCGCTTCTTACTCTAGAACACGCTCTTCATCCTTACGTGATGTTTTTCATCATGCCAGTTTTTGCGTTCGCGAACGCCGGCGTCGCGCTTGGCGACATCGGACTTTCCGGGCTCGGCCATCCGGTCGCGCTCGGCGTAATTCTGGGCCTCGTGCTCGGCAAGCTAATCGGCGTCAGCGCGTTTTCATGGCTCGCCGTCAAGTTAGGCTTTGCCGATCTTCCCGAAGGCGTCGTATGGCGCCAGATATTCGCCACCGCGCTGCTTTGCGGCATCGGATTCACAATGTCGCTTTTCATCGCTAACCTCGCGCTCGGTCCGGAAACCCTCCCGCTAGCCAAACTCGGTATCCTGACCGGCTCGCTCGTTTCCGGTATAGCGGGCTTTCTAATGCTCAAAAGCGTATGCCCGGTGAACTGCGCCGACGACGAATGCGCCGCCTGACGCCGATAATCGAACAATTCGAGTTAACAGGCCAATTCCGCGCCACCTTTCGCTTGCATCGCTTGTGACGTTTCAATTCGCTTGGCGGCGGCAAATCCCGTTTCGCCTCCCCATTTGCGGATTTACGCGTTTCCCCGGTATAATTTACTGCCGTCAGTGGGAAACGGGCGCGAGGGGTTTTTCCGCCGGCGCAGCTTTTGCTGCAAATACGGATTGGCCCCGGCTCTTCCGGGTTGAATATCGGCTTTTCCGGCGATTTTGACGCCGCGATTTCCGGCTTTTGGCTTTCTGCCGCCGGTATTGCGGGAATGCGAAGTTAATCGCCGGACGTTTTCGCCGCGAGTCCGTTTGACGCGCGGCGGCGATTTGCGGTAACGCGGCGCATATTGCCCGCATTTGCCGTAGGCAAGCTCATCTGGCGCAACCTTTGATAGGCGTTTCTTTTGAAACAAAATGCTCGAATTTATCGCTAAGACGGTTTGGCTGAAGATGCTGCTCCTGACGCTGGTCGGAGCGGGGCTGGGGTTCGCCTACTACAAATTCGTAGGCTGCCACGGCACTTGAGGACTTACTTCGAGGTGGTACACCTCGACTCTCATCGGCGCCATCGTCGGCTTCACCGCGGGAATGCGGTAGTCTGGCAGCGCGTTAACCTGCTGACGGAATTACTTCGAACTTGTCGAAATCCCTGTAAACAACCTTTTTTTCGCCGGTTTCAGGTGAGTATTTCATCATAACCTTTACACCTGCGTAGTTTATGCCTCGATATTGTATTTTATTGGGAAGCTTTTTGCGATCTACATAGTAAAGACTTCCATCGGGTACCAGTGTCAGATATGACGGCGAAGTGTTAGATTTGCCGAATCTATCGATGATTTTGCACGAGTTATCAGGATTTAGCGCTACCAAGAACTTATCGGCAAATTGCGGCTTCATTTTGCCTGCTGTAACCAGACATATGTACGCCGTCTCGCGCTGCGGATCATAATATATATTCCGATAATGTCCGTCGAAAACGTATTGCTCGGGATGATCTGAGCTATCCCAATCGACATGCCGCATAATATCGTATTCGCCCACTATTCCATTGTCGATTGAAAACTTCGCTATTATCCATTTATGATTCAACGCATTCGGCAGCAGCGCTTTCTCCAATCTTACTTTTGCGGCAATAAGGGCTTCATGGTTTTTCGATGGCGGTCTAATCATGTACATATAATCAATTCTCGCTTCCTCCGACCCGAAAGGAACGACTCCGGTTTTTGAAAAGGAATTGGCAGATTCGGCCAAATTTCCAGCCGACAGCTCGGGAAGTTCGTTCCGCGTGGAAACAAGCCAAATGTCATCGTCCCTTTGAAATGCAGCAAAATTCCAAATGACAGGCTTATTGCCCTCTATCGGAGTAATTGTAAGCCGCTTTTTATAAGGAATATGCATTGGCGCCGGAGCGCTGGGATCTCGAATCGACGAAATAACATAAATATTTCCGCCGGCTACGAAATAGGATCCCTCCCAAGTCATGTTTAGCGCTTCGAGTGTGTTGGGATTCTTTTTTTCGCTCCAACTTCCCGACGATAAGTCGTAACAATAGAACCCCACAATGTTGTAAGCCGATTTTTCAGTCAAATATGCGTAAACGTATTTGCTAGACGATTCTTGCTTGCAAATCCCAAGCAAAGAATTCTTGCCGTACGGCGGAAACTCCGCATTAACCGTTCCGGTTCGAATATCGAGCCAAAGCGTTCTCCCGTAAACCCCCTCGCCGGATTTTGATATTCTAAGGGGAATTTTCCCTCCTATAATCGCCGCGTCCGCTGTCGGGCACTCCGAATAGCCGAATCCGTGAATTCCCCAACGAGATGTAAAGCTATGAATAAGGCTGATTTGGGAGTTCGTTTCGTCGACGCCATATGCGCGGTGCCACGAAAGAGACATCGGCAGGCGCTCCGTCAGCCATTGGAACGAATTTAATGCACTTGGATTTCGGACGAGTTGCTCCGGGACCTCGAACTTCAAAATGGCGAAATCTACGCGCCCGGCGGTTTCACGAGGCTTTTGGGGAAAGTAAATGAAAGCGACCGCGAGAAGGAGAATGAGTGCGAGAAAAACAAGCAGCTTTCTACGTCTGAACATAAAATCCCGCTTCATCAGGACGGATCCGAATATATTGTACCCGATTTCGATATGTGGCGCCATTTAAACCGCTCATCGGCGCCATCGTCGGCTTCACCGCGGGAATGAACAATACTTCATGAGCCCCGTTAATTCCCGTTCAGGCCTTGCCAAAACGCTACCCCACGGACGGATAGAATTTGTAAAGATCAAGCGCTTCGAAAACAACTTCCTTCGAGTCCGTATCCGGCGAATACTTGACTAATTCGCATACGTAAGCCTGCCACATTCCTTTGGTTTGGGCTGCAACGCCCGCTTTGCGGCGTATGTAGTAAAGCGTTCCGTCCGGCAATAAACGCGGGGCATCTTCGTGATACCACCATTGCGAAAAGCGCTCCAATATCCTCGCTTTGCCGCCTGGCGAAAGCATGACAAGAAAGAAACCTTTTCTGCGTTCGCTCTTTACATCGAGAGCCAAAACCATCGCATACAAATTTCCGCGCTTCGGATCGAATTGAAAACCGCCTCCGGCCGCATTGTGAATCGCGCCAAATCGCATCTCGGATGGTTTATCGCTTTGCTCCCAATCGAGTGAATTCCATAAATCGAATTCCGCGAGCCTCTTACGTTCCGGATCGAATTCAAGTATCGCGATTTGCCTGTTTCCCGCGCCACTCTGCGCTCGCGGAATGTAAACGCTTCCGTTTAAGAGCATTGGCGCTTTTTCGCTTGGCGGACGAAGTAAATAAACACGGCCGACGCTAGCGGGATTGGCCGAAGGCGGGATTACGCCGCTACGCATTTCCTCGCCGGCTTTTACCGCGCCCGCAATTGCGGCGGTTTCATGCGTGCCCGATTCGCGGCATGAAAACCAAACCTTTCCGCCCTCTTCGAAAGCCATGAATTCCCAGCATTTTTCGCGGCTCCCGTCCAATGCGCGTTCGAAAAACCGGTAACCGAATGGAGCTTTCGGAGCGGTCGATATTCGCTCTCCTCCGTAAAAATTGCCGCCCGCAATATAGCAATTCTGCATCTCCGCTTTCAAAAATGCGGCTATAATTTCGCCCGATTCGTCCTTCTTCCATTCGCCTTTTTCGATATCGTATTTTATCGCCGTCAATGTATTTGCGGAAAAATCCTGCACGTATGCGTATATTTTGTCCGCCGATGATTCCTGCGGAAAAAACCTTAGTTCCTTGACTTGCCCATATGGAGGAAACCGCTCTTCGTATCTTCCCGTCCGGACGTTCAGCCAGCGCGTATGGGGCATTGTTCCGCGTTTAGTTACTTTGACCGGCAACAGGCCGGAAATTACGAATGCATTTTGGACGGGGACTTCCCTGTAAGAAAGACCGTGCTTACCTTGCAGCGATTTCATTTTCTTTATAAGAGCCGCGGTCTTTGCGTCTTCGTTTAGCGCGAAAAGACCCGTATATGGCATCGCGACAGGCACGTAATCGACCGCTCCGTAAATAGCGTTTGCAATTCTTTGACTTGTGGCAGCCCTGACGAATGGCGGGGCTTCGTGCAGCGCAACAACGCCGTCAATGCGCCCGGATATGTTTTTCGGCCAGTACGAATACGCGACCAATAGCCCGGCCGCGGCAATTAGCGCGGCTGTCACCCCGATTACACGCTTATTGAAGCGAAAAACATATTTTTTATTTGTCCTCATTTATGAGCTGCCTATACTGCCGCTAACCGGCAGATATGATGAGAACACGGCATTGCATTTATCTTTCATTTTCATTACATACCTTTCATTCCGCGGTATAGGCACTATCCGTAATTGTTCCGCCGCGATAAATATTGCGCTCCTTTCCAGTATGAACATTGAATATCCATACCTCCTGCCTGCTGTTTGAAGCTCCCATTGTAAGCAAAGAACTTTGCTGAGTCCCCTTTGAATATACAATTGAACCGTCCTTTAATACTCCTAATACTTTATCTTGGCTTTCCGGAGTAGCGTAACTATGTACAATACTGCAATTCCAGGTCCTGTCTATTTGGATTATATAGCCTATTTGCGTGTTTCTATCGACAAAGGTAGAATACAGGTTTCCGGATTTAGGGTCATATTTACAGCCGCGGTAAGCAATTTGTTGTACTAAATCGTCGCTAGTGAAATTGGAAGCAATTGCGCTCGGGATAGTAAAAGCAATTTCGGCTAATTCTCCGGTATTGATATTTAGCGAATACAATCCGGCATTTGTATTTCTGGCTTTTGTAACCATATTATGGGAAGATAAATCCAGCATAAAGACAATTAGATCCTCGCCCAAAAGTGCCCGTATCAATTGAAAAGACCTGATTCCTCCCGGATTTGCGGATACCGGTATATCGCCACAGTGCAGATGCTCGTTTACATCTTCTGCAGGCCAAACAGCATGACTGGCAAGGTTAAGTGAATCTCGTTTAATTGTACCGAGAAAAAACGCATTATTACTTTCGTAAGCCACAATCTCCCACAAATGAATGGGCGTTCCTACTTTGTTTTTATAACCTGCGATTAGCTTGCGCTTCGTGCAGGCACTGCAATATCGCTTTCCAGATGCATCAACGGGAGCGGAATATATTACTGCGAGCATGTCGTCCCCGTAGGAAAATGCGTTGCTATTGGACAATGCAGAGCCAAAATATACAGGGTCAATTTTTACATCTATTCCATAATCGTCGCTAAACGGCCATTTGCGCGCATAAACCATATCTTGAGAAAAATCTCTATAGACAATTACCGGGTCTTTGGCGGGAGTGGGCCTACTAAAATGTAAAAGTGCGATATCGCCGTGTTTTGGCAGATTGAAGTCTTCATACTTTTGCGTTTTCAAATTTAGCCAATATATTTGACCATCATTGTTAGTCCTTGATATGACAGGAATGCGGTTGTCAATTACCAAATCCGAAGACATATAGAATCCATAGTGGGACGCTGATGATAAATCTCGAATAGCGGTCGTCCGGCCGGTTTCCGTATCGATTGCTATTACGCGCTTAGTAAAATTCGGAAGACCGAAAAGACCGCCAAGGAATGCGTCTATTGCATATGTCAAACTGTTTGTCGAATCGATGTCCTCAATCAAAACCAAATTATAGTTTTCTTGGCCGCGGTTTCTTTTGCTATGGACATAGTATAGGGCGCATGCTGCCAGCGCAATAAGCGCAAGCAAAGCAAAAAGTCTTAATCTCAAGGTATGCATAGCCACTCGTTATTGACTTACAGCCGGAAAATATGTTCCCGGGCACTCATATTTTGTCTGTTTCTTCCTCCAATTCCCCGTACAGCCGCGCCAATTCCCTTTCCACGGCCTCGATTTCGGCGGTTAGCGCACCGAGCCGTTCGTAATCCGCGGCAATTTCGGGATCGCTCATTTTGCCAACAAGTGCGCCGTACTTTCCCTCTTCGTCAGCTATTTTCGACTCGATTTCCGCCGCTCGACGCTCCATCCTCTCTTTTCGCTTCTGCCTCTCCAGTTCCTGCGAACGGCGTGCGGGCTTTTTCTCCGGCAAACCGCCGGCCTCCGCTGTCAAGGCGTCCGGCAAAGTCAATTCCGAACCTTCTCCCGATCCAAGTCCCGCGCCGCCCGCCGCTGCGCCGCCGGTATCTCGCGCGCCCCTTGCATTCGATTCTTCCACGCTCTCAACTTTGACGCTTTCGTCTTCGCCCCTGCTCGCGGCAAGATAATCGGTGTAGTTCCCTTCGCACATCTGCGCGCCATCCGGCGTGAATGCCAGAATTTTCGTCGCCACCGCGTCGAGCAGCGTGCGGTCGTGGCTTACGAGTATTACCGTTCCCGCGAATTCCGAAAGCGCGGCCTCAAGCATTTCGAAGCTCGGAATGTCGAAGTGGTTCGTCGGCTCGTCCAATAGAAGCAGGTTCGGCCGCAAGTATAAAAGCTTCGCCAGCGCAAGCCTGCGCTTTTCGCCGCCCGAAAGTTCCGACGCGATTTTCGAGACGTCCTCGCCGCAAAACAAAAATTTCGCGAGATAGCTTCGCAGAGCGGGATTGTCCAGCCCCGGTGCGGCCTTGCGCATTTCGTCCATAACGCTCAGCCCAGGCGTAATATCGCCCGACTCCTGCGCCAGATATCCCGGCTGAACGTTCGCGCCGTGGGTAACTTTGCCGGTAAGAGGTTTCAATTTTTTCGCGATAATCGAAAGCAGCGTGGACTTTCCGCAACCGTTCGGCCCGATTATTCCCAGTTTGTCTCCGCGGCTTACGGAAAAACCTACGCCTTCGAACAGATGCTTGCCGCCGAAGCCGTGCGTCACGCTTTCAACCCGCAGAGCTTCTTCCCCCGTTCTGCCGGCGGGCGAAAGGCTGAGTTTCAACGTTTTTTCGTCCTTCACCGCGTCCATGCGCGAAAGCCGCGCGAGCAATTTTCTTCGCCCCTGCGCCTGGCGCGTGTTTTGGCCGGCGATGTTTCTGCGGATATACTCCTGCGTTCGCTCGATATACTCCCGCTGCGCCTCGTACGCCTCGCGCTGACGGGCGATTCGTTCAAGCCGCTGACGGCGGAACGCGTCATAATTGCCACGGTACGAAATCAGCTTTTCGGCGTCGATTTCCCATACATACTGCGCCACCCGGTTTAAAAAATAGCGGTCGTGACTAACGACGATTACCGCGGACGGCGAGGCGAGAAGAAAATCTTCGAGGAATTTTCTGCCGTCCAAATCCAAGTGATTACTCGGCTCGTCGAGGAGCAAAAGGTCCGGTTTTTCGAGAAGCAGCCTTGCCAGAAGCGCCTTTTGCCGCTGGCCGCCGCTCATCGTAGAAATTTGCTGGCCGTATTGCTCCGGCGAAAACCCGACGCCCGCAAGAACTCGCCGGATTGTAAAATCGCGCTCGTATCCTCCCATAACTTCGAACCTATGCTGCGCGCTGCCGAGTTTGCCGAGAAGAAGAGCCTTCGCTTCATCGCCCAGCCCGCCGGTTGCAAGCATCGTTGAAAGCTCCGAAATCCTTTCCGATAGCGCGTCGATTTCCGCCGTCGCCTCTTCCATCTCCTCATAAAGCGTGCGAGAATCGGCGCCGCTTTCAAGACCCCCGTACGACTGGCGGAGAATTCCGATGCGTGCGCCGCGCTTAAGCTGCACCGAGCCCGCGTCCAGCGTAAAATCGCCCGAAATCGCGCGCAGAAGCGTGGTTTTGCCGCTGCCGTTCGGCCCGACAAGCCCGATTCGTTGAGCGGGATGCACCGAGGCCGCAATGCCCTCGATAAGAATCGAATCGCCGAAGCCGATTCTCCCGCCGTTTATCGAAACAACCGACACGAGGCAATTTTACTTCACCCGCCGGGCGCACTTGTTATAATTATGTCTTGCCCCGCCTTTTTTTGCGGCGGAGTTTGCAATGGGCGATTCTGGACTCGAAAAACATGTTTTTGCATCCTGCTTGTTTCATGACAAGCTGGGCGCGCTCGATTTCACTCCCGACCGGCGGCTTCCCGACAAATATCAAGTCGCTCTCGATTGCTATTACGGAATCCTGTTCAATCCTTTCGTCGCATGTCAGGCGGCGGAGTATTTTCTCGGTTTCGACGGACCGAAGCACAAGGGATATGCGATGTCCGTAATTTTTCAGGCGTCGCTCCTTCATCCGTTTCTCTTGCCGCCCGCCGAAACGATTAAAACTCCTTTCGACGAAGTTTATTTGCTTGCGGACGCCAAGCCGTATATGTACGCCATCGGCAGGCTGCTTCTTCTGGGCGTTTGCGGCGTTGGCGCATCGAGCGGCAAGCTGAGCAAGGAAATCGAACTTCTATTCGACGCAGTGCGCCCGCAGGACGCGGAGGTCTATAAGGCGCTCGCATCCCGCGAATTCGAAGCCCTTCCGGAACTCAAAGCCAAAATCATCGAGGATCCGGGAATGGTTCCCTACTACGACCACTGGTGGAACAGATTTTTCGATATTTATTTCGAAAAGCGCGAAGTTTTCGCGACGGTATAGCCTCATCGAGCCAAAAAAAACGGCCGCCCTTTCGAGCGGCCGCATCCTTTCGATTTGCAAAAACGCCGTTTAGCTAATCAACGTATGCTTTCTATTCCGGATATTAGTCGTATGGGGAATAGCTAAGCCCGATAATACGGTCGAGATAAGCTCCGCATGAATTCGAGCTGGGAACCGGCGGATCGTCCATGCCGTTATCGCCGAGCGCAGGCGGGATTGCACGGCCGGAGTAAGCCCCTTCCGCACGCAATGCGCGGCCGACTTCCGCAAGATACGCGCTCCATTCCGGCGGATTGGGATTCCACCAAAGCGGATTGTTCAAACACACCAGCCCATGAATGTATGCTGCACCAGTACTATTTAGAACCACGGTCTATCACCTCCTTTTGAGAATATGAACAAGACATTTTGCCCCGTTTGCATCGGACTACCTTTGTAAACCGGACGCCAATAACGACAACTTCGAATTTTTTGCGCTAAGCCGCTGTTCTCACCTCCTCGATGAATAAGTGCGCTATCGCAATTCTTCGAAAGGATGGCGGAATATTAACCTATGAAATTGAATTTGTCAACTAATTAGAACCGAATTTGAAAAAAAGTACTGAATAATCTCATGGATTGGCAGTAATCGCGTCTTCAAAACCGCTCCGCACCTTGCCGAAATCTAAGCCGGGCGATTTAACCCGGTATACAATTTTGTACAATGTGAAATTTGCGGAAAACTTGCCGTTTTTCGGCGTAATTGTCAATTTTGAACATAAATTGTATAATCGGTTTCCTCATTATGTTCTGCCCGGACAAACAGAATGAACAGCAAAACGCGATTTCCAAGAACGTCGAGTCGCTCAGCCTTTTCTTCGACAAGGCGGCGAATTTGGAATTCGGCGAAGATGCGCGGCTTTCCGACAACCAGCAGGTTGCGCTCGATTGCTATTATGGAATTTTATACAACCCTTACGTCGCCTGCACAGCAGCCGAGTCTTTTTTGGACGATGCAGGCGGAGTCGAACAGCGCTGCTGGGGATTGGGGATAATTCTTCAGGCATCGCTGCTTCACCCGATGCACCTCAACATAGACCATGCGCTTGCCGTGCCGTTCGATGAAGCCTATTCGAGATACGTTTACTGCCTCGGCAGGCTGCTCGGCCACGCGGTATCGCCTCGCTTTCGACAAAGCCGGGATTGCGAAAGCGAGATTTTATCGCTTTTGGAGCATGTCAAGGATTTCGACGCCGCTGTTTTCGAAGCATTCGTCAAAAGAGACGGCGAAAAGCTCGATGGTCTCAAAAGCGAAAAGCTCCGAAATCCGGAACACCTGTACGACTTCGCTTGGTGGTCGAGGTTTTTTTCCGTTCGAATGCCTATTTTATCCCGTTAAACATGCTTCGTCCGCCTGCGCGCAATTGACTCCGGTTGCTTTGCGTTGACAAAAAAATCGCGATCAAAACACGCTTTTCACATTACATTTTAGGCAAATCGAGGGTATAATGCCTCGTGCGGTTCCACCCCGGGACCGCCGGGAGCGTGAATGAGGGCGAAGGAACTCGAGCGGAGGGTGCACAGCCAGTGCATCTTCCACGACAAACTGCATACCTTGGATCTGACTTTCGACCCGCGACTGCCTGACCGGTTTCAAATCGCGCTCGACAGTCATTACGGCGTTTTGCATAATCCATATGTCGCTTGCGAGGCGGCAGAAGCGTTTCTCGGATATGGCACTACCGAGGCGCGCGTTTACGTGCAAACGGTATCTCTGCAGGCCGCGATTCTCCATCCCGGCCGGCTGGACATCGGCAAGGTATTCGTTGACATTTTCGAACGCGACTACGTTCTCGCCCACCCCAAGCCGTACGCGTACGCGATAGCGCGGCTGTTCGCGTGGGCGATTTCAGGCAAAAAGCCCAAAACGGACGGGGAATTCGAAGAGCTACTGCTGCTTTACTCCTGCGTCCGCCCGATGGATCTTCAGGTGTACTACGCGCTTTGCGAACGGGACTACGACAAGCTCGAGTTGGTTCGTCCGGCAATTCTTGGCGACAGCGATTCGAAATATTACGCCGCTTGGTGGAATCGTTTTTTCGAGCTGTATCTGGAAATCAAAGTGCTCGACGAGGACATATTGCCTTCGGAGCCGTCTTCGGATTTCATTTCGAAGCCGTCGAGAGACGAGTTCTCGGTTTGAGCGCCGTCCCGCCTTCGATTTCGTGCGTTTCGAATCCCATTCACGGGTATAATTTGCCGTGAGGTTATTCATCAATGCGCTCTCCCTCGCGAACGAATACGGCATAGGCCGATATACGCGAACTTTGCTTCACGGACTCGCCTCCATAGACCGCGGCGGCTGGACTGTTTATGCATATTCGCGAAAGGCGTCCTTCGCCTCTGCCGGCCTACTCGACGGCATCGTGCAGGTAAATGCACAAAGCCCGGACATCAGCCGGCTCCTTTTGGAACAATTGGACATTCCGGCCGCGCTTTCGAAATATAAACCGCGGGCATACTTTTCGCCCGATTACACACTTCCCCAGCTATTGCCCGTCAAGCGCAAGCTCGTTACCGTTCACGACCTTTTGATTTACACCCATCCGGAAAGTATTTCGCCAAAGGCACGGATGCTTTATCGCACTTTTATGCCCCGTGCGCTAGCGCAGTCCGACGTAATTTTGGCCGATAGCCACGCCACGGCAAACGCCATTTGCGAAAAATTTCCCGCTTTTTCATCGAAGGCCGTCGTCGTGCATCCCGCGCTCGCGCCTCTCGCCGAAAAAGACGGTGCGAATATCGAGGACAAGCGCACCCCCGCCGCGCTTGCGAAGCTCGCAGAGAAAGTAGGCAAACCGCCCGAATTTATAATGTACGTGGGCAGCGGTTCGTCACGCAAAAACCTCAAAATGCTCGCCCAGTGCTTCGCCGAATGGCGCGCTCAAAGCGGATTTTCCGGCGTGTTGTCGTTAATCGGCGGCGGCGGGAACGGGGGTTCCGAAGCTTGCGGGATACTCGACCTTGGCTATATTTCCGAGCCGGAACTTAAATGGTGTTACGAAAACGCGCTCGGTCTGGCGCTCATTTCGAGCGGCGAAGGCTTCGGCTATCCGGTACTCGAAGCGCTCGCCTGCGGTTGTCCGGTGCTTATATCGCGGAACTCGGCTATGAGCGAAATTCCGGACGCGGGACGCGGCGCAATCGAATGCGACCCTGCGAACGCCGCGGATGTAATTCTCGGACTAGACGCTCTCGTAAACCAAAACGAACGTCTCAAAACGGAAATCGACACCGAAAAGCTACGCGAAAAATTCAGTGCGGAGCGCTTCGCCCGCCACCTACTCGACATTTGCGACGGTCTGTAATCTCGCCGTTGACTATTTTGCCGATTTCGGGTAAAATTTCCACGTGTTTAACGGCTCATAGGTTGTGAAGAGCCCGTTGTTCAAATCCCCTGCGCTGTTAGGGGAAAGGGAGGCGCAAGCCTCCCCTTTTTATTGCGACTTTTCCATAAATTCTCGCAGCTCATTCAGGTCTACAAAACTACTTGAAAAATTAATCATATCGAGCCCGGTTGTAGCTCTTTCCGCAATGCAAACAACTTCCTTTCCGATATTTCTTAAGTGCTGTACTACGCTGACAAAATCCGCATCCCCGCTAAAAATGAAGCATTTATCAAAATTCTCGATTGTAATTGCGATTCGGAAGGCCATTTCAACATCCAAATTACCCTTTGTTACTGCCCCTGACTCGGACTGAAAACTCCTGATGGTTCTTGTCTCCTTGTCTATCACAGTATAACCGCACCCAATCAAATAAGCTCGGAAGCCAAAATACTTGGTCCTGGATTGCTGGTTACCAGCTGGCGGAATGGCTGTAAAGTAATAGCATCCTGCGTCTATGCAATTGCTCATAAGGTGTCGCTTGGCTTTGCCCCAGTCGATATGCCAACCGCATCGCCTTTGAGCATAAAACATATTCCCTGCGTCAACAAAAATACTTTGCCTAAGTCTCATAATTTTTCCAGCTTATATTCTTCACGAATCTACACCTTCCACATCATCGCCCGATAGTTCCGCGGCGGGGCGGAGAAGCTAATCGTGCCGTCGAACGGGCATCTTTCGATTTGCTCGCCGTCCTTCACCACGTATAGCGCGAAATTCACGAAGTCCGCCTCGCCGATGCCGAGCGCGGCGAATTCGAGCCCGATTTCCGCCACCTCGCAAACCGCCGCCGTTTCTAGCCGTTCGTACGAATACAAAAACTCGCTCGCGAATTTGAACAGCGAACCGCACCTGGCGGTTGTTTCGAGCGGAATCGAAACCACGTGTTCGGATGGATGATAGAACCGGATGATCAGAAAACAACCGCAATTCAACAATTCATGCCCGCCGAAATCAACGCGCAAGAACATCCGCCTGCCGTCGTACCCCCACCTCACCTCGCCAATCAGCGGCGCTTCGTCGCGAGCCATAACCGTGCCGGCGATTTTCGGCGTGTAAAGACCTGCATCGACCCATTCGTAATACGTCGTCGCTCTGCCGTCGATTACCGGCGATACCACGTCAACCGGATGCTTGTCTGGCGAAAACCGCGCTTTGCTCGCGTTCGGCTGGCGAAGTTCGCCGGGCACGGGCTGTTCCAGCAATTCGTACACGCGTATCAGGTGCTGGCGGAAAAGCAAATCGAAAACCGGGTCGAAATCGGTGTTGAACGGATCGCCGTACCACCAGAACCAGTCGCTTCCTTCAGCCGCGTAAATATGTTCCATCACCAGGCGGGCGGTTTCCGCGTCCGCGTTTTCAAGATATTTTTCCGCGAAACTTCGCGTGCGGGACAAAAGCTCCCACGCGCGGTCCTTTTCCCCGTCGCCAATCCAAATCCCGAAGCTGTGATGTATCCAGCTTCCCGGATGAAGTTTCTCTATTTCGCGCACGGCGCCGAACTTGCCCAAATGCTCCGAAAAAGTGACCGCACGCACGCCTCCGTTCCCCGCCGCGAGCGTTTCGAAAAGCCGTGTGAGAAAAGTCTCGCCGCCGTCTTTGTAATATTCCCACGGATTTTCGCCGTCCAGAATCACGCTGACGAGCGGCGGCATTCCGGCACGCGCAGCTTCGGCAGCCGCTTTCACGCCTTCAATAAAATCGTCCGCCGCCCGGTCGAGTCCGCCTTTGTGATATTCGAATCCGATTGCGTCGGCAAGCTTCGTATCCCGAAAGAAAATCGCAAGCTCTCCGGACGCCGTATTCACCCTGTACGGTTCGAGATGCGTTACGGGCAAGCCGTCCTCTTTAACTTTGCTTTGTCCGAGTATCCCTCTGTCGGTCGCTATAAAGGCGATTCCCTCGGACGCGAATATTTCGGCAACGTCCTCGCTGACGCTGCCTTCGCTCGGCCACATTCCCGCGGGATGTACGCCGAGTTCCGCGGCGATAAACGAAAGCCCGCGCCTAATCTGCTCCCTCGCGTCGATCGGCCATTTGAAACCGATTTTCTCTACCGCTTCCTTGGACGCGGTGAACGATGCGTTTTCCGTGTTTGCCACGAGAGGCAGAATCGGATGATAAAACGGCGTAGTCGTGAACTCCACCTTGCTGTTTCGAGCCAGTGCTTTCCACGAATCGAGTACGCGCCGCAAGCAAATTTCCTGAAAATCCATCAAAGCGGCTTTGTCTTCTTCGCTGAAATCTCGCCCTTTTTCGAAAAGTTTCACCGCAAGCGGTTCTTTTCGCGCCGTGAACCCAAGCCAAGCGAGGTTAAACAGAGTCTGCAGGTCGCGGAAATCGGAGTCGGTGAATCTCGACAGCGCGTAATCGACGTCCATATGCGCTATCGTCGTGCCCCGCTTGCGCAAAAGCTCCCAATATCGCGGAATCGGCTCGATGCAATTCTGCCAATTGATACTGAAAAAATATCGCAGGATGAACCGCCGGTCGTCCGGCGTGAGTTCGGATGCTGGTTTCAGCGTGAGAACCTTGAACCTGTCCGTAACTCCGCCTTCGAGATAGTCCCGGATTTGCAAAACGAGCGACGGCACGACGTTAATCGTCTGCCCCACTTCAGGAAATTCCAGCGCTTTCGCCGCTACGTCCAAATATCCTTTCGCCGCGTGAAGCCGCACCCAGGGAAGCAGATAGTCGCCAGTCGCCGCGGATTTATACAGCGGCTGGTGCATATGCCAAAGAAGCGCAAGATAAACGTCGCCGCGGTTGTCAGCCATTTGCCTCTATGCGTCCGCTCATTCCGAATATATGCGGGCGCGCAATCGAATATATCACGGGGATAACTCCGGCCATTCGATTGTTCTTATCCGGAAGCGGTTTCCGATTCCTCTACTTCCTCCGCGCCGGCCGGCGCATCGCCCTCCGCTTCCATTCCGCCGGCATCCGAGCCGTTTGCCGATTCCGCGCCGGCATTCGTTTCCGCGGTTATTTTCAGGCTCTGCGCGGTCTCCAGTTGCAGGTACTCCGCCTTTAAGCCGTCCGCGGAATATCCCGCGGCGCCGAGCGCGCTCGCGAATACGAACCGCGCCAACGCGCCGATATGCTGATCGCGCTTTGCCGCATAATCGAGCCTTATCATTAACGCGCCGCCGCCCTTTCCGTCCGGCAAAATTGCTATAATAGAGCCGCGAACCTGCCCGTCCCCGCTGCTCGAAAGATTTCCCGAAGCGTACTCGGCGAATTCGGCGGCAACTTTTCCTCCGCGCTTTTCCGGCGCGCCGAGCGTACCCGACCAGTAAGTAGAATCCTTACCAGCCCCCTTCCCTTGGTAAATCGAATGAAGCATTTTTAGCTCGCCGGTTCTTTCCCGGTAATCTGCCGCGAGAATCCCGCCGTTTTTGCGATACACGGCAGTCAATTCCATCGAAATCCGCCCGCCGCTGCGGCAAGCCACCGCTCTGCCTAAATCGGCGGCGAAAACAGCATGCTCAACGGCATCCGCGTTCTTTTTCGCGCTGTCGCTGGAAGGCCTGCCGAATGTACGCAGCGAAAACTCTATTTCAGATTCGCCGGTTTCGTAAAGTGCGGATTCCGAAGGAAGGAGGCCGGAAACGCCGTTTTTTAGCTCCAGCATGACTTGCGGGGAAATGCTTTCCGGCAATTCCACGAGCGGATGCCTGCGCCCGCCGTCCGGTGCAAATCCGCAAAGGAATGTCGATGCCGTAATCGCGAAAATAATCGCCGCGAAAAACTCCGTCAGTTTTTGCTTACTTCGCTTTCCACCCACGCGGCATATTCCGGCGTGGATTCCGCCTTCATCAGAAGCACTTCGGGGATTTCGTATTTGTGCAGTTTCTGCACCTCTTGGCGTATCATCTGTCCGAGCCAAACGCTCGTTTTCAAAACGACCGTACATTCCTCTTCGTCGCATAGCTTGCCGTTCCAGTTATACAGCGAATTGCCGCTGGGCATTACGTGGCCGCACGCGATTATCTTCCTATCGAGCAGGTTTTTAACGAGCGACCGCCCGTTTTCATTATCGGCTACGGTGGTTATTACTAAAGCGATTTCGTGCATACTCGTTCTCCTCTTCGAAAGCGCAACCGCGCCCGAAGCGGCTTAATTATCGCCTGAAAGCGGAATTAATACGCTGCGCACAAGGCGTGATTGGCAATTAACTTGGCTTGCTCAGCTCGTTTTTCCGAAAACGTCGGTCATAAATTTTTCGGCGTCGTCCACGAGACCGGTCGAGCGAAGCGCGAAATGCAGCTTGCCGTCCTCGATTCTTGCGTACACTTGCTGAAACCGCCAATAAAGCGTGCCGAGAACGCCCAGAATCACCATCAGAAATCCGATGTAAATAAGCGGAAGCCCCGGGTCGCGCTTGTATTGAAAAATGCTTGCGCTGTATATATTTTCGCCGATGCCCAGCTTCATGCCGGGAAGCTGGAGCGGCTGAATGCTTGAAACTACATCGAGCCCGACCGTCGAGCCCTGCTGGTTTAGAATTCTCACGCGGGCCATCGAAGGAATTTCGCTCGCGATTTTTCCTCCTTCGTAAAGCGGCCCGCCCTTGATTTCGTCGATAATCATCACGAATGGCGACACGGCGACGGTTCCTGGCGGCACGGCGCGAAAACCGTTCGGCGTAACCTCGAAAGGCACGTTCATATCGACTCGCGTGCTGAACTTGTCGCCGCTTGGCATCTCCGCGGTTATATCGATGCTGCGGTTATATGCCGATTGATAGAAAACCGCCTTGTCTAGATGAAGAGGATAATTGACGCTTATTACTTTTTCGCGCGTTTTGCCTTTGCGCGAAATCGTAAAGTGGCTCGTGAACTGGTGGACGATATAGCTTTCGAAGTCCTTGAACAGCTGAGGCGCGTTCGGCATCGGAAATGGCTTAATCAGCTTGTCGTATGTGATTTCGAATTGGTCGAGTTCAAGCTCGAAAGTCAGCGCGGGCACCTTTTTGGTAAGCCATTTGAGCAGTACGCCCTTCCCGTCGCCGGTGATTTCCCTCCGCGTGCCGCCCCGAGGAGGCGCTCCGTTAATTCCCTGCGATACCGCGAAATCGGGCTCGCTCGGGTGAATCGTCAATAGTTTCTTTTCGCCGTCTTCGAGCCGCACGATTCCGTTCGAGCCGAAAATAAGACCGATCAGCGCGCCGCCGAGTATCGTGATAATTCCGAAGTGCAATATCACGAGCGCCCACATTCTGCGCATACCGCGCGCCGCGTAAAGCGAAATTCCGGTGTCCTGGCCGCTTTCGAGCCGGTAGGTACGAAATCCTTTAGCCTTGAGCTTGTCGAACAGCGTCTCCGCATCGGTTTCGGGATTCTTCGATTTTTCGATGCGGTGGTGCTTCATCTTCTCTATCGTGGCCGCGCGAATGCGAATGCGCGGCTGGAACTGCAGTTTCCACGTCCGCAAAAACCTCAAATAGCTGCACCAGACGGCGCTTACGCCAATCCAGAGAAGTAGCAGATTGAAGTAAATCGTGTGGTAAATGTCCACGAATCCGAATCTGTGCAGCAGTCTAGCTTTCGTAAGCCCGTACTGGGCGACGTAATTGTCGAACGGCTCGCGCTGCGGCACCACGGTGCCGATGATGGACAATCCGGCTATGAGCGATAGCACCAGAACCGCGGTGGGAAGATTGGTCAAATGAAAGTAAAACCACCGGCCGATTCCCACCATACTTGCGGGCGCGAGGTTGCGCTCAGGCAAGTCGCTGATAGCCTGGGATTGATAGATATTCGATTGCTCGTCCTCCGGATGAAGCAGTCCGGCGCGGTCGATTCCCTGTTTTTTTTGTTCGTTTGTCACGGTCGAAATTATATCAATTCAATGGGCATTGCTCGTGAAAAATCGCGTGAAAAGTCGCGAACCTTTCGTTTGATATTTATGCTCAAGCACGCCCATTCCCTTTAGATATAGGCGTGAACGCTGTCTATCTTGAAATACGCCACGAGCCAGTTGACGCCGAGGAATGTGATTAGTACGCTCAAGAATCCCACGACCGCGAACATCGCCGTGCGGCTTCCTTTCCAGCCCCACGTAAGCCGCGTGTGCAGAAACGCGGTATAAATGAGCCATGTTATAAGCGCCCAAGTTTCTTTGGGATCCCACGCCCAATACACGCCCCACGCCTGGTCCGCCCATACCGCTCCGGCTGCGACGCCGAACGTCAGGAACGGATAGCCGTAAACGATGAACCGGTATATCAGCGTATCGATATCCTCCAGGCTGAACCGCGTATCGATGTTCTTGAAACCCCAGCCGAATTTATAGCGAAGCAGAAAGTAAATCGCGAATGCCGCGCTAAGCATGAACGCCGCATAGCTTATGAACATCGCGGTTACGTGAATATTCAGCCAAGGGCTCTTTAGAGCAGCGACAAGCTGGCGAGGCGCGTGAAGCCCTTGCGCAACGTCGGGGTCCATCATCGAATAGACGATTGCCACGAGTGGAATCGCCACGACGAAAGCGCCGAAAAGCCGGGTGCGGGCCAAAGGCTCGGTGATTATATAAATCAGCGCAACCCACCAGGCGAAAAAGTTGAGCGCCTCGAACAGGCTGGCCGATGGAATGCTGAACGCGTGGTATTGGTGATAGTAATCCACCGAGCGCAGTATCTGAAAACACGTATGAAACGCGAATCCGAGCACGAGCAGCGAATACGCGATTGCGCCAATGGCCTTCTGCGCCTTCTCGTGCTTAATAAACCCCGTATTTATCGAGTACGTCAGCGTGGAGAACAAGTACGTCACCCAGCTGGCGTTGACAAGCAAACCCTGGTCCATGAGAACCTCCAAATTTACCGAAGCGGCAAGCTATTATACCTTGAGAGGCGGAGTTGCATTTCCGGAATTTCGAATCGCCGGGGCGATTTTGGGCGTGTCTTCACAAGCCATCGCTCTGAAGCATCTAATGGTCATGTCCGGAGTGATCGTCGTGGCCGCCTGCATCTTCCGTATGCGAATCCGCATCCTCGTGCGCATCGCCGCCGTCTGAATGCATCGAATGACCTACGCCATGGTCATCGCCGTGTCCCTGCCCGCCTTCCGCGCCGTGCTCGTGCGGCGTAACCACGATTCCCGGCGAAATCGGATTGTGCGCTCCGTGGTCGTGAACAAGTTGCGCGCCGTGATGACCGGTGTTTTGCAGAACCAGAATCCCAGCCCCGTATGCCGCGAGAAACAAAATATAAACCGGAACAGACGCCGCTAGCTTCATTTCTTTCTTCGAAGCCGCTTGTCCGATTAAAATGACCGCATAAAGCAGCGTTAATGTTACGAAAAAGTTACGCGTGTTTTTGGCCAGGTCTTCATGCTCTTCCAAAACTTCGTGCGCCTCGTGCGCAAGTCCGTCCTCTATTTCATGCTCCGCCGCTTCTCCGCTCGACATTGCTAGAAAAACGCCTAGCGCGCCCAGTATCATCAACGTAAGCGCGGCCAGTTTGAACGCCATTTTCAGCCGTCCGGCAAAAAACGACAACAAAATAAAAACCGGCGCAACCGAAAGAAGCGCAATCGGAAAATGCACGATAAGCGGATGAATCTTGTCCCACGAGGGAATCGGGTAAATTTCGAACATGCTTGCTCCGAAAAATGAATTGGCCGAGGCGGCCGAAAATGAATACCTAAAATCGAGTCATATAATTTTATCTACTATGGCATATAGTAATAAAAATCCGGCATCCCCGCCGAAATCGCCCGATGTTAATCCTCTTCGTCCGTCCCGCCGCCCGCGTCAAACGCATTCGCCCTGATCGTCAATCCGGTTTGGCTGAACGAAACGTCGTCGAGTTCGAGTTTCACTTTGTAATCGCCGAGGTTGATTCGCGGCCCAACTTTACCCAGCGCGGACTGCAGGCTAGCGATGCCGATTTTGTAATCGCCGATTGTCACGTCCGGAAATTCGAAGAACAGCAGGCTTCCGCCGGTTACATTCAGCTTGCCGGTCGCCTCGAACGGATACTCCTTCTTAATCGCCGGCACGGTCCAAACGCCTTCCAGCTTCATCGCGAGGTCTTTCGGAATAAGCGATACCTTCAAATCGCTTATGCCGATTTTCGAGGCTGCGGTCTCCCACGCCGCCTGAAGCGCCGTCGCCCTCACCGTAAATTCCAGCCGCCCTTCGCCGAGCGAACTAATCGCCGGGTCGTTCATAAGAATCGTTTTGAAAAGGTCGAATTGAAGTCCGGTAGCTTCGAAACTCAAGTCGTTCACGACCAGCCTTTCGACGCGCGCCTCGCTTGCGTGGACGCTTACTTTTTCGATGCGCCCTTTCGAAAGCGCCAATAGCCCGGTGTCGGTGATTTTCACGGTCGCGCTCGGTCCGAGTTCCAGCTTTTTCCTAAGCCCGTCCTCGATTCTCCCCGTAAGTTGCGGAACTAGCAGAAAATACATCAGCGCGGCCGCGCCGGCGATGACGACCACGAGAAAACCGATGCAGCCGAAAATTTTCTTCAAACACCCCATGCCCGCCCCCGATTAAACATCAGTTCACCGTAATCGTGTAATCCACTAGGTCGCTTCCGGGAATAAATATCGTGCTGTCGTCGATTTCTTCGTACAAAAGTTCGCGTTCGACGATTCGCGTACCAACCTCTATCGGCACCACGATTACCTCGTCAATCCAGTCGTAAACTATGCCCAGGTCGTCCGGATTGGTTTCCTTGTCTATTCCGGCGTCCGCCGTCATTATGTCCAATATGAATCTTGACGGCGTTTCGTTGTTCGGCCCCACTAGTTCAAGCGGATCGAGTTCCACCGTAATCGAATTCCCGCCCGCGCTGGCGTTCAAGAAAAAGAACTGCTGGGCGAGCGGATTCGCAAGCTCGTCCACCCAAAAATTGCCTTCTCCGGGACGCTTCGCCCGCGTCTGCCATGTCGGACCGCTGAACCCGGCGTAATGATGAAAGACGATATACATCTCCCAGTTTTTGCCTCGGTCGAGCCCGCTAACGTTCGGTTCCGGGCGCAGCGATTCCTGCGGGTCGTTCGCGTTCGTAAAGTTGAAAACGAGAAAATAAAACACGTCGGTTTCCAGCTTGTCCTTGAAAACCGCCGTAATCTTGATATTTTGCGCAAGTTCCGGCGAGCCTTTGAGCGCGTCTTTCGCGCATCCGGGCGCAAGAAACAGCAGTCCGGAAACCGCAAGCACCAAAAAAGTTTTAAACGAAATCATAATTTCACCCGCCGCTGCGGCCCGTCATTTTACGACGATTAGCTTGCCCACGGGTTCGGTCGTCCTGCCGATTACCGCCGCGAGCGTATCGCCGCCCGCCCGCAGACTGTCCACCAACTCTGCCGTGTTCTCCGGCGGCACGCAAATCGCCAGCCCGCCGCTAGTTTGCGCATCGCAAAGAAGCAACCTATCGAGTTCGCCCATTTCCGCCGGAAAACCGGCCGTTTCCGAAAACGCCGCCAGATTTGCGGTCGTCCCTCCGGGAATCGCCCGTTCCTCGAGCAGCCGCCTCGCGCCTTTCATCAGCGGCACCGCCGCCGCGTCCAGCTCTATCGTCACTCCGCTTGCGTCCGCCATTTCCGACAAATGCCCGGCAAGCCCGTATCCGGTTATGTCCGTCGCTGCGCACGCGTCCGCGGCAAGGGCACACTTCGCGGCGTTTTCGTTCAGCCGCGACATCCACATCACCGCGTCCGCAACCTCTTCCCGCGCGGCCATATCGCGCATCGCCGCCGTCGTGATAATCCCGCTTCCGATTGGCTTCGTCAAAACAATATCGCAACCGGGCATAGCGGTGGCGTTTTTAAGTATTTTCCCGGGGTCGACAAGACCCACTACCGCAAGTCCGAACAGCGGCTCGGGATTCCTGATGCTGTGTCCGCCGAGCAGCGCCGCTCCCGCTTCGATGCACTTTTCAAGTCCGCCACGTACGATTTCGCCTATGATTTCCGGCGGCACTTTGCCTTTCGGAAATCCCAGTATGTTAATCGCGCAAATCGGTTTTCCGCCCATCGCATATACGTCCGACAGCGAATTGGCGGCGGCAATCCGCCCGTAATCTGCGGGATTATCCACGACCGGTGCGAAAAAGTCGGTCGTAAAAACGAGCGCCTGTCCGTTTCCGAGCATTATCACGCCCGCGTCGTCCAGCGTGCGCCCGTCCACGAGCACACCCGGAAAATCGGGCATGGTGAGTCCGCCGAGTATTTCCTTCAGGTCAGCCTGACCCAGCTTGCCGGCTCAACCGGCGCAGCTTGCAAGTCCCGTGAGTCTGAAGAGCGGCTCGGAATCGCCGTTCCTGTTTTTCGAATCATTGTCCATAATCCGGATATGCGGCGAATCCGGATTGGAATTCCGCCGCACATTTATTATAGCCGCAAGGCGCAGGATTATCGGCCGCCGAATTTGGATGCGTCCGGTTCTTCCCGCCACTCGCCCATTTCCTTCAGTGCGGAGGCTGCGAAACCGGCGTATTTTCCTTTCAATATCGCCGCCCTCGCCTTGCGCATCAAGTCGCGGTAATAGTAAAGGTTGTGTAGCGTCAAAAGCACCGGCGCGTTTATCTCGTTAAGCTTCGCCAGATGCCAAAGATAAGCTCTCGTGTGGTCTTTGCACACAGGACATCCGCACTTTTCGTCGAGCGGCCGTTCGTCGCCGGAATAAACCGCCCGGCGCAAATCAAGCCGCCCCGTACGCGTATACGCCACGTGATGGCGCGCCATTCGCGTGGGAAGCACGCAGTCGAACATGTCGTATCCCCAACAGATAGCACGCACCAAATCGGCGGGCGTTCCGACCCCCATCAAATATCTCGGCTTGTTTTCGGGCAAAAGCTCCGCCGAAAATTCGGCAATATCCGCGAAAACATCGTCAGCCTCGCCGACGGACAATCCGCCTACCGCGTATCCCGGCAAATCCAATTTCGCAGCGAATTTTGCGGACTTCGCCCTAAGGTTTTTGTGCATTGCACCCTGCACGATTCCGAAAAGCGCGCTCTTATCCGACGCAGTTTTCTCCCACGATTTCGCCGCCCTTTTAAGCCATTTGTGCGTTAGCTCCAAATCCGCCGCCGCCTTGTCACGCTCCGAATCCGCCGGCGAACAAATGTCGATCGGCATCATAACGTCGCTTCCGAAAACCCGTTGAGCCTCCACTACGCTTTCCGGCGTGAAAATATGCGTGCTGCCGTCAATATGGCTCATGAACGTCACGCCGCCCGGCTCAATTTTGCGCATTTTGGCGAGGCTGAACACCTGATATCCGCCGCTGTCCGTAAGAATCCCGCCGTCCCAGCCGCTGAAACCGCGCATCCCGCCGGCCGCCTCGATACGCTCCACGCCGGGACGCAGCGCCAAATGATAGGTGTTCATTAAAACATGCGGATAGCCGATCGCTTTCATCGTCCGCCACGACAGCCCTTTGATCGCGCCCGCGGTCGCGACCGGCTGGAAGTACGGCGTTTCGAGCCGCGCATTCGCGGTGACGATTTCGCCCGCTCGCGCGCCGGTTGCATCGGTATAATCAAGCGTAAATTCCACTTGCAAAGTTTATCAGAGCCAGCGCCATTCGAAGCGAGCAGGCTCTGGAAACCGACCGGCCTTCGGCGTAAACGACATCTATTAATTTGGAATCCGGAAAGGGTTACAATATCCGCCGTGTCGCCCTGGCGTAACCTCCGGCTGTACGACGCGGACAACCTTCCGCGCGAAAGACCGCGCGCCGTAATCGCCATCGGCACGTTCGACGGCGTACATCGCGGCCACTTGCACATTCTGCGCGGCCTCGCCGCGCTCGCCCAGCGCGAGCTCGCGCAGCCGATGGTGGTTATGTTCGACCATCCGCCGGCGATTTTCTTCAACCCGGCGCTTCCCCGCTCGCTTATCACGCTTACGCGCGAGCGCGCGGAACTTCTCGGCTGCGCCGGCGTGGAAATCGTTCTAACTCTGGAATTCGGCGAAAGGTTCGCGCCGATGAAAGCGCGGGAGTTTCTCGATTTCGTGAACGCCCACTTCGACGTAAAAGGCCTTTTGGTCGGATACGACCACAAAATCGGCAGCGACATGCTCAAGAAGGACGACGAATTCCGCGACCTCGCATCTTCCGTCGGTATCGGGTTTTCTCGCGTAGGCCGCCGCAAGTTCGGCAGATGGACGGCGAGTTCCAGTCTTGTTCGCCGAATGATTCGCGAGGCGCAGCTTCGCGCTGCGAGCGCGCTGCTCGGCAGGTTTCACTCTATCGAAGCCGTCGTCGTGGAAGGCGAACACCTCGGCGCCGCGGCGCTCGCATGCCCAACCGCAAACGTGCTTTTGCCGGAAGGCAAGCTTTCGCCTCCGCCCGGTGTTTATGCCGGGCTGGTGCGCATAAAAAATCCGGCCGCTGGATTATCCCCGGAAAAAAGCCGGACGCCGCTTCCGCCTGACTCGGCGTTTTTCGAACTTCGGCACGCGTCCGCAAGCCCGCCGCTAAATGCCGCGATAAACATAATGCCGGCGCGCGTGAAGCCCGTGTACGAGGCAGAGCCGCCCGACCGAATGCTGATCGAAGCGCACCTCTTGGATTTCACGGGCGACCTTTACGGGCGGCCGATTGAAATCGAATTCGTAAGGCGGCTGCGCCACGAAAAGCGCTTCGCCACGCTGGATGCGCTGCGCGACCAAATCCACCTCGACGTCGAACAGGTCAGAATGATGAACCCGCTCGCCGTCCCCATCCCTACTGAAGACGAAACCGCGATGATTCTGGACGAAGACGCGGGGTAGGGGATTATTCGAAATGAAATACCTTTTTCGCAGATTTGGGTTCGCCAAATATAGGTTTTTTTCCTTTAATATTGCAGACCGGATTGTGCTTCAGAATCAAATCGGATTCAATTTCCTTCCTCTTTTCTCCCGAACTGCACTGCAAAATATGTAAATGTGTAAAGCCGTTTTGCTTGATACAGCTTTCCTTTTCGTGCCCAGCAAGTTGCCTTTGTTTAAGGTCTTCCGTTTCACCTATGTAAATAGCTTTCCAATTAGGCTCTTGGAAAACCTTTTCTTCTAACCTGCAATAAATGTAGACACAAGGAAGCGATGGGGCAAATGGCGAAAATGCGTGATTGGGACCGAAATCCGCAAATTCGTAGTTTTCTCCAGATACGCCCCACCAAGGAATGCTTCGTTTAAATGGCATAGCCACCTCCGAATAATATAAGGTATCTAAATATTATCAGGATATTGTGATTTTGTCAAGCTATTTATCAAAATAATCCTTATTTTAAGCATAATATTAGTATCAAGTTATCCTTGTATCACATTTAGCGTATCTTTATAAATGCAATTAAGAGAATTAAAAACAACCTCACCTGCGGCGTCGCTTTTCGCTGCGGTTATCGGGCTGTATAGGTAGGCATCGCGCCCAGGCAGTTCATCCGCGTCTTGGATTACGGATTTATATCGAGTTGCTATTTGAAGAAATACCGATGGGAGACCAAGCGGCGGATTTCTCGCAATACGTAAATTAAGCCACTATCGCTTCAAAGCGGCTTCGGTAATTTCAAGCGAGATGCCTGCCGTACCCGATTCACCCAAATTTTTCGACAGGTTCAAAATCTCGACGCCGATAATCTCTCCGTTTGCATCCTCGTCTATGACGACGTTTTTGCCCGACGCGACCGAGCGCGCGACTTCGCCGTCTTTCAGATAAACGTACAGAGCGTCGGCTTCCCGATCAAGAGTTATCTTCATAAATGCCACCAAACCAGTATACCGTTACAACGAGCTTTATTCCATTTAATTTCCGGAAAATCGCCACTAATTTCCTATCCGCAAAAAATTTGCTTGCAAGCCAGATTGCGTTTTCTTCTTGAACGAGTTCGTCCGGCTCACGCAATACCTCAGAAACCTGCTGGTGTGAAATATTGCGCTCGGACATCCTGATTCTGGCGTGTAGTGTGAATCGAATATTTTCCGAATTCAAATAACAACCTCCCCCGCGGCGGCGCTTTTAGCGGCGGTTATCGGGCTGCATAGATATATTTCGCTTTCCGGCGTGCCCATCCGGCCTTTGAAATTGCGGTTCGACGTGGAAAGGCAAACTTCGCCCGGCGCAAGCGCCCCCTCGTGTGCGCCGAGGCACGGGCCGCATCCGGGGTTCATTATCACCGCGCCCGCGCTCGAAAGCCGCTGTATCACTCCCTCGCCCAGCGCCGCCTGAAACACCCGCCGCGACGCGGGAAAAACGAGTAGCCGCACCGACTTCGCAACCTTTTTCCCCTCCAGCGCGTCCGCCGCCTGCCGCAAATCGGACAGCCGCCCGTTCGTGCAAGTGCCGATAACCACTTGGTCGATTTTCATCCCCGCAAGCTCCGCCGCCGGAACGACGTTTTCCACCTTGTGCGGTTTGGCAATCACAGGCACGAGCGCGCTTAAATCCTCCTCGATTTCGCTTGCGTATTTCGCGTCTTTGTCCGATGTAACATTTTCGTAACTATTCTCCAGGATGCCTGCGATTCTCAAATAATCCGCCGTATGCGCGTCCGCTTCGAAATAACCGTTCTTCGCACCCATCTCGGCGGTCATATTGCATAGGGTCAGTCTGTCGTCCATATCGAGACCCAGCGCGCCTTGGCCCGCGAATTCCACCGCCATGTAATCCGCTCCGTCCGCGCCTTGCCGCCCGATAAGCGTTAGTATCAGGTCTTTGCCGGTTACGCCCGCCGGAAGTTCGCCGGTCAAATTCACCCGCAACGTTTCCGGCACGCGCAGCCAGATTTCGCCCGTGCCCCAAACCACCGCCGCCTCGGTGCGCCCGATGCCCGCGGCGAACGCGCCGAGCGCGCCGTGGCTCGTCGTGTGCGAGTCGCTGCCGGCGACAAGCATCCCCGGCCGCACATAGCCGAATTCCGCCATAACCTGGTGGCACACTCCGTCGGTTATGTCGTGAAAATTTTCGATGCCCTGTTCGCGAACGAATTGCCGGATTTCTTTGTGATTCGTAGCGTGTTTGAAATCGGCCGCCGGCACGCAGTGGTCAAGGACGATAACTATCCGCTCCGGATGCTTGACGCGCGCCACGCCCAGCTTTGCGAAATGCTTTGCTATCGCCGCGCTGTTATCGTGGCTTAAACAGAGGTCCGGTTTCGCCACCACTATTTGGCCCGCTTTCGCGTCCGTTCCGGACTTCGCCGAAAGTATTTTTTCCGATAGCGTTTTTCCCATTTTTTTCTCCCGTTCGAAATCCCGATAAGCTGCGCTATTGTCAGTCTCGATCAATGCAGCGGTTCGAAATTCACGAAGTCCGCGTGGTGCACGATAATCGCCTCGACGCCGCGCCTGTCCTTATCCCCTTCCCAGCTGTGCGCGATGACAATGTGCTGCACTTCAAGCGGCAGTCCGTGCTCCCGCGCCAGCGCCGCGCCCGTCACCGGATGGCGCATCGCCTTTCCTTGCTCGCTTTTCACCCACTCGCCGCCCGGCGTGCGGGCATACTCCAGCATTTTGCCTGCGTCGTGCAATATCGCTCCCGATAGCAAAATATCCAAATTCGCGTGCATCGCCGGCGCTTTCGGATACATCTCCCTGAGCGTGTCCGCAATTGCTAGCGACGTCTGCGTCACCGCACGCGTATGCGTAAGAAAACTCGCCGGACATGGCTTGATCAAAAGCGTGAACGGCATTTCGGCCAGGTCCGCCGGTTTCCATCCGCCCTCGCGCATCGCCGCGGCGAAACACTCGGCCGTCCGCTTTTTCAAATCATCGTCCTCGAACAATTCGAATTCGGGAATAATCCCGAAAATCTCGTCCAAACCGCTTATCTCGTTTCCGCTCATTTAGTTCTCCCTTTTGCTCCCGTTACGGCAAATTGCGCGGCGGCGCGCCGGTATAAACTGCCGCGCTTTGGTCGATTTTCCGCATCGGCTTTTGAGTTTTCATTTCTTCGAACGCATGCGCAACAAGCCCCGGTACGCGAGAAATGATGAAAAACGCGTTGGCAAGTTCGGCGGGAATTCCAAGCTCGCACAGCGCGGCGGCAATCGCGCCGTCCACGTTCAGCGGCAGTTTCTTACCCTTCCGCCGCTCCAGTTCCTGCTCCACCGCGAGCGCGAAATTAACGTATCTCCCTTCCAGCCCTGCGCCGAGTGCGAGCGAGATTATCTTTGCCGTACGCGGGTCGGTTAAATGCACGCGATGGCCGTACCCCATAACCTTCCCGCCCTTTTCATTTGCGCCGTCCAGAAACGCAGCCGACGCCTCGTTAAAATTCCATCCGTGTTTTTCTATTTCCGAAACGCCGGCGTAGAATTGTTTCATAGCGTCTTCTATCGCCCCGCCGTGCCAACGGTTAATTGCAAGAACGCCCGACGCCACCGCGGCGTTCAATGGCGCGCCGGTCGAAGCCGCGTTAATCGCGGCAAGCGCGCTTGGCGGCGTCACCCCGTGGTCGATGCTCGCTACCAAAATCGCATCCACGAGCTTTCTCACGCCCGCCGCAGGAAGCTCGCCTGTAAGCGCCAGCCAAACCGCGTCCGCGAACGTCGCTTCGCCCATCAGTTCGTCTATACGGTATCCGCGCAGCCGGATTTCGCCCGGCTTCACGTCCGTAATCTTCGTTTCCCAGCTTTCGTTTCCCAAAATCGAGCCTCCGCCGCGCCGAATTTCGTAGCGCAGGCATCCTGCCTGCATGCACGGCAATTCGAGTATAACCGCCCACCTGCGAAGCGTGTTTGAAAAGCCCCATTGGGAAACAATAACGCGTGCTTTACCTTTTTAGCGCCCCAACTTTCTGCGGGTCTTCGTCCTTGTAAAGGTGCAAAAGCTTCGTTGGGTTTTTTATCGCGTCGTACCCGAACCGGTTTCGGATTGCGTCCACCGTGGCGTGCATCGCACCTTCTTTCGCCACGTCGAGCGCGGCGGAATCTATTCCGAACCTTCTTCCGGCGCTCTCTAATTCGCCAGCGGTATATTTCTCGGCAATCGCAGCCCGAATGTTTTCACCGCCGCCCGATATTACGTTCACCGAATCCCTGCAAAACGAAATATCCGGCTCGAACATTTCGAGTTGGCCTTCGGCGGGAATAAGTTCGCTAAGCCGCACTCCCACAAGCCGCACCGCCGCGCGCCTTGTTCCGAGCCTGCCCAAAAGCATCAGCGCGAACGGCCAGGCCACCCTATCCACGTCGGTTGCCGGAATGCCGGTCTGCGCGGTGTGCGTGTCGAAGTCGTGATACCTGAGCTTAACCGTAATCATCCTGCATTTCAGCCCTTCGCGCCTAAGCCTGAACATAGCTTTTTCAAGAAGCCTCCGCATAATCCCGGCGATTTTCGCCGCGTCCGAAATATCCGCCCGAAACGTGCTTTCGTGGCCGATAGAGCGCGGAATATCCCGCTGGATGTATATCGCCGCCTCCCGGCCGTTCGCCTTCTCCCAAATGTACTTCCCCCATTTGCCGAGCCGCGCCCTAAGCTCGCCCGGCGATTTTTCCGCTATGTCGCCGATGGTTTCAATGCCCAGCTTTTTGAAATACTCCGCAGTTTTCGGCCCGACGCCAGGCAGTTTGCGCACGGGCAGCGGCCCGAGAAAAGTTTTCTCCCGCCCTTCGGGCACGATGAAAAGCCCGTTGGGTTTGCCGATGCCGCTGGCGATTTTGGCGACTATGCGGTTTCGCCCGCCGCCGATTGTCATCGGAAGTCCCGTTTTTACATAAACCTCGCGCTTTAAAAAATGGCCGAGTTCGTAAAGCGACGGCCAGACGCGCTCCATTCCGGTCACGTCGCAGTAAAATTCGTCGATGCTTGCGGCTTTTACGCTCGGCAAATTTTCCTCAAGAATTCCGCGCACCCTTTCGCTGAATTCCGAATAATCATGCCCGCGCCCGTGAACGTATTCCCCGTGCGGACAAAGCTTGCCCGCCTGCCACAGCGACATCCCGCTCCTCACTCCGAACTCGCGCGCTTCGTAACTGCACGCCGCGACGATGCCTCTCCCGCCCTTCGGCCCGCCGACGATTACCGGCTTGCCGATAAGCGACCGGTCGAACAACCGCTCGACCGACACGAAAAACGTGTCCATATCGCAAAGCAAAATGCGCCGCCCCGGTCTGTTCAGCCATGCTGGCGAAAGCTCCTTATGACAAATGCCGCCGTCCGCCTTGCCGGAATCGTCAACGAGTTTCAACCGGCCTGCATCGCCGCCGCTTGCGGCAACTTTCGCGCTGCGCATAACTTCGCCGTTTCTCGAATCGAAATACCTGAATGCGCCCATAAGGCTCACCTCGATGCGCCATAAATGCGCACGAAGTTATACTACTATACATTCGTATATATGTCAAGCGCGATTTCGAGATTCGGGCAAAATTGCAAAAAAAGGGCGAGCGCCGCCTTTGAATGCCAGCGGCTTTCGCCCTAGGAAACGGCACTGCCGGTGATTTATGGCAGCGTTCGCAGTCTCGCGAAAGCCGCACCGGCAGGAATTTGTTCGCAAGTGAAAGTTACTTAATCAAAGTAACGTGTCCCTTTAATTCCTTCGTTTTTCCGAACGTATCGGTCGATTTGACTTTCCAGACGTACACGTCCTGCTTGGCGCGGCCGATGCAGCGCCCCGATACCTCAAGAACATGCGGCAAAACGAACGTCCGCTTGACGCTCGCATCGTCGTCGAGACCGTCGCCGTCCAAATCGCCCAAAACGAAGTCTTTATCGGAGCCCTCGCTGAATACGCAAAGGAGGTCGAAATCCGGGTCGCCGGGAGAAATCAATAGCGTGTGGCTTGCGCCGTACCTGGGATCTTCTGGGTCGTACGCCAGACAGCGCCAGCGCCATTTGTGATACCTGAGTTCTTTGCCGTCCGGCCCAACGCCCGTCTCGTCGCTTTCATCCGCCCCCCACACGATGGTTACCGGCTCGGCATCGAATCCGCTTTCCAAAGTAAGTTTCACTTTGGCGGAAGCTTTTTTGCCGGTCGAATCAGTAACCCGCAAATGGGCGTTGACCGTGCCAGGCTCGAAGAATTTATGAGCGGCAAGGCCTTCCGTTGCGGTGGCATCTTCCCAGCCGTCCCCGAAATTCCACTCGTACTTAACTATCGGCCCGTTGCTGGAACTCGACCCCGCATCGTAAAAATAAATCGTGCAAGGCGCGCCTGCGCGGCCTGCACTCGTGCCGGGCTTGGCAACGATAATCCCCCGTGCCGACGGAACGCGGTCCGTTCCCGCCGTGCTACCGCATGACGCAACCAGCAAGGCCGCTGCGCCAAAAATTGCAAGAGCAAAAATGCGATACATAACGCTCTCCATAAGGAAATTTACTTTCCTGCGCAGCTAGCTGTGCATTGCGAAGGAATACCGAATCGCCGCGGGCATTGTTTTAACCTATTTTTACGATTGTTAAAACAATGTTGAACCGCCATTCTAAAGCCAACATCGAAACGGTCTTCCAGCGTTTTCACCAAAAAGCCCTACCGGACGGGTATGATTTAGTGTGATTCATTCATACATTAATATTTCCGGAGGTTTTTTCGATGGACACCGCAAAGTCGCGAAGGTGGTTTATAACCCTTTCGCTCGGCGTGGTCGTAGATTCCGTTGCGCGTGCACTTGGGCTTTATCCTTATAATCTGCCGGCATCCGGCATAGCGCACGCGGCGGAAACCGCTACCACGGACAATCTTCAAACGGCGCACTCGCGCGAGAAAACGGCCGCGGCCACGCTCGGCGCGTACGCGAGAAAAGCCGATGCCGAAGGCTACGGCAAGCTTGCAAGTCTGTTTCGGGCGGCGGCGAAGTCCAAGGAAGTTCAAGCGGGCAACCTTGCCGACGCGCTCAAAAAATCCGGCGGCGCTCCGAAGCCGGCGGGGGAAGCGGCCGCAGTAAAGTCCACGCAGGACAACGTTGCAGCGGCGATTTCGCTTTTGTCCGAAGGGCGCGACGATATTTATCCGTCGTTTCTGAAAAAGGCGAAGGACGAGCGCAATACTGACGCGATGCGGGCGTTCAACTACTCCCGCAGCGGCGACGACGCTACGCTTAAGTTTTTCGCGGACGCGAAGAAGGACCTTTCCCAATGGAAAGGCAATCCGAGAAACTTTTACGTCTGTCCGACGTGCTCGCAAATCGTGGGCAAAATCGACTTCGTCAAATGCGTAATCTGCTATACGCTGGGCGAAAAATACGTCAAGGTTTCATAGTTCCGCGGCGCGGACAAAGGGAAAGCAATTGTTCGAACTTCCGCCCGTTCAGCCGTGGGACGCCGCGCATCCAATCGTCGTGCATCTTCCGCTCGGCATTCTGTTCGCCGCGCCGCTTTTCATATTGCTTACGCTGGCGATTCAAAAGTGGACGCGTCCTTTCGCATTCGCAGCGCTAACGCTTATCGGCATCGGCGCTATCGGGCTTCTCCTCGCGATTTCCAGCGGCGAAACCGGCGCGCAACTGGTCATCCGCACGCCCGAAATAGACGAAGCGCTCGAAGCCCACGCGAACCTCGCGTACGCTGCGCGCGCGTGGTTTATATGGCTGTTTGCAGGTTACGCATTGCTTGCCGTTTACGCCAGCCTTCCAGCCCATGGCAGCGCCTCATTTCCCGAAGTTCCCGAATCCGGCGGCGATTCGCGCAAATATTCTCCGTTCAAGCGGCGCGTTCCGGGCTTCCGCAGGTGGATTTTCACTCTCGCCACCCTCGCATACCTAGCGGCGTACGCGGCCGGGCTCGCCGCACTCGCCAGAGCCGGACATGCCGGAGCGGCGCTCGTTCACTCGCACGGCATTCAAGCGCTTTTCGCCGGATAGCGCGCCGGAAATCCGGGTGTAGTACAATTCGAATGCGGCGGTTTTTTGCCGCAATCAAATTGTGCGGAAGGATTATGTTCGACATTGCAAGTCTAATGGCGCAGGCTCAAAAGGCGCTCGCCGAAATGGAATCGAAAAAGGCCGCTCTCGAAGCGGAGCTTAATGAAGCCAGCGTGACTGGCACGGCTGGCGCGCCCGGCGGCGCGTTCGTAGAAGTCACGCTGTCCGGAGCGCGCGAAGTGAGGCGCGTGAAAATCAGCCCCGAGGCGCAGAAGTCCGAATCGGCCGAAATCCTCGAAGACCTCGTTTTCGTCGCGCTGGCGGACGCGCTGCGCCAGGCCGATGCGGTGTACGAATCCAAAATGCAAGAACTCGGCGCGGGGATGGAAATCGGCGGAATGGACATTTCGAGCATCAAAGACTTGTTGAGATAAGCCGATGCTACCGGACGCGCTGAAAAAACTCATCCACGAACTCGCCAAGCTCCCCGGCGTCGGGCCGCGCGGCGCCGAGCGAATCGCGCTGCACTTAATCACCGACGGCAAAAACTCCGCTCCGGTTTTTGCGGACGCGATTTCCTGCGCGCTCTCCGATGTGGGCTTTTGCGATATTTGCGGGGCGTTATCGAGAAAGGGCGAGCATTGCGGCGTGTGCGCCAATCCCGCACGCGACAAAACGAAAATCTGCATCGTCGAAAAGCCGCTCGACGCTGTCGCGGTTGAGAGAAGTGGCGTGTACGGCGGCGTCTATCACGTTCTCGGCGGCGTACTCTCGCCGATCGAAGGCATTACGCCCGACGATTTGAAAATACCGGAGTTGCTCAGCCGCATAGATAAAGACTGCGTAACCGAGGTTATCGTCGCGACAAACCCGTCCGCGGAAGGCGACGTGACTGCAAGCTATATCGCCGAGGAGCTTAAACCGCTGGGCGTTAAGGCGACACGGCTTGCCCGCGGCCTTCCGAGCGGCGGGCAGGTGGACTACGCCGACAGCGATACGCTCGAAATGGCCATGGCAAACCGGTTCGAGCTTTGACGGCGGGCTTATTGGAGAACGTCGAATGAGCGGCGCATCGAAAAGCGGAATAATAATCGCAATCGAAACCAGTTTCGACGACAGCGCGATATCCGCGATTGACGAAAACGGCCGGATAATCGCCGGATTCACTTTCGGGCAAATCGAGCTTCACAAAAATTACGGCGGCGTCGTTCCCGAAATAGCGTCGCGCTCGCACCTCGCCGCGCTTCCTCAGCTTTGGGACGAGCTTGAAAAAAAACTCGATACCGGAAAAATATCTGCCGTTGCGGTTACGCGCGGCCCGGGACTCGCGGGAAGTCTGCTTACCGGCGTCAACTTTGCGCAAGGTCTTGCTCTCGGGCTCGGCGTGCAGTGCATCGGACTCAACCACCTCGAAGGTCATATCGTTAGCCCGTTTTTGATTACCGCCCAAAATGACGGCGGCACGGTTGCCCGAACCGGAACGCCCGCGGCGGAAATTCCGTTTCCGCATCTCGCGCTCGTCGTAAGCGGCGGGAATACGCTTCTCGTTAAAGCGAATTCGCTGGGCGATTATTACGTCGCCGGCCAGACGCTCGACGATGCGGGCGGCGAACTATTGGACAAAATCGCGGTCGCGCTCGGGCGCAGCTATCCCGGCGGCGCCACAATCGAGCGGCTCGCGATGCAGGTGGACGTTTCGGATAGATATGCGAAGGACTGGCTCGATAAAAATCCGCTCCCTGTGCCGATGCGCGATTCGGGCGATCTGAATTTCAGTTACAGCGGGCTCAAAACCGCCTCGCTTCGACTGATGGAGCGCGAAGACATTAAGGCCGGCGCGGAAATCGAACCGCTGTTTTGCCGTGCGCTTCTCGACGCGCTTATCGAATCCATTTGGATAAAAGTGCGCGATTTTTTGAAAGAACTTCCCGATGCCCGGCTCGTGACCGCAAGCGGTGGCGTGGCGGCGAATAACGCGCTTTGCGGCGCGCTAGAAAAAAGACTGGAGCGTCGCGGCGTTAAATTTCTAGCTCCGGTCAAAGCGCTGGCGGTGGACAACGCGGAAATGATGGCATATCTCGCTTGGCTTTATTCGACTTCGCCTGGCGGCTGGCGGAAGGAAATGCTGGATTTCGATGCGGAACCCGCGCTAGCTCTATGATTTTCGCCGATTTGCGATATAGTCATATTTTGCGGACTTCGCAGTTGGCGGTGTGGCGACGGGCGTAGATTCGACAACCGGAAATTACGAAGAGAGGCGCGCGAAGAAGCGGCTTCCGAAAGAAGTCATCGGGCTTACCGGCGTGACCGCGTCGGGAAAAACTACGGTCGCGCGCATACTCGAAGAATACGGGATTAGATACGTCGCTCTCAAAGACGCGGTGCGCCGGGAACTTATCGAGCGCGACATGCCGATTACGAGGGAAAACCTTCGATTCCTCGAAGAAAAGCTCATTTCGAAATACGGCCTAAGCGTGCTCGCTATTAGAACGCGCGACTACTTGGTGGACGAGGGCGGCGCGCATTGGGTGGTGGAAGGTATCACGAATCCGCAGCAAGTTCACGAATTCCGCAAGCTCCCCAGTTTTTCGCTCGTCGGAATCAAAACGAGCATTTACGAAGTGTACGAAAGGCAGTACGCAAGGCGGCGAAGCGGCGACCACGTAACGATGCCCGAAATCGAAGCGCGCTACATTGCCGAACTCGGCGAGGGGAACAAATCGGGTATTTTTCAAATCGCGCGCTGCTTGGAGCTTGCGGATTATCTGCTCGACAACACAATGAACATTCCCCGTATGTCCGAACTCAAAACAACCGAGCTTTACGCGCAGGTCGAAAGATTTTTGAGGCGGCGCGGCAGCCTTGCATCGTTATGGAAAACCACGTCGAACTGATTCGCTGCGCTTTGTCCGCTTGCCCGGCCTACCCGATTTTCGACCGGGAAATTTCCGGCGTCGCAATAATCGCGGAATGGGTTGCGGCGGCTGCGCGCGGCGGGGCAAAAATCGTGCAGCTCAGAATGAAAAACGCGACGGGAAAAGAGCTCGAAACCGCCGCCCGTTCGTTCATCGGCGCGGCGCGCGAAAATGGCGCGCTTTCGATAATCAACGACAGGTTCGACGTCGCGCTCGAATCGGGAGCGGACGGTGTTCATCTCGGCGCAGGCGACATGGAAATACGAGCGGCGCGCGAATCCGCGGAAGGCGCGGGCAGGCCGGATTTCGTAATCGGCGCGAGCGCTCGAACGCCGGAGCGCGCCTCGCTCGTTCAAGCCGCCGGCGCCAGCTATATCGGCTGCGGCGCGTGTTTTGAAACCGGGACGAAATCCGATGCGATTTTCATCGGCCTCGATGGACTGCGGGAAGTCGCGCTTTGCGCAAGAATTCCGGTTACGGCAATCGGGGGAATTACATTGGAAAATTACGGCGAAGCGCTGGCCGCTGGCGCGGCGGGATTCGCGGCAATTTCGATGTTCGCGCTGCCGCCTGACGAGCTTGCACTCCGGCTTGCGGAAATATGCGGGCGTGCCGGCGGCGAAAAGGGCGGCGGTCCCCGGTGACGCGCAGGGACGAGAGAACTGGCGATCTGCTGGGCGAAATCGAATCCGGCGGCCGCCCTCGAACTTACAGACTCCGCTTGCCGCAAGGCGCGCCGCCCGAATTTCCTTCGCCGCTCGTTTTGGTTCTTCACGGCGCAAGCGGCAACGCGTGGAACGCGGCGCGTGTCTCCAAATTTTCGCGTTTCGCTGACGCAAACGGAATTGTCGTCTGCTATCCCGACGGCACCGGCGCGGAAAAATACCGGCTGACGTGGAACGCTGGCTACTGCTGCGGCTACGCGGCCGAAAACGAGGTTGACGACGTTGCGTTCATATCGAAACTTCTGGAAACCTTGAAAACAGCGTTTAAAATCGACCGCTCGCGCGTTTACGCCGCGGGAATATCGAACGGCGGGATGATGGCGATGAGACTGGGCGTCGAGCTTTCCGCGAAATTCGCCGCCGTCGCGTCCGTCGCCGGCGCGATGCCGCCCGTGGATATGCAGCCGCTCGAACCCGTCAGCGCGATGTTCATTCACGGCACCGCCGACCGATACGTTCCGTTTTGCGGCGGCGAAGGGACGAAGAACCGCCGCGCCGGATTGTCGCATCCGTCGGTCGCGGCCGGCGTTTCGTATTGGATGAAAACGAACCGCGTTTTCCCCAAGCCCGCCATCGAAACACGCGGCGGCATTTTCCGGGGAATAGGCACGGCGTCGGTGTTCGAAAAACCGGCGCACGGCGAATATCCCGAAATCGTAATCGAAAGGTTCGGCCGCGGCGCGGGCGGCGCGGAAGTTGCTGCAATCACTTTCAACGGCGGCCTTCACGCTTGGCCCGGCGGCGAGCCGGGATGGCGCGGCGGCGACGAACCGTCCCAAGCGCTCGATGCAACCGCGGAAATCTGGGAGTTTTTTAAAAGCAAGCGGAAGTAGTCGTGAGTTTTGGTCGATCCGGCGCTAATCCCTCGAAACTTTCGGGATTTGGGGAATATACACTTTTATACACGCTTTCCCGCGGCTTGGGATTGTGATTATTTACGCGAGCCTGATGCCGGTTTAA